>JACPEH010000013.1 GCA_016183655.1 Rhodocyclales bacterium
GATCGGTTCAATCGCCAGGATCAGCGCGGTGGCGCCGAACGAGCCCCAGACGTAGAGGCCGTAGCCGCCCATCGCCAGGAAATCGGAGAAGCTCTGCCAGTGGATGCTCATTGCTTGCCCTCCGCCTGCAGCACGCCCTTCACCCACTCGCTGCCGCGTTCGCGTTCGAGCATGATGCCGCGCGCCCGGTAGAGGGCGACGGCGATGCTGTACATCCAGAAGCACAGCGCCATCAGCAGCATGCCCCAGAGCATCAGCGCGGCCATCGCCGGCGCCTTGGTCAGGCTGACCGACGAGCCCTGGTGCAGCGTGTTCCACCACTTCACCGAGAAGTAGATGATCGGGATGTTGACCACGCCGACCAGCGCCAGCACGGCGCCGGCCTTGCGTCCCACACCCACCAGGTGCCCCACATCGGCTTGCCCCACAGCGCGCCGGTCCACAGCGAGAGGAAGGCCATCAGCGCCCCGGTGGGGGCCAGCGCCTGCGCCATCATGCCGGAGAGGCGCGTGTTGTAGGCAAAGCCGAGGCCGGCCCAGAAGGCCATCACCAGGTAGATGAACATGCTCATCCACGAGGCCGGGACGTGCACGAAGATGATGCGGTAGCCCTCGCCCTGCTGGAAGTCGGTCGGCGCGACGACGAGGCCGAGCCACAGCCCGGCGGCGCCGAAGACGACGGCCGCCGCGGCGAACCACGGAATCATCCGGCCGGCGAGCGGATAGAAGCTCTGCGGCGAGGCGTACTTGAACCAGTTGATCAGGCGGTTGTTCATGGCTGCGGTCAGAATGTGGGAACGCCCAATGCCTGCAGCGCCCGCGTCAGGAATCCGTTGGCGACTTCCATCTTCTTCACCGCATCGAGGTAGCGCCGGGTGGCCGCCAGCCCGATCGCCTCGGCCTTCAGTTCCTCGGCGACGGCCATCGCCGCGGCGACGCGCTCACGCACGCGAGGATCACCCAACCCTTCGAGGTTCATGTTCACCAGCATGACGTTGCTTTCGAAGCGGCGCATTTCGTAGTCGCACTCGTCGGCGGGAGTGGCGAACGTCAGGCTGTGCGTCACCGTTTCGCCGGATTTCAGGCGGACCATCGTCTCGATCGCCAGCCGCTTCGCCTGCTCGCCCTGCCGCACCGCTTCCGCCAGCCGGGTCTCCTTCGCCAGGCGGCGCGCGTCGCCGAGCAGCGCATCGATGCGATCCAGCGCCTCGCGCGAGTCGCGGCCGACGCGGTGATCCTTGCCCATCGACATCAGGATCGGGCGGTACGCGCCCACCTCTTCGTCGATGCTGCGCAGGGTTTCGCGCAGGAAGGAATTGCCCGCCACGTCCTCCGCGATCGCGCCATTCGCCATTGCAGCCGCCGCCAGCACCCCAAGCACCGCCTGTCCGCCACGACTCATCGCCCCCTCCTCTCGTTCCGGCGCAGGCCATGCCCGCGCGCAAATTCCGCTGCCGGACGGATGCCGCCCGACGTCTGCGCTACGCGGCGGAGAGTGCAAGATTCGCGCCATGACACTGGCGCATGCAGAAAATCAGCGCGACGTGCCGCCGCGCTGCCGGTCGAGCTGCGCCTGCCACTCCCACAGCGCCGACTCGGCCTTGACCCGGTAGGGATCGTTGGCCGGAGCGCGGTGCAGGTAGGTGCGCATCGCGCCAAGGGCGCCCGGCAGGTCGTGCAGCCCCTCCAGCGCGACGGCCAGCCCGTAATAGGCGTTGGCCTGCTCGCGGCGCAGCTCGCTGGCGCTCTCGAAGAAATCACGTGCGGCACCGTAGTCCTTCAGTCCGAGCAGCGCGAAACCGGCGTTGACGTGCGCTTCCGGCATTTCCGGCGCCAGTTCGAGAACGCGGTGAAAGGCCGCCAGCGCGAAGTCGTACTGGCGCGAATGGAGCATCACCACGCCCTGCGCGAAGCGCGCGTCGATCTCCGCCTTCTTCTTCTCGGCAACGTGCGCGGCGGCAGGACGGCCGGTGACCGGCGCGCCGGCGTCGACGCCGTTGAGCAGCCAGCCGCCACCGATCACCACCAGCGCCGTCAGCGCGACCGCCAGCGGACGCACGTCGGCCCGGCCGCCCGGCCGCGGCCGCAACAGCAGGCGGCGCGCAAGGTCGCCGACGAACAGCAGCACCGCCGACAGCGCGGTAAAGCCGCCGCCGCCGGCCATGCCCATCGCCGCGTAGTAGGAGAAGCCGCCGAGCGCGATTTCCGCATGCGTCGCCTTGCGCGGCACGCCGAGGCTGCCCCACCAGGCGAGGCCGGCGACCAGCAGGACGATTCCCAACCCATAGGCAAGCGGCAGCAACAGCCGCCGCCGGCCGCCGGCAAGCGCGGTGGCAGCGACCAGGCGCCCGCCCCAGAGCAGGTAGGCCAGCGTCACCGCACCGACCGTGCCGTGGTAATGCGCCGGTACGGCGGTCGATTCGCCGCGGATGCCGGCGCCGACCAGGCAACCGGTCGCGAAGAGCATGATAGACAGCGCCAGCCCGGCTTCCTCCAGCGTCGCGGTGCCGGCACGCCAGCGGCGGACGATCCCAGCCAGCAACACGGCGCCGAGCAGCGCAGCAGCCGGCCAGATGCCCCAGCGCATCAACTCGGTATAGCCCTGGCGATGCGCAAACGAGCCGACCGGTTCGGCGATGCTCAGCCACAAGCTGGCCAGCGCCGGCAACGCCGCCGCGCCAAGCAGTGGGCGCAGCCAGCGCCGCGACGGCGACGCCGCCAGCGCCGCCTCGCCCAGCACCGTCCACGCGCCCATCATCAGCAGCACATGCGCCAGCTGCAGCGTATGCCCGGCCGCCCACAGGCGGTCGTCAAGCGTCAGCGGCACGCCACCGGCCACGGCCGGGGCGCGCCAAAGCGCGAACGACAGTTCGCCGGCGGCGAGCAGGAGGACCAGCGCGGCGAGCCATGCCGTCACTTGCCACGGCGGCGCCTCGCGGCGCGGCAGGGCAAGGGCGCCGGCGAGCGCCGCCAGCACGACGCCGACGGCGAACAACGCGAGGCCACCGAGGAAGACCGCGCTGTCGAGCACCGGCATGTAATTGGCGAGCACCGGCGGCCCGCTCATCAGCATCGGCGACAGCAGCATCACGGCGACGCCGGCGGCGGCCATCCCGAACGCCGCGCGCAACGCGGGCGCGCTCCGGCTGCCGGCGGCCATTCCCCAGACGCCGGCAGCGACGGCGAGGAACCAGACGACGACGGCGAGATCGACGTGCAGCACCAGCGCCGTGCGGAAAGTACCGCCGGAAAGGCCGAACAGCGGCGTCCGCGCCACCACCAGGGCCACCGCGAACAGCGCCGAGAGGCCCAGCGCGCCGGCGGCCAGCAGGAACCACGGCCCGCCGTTGCGCAGTCGCGCTTCCATCAGACGGCCCCCTTGTGCGGCGAGGTGGAGACGAAGGGAACGCCGAAGAAGGTGAGGAAGGCGACGGCGAATACCGCCAGCACCATCAGCGCGCCGGTCCTCGGCGACAGGCGGAAGGTGACGCGCGCGTGCAGCGAGATGCCGAGCGCCAACCAGGTGATGAACGCCCAGGTCTCCAGCGGGTCCCACGCCCAGTAGCGGCCCCACGCGTCCTGCGCCCAGATGGCGCCGGCGATCAGCATCAGCGTCTCGAAGATGAAACCGAGCGCCATGCAGCGGTAGGCCAGCTCGTCGAGGCGGGCATCGGCCGGCAGGCGCTGGAACCAGGCCGCGCCGCGCGCCGTGCGCCGGAGCAGGATGGCGCCGGCAAGGCCGACGGCGACCAACGCCGCGCCGAGGAAGACCTTGCCGAAACCGATGTGGATGAACAGCCAGACGGTGTGGTAGGTCGGCGGGAAATGCCCTTCGCCGGGGCTGGTCATCATCAGCCAGCCCATCATGATGAAGAGGATCGGCATCAC
The DNA here is from genome assembly GCA_016183655.1 of Rhodocyclales bacterium. GTDB lineage: Bacteria > Pseudomonadota > Gammaproteobacteria > Burkholderiales > Rhodocyclaceae > Proximibacter. Next base: position 3,888 of record JACPEH010000013.1, read on the forward strand.
CACGGCGGCGCTGGCGCGGATCGCGGCGATCCGCCAGTAGGCGATGGTGAAGGCCAGCATCAGGCTCCAGATATTGGAGGAGAGGATTTCGAACATGGTGATGAAGGGGCCGTGACCGAGGCGATCCCAGCGCACTGCGATCGACGCGGTATGCAGCGCCAGCCCCAGCAGCAGCAGCGCCAGCACCGAGCGTTCGGGGCGTTTCCTGAGCACGACGCCGACGATCGCCAGCGAGCCGCACAGCACGTAGGCGACCAGCGCCGCCCAGAGAAGCTTCAGTTCAAGCAGTTGTTCCATCGTCTTGTTCGCGATTCCACGGCCGTGCCGCGAATTTCCTCCAGTAGTGCCAGCCGAGCGAGAACGCCGCCGCCAGCGCCGCGGCCAGTAGCCACGGGATCGTCCAGTCGTAGAACACGGTGTAGCCCATCCAGCCGCGCAGCCCGACATACTCCAGGCGCCCCGCCGGCAGGGAGACCGACATCCCCGGCTGTAGCTGCCAGCGCTGCTCGCCGATGCGCACGACGAGGTCGTGCTCGCCCGGCAGCTTGAACTGGTCGGCCTTGTCGGGGTCGAGAATGATTTCCTGAAACTGCAGCATCGTCCAGACGACGGTTGCCGTGCCCGGGATCACCCATTCCCGCGCCTGCCGGTACTCATGCAAGGGATATGCCGGCAGGTGCACCGCACCCAACTGCGGCACGCCACCAGCCGCCGGATGCCAGACGAAGGTCGGCGCGAAGCCCTTATTGTGGCTGGTATAGAAGCGATAGCCGGCGAGCACCAGCGGCTGCTGGTCGCCGATGATCCGCGTTTCCAGCCGGCCGGCGGCGTTGCGAAAGGCGACCTCGTTGCGCGTCGCGCCGCGGCGGATGCCCGGTGCGTAATCGATCGTGAAGCCGTGGCTGGCGAAGCTGAGCGCGGCGATCGCATCGCCGTGGAACGGCCCCGCCTCCCGGGTCGCCAGCACGCCGTCGAAGCTCCCGCCGTCGACCACTTCCGCCGCGCCCTTGAGGTAGGTGAGCCGGCCGAGGGCGACGAGCACGATGACGGCGAGCAGCGCGAGATGGAAGACGAGCAGGGGCAGCTGGCGGCGGAAGACGGCGTTGGTCAGCATCGCCGCCAGCAGGTTCACGGCGCTGCTGGCAAGCGGGACGACCAGCGCCCACACCGTCCGGCTGTCGCTCAGATAGGCGACGCAGACGCCGACGAAAAGCGCCGCCAGGTTGATCAGCGCGAATTTCAGCGAACCGGCAAGACGCAGCAGCCGCACGCCGGCGCTGCGGGAGCCGATGGCGGAATCGGCGACGCTCACGGCGGATTGGTGCAGCTCTCGTTCGAATCGCGCATCCAGCTGCGCCCGCTCTGGCCGTTGCCTGGCGAGCCGCTGGAACCGCAGTTCGTGTCCGACCAATTGCCGCTGGTCGCGAAGCTGCGCACCTTGTTGATCGCGTTCATGTAGTACGGTCCGTTGTTATAGGCGGCCGTGGTGTTGTTGCGCACCTGCGTTGCCGCGGCCTGGCCGCCTTCCGCCCCGACGTCGTTGAGGTTCACCAGCAGCGCCTTGTTCTTCCAGCCGTGCGGCACGGCGACGTGGCACCAGTTGCAGCGCATCTTGCCGATCTTGTCGGCGTGGTACGAATGCAGGTTGGGATCCTTGGAGCCGCCGAAGCCGCTGCTGCCGCCGCCGCGCGTCGCATAAAGCGTGTAGCTGTGGCACTTGAAGCAGAGGCCGTCGGCCTGCTGCCCGGAACCGGTGGCGTTGTTCCAGAGGCCCTTCAGCAGGAAGTTGTTGTTCGAGCCGTGCGGCCCCCACGGGCTGCCGTTCTCGCCGCCGGCAGGAATCACCGAGTAGGTGCTGGAGGCGACTCCCGAACCGTGGCAGTCGGAGCAATACATGGTCTGCGTGCCGACCGCATTGCGCCACGGGTAGTTCCAGTTGCTGGCGGCGGCGTTGCGGACGGCGGCGGTGCGCCCGGTGCTGTCCATCACCGGATGCCAGGAGCGGTGGTTGTTGTTCTGCCAGCTGCTGCCGGCGCCGCTGTCGCTGGTCGTCACTTGCCCCTTGTGCGCGGCCGGCGCCTGGAACTCCTTGGCCTGGTTGGTGTACTGCGTCAAGTTGTTGGTGCCGCTCGGCGTGCCGCCGGTGAAGCTGCCCAGCGTCGGCCGGTTGCCGGTCGGATAGGTGTTGTTGTCCGAATAGCCGTAGTCCGAATGGCACTTCAGGCAGATCTGGTACTCGCGCGTAACGTAGCTCGCCGCAGCGGTGGTGTCGGTGCTTGCCCCCGGATCGCCGCGCTTCACTGAATAGCTGGAGGGCAGGCTTTGGAACGAGGCCGAACTGTAGGTCGGCTCCACCCCCCAGGCCCCGCGCAGCACGCCGGAAGCGACGTTGGAATGGGTGGTGTTGGCGTCGTCGGTGTGCTTGTGCGTTCCCGAGGCGTCAGGCGTTCCGCTGAGCACGCCGGAGCCATTAACGCCGCGAAAATCCTTGAATTTCACCACGCGATGCGGGTTGTGGCAATCGGTGCATTCGGCGTGGCGGTTGGTGAGATTACCGAGGCCGAGCCTGGCGCGCGCTTCGAGGAAATCCTTGCCGCACTTGTTGGTGGTGCCGGTGCAGTCGGCGAAGGTGGCATCGTTGAAGCTACCGCCGATATCATGCACCTCGGTGCCCGCCGGCTGCGTCGTCGAGGCGATCGGCATCCGTCGCGACAGCGTCGTGAAATCGGTCTTGATGTCGGGCACCGTAGTGACCGGCGTGATCGCGCTGCCAGCGCTGTTGGTGTGGCACTGGTAGCAGGTTTCCTCGATCGCCGAGCTGCCGCCGGATTTCGGCGTACCGACGCCGTCGGTGCCCTCGCGCAGCAGCCGGCGCGAGCCAGGCACGCTGTGCGTGTCGTGGCAGTTGAGGCAGGCCGCCTTCCACACCGGCAGGTTGGCCGGAAACTCGCGTTGCGTCGCCGCCGTGCTGGTGTAGGTCGGCGTCGCCACCAGCGGGTTGGCGTGCGCGGAATAGGCCCAGGCGCCGCTGCCCTGGTTCTTGTTGTGGCAGGCCAGGCAGATGATGTCGCCGTCCTGGCTGTAGGCGTTGGCCGGCGTCGTTTCCTGGAAGCGGTTGAGGCGCAGGAACTTCTGGTTGCCCTTGGTGGTATCGGTTTCTCGGATGTGCGGATCGTGGCAGCTGGCACACTGGACCTGGCCGGCATCGGTGTCGCTGCCGGTCTTCTCCAGCGGCAGTACCGGTTTCTGCTGCTGGCCGGCGGCCCCCTGCGTGCGGTGGTTGCGCACGCCGATGATGCGCGTGCCGGCATTGACCCATTCCCAGGTGCCGTCGGTGGCGTTCATTGTTGCGTCGCGCAGTTCGCCGTCGCGGTCGGTCAAGAGCTTGTTGTAGGTGACCGAAATCGGGTGGTCGTTCGACAGGTCGGTGCCGAGGAAGCGGGTGAAGCCGGTGGTCGTGCCACTGCCCGGCGCCATCGTGCCGCCGCCACCGGTACCGGAGAGGGCGATGCTCTGCGTGCCCTGGGTGCCGGTCGAACCGGCGCCGTTCAGCACGTTGACGTTGCCGACCGCCAGCGTGCCGTCGTGGCACGACAGGCACAGCTTGGAACTGCCGCCGGGCTGCGCCAGCGTGCCGGCGATCGCCTGCGCGTCGAGCGACGACGAGGTGTAGGTGGAGTAGGTGGCGCCCGACATCTGCTTGTTCCACAGCGGCGTCACCGCCGGCGTCGCCGCGTGCGGCGTGTGGCAGAAGACGCAGACCTGGGTTTCGCTGGTCGCCTTGACCGTGCGCGGATCGGCGCCGCCGCCGTACCAGTCCTTGGAGAGGTTGTGCTTGGTCGCGCGCACGTTCGACTCGCGCGCCGACCAGCTGTCGCCGACAAAGGCCGTCAGGCCGACGGCGACGACGGCGCCCGCACCGAGCATCCGGAGAAAGACCCTATTCATTTTCTGCCCCGCCACCGAGGAACTGATAGACGACGATGCGTCCGTTGAAGGTATCGGCGAGGAAGATGCGGTTCCGCGCATCGATCCAGACGCCCGAGGGCAGGTAGTACTGCCCGATGTTCAGCCCTGCGCCGCCGCCGATCGGCATCAGGAATTCGCCGCGGCGGTTGAAGACGAGCAGATGGTCGTGGTACGACTCGACCACGTAGACGTTGCCCTCGCCGTCGACCGAAATCCCCTTCGGCCGCACCAGGTTGCCGACGTAGGTGCCGCGCGTGCCGATCGTGCGGCGGAACTCGCCGGTCTCTGCGGAGACCACCTGCACGCGGGCGTTCATCGTGTCGCTGACGAACAGCTCGTCGCCGGCGAGCGCGAGGAAGGTCGGGAAGTTGAACTCGCCCTTGCCGTCGCCGCGCTCGCCGAAATGGCCGACCAGATTGCCGGCCTCGTCGAAGACCTTGATGTCGTGCGCATGGGTATCGGCAACGTAGAGGCGCTTGCGACCGGCATCCCAGGCGACGCCGGTCGGCCGCTGCAACACGCCGCGGCCGAACACGCCGAGGCTGTTGCCGTCCCTGTCGAGGCGGGCCACCAGCGCCAGCTCGGCGTCGGCGACATAGATGTCGCCGCGGCTGCCGAGCGCGATGCCGACCGGGGAAACGAAGCCCTGATAGCCGACCGCCTTGTCCCAGAACACCAGCTGCCCGGCGGCCGGGTCGAACACCGCCACCGCCTGCCGGCTGATGTCGGTGATGAGGATGCGCCCGCCCTCGTCGATGGCGCCATGCTGCGGCCGCTGCAGCACCTCCGGCGCGCTGTCGCCGCCGACCAGGCCGACCAGCCAGCGGAAGAAGCCGCCCAGGGTATCCGTCTTCGGCTCCGGCCAGACGAAGTTCTCCTCGCCGGTGAGCTGTCCGACGTAGAGGTAGCGCGGCACCTCCTCCGCCGCCTGCGTCGGGAACATCGTTCCCTTGCGGCCGATCTCGACCTGCGCGCCGAACTGCAGCACCGGCCGCTCGCTGCTCGTGGCGCAGGCGCCGAGCAGCAGCGAGAGAAGGAGGATGAGCGGCGCCCTCATGGCTTCAGCCGGAACACGGCGACGCGGCGGCCGTTGCCGTCGGCGACGTAGAGGGTGTCGTTGACGATGGCCAGGCCCTGCGGATTGGCCAGCTTCAGCTCGGCGAACGACGGCTCGCCGCGCAGCATGCCGTCGCGGTGGATGAAGAGGTGCTGCTGCACGCGGTCGGCGACGACCAGCCAGCCGCCGCCGGCGGCGAGCGGGCCGACCTCCTTGAGCTCGTCGATTACCGTCGTCTGCCGCCCGGTCGCCGGGTCGATGGCGACGACGCAGGCGCAGTGGCGGCCGCCGACATAGATCACGCGGCGATCCAGCGCGATGCCGGTCGGCCCATCCGGCAACTGGCGGTCGACCAGCACGACGCCGCTGCGGCCGACCGGGTGCACCTCTTCCAGACGCTGCTGCAGGCGGTCGAGGGCGACATAGCGGCCGCTCTCCGGATCGACGGCGATATCGTCGTAGCGCGCGGCGCCGAGGCGGGCATCGATGCGTTGCAGGAGGTTGCCGGCACGGTCGAAGCGCAGCGCCGCCCCCGCGGCCGGGTCGCTGACCACGATCGAGCCGTCCGGCGAGGCGGCCAGGCGCGTCTGCCCGGTGATCGTGGCGCCGCCGATGATGGCCATCGCGTCGACGGTCGGATCGTAGCGATAGAGGCGGCCGGTGCCGGCGTCGGCAATGAAGATGTCCAGCGTCGAAGCGGCGACGGCCACCGGGAAAACCAGCGGCGTGAAGCCGCCGAAACCGCCGGCTTCGAAGGTCGGCATGCCGGCCTGGTTGACGCGCAGGATCAGCCGCGCCATGGCGATCGAGCGAAGCGGAACGATGAGGCTGCTGCTCGCCGCGGGATGCAGGTCGGGCCGGCGGCCGGACGTGGGCGAGCAGCCGGTGACGACGGCCACCGCCGCGGCGATGGCCAGCCCGAGCGCCCGGCGCCGGCCGCGATCGGGGCGCGGTACGCTACCAGCGTCCCGGTCCGGATGTCTCATGTCCACCGTAGATTCCCGAGGGCAAGCCGCGCTTGCCCGAATGGCAGAGGTCGCATTTCTCGACGCTCCAGGCGATGTCGTTGTTGTGACAGGCACCGCAGAACTTGCCGTCAATGATGGCTGCCATTGTCACATCATTGGCGCCGGCGCGCATCTTGAAGCCGAGCTCGGCGTGGCAGACCTTGCAGCGGAAACGGATGCGGTGGAACCAGTGCGGAAAGACCACCGGCCGCATGCCGTTCTTCTCCGCCTGCTTGTTGATCACCACGTCCGCATACTCGGCGCCGGCCTCGGGAATGTCGACGAAGAAGGCCAGCGCCAGGGCGATTGCGGCAACGACGAGACGGGCGATCACGGCCCGACCCCGCCCGGCTTGTGGAACTGCGGGTTCATGTGCGTCGGCAGATTGGTCGTCTGCCCCGGCCGGACCACGCTGTGGCAGCGATAGCACTCGGTCAGCGGAAAGGCGACGGCGCCGTGGCAGACGCCGCACTGCTCGCCCTGCAGGATGTTGAACATCGAGATCTTGGTGGCGCCGGTCTTCTGTTCGAAGAGCTGGTCGTGGCAGTTCGAACAGTCGAGCCACTCGGTGTGCTGCTTGTGCGGAAAGCGGACGATCGGCATGCCGCCCTTGAGGTTGAGCAGGATGTCCTGGTCTAGCTTGCGGACTTTGGTCTCCGGCAGCAGCTTCTCGCGCGGATTGATTTCGCCCTTTTCGAGCGAGAGCACCCAGCGCACCTGGTTGCCGGTGGTATCCGGCGTCAGCCGGGACAGCGCTTCCTTCGGTTCCTGCAGCTGCTTGGCGGCAGGCGAGCGCGGATCATGAACGCCGTCCTTCGCGAGCGGCAACCAGTTGCCGGCGAATACGGTTCCGGCGGCGAGGAGCCCGAGCAGGCTCCCCGCCAGCCAGCGGGAGAGATGGACCTTAACCCGGGATATAGACGCCTGCATTGCGGATGGCGCGAACCAGCTCGGCCGTGGATTCCTCCAGCAGCTTGACCGCCTGCGCGAAGTCCTTGCGTGCGGCGGCGGCGTCGGCGGCGGAGCGCAGTTCGCTGGCCTTGTTGAGGAAAGTCTGGACCTGCTGATCGAGCTGCGGGTTGGTCGCGCGCTTCTCGTCGACCAGGACCTTGATCAGCATCTTGTGCGTTTCGTTGCGGTCGACCTCGTAGTGGAACTCCTCTTCCTTCGAGGCGAAGTTCAGCGAGCGGACCAGCGTGTCGCCGCTGCGCAGCGAGCTGATCGCGGCCTTCGCCACCAGATAGGCGCGATCGAGTTCGGCGCGGCCTTCCGCGTACTTCTTCGCGGTCGCCAGCTTGTCGGCCTCGGCGATCGATTTCTCGATACTGGAAACGGTCTCCGGAACGCCTTTGGCGCTGCCCTTTTCCGAGGCGACGCGCTTGTACGCGGCGAGCAGCGCCTTGACGCTCTCGTTGCGCGCGTTGAAGTCGGCTTCCAGTTTTTTGGCGACGACTTCGTCCGGCGCCGCGTAGCGCACCGCCTCGAACATCAGCACCGAGGTCTCGGCGAGCAGGCGGTTGGTCCTGGCCAGGTCGCCGGCGGCGTAGGCCTCGCCGGCGCTCTTGTGCAGGCCGCGCGCCTTGTCGCGGGTGGCCAGCGCGCGCGGGTCGCCGCTGGACTCGATCTGGCGGGCGGCCGACGAGGTTTCGAGCAGCAGCTTCACCGACTCCAGGCGACGGGCCAGCTGTTCCTTGTCCGGTGTTGCCGCGGTATTGGCCTGCAGGCGGGCAGCGGCGCTGTCCTGGGCGGCCGGCGCAGCGGTTTGCGCGTGCGCGGTGGCGAAGGCTGCGGCGAGTACGGTGGCAGTGGCGATGTGTTTCTTCATTGGTTATTCCCCCGAAGGCCGGCTGCCCGCAGGCGGCCGGCCGTTAAGTCGATGGCTCGATGGATTACCTGGCGGCAGCCGTTGCCGGCTTGACCAGGTCCTTCTTCTTGGAATGGCACAGGCGGCACTCGGACACCGGGAAGGCGACCTTGCCGTGGCAGACGCCGCACTTCTCACCGAGCAGGATCGACGCCATGCTGATCTGGTTGGCCCCCTTCTGCGGCGTGAAGATCGCCGGATGGCAGTTGGAGCAGTCGAGCCACTGGGTATGCTGCTTGTGCGGATAGACCACGTCCGGCATCGACCCCTTGACCTCGCGCACGACGTTCATGTCCATCACGATCGGCTCGGCCGTCAGGTCGGTGCGGTCCCAGCGCGGCTTGATCTTGCCGCTGCCGATCGCCTCGACCCAGTTCACGCGGTTGCCGGCGAAGCTCTTCGGCAGGCTGCCGAAGGCGGCCAGCGGCGGCTGCAGCGCGTGCGTGCCGTCGTTCGCCGGATCGTGGATGCCGTCTTCCGGCGGCGGCAGGTTGCGCTTACCGGCCGGCTTGAGCAGGCGGTTGAAGGAGTTCACGTCGGCCGCCGAGGCGCCTTCCTGGACCAGCGGCGCGGCGGCGACGGCGGCGGGCGCCGGCGCAGCAGCCGCCTTCGGGGCCTCTTCCTTCGCGGCTTCCTTCGCGGCTTCCTTCTTCGGCTCCGGCTTGGCTTCCTTCTTCGGCTCGGCCTTGGCCTCCTTCTTCGCATCGGCCTTCGGTTCGGCCGCCGCCTTGGCGCCGCCGGCCGCGGCGACCATGTAGTCGACCGCCGCCTTGACGCTGGCATCCGGCAGCGTCAGGTTGCCGCCCTTGGCCGGCATGCCCTTGGGCGTCCCCTTGAGGGCGCTCTGGTACAGCGTCGGCACGCCCTTGGCGATGCGCGGCCCCCAGTCGGCGGCATTGCCGTAGCGCGGCGCCGCGGCGATGCCGCCGGCGTGGCAGACGGCGCAAACCTTGGTGTAGGTGTCCTTGCCGGCATCGGCGGAAACGCTTCCCGCGGCCGCCAGGCCAAGCATCATCGAGGCAATCAGTTGTAGCTTTTTCATGGCCGCACCTTATTTCTTCTGGGACGCGCCGGAGGGCTGCGCGAGCTTCTGGATCGTGCTCTCATGCACCTGCGTCGGGGTTCCCGGCTTAGCGGAGTGGCACAGGTTGCAGTTTTCGACCGACCAGGCGACCTCGCCGTTGTGGCAGGCGCCGCAGAACTGGCCGTCGATGATCTTGACCATGTTGATGTCGTTGCCGCCGGCCTTGAACTTGAAGCCGAGGTCGGCATGACAAACCTTGCAGGCGAAGCGGACGCGATGGAACCAGTGCGGGAAGATCACCGGGCGCATGGTGGCGGCGTCCGAATGGTTGTTGATCACGACGTCGCCGTACTCCGCCTGCGCGTCCTGGATGTCGACGAACAGCACGGCGGCAAGCGCCAGCACCAGGCCCACGAATAGGCCGCCCCTCAAGCCTGTCAAAAGTTTTCTCATTACGATTCCTTGGTTTGAAACAGATCCCGTCAACCCGCCGTTTCGAAATTCCCATTCCGTATTCTCAGAATTTTCCGAACTGCCGGGTCGCCCGGAAGAACACCTGAGCATTTTTCTTGCCACCTGTCTCGGTCACGGTGCCGGTAGCCGACAGATCGAGCATCCCGATGCGGTAATCGAAGCGGTTTTCCAGCCACCAGGTGAAGCGTTCGGGATTCGCCGAGGCATCGCCGAGCAGCCGCGAATCGACCATCTGCGAATTGGCGTTGAACGACAGGTTGTAGCGCAGGCCGGAGACGCCCAGGGCCCGCATATGGGAGTAATTGACCGAGCCGAAAACGTTGGTGCGCTTGGTCTGGTCGGTGAACACCGGGCTGCTGCCGAAGCCGGCGCTGCTGGTCGTCACCTGCCGCTGGTTCTCCTGCATCGACCACTGCACGGTCAGGTTGGCGGACAGCGACGAGCGCGGCGACAACTGGCCGTTGCCGTTCACCTGCAGGTAGAGATAGCGGTAGTGCCCTTCGTTGGCGCCGGTGGTGAGCATGTCGGAGAAGCTGAGGCCGACCGAGCCGAAGCTCTGGTCGCCGCCGAGCACCCGCCAGGTACTGCCGGCCGTGTGATTCAGCGACGTGGACGCGCCGATCAGCTGGTCCGAGCTGTGGCTGAGGCTCTGCGACATGCTCAGCTGCACCGACTGCTGCGTGCTGAGCGGAAATTCCCGACTCAGGGAATGGCTGCCCTGCGTCGCCAGCAGGCGGTTGCCGCCATTGGGGCCGCCGCCTTGGCGGTTGGCGCTGCCACCGACGTTCCAATTATAAGAAAACTTCCCGAAAGTGAGAGGATCGCCGATGTAGCTGGCCGCACCGCCGATGTTGGTCAGCACCGTCGGATCGCCGTTGGAGTTGGTGATCCGCGTCATCAGCCCGGTCCCCATCAGCGTCAGGTTCGGACTGTAGGCGTAGGTCGCCGCGACATTGCCGGACAGGCTCTTCGATTCGCTGGTGGTGTTGTCGAAGGTGCTCGCTGCGGTGAACAGATTGATGCCGGCGGTCACCGACAGCGGGCTGACCTCGTCCTCGTACTCCGATTCCGGGCGCCACGATACCGACGAGTTCATCTGCAGGTAGCGGCCGTGGGTGTTGGCCAGGCCGCCGGTCGTGCGGTAGCGCAGCGTATTGTCGTTGAGCATGGTGCTCGTTTCGACGTTGAGGTTGTCCTCGAAGCGATAGGTGTGGCGGGCGTAGTAGTTGATCAGCCGCGAGCTTTCGCCGTTCAGGTCGCGCTGGCTCTGCGAGAAGCGTCCGTTCATCTGCGTCGTCTGGTTGTCGAACGCGTGCGAGTAGTTGCCGTAGATCGCGTTGACCGTATCCAGCCCGCTCTGCCCCGTTTCAACGACGCTGCGGTCGAAACCGACCGAGGCGTTCTGCGCGCCGCTCTCGGTTCGATAGCTCTGGCGCAGGCCGATCCGGGTGTTGGTGTAGTCGGTGGTGACGAAGGTGCCGCTGGCACGGCTGTCGCTGCGGTCGAAGGTGGCCATGAACGGGAAGCGGCTCATCGGGAACAGGTGCAGCATGCCGCCGCCGATCATCGAGCTCTGACTGTCGTTCTGGCTGACGGCGCCGCCGCTCGTGCCGGCGCCGGACGACGTCGAGCTGCTCTGGCCGGTGGTGATGCCGAGGTTGGCGCTGATCTGCGCCAGCCACGGCTGGTAGATGTAGCTCGATGCGCGCAGGTTGAACAGGCCCAGCGTACTCGACGAGGTCGAGCCTCCGCCCAGCTGCTGCCGGCGCAGCTGGAGCCCGACGCTGCCGCCCCAGCGAACCGGCGCCAGCCCCCAGCCGGAACCGGCGATGCCGGTATCCGCATCGCCTTCTCCTTCGCCGGCGGTCTTTGTCGGCGCGCCGAGCCCGCCCGGGAAGGGCAGGCCGGCCGGCACCGGCGCACGCTCATCGTACGGCCCGGCAACGCTGCCGGCAGGACGCATCGGCACACAGGGCAGCCCCGGCATGCAGGGCAACCCCGGCAGGCCTGGAACGCCCGGCACCAGCGGCGGCGCTTCGCCGGAGGTCGGCGCCCCCCGTTCGCCGGGCAGCGGCGGCGGCCGCCGTCCGGGCAGGTCGCCGAGCACCACCGGCGGTCCGATCGGCGCATCGCTGCCCTCCTCGTCGTCATCGACATCGGCCGACACCGCGGTCGAGTCTGCCGCGGCATAGACCCGCGGTACCTCGGCAGGGGGCACGGCCACGGACGTAACGACCGGCGTCAGCGCGCCGGAGAGCTGGAGTGCCAGCGGCGAGGTCTCGCGCAGCAGCGGCGCCTTGCCGCCGATTGCCGCCAGCGAGGAGGCCAGGCGCAGTTCGGTCGTCGCCGGGGCGGCAGCGGCGGCCGCTGACACTGCATGGGCCGCCAACGGACACGCGCAGAGCAGCACGCCCCCGACTAGGGGGGCGGCAAGACGGCGGAGATCCTCGTCGGCTGTGCGTGGTTGGCTCGGTAACTGGCGTGGCATCGGCTTGCCTGGATTAAACGACAGGGGAACAAGCGCCGCGTCGCGGCTCCCGGTCGTCGTACGCGGTGGCGACCGCGAACGCTATCGCACCCTAAGCAACAACAGCGCCAGCGGGCCAAGGCGCAATCGCGGCAAGCATCGTGTTGCCGCTGACTGCGGACTTGCCCCGACGCCGCCGGCGGCGCGAAAAGAAAAGAGGACGCCGGGGCGTCCTCTTGGAGATGGCGCGGCAGCAAGGCTGCGCCGGGACGATGACAACTCAGCGCGGGCCTTCGTTGCCGGTGTGGTTGAAGACAATCTTCACTTCGGCCCTGGCCGTGAGTTCCTTGAGGAACCCCGTCCAGGCGTTGTTCTGGCGTTCGCGAACGGCGAGGTCGCGGGCACGCTGGGCGACGTCGGCGAACTCGCGCGGCCGCGGCGGCACGCGCTCGTCGAGGCGGAAGATGGCGACGCCTTCGAGGATATCCATCGGCTCGGCAACGACGCCGACCTTGAACTCGTCGATCCGCTGCTGCAGCGCCTCGGGCAGCATGCCGCGATGCAGGTAGCCGGCATTGCCACCCTCTTCGGCGAACTTGCCGGACGAACGCAGACGGGCGGCTTCGGCGAAATCGGCGCCGGCAACGAGTTGCACGTGCAGCCTGGTCGCCTCTTCGCGCGCCTGGGCCCAGGCCGGCCCGCCGGCGGCCGGATCGACGCCGAGCAGGATCACCGACAGGCGGACTTTCTCGGGTTCGGTAAAGAGTTCCGGGTGCTTGTCGTAGAACGCGCGCACGTCGGCTTCCGACAGTTCGTGCGTACCGCGCACCTGGCGCTCCAGCACGTCGAGGCGGCTTTGCTCCTCAAGCTGCTTCTTCAGCCCGGGCAGCATGCGCTCCCGGCTCTGCGCCCAGGTCGGGCTGCCCGCATAGCGCGCGTCGTATTTCGCGATCTGCTCGGCGACGGCGGCATCGTCCGGCTTGACGCCGCGGCGGTCGGCTTCCTCGGTGAGCAGCACGCGCTGCACGATCTTGTCCTTGACCTCCTCGCGCACCGCAGCCATTTCACCTTCCGGCACCTTGCCGTGGTAGTACTTCTGGCGCAGCAGGGCGGAGAAGGCGATTTCGTATTCCTGCAGCGTCACCGGCTTGCCGTTGACCATCGCGTAGAGCGGAACGCCTTGTTGCGCCGCCGGCGGCTGAACGGCCGGCGCCGCCTGCGCCATGACACCGGCCGCGGACAGGCCCGCGGCGACAATCAGGGCGTGCACCAGACGCACGCCGAAACGGGATGGAATGGGTTTCACGTTCGCTCCTCCTCCAAGAAAAAGGCGGGCCGACACTTGGTCCGGCCCGCCCGGTTTTACAGTCCAGCCGGCACTGCTTACTTCACGTGGCAGGAGAGGCAGACACCGCTTCCCGTATTCGACACACGCAGGAAGGTCGGGTTGGCTTCGGTATGGGGATCATGGCAGCTGGCGCACTCGACCGACGGACCCGAACCGGCAGCGAAGGTACGCGTATAGAGGACCATGTCGGTCTTCTCGCGCGTGCCGGCAGTACCGCCCGTGGTATCGACCCACCAGACCAGGTTGCCGTTGATCGTCGCGCTCTGCAGGTCGGCCGCGGTACCCGCCGCCTTGCCCTTGAAGTCGCCGTCCTTGCAGCCGGCACCGGTGGCTGCCGCCGAGGTCACGCCGCCGCCGCAGTACTGGATACCGATCGGGTGGTCGTTCTTCAGGTCGGTGCCGAGCATGGCAACGGTGGTGTTCTTCATCTTGCCGTCGGCATCGGCGTTGGCGCCGGTCCAGGTGTAGGCGCGGCCGGTGGCACCGCCGCCGGTCGCATCATAACCGCCGGAACCCGGAGCGTTGATGATGTTGTCCATGGCTTGCGTACCGTCGTGGCACGACAGGCAAGCGATCGAGACCGAGCCGACGGAAAGGATCTCACCGTCGATCGTGCTCGAATTCAGGCTGGCGTAGGTGGTGAACCCCGAGATGTTCGACAGGTTCTTGTTCCACAACGGCGCCGGGGCGGTCGTATCGGCCGCGTGCGGCGTGTGGCAGAACACGCAGATCTCACCGGTGTCGGAGACCTTGTTGTTGCTACCACCGCCGGTCGAACCGAGGTTGTGCTTGGTATTGGCGATCCCCGCAACCGCCTGTTGCGAGACACCGACGGCGCCCAACATCAGCGCGGAAACAGCGACCAGCTTCAGGAGACTGCCGGTCAGCTTGGCTATGGTGCTTTTGCGTTCCATGATTTCTCTCCACTTCCCGAAAAACTATTGATAGGTTCTTTTTCCTAACATCTCAGGCCGTAGCCTCGCCCCTATCTATGCAGCAAGTGTGCCAGCACTTCGAGAAACAGATAAGACATTGATTTAATTGCAATTCAAACAGGAAAGCTGCGGTCCTTTGGCCGTTCCAGCACCGAGAATTCCCACAAATTTCTTAGGGATTTTCCCGATGCCGGGAAGGCGCCGCCAGCCGCCGCCGGGAAAGCGCGTTACTGGCGCGTTTCCGCCGCCGGCCGCTTGCCGAGGAAGCCGCCCTCGGCCGACAGCTTGATCGGCCGGAAGACATCAACCTTGCGGAACCACTGGTCGACCATATAGATACGCCCGTCCTCGTCGACGTAGATGCCGGAGGGCAGCATGTAGCGCCCCGGGCCATCGCGCTCGGAGCGCTCGCCGACGTACATCAGCAGGTCGCCGTCGGGGGTGAAGATCTGGAAGTTGCCGAAGGCGGCGTCGACGACATAGACGTTGCCCTCGTTGTCGGTCGCCACCTCCTTCGGCCGCGCGAAGTTGCCGAGCTGCTTGCCGATCGTGCCGAAGGCCTGCAGGTACTTGCCGGAGGCGTCGAAGACCTGGACGCGGAAATTGCCGCCGTCGACGACGTAGATCCGCCCGTCCTTGCCGATCGCCACGTCGCGCGGCAGGTTGAATTCGCCCTGCCCCTTGCCGCGCTTGCCGATGTCGAAGAGGTGGTTGCCATTGACCGCATCGAAGACGCGCACGCGGTGGTGCTCGGAGGAAACGCCGCCGATGTCGACGACGTAGATCCGCTGGCCCTCGGGATCGACGGTGACGCTCGACAGGCGGTCGAAGGTCTTGGGGCCGCCGACCTTGCGCAGGAATTTCCCCTTCGGGTCATAGACCATCACCGCTTTCGCCGTCGCGTCGGCGACATAGACGTTGCCGACATTGTCGATGTCGATGCCGAGCGGCTTCACCAGCGGCCCGGCCTCGTCCTCGCCGAGCTTGTAATACTTGCCGGCCGGCACGTCGAAAACGCGCACGAAACGATCGGCCGAGTCGGTGACCATCACCCGCCCGCGATGGACCACCACCGCATAGGGTTTGCCCAAGCCTTCGGCATTTTCCGCGGTACCGGTCAGCATCTGCTTGAGGCCAGCATCGGCCTTGCGCGCCTGCACGTCGGCACTGCTGTAGATCGTCCGCTCATAGATGAAGCGCGGCTCATCCGGCGGCCCGGGGAACACGAGCGGCTTGTTGTCGACTTTCGTTTCGCTCTTCTGCACTGGCGCACAGGCCGCGAGTATCACGCCGAGCAGGCAGGCGCCGGCGATGCGCAGAGATTTCACATGCATGGAAACAGACTCCCCGGTATTTTCATTTGTCGTGGCAGGTCAGACACAGTTTGCTTCCCTGGTTGGTGACACGCAGGAACAAGGGGTTGGCCGAATGCGGATCATGGCAGCTGCCGCATTCGATGAATGGTACCTCACCGCCGGACACCGCATCCTCGCGGACGTACAGCGGCAGGTCGTTGCGGCTGCGCAGCGCCGCATTGCCGGTCGACGACACCCACCAGACGGTCCGGTTGTCGACCACCGCATTGCTCGGCTCGCGAAAATCGCCGAGCGCCTTGAGGTACTTGGCGACCACCGAAGGCGCCTCGTCGTCGCCCGACTTCTTGCCCGCCTCCGGCGTGTGGCGATAGCGCAGGAAACCGCGATACGGCACGCCGAAAGGGTGATCGTAGGAAAACTTGGTCACCGAAAACGCCTGCGCCGAATCATGGCAGGAGAGACAGGCGATCGACTGCGAACCGACCGCGGGCTTGTCGCCATACTGCAGGCGGCCGATGTCGTCGTAGATGGTGAAGCTATGGTTGTCCGGCAGCGAGTGCTGCTGCCAGATCGGCACGACGCGCTGCAAGCCGCCTTCGGGCACGTTGATCGTCGGCGTATGACAGAACACGCAGACCTCCTTGGGATCCTTCGTCTCCGCACGACGCGCCAGACTGTGCGGCGTCGTCCGGATATCCGCGAACACCGGCGCGATAATCATCAGCAGTACACCGACCACCAGCCAACGCACATTCTCTCCTGGTCCAATGCCGCATCCCGTCGGCCAGCCGCCATTCTCGACTCCGGGAAAAAACGCCGCAACCCGGAAACCGGGCCGCGGCGCAAAGATAGCCGCCGGGGAAATACAAGGGGAGAGGCTTGAAAGCCGCCCCGGCAACCATAACAACAACCCCGAACCACCCGGACTCGATCAGCACCGCCCGTTCAACGTCATCTCACACCCGCCAACATGTAATCCATCGCCGCCTCGGCCTGCAGATCGCTCACCGAGGCGTTGCCGCCCTTGGGCGGCATCGCGCCCTTGCCCTTGAGCACGGAACGCACCAGCTCCTTGCGCCCGAGCAGCACGCGCATTTCCCATTCGGCGCGGTTGCCGAAGCGCGGCGCACCGGCCACGCCGTTCGCATGACACGCGGCACACACCTCGACATAGACGCGCCGGCCCACGGACACGTTTCCGTTGAACGGGTCCGCCAGAGCACTGCTCGCCGCTACGCAAGCGATGATCGCCGGCAGCAGTCGTTGTGTCATGCCTGTTCTCCTTCGGTCGCCGCCTGTCGCCCCGCTCCGGCAAGGCGGGCAAGATCGCCGTGCCGGGCGACGAGCGCCGCGACGTCAGCGGCTGGACGACCGGGCGGATTGCATGCAACACTCGTGCCACTTCCCGTTTCCGGGAACCGTGGCCCACTTCTTGCTGAAGCTTGACCCTACGCAATTGCCCACAAGGAAACGGATTCATGCGTCCCATTCGCTTCAAGAATTGCTCCCCCCTTGCCCGTGCCCTCGGCCTGCTCGTCGCATTGCTCGGCGCAGCCGCCGCCAGCGCCGGCGAACGCCCGCTGAAGGGCGGGCCGATCAAGCCCGAGGTGATCTACCACAACTACTGCTCGGTCTGCCACGGTGACCGCGGCGATGGCAACAGCCGCGCCAAGGGCAGCCTGGTGCCGCCGCCGCGCGACTTCACCAAGGCCGGCGAACTGACGCGCTCGTCGATGATCACCATCGTCACCTACGGTAAGGAAGGGACGGCGATGACCGGGTGGACGACGCAGCTCGACAAGAAGGAGATCGAGGCCGTCGTCGACTACGTCCGCAACACCTTCATGCAGGTCGCCCTCGACCCGCGCCTGCAGAAGGGGCGCACCCTCTACGCGCACAACTGCGTCGCCTGCCACGGCGAGCGCGGCCAGGGCGCGCCGATCACCACCGGCGTCGTGCCGCCGCGCGACTTCGCGTCGCCGCAGGCGCGCGCCGAACTGACCCGCGAGCGGATGATCCAGTCGGTGACCAAGGGCCGGCCGAACACGGCGATGGCGCCGTTCGCCGACCGCCTCTCGGGCGAGGACATCGGTGCCGTCGTCGACTACATCCGCGCCGCGCTGATGGTTCCCGACACCCGCGGCGTCTCCGGCACCGACGCCCACGCCGGCCGCCGCGGCGCGACGCCGCGCGAGGACGGCATGGCGCAGCCGTTCCAGAGCACGCTGACGCCGAACGCCGCCGCCGGCGAGAAGCTGTACCTGGCCACCTGCGCCACCTGCCACGGCAGGAAGGGCGACGGCAAGGGACCGCGCGCCTACTTCATCCGGCCGAAGCCGCGCAACTTCCTCGACCCGGCCTTCCGCGCCACCTTCAACCGCCCGGCGCTGTACACCGCCGTCGCCGAAGGCCGCCTCGGCACCGAAATGCCGGCGTGGAACAAGGTGCTCAGCGAGCAGGAAATGGTCGACGTCAGCGAGTTCGTCTTCAAGCGCTTCGTCAAATCGGGCGCACGCAAGGCACCGGCGGGCAAGGAGCAGAATTGATCCGAAGCATCCTGACGGGCGCCGTGCTGGCGCTCGCCTTCGTCGCCCCGGCGGCACAGGCGGCGGAAACGACGGTGGACGGGCGCGCCGTCTATAACTTCCGCTGCTATTTCTGCCACGGCTATTCCGGCAACGCGAAGACGCTCGCTGCCACCTACCTGAACCCGAAGCCGAGCGACTTCACGCAGGCCGACCCGGCGCGGGTGACACGCGAACTGGTGCTGGCAACGCTGCGCCACGGGCGGCCGGGAACGGCGATGAAATCCTTCGCGGGCGTCATCAGCGAGCAGGAAATGGCCGCCGTCGCCGACTTCGTCGTCGACGAGTTCGTCACCAGCAAGGCGCCGAACACCCGTTACCACACGGTGGAGAACGGTTGGCCGGAGCACGAGCGCTACCGGGCGGCCTTTCCGTTTGCCACCGGAGAAATCCCCCTTTCCCGTCCCTGGGAAAGCCTCAGCCCGGAGCAGGCGGCCGGCAAGCGCCTCTACCTCGGCGCCTGCGTCAGCTGCCACGACCGCGGCGCCCCCGGCGACGACGGCGTGGCCTGGGATTCCCGCCCGCTCTCCTTCCCGCGCAACAACTTCTCGCTGGTCGAGTCGATGGCCAAGCCACCGACCAAGGTCGATGCGATCACCAGCGCCAGCCCCTACCTGCTGCACGACATCCCGCTCAAGGTGCGCGGCCTGACCGCGCAGGAACGGCGCGGCGAGCGGCTGTTCCAGCAGAACTGCGCCTTCTGCCACGGCGCCGACGGCACCGGCATGAACTGGATCGGCCAGTTCATGGAGCCGCACCCGCGCAACCTGCAGGACCCGATCTTCATGGGCAGCGCGACGCGCGAAAGCCTGCGCCGCGCGATCCGCGAAGGCCTGCCCAACACCTCGATGCCGGCGTGGAAATCGGTCCTGCGCGAGCACGACATCCAGGCCATCATCGCCTACATCAACAAGGCCCTCCACCCGATCGGCCAGCCGCGCCCGGCGAACTGACCCGGCCGGCGCCCCACGCTGCCCCCTTCCCTGTCGCGGGGAAGGGAGGTTTCGCTGGCGGATTGCCTGGCACCCATCTTGCGTAACCGGTGCACCTGCCCTGCACAACAAGGGGCTCAGAGGGGCGGATACCGGGATGAAGCGCTGGAAGGAACTGATTCGTAACGCGCGAGGCATGGCCCATGTGGTCGCCGCCGGAACGACCCTGCTCTTCGCGCTGCCGGTCGGCGCCTTTCTCGTCCACCAGCAGATCACCGACAGCGCCGAGCGCGACGCGCTGGTCACGCGCCACGCTAACCTGCACGTACGCATGATCGAGGAGTCGCTGGACCGCGCCGCAACGGCGACGCGCCTGCTCGCCGACTCGCTGCCGGCCCGTGCGCCGGCGCAGATCCTTGCCGTCGGGCAGAGCCTGATCAAGGTCAGCGGCACCATTACCCGGCTGGAAATCTCGCATGACGGCCATCCGCCGTTCATCATCACGCGCGACCACACGCTGGCGCTGAACGACCGCACCATGCTGCCGCTGCTCGAATCGCACGCCAGCATCGGCCTGATGGGCGCGCCGGTGCTCGCCGTGCGCTCCGGCCAACTGGTCATCAGCCAGGCCCTTGCCGCCCAGGACGGCAGCAATCGTCCGCGTTTCTGGGGCTATGCGGCGGCGATCGTTCCCTTCTCGAACCTGGCAACGGTTTCCCATCTCGAAGACTTGCAGGCCGAGGGCTACGCGGTCCGCCTGCAGCACGGACCGGAAGGCACCACCACAGGCGCGACGGTGTTCGAGCAGAATTTCAGCGCCGGCCGCGGCAGCGTCACCCGCAGCATCCCCTTCATCGGCAGCGGCCAGTTGCGCCTCGACGTGCAGCGCATCCCGTCGGCATTCGGCGGGCTGGCACCGATCACCTGGAGCTTCTACGCGGTCGGCTGCGTGCTCTTCTACCTGCTCTCGCTGCGCCTGCTGCGGCGGCCGGCGGAGCTGGAGCGCGAGGTCGCCCGGCGCACCCGCCAGCTCGACGACGAGAAGCTGGCGCTGCAGCGCGAGGCCGGCAGCCGGGTCCAGGCGGAGCGCCTGCTCGAACGCTCGCACCGCATCCTCGACACCATCTTCGAGCACTTCCCCGGCATGCTGGTACTGAAGCGCGCCAGCGACCTGCGCGTGTCGATGATCAACCGCTCGGCCGAGGAGATCCTCGGCCGCACGCGCACCTCGGTGGTCGGCCGCTCCGCCGACGAGCTCTACGAACCGGAGGTCGCCGACCGCATGACGCGCGGCGACTACCAGGCGATGATCGACAACCAGGTCATCGAGCTGCCGCTGGAACGCATCGAATCGGCCGACAAGCCGGAGCGCTGGCTGCGCTTCCGCAAGGTGGTGCTGCCCGACCGCGACGGCAAGCCGGAATACATCCTCGAATTCGGCGAGGACGTCAGCGAGCGCGAGCGCCTCGACCTGCGCCTGCGCGAGCACCTCAACTTCCTCGAACAGCTGCTCGACGCGATCCCGGCCCCGCTCTTCTTCAAGGACGACAGGGGCCGCTACATCGGCGCCAATACCGCCTTCGAGCGCTACCTCGGCAAGCCGCGCAGCGAAATCATCGGCAAGACGGTGTTCGACCTGTCGCCGAACTCGCTGGCCTACATCTACCACCGCGCCGACTGCGAACTGCTCGCTGCCGGCGGCAGCCAGATCTACGAATCGCGGGTACGCGGCGCCGACGGCGCCGAGCGCGACGTGATGTTCCACAAGGCGGTCTTCCACGCCACCAGCGGCGAGGCCAGCGGCATCGTCGGCATGTTCCTCGACATCAGCGAGCGCAAGCAGGCCGAGCAGCGCATCAGCCAGCTCAACCGCATGCTGACCGTGCTCAGCCAGACCAACCAGGCGATCGTGCGCATCCACGAGCGCGACGCACTGCTCTCCGAAGTCGCCCGCCTGATCCGCCACGACGGCGGTTTCCCGGTCGCCTGGGTGCATCTGTCGGGCGACGCGGCGGGGCAGATCATCGCCGACAGCGGCTTCGACAACGACTTCCCGCGCCGCATGACGGAGGCGCTGCGCGCCAGCACGACCTGCCCGACGACGCGCCCGCTGTGCTGCGACACCGTCGGCTGCTGCGATGCCGAACTCGCCGACGATCTGGCCAAGCAGGGGTTGCAGTCCTTCGTGCACATGCCGCTGAAGACCCGCGAGGGCTACCTCGGCGGCATCGGCATCCTCGCCGCCGACCAGGGCGCCCTCGGCGACGAGGAGCGCGAGATGCTGCAGAAGCTCGCCGACAACGTCTCCTTCGCCCTCGACGCCTTCGCCGAGGAAGACCGGCGCAAGACCGCCGAAGGCAAGCTGCAGCTCGCCGCCTGCGTCTTCGAGAACAGCGCCGAGGGACTGATCGTCACCGACCCGGGCAACCGCATCCTGATGGTCAACCGCGCCTTCACCCAGGTCACCGGCTACGCCGCCGACGAAGTCATCGGCCGCAGCCCCGCCCTGCTCAGCTCCGGCCGCCAGGACCCGACGTTCTACAAGCAGATGTGGAAATCGCTGCAGGAACGCGGCGAGTGGCGCGGCGAACTGGAGAACCGCCGCAAGAACGGCGAGATCTACCCGGAGTGGCTGAACATCAGCGCCGTCCGGAACGACGACGGCGAGCTGACCAACTACGTCGCCGTCTTCTCCGACCTGACCGCGCGCAAGGAGATCGAGGCCCGGGTGAACTTCCTCGCCCATTACGACGCGCTCACCTCGCTGCCCAACCGCGTGCTGTTCACCAACCGGCTGGAGCAGTTCATGGCGCAGGCCCGCGCCAGCAAGCACAAGCTGGCGGCGATGTTCCTCGACATCGACCGCTTCAAGCTGATCAACGACAGCATCGGCCACAGCGCCGGCGACAAGCTGCTGCTCGAAGTCGCCAACCGCCTGCTCGCCTGCCTGCCCAAGGGCAGCGACGTCTCGCGGCTAGGCGGCGACGAATTCGCGGTGATCCTCGCCAACATCGAGTCGCCGAACGCTGCCGCCACCTGCGCGTCGACGATCCAGCACGCGCTGCGCCAGCTGGTACGCATCGACGAGCACGAGATCCACCTGTCGGTGAGCATCGGCATCAGCGTCTTCCCGGACGACGCGGACAACGTCGAGGCCCTCGCCGCCAACGCCGACACCGCCCGCTATGCGGCCGCCGAGCACGGCGGCAACGCCTACCGCTTCTTCCTGCCGGAAATGAACAGCCGCTCGGCCGAACGCATGCGCCTGGAGAGCCGCCTGCACCACGCGCTCGACCGCGGCGAGCTGTCGGTCTACTTCCAGCCGCTGATCGCCGCCCGCAACGGCCAGATCATCGGCGCCGAAGCGCTGCTGCGCTGGCACCACGACGACACCGACTCCTTCGTTGCGCCGGCGACCTTCGTGCCGCTGCTGGAGGAGACTGGGCTGATCGTCGCCGTCGGCGAATGGGTGATGCGCGTCGCCTGCCAGGAAAACCAGCGCTGGCGGGAGGCCAGCGGCCGCGAGCTGTTCGTCGCCGTCAACCTCTCCGCCGTCCAGCTCGCCGACGAGGCGCTGGTGGACAAGGTCGGCGCCATCCTGCGCGAGCAGGACTTCGACGCCCGCCACCTGGAGATCGAGCTGACCGAGAGCGCAGTGATGCGCGACGCACAGCGCGGCGTGCGCACGATGCAGCAGTTGAAGGCGCTCGGCGTCAGCCTGTCGATCGACGATTTCGGCACCGGCTATTCCAGCCTCAGCTACCTAAAGCAGCTGCCGCTCGACACGCTGAAGATCGACCGCTCCTTCGTCATCGACGCGCCGACCGACCCGGAGGCGGTGTCGATCATCCGCGCGATCATCGCCCTTGGCCATTCGCTGCACCTGGAAATCATCGCCGAAGGCGTCGAGCACCCGGCGCAGGTCAATTTCCTGCGCGACAACAGCGCCGACATCCTGCAGGGCTA
Organism: Rhodocyclales bacterium; assembly: GCA_016183655.1. GTDB lineage: Bacteria > Pseudomonadota > Gammaproteobacteria > Burkholderiales > Rhodocyclaceae > Proximibacter. The sequence goes on from JACPEH010000013.1 coordinate 26,832, forward strand.
CTATTTCTCGGAGCCGCTGCCGGCAGCGCAGTTCATGGACCTGATCACCGGCGGCCCGGCCTACTCCGTCGTTCCCGCGCAGCCGGCGCTGCAACTGGCGACAGCGCCGCCGCGCAGCGGCAAGGCGGGCGGCGCGCTGCGCGGCAGCGGCAGCGCCTGAGGCCGCCTGGACGACTTCAGCGGCCGAAACGCCGGATCAGGAAGAACTGGAGCAGCGTCACCAGCAGCGCCATGACGACGCTGACGACGATCAGGAGCCCCTGGCGCAGCGGGGGGTTCCAGCCTTCCTCGGGGGCCAGGCGGAGCTTCCAGGTGCCATTCGGGACTTCGATGCTGACCACCGCCGGGTCGACCGGCGCCCCCTCACCGCGCCGCGAGAAAACGTCACAGCCCCCCTCGTCATCGATGACGCGGCAGAGCTCGTAGCGGTAACCGTCACGGGTCAGCTCGGGCAGCCCGCCGGCATCGAGCAGCTGCGGCAGGCGGACGACGACGATGGTGAACCCCCAGAACTTGCCCCAGCCGTTCTCGTCCGGCAGGAACACCGGAAACCGGCCGATGACGCCGACCCCGCCTTGCGTCAGCGTGTACGGGCCGCCGAGCATCAACTGGCGACGGGCGATGGTTTGCTGGGCTTCCTGGCGGCGCGCCGGATTCTTCAGCAGATCGGTGCCCGGCACCGACTCGTTTCCCGCAAGTGGGAAAACCGCCGAGACGACGCCGTTCGGCGCCAGCTGGATCGACGACACCATCGGGAAAAGCGCGATGATCTCGGCGGCCGCCCGGTCGAAATCGGGAACCATGCCTCTGTGCCGCTGCACCAGCGACGCCAGCATGTAGACGGGACCCATCGTTTCCGACAGGCGAAACGAGAGACGTTGCGCGTAGTCGGCGCCGAGATGCAGGGCGGCGGCACGCCGGCTCTCGGCGGCACCGCGCAGCACGCCGGTGCCGAGCACGAGGAACAGCAGCAGCGAGACGACGAAGGTCACGGCCAGCACCAACGACATGCGGCGCTCCCCCTTCGCCTCCGTACCGGACGACTGTTCCACGTATTCCGCCCTCACCCGTTAGCTGCCTTTGTCAGCGGGACTGTAACCGATCTGCCCGAGCGCGAACAGCGACGCCGGCACGTCCCTGCCCCGGCACTGGCACGACCTGTGCATAGAACTTTCAGCATAGGTCCATGAAGGGACGGAAACCTTGCCTTGCATCATGAATGATGCAAGGCAAGGGACAAGCCGCCCGAGAACACCCCGAAACCGGGAAATCCTTCCCGAACCCGGGAAAAGAGACAACCGCAGTCTGCCGCAGCACCTGCGGCTTGCATGGGAGAGAGGGATGCACTTTCACCTGGTACGTTATTTCTCGGCCGCGAGCCTGGGCATGTTCCTGCTGGTCGCCGCCGCGCTGACCTATTTCGAATTCCAGCAGGGCGATTTCTTCCGCACGACGCAAACGAAGCAGGCGGACTTCTTCAAGGACGTGCAGGAGAGCTTCGCCAGGCGCCAGGAAGAGGCCGCCCGCCGCGACCTGCTGACGATCCACGAATCGGGCAACGTCAACCTCACCCGCCTGTTCGCCAATGCGCTGTGGGAGCGCGACTTCGTCCCCTTCGTCGAGAAGGCGCAGGCGATCAGCGTCGAGCCCTGTCATGCGATCGCCGACGTCAAGGACGAGAAGAGCGGCAAGATGAGCGCCCCGGCCGGGAAGAAGGCCTGTTTCGCCGAAGTCGGCAGGAAGATCATGGCGCTGCCGGGCTTCAAGGAGCTCGACGCCAAGGTCGTCGATTCGATGAAGAAGAGCTCGGTGTTCAAGATCAAGGTCTTCGACCTGCGCGGCGTCACCATCTATTCCTCCGAACACAAGCAGGTCGGCGAGGACAAGCTGTCCAACGCCGGCTGGCGCCAGGCGCGCGACGGCAAGCCGGCGAGCGAACTGACCCACCGCGACAAATTCTCGGCCTTCGAAGGCGTCGTCGAGAACCGCGACCTGATCTCCAGCTACCTGCCGGTGCTGCAGCCGGGCAGCGACAAGATCGTCGGCGTCTTCGAAGTGTATTCCGACGTGACTCCCTTCCTCGCGCAGATCAAGGAGACCTCGACGCAGCTGAAGAAGACCGCCGACGGCAACCAGGCCAGCGTGACGCAGGCCGCTGCCGACGCCCAGGCCGAAGCCGAGGCGTCGTCGACGAAGACGCTGGCGGCGGTGATGGTGCTGCTCGGCATCCTGTTCGCGGCGCTATTCGCGATCGTGCGCCGCGCCGACGGCATCATCCGCGCCCAGGAGAAGGAGCGCGAGGAATCGATGCAGCAGATGGCGCAGGCGGAGAAGATGGCCTCGCTCGGCCAGATGGTCGCCGGCGTCGCGCACCAGCTGAACACGCCGCTCGCCTTCTCGCACAGCAACGTCTCGCTGGCGATCAACGCGCTGCAGGAGTTCGAGGCGCCGCTGAGCGTCGCCGGCCGCATCGCCGACCTCGTCCGCGCCAACCCGGGAGCCGATACGGTGCCGCTCAAGCTGAACAGTTCGCGCGCGGCGATCGAGAAGATCCGCGTTGACGGCAAGGCGGCGAAGGAAATCGCCGAGATGCTCGGCGACGTGATCCAGGGCGTAGACCAGATGAGCGAGCTGGTCGAGAACCTGAAGGATTTCACCCGTCTCGACCGCGCCAAGCTCTCCGATGTCGACCTGAACGCGACGCTGCACACCGTCGTCTATATTGCGCGCAGCTCGATCCCGGTGCGCATCGCGATCAACGAGGCATTCGACAAGGCGCTGCCGCCGATCGAGTGCAACCCGTCGCAACTGAACCAGGTGTTCCTCAACCTGATCACCAACGCGTCGCAGGCGATCGAGGGCGACGGCGAGGTGCAGGTGCGCACGCGCGCCAACGGCCGGCATGTCTATGTCGACGTGATCGACAACGGTTCCGGCATTCCGGCGGACGTGCTGCCGAACATCTTCGAAACCTATTACACGACCAAGCCGAAGGGTGTCGGCACCGGCCTCGGCCTGCCGATCGCGCGCGACATCGTGCGCGCCCACGGCGGCGACCTGCAGGTCAGCACCGAAGTCGGCAAGGGCACCACCTTCACCGTGCAGCTGCCGCTGAGCGTGCCCGTCGCAAGCCGTACCGCATGATGACCCTCCTTAACCCGTGACCACAGCCAAGGGGAAAGCCATGACTGCCGCCATCTCGATGTCCATGCCGATGAGCGTATCCACTGCCAGGGGACGCGTCCTCTGCGTCGACGACGAGCCGAACATCCTGCGCGCGCTGTCCTGGCTGCTGCAGAAGGAATTCGAGGTGGTGACCTCGTGCAGCGGCCGCGAGGCGCTGGAAATCGTGCGCAAGGACAACTTCGACGTGGTCATCAGCGACCAGCGCATGCCGGAAATGAGCGGCGTCGATTTCCTGCGCGAGGTACGCGCGATCGCGCCGCGCGCGATGCGCATCCTGCTTACCGGCTACTCGGACATGCAGGCGGTGCTGCGCTCGGTCAACGAATCGGAGATCTTCCGCTACATCAACAAGCCGTGGAACATCAACGAGCTGCCGAAGGTCGTCGCACAGGCCGCGGAAATCGCCCGCACGCAGTCGGCACCGGTGCCGGAGACGGCGGTCGAGGAACTGCCGCTGCCGGCACGCGAGGATGCAAAGATCCTGGTCATCGACGACGACCCGCAGATGCACGCCGCGGTCGAGATGAACGCCGGCGACCTGGCCACCGTGGTGCACGTCACCAATGTCGTCGACGCCGTGCATGCGCTGCAGAACCAGCCGGTCGGCGTCATTGTCTCGGAAACCCGGCTCGGCTCGGTCGACCTGACGCGGCTGATCTGCCTGATGAAGCAGCGCCACCCGCAGATCGTCACCGTCGTGCTGGCCGAGGAAACCGGCACCGACCTCGTCTCCAAGCTGATCAACCAGGGGCAGATCTACCGCTTCGTGCCGAAGCCGGTGAAATCGGGCTACATGCGCATGATCCTGCGCTCGGCGCTGGCCAAGAGCGCGCAACTCTCGGATGCGCCGGACCTGAACGGCCGCCACCAGGTCGAGGCGCTGCCGGAAGAGGAGTGCAACATCCTGGTGCAGGACCTCAACGCCGCCGTGCAGAGCAGCGTCGCCGCAAAAACGGCGCCGGCCGACGAGCACAGCGGCTTGCTCGGCGGTTTCTTCAAGCGCCTGTTCGGAGGAGCGCGCTGAGCGAAGCGGAATCCGCTCCGCTACTGCGCTCCAGTTCCATGAACCCGCTCCGGCGCTGGCGATCCACTCTCCACGTCGCCGGCCTGAGCGGGTTCCTTTTCCTGGCGCTGGCCGCCGGCGACTGCCACGCTTTCCTGCGCGCGGTGAAACCGGCGCCGTCGACCGCCGAACCGGCGACGGTGCCCCCAACCACGCCCGTGCCGGCAGCCGCCGACGGCCACCAGGCGCGCCGCGCGCTCGAACAGCAGCACTTCTACGACGAGGGCAACCCGGACCGCGGCAAGCTGCAGCGTATCGACGAAGCGACCCGGCACCTGCCCTACGATGCGGTCGGCTTCCCCGACTGGATGCGCGCGCTGCGCGAAGGCAAGATCACACCCCGCTACAACGTGCGCGGCGACGCCAAGCCGGAGTTGCTCGACCTCGACATCATCATGCGCAACACCAAGGAAATGCCGAATGTGCGTTTCCCGCACCTCTCGCACACGCTGTGGCTGGCCTGCGCCAACTGCCATCCGGCGCCGTTCAAGGCGCAGAAGGGCGCCAACACGATCCGCATGGCCGACATCTTCCGCGGCGAATATTGCGGCATGTGCCACGACCGCGTCGCCTTCATCACCTTCTTCTCCTGCAACCGCTGCCACAGCGTGCCGCCTGGCACGAATGCTGCGTCACAGTAGGCAGACGGACTTTGGCAGGAGACCCATCATGGCCTGGACCACACGCAATTCGCTGAACCGCTGGTGCCTGCGCTCCCTGCACGAAAACTGCGATTCGCCGCTGCACAACCTGCTGCATGAAAGCGCCGGCATCGCGACGCTTTCCCTGCAGCGCCACAAGGGGCCGCCGCCGCTGATGAACTCCTGCATCGCGCCGCACTGCGACGCCTGGAGCCCGATCGACGCGGAGCGCGGCATCTGCCTGTTCCGCCAGAAGGTGAAAGCCGAGATCGCCGGAAAGTAACCGGTTCCGGGCAAGCTGGCGATCACCGCCGACCTCGCTCCTGGCGTCTCCCCTCCGCAACCATTCTTGAGAAACAGGAGTAGCATCGACCGCGCACCTCCCGTGCCGGCCGCCCCAGTGCTCCAATGCAGAATCCCACGACCGTTCCAACGAACACCGATGAACAAGTCAAGGACAGGCGCCGCCTGCTGCTTGCGATCGGGCTCGCCTTCGCGCTGGCGGCGCTGCTCAGCGGTTTGATCGTCTGGCTGACCGAGCAGCGGCGCATCGAGTCGGCGCGGACGATCGCCGCCCAGGCCGCCACCGACCACGTGCAGCACCTCGACCAGACGCTGCAGCAGGCGCTGTCGGCGACCTACGCGCTGGCCGCGCTGGTGCGCCAGGGCCGCGGCAGCGTCGAAAACTTCGAGGAAACGGCGATGCAGATGCTGCACGTCTACCCGGCGGCAGCCGCGTTGCAGCTGGCCCCGGACGGCATCATCCGCCACATCGTGCCGCGCCTCGGCAACGAGCAGGCGATCGGCCACGACCTGCTGAAGGACCCGGCGCGGACCAAGGAAGCCTTTCTCGCCCGCGACACCGGCAAGCTGACGCTGGCCGGCCCGTTCCGGCTGCTGCAGGGCGGCACGGGCGCCGTCGGCCGCCTGCCGGTGTTTCTTTCCGACGACCATGGCGGGCAGCGCTTCTGGGGGTTTACCACCGTCCTCGTCCGCTTCCCCGAAGTGATCGAGACCGCCGGCCTGGGCAAGCTCCTCCGCGATGGCTATCACTACCGGCTCTGGCGCGTCCATCCGGACAGCGGCGAACGGCAGACCATCGCCGCATCCGCCGAGGCGCTGGCGGATCCGGTCGAACGCTCGCTGACCGTACCCAACGGCGAATGGGTGCTCAGCGTCGCCCCGCTCGACGGCTGGAGCGACACGGCCGGCCTCGCGCTCAAGCTGCTGCTCGCCGCGGTCTTCGTTTTCCTGTTTACGTTGACGGCGGCGATGCTGTTGCGCCAGCCGCAGATCCTGCGCCGCGAAGTGGAGCGGCGGACGCGCGAACTGCGCGAACGCGAGGCGATGCTGCGCAGCATGAACGAGCTGTCCTCGGACTGGTTCTGGACGCAGGACAGCGACTACCGATTCACCTCGCTGACCAGCGGCATGGAACGCATCGTCGGCCTGCAGCCGGAGCGCCTCGTCGGCCGCTGCCGCTGGGACCTCGACACGACGCTGAGCGACACCGAATGGGCCGCACACCGCAGGCTGCTCGACGCGCGGGAACCCTTCCGCGACTTCGTCTACGGCATCCGCCGCGACGATGGCGAGGTGCGCTACATCAGCGTTTCGGGCGAACCGGTGTTCGACGAACAGGGCGACTTCGCCGGCTACCGGGGCACCGGACGCAACATCACCGCACGCAAGCTCGCCGAGCAGCGCCTGGTCGAGAGCGAGGCGCGCTTCCAGCAGATGTTCGAAGAGGCGCCGGTGGCGATGTCGGTCACCACCGAGGGCGACGGCTTCGTCGCCACCCGCTGGAATTCCGCCTGGCTGCACAATTTCGGCTATCCGCCGGAGCTCGCGCAGGGCAAGAGCGGCAACCAGCTCGGACTGTGGGTCAACCCGCGGGAGCGCGACGACTATAACAGCGACGCCGCCCGGTACGGCACGACGCAGCCACGGGAAGTGCAGATGCGACGCGCCGGCGGCGAAATCCGCCAGGTCGCGGTTTCCGGCCGGATGGTGACGTCCGGCGGGCAGCGCATGCTGCTCACCACCTACGACGACGTCACCGAGCGGCGGCAGGCGGAAAACCGCCTGCGCGACTCGCTGCAACGGCTGGAACTGCACATCTCGGCGACGCCGCTCGCCGTCATCGACTGGGATGCCGACTATCGCGTCGTCGCCTGGAATCCCGCCGCCGAGCGCATCTTCGGCTACCCCCGCGCGGAGGCGATCGGCCAGCATGCCTCGTTCATCATTCCCGAGCGCTTCCGCTATCGCGTCGACGGGGTGATGAAGGCGCTGTTCAGCCGGTCGGAAAGCCACCGCAGCACGAACACCAACGTCACCAAAAGTGGCGCGATGATCGAGTGCGAGTGGTACAACGCGCCGATCAAGGATGCCAACGGCAAGGTGGTGGCGCTCAGCTCGCTGGTGCACGACGTCACCGACCGCCTCAAGTACATGCGGGCGCTGGAGTATCAGGCGCACCACGACCCGCTGACGCAGCTCTTCAACCGCAACTGGCTGGCGGCCGAGATCGACCGGCACGTCGCCGACACGCCGGAAGTGGCGCTCGACGTGGTCTTCATCGATCTCGACCGCTTCAAGGAGATCAACGACACGCTCGGCCACCGGATCGGCGACGAGCTGCTGATCCAGCTCGCCACCCGGCTCAAGCAGGAACTCGACCGGGAAGGCTGCCAGGTGGCCCGCCTCGGCGGCGACGAGTTCGCCGTCCTCGCACCGGACGCGACGATCCACCATCTGGCGCAGGACATCCTGAGGATCCTGCGCCAGCCGATCGAGCTCTCCGGGCTGAACCTGGAAGTCGGCGCCGGCATCGGCGTCGCCCGCTATCCGGCGCACGGCGCAGACGCCGCGTCGCTGATGCGCTGCGCCGACATCGCCATGTACCACGCCAAGAATACGGCGCAGGGCTACACGATCTACTCGCCGGAGATCGACACCTATTCGCAGGACCAACTGACGCTGATGAACGACCTGCGCTCGGCAATCCGCAACGACGAGCTGCAGCTCTACTTCCAGCCGAAGGTGGGCATCGCCGGCGAGCATCTGGTCGGCTACGAGACGCTGCTGCGCTGGCGCCATCCGCAGCGCGGCATGGTGCCGCCCGGCCATTTCATTCCGCATGCGGAATTCACCGACCTGATGCGCCCGCTCACCCACTGGGTCATCGAAAGCGCCCTGCACCAGTGGCGCTGCTGGGCGGATGCCGGGCACGAAACGAGCATCGCGATCAACCTGTCGTCGCGCAACCTGCTCGAAGACGGACTGCCCGACGACATCGGCCGGCTGCTCGGCGCCTATCGCGTCACCCCGGAACAGATCGAGTTCGAGATCACCGAAAGCGCGATCATGGCCGACCCGGAAAAGGCGATGAGCATCCTGCATCGCCTGCGCAACCTGGGGGTGACGCTGTCGATCGACGACTTCGGCACCGGCTATTCGTCGCTCGCCTACCTGCGCCGGCTGCCGGTGCAGAAGCTGAAGATCGACGCCTCGTTCGTGATCGGCATGCACAGCAACCGCGAGGACCGCATCATCGTCGAATCGACCATCGGGCTGGCGCACAACCTCGGCCTCAAGGTCGTCGCCGAAGGGGTCGAAAGCGAAGCCTCGCTGGCGCTGCTCGCCGAGCTCGGCTGCGACGAGGCGCAGGGCTTCTTCTTTTCGCGCCCGCTGCCGCCGGACGAACTGGAGAGGTGGCGGCTGGCGCCCTGTCCGACGCTGCAATGAGCGCCGGCGCCTCCCGGCTAGTGGTCAGTCACCCCGAGTTCGGTGGATATAACCCCGTCATTCCGGGCTTGCCCCGGAATCCAGGCCGCCAGCTCGTACGCAGGGGGCTGGGCCATGCGCCTGCATGGTTCTCCCTGGATTCCGGGTCAAGCCCGGAATGACGAACCCATCCATCCGTTCCAACATGACTGACTACCAGCACTTCGCCGGCGCGCCGAGCAGGTTGCCCTGCACCCGGCAGCATGCCAGCTCGCGCAGGATCGCCAGCTGCCCTTCGGTTTCCACGCCCTCGGCGACGATGCGCAGTTCGAGCGCGTGGGCAACGCCGAAGATGGCGGCAAGGATGGCGTAACCGGCGGCATCGGCGCCGTGCTCGACCAGCAGGCTGCGGTCGATCTTGAGCGCGGTGACCGCCAGGCGGCGCAGCGCCGTCATGTTCGAGTAGCCGGTGCCGAAATCGTCGAGCGAGACGCGCACGCCGAGGTCGGCGAGCGCACGGATGACCCGCGCCGCGTGATCGACATCCTGCATCGCCAGGCTCTCCGAAATCTCCAGTTCGAGCAGCTGCGGCGAGACACCGGTGCGCTTCAAGGTATCGCGCACCATCTCGACCAGGTCCGGCCGGTGGAACTCCGGCGCCGACAGGTTGACCGCCACCGCACGCTCCCCGCCCTGCCAGGCGCGCGCCTGCAAGCAGGCGGTTTCGAGCGCCCATTCGCCGAGCTTGATGATGAGGCCGGTTTCTTCGGCAAGGGCGAGGAATTCTTCCGGCAGCAGCAGCTCGCCGTCGCTCTGCCGCCAGCGCAGCAGGGCTTCCTGGCCGTAGACGGCGCCGCTCTGCAGGTCGAAGATCGGCTGGTAGTGGAGGACGAAGCTGCGGTCGACCACCGCCTGGCGCAACCGCGCCTCCATCTCCGCATGACGCGACGGCATGCCGAGCATGTCCGGCGAGAAGAAGGCCAGATCGGCGCGGCCGCTGCCCTTGACGCTGTACATCGCGGCGTCGGCCCGCTTCAGCAGCGTGTCGGCATCGCGCCCGTCGCGCGGGTAGATGGCGATACCGATGCTGGTGGTGACGACGCGCGACTCACCGCCGATCGCGACCGGCACCTGCATCGCGGCGAGGATCTTGGCGGCGACGGCGTGCGCATCGGCCTGGTCGGTGATCTCCGGCAGCAGCACCGTGAATTCGTCGCCGGCGAGTCGGGCCACGGTATCCGAGCCGCGCACGCACTGGCGCAGCCGCGCCGCAACCTCCTTGAGCAGCGCGTCGCCGGCGTCGTGGCCGAAGGTGTCGTTGATCTGCTTGAAGCGGTCGAGGTCGAGGAACATCACCGCCGGCGTCCGGTACTTGTGGCGCTTGGCCTGCATCAGCGCCTGTTCAAGGCGGTCGCGGAAGAGGATGCGGTTGGGCAGCTTGGTCAGCCCGTCGTGGAAGGCCTGGAAGGTGATCATCTCCTCGCGCTCCTTGCGCTCGGTGATGTCGGAGAAGATCGCCACGTAGTGCTCGATCTCGCCGCGCTTGTTGCGCACCGCGCTGATGTTCAGCCACTCGGCGTAGATCGAGCCGTTCTTGCGGCGGTTCCAGATCTCGCCGCGCCATTCGCCCTTCTCCGACAGGGTCTGCCAGAACTCTCGGTAGAAATCCTCGCCCTGCTTGCCCGACTTCAGCAGCGCCGGCGTCTGGCCGATCGCCTCCTCGGCGGAATAGCCGGTGGTGTCAGAGAAGGCCTTGTTCACCATCTGGATGCGCGACTTGGCATCGGTGACGGTGATCCCCTCCAGCGAGGAATCGAAGACGATGCGCGACAGGCGCTGCTGCTGGATCATCTCGTAGGCCTTGCCCATCACCCTGTTGAACGCGGCGGTGGCCTGCCCGACCTCGTCCTTGCCGCGCTCGGGCAGCAGCTGGATGTCGTCGATGTCGCCGGCGGCGATGCGCTCCAGGCCTTCGGTCATGCCGCGGATCGGCCGCGAGACGAGGCGGGACGTGAAGAACCAGATGAACAGCCCGAGCGGAACGCACAGCGCTGCCGCCGCCATCAGCGCATTCAGGGCGAACTGGCGGACGGTCTCGTGCGCCTTGGCCAACGACACCTCCATGCTCACTGCGCCAAGCACCGTGCCCGGCGCGACGTCGTGGCAGAACGTGCAGTTCTTGCCCAGGTAGTTCTCGGAGGCGATCGCCGGAATCACCGCGCGCAGCCGCTCGTTACCATCGCGGCCGACGAACACGTCGAATTGCGGCGTGCCGTGGCGCAGCACGTTGTGTTCCGCCGGGTCGGTCGGGATCTCGCCTTCCAGGCCGGGGCCGAACTGCTTGACCACGGCGTCGCTGCGGAACACCTTGATCGACTCGATGTGGTTGGTTTCCTTGATCTGGTCAAGGAAGATCGAGCGCAGCGAGATGGTGCCGGTGATCATCATCCCGGTCAGGCCGGCCAGCGTCACCTGGTGCACGCTCATCGCGATGTCGCGCGCCTGCTCCTCGGCGATCTTGCGCTGCTCCAGCGTCGCCCAGTGGATCAGGCCGGCGCCGGAAACGATCACCGCGATGAGGATGGCGATGACCAGCCGCACCCAGATCTTGACGTCCATCAGCTTGCCCATGCCTGCGAACCCCAACCCGTTCCCGAAGATGGAAATTATCTCCCGATATTGGGACGACAGCTCCGGATCACGGGAAACATCCAGAGCCCTCAAGCGGACTTGTACCGCGAAATCCCGCTGTTTATGCGCGCCGTCATCAAGAAATCAGCAAATAGCATACCCAGACGAACGCAAACCCTTGTCACACCAAGAAATCTGCTGAAAACTCCCGAGCACTCCGCAGCACAAAAACAAAAAACCCGCAAAGCGCAAGCCTTGCGGGTTCTCGTTGTGATGTCCTGGCGGAGAGGGCGGGATTCGAACCCGCGTTGGGATATTATCCCAAACACGCTTTCCAGGCGTGCGACTTAAACCACTCATCCACCTCTCCGGAAGGCGCGCATTCTACCAGAAGGTCGCCGCCGCGACCAAGGTTTTTCCCGCGCGGGGCGCGCCGGCGCCGGCAGCTCAGGCGGCCGGCAGCAACGGTTCGAACTGCTGCCAGAACGCTTCCGATTTCTTGCGCTTGCCGAAATCCGCGATCAGGTCGCGATACTTTTCGCCGAGCACGCGAAGTTCGGCGAGCGAGCGGGCATTATCGACCTTGCCGGTGAACTGGTCGGCATCCGGGCCGAACACTTCCAGCAGCGTCTGCACCAGCAGCCGCTTCGCCTCGGCCAGTCCCGGCTCGATCGCTACCGTCGCTGCCGGGCCGGCCGCAGATGCTGCGCTGCCGGCCAACGCCTCGATGTAGCCGCTGTCCTCCAGCAGCTGCAGAAACTCCGCCGCATTGGGATAGCTGGCGAACTTGTCGAGCAGCTGCGCCCCGCTCGCCTTGCCATCGATCAACATGAGCAGCGACCGGGCGCGCGACGGGATCGCCTGGCTGCGGTGGGCGACCTCCTCGGCCCCCTTGTCCGTCCTCACATAAACAGCAACTGGATTCATCTGCCCTCCTCCGATGGTACGTACCCGGGTTCAGCTACCCGGTGGAAACCCGATGCTTCTGCGGCATCTGCGTCAATACCCACAATGTAGACAACTCTTCGGCCGCTGTCTGCAGCGCTCAGCAGACGAGGCCGTTGGCCGCGCAGATCATCCGCCGCGCGTAGGCCAACGCGATCCACAGCCAGAACAGCAGGAAGAAGGCGACGACGGGAATGTGGCGGTCGATCACCAGCCGCGGCGTGATGAAGCGCACGATCCGGAGCACCGGCCGGGTGACGATGCGGAACAACTGATAGACGCCGTTCTTCTCGCGCGAAGCCCCGGCGAGCACATAGAGCAACCCCTGCCCGAGCAGGAAAAAACCGGCCACTTCGACCAACGAGCGCAGCACGCTGACAAGCAGCAATTCCGTGTTTACCATGTCAAATCCAAAGGAGTCTGATGCATTCTAACAATCCCGCCAACGAGGAGAGAACGGGGATGAATTTCGAACAATGGCGCCACTCCACCCGAGCCTGGCTGTTCCATTTCATCGGCAAGGAAGAACTCGCCTACGAGGAATACGTCATCGCCTACCGGCACAACCCGAGCGCGGGCGCCGCGCGCAGCCTCGGCTGCATCAAGGCCGGCAAGGAAGCGACGGCGGACGCCATCTACTGGTTCGAGGAGGCGGTCCGCCTCGAACCGGAACATGCCGAAACCTGGTTCAACCTCGGTTTCGTCCGCGAGCGCGACGGACGACGGCAGGAAGCGATCGACGCCTTCCGCGAAACCGTCCGCCTCAAGCCGACGATCGACCGCGCCTGGTACGGGATGGGCATGGCCTACGCCGCCCTCGGCGAGCATCAGCAGGCGGTCACCGCCTTCGAGGAAGCCGCCCGCCTGCAGCCGATGAACTCGGAGGCCCGTTATCAGTTGGGAATGGCCTGCTACCACGCCGGCGACCCCAAGCGCACCCGGGCCGCCATCAAGGAGTTGAAGGGCTTCGACCCGAAACGGGCGAATGCGCTGATCCGCGATACGGGCAGCCACGAATTCGACGACCTGGTCACGACACTCCCCTTCTAAACCCCGCGGCAATTCCGCACGAGGCATCCCCGCACGGCACGACTCGCCGCGCGGGAAGCCCGCTCCTCAACACATCTACCGCAAAAAAGGCCCGCCGAAGCGGGCCTTGAAGTCTGGCTTGTGCACTCGAACAAGCCAGAAGCTTGCTTACGCACCAGCAGTGTTGATGTCGCCCTCCAGATTCGGATAGCGGACATGGTCCACCAGCTCCTGCACCTCCTTCGACGGCGCCGGCGTGATCAGCGTGCCGACGATGATGCCGATGAAGCCGGCCGGAATGCCGAAGATGCCGGCAGCGATCGGGTTGATGTCCCACCAAAGCTTTGCATTGACGCCGAAGAACGGATAGGTCAGGTACATGTAGTAGGCGCAGAAGAAGAGGCCCGCCGACATGCCGAGGATCGCCCCGAGCTTGTTCGCCCGTTTCCAGAACACCCCGCAGACCAGCGCCGGGAAGAAGGCGGAGGCCGCCAGCGAGAACGCCGCACCGACAAGGAACAGGATGTCGCCCGGTTTCAGCGAGGTGACGTAGGCCGCGAGGGCCGCCACCACCAGCAGCAACGCCTTGGACACCACCAGGCGGCGGGTCGTCGGCGCGTTCGGGTCGATGATCTTGTAGTAGACGTCGTGCGACAGCGCGTTGGCGATCGTCAGCAGCAGACCGTCGGCGGTCGACAGCGCCGCCGCCAGGCCGCCCGCCGCCACCAGACCGGAGATCACGTACGGCAGGCCGGCGATCTCGGGCGTGGCAAGCACGACGAGGTCGCCGCCGATGGTGATCTCGGCCAGTTGGACGAGGCCGTCCTTGTTGATATCGCTGATCGCCATCAGCGTCTTGTCCACCGCCGCCCAGTTCGCCACCCATCCTGGCAGCTGCGCGAACGAGGTTCCCACCAGATTGGCGTAGACCTCGTACTTGACCAGCACCGCCAGCGCCGGCGCGGTGAAGTAGAGCAGGAAGATGAAGAACAGCGACCAGAACACCGAGACGCGGGCTTCACGTACCGACGGCGTCGTGTAGAAGCGCATCAGGATGTGGGGCAGCGCGGCGGTGCCGACCATCAGGCAGAGGATCAGCGCGAGGAAATTCCTCTTCGCCACGTCGCGCGCCTTGTCGTCCTTGGCCGGGAAGGGTTCGGCATGGGGCTTGATCGGCGCCGCCTTGGCGGTACTGCCCGCCTTCGCCGCGGTCCATGCCTTCTTCGCCGCGGCCGGCGTCGGCGGGTACTCCTTGACCGCCTTCTCCGCCGTTTCGATCGCCTTGGCGTCGGCGCCGGTAGTGCGCAGCTCGGTCACCTTCGCCATCAGCTTCTCCTTCTCGGCGGCGAGGAAAGCGGCACCGCCGGTTTCCAGCCCCTTCAGGTTGGCATCGGCGGCGGCGGCGCGGTCGCGGAAGATCTGGCGAACGCTCTCTTCCCGGGCGCCGTCCGGCGAGCTCTTGTCGTTGAGCACTTTCTCGCGCTCGCTGACCTTCTGCAGCTGCTGGCCGTAGGCGATCTGCGGGATCGGGTTGCCGGTGTGCTTCACCGACAGCCAGACCACCGGGATCATGTAGGCGACGATCAGGATGATGTACTGCGCCACCTGCGTCCAGGTCACCGCCTTCATGCCGCCGAGGAAGGAACAGACCAGGATGCCGGCGAGGCCGACGAAGACGCCCATGGTGAATTCCAGGCCGGTGAAGCGGCTGGTGATCAGGCCGACGCCGTAGATCTGCGCGATCACGTAGGTGAAGGAGCAGAGGATCGCGGCGAGCACGCCGATCAGGCGCGGGATATTGCCGCCGTAGCGCGCACCGAGGAAGTCCGGGATGGTGAATTGCCCGAACTTGCGCAGGTACGGTGCCAGGAACAGCGCCACCAGACAGTAACCGCCGGTCCAGCCCATGATGAAGGCGAGCCCGTCATAGCCGGTGTGGTACAGCGTGCCCGCCATGCCGATGAAGGACGCCGCGCTCATCCAGTCGGCGCCGGTGGCCATGCCGTTGAACAGCGCCGGCACCCGCCGACCGGCGACGTAGTACTCCGACACGTCCGCCGTCTTCGACATGAAGCCGATGCCGGCATAGAGCAGGATGGTTGCCGCCAGGAACAGGTAGCCGAGGATCTTGTTCGGCACCCCGGCGAATTCGAGGATGCCGACCAGGATCACGAAGGTGACAAAACCGCCCGTGTAGAAGGTGTAGTACTTCTTCAGCTGGGTGGCAAATTGCGATTGGGTCTGAGCCATCAGTCGTCCTCCCCTTCATGGACCCCGTACTCCAGGTCCAGGTTGTTCATGTAGCGGGCGTAGTACCAGATGATCAGTACATACACCACCAGCGAACCCTGCGCCCCCATGTAGAACCCGAGCGGGAAGCCGAGGATGACGATGGAGTTGAGTTCGCGCGCATAGAACGAGGCAACGAAGGTAACGACAAACCAGATGAACAGCAGAATACCGGTCACGACAAGGTTCTTGTGCCAGTACTCGACGTGCTTCTGAGTCAATTGCATGGAAGGGGCCCTCCTCCTGAGAAAGTCTTCCAGTTGCGCATTACCGCACCGCCCGACTGACACGGCACGGCACTATGGAGGTTCCGGCCGCTATTCCGGTCTGACGCCACGCGGCCGATGCCTCCAAAAGACGGAACGGACCAAAGCTTTGATCCAGGTCAATTCCACCCTTGACTGGCAAGAGTCCGCCTGTTTCCTTTCACGAAACTTACAAAGCTGACAGGAATGTCAGGAATTTGATCTGCGCATCGCGTTCAGGAATGGGGGTAACGCAGGCGCTCGACGAGATCCTGCGTCTGTTGCGGCGGCGGCGGGGTGAGCAGGCTGACGACGGCAATGACGACGAAGCCGACCGGCACCCCCCAGATGCCCGCCGAGGTCGACTGCACCTCCAGCCACGGTTCCATGCCGATGCCGTGCAGGCCGAGCCAGGGCAGGTTGTCGAACTGCACGCGCAGCATGTAGTACAGCGTCATCAGCAGGCCGGCGAGCATGCCGGCGACGGCGCCCTGCTTGTTCGCCCGCCGCCAGAAGATGCCCAGCACCAGCGCCGGGAAGAAGGCGGCGCCGGCGATCGAGAAGGCCCAGGCGACCATCGACAGGATGGTCGCCGGTTTCTGCGCGGCGACCATCGCCGCCATGACCGCCACCACCAGCAGCAGCGACTTCGAGATCACCAGCCGCCACTGCGTCGACGCCTGCGGTCGGATCACCTTGTAGTAGACGTCGTGCGACAGCGCGCCGGTGATCGTCAGCAGCAGGCCGTCGGCGGTAGACAGCGCGGCCGCCAGCGCGCCGGCGGCGACCAGGCCGGAGACGACGTAGGGCAGGCCGGCGATCTCCGGCGTCGCCAGCACGATCACGTCCGGGTTCAGCGTCAGCTCGGCGAGCTGCAGGAGGCCGTCGCCGTTGATGTCCTCGATCGACACCAGCCCGAGCTTGCCCCAGGCGGCGATCCACCCCGGCAGGCGGGCGATCTCGCTGTTGACCAGGTGCAGGTAGATCTCGTACTTGGCGAAGACCGCGTAGGCCGGCGCCGTCAGGTACAGCGCGAGAATGAACAACAGCGACCAGAACACCGACTTGCGCGCCTCGCGCACGCTCGGCGTCGTGTAGTAGCGGACCAGGATGTGCGGCAGCGCAGCGGTGCCGATCATCAGGCAGAACACCAGCGTCAGGAAATTGATGCGGGCGGCATTCCGCTGTTCCTCGCTGGCACCGGGGAAGGCTTCGGCATGGTGGCTGGGAACGGAGGCCCGCTCCTGCGCTGCCTGCTTCGCTTCGCCCCATTTCGCCCGCGCCTGTTCCGGCGTCGCCGGCAGCTCGCGGCGCTGGCGTTCCAGTGCCAGCACCTCGCGCATCGAGGCATTGGCGTCCAGCTTGCGCTCGTTTATCACCGCCGACAGCCGCTGCTTTTCCTCGGCCAGCGAGGCCGGCAGGCGTTCGATGCGTGCGCCATAGGCATCGGCGCGCTCCTGGTAGCGCCGGCGCGCGTCCTCCTCGGCCGGCAGGTGGAAGATCTGCGTCTCCAGCACGCGCACCTTCTCCAGCACCTCGCCATAGACCAGCTGCGGCACCGGCACCGAGGTCACCTTCAGCGACAGCAGCGCCACCGGCGCGATGTAGGCGATGATCAGGATCACGTACTGCGCAACCTGCGTCCACGTCACCGCGCGCATGCCGCCGAGGAACGAGCAGACGAGGATGCCGGCCAGCCCGAGGAAGATGCCGATCTCGAACTGCAGGCCGACGAAGCGGCTGGCGATCAGGCCGACGCCGTAGATCTGCGCGACCACGTAGACGAAGGACGCCAGCACCGCGGCGAAGACGCCGACCAGCCGCGCCGCGTTGCCACCGTAGCGGGCGGCGAGGAAGTCAGGGATGGTGTACTGGCCGAACTTGCGCAGGTAGGGCGCGAGCAGCAGCGCCACCAGCACGTAGCCGCCGGTCCAGCCCATCACGTAGGCCAGCCCCTGGTAGCCGGACAGGTACAAGGTGCCGGCCAGCCCGATGAACGACGCGGCGCTCATCCAGTCGGCGCCGGTGGCCATGCCGTTGAACACCGCCGGCACGCGGCGGCCGGCGACGTAGTATTCGGACACGTTGGCAGTCCGGCTCATGATGCCGATCGCGGCATAGATCATGATCGTGAAGAAGAGGAAGGCGTAGCCGATCCAGCGCGGCGGCATGCCCTGCCATTCGAGCAGCGCCAGCAGCGCGATGAGCACCATGAAGCCGCCGGTATAGGCGAGGTAGTACTTGCGCAGGCGCGTAGCGAGGTCGGAATTCATCAAGGCACCCTGTCCGCGTCGTCGCTAGCCGGCCCGGCGCACCCAGCGCCTGGCTCGTTCCGTATCCATGAACACCTGCGCCGACTCCTTGCCGAGCGCCGCGCCGCGCGTCAGCGCCACCTGCAAGAGCTGCGCGGTGGCGTACGCATCGGCGATCGCGTTGTGGCGCAGGAAGTTGCTGATGCCGAACTGGGCAAGCCAGTCGTCGAGCTGCACCTGCGCGTCGATGCGTTCGCGGTACAGCTCCGGCAGCACCCAGGCCAGATCGATCCAGCGCAGATCGGGCGAGACGCCAAGGTAGCGCTTCATCGCGCGGTCGATCATCGCCTGGTCGAACTCGGCGTGATAGGCAACCAGCGGCGCCTTGCCGACGTAGTCGAGAAAGCGCAGCAAGGCCTCGGCCGGCTCGACGCCGTCTTGCTGCGCGCTGCCGCCGATGCCGTGGATCAGGATGTTCTCGTGCGAGCTGACCTCGTCTTGGCGCAGCACGATGCCGAAGGCATCGAGCGGATCGATCATCCCCCCGTTCACCGCCACCGCACCGATCGAGATCAGCCGATCCTTGATCATGTTCAGGCCACTGGCCTCGACATCGACCACCACGTAGCGCGTGCGGAAGTGCGGCTGCGAAAAGTCCTCGGGCGGGCGCTTACGCCACTCCTCCAGGGCCGCCGCCTGTTCCGGCGGCAGACTGACGTCGGGATCGGCGGCGGCGACGCCGAAGAGGTTTTTCAGCCACTGCATGGCGTCAGACCTGGTAGTCGAGCTTGAGCCGCTGCTGCAGCTTGCGCACCTGGCGGAAGGACTCCTTCAGGATGCGCCGGTCGAGCTCGTTGAGCTGGTCCGGGTTGATGAAGTTGTCGCCCGGGCGGCCGTGCTCATGCTCGAAGTGCTGGTGCCGCAGGCGCAAGAGCTGGATGAAGTTGAAGCCCTCGACGATCGCCGCCGTCTCGTCGGAGGCCATGCCCATGCGTTGGCCGGAGAGGCGGATGCGCTGCACGGTATTGGTGTTGTAGAGGCCGGTGGCCAGCGAGAAGATGCGCGCGGCATCGATGAACAGGCGGGCGCCGTAGGTCTTCAGGTCGATGCAGCCGGGGTGCTCCGGGTTGAGGTCGGTCACGAAGTCGCGGATCTTGCCGAGCGGCGGCTGCACCTGCAGCGCGTTGCTCGCCATCATGCGCAGGAACACCCCCTGCGACTTGACCATCTTCAGCAGGCTCATGCGCAGCCGGTCGGCCAGGTGCGTCGCCCCGTAGAGGCCGCGGAAGTCGAAGAAGATCGAGGCGTTGAGCAGCGCCTGCGGCTCCGGCACGCGGATCCAGCGCAAAAACTTCTCCTCCCAGGCCTCCAGCGTCAGGCACAGCTCCGAGTTGCTGGCCATGATGTTGCCCTTGCAGAACGGGAAACCGACCGCGTCGAGGTCGCGGTTCACGTCCTGCGCGAACTCCAGCAGGCGCAGCTCCAGCTCCTCCCGGTTCATGATGTCCGGGCAGATGTAGAGAATTCCGTTGTCCTGGTCGGTGCTGAAGGTCTGCTCGTCGCGCCCCTCCGAGCCGAACGACAGCCAGGTCCACTCGATGCCGTAGAGGTCGTGGCGGGCGAGGTTCAGCTGGATCACGCGGCGGGTCACGGTATCGTTCAGCGCCGAGATGAACTGCGTCAGTTGCTCGGCGCCGACGCCCTGCGCCAGCATGTTCAGCGCCAGCTGGCGCACGTCGGCGCCGGCCTGGCGGAGCACCGCGATGTCCTGCGCGCCCTCGATCGACTGGCGGATCTGGCGCAGGCCGACCCGCTGCAGCGTGAACAGGTCGCGCTCGGAGACGACGCCCTTCAGCCGCCCCTCGCCGTCGACGGCGAGCACGTGGCGTACGCTGTGCATCGCCATCGCCAGCGCCGCGTCGTAGACATGCGCATGCTCCGGGAGGGCATGCGGATGCGACGACATCACGTCGGCAATCGGCCGGTCGAGCGACAGCCCCGGCAGCAGGATGCGCTTCAGCGCGTCCGACTGCGTGAAGATGCCGATCGGCTGCTGGTTCTCGTCGACCACCACCATCGAGCCGACATGGCCCGAGACCATGGCCTCGACCACCTGGCGGATCGGCGTCTCCGGCCCGACCGACACCGGCGCCTTGGAAATGATCGACGACAGCGGCGAGCTCATCGACTGCTGCTCGGCCGCGCGCTGCGCGAACTGCACCTGCAGCTGCCGGCGCGACTGGTTGAGCAGCGTCGCGATGTACTGCGTGCAGAACAGGTTGAACTGCTGGCTCATCTGCATCAGCTGCACGAAATCCTCGGCAGCGAGCTGGTAGCAGAAGGTATCCACGATGGCGACGTAGGAATTGGTCGAGGCGCGGCGTGCCATCACCGAGCCGATCGGGAAGCATTCGCCCATGCCCAGCGTCAGCGACGAATATTCGGTGACGTTGATCTCGCCGGACTGCCGCGCCAGCACCTTGCCGCGCTGGATGATGTAGAAGGTATTGACCGGCCCCATCTCCGGGGTAACGATGTACGAGTCCTTCGGGAAGTAACCGAGCTTGGCCTTCTCGGCGAGAAAAATCAGCGCCTCGCGCTCCATGCGGTCGAACGGCGAATGCCGGCGCAAGGCCTCGATCGTCGCATCCACCAGCATCCTGGTCGCGTTTGTACTCATTCCCCTGCCCCCCCGGCAGCCAAATAAAAAGGCCGGCGCTGTAATCAGCGCCGGCCCAACTGAAGCGGTCTCTCCTCCGCATCAACTACGGACGCATCCCCTGCCATTGTATGCCGGTTGAACACGCCCCTGTCTCCTCCGCCCGCTATCTCCGTATTGTTCAGCGGGTCGGTGCGCGCCGGCGGGAAGTCTCCTGCCGGCGCATGGCCTGCTTACGCGACCGTGTGCTTGAGCTGGTCGAGGATCGCCGGGTTTTCCAGCGTCGACACGTCCTGCGTGATCTCCTCGCCCTTTGCCAGCGAACGCAGCAGACGGCGCATGATCTTGCCGGAACGGGTCTTCGGCAGGTTCTCGCCGAAGCGGATGTCCTTCGGCTTGGCGATCGGGCCGATCTCCTTGCCGACCCAGTCCTGCAGCTCCTTGACCACCTTCTTGGCGTCGTCGCCGTTCGGGCGGGCGCCCTTCAACACGACGAAGGCACAGATCGCCTCGCCGGTCAGGTCGTCCGGACGGCCGACCACGGCGGCTTCGGCAACCTTCGGGTTCGACACCAGCGCCGACTCGATTTCCATCGTGCCCATGCGGTGGCCGGAAACGTTCAGCACGTCGTCGATACGGCCCATGATCGTGAAGTAGCCGTTCTTGGCGTCGCGCACCGCGCCGTCGCCGGCGAGGTAGAGCTTGCCGCCCAGGTCTTCCGGGTAGTACGACTTCTTGAAGCGGTCCGGATCGCCCCAGATGGTGCGGATCATCGACGGCCAGGGCTTCTTGACGACGAGGAAGCCGCCCTTGCCCCAATCCACTTCGGTACCGGTCTCGTCGACGATGGTTGCCATGATGCCCGGGAAGGGCAGCGTGCACGACCCTGGAACCAGCGGCGTCACGCCCGGCAGCGGGGTGATCATGTGGCCGCCGGTCTCGGTCTGCCAGAAGGTGTCCATGATCGGGCACTTGGCGCCACCCACTTCGTTGTAGTACCACATCCAGGCTTCCGGGTTGATCGGCTCGCCGACCGAACCGAGGATGCGCAGGCTGGACAGGTTGTAGTTCTTCGGCGCGGTCGCCGGGTTGGTGTCGGCGGCCTTGATCAGCGAGCGGATCGCGGTCGGCGCGGTGTAGAAGATGCTGACCTTGTGGTCCTGGATCATCTTCCAGAAGCGGCCGGCGTCCGGGTAGGTCGGCACGCCTTCGAAGACGATCTCGGTGCCGCCGCAGGCGAGCGGGCCGTAGGTGATGTAGGTGTGGCCGGTGACCCAGCCGATGTCGGCGGTGCACCAGAAGACGTCGTTGGCCTTCAGGTCGAAGGTCCACTTGGTGGTCAGGATCGCGTGCAGCAGGTAGCCGCCCGACGAGTGCTGGACGCCCTTCGGCTTGCCGGTCGAGCCCGAGGTGTAGAGCAGGAACAGCGGGTGTTCGGCATCGACCCACTCCGGCTCGCAGGTGGTGGCCTGGCCGGCAACGGCGTCGGTCCAGGTGATGTCGCGGCCGGCGACCATGTTGCAGGCGCCGCCGGTGCGCTGGTAGACGACGACGGTGGTGATCGACTCGCAGCCGCCGAGGGCAATCGCCTCGTCGACCGCCGGCTTCAGCGGGATCGCCTTGCCGCCGCGGCACTGCTCGTCGGCGGTGATGATGGCGACGGCGCCGGCGTCATTGACGCGGTCGCGGATCGACTGCGCGGAGAAGCCGCCGAAGACCACCGAGTGGATGGCACCGATGCGGGCGCAGGCCTGCATGGCGACGATGCCTTCGACCGACATCGGCAGGTAGATGACGACGCGGTCGCCCTTCTTCACGCCGCGCGCCTTCAGCGCGTTGGCGAACTGGCAGGTCTTGGTCAGCAGTTCCTTGTAGGTGACCCTGGTCACCTTGCCGTCGTCGGCTTCGAAGATGATCGCGACCTTGTCGCCGAGGCCGGCGTCGACGTTCTTGTCGAGGCAGTTGTAGGAGACGTTCAGCTTGCCGTCCTCGAACCACTTGTAGAACGGATAGCTGGATTCGTTGAGGGTCTTGGTAAACGGCTGCTTCCAGACCAGGTGCTCCTTGGCCAGGCGCGCCCAGAAACCTTCGTAGTCCTTTTCAGCCTCGGCGCACAGCGCCTTGTAGGCTTCCATGCCGGGAATCGCCGCGGTCTTGACCAGATCCGCCGGGGGATCGAAAACGCGGTTTTCCTGCAGGACGGATTCAATAGCCATGAAGCATCTCCTCAAAAGGGGTTAACTGAGCGTTCGGTGCGAAGCCCCGATTCAAGCATTCCGGTCATCGGAAGCGAAAAGCTACCCGGAAACGGGCAGCGGGACTGCGACCGGCTGGCGGAACATCGTAACCGTCCGCCTTCCGGAACCGTTCTGGATTAGACCCGCAAAGCCTTACAGATCGCTTACAGCAAAAACCGCATGGGGCCTCGGTTTTCGCTGCACTGCAACATGGAGACGATGCTAAAATCCGCTCTCTTTTTCGCACAGATCCGGCAATGAATCAAATCGTCAAGCTTCTCGAAACCTCGATTTTCGCCAGCCGTTGGATCCAGGCCCCGCTCTATCTCGGCCTGATCGTCGCCCAGATCGTCTACTGCTACCTGTTCATGGTCGAGCTCTCGCACCTGGTGCACAACGCCTTCGGCGAAAAGCACATCAGCGAGACCGACGTGATGCTGATCGTCCTCGGCCTGATCGACGTGGTGATGATCGCCAACCTGCTGATCATGGTCATCGTCGGCGGCTACGAAACCTTCGTTTCCCGGCTCGACCTCGAAGACCACCCGGACCAGCCGGAATGGCTGTCGCACGTCAATGCCGGCGTCCTCAAGATCAAACTGTCGACGGCGATCATCGGCATCTCCTCGATCCACCTGCTGAAAACCTTCATCAACGCCGGCAACATGACCGAGCACACGATCAAGTGGCAGGTCATCATCCACGTCGTCTTCCTTGTTTCCGCCGCGGCCATGGCCTGGGTGGACAAGCTGATGAACGAGACGCTGCAACTGCAGCACCAGGGCAAGCAGCATCACTGAACACCACTGAAACACCTCTGAACCCACGGAGCACCTCATGACCGCCATCAAGCAGGAAGACCTGATCCAGTCGATCGCCGACGCATTCCAGTACATCAGCTACTACCACCCGCTCGACTACATCACCGCGCTCGGCGAAGCCTACGAGCGCGAAGAGTCGCCGGCGGCCAAGGACGCGATCGCCCAGATCCTGACCAACAGCCGGATGGCCGCCGAAGGCCATCGCCCGATCTGCCAGGACACCGGCATCGGCATGGTCTTCATCAAGGTCGGCATGAACGTCACCTGGCCGGATGCGACGATGAGCATCCAGAAGATGATCGACGAAGGCGTCCGCCGCGCCTACGCCAACCCGGACAACCCGCTGCGCGCATCCGTGCTCGCCGACCCCGCCGGCGCCCGCAGGAACACCAAGGACAACACCCCGGCCGTGGTGCACTTCGAGATCGTCGAAGGCGACCACGTCGAGGTCATCTGCGCCGCCAAGGGCGGCGGCTCGGAAGCCAAGTCCAAGTTCGCCATGCTCAACCCCTCCGACGACCTGGTCGACTGGGTGCTGCACAAGATCCCGGAAATGGGCGCCGGCTGGTGCCCGCCGGGGATCATCGGCATCGGCATCGGCGGCACGCCGGAGAAGGCGATGCTGCTGGCCAAGGAATCGATCATGGAGCCGGTGAACATCCATGAGTTGAAAGCCAAGGCGGCCAGCGGCGCCAAGCTGACCCGCGCCGAGGAACTGCGCCTCGAACTGATGGAGAAGGTCAACGCGCTGGGCGTCGGCGCCCAGGGCCTCGGCGGCCTGACCACCGTGCTCGACGTCAAGGTCCTCGACTACCCGTGCCACGCCGCCAACCTGCCGGTGGCGCTGGTGCCGAACTGCGCCGCCACGCGCCACTGCCACTTCCACCTCGACGGCTCCGGCCCGGCCCACCTGCCGACGCCGAAGCTGGAGGACTGGCCGGCGGTGACCTGGACGCCGGACGTGAAATCCGCCACCCGCGTAAACCTCGACACGCTGACCAAGGAGGAAGTCGCCTCGTGGAAGGTCGGCCAGAAGCTGCTCCTGAACGGCAAGATGCTCACCGGCCGCGACGCCGCGCACAAGCGCATCGCCGACATGCTGGCCAAGGGCGAGAAGCTGCCGGTCGACTTCACCAACCGCGTCATCTACTACGTCGGCCCGGTCGACCCGGTGCGCGACGAAGTGGTCGGCCCGGCCGGCCCGACGACGGCTACGCGCATGGACAAGTTCACCCGGATGATGCTGGAGCAGACCGGCCTGATCTCGATGGTCGGCAAGTCCGAGCGCGGCCCGGTCGCCATCGACGCGATCAAGGACAACCAGTCGGCCTACCTGATGGCCGTCGGCGGCGCCGCCTACCTGGTGGCCAAGGCGATCAAGTCGGCCAAGGTCGTCGGCTTCGCCGACCTCGGCATGGAAGCCATCTACGAGTTCGACGTGCAGGATATGCCGGTCACCGTCGCCGTCGACTCCTCGGGCACCTCGGTGCACGAAACCGGGCCGAAGGAATGGCAGGCCAGGATCGGCAAGATCCCGGTCGCCGTAGCCTGAGCGACCACCGCGACTGCCCCGAAGCCGGCCATGGCCTCATGCGCCGGCTTCTTTTTTTGCACGCGGCCAACCGCCTGCAACGCGCCGCCCCCACCGTCATTCCGGGGCGGCCCGCCGGGCAGAACCCGGAATCCAGCCCGGCCGCCGGCACGCCCCGGCGCCCGTTCCGCGCACCACCCGCAACCGCCCTGTCACGAAAGCACCAGCCATGAAGACCAAGGAAATCGAACGCTTCGGCACCACCCGCCGCTACTCCGACGTCGTCGCCCACGGCGACACCGTCTATCTCGTCGAAGTCCCGGAAACCCTCACCGCCGACATCGCCGCGCAGACCCGCGAGGTGCTGGCCAGCATCGAGCGCCTGCTGGCCAAGGCCGGCAGCGACAAGACCCGCCTCCTGATGGTCACCATCTACCTCAGCGACATGCGCGAATACGCGGCAATGAACGAAGTCTGGGACGCCTGGGTGCCGGACGGCACCGCCCCCGTCCGCGCCTGCGTCGAAGCGCGGCTGGCAAACCCCGGCTACCGGGTGGAGATGGTGGTCACCGCGGCGCGCTGACGCGCGGCCAAGCGCTCCAGCGCGGAAAAATCCACATGCTATGCTGTTAAAACGTTCCGGAGCCTTGCAGGACGGGACGCCGGAGCGGGGAGCACTCTTCCGAAAGGCGAAGCCATGAGACCGTCCGAAGCGCTGCGCACCAATCGCGACGCCATCCGCCGCATCGTCGAGGCGCATCGCGCCTGCAATCCGCGCGTCTTCGGCTCGGTAATCCACGGCAACGACACCGATGACAGCGACCTCGACCTCCTGATCGACCCCTCGTCGGACACGACGCTGTTCGACATCGGCGCAATCCGCCAAGAACTGCTGCAACTGCTCGGCGTCCCGGTCGACGTCGTCACCCCCGGCGCCTTGCCGGAAAGCTTCCGCGAGCGCGTGCTGTCCGAAGCCCGGCCGCTGTGAGCCGGGAGGCGGTGCTCCGACGCGGATTGCCGGGCAGGTACGCGGCGCAATAGGTCCTCCACCACCTCGCCAGGAAATGACTAGTAGCCAGTCATATTGGAACGGATGGATAGGTTCGTCATTCCGGCCCTTCGGCAAGCTCAGGGCAGGCCGGGCTACGCCCGCGCCGGAATCCAGGAAAAACCCGCAAAAACTTGCCCTGCCACGTACGAGCCTACCACCTGGATTCCGGGTCAAGCCCGGAATGACGGGGGTTACATCAACCGGATTCGAGTTGACTGACTACTAGCGCAGTGTTGCATGCGATCTTGCCCGTTAAACCTAGAAACCGCAGTTGGCGCCCGTTCATGGTTCGAGCAGCCTGTCCCGAGCTTGTCGAAGGGGGCTTGGCCGCGTCCAACTGCGGAAAACAGGTTAAATCCATGAAAGCATTGACGCTGCTCTTCGCTGCTTGCGCGACGATTAGCGCCATACGCCAACGTTACCTCTCACCAATCACCCCGAAGGACTCCCGACCATGAACCCCGAAGACATCCGCGCCCTCCAGGCGCCGCTCAAGGACCGTTACCGTGAAACCCCGGAGGCGGCGCTGATCACGCTGCGCGCCCAGGGCCGGCTCGGCGAAGGCGTCAGCTGCCGGATCGAGACCGGCAAGGCACTGGTCGAGGCCGGGCTGCACCCGGCCACCGGCGGCAGCGGGCAGGCGGCGTGCTCCGGCGACATGCTGCTCGAAGCGCTGGTCGCCTGCGCCGGCGTGACGCTGAACGCGGTGGCCACCGCGCTCGGCATCGAACTGCGCGACGCCACGCTGCAGGCCGAGGGCGACCTCGACTTCCGCGGCACGCTGGGGCTGGCGAAGGAGGTGCCGGTCGGCTTCCAGCACATCCGCCTGAACTTCACGCTCGACACCGACGCTTCGGAGGAACAACTGGCGACGCTGCTCAAGCTGACCGAGCGCTACTGCGTCGTCTACCAGACGCTGGCGCACCCGCCGGCGCTGGCCGTCAGCCGCAAGCTGGCCGGCCAGCGCTGAGCAGCGGCGCGTTATCATTGCCCGACCGGCGCCGCACGCGCCGGCACAACAAGCAATTGCCCCCAACCCTCCCCGACCGAAAACCGACATGCCGCTTGCCCCCTACCTCGACACTTTCCCGGTCCTCGCCGAAGGCACCTACCTCCACGACTCGGCCACCGTCATCGGCGACGTAACGCTCGGCCGCGACTGCTCGGTCTGGTGCAACACCGTGCTGCGCGGCGACGTCAATCGCATCGTCGTCGGCGACTGCAGCAACATCCAGGACTTCACCATGGGCCACGTCTCGCACAAAAACGCGGCCAAGCCGGACGGCTCGCCGCTGCTCATCGGCAGCCACGTCACCATCGGCCATGCGGTGATCCTGCACGGCTGCACGATCGGCGACGAATGCCTGATCGGCATGGGCTCGATCGTCATGGACGACGCCGTGATCGAGCCCCGCGTCATGCTCGGCGCCGGCAGCCTGGTGTCGCCGGGCAAGGTGCTGGAGAGCGGCCATCTCTACGTCGGCCGGCCGGCGGTGAAGGTGCGGCCGCTCACCGCCGACGAGATCGCCTACCTGAAGTATTCGGCCGAGCACTACGTGCGCGTGAAGAACAACCACCTCGCCAGCGCGCCCGGCCACGGCGCGCAGCCGCGCTGATCCACCCCAGCGACAAGCCCCCGACAGAGAGAACCGCGATGCCGATCGTCACCCTCACCGTACGCAAGCCGAAGACCCCGGAATTCAAGCGGCAGGTCCTCGACGCCGTGCACGCCGCGCTGGTCGGCGTCGGCGTCAACGCCAACGACCGCTTTCACCGCGTGCTCGAACTCGACGCCGCCGACTTCCACTACGACCCGACTTTCCCCGACGTGCGCACCGCCCGCGGCGACGATTTCGTGCTGATCGAAATCCTGCTCGGCACCGGGCGCAGCGTCCGCGTGAAGAAGCAGATCCTCGACGGCATCGTCGAGCGCCTGGCGGCGAGCGGCTTCGACCCGGAAAACCTGATGGTCTGCTTCCAGGACGTCCCCTGGGAAAACTGGTCGCCGGCCGGCGGACGCGTGCCGCATGCGTAGCGCGGCGGCGCCGGCAAACTGTTACCCCTCGCTCCCGGCACTTCTGTTGCCTGTGCGCCGGCGCCAGACGCGCTAATCTCCGCCACGCGGGGCCGACTTCGCCCGCCGGCCCGCGCACCACATCGGCAGATGCGGCCTTGCCGCGCGGCCGGATCGACCACCGCACAGACAGCGCGCCCGCCGCCGGGCAGAGGACCAGCATGCCCATCGAAACCCTCACCCCGCCCGCCATGTTCGAGCCGATCGGCCCCTACAGCCACCTGAGCAAGGCAGGGCCGTTGCTCATGATTTCGGGAACGCCCGGCGTCGACCCGCGCTCGGGCGCGCTGGCCGGCCCCGACGCCTACCGCCAGTCGCGGCAGATCGTCCGCAACTTCCGCCTGCTGCTCGCGGAAGCGGGCGCGGAACTCAGCGACGTGATGCATGTCAATGTCTTCCTGAAACGCGTCGAGGACTTCGCCGAAATGAACCGGGGATACGCCGAGGAATTCGGCGCGCACGCGCCGGCGCGGACGGTGATCTGCGTCGCCGACCTGCCGAAGGCAGGCGCCCTGATGACGATGAACCTGACCGCGTTCGCCCGCTCGTAGCGTGGCGGCGGCGCACCGCCCCACCCTTAGCGCACAACCAAGGAGAACAACGTGACCAAAGGCTACTGGATTGCCCGCGTCGACATCGCCGACATGGAGAAGTACAAGGAATACATCGCAGCCAACGCCGCCGCCTTCAGCAAATACGGCGCGCGCTTCCTGGTCCGTTCCGGCGCCTCCGAGACCCCGGAGGGAACGAGCCGCGCGCGCAACGTCGTGATCGAATTCCCGTCGTACCGGGCGGCGCTGGACTGCTGGCATTCGCCCGAGTACCAGCGGGCGATCGAATTGCGGCGGCCCGTGTCCACCATCGACCTCGTCATCATCGAAGGCTACGACGGCCCGCAGCCGGCGTGAGCGCAAGCCGCAGATCCCAAGGCGCGAGCGCTGCGGCTGCCGCCCCGCCCGGCTGCATGACGCCCACCCGCACCGGGAGCGGCGGCGCCATCCGCGAGGCGGTCTTCCCGCAGGACACCGAGCGCCTCGTCGCGCTGATCCGCGAGTACGTCGCCTGGCTCGACATGGACCTCTCCTACCGCGGCTTCGACGCCGAGATGGCCGCCTTCGAGCGGCTGTTCACGCTGCCCTCGGGGATGTTCTTCCTCGCCGAGGCGGGCGGCGAGCTGGCCGGCTGCGCCGGACTCCTGCGCCACTCCGCGGCGGAAGCCGAAGTGAAGCGCCTCTACGTGCGCCCGCGCTTTCGCGGCCACGCGCTCGGCGAGCGGCTGGTCGCCGCCGTTGTCGGCCAGGCGGCCGCGCTCGGCTGCCGCCGGCTGATCCTCGACGCGGTGCCGCAGACCACGTTCGCGCAGCGGCTCTACGAACGGCTCGGCTTCACCGAGACGCCCCCCTACTACGACCAGCCGGTACCGGGCACGCGTTTCTTCGCGCTGGCGCTCGACGGCGCCGGCAGCCAAGGATGAAGTGATGCTCGTACTCGACCACGTCTCGATTTCCGTTCCCGACCTCGACGCCGCCCGCCCGTTCTACGACGCGGTAATGACCGCGCTCGGCGTGGCGAAGGTCTACGACCGCCCGGACGCGCTCGGCTACGGCGTGCGCTGCACCGCCGTCGAGGACTTCCACTCCTGCCTGGCGGTCTACCAGTCGGCGGCCGCCAACCTCGACGCGAAGCGGCACTGGTGCTTCAAGGCAACGACCCGCGCCCAGGTGCGCGCGTTCCACGCCGCCGGCCTCGCCCACGGCGGCCGCGACGACGGCGAACCGGGGCTGCGCCCGCACTACCACGCGCACTACTACGGCGCCTTCCTGCTCGACCCCGGCGGCAACCGCGTCGAAGCGGTCTGCCACCGCGCCGGCGAGGAAGACTGAGGCGGACGAAGTTCGCCACGAAGCCACCGGCAGTGTTCGCCGGCAACCCCCGGCGCCGCAAGCCAAGCGGCACCCGTCACGATTCCACGCAAACAGGAGAAGCCCTTGTCCCTCGCCGCCGACCTCGTCGTCCTGCTGATCGCCCTGCTCCACGTCTACATCCTCGTCCTCGAGATGTTCCTCTGGGACAAGCCGCGCGGCCTCAAGGCCTTCGGCATCACGCCCGAGTTCGCCGCGCAGACCAGGGTGCTCGCCGCCAACCAGGGGCTGTACAACGGCTTTCTCGCCGCCGGCCTGCTATGGGGGCTATCCCTGGGTGCCGCCGGGCTGCCGGTGAAGACCTTCTTCCTGCTCTGCGTGCTGGCCGCCGGCCTCTACGGCGCGGCCACCGCGAACCGGCGCATCCTGTTCATCCAGGCGCTGCCGGCGGCGGTCGGCCTGGCCTTGCTCGCGTTCTGAAAAGCGACACCGCCGCCTTTTTCCGAGATCAACCGCCGCTCCGCGAAAGGAAAAACCTTGTCCCGATACCACCTGGCCCAAATGAACATCGCGACGATGAAGGCATCGCTCGAATCGCCGTTGATGGCGGACTTCGTCGCCAACCTCGAACGCATCAACGCGCTGGCGGAACAATCCCCCGGCTTCGTCTGGCGCCTCCAGGACGAAGCGGGCGACGCCACCGCCATTCGCCCGTTCGGCGAACAGGTGCTGGTCAACCTGTCGGTGTGGCACGACGTCGCCTCGCTGCACGGCTACGCCTTCCGCTCCGCCCACGTCGAGCTGATGCGGCGGCGCCGCGAGTGGTTCGCGCCGATGCCGGAGGCCTACGCGGCGCTGTGGTGGGTGCCGGCGGGCCACCGGCCGACCCTCGCTGAAGCTGCCGAGCGCCTCGCCCACCTGCGCGCCCACGGCACGACGCCGTTCGCCTTCACCTTCCGCGACGCCTTCCCGGCGCCGGACGCCGCGCCGACCGAGCCGGCCGGCGAGTTCGCCGACGTCTGCCCGGAGGCGTGAAGGCCGCGGGAACCCGGCCCGTTTTTGCTCTTTCGCCCATCACCAATTTCAGGAGTCACTACAAATGTCCTGCGACGCCAGATTCAGCGAGGAAGCAGCCGCACTGGGCTACAGCTTCGACGGCGAGATCAAGATCGGCGGCAACTACACCCCCTTGATTCGCGACGGCAACCACATTCATGTCAGCGGCCAGATTCCGCGGGTCGGCAATGAAGTCGTCGTCACCGGCGCCGCCGGCGACGACACCGACCTCGCCCGCGCCCGGCTCGGCGCGCAGATCTGCGTCATGCGCGCACTCGCGCTCCTGCAGCGCTCGCTCGGCAGTCTGGAGCGGGTGAAGGCGATCCCCAGCATTTCCGTTTTCGTGCAATCGGCACGCCACTTCACGCAGCAGAGCGAGGTCGCCGACGGCGCCTCCGAGCTGCTGTACAAGATCCTCGGCCCGGCCGGGGCGCACACGCGCACCTCGGTGGGTGCGTTCCAGCTCCCCAAGAACGCGACCGTCGAGCTCTCCTTGCAGGCCACCGTCGAGTGAGGCTGAGAGCGGAAGCCGAGGCGATTCACGCATTCCCCGTGACCTGCCAGGCGCTGCTCCGGTAAACTTGGCCGGAAAATTACGGCAGCGCATGCCCGGCTGCGCGTGGGCGACCGGAACTTCGCCACTATTTCGCAGCAGCAGGGCGTCGCAGAAAATATCCACCGATGGCAATCACGACATATCCATTATTGGAAAGGAATATCCATAGCTGGCAACAAATGGCTACTTATGGACATGTTCGAATGCCGTCTACTTCTGGTTAGCCTGCGAAACCCGGTCATGCTCATGGCAACTCATCAACCATCCAACGTTTACAGCCAATTCCGCGGCCGCACGGGTGCTGTCGTTCAATGGTTCGGGGGCCGCTCATCCGTAGTGGTTCCGCCGGTTTTTGGCATCGGCGCGCACTCTTCGCGTCAGTGGTTCGCATCTGTTCGCGCAACGCGGGAGCCTGAATCGCCGCTGATTCCGCGGCCTCGCCAAAGCAAAGGTTGTTGCGTTACCGCCGCAGTTCATTTCTCTGCCTTCGCCAAACGCTCGCTCACAGTTGCGCGCTTGCACCGTAGGTTGTCGTCATTTCCGCAGGGGTACACGGCTGGGCTAACATACCGGTCAAAATCGCTCCCTTCGGTCGCTTGGACGCGCCGCAAGCGGCGCGCCATTTACCTTGCACGTTAGAGATCTCCCATGTTTCGAACACTCTCCGCCATTATTACCTGCTTCATTCTTTGTGCTTGTTCATCAGCACTTGTTTTGGCTACGAGCGACCCCGGCCAAAAACTGAAAGACGCATATTCTTTGCTAGAGACACGCCCTATTCCTCGGGCCTTGCCCGCCGAGAAGTTAATACAGGAAGCGATTTCTGGCTTCGAGGAGCAAAAAGACCATTATGGTTTAGGGCTTGCACAGTTCATGTACGCGCAATTCGTGCAGTCGGAAAACTTTGACTGGCCTCAATTTAGAAAGCTGTACCCTGACACAGATACACGTGAACAACGCAATGCTCTGGCAAATACCTACTATGCCAATGCAGCTAAGAACTTTCACATTGCCGCAGCTGATCCAGCCCTTACACATGACGCCAGAAGCGGATATTTTTGGCGGGAATACTTAGCGCACATAGCTATGAGCAATCGGAGTGCTGCTTGTAAAGCGTTAAGCAACATGAAATCCGCGAACGACGAATTTCTAAAAGAAAAACCCAACGCCAAAATACATGTAAATCCCCCATATAAAACATTTGATGAGTTCATGTTGCGCTCACGGGAAGCTTCAAATTGCAGAGACCTCTAACACTTCGCTCAAAAGCGCTCCCTTCGGTCGCTTGGACGCGCCGCAAGCGGCGCGCCATTTAGCTCCACGTTAGGCATCCCAATGATCAGTTCAACTGTAGATAGCTTGCTGGCTCGTTATTCGGCGAGACGACGCACGGACATGTCTCGCGAAGTCCTACCTACTCGCAGCATTGACACTCCCGTCGGCCCCGTCCGCGTGTATGACTCCAAGTCTGAAAAGCCATGTGTGGTTTTTGTGCCCGATGGTCCAAATGTGATCGAGCACTACGAACGCTTGATTGAGCTGCTTTCGTCCAAGTCGCGCGTGGTGTGCTTCGACATGCCCGGTTTCGGGTTTTCCTTGCCGCGTTCCTCCTACGCGCACTCGCTGGATCAAGGCGCGCAAGCTGTATTGGGAGTGCTCGACGCGCTGGCAATCAAGAACGCAACACTGGCGTTCAGTTGCGCCAATGGCTTTTATGCACTACGAGTGTCTCAAATCGCACCGGAACGTGTCTCTAGCCTGGTGCTTTCCCAGACTCCGTCAATGTCGGCAATGCATGCCTGGGGCAAGCGCGCAATTCCATGGCCACTGGGCGTTCCGGTGCTGGGCCAGATCGTCGGCTGGCTGATTCGCAAAAAAGCCGCTCACGCCTGGTACGGCATAGCGCTGCCACGAACGACTTCTGCAAAACCCTTTGAAGATAAGGCACTGGATGCTCTGTCTGGCGGAGCCTGCTTTTGCCTGGCAAGCGTTTGTCAGGGTCTGGTTCGTGAAAAGGTAGATTCCTTGCTGGGTGTAACGACGCCTTGCACCCTACTCTGGGGAGCAAAGGATCACTCCCATAAGTACACCGATCCACTGTCCCTGCATCAGCTTGTCCCAAGCGCTGAGATCGTCCGCTTCGAAGACTGCGGGCACTTTCCCGACGTCGAGCAACCGGAACGCTTTGCTGCAATCCTCATGGAGAGGGTGGCGAGGTATGCCTAACCCTTCCATCAAGGGGACGTCCACAAGCAAGCTTCGCTTGCTTGCGGCCGCCCCTCATGTCGTTAGGCCTCACAACAAACCCGCCGCGCATGCGGCCAAAAAGGAGAGATCACCTTGCCCGAGAGCGCCTTCTCCCTCGTGAGCATTGCCGCTATGGCCGCCTGGCTGGGCCTTGCGGTCGCAGCTCCACTACGGGCCGGCCAAGCTCGCGAGAACATCTTGTTCATCAGCGGTCGAGTAGCGCCAGTTCTGCTCTGCACGGCTTATGTCGTGTTTCTCGCTCAGTACTGGGGTTCAACGCCTGGCGGAGGGTTTCAGTCGCTTGGGGCAGTGCAAAGCTAAAGGGGCCAGGTTCATTTAGCCTTCGCCAAGTTGATCTGCCAACAATAAGGGGGCTTCCCCCGTTTTCCCCGTTCTTCTCTCATGAAAGCATTCCGCACATTTCTCATCGCCGTTATGTTTTGTAGCCCAGGTTTTTCCTTCGCCACTTGTGCCAAAGGCAAGACGGCAACCACCCCATCATCGCGTTTCACTCTCAATGGGGCGGAGGCATTTGATCGAAAAACCAATCTCACATGGGGCCGCTGCAGTGTCGGGACTACATGGAAAAACGGCAAATGTACAGGTACAGCAAAACTCATGAGCTTGAGTGAGGCCAAGGAATATGCTCAAAAACTGGGCAGTGGTTGGCGCATTCCCACCATTGAGGAGTTGTATGGCATTGTTGAGCAAACGTGCAGCAATCCGGCCATAAATACCGAAGTCTTTCCGAACGTCAAAGATTTAGGCGAGGGTGCGCCTTATTGGAGCATCACAAGAATCAAGGAAATACCCTCGCTGATCTACTACGTTGATTTTCTAAGTGGCGGCGCAGATGGTCACACCAAAGGCTTTTCTATGGCGGTACGTCTTGTCCGAAGCGGGAAGTAAAACGTTGCCCTACCCACGGAAACCTAACATTTCGTATATGGAATCCCCGGTCGCTGGGACGTCCCGCAAGCGGGACGTCCCTTACCTCGAAAGCTAGCCCCGCCCCAAGGAGTCCCCCCATGCTCGAAGTCACCTGGTTTCTGTTCATCGTCGCGTCGCTCGTCCTCATCGTGACGCCCGGGCAGGACATGATCCTCGTCATGTCCCGCTCGATCGCCCAAGGTTCTAAAGCCGGGGTGGCCACCGCCGCCGGCGTCAGCGTGGGTCTCGTCGGCCACACGATCCTGGCCACCCTTGGTTTGGGTGCCATTCTGCGTACCTCCGAGTGGCTCTTCATTCTGCTCAAGCTTGCTGGCGCGGCCTACCTGGTCTATCTCGGCTTCCAGCTGGTGCGGGCCGAGCGACATGAACTCGCAGTTTCAGCCGGGGCACCGCGCTCGCTATGGCGGTTGTTCTTCGACGGAGCACTGTCCAACGTCTCCAATCCCAAGATTGCCATCTTCTACTTCGCCTTCCTGCCGCAGTTTGTCCTACCCGGAGCCACGCATCCCACGCTGTCGATCTTTGGTCTGGGGCTTGTGTTCTCGGGACTCACGTTCCTGGTAAAAGGTCCGGTTGGCTTGGGCGCCAGCCTCCTGTCCAGTTGGCTGCGCTCGCGCCCGAAGGCACTGGCCTGGCTCTACCGCACGAGTGGTGCCGTACTCATCGGCCTTGGCTTCAGGCTCGCGTTCGAGCGCCGGGCATGAAAAATCGAGCCTGGCCCCTTTTCCTGCAAAAAGCCGCGCAGGCCGCTCAATTCAAACGTCGGCCATGAAAAGTAGCCCCGAAATACGCCAAGCGCAGGAAGCCGACGCTTCCGATATTGCCGAGTTAATTTACTCAACCTCGGTTGCATGCTGCTTTACGCCCGAACAACCATGCCCCGAGTGGTATAGAGAAAGCGTACAACCTAGTCAGATAGCAAACCTACTCAAGTCTGAACAAATGGTTTGGCTTGTGGCTGCCCAAGAACAAACACTTGCTGGAGTTCTTGCTGTTAGCGATAAAAGCCACGTGAAATATTTTTTTGTTCATCCTGCTTATCAAAAACTCGGCATTGGCAAGCAGCTATGGCATTTTGCTTTACGCAGAGGTGCGTTGGGAAATGTGCTTACGGTTCGCTCATCTCTATTTGCGGTTCCCGTGTATGAAAGCCTCGGCTTTGCGGCTACTGAGCCACCGAAGACGTTTAACGGCATGCACTATCAAACCATGGTGGCACGCTATGGCTAACCCGGCACTCAACCTCTCTCCATTCAATCGCTGGACGCTGCGCGATAGCATCTAAAGGGGCCAGGCTCAATCCCCCCACCTCCCCATGATCGGCATCTTCGACTCCGGCCTCGGCGGCCTTTCCGTTCTCGCAGCGATCGCGCGTGCACTGCCGCGTGCCGACCTCGCCTACCTCGCCGACACTGCGCACGTGCCATACGGCAACAAGCCGGATGCCTTCATCCGCGGGCGCGTCGCGGCGATCGGCGATTACCTCGTGGCGCAGGGCTGCCGCGTGCTGGTGGTCGCCTGCAACACGGCGACGGCGGCGGCGGTGGGGGCCTTGCGCGAGAAGCATCCGGCGCTGCCGATCGTCGGCGTCGAGCCGGGCGTGAAGCCGGCGGCGGCGAGTTCGCGGTCGCGCCGCATCGCGGTGCTGGCGACCGAGTCGACGGCGAAGAGCGAGCGGCTGGCGCGGCTGATCGCCGAGCACGCACAGGGCGTCGCGGTGCAGGTCGAGCCCTGCCCGGGCTGGGCGACGCGGGTGGAGACGCTGCACCCGGACGGCCCGGAGTTCGCCGCCGAAGTCGCCGCGCGCATCGCGCCGCTGCTCGCCGCCGGCGCCGACCGCCTGGTGCTCGGCTGCACGCACTACAGCTTCCTGACGCCGATCCTGGTGCCGCTGGTGGCGGGGCGCGCCGAGCTGGTCGACGTGGCCGATGCGGTCGCCCGCCAGTGCCTGCGGCTGGCCGGCCCGGCCGGCGAAGGCCACGGCCGACTGACGCTGCATGCGACGGCGCAGCCGGAACGGCTGCGCGCGGCGCTGCCGGCGCTCGGGCTGGGCTGGCTGGGCGAGCGCGCGCAGGGGCAGCCGGTGCTGGCGCGGATTTGAGCCTCAGCGGGGGTTGGGCGGGACGGAGATATCGAGGAACGAACTGGATTCCGGGTCGAGCCCGGAATGACGGCGGAGCCGCTACCGGAGGTGGGTAGGCGCGTGGGCAAACGAGCGGCGACCGCTGGCGGCTAGCTGCTGCGCAGGAACTCGATCTCCAGCAGTTGCTGCAGGCGCTTCGCCTGGCGGAAGGCTTCCTTGAGGATCTGCCGGTCAAGTTCGTTCAGGCGGTCGGGGTCGACGCGGTTGGCGGCGGCGGGGGAGTTGGCGCGTAGCTGGTTGGCGAAGCGCATGCGCTGCACCTGGTCGAGCGCGCCGAGGAAGGCGGCGGTTTCCTCGGGCCGCTGGTTGAGCAGCGGGCCGACGGTGCGCAGGCGTTCGGCGGTGTTGGTCGCCGGCACGCCCTTGGCCAGCGCCCAGATGCGCGCGCCGTCGACGAAGGGGCGCGCGCCGTGCATCTTGAGGTCGATGGTGTGCGGGAAATCCTTGTTGTCGTCGTAGCGGAAGCCGCTCAGCCAGCCGAGCGGCGACGGCCAGTTGAGCGAGCCCTCGGCCATCGCGCGCAGGAAGGAATGGCTGGTGGGCGAACGTTGCAGCAGCCAGCCCTGCAGCTCGCCGGCGAGGTGCTCGTCGCCGTAGAGCGGGCGCAGGTCGAAGAAGATCGTGGCGTTGAGCACCGCCTGCGGTTCGGTGACGTGCATCCAGCTGAAGAACTTCTCCTTCCACTCGGCCAGCGACAGGCACAGCTCGGGGTTGCCGGCCATGATGTTGCCCTTGCACAGCGGGAAGCCGCAGGCGTCGAGCACGTCGTTCACGTCGCGGGCGAAGGGCAGGAAGCGGGCGCGCAGCGCTTCCGCCTCTTCCTTGCTTTCGGCGGCAAAGACCAGGCCGTTGTCCTGGTCGGTCGACAGCGTCTGCTCCAGCCGCCCCTCGGAGCCGAACACCAGCCAGCACCACGGCACGTAGGGCAGCTCGTGCCGGGCCGAGACGAGGTCGATGGCCTGCAGGCTGATCAGGTCGTTCAAGGCCGAGATCTGCTGGCACAGCGCATCCGCGGTCAGGCCCTCGGCCAGCAGCTGCGCCGAGAAGGCGCGCACTTCGGCGGCGACCGCGGCCAGCGAGGCGACGCAGCCGGTGGCAGCGATGGCGGCCACCAGTTCGCCGCTGCGCGCGCTCGGCCGCGCATAGAGGTCGCCCTGGGCGAGGATGTTGCTGAAGCGGCCGTCGGCCTCGACCAGCACCAGGTGGCGCATGTCGCGGCGGATCATCAGCACGCTCGCCTGGTGCATCGTCGCGTCGGCCGGCAGCGTGACGACGCCGCCGGTCATCACCGCCGCCACCGGCTGGCCGAGGTCGCAGCCGTTGAGCGCGATCCGTTTCAGGACGTCGCGCAGCGTCAGGATGCCGAGTGCGGCGCCGCTCTCCGGATCGACCACCGCCAGCGCGTCGACGGCGTTGCGGTCGAGGCATTCGAGCGCCGAGCGCACGTCGGCGTCGGGCGCCAGCACCGGCGAGCGCCGGCGGACGATGCCGCGCACCGGCGTGTAGGGCGAGAACGGGCGTACCGCGTCAGTAGCTGATCCGGGCATAGTAGGTCTTCTCCGCGGCCTCGCGCGCTTCGCCGAGGGTGCGGATGCCCATCTCGGCGAGCAGCGGCAGCATCTTCAGGAACACTTCGCCGGTGACGTAGGCGTCGCCCAGCGCGGTGTGGCGGCCGATCACCGGCACGCCGAAGCGTTCGGCGATCGCTTCCAGCCGGTGCGACTCCTGGTTCGGGTGCAGCAACGCCGAGAGCAGCAGCGTGTCTAGCACCGGCAGGTCGAAGCGGATGCCGGTGGCGGCTTCCTTCAGCTGCAGGAAACGCATGTCGAAGGCGGCGTTGTGCGCGACCAGCACGGTGTCGGCGCAGAACTCGCGGAAGGCCGGCAGCACGCTGCCGATGTCCGGCTGCCCGCGCAGCATCTCCGGCGTGATGCCGTGGATCTGCACCGAGGCCGCCGGCAGCGAGCGGTGCGGGTCGATCAGCTGGTCGAAGACCTCGTGCGTGAGCAGGCGGCGGTTGACGATGCGGGAGGCGCCGATCTGGATGATCTCGTCGCCCTGGGAAGGTTCGAGGCCGGTGGTCTCGGTGTCGAACACCGTGTAGGTGAGTTCGCCGAGCAGCCGGTCGTCGAGCGCGTGGCTCTTTTCCGACCAGCGGAACAGGTCGAAGTCGTAGAACTCCGGGCGGCTGCCGCGCACCGCGCCGGGCGCCGTCCCGTGCTGCTGCCGCGCCTGAGCCAGCGGCAACAGGAAGCGAAAGGCGGCACGGTGCGAGGCGCGCTTCCTCTGGAACCACATCTCGCCGTTGCAGCGGTTCATCACCTCGCGCACCGACAGCGGCGTTTCCTCGCCGGCGCTGCGCATCGGGTCGATCTCCCAGTTCATCACCGTCTCGGTGCTCATCGCCGTGCCCAGCCAGGCGAGGTCGAGGCAGGCATGGTCGCCGTCGGACGAGAGCGCCAGGCGCACCTCGTTCACGCCGTACTCGTCGCGCAGGCGGGCGGTCAGGTAGCAGAGCACCTGCAGGAAGGAGAAGCTGTCGACCTTCATCCACACCGATTCGTCGATCTCCTCGGTCTTCACCGGCAGGCCGCTGCGCCCGGCGACGCGCGGCACGGCAACGGCGATCAGGTCGGCGCCGCGCATTTCCTCCAGCGGCCAGCGCGCGGTCAGCTCGCGCGCATATTCGCGCGCCGAATGCTCGACGCGTCCGGAGAGGCCTTCGACCTCGCTGCGGATCACCGAGAGGAAGCGGCTGCGCTCGTCGGCGTTCATGTCGGGATAGGAGGAGAGCATTTCGGCGGCGGCGCGCAGGTTGCCGAGCGGGCCGCGGCTGCCTTCGGTCAGCGACTGGATCAGCGCGTCGCGCCGGCCTTCGGTCTCGAACGAGGCGGTGATGTCGTCGAGCAGCAGCACGAAGCCGGTCATCGCCGAATCCTCAGTCCCCTCGCCGTGCCCGGCCACCGGCGCCAGGTGCACGCGCAAGAGGCGGCCGGCGCGGGTGGCGGTGACGAACTCGGCGGACGCCAGTTCGCCGGCCTGCAGCCGGCGCCCGACCTGTTCCAGCGCATGCGCGATCAGGCCGCGCTCGAACACCGCGTAGAGCGAGCGGCCCAGCCCGACCAGCTCGCTGCCGGCGCCGGCGGAAAGGACTTCGCGGGCACGCTGGTTGTAGAGGAGGATGCGGCCGTCGAGGTTGCAGACGACGACGCTCTGCTGCAGCTCGGCCATCAGCGCGGCGAGGCGATTGCGGTCGGCCTCTAGGTTGGCCTGCGAGCGCTCGATCTCGGCGGCGATATCCTGTTCGAGCTTCTGGCGGCGTGCGGCGAGGTCGTTGATGGCGTCGGCCACGGCGCAGAGCTCGCTGCCGCCGGCCGGCTTGACGCGGGCGCTGCTGTCGGCGACGGCAATGCGCGTTTCCTCGGCCAGTTGCTGCGGCGTGCGCAGCAGCAGGTCGGCGAGCGGCCGCAGCAGGGCGAAGAGGCCAGCGCTGGCGATCAGCCAGACGATGACCAGCGCGCCGGTCACGTCGTCGTTGCCGGCGGCGGCGGCGGAGCGGATCACCGCCGTCGCCGCGTAGAGCAGCGCTGCCACCGCCGCCGAAGCGAGCGCCGTCGCCAGCGCCAGCTTTTGCGGGGGGCCGAGCTTCATCTGCGGCCGCTCAGCCGAGCAGTTCGCGGACCTTCTCGACCAGGTCCCGCGTCGAGAACGGCTTGGTCATGTAGCCGTCGGCGCCGAGCGCCATGCCCTTGGCCACCTCGGTGTCGCGCCCACGCGCGGTCAGCATCAGGATGCGCACCCCGGCCAGCGCCGGGTCGCTGCGCACGTCCTGGCAGACCTCGAAGCCGTTTTTCTTCGGCATCATCACGTCGAGCAGCACCAGGTCCGGCTTCTCGGCGCGGATCTTGGCCAGCGCCTCGTCGCCGTCGGCGGCGACCGATACGGCGTAGCCTTCGCGCTTCATCAGGAATTCGACGGAAATGACGATGTTCTGCTCGTCGTCGGCAATCAGGATTTTCTTGCTCATTGAGGGGTTCCGTTCCGAGAATTCTCCAGCGGGAGGACGAAGATGAACGCGGCGCCGACGCCCGGCTCGCTCTCCACCCACAACCTCCCGCCGAAATATTCGACGATTTTCCGGCTGATAGGCAAGCCCAGGCCGGTTCCCGTCGGTTTTCCAGTGAGCGAGTCGCCACCCTGGCGGAAACGCTCGAAGATCACTTCCTGGTCCTCGCGACGGATGCCCGGGCCGTTGTCGGCGACCGTCACGCTCAGACCGTCGGGCACCTGCGCCAGGCTGACGACGACGCGGCCGGCCTGTGCCGGGGCGAACTTCACCGCGTTCGAGAGCAGGTTGATCACCACCTGCATCAGCCGGTCGCGGTCGGCGCGGACGGCAGCGACCGCCGGCGGCAGGTCGAGCGTCAGCGTCACGCCCTTGTCGTGGAAGAGCTGGCTGGTGGCCGCGGCCGACTGCTCGACCACCGCCTTCAGGTCGACGTCCTCGACCCGCCATTCGACGTTGCCCGACTCGATCTTGGCCATGTCGAGGATCTGGTTCACCAGCCGCGTCAGCCGCTCGGTTTCGCTGACGATGATGCCGAGGAAGCGCTCGCGCTCGGGCAGCGCCGTGCGCGGGTCGTCGCGCAGTATCTCGGAGAAGGCGCGGATCGAGGTCAGCGGCGTGCGCAGTTCGTGGCTGACCGAGGCCATGAAATCGTCCTTCAGCCGGTCCACTTCGAGCAGGCGATCATTGGCCGCCTTCAGCTCGCTGGTCGCCGCTTCCAGCTCGCGCGACTTGCGCTCCAGTTCGCGGCTGTAGGTGCGCAGCTGCGAGGCTTCGTCGAGGATGTTCATCACCTCGGGCAGCGACAGCGGCTCCTCCTTCGCCACCGAGGCCACCATCGCCCGCGCCGAGGCGCTGCCGATGGCGCCGGTGAGCAGCGATTCGGCGTGGTGCACGAGGTCGGCGTCGGCCTCCAGCCGCTTCACGTCGGCGACGCCGCGGCGGCGGGCGTAGGTGGCGAACGCGTCCTCGGCGCGTTGCGGACCCAGGAAACGGCCGACCAGCGCGATCAGTTCGGCCGGGTCGGCGCTGCCGCGCCACAGCGCGGAACCGACCGGGCGCGTGGTCTTCAGCGCGTCGACGAACTGCGTCGCCTGGCTGGCCTCGGCCGCTGTCGGCGAGCGCAGCAGCGAGACGACGATGTAGGTGGTGATGTTGGCGCCGAAGCTCCAGAACAGGCAGTGCGAGATCTCGTCCAGCCCGGTGAGGCCGAACAGGTGCTGCGGCTTGAGCATCTCGAAGCCGAACGGCCCTTCGGCGAGGAAGCTCGCCGGCAGCCAGCCGGACTTGGCGAACGAGGGCAGCAGCAGCGTGTAGGTCCACACCGCGAAGCCGGCGAGCAGGCCGGCCAGCGCGCCGTCGCGGGTGCCGCCGCGCCAGTACATGCCGCCGATCATCGCCGGCGCGAACTGCGCCACCGCCGAGAAGCTGATCAGGCCGATGCCGACCAGCGCATAGGCGTCGCCGGCCAGCCGGAAGTAGAGGTAGCCGAGCAGCAGGATGACGACGATGGCGCCGCGGCGGATCGCCAGCAAGAGGCCCGAGAGGTCGCGCTCGCGCTGCAGCGCGAGCGCCT
This sequence comes from Rhodocyclales bacterium, assembly GCA_016183655.1. Lineage (GTDB taxonomy): Bacteria > Pseudomonadota > Gammaproteobacteria > Burkholderiales > Rhodocyclaceae > Proximibacter. Next base: position 69,672 of record JACPEH010000013.1, read on the forward strand.
TGGTGCGCAGCAGCAGCGGCATCACCAGGTCGTTACAGACCATCGTCGACAGCGCGATGGTCTCGACGATGACCATGCCGGTCGCCGCCGACAGGCCGCCGACGAAGACGAACAGCGCGAGCACTTCCTGCTGCGCCGACATCGGCAGCGTCAGCACGAAGGTGTCGGCGTCGATGCCCTGGCCGGCGAACTGCATCAGCCCGCCGAGCGCGATCGGCAGCACGAACAGGTTGATCAGCAGCAAGTAGAGCGGGAACAGCCAGATGGCGCGCTTCAGGTGCGCCTCGGAAACGTTCTCGACCACCGTCACCTGGAACTGGCGCGGCAGGAAAAGGATCGCCAGCCCGGCGAGGAAGGTCAGCGAGAACCAGGTGGCGTAATTGCGGTTCTCGGCGGCGACCGCGGTCAGCTTCGCCAGCTGCGGTTCCGCCATCGCCCGCTGGAAGATGTCGCCGATGCCGCCGTAGAGGCCGTAGGTGACGAACAGGCCGACCGCGCCGAAGGCGGCGAGCTTGACCACCGACTCCAGCGCGATCGCCGCGACCATGCCTTCGTGCCGCTCGGTGGCGTCGAGGTGGCGGGTGCCGAAGAGGATGGTGAAGGCGGCGAGGATCAGCGCGATGTAGAAGGTGGTGTCGGCGAACACCGGCTGGCCGCCCTCTTTCGGCGCGATCAGCGCCGGATAGCCGACGATCAGGTCGTAGCTGCCGGAGACGGCCTTCAGCTGCAGCGCGATGTAGGGAACGATGCCGATCACCGCGATGATCGTCACCAGCCCGCCGAGCAGCTGGCTCTTGCCGTAGCGCGAGGCGATGAAGTCGGCGATCGAGGTGATGCGGTTGGCCTTCGCCGTGCGGATCATCTTCAGGATGAGGAAGCCGCCGAGCGCCATCACCAGCGTCGGGCCGAGGTAGATCGGCAGGAAGCCGACGCCGGACACCGCCGCCCGGCCGACGCTGCCGTAGTAGGTCCAGGTGGTGCAGTAGACGGCCATCGACAGCGCGTAGATGGTCGGGTTGGCGATCACCGAGCGGCCCTGGTCGGCGCGCTTGTCGCCCCAGTAGGCGACGGCGAAGAGCAGGGCCAGGTAGCAGAAGGAGACGGAAATGACTACCGGGCTCTGCAGCATGGCTCAGTTGCCTCCGCGCTCGGGGCGCTCCGGGCGTTCCACCACCCAGGCCATCAGCGCAATCAGCGCCGCCCAGACGGCGAACAGGTAGACGAAGACCAGCGGTGCGTCGAACAGGGTGCGCGCACGGTCGAACAGGGAGAGCAGCGGGTAGTTGAAGAGGAAGCTGCCGAGCATGAAGATCAGCACCAGCCGCTGACCGGAAAGGCTGCTGCGCTGCATATGCCTCCTCCTCTTCTTGTCGTTCTATGCCGCCATTATCCCGGATTGTTCATTGGGACGCGAGATGATGGCGAGGCGATTGGCGCGAAGCGGCGGCCACTACTCACATCCGGTTGATGCACCCCCCCGTCATTCCGGGCTTGACCCGGAATCCAGGAGGTAGGCTCGTACGTCGGCGGGGCAAGTGTTTGCGGGTTCTTCCCGGATTCCGGCGCAGGCGCAGCCCGGCCTGCCCTGAGCTTGCCGAAGCCTGTCCTGAGCTTGTCGAAGCCTGTCCTGAGCTTGTCGAAGGGGGGGCCGGAATGACGAACCTATCCATCCGTTCCAACATGACTGACTACTGGGATGACAGGTCAAGCGGCGCGGTATACTCGCCGCCGCAAGCGACCCCACGACAGGACCGACCATGATCCGCACCGCCGCCGACTGGCAGAGCCGCCACGACTACAGCGACATCCGCTACGAATTCGCCGAGGGCATCGCCAAGATCACCATCGCCCGCCCGAAGAAGCGCAACGCCTTCCGCCCGGAGACGGTGAAGCAGTTGATCGATGCCTTCCACCGCGCCCACCACGACAACGAGGTCGGCGTCGTCATCCTCACCGGCGAGGGGCCGGACGCCTTCTGCTCCGGCGGCGACCAGACGGTGCGCGGTGCCGAGGGCTACCTCGACGAGGGCGGCACGCCGCACCTCAACGTGCTCGACCTGCAGATGCAGATCCGCCGCCTGCCGAAGCCGGTGGTGGCGATGGTCGCCGGCTACGCGATCGGCGGCGGCCACGTGCTGCACCTGGTCTGCGACCTCTCGATCGCCGCCGCCAACGCCCGCTTCGGGCAGACCGGCCCGCGCGTCGGCTCCTTCGACGCCGGCCTCGGCGCCGGCCTGCTGGCGCGCACGATCGGCCTGAAGAAGGCCAAGGAGATCTGGCTGCTGTGCCGCCAGTACGACGCGCAGCAGGCGCTGGCGATGGGGCTGGTGAACACCGTCGTGCCGCTCGAACTGCTGGAGGAGGAAACCGTGCAGTGGTGCCGCGAGATGCTGCAGCTGTCGCCGATGGCGCTGCGCCTGATCAAGGCCGGCTTCAACGCCGACACCGACGGGCTGGCCGGCATCCAGGAACTCGCCGGCAACGCCACCGGCCTCTTCTACCAGACCGCCGAGGGGCAGGAAGGGCGCAACGCCTACCTCGAAAAGCGCAAGCCGGATTTCGCGAAATACCGCAAGCGCCCCTGAGCCGGCCGGCTCGCCGCCGGACCGCTTCCTACGAGCGCTGCAGCCACGCCGCCAGCGCTTCCGCCAGACGCCCGTATTCCGCATTCAGCTGGTCGATCGGGACTTCGGCCAGCGACCCGCCGCGCCGCAGCCGCGCGTCGGCGGCGCGCAGCAGGCCCGCCAGCCTGGCGCCGCCGACCTGGGCGACGAGGCTCTTCATGGTGTGCGTGATCCGCTCGGCGTCCTGCCGGCCGCCGGCGGCGACCGCGACCGCCAGCGCGGTGAAATACTCCGGGATCTCGACCATCGCCGAGTCGATCAGCAGGCGGGCGATGTCGCGGTTGCCGGCCAGCTGGCCGAGCATCGCGACTTCGTCGAAGACCATCCCGTCGGCCGGCGCCTGTTCCACGCCGGCGGCCTCTTCGGCGCTATCCGGCACCGGCGCGGCACGCTCGTCGGCGGCCGGCGGAAGCTCCTCGCTCGCCGCCGCCGGCAGCCATTTCGCCAGCATGCCGGCAAGCACGTTCAGGTCGACCGGCTTCGCCATGAAATCGTCCATGCCCACCGCCAGCGCCCGCTGCCGGTCGGTCTCGTAGGCATCCGCGGTCAGCGCAATGATCGGCAGCCGGCGCCCCCCGACCTGCTGCTGCTCCCAGTGGCGGATGCGCTCGGTCGCCGCGTAGCCGTCCAGCCCGGGCATCTGCACGTCCATCACCACCAGATCCGGCGCCTCGCCGTCGATCACCGCGGCGACACCGCGCAGGCCGTCCTCGGCGAGCATCACCGTCATTCCGCAGCGGCGCAGCATCGCCTCGATCACCTTGCGGTTGGTGGCGTTGTCCTCGACCACCAGCACCCGTCCGGACAAGGACGGCAGCGCCGTCGCCGCGGAGCGGTCGCCGCTGGCCGGCAGCGGCGCGTCGGCCAGCGCCTCGTCCGCCGCCGCCAGTCCGGCGCGGATGCGGAACCAGAAGCGCGAACCGTTGCCGGGCCGGCTGTCCACGCCGACGTCGCCGCCCATCAATTGCGCCAGGCTGCGCACGATGGAGAGGCCGAGGCCGGAGCCGCCGAAGCGGCGCGTCGTCGAACTGTCGGCCTGCGAGAAGGGCTGGAATAGCAGCCGCAGCTTGTCGGCGGCGATGCCGATGCCGGTGTCGGCGACGCGGAATTCGAGCTCCGCCGCGCCGCCGTCGCGGGTGGTTTCGCGCGCCTCGATGCGAATCCCGCCCTGCGGCGTGAACTTGACCGCGTTGCTGACCAGGTTCGCCAGCATCTGCCGCAGGCGGGTCGGATCGCCCCGGTAGTGCTGCCCTGCCGGGCCGTGCCAGCGGGCGTGCAGGCGCAACCCCTTGCGCGCAGCGCTTTCGGCGAACAGCGTTTCGGTCTCGCGCAGCAGCTGCGCGGGATCGAAGGCGGCCGCTTCGAGTTCGAGCCGGCCGGCCTCGATCTTGGAGAAGTCGAGCACGTCGTCGAGCAAGGCCAGCAGCGTCTGCCCGGAAGCGAGGATGGTGCGCGCGTAGTCGAGACGCTCGGCGCCGCCTAGCTGGGGCTGCTGCAGCAGCTGGGCCATGCCGAGAACGCCGTTCATCGGCGTGCGGATCTCGTGCGACATGGTGGCGAGGAAGCGGCTCTTGGCGACGCTCGCCGTCTCCGCGACGAGGCGGGCTTCCTCCAGGCGGATCACCAGCACGGCGGCGAGCAGCAGCACGATCGTCAGCCCGGCCAGCGCGACGAAGAATTCGCGCTGCATCGCCACGAGCTCGCCGGCCGGCGTATAGCTGACCAGGTAGCCGGCCAGGCGCTGCTCGACGTCGCTCACCGGCAGCAGCGACACCGCGTAGGGGCTGCCGTCGACGCTGGTCCGCACCGTCGTCGCCCGGCCGGCACTCATCGCCGCCTGCACCGCGGCGTCATGCCGCAACAGCGCGTCGATCGCCTGCGCCGTTGCCGACGGAGCGGGCGGGCTGCCCGGCAGCGTCCGTTGCGGGTCTTCGACGAGAAAATCGGGATGCAGGGCAGCCGGCTCGTACAGCTTCTCCTGCCCGGAGAACAGTTTCGGCGCAACCGCGCGGCGCAGCACGACCAGCGCGAATTCGTGGTCGGGGACGAGCCGGGCGAGCGCATCGCGGATCGCGGCGAAGGTGATGCTGGTCTCGACGCTGCCGACATGGCGGCCGTCGACGTCGATCGGATGCACGTAGCGGAAGCCGGTGACGATCTTGCCGGTCTCGAAGCCTTGCACGACGCGGTGCTCGGTGTTGGCGATGCGCACCGACGGGCGGACGTCGAACAACGCGTCGCCGTACTTTTCCGGCTGGTGGAAGCGCAGGAAACTCCGCCCGTCGGGAAGGTGGAAATGGAACTGGTGCACATTGCGCTGGCGCATCGCCGCGTAACTCGGCTCCAGCATGCGCTGCAGCCGGGCGCGCCACTGCTGCTGCGCCTCGCCGCTGGCGCCACTGCCGGCGGCAAAGGCCTGCAGCACCTCGGGACGGCTGATCGCCTCCGTGTACAGCGTGTCCATGGCTAGCCCGTACATGCTCAGGCTCGACTTGTAGGCGGTCTCCGAAACCTGCCCGTAGTGCTCCAGGTAGGCGAGTTCCTTGTCGCGGTGATTCCGGTAGAACAGCGCGCCGCCGGCCCCTTCGAGCAGGAGGAAAAGCGCGGCAATCCATAGCCACAGGCGTTTCATAGTGATCCGGGAAAAAAGAAGGCGAAACCGTCGCCCCGGCGAATGATAGCGCCGGAATGGCAGGCCCGCCCTCACCCCGATCAGATGCAACAACGTTGCATTTAACCTCCCGCTGTGCTTCAATCGCGCCTTTCTCCGGCCACCGGCACCCGCCCACCTTCCGCTCCCGATGTCATTTCCGCTGCTCGCCCAGATCATCCTTGCCTGCCTGCTCGGCGGTGCGCTCAGCGTCGCCGCCGCGGCGCTGGTCATGTTCGGGCTGAAGAAACGCTGGTTGTCGCTGTCGGTCAGCTTCTCGACCGGCCTGCTGCTGGCGATGGCGCTCCTGCACCTGCTGCCGGAAGCGCTAGAGAGCGGGCTGACGCCGCACGAGGTGTTCCCGCTGCTGCTCGGCGGCATCCTCGTCTTCTTCGCGCTGGAGAAATTCGCGCTGTGGCGGCACGCGCACACCGGCGCCGACGAGATCGACGCGCACGGCAACGGCCACGCCTGCGACGACCACACGCACGCCCATCACCACGACCACGACGGCCGCGGGCAGACGCTGGTGATCCTGATCGGCGACAGCTTCCACAATTTCACCGACGGCCTCCTGATCGCCGCCGCCTTCCTCGCCGACCCGGTGCTCGGCTGGAGCACCACCTTCGCCATCATCGCCCACGAGGTGCCGCAGGAAGCCGGCGACTTCGCCATCCTGCTCGCCGCCGGCTGGAAACGCGCCCGCGCGCTGCTGTGGAACGGGCTGGCCAGCCTCACCGCCGTCGCCGGCGGCGTCATCGGCTACCTCGCGCTCGACCAGGCGCGCGACTGGGTGCCGGTGATCATCACCATCGCCGCCTCCAGCTTCCTCTACATCGCCATCGCCGACCTGATGCCGCGCCTGAAGCGCGAGCACACCGCCGTCGGCTGGCACGGCGTCCTGCTCGCCGCCGGCGTCGCCGTCGTCGTCTTCGGTTCCGCGCACTCGCACTGACGGCAAGCGCTCGGCGCGGAAACGGCAGTAACGGCAAGGCCGGTCATTCCCGCCGCAGTTGGACAGATCTCCGGAATCAGGGAAAATCCCGTGCCGCAAAGGCCGCCGCTTTTCCCTCGCCGATTGCCCGTGTTCCGCGACCGACTGGAGTCACTGCCCATGCCTTCCCGAGCGCTGCCGATCCTGCTCCTGATCCTCGGCTTCTTGCCGGCGAGTTCGCGCGCCTACGACCCGTCGGCGCTGGTTGTCGCTTCAGCGGGAACGCTGCCGCTGGTCCTCACCGTACCCCACGACGGCGGGGACTTCCTCGGACTGATGCCCGTTCGCAGCACGGGGTCGGTGGTCCGTGACGCCGGCACGAGGGATCTCGCCGAACGCGTCGCGGCAGCCCTCGAAGAACGGACCGGCAAGCGCCCGTATCTGGTTATCGCCAAGTTCAGCAGGAAATACCTGGACGCGAATCGTGCCGAACAGGACGCGATGGAGTCGCAGGACGCCCTACCGGCCTACCGCGCCTATCACGACCGGATCGCCGCCTATGTCGCCGATGTCAAAACGCAGTTCGCCGGCGGCGCGCTGCTCGTCGACGTGCATGGACAATCACAAGAGCCGGGCACGACGTTTCGCGGCACGCGCCACGGCGCTACGGCAAGACGGCTGCTCGACCGCCACGGCCCCGCCGCGCTGCAAGGCGGGAAAAGCATCCTGGGCGCCCTGGCGACGAAGGGCTACCAGATGCATCCACCTCCCGGTGCCGAAAGCCTGCGCGAAGACTCCCGGTTTTCGGGCGGCTTCACCGTATTCACCTACGGCAGCCATCGCCCGGAGGGCATCGACGCGATCCAGCTCGAATTCGGCAGGCAGCACCGGGCAGACCCGCAGCTGGCAGGAAATCTCGCCGAGGCGCTGATCGTCTTCATGACCGAATACGGACTGCTGCCGAAGTAGGCCGCAAGGCATCGCCATCCAGGCAAGGTATTGGGAAATTCCGCCGCATGCCTCACCATCAACGATCGTTATTTGCCAAAGGAAAAGCATGTCCTGGGAAGCGCTGACCCTCGTCCTCGCCATCCACGCCGTTGCCCTGATCTCGCCGGGACCGGACTTCGCCGTCGTCACCCGCCTGGCCATCGTCTCCGGCCGCCGTGGCGGCCTGTGGGCGGCGGCCGGCGTCGCCGCGGCGATCGGGGTCTATGTGCTGGTCTGCGCCTTCGGCCTGTCGCTGGTGCTGGCGGCGCTGCCCGGCCTGTCGCGGCTGCTGTCGGTCACCGGCGCGCTCTACCTCGCCTGGCTGGGCATCCAGTGCCTGCGCTCGCGCGGGCAACTGCCGGACGCCCGCCCGCAGGCACTGGGCGGCAAAGCCTTCGTCACCGGCTTCCTGACCAACCTGCTCAACCCGAAGGCGATGCTCTACTTCGGCTCGATCCTCTCGCAGGCGCTGACCCCCGACCTCGGCACCGCCGATACGGCGTTGCTGTGGCTGCTGCTGGTCGGCGAATCCTTCCTCTGGTTCGGGCTGGTGGCGTTGCTGTTTTCTTCCCGCCGCGTACTCGACTGGCTGCGCGGCCGCCTGCTGTGGTTCGACCGCGCCGTCGGCGTGGTGCTGCTCGGACTGGCGGCGAAGGTGGCGGCTTCGGCGTCGAAGTAGGCGGCAACGGGCGAGCGCCGGAAAACCGTCGCGGCGAGGTTTCCGGTCACTTCCGCTATCCAACATCGTTTGTCGCGTATTTTTTCGACGCGCAAACTGGGGGCTTCCGCCGTTGGCAGATCAGTGCCGGGAAACAGTTGTTTTCCGTTACTTGGCGATGCCCAAGAACACCGCCAAACAACGCTCCACTTCCACCAGCGCATCCGCATCAATGCGCCCGAAGGCTGGCCCCACCTTATCCCGCTTCACCGTCATGGCCTTGTCCACCATTACTTGCGAAGGCTTCTGCAAGCCGTTCTCCGCATTCGGCTGAACCGTGATGCGCAACAGCGGTGCGGCAACAAGCATACTTGTCACCGGCAGCACAGTAACGGTGGCGTGCTCATCGAACTGGTCAGCCTGAATCGCCAAGGCGGGTCTTGGTTTGCCGAAGTCGCCTTGCATGGCGATGGTTACGAAATCGCCTCGCCTCATTCCGTCCAGCCATCCACGTCCGCCAAGGCTTCATCCATGAAGTGCTGCATATCAGTGTCGGCCATGTCCGCCTGAGCGGCAAGGCGGGACTGGCGGCGGCATTCCTCGGCGAAGTTGGGGCGGCGCGTATCCGGCACCCAAAGTTGCACCGGACGAAGCCCGGCCATGCGCAAGGCGTCGCGGTGCTTTTGAACTCGTGAATTGACATGTGCCATGCCGGCCTCCTTTAAAGTTGCATGTAACAGCCTACGCCCACTTTTCGTTACATGCAACAATGGCGGTATTTTCCGGGGTTCCAGCTTCAACCCCATTCACACACGATTTCCAGCAAGCGCGGGAACGGAAATCTGTTCCGCGCCATCAAGGACCAGCCGGGATCGATCACGGCGATTTCGGAGCGCATCCACCACGACCGCAGCGCGGTCAAGCGGGATGTCGACGCCTTGGCCCGGATCGGGCTGGTGCAGATCGAGGTCAAGGTCTTGCCGGGTCACGGCCGCATGAAAGAGGTTAGCGCTACGGCCGAGTGCGTTCTGCTCCAGGCGGAAGTGGCCTAATCGAAGCGGTCGTCCCGCACCTGCACCACCCCCCCCTCGACGCGTACCGGGAACACCGCCACCGGCTCGTAGGCCGGCGCTGCCAGCGCCTTGCCGTCGACCAGCGAGAAGCGCGCGAGGTGGCGCGGGCAGATGACTTCCAGCCCGTCGACGCGGCCTTCGGACAGCGCCTGCTGCTCGTGGCTGCAGCAGTCCTCGATCGCGTAGTAGCGGCCGTCGACGTTGAAGACGGCGATGGCGACGCCGTCGGCGATCGCCGTGCGGCAGGCGCCGGGCGGGAAGTCGGCGACGGCGGCGACGTCGGTCCAGTCGGCCATGTCAGGCCTCCCGCCGGGGGCGGAGAACGAGGCGATGGCGGAGGGCGTTCATCTCACAACAACCCCAGTTGCAGGCGCGCCGCCTCGCTCATCATCTCGCGCGTCCAGCGCGGTTCCCAGACCAGATCGACGGCAACCTCGGTGACGCCCTCGACCTGACGCACGACCTCGGCCACCTTGGCCGGGAAGGTCTGCGCCACCGGGCAGGCCGGGGCGGTCAGGGTCATGCGGATGCGTACCTGGCCGTCGGCGCCGACGTCGAGCGCGTAGACCAGGCCGAGGTCGTAGATGTTAACCGGGATCTCCGGGTCGAAGACGGTGCGCAGCGCGGCGACGACGGCGGCTTCGAGGCGGGCTTCAGCCGGGGGCGCTTCGGGCTGCTTGAGCCAGTCGAGAACACTCATCGCTTCACTCCGTAGAAACGGGTTCTGCCTCGTCGTGCAGCGCCGCGCGCAGCGTGTGCCAGGCCAGCGTTGCGCATTTGACGCGGGCCGGGAATTCCTGCACGCCGGCGAGCACGGCGAGCTTGCCGAGCGCGGCCGCCGCCCCCCCTCCCGGCGCGGTGCCGCTGACCAGCGCGCGGAAATCGGCGAACAGGGCTTCGGCCTCGGCCGGGGTCTTGCCCTTCAGCGCCTCGGTCATCAGCGAGGCCGAGGCGGTGGAGATCGCGCAGCCGCTGCCTTCGAAACCGACAGCCTCGATCACCCCGTCGACAACCCGGAGATAGACGGTGACGCGGTCGCCGCACAGCGGGTTGTAGCCCTCCGCGTGGTGGTTGGCGTCGGCCGGCCGGCCGAAGTTGCGCGGCCGGCGGCTGTGGTCGACGACCATTTCCTGGTAGAGGTCGCGCAAGTCGTCGGTTGCAGGATTCATGCGAACACCTCGCGCACGCGGGCCAGCGCGGCGAACAGCGCGTCGACTTCGGCGCGCGTGTTGTAGAGCGCGAACGAGGCGCGCACCGTGGCCGGCACGCCGAAGCGCTCCATCACCGGCATCGCGCAGTGGTGGCCGCTGCGCACGGCGACGCCGGCGCGGTCGAGGATGGTGCCGACGTCGTGCGCATGCACGCCGTCGACGACGAAGGAGAGGATGCCGGCCTTGGCCGCGGCGGTGCCGATCAGGCGCAGCCCGGGCGTGTCGGCGGCGCGCGCGGTGGCGTAGGCGAGCAGGTCGCGCTCGTGCGCGGCGACGGCGTCGAGGCCGAGCGCGTCGACATAGTCGATGGCGGCGCCGAGGCCGATGCCGCCGGCGATGTTGGGGGTGCCGGCCTCGAACTTGTAGGGCAGGTCGTTGTAGGTGGTGCGCGCGAAGCTGACCTGCCGGATCATGTCGCCGCCGCCCTGCCAGGGCGGCATCGCGTCGAGCAGCGCGGCCTTGCCGTAGAGCACGCCGACGCCGGTCGGGCCGTAGAGCTTGTGGCCGGAGAAGGCGTAGAAGTCGCAGTCGAGCGCCTGCACGTCGACCTTGAGGTGCGGCACCGCCTGCGCGCCGTCGACCAGCACCGCGGCGCCGTGGGCGTGCGCCAGCGCGACCAGCTCGGCGACCGGGTTGATGCTGCCGAGCGCGTTGGAGACGTGGGTCACGGCGACCAGCCGGGTGCGCGGGCCGAGCAGGCGCTCGAATTCATCGAGGCGCAGCTGGCCGGCGTCGTCGATCGGCGCCACGCAGAGCCGCGCGCCGCTGCGCTCGCACAGCAGCTGCCAGGGCACGATGTTGGAGTGGTGCTCCATGGCGGAGATGAGGATTTCGTCGCCGGGCCGCAGGCGCTGGCCGTAGCTCGCGGCGACCAGATTGATGGCCTCGGTGGTGCCGCGGACGAAGACGATCTCCTCGCGCCGGGCGGCGTTCACGAAGCGCTGCACGCGGTCGCGCGCAGCCTCGTAGGCGGCGGTGGCCTCCTCGCTCAGGCAATGCAGGCCGCGGTGGATGTTGGCGTTGTACTCGGCGTAGTAGCGCGCCTCGGCGTCGACCACCGCGCGCGGCTTCTGGCTGGTCGCGGCGTTGTCGAGATAGACCAGCGGCTGGCCGTGCACGCGGCGGGCGAGGATCGGGAAGTCGCCCCGCAGCCGCCCGACGTCGAAGGCAAGGGGTCGCGCCGGTTGCAGCGCCTGCAGTTCGTTCGATGCGATTTTCATGGCCATACCTCAAGGGTTTCGCCGGACTGCGGCAGACGCGCGCGCAGCAGGCGGTCGAGGCGCTCGCGCAGCGCCGCCAGCGGCACGCGCTCGACCATCTCGGCGGCGAAAGCCCAAGTCAGCAGCGTCTGCGCCGCCGCCGCCGCGAGGCCGCGCGAGCGCAGGTAGAAGATCTGCTCGGGGTCGAGCTGGCCGACCGTGGCGCCGTGGCTGCACTTGACGTCGTCGGCCCAGATTTCGAGCTGCGGCTTGGTGTCGACCTCGGCCAGCGGCGACAGCAGCAGGTTGCGGTTGCTCTGTGCGGCGTCGCTGTGCTGCGCGTCCTCGTGGATGACGACCTTGCCGTTGAAGACGGCGCGGCCGGCGCCGGCCAGCACGCCCTTGTAGAACTCGCGGCTGGTGCCGCGCGGAACGAGGTGGTCGATGCGCGTGTGGTGGTCAATGTGCTGGCGGCCGTCGGCGAGGTAGAGGCCGTCGAGCGTGCACTCGGCGTTCTCGGCGGCGAGCGCGACGGCGATGTCGGTGCGCGCCAGCGCGGCGCCGAAGGCGAAGGAAGCAGAGGCGAAGCGGCTGCCTTGCTGCAGCTCGGCATTCACCGCAGCGACATGGAAGGCCCGGGCGCCCTCCTCCTGCAGCTTGTAGTGCGCGATCGCGGCGCCGGGGCCGACGGCGAGGTCGCTGACAACGTTGCTCAGATAGCCGGCGGCGCCGCGTGCCGCGTGCTGCTCAATGAGGTCGAGGCGGCTGCCGGCCTCGGCGACGATCAGGTTGCGGCTGTGCGTCGCCAGCTTCTCGGCGCTGGCGACAAAGAGGAGCTGCAGCGGCGCGGCCAGGGTGACGCCTTGGTCCACATGGACATAGGCGCCGTCGGCGAAGCCGGCCGCGTTGAGCGCCGCAAAGCCGGCGAGCGGTGAGGCATGGAACTGCCGCCGGCCGAGCCAGGCCTGCAGCCGCTCTGGCGCGCGCGCCAGCGTCTCGGCCAGGCTGGCGACGGTGACGCCGGCCGGCAGCGCGTCGAGGCGCGACAGGGCCGGCGCGTAGCGGCCATCGACGAAGACCATCAAGCACGCCCCGGGAAGTGCCAGCGCCTCGATCGCGGCGCCAAGTTTGGCAGAAACCTCGGCCGGGGCGGCGCCGGCCGGCGGCAGCAGGTCGAAAACTGCGTTCTCGATGGCGGCGACGCTGGTGTATTTCCAGTCCTCGTCGCGCAGGGTCGGGTAGCCGCTGGCGGCGAAGGCCGCCAGCGCCTCGGCGCGCCAGCGTTCCAGCCAAGGCAGGCCTTGCCCCGGCAGGGCCGCCTGCAGGCGGGCGTAGTCGCCTAGCGGGCGGTCGGCGACGGCGTTCATGCAGCGGCTCCTGTACCGGCAGCGGCGGCCTCGACCCAGGCGTAGCCGCGGCGCTCCAGCTCGCGCGCCAGCTCCGGCCCGCCCGAGCGCGCGATGCGCCCCTGCGCCAGCACGTGCACCTGGTTCGGCACGATGTAGTCGAGCAGCCGCTGGTAGTGGGTGACCAGGATGATCGCGCGGTCCGGCCGGCGCATCGCCTCGATGCCGTCGGCGACGGCCTTGAGGGCGTCGATGTCGAGGCCGGAATCGGTCTCGTCGAGGATCGCCAGCTTCGGCTGCAGCACGGCCATCTGCAGGATCTCGTTGCGTTTCTTCTCGCCCCCCGAGAAGCCCTGGTTCACCGGCCGGTAGAGCAATGCCTCGTCCATGCCGACGCGCTTCAACTGGTCGCGCACCAGCGCCAGGAAGTCCACCGCGTCGAGTTCGGGCAGGCCGCGATGCTGGCGCTGCGCGTTGAGCGCGGCCTTCAGCAGGTAGATGTTGGCGACGCCGGGAATCTCGACCGGGTACTGGAAGGCGAGGAAGATGCCCTCGCGCGCGCGCTCCTCGGGCGACAGCGCGAACAGGTCGCGGCCGTCGTAGCGCACGCTGCCGGCGCTCACCGTGTAGCTGTCGCGCCCGGCCAGCACCTGCGCCAACGTGCTCTTGCCCGAGCCGTTGGGACCCATCACGGCATGCACCTCGCCGGCTTGGACGACGAGGTCGATGCCGCGCAGGATCTCCTTGCCGTCGACGCTGACGTGCAGGTTGGTGATTTCGAGCATCATGACCTCCTACGCAATACTTCCCTCCAGGCTCACCCCGAGCAGCTTCTGCGCCTCGACGGCGAACTCCATCGGCAGCTCCTTGAACACCTCCTTGCAGAAGCCGTTGACGATCATCGCCACCGCCTCCTCGGCCGCGATGCCGCGGCTCTGGCAGTAGAACAGCTGGTCCTCGCCGATGCGCGAGGTCGAGGCTTCGTGCTCGACCCGGGCCGTCGGGTTCTTCACCTCGATGTAGGGGAAGGTGTGCGCGGCGCAGCGGTCGCCCAGCAGCAGCGAATCGCACTGAGTGTAGTTGCGCGCGCCCTCGGCGCTCTTCGCGACGCGGACCAGGCCGCGGTAGGCGTTGTGGCCGTGGCCGGCCGAGATGCCCTTGGAGATGATGGTGCTCTTCGTGTTGCGGCCGAGGTGGATCATCTTGGTGCCGGTGTCGGCCTGCTGGTAATGGTTGGTCAGCGCCACCGAGTGGAACTCGCCGACCGCGTTGTCGCCCTGCAGGATCACGCTCGGGTATTTCCAGGTGATCGCCGAGCCGGTCTCGACCTGCGTCCACGAGATGCGCGAATTGGCGCCGCGGCAGTCGCCGCGCTTGGTGACGAAGTTGTAGATGCCGCCCTTGCCGTCCTTGTCGCCGGGGTACCAGTTCTGCACCGTGGCGTACTTGATCTGCGCGTCGTCGAGGGCGATCAGCTCGACCACCGCCGCGTGCAGCTGGTTCTCGTCGCGCATCGGCGCCGTGCAGCCTTCGAGGTAGCTGACGTAGGCGCCGCGGTCGGCGATGATCAGCGTGCGCTCGAACTGCCCGGTGTTCCTGGCGTTGATGCGGAAGTAGGTGGACAGCTCCATCGGGCAGCGCACGCCGGGCGGGATGTAGCAGAACGAGCCGTCGGAGAACACCGCCGAGTTGAGCGTGGCGAAGTAGTTGTCGCTGTAGGGCACGACCGAGCCGAGGTATTGCCGGACCAGCTCGGGATGCTCCTGCACCGCCTCGGAGAACGAGCAGAAGATGATGCCCAGCCCGGCCAGCTTGTCCTTGAAGGTGGTGGCCACCGAGACGCTGTCGAACACCGCGTCGACGGCGACGCCGGCGAGCAGCTCGCGCTCCTGCAGCGGCACGCCGAGCTTCTCGTAGGTGCGCAGCAGCTCGGGATCGACGTCGGCCAGGCTGCGCGGCCCGTCGCCTCGGGACTTCGGCGCCGAATAGTAGGAGATGTCCTGGTAGTCGATCGGCGGATGCCGCACCGTGGACCACTGCGGCTCGCGCATCGTCAGCCAGTGGCGGTAGGCGCGCAGGCGCCAGTCGAGCATGAATTCCGGCTCGTTCTTCTTCGCCGAAATCAGGCGGATGACGTCCTCGCCGAGCCCGCGCGGCACGGTGTCGGTTTCCAGCATGGTGGAGAAACCCTGCCGGTAATCCTGATCGATCAACTCGTCGAGTCTGACGGCTGGCTTGCCCATCTGACGACTCCTAGGTCTGCGGCGCCGCCACGGCACCCTGCGCCGCCGGCCGCAACGCCGGCCGGCTCATCTCGGCGAGCGTCACCCCGTCGAGCGTGCGGCGGATCACCTGGTTCACGCGCTGCCAGTTGTCGCGCAGCGGACAACCGGCCTCCTGCAGGCACAAGCCGGCAACCGCGCTGCACTCGGTCAGGCCGAACGGCCCCTCCATCGCGTCGATCACGTCCGCCAGCGAAATCGCCTCCGGCGGGCGCGCCAGGCGATAGCCGCCCTTCGCGCCGCGCGACGACTGCACCAGCTCGTGCCGCGCCAGCCGCTTCAGGATCTTGCTCGTCGTCGGCGCCGCCATGCCGAGCACCGCCGCCAGTTCGGCGACGCTGTGCACGTCGCGCGGCCGCCGCGCCATGTAGGCCATGATCACGGTGCCGTAATCGGTCAGTTTGCTCATGCGCAGCACGCGGTCACCTCGCTTCCACATATAGGACCGAGGGGGTCCGATATCGTTCCGCGCGCTATACTGGCCCGGCCGCTGCTGGCGGCGTTCTTGTCGCCCCCCAACATGGAGAAACCGAGAAAAATGAGCGCAGAACAGCGACTGAAGGAACTCGGCCTGACGCAGCTGACGGCGAGCAAGCCGGCGGGCAACTATGCGGCCGCGGTGCAGACGGGCAACCTGTTGTTCCTCTCCGGCAAGGCGCCGCAGCCGATCGACGGCAAGCCGCCGAAGGGAAAGCTCGGGCGCGAGTACTCGGCGCAGGACGGCCGGGCGCTGGCGCGCTCCGCCTGCGTCGAGCTGATCGCCGCGATCAGGCAGCAGCTGGGCTCGCTCGACCGGGTCGTGCAGTTCGTCGAGCTGCACGGTTCGCTGAACACCGTCCCCGAGTTCGAAGCGCACGCGGAAGTGCTCGACGGCGCCTCCGACCTGCTCGCGGAAGTCTTCGGTCCGGCCGGCGTCCATGCGCGCTCGGTGGTCGGCGTCGCCTCGCTGCGCAACGGCGTGCCGCTGACGCTGAAGGCCATCGTCGAGGTCAGGCAGCAGTAGCGCCGCCCGTGCTTCGGGCGTCGCATGGCGCCCGAACACCGACGCTTTCCGTCCCCGCATGCACATCGCCGCCACCCGCCTTGCCCCCTACGCGCTGCCGTTGAACGGCCGCTGGGCCGGCGCCACGAACCGCATCGTCGAACGTCGCGGCTGGCTGCTGCGCGTGGACGCCGACGACGGCCGCTGCGGCTACGGCGAGTGCGCGCCGCTGCCTTCGCACGGCAGCGAATCGGCGGCAGCGGCCGAGGCCGCCCTGCAGCGGTGGGGCGGCACGCTGCGCGGGCAAACGCTGGCGGCGGCGCTCGCCGCGCTGGACACCCCGGATTCGTTCGCGACACCGGCGGCACGCGCCGCCGTCGAAGGGGCGCTGCTCGACCTCGCCGCACAGGCCGCCGGGCTTCCGCTGTGGCGTCATCTGGCGCCGGCGGCGGGCGGCGGCGCCGTCGCCGTCAACGCGATGGCCGGCGACGCGCTCGGCGTGACGCCGGCCATGCTCGACGAAGCCCTCGCCGCCGGCTGCAGCGTGATCAAGCTGAAGCTCGGCGGCGCTGCGCCGGAACACGAGCTGGCGGCGCTGCGCAAGCTGGCGCCGCGGCTGCCGCCGCAGGCGCGGCTGCGGCTCGACGCCAACCGCGCCTGGGACGCCGACACCGCCGCCCGCGTCGGCGCGGCGCTCGCGGAGCTGCCGGTCGAGTCGCTCGAAGAACCGCTGGCCGCACCGACAGCGGCGGCCTTGCGCGCGCTGCAGCGCTCGCTGCCGTTCGCACTGGCGGTCGACGAGAGCTGGCGGGAACTGGATCAGGAGGCGTTTTTCGCCGCACCGCCGGTGCGCCGGCTGGTGCTGAAGCTGGCGGTCCACGGCGGGCTGCTGCCGGCGCTGGCGACGGCGCGGCGGGCGCAGGCGGCGGGGGTCGACTGCGTCGTCACCACCGGCGTCGACAGCGCCTGCGCCACCCTCGCTGCGGCGCATCTGGCGGCGGCGATCGAGACCGGGCAGATGCGCGGGCAGACGCACGGGCTGGCGCACGGGCTGGCGACGTCGTCGTGGCTGGCGGCGGATACCGGCGCGCCACCGGCGATCGTCGGGGGGAGCATCGTGCTGCCGGATTCGCCCGGCCTCGGCTTCGTGCCGCGGCCCGGCTAGCGGCGGCTACTCGGGCAGCGAGTTTTCCATCGCGCCGATCAGCGCGAACAGGCGGCGGTAGAACTCCGGATCGGCGACCGTCTCCTCGCCGACCTTGACCAGCGAATCCTTGTCGGACAGCCAGGGCAGCGAGATCGAGCCCATCCCGGCGACGCTGACGCCGGCGCTGGTGGTGCTCGTCTTCAACTCGTAGCGGGTCTGCAACGCGTTGGCGTAGAGCACCGCCCCGACCGGCGTCGGCAGGCAGACCAGCGAGATGCCGAGTTCCATGTGATGCCCGGGCGCCGGCTGGAAGAACTTGCGGCCGCGCACCGCCTGCGGCTGCGAGCTCTCGACCTGGTAGCCCTGGCTCAGCAGCGCGCGCTGGCCAACCGCGCACAGCGCCTTGGCGGAAACCGGCGTGCGGTACTCGAACGGCGACTCCTCGGAGAAGACTTCGGCGTGCCAGGCCGGCGCCGGCTTGTTGCTGGCGCAGCCGGCGGCGAACAACACGGACAGCAGCAGGAAGGAGGAAAGTAAACGCATGACGGGCGCGGAACGATGAGGCGGCAAGAATAGCAGAGCCGGCCACCGGCAGAAACCCGCGGGCAGCGCGGCGAGGCGGCGCTTTCTTGACCTGGAACAGGGTGGGCGCCGAGCGCGCCTCGTATAATCCTACTTTCCGCAGTTGGACGCGGCCAAGCCCTTCGATACGCCCACTGCGTGGGCTACTCAGGGCGAACGGAGCTTCACCCGCTGGGCGACTCCCCGTTCGTGGTGAGTAGCCTTGCGGAGCAAGGCCCCTCGACGAAGCTCGGGACAGGCTGCTCGAACCATGAACGGGCGCCAACTGCGGTTTTCAGGATAACCATTCGTTGAAGATGCCGACCGCCTGCCACGCCAGCCTCGCCGATACCCTCGCCGCGCGCGCCCGGGAGATTCCGGACGCGGCGGCGCTGCATTGCGGCGGCGAAACGTATTCCTGCGCGCAGCTCGCCGACGACAGCGCGCGCCGCGCGGCAAGCCTCGCCGCGCTCGGCCTGCCGCCAGCGACGATCGTCGCGCTGGCGGCGCCCGCCAGCGAACTTGCCCGCACCCTGCTCGCCTGCCAATGGGCCGGCCACCCCTTCCTGCCGCTCGACCCGGCCAGTGCCGAACTGCGCTGGCCGGCCTTCGCCGCCGCGTGCACGCCGGCGCCGCTGCGGCTGGCGGCGCTGCCCGGCGCGGCAACCAGCGCGCGGCCGCCGGCCGCCGTCGCCGCCGAGGCGCCGGCGCTGGTCGTCGCCACCAGCGGCAGCGAGGGGGAACCCCGGGGCGTAGTGCTCACGCATGCGGCGCTGGCCGCCGCTGCCGTCGCCAGCGCCGCGCGCATCCCGCTGCGGACGGGCGACACCTGGCTCGCCTGCCTGCCGCTCAACCACATCGGCGGTCTGTCGGTTTTCTGGCGCTGCCTCGCCGCCGGCGCCGCGGTGCGCCTGCACGACGGCTTCGACGCCGCCGCCGCGTGGGCGGAGATCGCCGCCGGCCGCGCCACGCACGTCTCGCTGGTGCCGGCGATGCTCGCCCGGCTGCTCGACGTGTCCGCCGACGCGGTGCCGCCGGCCACGCTGCGCTGCGCGCTGATCGGCGGCGCCGCGCTGTCGCGCCCGCTGTGGCGGCGCGCGCGCAAGGCCGGCTGGCCGCTCTTCGTCAGCTACGGCATGAGCGAGACCGCCGCGCAGCTGGCGACGCTGCCGCCGACCGACGACTGGCAGGAAGGCCTGGTCGGCACGCCGCTGCCGGGCATGCAGATCGCCATCGGCGACGACGGCCGCATCCGCGTGCGCGGGCCGCAGCTGATGCTCGGCTACCTCGGCGGTCCCGCCCGCAACGCCTCGCCGTTCGAGGATGGCTGGCTGCGCACCGGCGACCTCGGCCGCCTCGACGACGCCGGCCGGCTCTACGTGCTCGGCCGCGGCGACGACGTGCTGGTCAGCGGCGGCGTGAACATCCACCCGCTCGAAGTCGAGGCGCGGCTCGCCACCTGCCCCGGCGTCGCCGACGTGGCGGTGACGGCGACCCCCGACCCGGTCTGGGGCGACCTCGTCACCGCGCTGGTCGTCGGCAGCGCCGACGCGGCGGCGGTCGAGGCCTGGAGCCGCCGGCACCTGCCGGCGCCACTGCGGCCGCGGCGCACGCTCGCCGTCGCCGCGCTGCCGCGCAACGCGCTCGGCAAGCTGGAACGGAAGCTTCTCCGGCAACTGCTGGCGGAGGCCGCGGCATGAGCGCGCTGCTGGCACTGTCCGACACCACGCTCGCGGCGCTGCAGGCGCGGCTCGACCGGCTCGCCGCCGGTGCCGCCGGCGGCGCGCTGTTGAGCGTCACCCTCGACCTCGGCGCCGGCGGCCGCGACTGGCTGCAGCGCCCGCCGGCGAGCCGCGAGTTCTGCTACTGGGCGCGCCCGGATGCCGGCGTCTTCCGCCTCGGCCTCGGCCGCGCCGTCGTCTGCACCTCGGCCGGACCGGCGCGCTTCACCGCGCTGCAGGCGGCGCATGCCGGCATCGCCGGCGACTGGCGGCGCGACGCGGGCGGCAGCGCGCACGCGCCGGTCGCCTGCCTCGGCTTCGCCTTCGACGAGAACAGCGGCGGCGAGCTGCCGAACGCCCAGCTCGGCGTCGCCGCGGTGCTGCTGGCCACCGCCGGCGGCCGCTGCAGCGCCACCTTCACGACGCCGGCCCGCGACCGCGCCGGCGCCGTCGGGCGCTGGCAAAAGCTGCTCGCCGCCGCCCCGCCGGGCGCGACGGCGACGGTCGGCGCCGCCCTTGCCGGCGTGCCCGCCGGCGCCCTCGCCAAGCGCGCCTGGAACGCCCGCGTGCAGCGCGCTCTCGACGCCATCGCCGCCGGCGAACTGGAGAAGGTGGTGCTGTCGCGCAGCCTGCGCCTGCCGCTGGCCGGGCGCGTCAGCCCGGCGGCGCTGCTGGCGCGGCTGCTCGAACGCCACCCCGAATCGACGATCTTCGCCGTCGGCAGCGAGAACGCCGTCTTCCTCGGCGCGACGCCCGAGCAGCTGGTCGGCTTCGCCGCCGGCGAGGTGCGCGCCGACGCGCTTGCCGGCACCGCCTGGGACGACGAGCCGCTGGCCGTCGACAAGAACGCGCACGAGCAGGCGCTGGTCGTCGCCGCGATCCGCGAGGCGCTCTCGCCCCTGTGCGCGACGCTGGCGCTGCCGCCGGCACCGCGCGTGCTCGAACTGCGCGACCTGCGCCACCTGTGGACACCGATCGCCGGCCGCGTAAAGCCGGGCATCGGCCTCTTCGACCTGATCGCCCGCCTGCACCCGACGCCGGCCGTCGGCGGCTGGCCGGGCGAGGCCGCGTGCGACTGGCTGCGCCGCCACGGCGAGAAGCGCCCCGGCTGGTACGCCGGCGGCACCGGCTGGATCGACCGCGACGGCAACGGCGAGATCGCCGTCGCGCTGCGCTGCGGCCTGCTCACCGCCCGCCACATCGAACTCCCGGCCGGCGCCGGCATCGTCGCCGGCTCGCGCGCCGAACACGAATTCCGCGAGACGGAAGCGAAGCTGGCGACGATGCTCGGCGCGCTGCGCGCGGATGCCGACCAGGCGCGCACCGGAACCTGCTGAAGGCGACCCCGATGCGCCCACGGCAATCGCGCAGCGCCGCCAGCCAAGCCGCCGTCACCCCGGCGAACGCCGGGGTCCAGTCACCGCGTCTGCCGCTCCCGCCACGGCCGGCGCGGGCGGCCGGCCGGCACGCCGGCGCCGCTTCTCATCAAGCCATTCGGCCATTGCCCAGGAAGACGACCCGATGATCCCCGACACCGGCCAGCTCAACCTCGCCTGGTCCGCCGCACTGGTCGGCGGCCTCGCCGACGCCGGCGTGCGCGAGTTCGTGCTCTCGCCCGGCGCGCGCTCGACGCCGCTGACGCTGGCGGCGCTGCGCCACCCCGACCTGGCCTGCGAGGTAGTCCTCGACGAGCGCTCGGCCGCCTGGTTCGCGCTCGGCCGCGTGCGCGCCACGGGCCGGCCGGTGGCGCTGGTGTGCACCTCGGGCACCGCCGCCGCCAACTGGCTGCCGGCGGTGGTCGAGGCCAACCAGAGTGCGCTGCCGCTGCTGCTGCTCTCCGCCGACCGGCCGCCGGAACTGCACGGCTGGGGCGCCAACCAGACCATCGCGCAGGCCGGGCTGTTCGCCGGCCAGGTGCGCGCCGCGCATGCGCCGGGCGCCCCCTTCCCCGGCTTCTCGCCGGACTGGCTGCGCCAGCTCGCCGCACGCGCCGTCGCCGACAGCCGCTGGCCGCTGCCGGGGCCGGTGCACCTCAACCTCGCCTTCCGCGAGCCGCTGCTGCCGGCGACACCCGGACTCGTCTATCCCGACGCGGCGCCGCTCTACTGCGCGCCGCCGACGGCGATGCCGGACGCCGCCGCCGTCCGCCAACTGGCGCGGCGGCTGGCCGCCGGCCGCGGCGCCATCGTCTGCGCCGAGGGCTGCGCGGGCGACGGCGACCCCTCCGAATTCGCTGCGGCGGTGACGGCGCTCGCCGCCCGCCTGGCCTGCCCGATCCTCGCCGAGCCGCTCTCCGGGCTGCGCTTCGGCGCGCACGAACGACGCCACGTCTGCTGCCGCCACGAGCTGTGGCTGCGCGACGAGGCGCGCGCCGCGGCGCTGCGTCCCGACTGGGTGCTGCGCTTCGGCGCCTTCCCGGTGACGCGCACGCTGCAGCGTTTCCTCGCCGGCGCCGACACGCTGCTGGTCGAGCCCCACGGCCGCTGGCCGGACCCGCTGCAGCGCACGCGGCAACTGCTGCGCGCCGACCCGCGGGCGGCCTGCCGCGCGCTGCTCGACGAGGAACTGACGCCGGCGGCCGACGGCTGGCTGACGGCTTTCCGTGCCGCCGAGGCCGACGGCGAACGCCGGCTGGCGGAGACGCCGCAGCCGCCGGAAGCGGCGCTGTTCGCCGGCCTCTGCCGGGAACTGCCGGCGGGAACGCGCTTCTTCTGCGGCAACTCGCTGCCAATCCGCGACCTCGCGGCGTATTCCGGCGGCGGCGCCAACGCGCTGCATTTCTTCGCCAACCGCGGCGCCAGCGGCATCGACGGCAACCTCGCCACCGCCGCCGGCCTGGCCGGCCAAGGCGCCGCGTCGGCCCCGACCGTTGCCATCGTCGGCGACCTCACCGCGCAGCACGACCTCGGCAGCCTGGCGCTCGCCGCCGGCCGCCCGCTGGCGATCGTCGTCATCAACAACGGCGGCGGCGGCATCTTCGACCTCTTGCCGCCGGCGGCGCTGCCGGAGTTCGAGACCGGCTGGCTGACGCCGCAGGCGATCGACTTCGCGTACGCCGCCGCCGCGTTCGGCGTCGACTACCGGCGCTGCGACGACCCGGCGGCGGCGGTTGCCGAAGTCGGCGCCGCGCTCGCCGCCGGCCGGCCGCGGCTGATCGAGTTCGTCGTCGACCGCGCGCACAGCCTGGCGCGGCGCCGCGTGCCGCCGGCGGAGGGCTGAGCGATGAGCGTCGAACTGGCCGAGATACGCGACTTCGTCGCGCCGCTGCCGCCCTTCTCGCTGCTCGACGCGGCAACGCTCGATGCCTTGCCGAAGCAGCTCGCAGTGCGCTACCTGCGCCGCGGCAGCGACTTTCCGCCGGCCGACGAGGCGCCGGCGCTGTACCTCGTGCGCAAAGGCGCGATCGAGCGGCGCGACGCGCACGGCAGCCTCGTCGACATGCTCGCCGAGGGCGACGTGTTCGCCGCGCCCTGCCTCGGCGGCGACGGCAGCGACCGCTGCACCGCGGTCGAGGACACCCTGGTCTATCTGCTGCCCTGCCCGGCGCTGCAGGCGCTGCGGCGCGCGCAGCCGGCCTTCGACGCGCATTTCGCGCAGTCGACCGCCGAGCGCCTGCGCCACGCCCGCCGCGGCACCGCCTTCGGCGCCGACGAAACCGCGGCCGACCCGCTGGCGCAGCCGGTCGGCGCGTTCGCCGCACGCACGCCGGTCGCCGCACCGCCGACGCTGTCGATCCGCGAGGCCGCGCAGCGCATGAGCGAGGCGCGCGTCTCGGCGCTGATGATCGTCGACGGCGAACGCCTCGCCGGCATCGTCACCGACCGCGACCTGCGCCGCCGCTGCCTCGCCGCCGGCCTGTCGCCGGAGGCGCCGGTGACGGCGATCATGAGCGCGCCGGTGGCCAGCATCGGCCCGGAGAGCCCGGCCTTCGAAGCCCTGCTGGCGATGACCCGGCTCGGCATCCACCACCTGCCGCTGGTCGACGCCGGCGGCGTGCGCGGGCTGGTGTCGAGCACCGACCTGCTGCGCCGGCAGGGAACGGCAACGGTGCATCTGGCGCGCCGCGTGCGCCGATGCGCTTCGCCGGCGGCACTCACCGCGGCCGCCGGCGAGCTGCCCGAGCTGCAGCTGCGGCTGGCCGCCGCCGGCGCCGGCGCGGCGCAGGTCGGGCAGGCGCTGACGGCGATCTACGACGCCGTCAGCTGCCGGCTGATCGAGCTCGCCGAAGGCGAACTCGGGCCGCCGCCGGTGCCCTACGCCTGGGCCGCCTGCGGCTCGCAGGGGCGGCACGAGCAGACCGTGCATTCGGACCAGGACAACGCCCTCGTGGTGCACGACGACTACCGGCCGGAGGCGCACGGCGCCTGGTTCGCGGCGCTGGCGCAGCGGGTCAACGACGGCCTCGACGCGTGCGGCGTGCGCTACTGCCCGGGGCGGGTGATGGCGAGCAACGCGGAGTGGCGGCAGCCGCAGCGGGCGTGGTGCGACTACTTCGCGGCCTGGATCGGGCAGGCCGACCAGCGCGCGGCGATGCTCGCCGCCAACTTCCTCGACCTGCGCGTGATCCGCGGCGACCCGGCACTGCTGGCGCCGGTGCATGCGACGGTGGTCCGCGAATGCGCGCAGCACGAGCTGTTCCTCGCGCGGATGACCGCCAACGCGCTGGCCAACCGGCCGCCGCTCGGCTTCTTCCGCAACTTCCTGCTCGAACACGGCGGCGCGCATGTCGACGCCTTCGACATCAAGCGCGGCGGACTGCTGCCGATTTCCGACCTGGCGCGCGTGCACGCGCTCGCCGCCGGCCGCGCCGAGATCGGCACGCTGGCCCGGCTGCACGCCGTCGCCGGCGGCCCGACGCTGTCCGCCGAGGGCGCGCAGGAACTGGCCGAGGCCTTCGAATTCCTCGGCGGCCTGCGCCTGCGCCACCAGTCGGCACAGCTTCGCCGCGGCGAGACGCCCGACAACCTGATCGCCCCGGCGGCGCTGAGCGCGCTCGAACGCGCCGAGCTGAAGGCGGCGTTTGCGGCGATCGGCCGCCAGCAGGCGGTGCTGGCGCAGCGCTACGCGGTGGGGAGGGAAGTGTGATCCGCCACCTTGCCGGCGAGCTGCGCCGCCGCTGGCTGCTGGCGCGGGCGCCGGCGGGGCCGCGGCGCGACTTCCTCGCCGTCCCCTGGCCGCGCAGCGGGCTGCCCTGCGCCGCCGCCGGCTACCTCGCCCTCGACCTGGAGACCACCGGCGGCGACCCGGCGCGGCACGAGATCGTCAGCCTCGGCTGGGTCTGCGTCGACGGCCCGCGCATCGACCTCGGCAGCGCGCGGCACCGCATCGTTTGCCTGGCCGGCGCGATCAGCGCCGAATCGGCAACGGTGCACGCCATCACCGACGACGAAGCGGCTGCCGGCGTACCGCTGGAAGAGGCCTTGCGCGAACTGCTGGCGGCGCTCGCCGGGCGCGTGCTGATCGCCCACTACGCGCGCACCGAACTCGGCTTCGTCGACGCCGCCTGCCGCCGGCTGCTCGGCGGCGGCATCGCCATTCCCGCGGTGGACACGCTGGACCTCGCGCTGCGCCGCCTGGCCCGCCTGCGGCAGACGGCGGCGCCCGGCAGCCTGCGCCTGGGCGCGCTGCGCCGGCACTACAACCTGCCCCGCTATCCGGCGCACAACGCGCTCTCCGACGCGCTCGCCGCCGCCGAGCTGTTCCTCGCGCAGCTTGCCGACGCGTCGCCGCCGCCGCGGCTCGCCGACTGGCTGGCCTGACGGCCGGCGCTAGCCGCTGCGCGCCTCGCGCCCGGTGAGCTGCTGCACGATCAGGCTGCCGACCATGTCGCCCTCGACGTTGACCGCGGTGCGCACGGTGTCGAGCACGCGGTCGATCGGCAGCAGGATGGCGATCGCCGCCGTCGGCAGGCCGACCGATTCGAGCACCAGCACCATGCTCAGCATGCCGACGCTGGGAATCCCCGGCGCGCCGACGGCGCCGAGCATGGCGACGAAGAAGATGACCAGCTGCTGCACCAGGTCGAGCTCGATGCCGGCCAGCCGGGCGACGAACAGCGCCGCCGCGGCCTCGTAGAGCGCGGTGCCGTCCATGTTGACGGTGGCACCGAGCGGCACGACGAAGTTGGCGATGTCCTTCTTCACGTGCAGGTGCTGTTCGGTGCAACGCATCGTCACCGGCAGCGTTGCCGCGCTGGAGCTGGTGGCGAAGGCGGTGACCAGCGCCTCGCGCGCGCCGCGCCAGAAGCGCAGCGGCGACATCCGCGTGACCAGCCAGAGCAGCAGCGGCAGCACGACGGCGCCATGGAACAGCGTCGAGCCGATGACGACGGCGATGAATTCGCCGAGCGAGCCGAGCAGGCGCGTGTCCTGCGTCGCCACCAGACGCAGCAGCAGCGCGGCGATGCCGAGCGGCGCCAGGTGCATGATCCAGCCGACCACCATCAGGCACAGCTCCTGCAACTCCTCGAGCAGTGCGCGCAGGTTGCGGTAGCGCTCGCCGCCGACCACCAGCGCGACGCCGAGGAACAGCGCGACGATCAGCACGGCAAGGATCTCGCCCTCGGCCAGCGCCTTGAACGGGTTCTGGAACAGCCCGTGCAGGAACTGCGCGAAGTAGTCGGGGAGCGGCATCTGCCGCGCCTGGAAGTTGCGCGTCGCCTCCTCGAACATCGCCAGCTGCAGCCCCTCGCCGGGACGGAACAGGTGCGCCGCGCCGAAGCCGATAACGATGGCGACCGACATCGACAGCGTGAAGAAGCCGAGCGTGACGATCCACACCCGGTGCATCTGCCGGTGCGCGCGCAGGTTGGCGACGCCGACGACGATCGACGAGAAGACCAGCGGCACCAGCACCAGCTTGAGCAGGTCGAGGAACAGCGTGCCGACCAGCTTGGCCGCGTAGAGCACCGGCCCGGCCTGGGCCTGCGCCGGGCCGCCATTGGCGACGAGGAGGCCACCGGCGATGCCGAGCGCGGCGGCGACGAGGATGCGGGCGTTGAGCGAGCGAGGCAGCATCGGGGTCCGTTCGTAGGCTTGGGATGCGCCGATTCTAACCGCTCCCTGCGCCGCTTCGCGCCGGGCCGCGGCGAGCACGCCCGGAACCCGTCATTCCGGGGCCGCCTGCCCGCTTGGGCCGGCCCGCCAAATCCAATATACTGTACAAATGAACAGTAACCGCCGCATCGCCCACCTCGACATGGACGCCTTCTTCGCCTCGGTCGAGCT
Organism: Rhodocyclales bacterium; assembly: GCA_016183655.1. GTDB lineage: Bacteria > Pseudomonadota > Gammaproteobacteria > Burkholderiales > Rhodocyclaceae > Proximibacter. The sequence continues at coordinate 96,276 of JACPEH010000013.1, forward strand.
GCTGCGCTATCCAGAGTTGCGCGGCCGGGCGGTGGTGGTCGGCGGCCGCAGCGTGCCGCCGCCACGCCCGCAGGCCGACGGCGACAAGGGCTTTGCCCGGCTACGCGACTATGTCGGGCGCGGCGTGGTCACCACCTCCACCTACGAAGCCCGCGCGCTCGGCGTGTTTTCCGGGATGGGGCTGATGAAGTCGGCGCAGCTCGCGCCCGACGCCATCCTGCTGCCGGCCAACTTCGACGCCTACCGCCACTACTCGCGGCTGTTCAAGGCCGCCGTCGCCCGCATCGCGCCGCAGATCGAGGATCGCGGCATCGACGAGATCTACCTCGACCTCAGCGACATTGCCGAGGACACGCACGCGCTCGGGCAGCGCCTGCGCGACGCCGTGTTCAAGGCGACTGGTCTCACCTGCTCGATCGGCATCAGCCCGAACAAGCTGCTGTCGAAGATCTGCTCCGACCTCGACAAGCCGAACGGGCTGACGGTGCTCGGCGCGGACGACATCGCGGCGCGGATCTGGCCGCTGCCGGTGCGCAAGATCAACGGCATCGGGCCGAAGGCGAACGAGCGGCTGGCCGGCCTCGGCATCGCCATCATCGGCGAGCTGGCGGCGGCGCCGCCCGAATTCCTGGTCGAACACTTCGGCCGCAGCAACGGCGCCTGGCTGCACCGCGCCGCCCACGGCATCGACGAGCGACCGGTGGTGACCGAATCCGAGCCGAAGTCGATCAGCCGCGAAACCACCTTCGACCGCGACCTGCACGCCGCCCGCGACCGCGCCGAGCTGTCCGCGATCTTCACCGACCTCTGCCTGCGCCTCGCCGACGACCTCCAGCGCAAGGGCTACGCCAGCCGCACCATCGGCATCAAGCTGCGCTATGCGGATTTCCGCGCCGTGACGCGCGACCTGACGCTGCCGGCCCCGGTCGCCGACGGCCGGCAGATCCGCAAGGCGGCCGGCGAGTGCCTGAAGCGCGTGCCGCTCGACGCGCGCATCCGCCTGCTCGGCGTGCGCGCGAGCGGCCTGTCACCGCTGGCGGAAGCGGCACCGGACACCGGCGCGCAGCAGGCCGAACTGCCGTTCCCCGATTGACCGGCCCTGCCCCGGAATGACGGCAAGGGGCGATTGGCACCCGCAGCCCGCCACGCTCCCCCGTCATTCCGGGCTTGACCCGGAATCCAGTTGCGGCGGCTGGCATCCCCTGGATTCCGGGTTCCGCTACGCGGCCCCGGAATGACGGAGGGGGTCGATGTGCACCCGCGGCCCGCCACCCTCCCCCCGTCATTCCGGGCTTGACCCGGAATCCAGTTACGGCGGCTGGCACCCCCCTGGATTCCGGGTTCCGCTACGCGGCCCCGGAATGACGGCGGGGGTCGATGGTGCCCCCGCGGCCCGCCACACTCCCCCCGTCATTCCGGGCTTGACCCGGAATCCAGTTACGGCGGCTGGCATCCCCTGGATTCCGGGTTCCGCTGCGCGGCCCCGGAATGACGGAGGGAGTCGATGTGCCCCCGCGGCCCGCCACGCCCCCCTCGTCATTCCGGGGCTGCCCGCCAGGGCAGAACCCGGAATCCAGGGAATGACCTCACCCGGTGATGGATTCCGGCTTTCGCAGCAAAGCCCCGGAATGACAGGGTGCTGCGCTTCGTCGCCAACCGGAAAGTGCTGCCGACGGCGAACTATGGCCGCTCCGCCCATGTCTCAGAGGTGACAACATCCGGCACGCGAACGGCATGTTCGCGTCGCCAGCAGCGAAAGGAGAACACCATGGCAGCACTGGAACGCACCGGCCCGTTGCTGGGCCGCATCCTGATCGCAATCATCTTCATCGCCGCCGGCTACGGCAAGGCCACCGGGCTGGCCGGCACCGCCGGCTACATCGCCAGCAAGGGGCTGCCGTTCCCCGAGGTGCTGGCGGCGGCGGCCGCGGCGCTCGAACTGGGCGGCGGCATCCTGCTCGTCGTCGGCTGGAAGGCGCGCTGGGCGGCGGCGGCGCTGTTCGGCTTCACGCTGCTGACGGCGCTGATCTTCCACGCCTTCTGGGCAGTGCCGCCGGAGATGGTGCAGAACCAGACGATCCACTTCATGAAGAATCTGGCGATGGCTGGCGGCCTGCTCTACGTCGTCGTCCACGGCAGCGGCCCGCTCAGCGTCGACAGCGGGAAATGAGCCGGCTCCCCGGCACCCACAACACGAACAGGAGACTCTCATGAACCCGTACCAGATCGCCGTCGTCGTCGGCAGCCTCCGCCGGGAGTCGATCAACCGCAAGCTGGCCGACGCCCTCGTCCGGCTGGCGCCGCCGGAGTTCTCGTTCCGCCAGCTGCAGATCGGCGACCTGCCGCTCTACAACCAGGACGACGACGCCAACCAGGCGGCGCCGGTGCAGCGCCTGAAGGCCGAGATTTCGGCAGCGCACGGCCTGCTCTTCGTCACCCCCGAGTACAACCGCTCGCTCCCCGGCGTGCTCAAGAACGCCATCGACCACGCCTCGCGCCCCTACGGCCAGAACGCCTGGGCCGGCAAGCCGGCCGGCGTGCTCGGCGCCTCGGTCGGCGCCATCGGCTCGGCACTGGCGCAGCAACACCTGCGCAACATCCTGGCCTATCTCGACGTGCCGACGCTCGGCCAGCCCGAGGCCTTCATCCAGGTCAAGGAAGGCACCTTCGACGCCGACGGCAACCTCGGCGAGGGCGTGCGGAAATTCCTGCAGGGGTGGATGGAGCGCTACGTGGACTGGGTGAAATTCCACGCGGCGAGGTAGGGAGTCGGATCGAAGCGGGGGGCATTCCGGTGGGAAGCGGGATGCGTTTTTCTACAGCTGAACGTTCAAGGTCAGGGGCGCTGCGCGGCGTTATCACGCAGCGCCCTTTCGACTGCAGGATTAGCCCTCAACGATTCATTTTGGCTCAGGCATCTTCTCTTCAAGAGCTTTAATGAACGGCGGTGGAAATTGAGCACCCCGCGAGCGGGCAACATTCACCTTTTGCCACGCTTCTGCAAAGCGGCCTTCGAAGTACAAAGACCGTGCCCAACTGCGCCAAGAGTTCGGATAAGTTGGGTCGAGCTTGGCGCTTTCTTCGAAGTAGCGATTTGCCAACGAAAAATACTTCGTCCGCTCGTTGGAGCCGTTCGCACTGTTGTTTGCCTTCACTGAATAAGCCGAGGCGGTGTCTGTGAGCAGAGCAACTTTTTGATACTCATCGTCAACGAGTTGGTTGGCTTTCTCAAGGTGCTTGATGGATTCATCAAGTTGGCCTTGTTCCAGTAAGACACGACCAAAGCCCCAATAGGGACGGAAGCTGTTTGGGTTGAGTAGCCACGATTGGTTATACCTGCGCATGGCGTAGTCTAGGTTGCCCTCCCTCATGTATTTGTCGCCTTCCATCCACCACGCCACGCTTGCTTTCTCTCGACCTCCGAGACCTTCCGATGCTTTTTCAATAAATTCTTCGTCGGCGCGTTTTAGAACTTCCGGACGTTCAAGCGCAGGCTGCCCATACATTGGAACGTTGTCTATGCGCGTGCCGCCTGTTGTTACGCAGCCAGACAGGAAGCTGACAGTGGCAAAAACAGCAGCAATAAGAAATCGAGAATGAAGTGACTTTGGCATAGCGTTGAAATTCCTTAAGAGGGCTAACGAAGCTAAACGGCGCGCCCGAGCCACCACGGGGTGCGTTTTGAGTGAAACGTTAGAGCCCTGGCGTATCATTGGCGGCTGCAGCCTCAACGGCTTGGCCTCCAAAACTTGTGACTAGTGCTCTAATGAGTAACCGGTACTGATTGGCGCCTTGCGGAGTAAAGCGGCGCGCACCAAATTCTGCAAAGGAGATGCTAATTACGTTACTCGGTTTGTCGATTGTTACCTCGAATGAGGTTCTGAACTCCTCGCTCACGAAGTAAAGCCGGTACTGTTTGTCATCCTCAACCAACGTCTGGCTGTCGCCGTTTTTGGCCGCGAACCGACCTTTCTGGTAGGCAAGAGACTTGCCAATCGCCGCAATATTGGAAATCGCCTCAGCATGGGACAAGCTGGTAGTACGAATAGAAATGGGTGCGGTCGATTCGTAAGACCACGCGCAAAGCAAGCTCACAGCAACTAGAGCAAGGAAAGCAAACCGAACTGATCTGAAGCGAGGCATGGCCGGCTCTTGGCTCTAGCGCAAAGTCGGCAGTGTATGCACAATGCATTCTGTAAACCCGCCTCCCACTCCGGACGCCCCAACAACGCCAAGCCATTGGCATAATTCGATTTTCTTGCTCATCAACCGACACTCCCCAGAATAGCCAGCAGGCAAACGTGGCGTTTCACCCGGATAGCCGGCGCCGAAGTAGCCGGGCGCCGGCCCAGATCGAAAGCTTGAGGCATCGTCGAACCCTTGTTCATGGTGCATCCGGAACAAACCCTATTTCTGAGCAATCTCTCTCACTATTTCGTCGGAAATTCCTCGGATTTGTTTTGCGGTCATTGCGGAGAAGATTCCTTGGCCAGCTGACGAGGAAGTCTTGTAGGTTCGTGCCCCAATAGGTGTCTTTGAAGGCATGTCAAAGAATGAGACATCGGCATCAACAAAGGCATTTCCTATCGCGACTCCTCCCATGAGTCTGGCGAATTGCGATACATACCGATAGTCATTAACTTTGACTAGAACTAGTGTTCCATTTTTCAGCTGTGATTCGGCATTGGCTTCTTGGTAAAAAAATCCAAAACCGGACTCCGCGCTCGCTTCTTTCATCGCGGACCGCCATTCTTCCCGAAATTTTTCCCAGTCACCTGATTTGCTCGCAACATCAGATCCCTGTATGACCATTATCAATGCCTTACCGCTTCCTTTGCTCACAACAATGGGACTCTCGGACTGTGATGTGCGCTCGACCGTTGCTGCACAGCCGCCAAGAATGAGCGCGCAGGTGATAATCAAAATCTTTACAGAAATTGGCACTAGTGATCCTCCTCGTTCGATAACATGTGGAAATGCAGCAAGACTATAGCGTTCCAACGTGGAAGTAAGGGGGAGCCGGAGCGCGAAGCGCGGAGGGTACCCAAAAGCGCAGCTTTTTGGCTGCCCCGCTTGACTGCCGTGTTATACCTTGCAGCCCAAACGACTCTTGAAAACTGAAATGCCATGCTCAAAACTCTTAAACTCTCGGGGAACAATCGTGACTAGGTCGGGATTGCTTTTCGAGTTTGCTTGCTCAGATTTAAGTGACGAGTCATAAGCCGCGCAAGCCGCACCCTTGTTGTCCATTAACTCGTAGGTGAACGCCATTTGCAGGTAGACGTTGGTAATAGTGTGTACGTCGCCATTTTTCTGCAATAAATCTCGTGAATTGTCGAAGTACTCAATTGCCTTATTCAGGCGGTTTTCGAAAGTAACGGTCCTATCGCGAAAACCATTTTTCTTGTAGTACTCTTGCCATTGGTTAACGGTTGCTGACTTATAGAACAAGCCATACATCCGATATGCTTGAGCTAGGCCGAGTTCATCCCGTCTGCTGTTGTAGATATCGATAGATTCGGCAATCAATTTCTCGGCAGGAAGAGGACGGTTTTGCTTGTCAATCAACTCCGTTGCCCATGCTAGTTTTTCTGCCGGATCAGATGTTTCTGGCACCAGCATTGCCGCGCACCCAGAAAGTGACATTGCGAACAGGACACACAGGATGACCCGACAAACGTTCATATAATCTCCAAGGTATAACGTTGAATTAAACGGCGCGCCCGAGCGACCGGAGAGAGCGTTTTTGAATGTGATGTTATGCGTTGATAGTAACGCCTATTATTGCCACTGCAGTTCGCTCGTGATTTCATTCTTTGCGGGGTTGTAGACCATGATGCGGCTGCTTCCTTCTAGCGCTCCGACCGATAGTTCTCGCTCACCGAAATTGCTCTTGTGATAAAGCGAAAACTCGATCTTTCCGTCTTTCGTTTCTTGAATAGGTCCAAGATAAAAATCATCGGGGCGCTCACCCTTTTGCCGAAGTGTGAGAATAACCACAGCGACGCCCCTTCGTTGCACCTCAGGCGACGGCTGAAACTCACCAAGTTTGACTGCGGCCCAATCTTCTGGGCGTACCAATATCTTGGTGGGCTGGCACGCTGAGACAAGCATGCTGGTAAAGAGGGCCAAGAGCAGCCTTATGTCAGAATGCATAATAGTTGAACTAAATGGCGCGCCACTTGCGGTGCGTCCAAGCGACCGAAGCGAGCGATTTTTTTGCGATGTTAGGAGTGTTTTTCATTGCTTTGATTTCTTCTTGGTAAGCGATTTGCACGCTGCGTCGACGCTCTTGCGTGATGTGTTGGTAAAGAAAAAATACGAGCCAAACAAAAAAGCCAAGAAAAAAAGAACGCCATAAATCCCAAAATATTCTTTGAGTATGGTGTAGGTAACGCCAAGGGCTCCAATCCCCAGTGCCCCAATGAACCCAGCCAGCCCATGCTTTACCGAGAGAATGGCTGCGACGCCAACCAGCATTCCGATGGCCCACGGGTTTAATTCAATGGCCGACATAATCTTTGAACGTGCGGCGAAATATGCAAGTGCTAGCCACCGATACTCACTAACGTGAAGTCGGCAGCTTATGTGCCGTGCATTCCACCCACTCCGGATGACCATCGAGCGCCAAACCATTGGCAAGACTCGTTTTTGTTATTCATCAGCCAACACTCCCCAAAATAGCCAGCAGGCAAACGCTGCGTTTCACCCGGATAGCCGTCGCAGGCGCTGAAGGAGCCAGGCACCGGCCCGGATCGAAGTATTGAGGCATCGCCGAAACCCTCATTTCATGGTGCCTTCGGAACGCCAGCCGCGCTCATGCTGGATCTGTCTTCGCGGGACGACGGCAGGCCCCGCTTGGCCGCCCCGCCCGTCCGAGCACTGAGGAATCAGCCGCCAGCACGAGAGCATAAAGACGGCGCGCATCCATGTCGAGTGGATACGCGACGCGAATCGCCCAGATCGGCGGTTCAGGCCAGCGTGCGCAACTCGCGCAGCGCCACCGACAGCATCGGCATGTCCGGCGCGCTGCTGCCGCGGATTTCGGTGAAGAGCTGGCGGCAGCGCTCGTACTGGAAGGCGTGGCGTGTCTTCCAGGCGGCGAGCAGGGCGTCGATGTCCGCTTCTTCCAGGCTGGCGCGCAGCACTTCGGCGGCGAGGTTGCGCGCCTGTGCCGACAGGTCGTCGCGCAGCGCGGCGCGGGCCATGCCCTGCCAGTGCGTGTCGGCGGGCAGCGCACCGATCTGGCGGCCGAGCCAGTGCAGGTCGAGTTCGCCGCCGAGCGAGAAATAGACGCGGGCGACGCGCTCAGCGGGTACCCCGGTCTCGCCGGCGACCTCGATCACGTCGAGCGCCGAGTACAGTTCTTCGAGGCAGGCGACGCGCTGCGCCAGTTCGGCGGGAACCCCCTGCGCGACGAGCCGCTCGACCACCGCGTCGAGTTCGGCGCGGTAGGGCGGCGCCACCACCTCGGCGAGGCTGGCGGCGAGCGCCTCGACGCCGCCGGAAAAACGTTCCAGCGTCGCCGCCAAGTCGCGCAGGTGGTCACGGTGGTGCAGGAACCACAGCGTGCCGCGCTGGATCAGGCGCAGCCCCTCGTGGATCATCTCGGTCTGCGTGGCGTCGGCGACCTGGTTGTCGAGCGCCTCGATCGCCTGCCACAGCGGCACCAGACCGAACACCTCGCGCGTCGCCAGGTAGGCGCGGACGATGTCGGCCGGCGCGGCGCCGGTCTCCTCCTGCAGGCGGAAGACGAAGGTCGGGCCGACGCGGTTGACCATGCTGTTTACGACGTGCGTGGCGACGATCTCGCGGCGCAGCGGATGGCGCCCGACCTGCGCCGGGAAGCGCTGGCGCAGTTGCTGCGGGAAGTAGCGGCCGAGAGCGGTGGCGATGTAGCCGTCCTCGGGCAGGTCGGAGGCGAGCAGCGCCTCGAACAGCTCCATCTTGTGGTAGGCCAGCAGCACCGCCAGCTCGGGCGCGGTCAGCCCGCAGCCGGCGGCCTTGCGCTCGGCGAGCTCCTCCTCGAAGGGCAGGAATTCGAGGCGGCGGTTGAGGCGGCCGGCGTTGGAGAGGTGGCGGATGTAGCGCGCCTGCTCGTCGAGCAGATGCACGCCGCGCGAGCGGGCGATCGACAGCACCTGCGTCTGGAAGTAGTTGTCGCGCAGCACCAGCCGGGCGACGTCGTCGGTCATCTCGACCAGCAGCGCGTTGCGCTGCTTCTCGGTCAGCTCGCCGTCCTCGATCACCGCGTTCAGCAGGATCTTGATGTTGACCTCGTGGTCGGAGCAGTCGACGCCGGCCGAGTTGTCGATCGCGTCGGTGTTGATGCGGCCGCCCTTCAGCGCGTACTCGATGCGGCCGAGTTGCGTGCAGCCGAGGTTGCCGCCCTCGGCGACGACGCGGCAGCGGAGCTCGCCGCCGTTCACGCGGATCGCATCGTTGGCGCGGTCGCCGACGTCGGCGTGGCTCTCGCGCTGGCTCTTCACGTAGGTGCCGATGCCGCCGTTGTAGAGCAGGTCGACCGGCGCCAGCAGCACCGCATGCACCAGTTCCTGCGGGGTCAGCGTCTCGGCCTCGATGCCGAGCACGGCGCGCGCCTGCGGCGACAGCGTCACCGATTTCGCACTGCGCGGCCAGATGCCGCCGCCGGCGGAGATCAGCGCCATTTCGTAGTCGGCCCACGACGAGCGCGGCAGGTCGAACAGCCGCTGCCGCTCGGCGAAGCTCGCCGCGGCGTTCGGGTCGGGGTCGATGAAGATGTGGCGGTGGTCGAAGGCGGCGACCAGCCGGATGTGCGGCGAGAGCAGCATGCCGTTGCCGAAGACGTCGCCGGACATGTCGCCGATGCCGGCGACGGTGAACTCCTGCGCCTGGGTGTCCAGCCCCAGCTCGCGGAAGTGGCGCTTCACCGACTCCCAGGCGCCGCGCGCGGTGATCGCCATCTTCTTGTGGTCGTAGCCGGCCGAGCCGCCGGAGGCGAAGGCGTCGCCGAGCCAGAAGCCGTATTCGCGCGACACCGCATTGGCGAAGTCGGAGAAGCTCGCCGTGCCCTTGTCGGCGGCGACCACCAGGTAGGGGTCGTCGCCGTCGCGGCGGTAGACGTCGGCGGGCGGCACGATCCTGCCGCCGACCAGATTGTCGGTCAGGTCGAGCAGGCCGTGCAGGTAGGTGCGGTAGCAGGCGATGCCCTCCTGCAGCAGCGCGTCGCGGTCGCCGCCGGGCGGCGGGTTCTTGACGACGAAGCCGCCCTTCGAGCCGACCGGGACGATCACCGTGTTCTTGACCATCTGCGCCTTCATCAGCCCGAGCACCTCGGTACGGAAGTCCTCCATGCGGTCGGACCAGCGCAGCCCGCCGCGGGCCACCTTGCCGCCGCGCAGGTGCACGCCCTCGACGCGCGGCGAGTGGACGTAGATCTCGAACATCGGCCGCGGCTCGGGCAGCCCCGGCACGCGGTGCGGATCGAGCTTGAACGACAGGTAGGGCTTGTGCCCGCCGTTCTGCCTCTGGAAATAGTTGGTGCGCACGGTGGCCAGGATCACGGCGAGGAACTGGCGCAGGATGCGGTCCTCGTCGAGGCTGGTGACCTGGTCGAGGGCGGCGGCGATCTCGCCCTCCAGCCGCGCCGAGTCAGCGTCGTTGCCGGCCTCGGCGGCGGGGTCATGGCGCGCCAGGAAGAGGTCGAGCAGGCGCCGGGCGATGTCCGGATGCGCCGCCAGCGTCTGCTCGATGTAGGCCTGGCTGAAGGTGAAGCCGGCTTGGCGCATGTACTTGGCGTAGGCGCGCAGCACCGTCACCTGCCGCCAGGTCAGGCGGGCGCCGAGCACCAGGCGGTTGAAGTCGTCGTTCTCGGCGACGCCGCGCCAGGCGGCGAGGAAGGCCTCCTGGAAAATGTCGCGCAGGCGGTCGATGTCGAGTTCCTCGGCGTCGGCCCGCCACAGCCCGAAGTCGTGCAGCCAGATGCTGGCGCCGTCGGCGCGGCGGATCTCGTAGGGGCGCTCCTCCAGCACGCGCACGCCCATATGCTCCAGCATCGGCAGCGACAGCGACAGCGGCATCGGCTGCCCTTCGCACAGCGCCTTGAAGCGCAGGCTGCCGGGCGCCGCCTCCAGCGGCCGGTAGAGGTTCATCGCCAGCCCCTCGGGGCCGCTCAGGGATTCCATCAGCTCGACGTCGCCGACCGCCGCACGCGCCGCATAGGCCTCGCGGTAGCCGGCCGGGAAGGCCGCGGCGTAGCGCTGGTAGAGCAGGTTGCCGCGTTCCTCGCCGCCGCGCTCGCAGAGCGCCTGGCGCAATTCGTCCGGCCAGCGCCGCGCCGCCAGCACCAGGCGCCGCTCGATGTCGGCGACGTCGTAGTCCGACGTGCAGCCGGGGCGGGTATGGACGATGATGTGGATGCGCGCCAGCGCCGACTCGGAGAGCTGCACGTTGAATTCCGACGAACGGCCGTTGAAGGCCTCCATCAGCACCGCCTGCATACGCTCGCGCAGCTCGGTGTTGTAGTTCTCGCGCGGCACGTAGATCAGGCACGAGAAGAAGCGGCAGAAGGCGTCGCGGCGGACGAACAGCCGCGTGCGCTGGCGCTCGCCGAGGCGCAGGATGCCGAGGGCGATGGTGAACAACTCGTCGGGCGGGATCTGCAGGAGTTCGTCGCGCGGATACTGTTCGAGGATGTTGTACAGCGATTTCGCGGCATGGCTGTTGGGCAGGAAGCCGGCGCGCTCGATCACCGTCGCGATCTTGCGGCGCAGCAGCGGGATGGCGCGCGGGCTGGCGTCGTAGGCGGTCGAGGTGAACAGGCCGAGGAAGCGGCGCTCGCCGATCGTCCGCCCGCTGGCGTCGAAGCGCTTGATGCCGAGGTAGTCGAGGTAGCCCGGGCGATGCACGGTGGCGCGCGCATTGGCCTTGGTCAGCACCAGCAGCCGCGGTTCGTGGGCGATCTCGCGCACCTCCGGCGGCAGTGCGGCGAACGAGATCGAGCGCTGTTCGCCGTGCTCGCGCAGGATGCCGAGCCCGGAACCGGCGACCACGCGCAGCACGTCCTCGCCGTTCTCGCTGGCCAGCTGGTATTCGCGGTAGCCGAGGAAGGTGAAGTTGCCGTCGGCGATCCATTCCAGGAAAGCCCTGTCCTCGGCAGCGTCGGCCGGGTCGTCGGGCGGCGGCGTGCGTTCGATGTCGGCGATGATCTCCGCTATCTGCGCGCGCATCGCGCCCCAGTCGGCGACCGCCGCGCGGACGTCGCCGAGGATCTTCAGCAGCCCGGCCTGCAGCGCTTCGAGCTGCGCCGCTTCGGTGCGCCGGTCGACCTCGACGTGGATGATCGACTCGTAGGCGCAGGCGGCCTCGCTGTCGCCGGCAGCATCGGCCAGTTTCTGCAGCGTGCCGTCGGCGTCGCGGCAGACCTTCATCACCGGGTGGATGATCAGGTGCAGCGTCAGCCCCTGGCGGTTCACTTCCATCGTGATCGAGTCGACCAGGAAGGGCATGTCGTCGTTGACGATCTCGATCACCGTGTGCGTCGTCTGCCAGCCGTGCTCCTCGGTGCGCGGGTTGTAGACGCGCAGCTTGGGGGCGCCGGCGGCGTAGCGCCGGGCGAAGTGCAGCTGCGACAGCGCGGCGCCGTAAAGGTCGGCGACCGAGCGCTCGGCCAGATCCTCGGGCGCCACCTGGCTGTAGAAGCGCTCGGCGAACGCCGTCGCCAGCGGCGCATCGGCCGCCGGCAGGCGTTCGCGCAACATCGCCGCGACCGCGGCCAGCTGTTCGGCCTTGCCCTGTTCCGCAGATTGGGTCATAACGCCTCCTCGTCTTCTTGTTGTCGGCGGCGCGCCGCCCGCCTTGCTCCATCGTAGGCCATTCGCCGGCGCAGGACCAGCGCCCGCCGGCGAATGGCCCGGCCGCCATCAGCGCCGCCGGCACCCGGTGCAGGATCGGCGATGTCGTCACGCTGCCGCGGCGCATCCCTGGCAAAGCCATCAAGTCAGCCCCCACGGCAAAATCAATTCCGTTAGCTGCTAATATTCCTGAACTTACTGCCGATAACGTAGTTTGCCCCTGCCCTGAGGAAACCCGGATGGCCACTGCGGTACCGATCCGCAAGCGCGACGGCGGAAAATCGCCGATCGACCACGACCTGAGCTTCACCACCGAGGTGGTGCAGCAGCTGGTCGTGCCGACTTTCGTGCTCGACGCCCGGCATCGGGTGATCGTCTGGAACCGGGCCTGCGAACATCTCACCGGCCTGCCGGCCCTGGAGGTGCTCGGCACCAGCAACCACTGGCGCGCTTTCTACGGCAGGGAACGCCCCTGCCTCGCCGATCTGATGGTCGACCAGCGCCTCGATGAAATCGGACGCTATTACCCGGTTCACAGCCGCTCCCCCGAGTGCGGCCCCGGCGCCCACACCGAGAACTGGTGCGTGATGCCCTTGCGCGGCACGCAGCTGTATCTGGAGATCGATGCCGGGCCGATCCACGACGCCGACGGCAATCTGCTCGCCGTGGTCGAAACGCTGCGCGACATGACCCAGCGGCAGAGCGCGGAAAGCCGCTTGCGCACGATGTTCGAGTCGTCGCCGGATCCGGTGTGGATCATCGAGGACGAGCATTTCGTCGAATGCAACGACGCGGCAGTGGAGATGCTCGGCTACGCGAGCAAGGACGAAATCCTCAACGCGCACCCTTCGCGGTTGTCGCCGCCGGTGCAGCCGGACGGCGAGGACTCGTTCAGCAAGGCGGAACGGATGATGGCGCTGGCGCGCGACAAGGGCCTGCACCGCTTCGAATGGGTGCATCGGCGTGCCGACGGTAGCGATTTCACCGCCGAAGTGACGCTGTCGGTGATCGACCTCGCCGGCCGCCAGGCGATCTACTGCGCCTGGCGCGACATCTCCGACCGCAAGCGCGCCGAGGAGGCGCTACGCCTCTACGCCAAGGTCTTCGAGCACAGCGGCGAGGCGATCATGATCACCGATCGCGACAACCGCATCGTCGCCGTGAACAACGCCCTCATCCGCGACACCGGCTACACCCAGGCCGAACTGCAGGGCAAGGACCCGCGCGTGCTGGCCTCGCACAAGACGCCGCGCGAGACCTATCGGACGATGTGGGCGACGCTGCGCGAGTCCGGCTACTGGCAGGGCGAGCTGTGGGACCTGCGCAAGGACGGCGTGACCTACCCGAAATGGGCGGCGATCTCGGCGATCCACGACGAGCAGGGCGAGTTGACCAACTACATCGCCAGCTTCACCGACATCAGCGAACGCAAGGCGGCGGAGGCACGCATCGACCACCTCGCGCACCACGACGCGCTGACCGGGCTGTTCAACCGCTACAACCTGGAGACCCGGCTGGCACAGTCGCTGCTCGCAGCGCGCCGGGAACACCGGCAGCTGGCGGTGATGTTCATCGACCTCGACCGCTTCAAGGTGATCAACGACACCCTCGGCCACCACGCTGGCGACCGCTTGCTGGTCGAGGTGGCGCGCCGGCTGGGCGAATGCGTGCGCGAGAGCGACATCGTCGCCCGCCTCGGCGGCGACGAGTTCGTCGTCGTGCTGACCAGCCTCTCCTGCGACATGGACGCTGCGCTGGTGGCGGCGAAGATCGTGGTCACGCTGAGCAGCCCCTATACGGTCGACGGCAAGATCCTGCATTCGACGCCGAGCATCGGCATCAGCATGTTCCCGACGAACGGCGAGGACTCGGAAACGCTGATGAAGAACGCCGATGCCGCGATGTATTTCGCCAAGGAAAAGGGGCGCAACAACTTCCAGTTCTTCAGCCCGGCGATGACCGCGGCGGCGACCGAGCGCATGGAGCTGGAGCGCGACCTGCGCGGCGCGCTGGCCGCGGGCCAGTACGAGCTGCACTACCAGCCGCAGGTCTACGCGGCGGACGGCCGGGTCTGCGGCGTCGAGGCGCTGATCCGCTGGCGGCATCCGGAGCGCGGCCTGATCCCGCCGCTGACCTTCATTCCGATCGCCGAGGAAACCGGCGCCATCGAGCTGATCGGCGCCTGGGTGCTGGAGGAAGCCTGCCGGCAGAAGGCCGCCTGGCGCGCCGAGGGGCTGCCGGGGCTACGCGTCGCGGTGAACCTGTCGGCGCAACAGCTGCGTTCGCCGACGCTGGTGCCGCTGGTGCGCTCGGCGATGGAGGCGCACGGCATCGGTCCGGGCGAACTCGAACTGGAAATCACCGAGTCGGTGGCGATGGAGGATCCGGAGCGCGCGATCGGCCGGCTGAAGGCCTTGCGTGACCTCGGCGTGGAACTGGCGATCGACGATTTCGGCACCGGCTATTCGTCGCTGGCCTACCTGAAGATGCTGCCGATCGACACGCTCAAGCTCGATCGCGCCTTCGTCCACGACATCGAGACCGACGAGAACGACGCGGCGATCAGCGCCGCGACGCTGGCGCTGGCCCGCAACCTCGGCCTGCGCGTGGTCGCCGAGGGCGTCGAGACCGAGGCGCAGCGGATCTTCCTTTCCAGCCACGGCTGCGACCTGCTGCAGGGCTACCTGTTCGGCCGGCCGGAACCGGCCGCAGTCTGGTCGGAGCGCTGGCGGACGGCGAAGCAACTGCCGTAGCCGGTAGCCCCACCTGGCCTCAGCAGGGCTTGCCGGCCTTGCACCCCTTCAGGATCCACAGCGAGATCACCCCGGACACCTCGTCGGAGCGCGTCTTGCGCGCCATCGAGGTCGGGTCGCGCCCGGCGTTGGTCTTGGCGTAGGGATCGGCACCGGCCTGCAGCAGCAGCTCGGCGTGTCGGGCGTTCTGCGTGTAGGCGGTCATGTGCAGCGGCGTCAGCCCTTCGCTGTCGCGCGCGTTGACGTCGGCGCCGGCAGCGAGCAGCGCCTTCAGCGCGCTGATGTCGGGGTTGGTCGCCGCCAGGTGCAGCGGCGTCGAGCCGTGCTGCGTGCGCGCGTCGCGCATCGCCGGGGCCGCCTTGAGGATCTTCTCGACGTCCTTGCCGCTGCCGAGGCGGGCGGCGTCGTGGATCGGCTGGTCGTTGGCGCCGAGCACGGCGGCGGCCGGCGCGACGCGGCCGGCTTCCTGCGCCAGCACCGGCGACAGCAGCAGGCCGAACAGGAGGGGGATCAGGGTTCGCTTCATCTTCATCTCCGGGTCAATGGATCGATGCGCGCCTGCCGGAAAGGCGCCGGGCGCCATGATAGCCGCCGTCGTTCGATCTGTCGCGGCGCCCTTCGTTCAGCGGCGCAATGCGTACCAGGCGATGCCGAACCACTCGTGCAGCGCGGTCGCCGCCTGCTGCATCGCCGCCACGCGCGGCACGAAGTCGAGCGGCGTCGCCGGCCGCGCCGAGACGTAGGCGGTCGGTGCCGCCAGCACGGTGAAGCCGGCCGCCTCGAAAACGGCCACCGAGCGCGGCAGATGCCAGGCATGGGTGACCAGCGCGATCCGCTTGACACCCGCCGGCAGCAACAGTTCCGCCGAGCGGCGGGCGTTCTCGGCGGTGTTGTCGGAGGCCGATTCGACCCAGCGCACGCGGACGCCGAAATCGCGGGCGAGCGCGCCGCGCATCGCCTCGCCTTCGCTGCGTCCGCCGCCGTCCGGCGCACCGCCGGTGACCAGCAGCGGCTTGCCGGAGGCGCGCGCCAGCAGTGCCGCGTAGCGCAGGCGGTCGAGCGTCGCATTGGCGACGTCGTCCTCGGCGAATTCGGGCGGCGAACGATAGCGGCCGGCGCCGAGGACGACGATCGCATCGACCGGCAGGCGGGCATGCGCGGCAGCCGGCAACGGCGGATACCTCGACTCCAGCGGCGCCAGCAGCGCGCGGGCGACGACGCCGAGCGACAGCGCGGTGATCAGGAAGACGCCGGCGAGCACCAGGAAACGCGCCAGGCGCGGCCGCAGCCGCCACAGGAAAAGACCGGCGACGGCCAGTACCAGGCCGTTCAGCGGAGGCAGGAGCAGGCTTGAGAGCAGGTTGCCGAGTAGCCAGGAAAGCGACATGAACGTAACCGTTTGCAAGAGTGCGCCCGTGCCGGGCGCACAACGAAAAAGGCCCGCCGGATGGCGGGCCCCGATGATGCCATGAAGCCGATCAGGCGCCGAGCGCGGCCTTCAGCTGCTCAAGCGCAGCCGGGTCCTCGATCGTCGTCAGGTCGCCCGGATCGCGGCCTTCCGCCAGCGCCTGGATGGAGCGGCGCAAGAGCTTGCCGGAACGGGTCTTCGGCAGCACCGTGACAAAGTGCACGCGGCCCGGACGGGCGATCGCGCCGAGGCTTTCGTCGACCGTCTTCATCACTTCCTTCTCCAGCGCGGCACGCAGTTCCGGCGTGGCGATCCGCGCCGCGTCCTTGACCACGGCGAAGGCCATCGGCATCTGCCCCTTCAGCTGATCGGCGACGCCGACCACGGCGACTTCGGCGATCGCGCTGTGGCCCTGCACCGCTTCCTCGATCTCGCGGGTGCCGAGACGGTGGCCGGCGACGTTGATGACGTCGTCGGTACGGCCGAGGATGTAGTGGTAGCCCTCTTCGTCGCGGATGCCCCAGTCGAACGACGAGTACACCTGCGGCTCCTTGAACAGCGAGAAGTAGGTCGACACGAAGCGCGCGTCGTCGCCCCAGACGGTGGACAGGCAGCCCGGCGGCAGCGGCGGCAGGATGCCGACGATGCCCTTCTCGTTCGGCTCGCAGATTGTGCCGTCTTCACGGAAGATCTGCAGGTTGTAGCCGTAGACCGGGAAGCTGGGGGTACCGAACTTGAGCGGCTTCTGCTCGACGCCGGGCATCTGCGACAGCATCGGCCAGCCGGTTTCGGTCTGCCAGTAGTTGTCGATCACCGGCAGCTTCAGTTCGCCCATGATCCATTCGTGCGTCGGCTGGTCGAGCGGCTCGCCGGCGAGGAACAGGTGCTTCAGCGTGGACAGGTCGTACTTGTGCATGAACGCCGGATCCTGCTTCTTCAGCACGCGGGCGGCGGTCGGCGCCGAGAACATCACGTTGACCTTGTACTTCTCGACGATGTGCCACCAGATGCCGGCGTCCGGACGCAGCGGCGTGCCTTCGTACATGATCGTGCACATGCCGGCGATCAGCGGGCCGTAGACGATGTACGAGTGGCCGACCACCCAGCCGATGTCGGAGGTCGAGAACATCGTCTCGCCCTCGCCGCCGCAGAAGATGTTCTTCATCGACGAGGCCAGCGCCACGCAGTAGCCGCCGGTGTCGCGCTGCACGCCCTTGGGCTTGCCGGTGGTGCCGGAGGTGTACAGGATGTACGAGGGTTCCGAGGATTCAAGCCAGGTCACCGGCACCTGGGCGTCCATGTGCTGGGCACGCAGCGTCGCGTAGTCGACGTCGCGGCCGTCGACCTTGTTGAAGTTCTTGTCCAGGCCGCGGTCGATCATCAGCACCTTGGCCGGCTTGCTCTCGGCCAGGTTGATCGCTTCGTCGAGCAGGTGCTTGTAGGGAACCGCCTTGCCGCCGCGCATGCCGGCGTC
This sequence comes from Rhodocyclales bacterium, assembly GCA_016183655.1. GTDB lineage: Bacteria > Pseudomonadota > Gammaproteobacteria > Burkholderiales > Rhodocyclaceae > Proximibacter. The sequence continues at coordinate 113,745 of JACPEH010000013.1, forward strand.
GGAGGAGACGATCAGCTTCGGCGTCGCGTCGTCGATACGGGTGGCCAGCGAGTGCGAGGCGAAGCCGCCGAAGACCACCGAGTGGATGGCGCCGATGCGGGCGCAGGCGAGCATGGCGAAGGCCGCTTCGGCGATCATCGGCATGTAGATCAGTACGCGGTCGCCCTTGCCGACGCCGAGGCCGAGCATGATCGCGGCCATGCGCTCGACTTCGCGCTGCAGCTCGGCGAAGGAATAGACCTTCTCCTCGTCGGTTTCGGTCGAGATATAGACCAGCGCACGGTCGTTCGGGCGCTTGGCGGCGTGGCGGTCAACGGCGTTGTAGCAGAGGTTGGTCTCGCCACCGACGAACCACTTGGCGAACGGTGGACGGGAGAAATCGAGCGTCTGCGTGAACGGCTTGTTCCAGTCGACGAGCTTGGCCTGCTCGGCCCAGAAGGCATCCGGGTTGTCGATGGATTGCTTGTGGAATTGCTGAATCGTGGTCATGAGACTCCCTTTACCGATTTACAAATTACCTGCACACATCAATTTTCTGCCGGATGTCTTATGTCGCTTCAGCTCCGGTCACGAAACCTTTCCTTCAACGCGGCGAGCGACAGGTCGACACCGCTTTCCTGCTCGATCAACGCCAGCAACGGCAACAACTCGGCCACCAGCTTGCCGGCATGCGGCCGCAGCGCGTCGCCCTTGCCGGCGCGCAGCAACTCCAGCGCCTGCGCCAGCGTCGGCGGCGGTGGCGGCGGCGGTGCCGCTGCCGCCGGCGGCGTCACGCGCAGCTGGTTGCCGATGCTGACCAGCTGGTTGCCGCCGGACTGCATCGCCAGCTGCAGGCGCTGCGCCGCCAGTTCCAGCAAGGCGCCGGCCGAGGTGACGAGATCGGCCGGGCAGTTGGCGATGCCGATGCTCACCGACAACTCCAGCTTCTTGCCATGCACCGCGACGTTGGCCCCTTCGATCGCCACCCGCAGGCGGTGACCGAAGGCCTCGCTCGACGCATCCGACGCCCCCGGCAGGACGACGACGAAACAGTTGTCGTCGTAGTGGCCGAGGCTGTCTTCCTTGCGCACCTTGTCCGCCAGCAGCCGGGCAAAGCGCTTCTGCAACTGTTTCGTCACCTCGTCGCCGGCTTCCGCGCGCAGCTTCGCGAAGTGGTCGAAGCCGAGCAGCATCACGCTCACCTGGCTGCCGTGCCGCGTCGCATGCGACAGTGCCTGCGCCGCCTGCAGCTCGATGTAGCGCCGCGTAAACAGGCCGGTGTCCGGATCCTGCACCTGCCGATCCCGGCTTTTTTCCAGTTCGCGCTGCGCCGCCGCCAGCCGGATCAGCGACTCCAGCCGCGACAGCAGTTCGGCGGCACCGGTGCCCTTGGTGATGAAATCCGACACCCCGAGCACCTTTGCCCGCTCCCGCGCCGACTCTTCCTCGTCGCCGGAGATCATCACCACCGGCATCTCGCGGATCCGCGCCAGCCGCGAGTTGCGTATCCTTTCCAGCAGCCCGAAGCCGTCCAGCACCGGCATCGACAGGTCGGTCATCACCGCCTGGATCGAATGGTCCAGCACCAGCGCCTGCCAGCCCGCCTCGCCGTCGCTCTCCTCGCGGTAGTCGTAATGACCGCGGATGTGCTTGATCAGCGAGGCGCGCACCATGCGCGAATCGTCGACGATCAGCACGCGCGGCAACTGCCCCGGCTCGCTCATCGCACCGTCCTCACGCGCCGGCTCCGCCGACATCGACGACCACCCGACCACGCGCGCGCCCGGCGAGGTACTCCGGGAACAGATCCGGCAGCGACGCAAACGGCACCGTCCGCGACATCGCCGCCAGATGCGGCGGCTTCAGGTCGGTCGCCAGCCGGCGCCAGATGCCGCTGCGGTACGGCTCACCGATGTAGCCCGAATCGACCCCGAGCAGGCTGACCCCGCGCAGGATGAACGGCATCACCGTCGTATTCAGCGCATGGCTCGCCGCCAGCCCGATGCTGGCGATCGTGCCGCCCTGCTTCATCGTGCTCGCCATCCAGGCCAGCACCTCGCCGCCGAGGTTGTCCACCGCGCCGGCCCACAAGGCCTTGTCCAGCGGCCGGATCTTCGCCAGATCCAGCGTCCCGCGCAGCATCACCTCGGCCGCGCCCAGTTCCTTCAGCCAGGCTTCCTCGCTCGCCTTGCCGGTCAGCGCGACGACGTGGTAGCCGCGGCGCGCCAGCATGTCCACCGCCAGGCTGCCGACGCCGCCGGTCGAACCGGAGACGATCACCGGCCCTTTCGCCGGCGTCAGCCCGTTTTCCTCCATGCGCACAATGCCGAGCGCGGCGGTAAAACCCGCCGTGCCCAGCGCCATCGCTTCATGCAGCGACAGGCCGTCCGGCAGCGGCACCACCCAGGCGGCCGGCACGCGGGCGATCTCCGCATAGCCGCCGTGGTGCGCGACGCCGATGTCGAAACTCGTCGCGATCACCGCATCGCCCGGCGAGAAGCGCGGATCGACGCTTTCCAGCACGGTCCCGGCGAGGTCGATGCCGCCGACGCAGGGAAAGCGCCGGATGATCTTGCCCGCCCCGGTGGCCGCCAGCGCATCCTTGTAATTGACGCTGGAGTAGGCGACCCGGATGGTCACCTCGCCCGCGTCCAGCTGCGCCGCCTCCATCGTCACGAAGCGGGATTGCGTCTTGCCTTCGGTCTCTTCAATCAGGTAAGCCTTGAACGGGCTCATGCCAGCTCCTTGGTTGGGCGGGGCAAACCTAATTCATAATTACGAATTATAAACACAAAATCAGCGCGCCGGTACATTCACGGAACTGCCCCGCCAGGGCCGCCGGCGCAAGGGAAAGATTACTCCATCCGGACACCGGGTTGTCTACCGGCGGGGACGCCCCACCCGCCGCATCGCCCCGCCCGGTTTACAGCACCCTGGTTTTCAAATACATTGCGCCGCTATGTCGATTTTCCTCACCCGCCTCCGCGCCCTGCTGCGTCGTGCCGCGCCCGTCGTCGCCGGCGCCGCGCTTGCCGCCGCCGTCGCGCTGCCGGCCCAGGCCGCCGAGGAAAACCGTCGCCACGAAGAACCCTCCCTGCTCGAACGCTATACCAACACCGCCCAGGACCTGATCCTGAAGGGACTGGAAATGGTCGGCGTCAGCTATCGCCGCGGCGGCACCGACCCCGACGCCGGACTCGACTGCAGCGGTTTCGTGCAACTGGTCTTCCGCGAATCGCTCGGCCTGATCCTGCCGCGCACCTCGCGCGAGATGAGCGAAGTCGGCGACCGCGTCGACCGCAAGGAACTGAAGCCGGGCGACCTGGTGTTCTTCAACACCATGCGCCGCGCCTTCTCGCACGTCGGCATCTACCTCGGCGAAGGCCGCTTCCTGCATTCCCCCCGCCCCGGCGGCGAAGTCCGCGTCGAGGACATGGGCAACAGCTACTGGGTCAAGCGCTACAACGGCGCCCGTCGCGTCGTCGAGCACTGAGCACCGCCGCCCCGGACGAGCCGCCGCATCCGCGGCATTTTTTTCGCCCATATTCAGTAACCATTCTCATTTACAAACCAGCATTCCGCCGCTAGAATCGCCGCTGACTTTTCCACAGGAGCTTTCAGATCATGAGCCGAACCCTGCCGCAGATCGTTTCCCGCACGCTTGCCGCAACGCTGCTCGCCGCCGCCTTCGCCGGCACGGCGACGGCCGAAGAGAAGGTGCTGAACCTTTATTCCGCGCGCCACTACCAGACGGACGAGGCGCTCTACGCAAACTTCAGCAAGCAGACCGGGATCAAGATCAACCGTATCGAGGGCAAGGAAGAGGAACTGCTCGAACGGATCAAGAACGAAGGCGCCAACAGCCCGGCCGACGTGCTGCTGACGGTCGATGCCGCACGCCTGGCGAAAGCCCACGAACTGGGCCTGTTCGCGCCGGTGAAGTCGAAGCTGCTGGAATCGCGCATCCCGGCCCACCTGCGCACCGACGACTGGTTCTCGTTCTCCACCCGCGCCCGCGTCATCGTCTACAACAAGGCGGCGGTGAAGGCCGAGGACGTGCAGAACTACGACGACCTCGCCAACGCCAGGCTGAAGGGCAAGGTGTGCACGCGTTCCGGATCGCATCCGTACAACCTGTCGCTGATGGCCTCGATCATCTCGCATCAGGGCGAAGCGAAGGCGGAGAACTGGGCGAAGGGCGTCGTCGCCAATTTCGCGCGCGCGCCGAAGGGCGGCGACACCGACCAGATCAAGGCGGTCGCCGCCGGCGAGTGCGGCGTCGCCATCTCCAACTCCTACTACGTCGCCCGCCTGATGCGCTCGAACAAGGCCGACGAGAAGAAGGTCATGGAGCAGGTCGGCGTCGTCTGGCCGAACCAGAAGACCTCCGGCGCGCACATCAACGTTTCCGGCGGCGGCATGCTGAAGAACGCCCCGCACAAGGAGGCCGCGGTGAAATTCCTTGAGTACCTGGCATCCGACGAAGCGCAGCGCTATTTCGCCGACGGCAACAACGAATGGCCGGCGGTTCCCGGCATCAAGGTCGCCAACCCGGCGCTCGACGCGCTCGGCCCGTTCAAGGCCGACAGCCTCCCGGTCGGCAACCTGGCGATGTACGCGGTGAAGGCGCAGGTGCTCTTCGACAAGGCGGGCTACCGCTAAACCCGGCCCCCCGGAAAAACGAACGCCCCGGCAACCCCGGGGCGTTTTTCATGGCGGCGACGGTCGGCGCCGAATCAGCGCCGCGACCGGGCGATCTGCCTCGACAGCGCGATCAGCGGCACCAGGCCGACGGCGACGATCGCCAGTGCCGCCGTCGAGGCTTCGGCCAGGCGCTCGTCGGAAGCCAGCGTGTAGGTCTGCGTCGCCAGCGTGTCGAAGTTGAAGGGGCGCATTACCAGCGTCGCCGGCAGCTCCTTCATCACGTCGACGAAGACCAGCAGGCCGGCGGTGAACAGGCTGCCGCGCAAGAGCGGCATGTGCACCCGGCGCAGCGTCTCGCCCTGCGAGCAGCCGAGGCTCTTCGCCGCGTCGTCCATGCTCGGGGTGATCTTCGACAGGCTGGCGCCGACCGTCTGCAAGGCGACGGCGAGGAAGCGCACCAGATAGGCATAGACCAGCGCGGCGATGCCACCGGTCAGCAACAGGCCGGGATTGCTGCCGAAGAGTGCCTGCCAGCCGGTGGCCAGCCAGTTGTCGAGCCGCGTCACCGGAATCAGCACGCCAACCGCGATCACCGACCCCGGCACCGCGTAGCCGAGGCCGACCATGCGGTTCAAGGCGCGCGCCAACATGCCCGTCGACAGGCGCGCGGCATAGGCGAGCAGCAGTGCCAGCGCCACCGCGCAGGCGGCGGTGACGCCGGCGAGCACGAAGCTGTTGCGCGAGAGCATCAGGAAACGCTCGCCGAACTGCGTGTCGCCCTCGGTCAGCGCCAGCCGCAGCAGCAGCCCGGCGGGCAACAGGAAGCCGACGAACAGCGGCAGCACACAGGCGGCAAAGGCGGCGGCGCCGTGCCAGCCGGCCAGCCGACGGCCGGGCAGCTGGCGGTTACGGCCGGTGGTGTTGTGGAAACGGGCGCGACTGCGCGACGCGCGCTCCAGCGCCAGCAGCAGCACGACGAAACCGAGCAGCATCGCCGCCAACTGCGCCGCCGCGATACGGTCGCCGAGCGAGAACCAGGCGCGATAGATGCCGGTGGTGAAGGTCTGCACCGCGAAGTAGGAAACCGTTCCGTAGTCGGCCAGCGTCTCCATCAGCGCCAGCGCGGTGCCCGCCGCCACCGCCGGCCGCGCCAGCGGCAGCGAGACGCGGAAGAAGGTCGCCCACGGCCCGACGCCGAGCGTGCGCGCCGCCTCCAGCATGCCGCTCGCCCGTTCCAGGAAGGCAGTGCGGGCGATCATGTAGACATACGGATAGAGGACGAAGACGAACATCGTCACCGCGCCGCCGAGCGAGCGCACGTCGGGAAACCAGTAGTCGCCCTTGTGCCAGCCGAAGCTTTCGCGCAGCGCCGTCTGCAGCGGCCCGACGAACTGCAGGAAATCGGTATAGACGTAGGCCAGCACATAGGCCGGCATCGCCAGCGGCAGCACCAGCGCCCAGTCGAAGACGCGGCGCCCGGGAAAATCGTGCATCGCCGTCAGCCAGGCGGTGACGACGCCGACGACAACGACGCCGCCGCCGACGCCAGCGCACAGCCAGAGCGTGTTGCCGATGTATTCGGGCAGCACCGTTGCCGCGAGGTGCCGCCAGGTGTCGCCGGTGCCGCCGGCGAACACGTTGAGCAGAACGCTGGCGATCGGCATGCCGACGAGCAAGGCGACGCACAGCGAGAAACGGAGCAGGGGGCTAAATCGGGCGCGGGTCATGGTGATCCAGTGTGAATGCGAATTATAATTGACTGTCGGCCTCTTCCGCGCGTCCGCGCCGAACGAGGCGAGCCGGCACCGCACACGAATCCCGCTCCCATGGCCCATCTAGAACTCACCGACATCCAGCAACGCTACGGCAAGCATGTCGTCGTCAACGGCGTCTCGTTCTCGGTCGAGGCCGGCAGCATCGCCTGCCTGCTCGGCCCCTCGGGTTGCGGCAAGACGACGCTGCTGCGCTGCATCGCCGGCTTCGAGCCGGTGGTCGCCGGCGAGATCCGCCTCGAAGAGCGCATCGTCAGCCGGCCGGGCTTCTCGCTGGCACCGGAGAAGCGGCGCATCGGCATGGTCTTCCAGGACTACGCGCTGTTCCCGCACCTGACCGTCGCCGGCAACGTCGCCTTCGGCCTCGGCGCGCTGGCGGAACCGGCGCGCAACGATCGCGTCGAGGAACTGCTGGCCACGGTCGGCCTCGCCGGCCAGGGCGAGAAATACCCGCACGAGCTGTCCGGCGGCCAGCAGCAGCGCGTCGCGCTGGCGCGCGCGCTGGCCCCGAAACCGGAACTGATCCTGCTCGACGAGCCTTTCTCCAACCTCGACGTCGACCTGCGCGAGCGCCTCTCGCACGAGGTGCGCGAGATCCTCAAGCGCGAGGGGATGACCGCGATCCTGGTCACCCACGACCAGAACGAGGCCTTCGCCATGGCCGACGAGATCGGCGTCATGGACGGCGGCCGCATCCAGCAATGGGACACGCCATACAACCTCTACCACCAGCCGGCCAACCGCTTCGTCGCCGATTTCGTCGGCCAGGGCGTGTTCCTGCCCGGCGAGGTGATCAGCCAGCACGAGGTCGAGGTCGAGCTCGGCCGGCTGCATTCGCTGCTGCCGCTCGAATGCAGCGAGGGCTGCGGCACCTGCGGCAAGCCGTGCGGCGTCGAGGTGCTGCTCCGCCCCGACGACATCATCCACGACGACCGCAGTACGCTGCAGGCGGAAGTCGTGCACAAGGCCTTCCGCGGCGCCGACATCCTGTACACCTTGCGCCTGGCGAGCGGCATCCACGTCCTCTCGCTGGTGCCCTCGCACCACAACCACGCCCTCGGCGAGAAGATCGGCATCCGTCTTGACGTCGACCACGTGGTCGCCTTCAAGACGCCGCTGCGCACCTACCGCGCGCAGCCGACGGTGCAGCCGGTCGCCTTCGTGCAATGATCCCCTGGCTCGTCGCCGACGCGCCCTTTCCTCCGCTCGAACTCGCCCTCGCCGACCCCAACGGCCTGCTCTGCGCCGGCGGCGACCTCTCCCCGGAACGCATCCTCGCTGCCTACCGCCACGGCATCTTCCCGTGGTTCTCCGACGGCCAGCCGATCCTGTGGTGGTCGCCGGACCCGCGCATGGTGCTCTTCCCCGCCGAGTTCAAGGTTTCGCGCTCGCTGCGGAAAACGCTGCGCGCCGGCCGCTACGAGGTCCGCCTCGACAGCGACTTCGCCGCCGTCATCGACACCTGCGCCCATTCCTGGCGACCCGGCCAGCCGGGCACCTGGATCACGCCGGAGATGCGGCACGCCTACCGCCGGCTGCACGAACTCGGCTGGGCGCATTCGGTCGAAACCTGGGTGGAAAGCGAAAACGGCTACGAACTGGTCGGCGGTCTCTACGGGCTCGCCATCGGCCGCATGTTCTACGGCGAATCGATGTTCTCGCGGCGTACCGACGCCTCGAAGATCGCCGCCGCGCATCTGGCCCGCTTTCTTGAGAGCTGCGGATTCGGCATGATAGATTGCCAGATGCGCACCGATCATCTGGCCTCGCTCGGCGCCCGCGAGGTTCCGCGCAGCGAGTTCGCCAGCCGGCTCGCCGCGCTGGTCGAGGCCGACGGCACACCCGGGCGATGGCCGGAGGACGGCGCGACGTTTTCCTGGCGCTGAATATGGAGGTTGCGTGTCCCGACTGAACGATTCCGAACTGCCCTTCTCGCTGCTGCAGTTCTATTCGACCTCCCCCTACACCTGCAGCTACCTGCCGGACGAGATCGCGCGCTCGCAGGTGGCGACGCCGACCCACCTGATCACCACCGAGGTCTACAACGACCTGGTGCGCGCCGGCTTCCGCCGCAGCGGCGTGTTCACCTACCGTCCGCATTGCGACCACTGCCGCAAGTGCGTGCCGGTCCGGCTGCCGGTCGAACGCTTCACCGCCAGCCGCAGCCAGCGGCGCGCCTGGGAAAGGCATTCCGGGCTGCGCGCCCGCGAACTGCCGCTCGGCTTCCATGAGGGGCACTACGACCTCTACCTGCGTTACCAGAGCGCCCGCCACGCCGGCGGTGGCATGGACCAGGACAGCCACGAGCAGTACGCCCACTTCCTGCTGCAGAGCCGCGTCGACACCCGCCTGGTCGAGTTCTCCGACGACGACGGGCTGTGCATGGTGAGCATCATCGACGTCCTCGGCGACGGCCTCTCCTCGGTCTACACCTTCTTCGAGCCGGACATCGCCGGCGCCAGCTTCGGCACCTACAACATCCTCTGGCAGCTCGCCCAGTGCCGCGCCCTCGGCCTGCCCTACCTGTACCTCGGCTACTGGATCGCGGAAAGCCCGAAGATGGCCTACAAGGCGCGCTTCCATCCGATCGAGGGGCTGATCGACGGCGAATGGAAGGAATTGCCGGCCGGCGGACCATAGGCGCCACGCCTGCCCCCGCCCATCCACTCAGGGAGAAGACAAATGCTGATCGGCGTACCCAGGGAAATCAAGGTTCATGAATACCGCGTCGGGCTGACGCCGGGCAGCGTGCGCGAGGCGGTCGCCCACGGCCACCGGGTGCTGGTCGAGAAGGGCGCCGGCGCCGGCATCGGCCTTGCCGACGACGCCTACCTCGCCGCCGGCGCCGAACTCGCCGAAAACGCCGAAGAAGTCTTCGCCCGCGCCGAGCTGATCGTCAAGGTCAAGGAACCGCAGCCGGCCGAATGCCGCCTGCTGCGCGCCGGGCAGGCGCTGTTCACCTACCTGCACCTGGCCCCCGACCCGGAGCAGACCCGCCTGCTGCTCGCCTCCGGAACCACGGCGATCGCCTACGAGACGGTGACCGCCGCCGGCGGCGGCCTGCCGCTGCTGGCGCCGATGAGCGAGGTCGCCGGCCGCATGGCGATCCAGGCCGGCGCCGCCTGCCTGGAGAAGGAGAAGGGCGGCGCCGGCCTGCTCCTCGGCGGCGTTCCCGGCGTGCCGCCGGCAAAGGTGGTGATCCTCGGCGGCGGCACCGTCGGCACCAACGCCGCGCAGATCGCCGTCGGCGTCGGCGCCGAAGTGGCGGTCTTCGATCGCTCGCTGGAACGCCTGCGCCAGCTCGACGCCCGTTTCGGCAATCGCCTGCGCACGCTGCACCCGACGCAGGAAAGCATCGAGCGCCACGTCCTCGATGCCGATCTCGTCGTCGGCGCCGCGCTGGTCCCCGGCGCCGCTGCACCGAAGCTGGTGACGGCGGCGATGGTGCGCGCGATGCGCCCCGGCTCGGTGCTGGTCGACGTCTCGATCGACCAGGGCGGCTGCTTCGAGACCAGCCGCCCGACGACGCACGCGGCACCGACCTACCTGGTAGACGGCGTCGTCCACTACTGTGTCGCCAACATGCCCGGCGCCGTCGCCCGCACCTCGACCTTCGCCCTCAACAACGCCACGCTGCCCTTCGTGCTGGCACTCGCCGACAAGGGCTGGCGGCAGGCGATGCGCGACGATCCGCACCTGCGCGCCGGCCTCAACGTAATCGACGGCGCGCTCACCTGCGCGCCGGTGGCGGAAGCCCTGGGATTGGTTTTCAGCGAGCCGATGGCGAAGCTCGCCTGACGCCGATGGCGCCGGCGATAAATCCATTGCATCGCAACATTCAACAACGCCGAGGAAAATACGACTTTAGTAATAGAACGTCGTCATCGCATTTTGCGCTGCATCAATAAATCCGCAACACAAGGGGCATAGCATGTTTCCTGACAGCAAACCAACCAGGAGCATGTCATGGCAACGCCGAAAGCCCCCTCGATCACCTTCTCCGAAGCCCGCGACGCCTTCGTCAAGGCCCTCACCGACTACCAGACCGCCACCCGCGACATGAGCCTGGCGCTGCAGCGCATCTCCGATCGCACCTCGTCGTTCTACCAGTCGCTGCAGACGGTCGTAAACACGACGGGATCGATGATCGTGCCGCGGCGCTGAAGCCTCGGCCAGCGGCACGGCATCGTCCTTGCCGTTTCCCGATGTCACGGGCGAAACGCACCCGGCGGCACCGGCTGCCGGCCGGGTAGCCCGCAGCACAGCCCGCAGTACAGCCCATTTCGATGCTGCATTGCGGTAAAATTGCGGGATGCTCTATCCCCTGATCCGCAAATTCTTCTTCTCGCTCGACGCCGAGAATGCCCACGGCATCGGCATGAGCGGCGTTTCCCTGCTTTCCTGCACCGGCCTTGCCGGCGTGTTGGCAAAACCGGTGCCGGCCTGCCCGGTCGAGGTGATGGGGCTGAAGTTCCCCAACCCGGTCGGACTGGCCGCCGGCCTCGACAAGAACGGCGATCACATCGACGGGCTGGCCGCGCTCGGTTTCGGCTTCCTCGAAATCGGCACGATCACGCCGCGCCCGCAGCCCGGCAACCCGCGCCCGCGGCTGTTCCGCATCCCGGAGAAGCAGGCCATCATCAACCGCATGGGCTTCAACAACGAGGGCGTCGACAAGCTGATCGCCAACGTCCGCGCGGCAAAATTTCCGCAACGGGGCGGCATCCTCGGCATCAACATCGGCAAGAACTTCGACACGCCGATCGAGAAGGCCGCCGACGACTACCTCGCCTGCCTGGAGAAGGTCTATCCGCTGGCCAGCTACGTCACCGTCAACATCTCCAGCCCGAACACCAAGAACCTGCGCGAGCTGCAGAAGGACGAGGCGCTCGACGCGCTGCTGGCGCCGCTGAAGGCGGCGCAGACCCGGCTGGCCGACACGCACGGCCGCTACGTGCCGCTGGCGCTGAAGATCGCCCCCGACCTGGAGCCCGAGCAGATCACCGGCATCGCCGACCTGCTGCGCCGGCACCGCATGGACGGCGTGATCGCCACCAACACTACCATCGCCCGTAGCGGCGTCGAGGGTCTGCCGAACGCCGCGGAAACCGGCGGCCTCTCCGGCGCGCCGCTGTTCGCCGCCTCGACCGAAGTGGTCAGGAAGCTTGCCGCGGCGCTCCAGGGCGAACTGCCGATCATCGGCGTCGGCGGCATCATGAACGGCGACGATGCGGCAGCGAAGATCGCCGCCGGGGCCAGCCTGGTGCAGTTCTATTCCGGCTTCATCTACCGTGGCCCGGATCTGGTCAGCGAGGCGGCAGCCGCGATCGCTAGAATGCCGCGCCACACCTGAGTTTCCAACGAAAGCCCCTGAACTGATCGCGGTTGTTTGATACAACTCAATAGCCGATAATTCGCCGCCCGTATCATTTCGCGACCATGACCCACTACCTCTTCGTTCTCCTCGGCGCCGTTCTGGTGAACAACGTCGTCCTGGTGAAGATCCTCGGCCTGTGCCCCTTCATGGGGGTTTCCAAGAAACTGGAAACGGCCTTCGGCATGGGCGCCGCGACCACCTTCGTGCTGACCGTCGCCACCGGCGCCAGCTACGTCATCGACCACTACCTGCTGATGCCCTTCGGGCTGGAGTACCTGCGTACGCTGTCGTTCATCGTCACGATCGCCGCCATCGTCCAGCTCACCGAGATGGTCATCCAGAAGACCAGCCCGGTGCTGCACCAGGTGCTCGGCATCTACCTGCCGCTGATCACCACCAACTGCGCGGTGCTCGGCGTGCCGCTGCTGAACATCGCCAACAAGAACGACTTCGTCGATTCGCTGCTGTTCGGCGCCGGCAGCGCCGTCGGCTTCTCGCTGGTGCTGGTGCTCTTCGCCGGCATCCGCGAGCGCACTGACGGCGCCGACGTTCCCGTCCATTTCAGGGGCGCGGCCATCGCGATGGTCACCGCCGGCCTGATGTCGCTGGCCTTCATGGGCTTCGCCGGCCTGGACAAGTACCAATGATCACCGCCATCGCGATCATGGCGCTCGGCGCCATCGTGCTCGGCGCCGCACTCGGCTACGCCTCGATCAAGTTCAAGGTCGAGGGCGACCCGCTGGTCGAGAAGATCGAGGCCATCCTGCCGCAGACGCAGTGCGGCCAGTGCGGCTACCCCGGCTGCCGCCCGTACGCGGAGGCGATCAACAAGGGCGAGGCCGACATCAACCTCTGTCCGCCGGGCGGCATGGAAGGCGTACAACGCCTCGCCGACCTGCTCGGACGGGAAGTGAAGCCGCTCGAAGCGGAAGAAAAACCGAAGGCTGTCGCCTTCATCGACGAGCAGACCTGCATCGGCTGCACGCTGTGCATCCAGGCGTGCCCGGTCGATGCCATCGTCGGCGCCGCCAAGCAGATGCATACGATCATCCCCGAGCTGTGCACCGGCTGCGAACTGTGCGTGCCGCCGTGTCCGGTCGAGTGCATCTCGATGGAACCGATCACCGAAAACCTCGACAACTGGAAATGGAAATACCCGGTGATCGAGATCAAGCGGGCCGCCTGATGCTGCAACTGTTCAAGTTCAAGGGCGGCGTCAAGCCGCAGACCAACAAGACGCAATCACTCGCCGAGCCGATCGGCGTCGCGCCGCTGCCGTCACGGCTGTTCGTTCCGCTGCACCAGTCGATCGGCGGTACGCCGCGGCCGCTGGTCGAACCCGGCGAACGCGTGCTGAAGGGGCAGTTGATCGGCGCCGCCGACGGCTGGATCTCGTCGGCGGTGCATGCGTCGACCTCGGGTACCGTGCGCGCCGTCGCCGAGCACATCGCCGCCCACCCGTCGGGGCTGGCCACGCTTTCCGTCGAGATCGAACCGGACGGCCTGGACGAATGGACCGAACGCACGCCGATCGACCACGGCGCGATGGAGCCGGAGAAGGTCCGCGAGCGCCTGCGCGAAGCCGGTGTCGTCGGCCTCGGCGGCGCGGTGTTCCCGACGCACGGCAAGCTCACCGCGTCGAAGACGGTGCCGATGGAAGAGCTGGTGATCAACGGCGCCGAGTGCGAACCGTTCATCACCTGCGACGACCTCCTGATGCGCGAACGCGCCGAGGAAACGATCCGCGGCGTCGGCGTCTTCCGCGACCTGCTGCAGCCAAAGCGCGTGCTGATCGGCATCGAGGACAACAAGCCGGAAGCCGTCGCCGCCCTGCAGGCCGCCGTCACGAAGCTCGGCGAAAGGTTCGAAGTCATCGCCGTGCCGACGCGCTACCCGGCCGGCGGCGCCAAGCAGCTGATCCGCGTGCTCACCGGCAAGGAAGTGCCGTCGACCAAACGCTCGACCGACCTCGGCGTGCAGTGCTTCAACGTCGCCACCGCCTACACCGCGTGGCGCGCCGTCGCCCATGGCGAGCCGGTGGTGTCGCGCATCGTCACGCTGACCGGCAACGTCGAGCGGCCGCGCAACTGGGAAGCGCTGCTCGGCACGCCGCTTTCCGAATTCGTCGCCCTCGGCGCACCGAAGGCCGACACCAACGGCTACCTGATGGGCGGCCCGATGATGGGCTTCGAGATGCCGGCCATGGATGCGCCGCTGGTCAAGGCCACCAACTGCATCATCGCCGGCTCGCCGACGCTGTTCCCGCCGAAGGCACCGGAAATGCCGTGCATCCGCTGCGGCGAATGCGCCAAGGTCTGCCCGCACGAGCTGCAGCCCTTCGAACTGTACTGGTTCGCGCGCGCGCACAATTTCGGCAAGACGCAGGAGTACCACATCTTCGACTGCATCGAATGCGGCTGCTGCAGCTTCGTCTGCCCGTCGCGCATCCCGCTGGTGCAGTACTTCCGCTTCGCCAAGAGCGAGATCTGGGCGCGCGAGAAGGAAAAGAACGCCGCCGATCAGGCCAAGGCCCGCTTCGAGTGGAAGACCGCGCGCGACGAACGCGAGAAGGCGGAGAAGGCCGAGAAACTGGCCAAGGCCGCCGCCGCGCAGGCGGCGAAGAAGGCGGCGGAAGCCGCGGCGGCTGCGGCCGCCCCGGCCGCCGAGGCAAGCGCCTCCGACACGCCCGCCGCCGCTCCCGCTGCGGGCTCGCCGGCGCTCGATGCCGAAGCGGCGAAGAAGGCGGCGATCGCCGCCGCCATGGAACGCGCCCGCGCCCAGCGCGAAGCCGCGGCACCGAAGAACACCGAACAGCTGACCCCGGCCCAGCAGCGGGAAATCGCCGATATCGACGCCCGCCGCCGAATCATGGAAACGCAAACCGCTTTCAACGCAGAGATCGCAGAGACGCAGAGGACGCAGAGTGATGAAAAATAGCTGTTTCTCTCTGCGATCTCTGCGCCTCTGCGTACTCTGCGTCGAGAGAGGTTAACGAGTCGTCATGGAGTTCACCACCCCGCCCTACCTGCTGAAAAACGCCAGCGTGCAGCGCGTCATGCTGCAGGTGCTGGCCGCACTGCTGCCCGGCGTCGGCGCCTATGTCTGGATCTTCGGCCCGGTCATCGTCGTTCAGCTGGCGCTGGCCACGGCCACCGCGCTGGCCGCCGAAGCGGCGATGCTCAAGCTGCGCGACAAGCCGATCAGCCTGTTCCTCACTGACGGCAGCGCCGTCGTCACCGCCTGGCTGATCGCGCTGACCTTCCCGCCGCTCAGCCCATGGTGGCTGATCGTCACCGGCACGCTGTTCGCCATCGTCGTCGCCAAGCACCTCTACGGCGGCCTCGGCCAGAACCCGTTCAACCCGGCGATGATCGCCTTCGCCGTCTGCATCGTCTCCTTCCCGGCACTGATGTCGCAGTGGCCGGCGGTCGGCATGAAGGTCGACCTCGGCGACCAGGTGCGCGTCGTCTTCGGGCTGCTGCCGCGCCTCGACGCGATCTCCGGCGCGACCCCGCTGGATACGCTGAAGACCGCGCTGAAGCTTGAGGACGGCCAGTTCAGCGTCGCCGCGCTGCTCGCCAACCAGGAAGTGTTCGGCTTCTTCGCCGGCCGCGGCTGGGAGTGGGTCACCGGCGGCTACCTGCTCGGCGGCCTCTGGCTGTGGCAGCGCGGGATCATTTCCTGGCACGCGCCGATCGCCTTCGCCGGCGGCCTGTCGCTGCTCGCCGGCGCCCTCTGGCTGGCGAACCCGGCGCAGTTCGCCAACCCGCTGTTCCACCTCTTCTCCGGCGGCGCCATGCTCGGCGCCTGGTTCATCGTCACCGACCCGGTCTCCGGCTGCACGACGCCGAAGGGCAAGCTGATCTTCGGTTTCTCCGCCGGCGTGCTCGCCTACATCATCCGCGTCTTCGGCGGCTACCCGGACGGCGTCGCCTTCGCCGTGCTGCTGCTGAACATCTGCGCACCGCTGATCGACCACTACACGCAGCCGGCGATCTTCGGCATGAAGGACAAGGCGTGATGAAGAAGAAGGACCCGACTGCCGTGACCATGGCGGCGCGCACCGCCGTCATCCTCTTCGTCTTCGTCATCATCTTCACCGGCCTGCTCGCCGGCGCCTACCTGTGGACCAAGCCGGCGCTGGAAGCCTCGGCCGCCGAGGAGAAGATGAAGCTGATCGACGAGGTGCTGCCGCGCAGCGCCTACGACAACGAGCTGCTGAAGGACACCGTGATGCTGCCGGCCAGCCCGCTGCTCGGCAACGACGAGCCGACCTTCGCCTACCGCGCCAGGAAAGGCAGCCAGCCGGTGGCGCTGGTGCTCGAAGCAGTGGCCCCGGACGGCTATTCCGGCCGGATCCGCCTGATCGTCGCCATCGCCGTCGACGGCGGCATCGCCGGCGTCCGCGTCACGCAGCACAAGGAAACGCCGGGGCTGGGCGACTACATCGACCCGAAGAAGGACAAGAACAAGGTCCGGCCGTGGATCACGCAGTTCAACGGCCTCACGTACGCCGCTGTCGCCGACAAGGAGTGGAAGGTGAAGAAGGACGGCGGCCGCTTCGATTTCGTCGCCGGCGCGACGGTGACGCCGCGCGCCGTGGTCAAGGCGGTGCGCAAGGCGACGAAGTACGTCGCCGAGAACCAGAACGATCTCTACGCGTCGAAGTAGCCGGGGGAAAACACCATGATCGAACGCGACGAATTCCGCAGCATCGCCGAGAACGGCGTCTGGAAGCAGAACACCAGCCTGATCCAGATCCTCGGGCTGTGCCCGCTGCTGGCGGTGACCACCAACATGGTCAACGGCGTCATGCTGTCCCTGGCGACGATCCTGGTCATGGCGCTCTCCGGCGTCGCCGTCGCCAGCCTCAGGAACTTCATCCCGCACGAGATCCGCATCCCGGTCTTCATCCTGATCGTCGCCGCGCTGGTGACGGTGGTCGACCTGCTGTTCAACGCCAAGCTGCACGAGCTGTACGTGATCCTCGGCATCTTCATCCCGCTGATCGTCACCAACTGCATCGTGCTCGCCCGCGTCGAGGCCTATGCCGCCAAGAATCCGCCGCTGCAGGCGACGCTCGACGGCATCTTCATGGGCGTCGGCATGCTGTGGACGCTGGCCCTGCTCGGCGGCCTGCGCGAGCTGATCGGCGCCGGCACGCTGTTCTCCGGCATCGACCTCGTCTTCCCCGATCTCAAGCCGCTGCAACTGCTGCCGGCCGACTACCCCGGCCTGCTGCTCGCCATCCTGCCGCCCGGCGCCTTCATCCTGCTCGGCTGCCTGATCGCCTGGAAGAACTGGGTCGAAGCGCGCGCCGCCGCCCGCCAGCAGCGCCGTGCGGCACCGGTCGCCGCCGGCGGCTGACGCCGAACTGGATTCGCCGCGCCACGCCACGGCGCCCGACCCGGATATTCCGCGACCTCCGCCCCGGTGCTACGATTCGCCCATGGACAAGCAATCGCAAACGCTCGCCGACTACTGCCACAGCCGCCACATCCGGCGGCTGGCGCTGTTCGGCTCGACCCTGCGCGGCACGGCGCGGCCGGACAGCGATGTCGATCTGCTGGTCGAGTTCGGGAAAGGGCAGGAACCGGGGCTGATCGGCCTCTCGGCGATGGAACTGGAATTGTCGGCCTTTTTCGAAGGACGCAAGATCGACCTGCGCACGCCCAACGACCTCTCCCGCCACTTCCGCGACGAAGTGCAGCGCCCTGCCGAATTGCGGTATGCCGCCTGACGAGATCAACACGCTTCGTCCGCTGCTGCAGAACGACCGCTGACCGCCTGCTGGCGGTACGTTTCACCCCCACGCCATGAACGCCACCCAACGCGCCGAAATCTTCGCCCGCCTGCAGGCCGCCAACCCGGCTCCGACCACCGAACTCGAATACGGCTCGCCCTTCCAGCTGCTGATCGCCGTCCTCCTTTCGGCGCAGGCCACCGACGTCTCGGTGAACAAGGCGACGAAAAAACTGTTTGCCGATGCACCGACGCCGGCGGCGATGGCCGCGCTCGGCGAGGAGCGGCTGGCCGACTACATCAAGACCATCGGCCTCTACCGGACCAAGGCGAAGAACGCGATCGCCACCTGCAACATCCTGCTCGCGCAGCACGGCGGCGAGGTGCCGCAAACCCGCGAGGCGCTGGAGGCGTTGCCCGGCGTCGGCCGCAAGACGGCCAATGTCGTCCTCAACACCGCCTTCGGCGAGCCGACCATCGCCGTCGACACGCACATCTTCCGCGTCGCCAACCGCACCGGCCTCGCCACCGGCAAGACGCCGCTGGCCGTCGAACTCAAGCTGCTAAAATCGGTCCCTGAAGCATACCGGCGCGATGCGCACCACTGGCTGATCCTGCATGGTCGCTACATCTGCACTGCGCGCCGGCCGCAATGCGAACGCTGTCCGATCGCCGATCTCTGCGAATACAAGGGAAAGGCGCTGCCCTGATCGCCGGGGAAGACAGCTCCTGCCGCCCACCGCACCCGTCACCGATGACTGCCGCCACCGCCCTGATCGCAGGCAATGAAGCCCTACCCCAGCTCGCCGAACAGGTCGTCGAGGAAGCCCTGCTGCGCGCCGGCAGCGCCCACGCCAACAGCGTGCTGCTGTTCCTCACCCCCGAGTTCTCCCGCCACGCGCAGCAGGCGGTACGCGCCGCGGCCCGCGCCGCGCAGTGCACGCAGGTCTTCGGCGGCATCGCCGCCGGGCTGTGCACCGAGACCGGCTGGGCGCTCGACCGCCCCGCGGCAGCGGCAATGGTGCTCTGCGGCGGCGTTTCCCTGATGCCTGCCGACGCCGCCGGCGAATCGCCGCTGCTCTGCTGCAACACGACGCCATTTCCGTCGGAGTGGGCGCACAGCCGCCGTTACGGCATGCTCTTCCACGGCAACGGCAGCGATGGCGCCGTCTGGCAGCAGAGCCGGGTCATCGCGCAGGGCGGCGTCGATGCCTGTATTCGCGGCGCCGACCTGCGCCTCGCGGTGTCGACCGGCCTGCGCCGGCTGGGGGCCTTCCTGCCGGCGGATAGACTGCGCGGCTACGACCTCGAAACGCTCGCCGGCCAGCCGGCGCTCGACTCGCTGTTGCGCCACCTGCCGGCGGCGTGGCGCGAACACCTGCCGCTGCATCAGGTGAGCGCGATCATCGACGACCCCGACGCCCCCGATGGCACGCAGGTCGCGGCCATCATCTCGGCCAACACCGACCGCTCGCTGACGCTGACCGTGCCGCTGACCCCCGGCCAATCGCTGTGCTGGGCGATCCGCCAGCCGCTCTCTGCCGAGACCGACATGCGCGAGGCGCTGCAGTTCGCCGACGCCTACAAGACGGTCGCGCCCGATTTCGCGCTGTACTTCTCCTGCATCGGGCGCGGCCCGTACTTCTACGGCGGCGAGGATCGCGACCTGGCGGCGCTCTGCGAGCGCCATCGCGGCTTGCCCGTTCTCGGCGCCTACGGCACCGGCCAGATCGCCTTTCACGGCGGCAACAGCCGACAGCTGCACAACGCCGTGGTCACCGCCCTCTTCCACGAAACACCACCGGAGCCCGACCATGTTCAACCCCAGCCGTGAGCAGGTGCGCCGCTTCTTCTGCGACGCCTGGCGCAAGCACCTGAACCGCTCGGTGCTCGACGGCGCCGAAGTCACTGCCGTCGACATCATCCTGCGCCACCCCGAGTACCACGCGCTGCTCGCCAGCGGCGACGAAGCGGTGGCCAGGGACTGGACGCCGGAGGGCGGCGAGATGAACCCCTTCCTGCACCTCTCGCTGCACCTCGCGGTGACCGAGCAGATCGCCATCGACCAGCCGCCGGGCGTGCGCGCCGCGTGGCAGAAGCTGGCCGCGCGCCATGATCCGCACGCCGCCGAGCACGTCATCCTCGAATGCCTCGGCGAGACCATCTTCCGCGCGCAGCAGGTCGGCGGCGGCATGGATGTCCAGGCCTACGTCGAAAGCATCGAACGCGCCGCACGCGGCTGACGGGCATGCAGCCGCCGTGAAGCTCCCCGACCTGAAGGTCCGGGGCTTGCGCTCGACGCGTGGTCACCACACCGGCGGCGCGGCGATCAGCGCCTCGGCGGCCTCGGCGTCGAGCGGCCGGGCGAAGTAGTAGCCCTGCCCGTACTCGACCCCCAGCCGGCGCAGTTGCGCCAGCTGTCCGGCGTTCTCGACACCCTCGGCGATCAGGTCCATGTTCAGCGTATGCGCCAGCGCGACGATGGCCTCGATGATGTCGGCATCCTTGCGGTCGACGTCCATGCGGCGCACGAACGAGGCGTCGATCTTCAGCGTGTCGACCGGGAAACGGTGCAGGTAGGAGAGCGACGAATAGCCGGTGCCGAAATCGTCCATCAGCAGCTTGATGCCGAGGCCGCGCAGCTTCTCCAGCACCGCCGTCGCCGCCTCGGCGTGTTCCATGATCACCGTCTCGGTCACTTCCAGCTTGAGGCTGGCGGTATCGAGCCCGGTCTCGGCGAGCACCGCCTCGATCTGCTGCACGAGGTCGGGCTGCGCGAACTGCCGGCCGGCGAGGTTGACGCTCATCTGCAGCGGCGGATGCTCCGGATAGCGCAGCTGCCAGGCGCGCATCTGACGGCAGGCCTCGCTCAGCACGTGGTGGCCGATCGACAGGATCAGGCCGGTTTCCTCGGTCAGCGAAATGAATTCGGCGGGCGGCACCAGGCTGCCGTCGGCGCGGCGCATCCGTACCAGCGCCTCGAAGCCGGCCAGTCGGCCGTCGGCGAGCGCGACCACCGGCTGGTAATAGACGCGGAAATCCTCGCCGCGGACCGCCGCTTGGCGCAATTCGGTTTCCATCGCGAGCAACGCCACCGCGCGCTCGCGCATGTCGGCGGCGAAGACCGCATGGCACGCGCCGCCGCGGCGCATCGCATTGTGCGCGGCGGTTTCGGCATCGCGCAGGACTTCGCCGGGATCGACATAGCCCGGCCGGCCGAGGGCGATACCGACGCTGGCAGTGGTAAACAGCGCATGCCCTTCGATGTTGAAGCCGCTCGCCAGTTCGCCCTGCAGCTGGTCGGCGAAACGTCGCGCCTCGGCGGCGTCGCGGGCTTCGTCCAACAGGATCGCAAAGCTCTGGCCGCCGACCCGGGCCAGCGTGTCGCCGGGCCGCAGCATGCTGCCGAGGCGCTGGGCGACGGCGATCAGCAACTGGTCGCCGACCGCGACGCCGGCGCTGTCGCTGATCATGCGGAAGCGATCGAGCACCAGGAAGAGCAACGCGAAGCCGCGCCCGGCTTCGAGACGGCAACGGTCCTCCGCATCGCCGATGCGGCTCAGCAGCAACGCGCGGTTGGGCAAGCCGGTCAGGCTGTCGCGCAGCAACTCCTCCTCGACCACCGTGTCCAGCATCACCCGCGCCGATGCGGCACCGATCACGCCGGCCAGCTGCGCCTCGCAGTAGCGCGCCAGTTCGGCGTCGATCACCACCGGCCACTCCAGGCCGTGCTGCCGGGCGTAGGTGAGGAAAGCCAGCCGCGCGTTAAGGGCGCCGAGAAAGCGCGTCATCAGCGCGAACAGGTCGGGCAGCGAGCCAGTCGCCCGCCAAGCCCGCTCGGCGCCGCGATCATGCCGGAACACGTCGACGAACAGCGTCGCCTGCGTCTGTTCGACGGCGCTCTGCCCGGTCACCACCGACACCCCGACGTAGGCGCCGATGTTGGCGACCATGCTCCACAGCATGGCGTGCGTGATCTCGTCCAGCCCTTCCAGCCCGAACAGCGCCAGCGGCCGCAGCAAGGCGATCGAGAACGGGCCTTCGTCGAGCAGCGCCAGCGGTAGCCAGCCCGAGCGCGCCAGCGCCGGCAGCATCAGCGTATAGGCCCAGACCAGGAAGCCGGCACCGAGGCCGGCCAGCGCCCCGGCCCGCGTCGCCCCCTTCCAGTAGATGCCGCCGAGCAATGCCGGCCCGAACTGGGCGACCGCGGCAAACGAAATGAGGCCGATCGAGACCAGCGCGTAAGCCTCGCCGGCCAGCCGATAATAGGCGTAGCCGAGCAGCAGGCCGAGGACGATGGTGCCGCGGCGGATCGTCAGCAGCAGCGCCGAAAGATCGGCGCGCTCGGCCAGCCGCAGCGCGCGGATGCGCAACAGGACCGGCATCACCAGGTCGTTGCAGACCATCGTCGACAGCGCGATGGTCTCGACGATGACCATGCCGGTGGCGGCCGAGAAGCCGCCGAGGAAGACCAGCAGCGCCAGCGCCTCCTGCTGTCCGGCCATCGGCAACGTGAGGACGAAGGTGTCCGGGTTCACGCCGTCGGCGCCGAAGTGCAGCAGCCCGCCGAAGGCGATCGGCAGCACGAACAGGTTGAACAGGAAGAGATAGAGCGGAAACAGCCAGATCGCCTTGTTCAGGTGCGCCTCGTCGACGTTCTCGACCACCGTCACCTGGAACTGGCGCGGCAGGAACATGATCGCCAGCATGCTGACGAAGGCCAGCGAAAAGAGCGAAGCCCAGCTGCGGTAGATGTCGATCGAGCCGCCGCCGATGGTGAACACCGCGCTGATCCGCGGTTCTGCCGCGGCCTGCGCAAAAAGATCGGCGACCCCGTCGTACATGCCCCAGGTGACGAACACGCCGACGGCGAGGAAGGCCAGCAGCTTGACCACCGACTCGACGGCGATCGCCGCGACCATGCCCTCGTGGCGCTCGGCGGCGTCGAGCTTGCGCGTGCCGAAGACGACGGTGAACGCGGCCAGCGCCAGCGCCGCGTAGAACGCCGAATCGTGCCAGACGCTCGCCGGCTCCGGCATCGCCGCCATCACGTCCGGGTAGGCGCGCAGCACGTTGAAGCCGGTCGAGATCGCCTTCAGCTGCAGCGAGATGTAAGGCGTCACGCCGACCGCCGCGATCACCGTCACCAGCCCGGCGAGCAGCGCGCTCTTGCCGTAGCGCGAGGAGATGAAGTCGGCCAGCGAGGTCAGCCGGTTGTCCTTGGCGATGCGGATGATCTTGCGCAGCACCACCCACCACAGCGCGATCATCACCGTCGGCCCGAGATAGACCGGCAGGAAACCGATGCCGCTGGTCGCGGCCCGGCCGACGCTGCCGTAGAAGGTCCACGCCGTGGTGTAGACGCCGAGCGACAAGGCATAGACGTAGGGATTGGCGATCAGGCTGCGCCCCGCCGCGGCCGCCTTGTCGCCGCGGTAGGCGATGACGAACAGCAGGCCGAGATAGGCGCCGGCGGCGAAGACGATGATCCAGGCGGGCACGCTTCAGCCTCCGCGCCGGAGCGTTCGCTGCGCAGAGGCGCGCGGCATGGCGGCTAGCGCCTCTCGATGACCGCCACCAGCAGCGCGATGAGCGCCCCCCAGGCGGCGTAGACATAGACATACAGCAAGGGCACGCCGGCGAACAGGTCGGCCCGGTTGAACAGCGCCAGCAGCGGGTAGTTGAACAACAGGCTGCCCAGCGCGAAGAGCGCCGCCAGTCGTTGCGCCTTGAGGTTGGGCTTGTTCATTGTCTTGTTGCCTCGCTGTCGGCCGCTCCCTTGTCCGTCCCTTCTTCACGATAGCCATCTTCCCCCGGCCCCGCAACACCGGTCGGCGGCGGTGCTACCATCACGACTGTTCGGCCCCGGCCGACAACGACAGTGAGAAAGCAATGCGTTTCGAAGGTACCGACAACTACGTCGCCACGCGCGACCTGACGCTCGCCGTCAATGCCGCAGTGACGCTGCAGCGGCCGCTCCTGATCAAGGGCGAACCGGGCACCGGCAAGACCATGCTGGCCGAGGAAGTGGCGGCGGCGCTCGACCTGCCGCTGTTCCAGTGGCACATCAAGTCCACCACCAAGGCGCAGCAGGGCCTCTACGAGTACGACGCGGTCTCGCGCCTGCGCGACTCGCAACTGGGCGATCCGAAGGTCGAGGACATCGCCCACTACATCGTCAAGGGCGTGCTGTGGCAGGCCTTCGAGTGCGAGACGCCGAGCGTGGTGCTGATCGACGAGGTGGACAAGGCCGACATCGAGTTTCCCAACGACCTCCTGCGCGAACTCGACCGCATGGAATTCCACGTCTACGAGACGCGGCAGACGGTGCGCGCCCGGCACCGGCCGCTGGTCTTCATCACCTCGAACAACGAGAAGGAACTGCCGGACGCCTTCCTGCGCCGCTGCTTCTTCCACTACATCAAGTTCCCCGACCGCGAGACGATGACCAAGATCGTCGGCGTGCATTTCCCGACGCTGAAGAAGGACCTGCTGCGCGAGGCGCTGGAGGTCTTCTTCGAGCTGCGCGAGGTGCCGGGGCTGAAGAAGAAGCCATCGACCTCGGAACTGCTCGACTGGCTGAAGCTGTTGCTGGCCGAGGACATCCCGCCCGAAGTGCTGCGCGCCAAGGACCGGAAGGCGGCGATTCCGCCGCTGCACGGCGCGCTCTTGAAGAACGAGCAGGACGTGCACCTCTTCGAGCGGCTGATCTTCATGGCGCGGCAGAACCGCTGACCCGGCACGCGCAACCCGCATGCTCGTCGACTTCTTCCTGCACCTGAAGGACCGCCAGCTGCCGGTCTCGACCAAGGAATTCCTGACCCTGCTCGAAGCGCTGCAGCAGGGCGTGATCGGCCACAGCCTGGACGACTTCTACTACCTTGCGCGCAGCGCGCTGGTCAAGGACGAGGCCCACTTCGACAAGTACGACCGCGCCTTCGCCGAGTACT
Source organism: Rhodocyclales bacterium (assembly GCA_016183655.1). Taxonomy (GTDB): domain Bacteria; phylum Pseudomonadota; class Gammaproteobacteria; order Burkholderiales; family Rhodocyclaceae; genus Proximibacter. The sequence goes on from JACPEH010000013.1 coordinate 138,209, forward strand.
TCAAGGGGATCGAAGCGCTGCCCGGCATGGACGCACTGATCCCCGAGGAGTGGTTGCGGCAGACGATCAAGCGCCACCTGACGCCGGAGCAGCAGGCGAAGCTGGAGAAGCTCGGCTGGGACAAGCTGATGGAGGAATTCCAGAAGCGCCTCGCCGAACAGAAGGGGCGGCATGCCGGCGGCAGCAAATGGATCGGCACCGGCGGCAGCTCGCCCTTCGGCCACGGCGGCACGCATCCGGAAGGCATCCGCGTCGGCGGCAAAAGCGAGAACCGCTCGGCGGTGAAGGTCTGGGAAAAACGCGAGTTCCAGAACCTCGACGAGCAGGTCGAGCTCGGCACGCGCAACATCAAGGTCGCGCTGCGCCGGCTGCGCCATTTCGCGCGCGAGGGCGCCGCCGAGGAACTCGACCTCGACGGCACCATTGCCGGCACCGCCAGGAACGCCGGCTGGCTCGACCTCAAGCTGCGTCCGGAACGGCACAACGCGGTCAAGGTGCTGCTCTTCCTCGACATCGGCGGCTCTATGGACGACCACGTGCGCATCTGCGAGGAACTGTTCTCGGCCTGCCGCAGCGAGTTCAAGCACCTCGAACACTACTACTTCCACAACTGCGTGTACGAGTGGGTGTGGCGCGACAACCGCCGCCGCCACGACGAGCGCATCCCGACGCGCGAGCTGCTGCACCGCTACGGCAGCGACTACAAGCTGGTCTTCGTCGGCGACGCCAGCATGAGCCCGTACGAAATCCTCCACCCCGGCGGCAGCGTCGAGCACTGGAACGAGGAACCGGGGGCGGTCTGGCTGGGTCGAATCACCGAGACCTTCCCGCAGGCGATCTGGCTCAACCCCGAGCCCGAGCATGCCTGGCAGTACCGTCAGTCGACCGCGCTGATCCGCAACCTGATGGGCGAGCGGATGTTTCCGCTGACCATCGACGGCCTGACCCGCGGCATGCGCCGGCTGGGGAAATAAGGAAGCAAGGTTCCGCTCAACATTGGGCTGGAGTACAGTAGCGCGTTCCGACGGAAACGACAGGAGGAGTCGATGAAGCAGGGAGCCATGCAACGACCTCCGGCGCACATGACGGGGAAACCGCAACCGCGCTGGCTGAGCACCGGGATCGGCGACGATTTCGTTCCGGTGATCGAGGATATCGCCGACGAGGACGCCGAAAGCGATATCGACGCCCCGTGGTGCGTGTTGATCGCCGACGACGATCACAGCGTGCACGAGGCCACGCTGTCCGCGCTCGCCGGCCTGCGCATCCACGACCGGCCGCTCAGCTTCCTGCACACCTACTCGGCGAGCGAAACGATTTCGCTGCTCGCCAGCACCGACCCGGTGCACCTCGTCCTGCTCGACGTCGTCATGGAATCGCCCGACGCCGGGCTGCACGCGGTGAACGACATCCGCGAAAACCTCGGCCTGCGCGACCTGAAGATCGTCATCCGCACCGGCCAGCCCGGACTCGCTTCCGAGCAGGAAATCCGCCACCGCTACGCGATCGACGGTTACGCCAACAAGGCGGAACTGACGCGCAGCATGCTGCGCGAGGTGATCGCCTCGGCCCTGCACCCCGGCGCTGCAGCCTGGAAGGGAGACTAGCGATGGCCGACCGCCGCGCGCTGCTTCGCGCCCTCGCCGCCGCCGGCGTGCTCGGTCCGGCGGGAATCTCCGGCCTCATCCGCGAGGCGCTCGCGGCCGGCCTGGATCCGGTCGCGCCGGGCCTCTACCGCATCCGCGGCACGGTCACCGTCAATGGACAACCGGCGCGCGAGGGACAGTTGCTGCGGGCCGGCGACACGATCGCCACCGGGCCGAAGAGCGAGGCGATCTACGTCATCGGCCAGGACGCCTTCATGCAGCGCGAGAAGAGCGCCGTCAGCTTCGCCGGCGACGCCGCCGCCAACGTCATGCGCGTGATCACCGGCGGCATCCTGTCGGTGTTCGGCAAGGGGGAAAAGAAGCTGATCGTGCCGACCGCGACCATCGGCATCCGTGGCACCGGCTGCTATATCGAGGCGAACGAGAAGTCGGTCTATTTCTGCCTGTGCTACGGCCTCGCCGAGGTGGTGCCGACCGCCGAGCCCGGCCGCCTCGAACGCGTCGAGACGGAGCACCACGACCGGCCGATGCTGATCAACAACGATCCGGGCATGCCGACGATGTGGTCGGCGCCGGTGATCAACCACAACGACGACGAGCTGGTGCTGCTGGAGAACCTGGTCGGCCGCTGGCCGCCGTTCTACGGCAAGACCGGCCTCGACTACTACGGTTACGGCAAGGGCCAGCGCTACTGATCGTTCGGCGGCGCCACCTTCATGATCTCGTCGAGCGTGGTCGCTCCCTGCGCCGCCTTCGTCGCCCCCGAGATGCGCAAGGGCTTCATCCCCTCCCGGTAAGCCTGCTCGCGCACCCGGGCGATCTCGGTATCGGGGCGGATCAGCTTCTTCAGTTCCGGACTCATCAGCATGATCTCGTAGAGGCCGACGCGGCCGGAATAGCCGGTCATGCGGCACTCCAGGCAGCCCACCGGGTGGTGCAGCTGCGGCGGCCGGCTGGCCTTCCACGGCGCCACCAGCGCGTTCCACGCCTCCTCGTCTTCCACCCGCATCGCCGCCGCCTTCTTGCAGTGCGGGCAGAGCGTGCGCACCAGGCGCTGCGCCATGACGCCGAGCAGCGTCGACCCGATCAGGTAGGACGGCACACCGAGGTCGAGTAGCCGCGTCACCGCCGACGGCGCATCGTTGGTGTGCAGCGTCGATAGCACCAGGTGGCCGGTCAGCGCCGCCTGGATCGCCATGTCGGCGGTCTCCAGGTCGCGGATCTCGCCGACCATGATGATGTCCGGGTCCTGCCGCATCAGCGAGCGCACGCCGTCGGCGAAGCCGAGCTCGATCGCCGGGTTGACCTGCATCTGGTTGAACGAGGATTCGATCATTTCGATCGGGTCCTCGATCGTGCACACGTTCACCTCCGGCGTCGCCAGTTGCTTCAGCGTCGAGTACAGCGTCGTCGTCTTGCCCGAGCCGGTCGGGCCGGTGACCAGGATGATGCCGTTCGGCTGCGTCGTCATCGCATGCCAGCGCTTCTGGTCATCGTCGGAAAAGCCCAGTTCGCGGAAGTCGCGGACCAGCACCTCGGGGTCGAAGACGCGCATCACCAGCTTCTCGCCGAAGGCGGTCGGCAAGGTCGACAGGCGCAGTTCGATCTCCTGCCCGTCGGGCGTGCGCGTCTTGATCCGGCCATCCTGCGGCCGGCGCTTCTCGATCACGTCCATGCGTCCGAGCAGCTTGATGCGGCTGGTCATCGCCGTCGCCACCGCCATCGGGATCTGGTACACCTGATGCAGCACGCCGTCGATGCGGAAGCGGACGATGCCCAGTTCGCGCCGCGGCTCGATGTGGATGTCCGAGGCGCGCTGCTCGAAGGCGTACTGCCACAGCCAGTCGACGATGTTGACGATGTGCTGGTCATTGGCGTCGAACTGGCGGTTGGTACGACCGAGGTCGACCAGCTGCTCGAACGACGAGAGGCCGCTGGTATTGCCGCCGCTCTTCGCCGCGTTCTTCACCGAGCGCGCCAGGTTGTAGAACTCGACCAAGTAGCGGGCGATGTCCGACGGGTTGGCGACGACGCGGCGGATCTGCTTCTTCAGGATCGGTTCGAGTTCCTTCTCCCACTCGCGGATATAGGGCTCGGCGGTGGCGATCACCACCTCCTTGGTCGTCACCTGCAGCGGCAGGATCTTGAAGCGCGACGCGTAGGCGCTCGACATGACGTCGGTAACGATCGAGAAGTCGACCTTGAGCGGGTCGATATGCACGTATTCCAGCCCGACGCGCTGCGCCAGCCACTCGGCCAGGTCTTCCAGGTGCAGTGGCTTGTTCGGCGGCAGCAGGTTGCGCCACTTCTGGTCGGCGGCAAGCACCAGCGGATGGATGTCGCCGCGATAGAGGCGGCGCTCGGCAACCAGGCGTTCGGCCTCGGCCTTGTCCACCATGCCGTCGGCAACCAGCCAGCCGACGACTTCGGGCAGGGTCAAACGATGTTCGTGCACCACCGATGAAGCCATTCCAAACCCCTCATGGACAGATGACCACGCGTCGAGCGCAAGCCCCGGCATTCATGCCGGGGGGAGCAAGACGAAGACACAACCAGGGCGCGCACCGCGCGCCCGCTCGGTATCGTGGGAAGCCCCGGACCTTCAGGTCGGGGAGCTTCACGGGCACTATACCGCCAGCCTCCTCCCCGCTCAATGCCGAACGGCCGGCCTCCGGCGAGCGCCGGCAGACCGCCGCCGAACATCCTGTTTGCGCAAGCCATCGGCATGGTCTACAAAAACATGACGACCCTCGGCACTCGATCACGATGGCATGCAAGCTCCCAGCCTGCGCCGTCGCCAAACCGAAGTTGCTTGGTTCGTTCAGTGGCCGATCATCCTGACAAAGGACAAGAAGAATGGTTGATGGAACGCTTTGTCCCAGTCCCCTCGGGGCGCTGGCGTGCGCCGAGCCCGGCGCACCTCATCGCCGCCGCCTCGCCACCCTCATATCCCCAACTGCAGCAAACCATCAAGCGGCGCCGGCCGCGAGGAGGTAAACCATGCCCACGCTGACGACACGCTCCGACCCCCTGGACACGACCCTGCTGCTGGCCACGCTGAACGCCTACAAGAACGGCGATTTCACGGCGCGCATGCCAGGCGACTGGACCGGCGTTTCCGGCAAGATCGCCGACACCGTGAACGAGATGATCGAAGCCGCGGCCGGCACCGTGGACGAGTTCGAGCGCGTCGCCCGGGTCGTCGGCAAGCAGGGGAAGATCAGCGAGCGTGTCGAGTTGCCGGCGATGAAGGGGGGCTGGCGGAAACTGGTCAATTCGAGCAACGAGCTGACCGGCGATCTGCTCGGGCCGACCAACGAGCTGCTCCGTGTCATCGCCGCGGTCGGCGATGGCGACCTGGCCCAGCAGGTGCCGCTGGAGGTTAACGGGCTGAAATTGCAGGGACAATTCCTCAAGTCGGCGCAGGCCGTGAATGCCATGGTGACGCGGCTCGGTTCGTTCGCTTCCGAACTGATGCGCGTGGCGCGCGAGGTCGGCACCGACGGCAAGCTCGGCGGCCAGGCCAGCGTCAAGGGCGCGGCCGGCACCTGGAAAGAGCTCACCGAAAGCGTGAACACCATGGCCGGCAACCTGACGGTGCAGTTGCGCGACGTCTTCAAGGTCGCCTCAGCCGTCGCCGATGGCGACCTGACGCAGAGGATGACGGTCGAGGCACGCGGCGAAGTCCTGCTGATCAAGGAGGCCAAGAACCGCATGGTCGACCAGCTCAGCATCTTCGCCACCGAAGTCACCCGCCTGGCGCGCGACGTCGGCACCGAGGGCAAGCTCGGCGGCCAGGCCAGCGTCAAGGGCGTGGCCGGCACCTGGAAGGAGCTCACCGACGGCGTCAACACCATGGCCAGCAACCTCACCGTGCAGTTGCGCGACGTCTTCAAGGTCGCCTCGGCCGTCGCCAACGGCGACCTGACGCAGAAGATGACGGTCGACGCGCGCGGCGAGATCCTGCTGATCAAGGAAGCCAAGAATCGCATGGTGGACCAGCTCAGCATCTTCGCCACCGAAGTCACCCGCCTGGCGCGCGAGGTCGGCACCGAGGGCACCCTCGGCGGCCAGGCCGACGTCAAGGGTGTGGCCGGCACCTGGAAGGATCTCACCGACAGCGTCAACACCATGGCCGGCAACCTGACGGTGCAGTTGCGCGACGTCTCCAAGGTGGCCACCGCCATCGCCCGCGGTGACCTGAGCCAGAAGATCACCGTGGACGTCAAGGGCGAGATCCTGCAGGTCAAGGACGTGATCAACACCATGGTCGATCAGCTCGGCTCGTTCGCCTCGGAAGTGACGCGGGTGGCGCGCGAAGTCGGCACCGAGGGCAAGCTCGGCGGCCAGGCACAGGTCAAGGACGTGGCCGGCACCTGGAAGGACCTGACCGAGAACGTGAATGCCATGGCCGGCAACCTGACCGTGCAGCTGCGCGACGTCTCCAAGGTGGCGGCCGCCATCGCCAAGGGCGACCTGAGCCAGAAGATCACCGTCGATGTCAGCGGCGAGATCCTCGAAATCAAGGAGACGATCAACAAGACGGTCGACCAGCTCGGCCTGTTCGCCTCCGAGGTGACGCAGCTGCGCGACGTCTCCAAGGTGGCCACCGCCATCGCCAAGGGCGACCTGAGCCAGCAGATCACCGTGGACGTCAAGGGCGAGATCCTGCAGATCAAGGACGTGATCAACACCATGGTCGATCAGCTCGGCTCGTTTGCCTCGGAAGTGACGCGGGTGGCGCGCGAAGTCGGCACCGAAGGCAAGCTCGGCGGCCAGGCACAGGTGCCGGGCGTGGCCGGCACCTGGAAGGACCTGACCGAGAACGTGAATGCCATGGCCGGCAACCTGACCGTGCAGTTGCGCGACGTCTCCAAGGTGGCCACCGCCATCGCCAGCGGCGACCTGAGCCAGAAGATCACCGTGGACGTCACGGGCGAGATCCTCGCAATCAAGGAGACGATCAACAAGACGGTCGACCAGCTCGGCCTGTTCGCCTCCGAGGTGACGCGCGTGGCGCGC
>JACPEH010000014.1 GCA_016183655.1 Rhodocyclales bacterium
GCCCCTCCCGTCATTCCGGCGAAAGCCGGAATTCAGGGAACGGGGAGATTGCGCTTGGCGCAGCAGCAGCCCGGCCGGCCGCAACTGGATTCCGGGTCAAGCCAGGAATGACGAGGGCATGGCGAAGCCGGCGGGCATGGTGGCGGCACATGCCGCACCTCGGCCACCAATCAGCCCGCCCACGCCGCTCCCCGTCATTCCGGCGAAAGCCGGAATCCAGGGAACGGGGAGATTGCGCTTGGCGCAGCAGCAGCCTGGCCAGCCGCAACTGGATTCCGGGTCAAGCCCGGAATGACGGGGGCGTGGCGAAGCCGGCGGGCATGATGGCGGCACATGCCGCACCTCGGCCACGAGTCAGCCCGCCCGCACCGCTCCCCCGTCATTCCGGCGAAAGCCGGAATCCAGGGAACGGGGGGATTGCGCTTGGCGTAGCAGCAGCCCGGCCGGCCGCAACTGGATTCCGGGTCAAGCCCGGAATGACGGGGCGTGGCGAAGCCGGCGGGCATGGTGGCGGCACATGCCGCACCTCGGCCACCAATCAGCCCGCCCGCACCGCTCCCCCGTCATTCCGGCGAAAGCCGGAATCCAGGGAAAAGGGGGCTTGCGCTTGGCGCAGCAGCAGCCCGGCCGGCCGCAACCGGATTCCGGGGCCGAACCAGCCCTTCCGCGACCCGGCCGGCTTCGGCAATATGTACGGAATCCCCAATCGACGCAGGAGCCGCAGCAATGAAGATCGCCATCATGGGCGCAGGTGCCGTCGGGTGCTACTACGGAGGCATGCTGGCGCGCGCCGGCCACGACGTGGTCCTGGTCGGCCGCCCGCAGCACGTCGACGCCATCCGCCGCCAGGGCCTGTTCATGGATACCCGCACGTTCCAGGAGCACGTCGCCGTCGGGGCCGGCACCGACGCCGCCGCCGTGCGCGGCGCCGGGATCGTGCTCTGCTGCGTCAAATCCACCGACACGCAGGACGCCGCCCGCGCCATGGCCCCGCACCTGGCCGCCGACGCGCTGGTGCTGAGCCTGCAGAACGGCGTCGACAACGCCGGGCAACTGCAGGCCGAACTGGCGCAGCGGCAGGTGCGGATGGTACGAATAGCGCCGGCAGTGGTCTACGTCGCCACCGAGATGGCCGGGCCGGGCCACGTCAAGCACCACGGCCGCGGCGAACTGGTGGTCGGGCCGGCAACGCTCGGCGACGAGCAGGCGCGGCAATTCGTCGCCGCCGGCATCCCCATCGTCGTCTCGGACAACGTCGCCGGCGCGCTGTGGTCGAAGCTGATCCTCAACTGCGCCTGGAACGCCCTCTCGGCGATCACGCAGCTTCCCTACGGCGCGCTCTGGCAGGCCGCAGGCGTGCAGGCGGTGATGCGCGACGCGGTGGCGGAATGCCTGGCCGTGGCTCACGCGGAAGGGATCGTGGTACCGGGAAATGCATGGGACAACATCGTGCGCATCGCCGAGACGATGCCCGGCCAGCTCTCCTCGACCGCACAGGACCTGGCGCGGAAGAAGCGGAGCGAGATCGACCACCTGAACGGCTACGTCGTCCGCAAGGGCGAAGCCCATGGTCTGGCGACGCCGGTCAATCGCACGCTGCACACGCTGGTCAAGGTGATGGAAAATCGCATTCCTGCCGTGTAGACAGCCGGGCCGGGGACGACGGCCGGCGCAACTCCATTTCCCGGCGCATCGAAGCCGCCCCGACAGGCCCTTGTTGCCAAGCTCCCAACCATGACGAAGCCCCCCCTCGCCGAACTGTTCGCCCAGCGCCAATTCACCTGCTTCTGGCTGGCCCGCCTGTCCGCCATGCTGGCGCAGCAGATGCTGATGGTGGCTGTCGCCTGGCAGCTCTACGACATCACCGGCAGCGCCTGGGATCTCGGCCTGGTCGGCCTGTTCCAGTTCGTGCCGGCGCTGCTGCTGACGCTGCCCGCCGGCCATCTGGTCGACAAACTGCGGCGCGGCCGGATTTTCGCCATGTGTGTCCTGACGCAGGGGCTGGTGGCGCTCATCCTGCTGCTCGCCACCGGCAAGGGCTTCATTTCCCGGGAACTGATCTTCGGCCTGTCCGTCGTGCTCGGCGCCTGCCGCGCCTTTCAGATGCCGACCCAGCAGGCACTGGTGCCCATGCTCGTCCCCACCGCATTGCTGGAGCGCGCCATCACACTCGCCACGACCGGCATGCAGGCCGCCGTCATCTGCGGCCCGGCCCTTGGCGGCGCCATCTACGTGGCCGGCGCCGACAGGGTGTACGGCACCTGCAGCGGGCTGATGCTGCTGGCGTTCCTGCTGATGCAGGGGGTTCATGACCGCTATCAGCCCTCGCCGGAAAAGACCTCGCTGCGCAGCATCCTGGCCGGCGTCGCCTTCGTCTGGAACAACAAGCTGCTGCTGGGTGCCACGTCGCTCGATCTCTTCGCGGTCCTGCTCGGCGGCGCCACGGCGCTGCTGCCGATCTACGCACGCGACATCCTGCACACCGGGCCGCAGGGGCTGGGACTGCTGCGCGCGGCCCCGGCCGCCGGCGCCCTGCTGATGTCGGTCATCCTGCTGCGCTGGCCCATTCAACGAAAAGTCGGCCCCTGGCTGATGAGTTCGGTGGCCATATTCGGGCTGGCGACCGTGGTCTTCGGGCTGTCCGAACATTTTGTGCTGTCGCTGATCGCGCTGGCCGTCACCGGCGCCTTCGACAACATCAGCGTCGTCATGCGCCAGACCCTCGTGCAGATCGAAACCCCCAACGAAATCCGTGGCCGGGTATCGGCGGTCAATTCGATCTTCATCGGCGCCTCAAACCAGCTCGGCGAATTCGAATCCGGCGCCACCGCCGCCCTGTTCGGCCCGGTGGGTTCCGTGGTGATGGGCGGGGTCGGCACCCTGCTGGTGTCCGCCGCGTGGCTGCGGCTGTTTCCGGCGCTGGCGAGGCGCGACCGGATGCGGGGTTGAGGGTTGCGGTTTCGGTATCGTCATCCGGCGCGGCAATGGGCGCCCCTTGGTGCTGCCGGTTCATCAACCAGAGAAACACACCGCGACAACATGTCGAATTTTTCGTCATGAATCGACAAACAGAGCCATTGTGTCGATTGCCTCGACACTCTATCGCAGAGGGGCGGACCAATACCACGGCTGTTTTACAAACGTAAAATCGTCCATTGAACGGACGATTTTCATGCCATGAATGCCGTACCCCTGCAGACCGACGCCCTGGCCGATACGCCGGTGGTTTTCCTCAACGGCGCCCGTCAGACGGGCACTCTCAGCCTTCTTCCTTTCGTGCCGCACACTACCCCATCGGCTTAAGGTAGCGCCATGGGGGCCTGGCTGCTTTAATTCCCTGTGTAGTGCATGAACTTGATGAAGAAAGCTCGACCACGGCCCCTTTACCCTACAGAAGGCGCCTGTTTGGCATACAGGCAGGCGCCTTTTAAAGTTTAATGACAGTGGACAGTGCCAGTGCTGTTATCCATATGGCAGCACTGCCCCGGAGGTGAGCTTTTCCGACAGCCACCACCATGAGCCAAGGCGACGCTACTGGCAAATGTCAGCGCTAGTACAACGATCAATGTCTTCATAAATTGCCTCCACGCCCTGGTAAGTGGTATCGGCTAAGTACTGGGCGCATTAAGCACCTAGCTTGGCATCAGTGATGGGTGGCTAACATCGGCGAGGGGGGCAGTGTTCAAATTAAAACTCCGCTTCAGATAGAACATAGGTTTGCATGTTTCCGTTTTGCACCTTGTACAACGTCATGGTGATATTGCTGAACTGTGTGCTGGCATAGCTTGGGATTTCTTCAAGACTAAATGCCTCAGAGCGTGAAAGGCCTCCGTTGCTAAGGTCGCGGTAGCGAATGTCGTAGCTCCCTGCAGTGACCTTATTTAAGGTGAAGCTGCCAAATGCAGATATATAGAACTGACGAACTGGATAAGCCTGTTTGCCATCCAGAGAAACTAACTTAACAAAAACATCGAAGTCGTTTCGGCTGTTATCTACAGTTACCGTTGATAATCCATCAGCATGTAGCCGTTGATAGCCCTTGACGTAACCTGATGCTATTGGCCAAGGCTGTCCATTTGGGGCTGCGCTGGGTCTCACATACTCAGGACGGACAGGCGCAGGACTGTTGGAAACAAGTTCACTTCCTCGCCAGCCTGGTTTCACATACTCAGGACGGACAGGAGCAGGATTGGCTTGATATGGTTTTGGTCCTGGAGGTGGCGGGCTTTTCCCTCCGAACAGGTCAATAGCACTGCCAATAACCCAAATAGCGCCGATTGCGGCACCAATACCAATAGCGTAAGAAAGTACTTGTATAACAAGCCACTTAATGAGATTGAATACTGGTACAAAAAGCTTGAGCAACGCTGAGTGTTGAGCGGAATATTGAGCAGTTGCGAGGGGAGCCTGATTTGTTTGATTGTTGAGCGGGGTCGCGGCTTCCATTTCGGCAATCCATCGATCATGCTCTCGACGTTTTTCGGGGTCGGACAATACGTCGTACGAAGTGTTGATGATCGCCATGATTCGAGAGGCCTCAGCATTCCCTGGATTTCTGTCTGGATGAAATCTCTGTGAAAGCGTCTTGTATGCCGCACGTATGACGTCGGGAGGAGCGTTACGCGCCACCTTGAGATTATCGTAATGGGTATGTACCTGAGCCATGCACGTCGAGCCTATCTGTAGATGGATGTCTCAGTAGCCAAACCTGCTGTCGCACTGCGTATAAACCGATCCAACGCGGCGTTCCGAATAACTTCACTTACCCGGCTTTGAGCAAGGCTCGGCGAACGCTTTAAAGATAGACGGCTTGCTGACGGGGCGCCACCAGCACAACATCATTTTCGTACCGGAAGGCAAACCGCTCGTCATTCAACGTGAGCCTGGGGCTGTCCACGGAATTCGGCGAGCTTCGTTCCCACTACCCGTTACAGGCTGCCTCCCTGACAACGGCGCGCGTCAAGATAGCTGCCGCCTCGGTCATGCAGTCAAAGGCTGTGTATCCGTCGCACGGGATGTCATGGTGACCGCCAAGTTGCGTTCCGGGTTGAGGGTCACCGCTCCGATAGCACGCGTCAGGCGCGAAGACGCAGCGCCCCCACGTCCAAGCCCGCAGGACGCACTGCCTGACCATTCCCGCAATGCGCTATCCGCCGCCCTTCGCGCCTCGCTGCGGCAGCACCCAGTGAGCGCGGGGAAAGTGGCAGGTGTAACCGCCGGGATGGCGTTCGAGATAGTCCTGGTGCTCCGGCTCCGCTTCCCAGAAATCGCCGGCCGCTTCGACCTCGGTCACCACCTTGCCCGGCCAGAGGCCGGAGGCATCGACGTCGGCGATGGTGTCCTCCGCGATCTGCCGCTGGCGCTCGTCGACGTAGTAGATCGCCGAGCGATACGACGGCCCGTTGTCGTTGCCCTGGCGGTTGCGGGTCGTCGGGTCGTGGATCTGGAAGAAGAATTCCAGCAGGCGCCGGTAGCTCAGCCGTTCCGGGTCGAAGTGGATCTCGATTCCCTCGGCGTGGCTGCCGTGGTGGCGATAGGTGGCGCGGGGCACGTCGCCGCCGGTGTAGCCGACGCGCGTGGACAGCACCCCCGGCAGGCGGCGGATCAGCTCCTGCATGCCCCAGAAGCAGCCGCCGGCGAGGACGGCGCGTTCCGAATGTTCCAGATTCGCCATCACGCCACCTCCACCTGGTCGATGTACTCGCCGTAGCCCGCGGCTTCCATCTGCTCAAGCGGGATGAAGCGCAGCGCGGCCGAATTGATGCAGTAGCGCAGGCCGCCGCGATCGCGCGGACCATCCGGGAAGACGTGCCCGAGGTGGCTGTCGCCGTGGGTCGAGCGGACTTCGGTGCGGTCCATGCCGTGGCTGGTGTCGTGCAGTTCGTTCACGAAGGCCGGCACGATCGGCTTGCTGAAGCTGGGCCAGCCGCAGCCCGAGTCGAACTTGTCGCTCGACGCGAACAAGGGTTCGCCGGAGACGACGTCGACGTAGATTCCCGGCGCGTGATGGTGAAGGTACTCGCCGGTGCCCGGGTATTCGGTGCCGCTCTGCTGGGTGACCCGATATTGCTCGGGGGTCAGCGCGGCGATCGCGGCTTCGTTTCTGCTGTAGCGTTTCATGGTGCCCTCTCTCCGTTGCGGTGTGTGACAGCCGGCAGCGGCTTTTGATTCCGTGCGATTTCGCGGCCGCTCTATGCTTTGTCGCTGGCGGCACGGCAAACCTTACCCCCCCGCCAACAGCGACCGACGGTCGCAGCGCACAAACTTATTTAACAAAACGAGAAATTATTTAATAATAAGATTCCTTATTAAAGGTACGTCTGCCCCATGCAACGCGATACCACCGGCTATTACGCCCCCGGCACCGCAGGCGGCGAAACCGTGCGCGCCTTCGTACCGCATCCGCTACCGCCCGTGCCGGCGATCGACTTGAGCGGCGCGCGCCAGCAACTGCTGGAGCAGGCCAGCCTGGCCGTGGGCAGGCTCGACAGCGTCAGCACCCTGTTGCCCGACCCGCAGCTTTTCCTCTATGCCTACGTGCGACGCGAAGCCGTGCTGTCGTCGCAGATCGAGGGCACCCAATCCTCCCTGAACGACCTGCTGTTGTTCGAACTGGACGAAGCCCCCGGCGTCCCCTTCGACGACGTGCAGGAGGTCAGCAACTACATTGCCGCACTCGAACACGGCATGGCCCGCTTGCGCCAAGGTTTCCCCTTGTGCAACCGGCTGCTGCGCGAGATGCACAGCCACCTGATGGCCAAGGGCCGGGGTAGCGACAAGCACCCCGGCGAATTCCGCCGCAGCCAGAACTGGATCGGCGGCACCCGCCCCGGCAACGCACGCTTCGTACCGGCACCGCCGCAGGAAGTGGAAGCCTGCATGGCCGCGCTGGAAGCCTTCCTGCATGCAGAGAACGACGGCCTGCCCACCCTGCTGCGTGCCGCGCTGGCCCATGTCCAGTTCGAAACCATCCACCCATTTCTCGACGGCAACGGCCGCCTGGGCCGCCTGCTCATCGCCCTGCAGCTGCACCACGGCCGCCTGCTCAGCCAGCCCCTGCTCTACCTGAGCCTCTACTTCAAGCAGCACCGCAGCCTGTATTACGACCTGCTCGACCGCGTGCGTACCCACGGCGATTGGGAGGCCTGGGTCGATTTCTTTCTGGAAGGCGTGCAGCAAACCGCCAGCGGCGCCGTGGACACCGCGCAACGCCTCGGCAAACTATTTGCACAGGATCGCCAGCGTGTGCAGGCCAGCGGCTCGACTGCCGCCACCGGCAGCGCCGTGCGCGTGCTCGACTGCCTGCGCCAGCGCCCTTTGTCCAACCTGAAATATCTTGCCGCCGACAGCGGCCTGAGTTTCCCCACTGCGGCCAAGGCAGTGCAAACCCTGGTCAAGCTGGGTGTGATGCATGAACTCACCGGCCAGCGCCGCAACCGCGTGTTCGCCTACAGCGCCTACCTGGATATCCTGAACGAAGAGGGGGCGCCGCTGCGGTGAGCGGCATGGTGAGAGGACGGGGTTATGCGACAGGGGTAGCTTCGTTTTTCTAGCCGAATCGAAGCTGACCCTTATTGCTCTCTTATTGCTGTCGAGCCCGCCGCCTGGATTCCGGGTCAAGCCCGGAATGACGGGGGGAACATGACAGGCAGCCGGCCTAAATCGCGCTCCCGCCGTCATTCCGGGGCCGCGCAGCGGAACCCGGAATCCAGGGGAAGTCCCTAGCCCGTCGATGGTCTTGCACTCCCTTCGGTCGGATTCCGGGTCAAGCCCGGTATGACGGGGTTAACTCAGCCGAATCCGGGGTGACTGACTGCTCGCGGAAGCAAGCGAGCGGCGACGCCCGCGATGAGCGGATTCCGCGCATCGCGCCGCGGCAATGCCGAGCGCTTTCCGCTCAGCCGCGCCGCGCAGGGCGCTCAGCGCCGCACGAAAAATTCCGCCGATGGCCGGAAAAGCCCGCCAGCAGGGCTTTTCCGGCTCGCGCCGCGGCGCTGGCACACCCCTTGCGATCTATCCCTCCGCCGGTACCTGAACCTCGCCGCCTGCGTGTGATTCACGCTCAAAATAGGCGATGTCATTTACCTGCCCCTGGAGGAGAAGATGTCCCTAATCATTCGCACCGCTGCGCTGCACCTGGCCCGCCTGATGGCGCTGGCGGCGCTCGCCTGGCCGCTCGCCGGCCAGGCGCGGATCGAGTTCGGCGCCTCGGCGCGCGCGGCCGACGCCACGGTCGGCTGCATGTTCCCGCTGGCCGGGCGCGCGGCGATCTACGGGCGCGACAGCATCGCCGGCATGAAGCTGGCGCTGGCCGATCTCGCCGCCGAATTTGCCAACACCGTGCCGGCCGGCACGGTACCGAAGCTGCGCATCCTGGTCGAGGACGACCGCTCCAAGGTTTCCGTCGCCACGCGCATCGCCGAGAACTTCGTCGACCGCGACAAGGTGAAGTTCCTCTGCGGCATCGTCAGTTCCGGCGTGGCGCAGGCGGTCAGCCGCGTCTCGCGGCAGCGGCAGGTGATCATGATCGGCACCGACCATGCCTCGTCGCGGCTGACGATCGAGGAATACCACCGCCACTACTTCCGCGTCTCCAACGACACGTGGACCTCGATGGCCGCCGGCGCGCGCTACCTCGCCGAGCTGCAGAAGAAGAGCGGCTGGAAGCGGCTGGCCTTCATCGGCCCCGACTACGACTACGGCCACATCGCCTGGCGCGACCTGGAGGCGGCGCTGGCCGGGCTCGGCGTCAAGTACGAGACGGCCGGCCACCTCTGGCCGCGCCTCTACGAGCCGGACTACTCGGCGCACATCGCCGAGCTGGCGGCGGCGAAGCCGGACGTGATCGTCACCGCGCTGTGGGGCGGCGACTTCATCGCCTTCCTCAAGCAGGCGCTGGCCGCCGGGCTGCTGGACAAGGCGAAGCTGGCCAACTTCGACACCGGCGGCAACTTCGACGTGCTCGCCTCGCTCGGCGAGCAGGCGCCGGCCGGGCTGATCCTCTCCGCGCGACACCACAACAACTGGCCGGAGACGCCGCGCAACCGCAAGTTCGTGAACGATTTCTTCGCGCTCGAAGGCCGCTTCCCGACCTACGCCGCCGAAGGCGCCTACGCCGGGATCATGGCCATCGGCCGGGCGATGGCGCTGGCCGGCAGGCGCGCCGGCAACGACCAGATCATCCGCACCCTCGAAGGCCTGCACCTGGCGCTGCCGGAAGACCCGGACGGCCATGTCTCGCACATCGACCCGGAAACGCACCAGATCCTGCAGACGCAGGCCATCGGCGAAGTCGTGCCGAACACCGCTTTCCCGCCGGCCAAGGTGATGCTCGGCCGCTGGGTCGTCTATCGGGCGGAGGAACTGCAGCCGCCGCTCGATCTCGTTCGCAACCGCCGTGCGCGTGAGCACGGCACCCCCGGCAGTCCGCCGGTTTCACCCCCACCCAAGTAGGAGACATTCATGCATCGCACCTCGCACCGCTCGAATCGTTTGTTGCGCCTTTCCGCCGCCGCCGTTGCGCTGACGGCCGCCCTGTCGTCGCCGGCGATCGCCGCCGACAACGGCAAGTTCCGCATCGGCATCGTCACCTTCCTCTCCGGCGCCGCCGCCGGCCCGTTCGGCGTGCCGGCAGCCAACGCCGCCAAGCTGACGGTGGAAGCGCTGAACGCCGGCAAGCTGCCGGCGCCGTACGACCGGAAGGGCATCAACGGCGTCGAGATCGAGACGGTGATCATCGACGAGAGCGGCGGTGCGACCAAGCAGACCGAGGAATTCCGCAACCTGGTGCAACGCCAGAAGGTCGATGCGGTGATCGGCTACATCTCCTCCGGCGACTGCCTGGCGATCGCGCCGACGGCCGAGGAGCTGGGCGTGCCGACGGTGTTCTTCGACTGCGGCACCTCGAAGGTGTTCGAGACGGTGAAGAATCCGAAGTACCTGTTCCGCACCGGGCTGGACGCGGTGGTCGACAACGTCGCCGCCGCCCGCTACATCGTCGAGACCCGCCCGGACGTGAAGACGGTCGCCAGCATCCAGCAGAACTACGCCTGGGGCCAGGACTCGTGGAACGACTTCATCCTCGCGCTGAAGCAGATCAAGCCCGAGGTGAAGGTGGTTTCCGAGCAGTGGCCGAAGCTGGCGCAAGGCCAGTACGGCGCCGAGATCTCGGCGCTGTCGGTGGCCAACCCGGACATCATCCACTCCAGCTTCTGGGGCGGCGACATGGAGGCGATGATGCTGCAGGGCGCCGCGCGCGGCCTGTTCGACAAGCGCACCGCGGTGCTGACCTGCGGCGAAGGCGGCCTCGACCACTTCAAGGGCCAAGTGCCGAACGGCACCATCGTCGGCGGCCGCGGCCCGTTCGGCGCCTTCTCGCCGAAGAACGCGCTGAACGACTGGTTCCGCCCGAACTTCACCGCGCAATACAAGGAAGCGCCGACCTACCCGGCCTACAAGATGGTGCAGGCCATCCTCGGCCTGAAGGCCGCCGCCGAGAAGGCCGCCAAGCCGGGCGCGATGCCCACCGCCGACCAGGTCGTGCAGGGCTTCACCGGCCTCACCTTCGAGGCCCCCAGCGGCACCGTGCACATGTCGCGCGCCAAGGGCCACCAGGCGGTGCAGAGCGTCACCTACGGCGAATACCAGCACGACGCCAAGACCGGCAAGGCCAGCGTCGCCAAGCTCAAGACCTACCCGGGCGAGTGCCTGATGCCGCCGGACGGCACGACGCCGGCGGACTGGATCAAGGCGGGCTTCCCGGGGGCGAAGTGCAGCTGATGGTTGCAGGACGCAATCAGGGCTGAGTGGGCGACAGGTTCGCCCGGGGGAGCGCCGGACTGTTGATCCGTAGGTCCCTGGTGAGGACGGAAGGTGGAGTCCGGGGGCGTGCGAATGCCGCTGCTGGATTCCGGGTTCCGCTTCGCGGCCCCGGAATGACGGAGGGTTGGGTGGGAGGCCGGAGCTTGGCCGGACGCCTGAACCAGCCGTCCGGTGGCGTGCGAACGCCGCCGCTGGATTCCGGGTTCCGCTTCGCGGCCCCGGAATGACGGGGGGTTGGCCGGACGCCAGAACCAGCTGTCATTCCGGGCTTGACCCGGAATCCAGGGGCCGCCCCGCCACCGCTCACCTGTCCGACGCTGCAACGCAAACCTTGTATCAACGCGGGCGAGGCCGCAAACCTCGCCTCGAAGGGAGTTTCATGTCCAGTTTTCTTGCAATCCTTATCGACGGGGCGATCTACGCCTCGTGGCTGTTCCTCGTCGCCGCCGGGCTGACCATCATCTACGGGGTGATGCGCGTGCTCAACATGGCGCACGGCAGTTTCTACGCCATCGGCGCCTATTCCGCCGCTTCGCTGGTCGGCTGGTACTTCTCCGGCGAGCAGCAGGGCAGCCCGTACTGGAGCTACGCGCTGCTGGTCGGCTGCGCGCTGGTTGCCGGCGCCATCGTCGGCATCGCCATCGAGCAGGGCCTCTTGCGCTTCCTGCACGGCCGCGACGAGATCCTGATGGTGATCGTCACCTACGCGCTGCTGCTGATCCTCGAAGACGCGACCAAGCTGCTCTGGGGCGTCGACCCCTACTTCGCCTGGCAACCCTACCGCCTGCTCGGCCAGACCGCCGTCGGCGAGGGCCTGCGCTTCGCCAACTACGATCTGGCGCTGATCGCGGTGTCGATCCTGATCGGTCTCGCCGCCTGGTTCGCGCTCAACCGCACCAACAAGGGCCGGCTGCTGCGCGCGGTGATCCACGACCGCGAGATCGCGGTGGCGATGGGCGTGAACGTCAACGCCATGTTCGCCGCCACCTTCGCCATCGGCGCCGTGCTCGGCGCGCTGGCCGGCGCCTTGACGGCGCCGGCGATCTCGGTGACGCCGGGGATCGGCGTCGAGGTGATCGTGCTCGCCTTCGCCGTCGTCGTCGTCGGCGGGCTGGGCAGCATCGGCGGAGCCGCCGCCGGTGCGGTGCTGGTCGGCCTGTCGCGCTCGTTCGCCGTGCATGTGGCGCCGGAGGTCGAGCTGTTCGTGATCTACGGCGTGATGTTCCTCGTCCTCGCCATCCGCCCGCAGGGGCTGTTCGGCCAGACGCTGGCCAGGAGAATCTGATGTCCATCTTGAAAAACTTTTCATCGCCGACGCCGCCGGCGCTGCTCGCCGCAGCGGCCGTGCTCGCCGCCGGCGCCTGGGTGCTGCCGGCCTGGCTGACCTTCCTGCTGACGCTG
Source organism: Rhodocyclales bacterium (assembly GCA_016183655.1). GTDB lineage: Bacteria > Pseudomonadota > Gammaproteobacteria > Burkholderiales > Rhodocyclaceae > Proximibacter. The sequence continues at coordinate 12,223 of JACPEH010000014.1, forward strand.
GCCTTCGCCAAGGCGCTGGTGGTGCTCGGCGTCGTCATCCAGATGCGCGCCGGCCTGGTGTCGTTCGGCCAGGCGCTCTTCTACTGCGTCGGCGGCTACGGTGCCGGCCTCGGCGCGCAGTACCTCGGTCTCACCGACGCCTTCGCGCTGCTCGCCGTCGGCACCGTCGCCGCGGTCGCCGTCGCGCTGGTCTGCGGCTTCCTGCTGACGCGCTACCGCGAGATCTTTTACGCCATGCTGACGCTGGCGCTGTCGATGATCCTCTACGGCGTGCTGGTGAAATCGTCGGCGCTCGGCTCGACCGACGGCTTCAACGTGGCGCCGCCGAGCTTCCTCGGCTGGGTGCCGGGAGGCGTCGAGAAGAAGCGGGCGATCTACCTGCTGACGGTGCTGATTGCGCTCGGCGTCGCGCTCGCCTTCCACCGCTTCCTCGAATCCGGCCTCGGCCGCGTCACCGAGGCGGTGCGCGAGAACGAGATCCGCGTCGAGTACCTCGGCCTCTCGCCGCGCTGGCTGCTGTTCGCCAACTACGTGGCCGCCGCCGGCGTCTCGGCGCTGGGCGGCGGCCTCACCGCGCTGGCCACCGGCCACATCGATCCGGACATGGCGTTCTGGACCACCTCCGGCGAGTTCGTCTTCATCGCCATCCTCGGCGGCACCGGCCACGTCGTCGCACCGTTCATCGGCGCCATCGTCTTCTCGGTGATCCGCACCTTCGCCATCCAGGAGGCGCCGAACCTGTGGCAGATGACGCTGGGCATCATCCTGCTGGCACTGGTGCTGTTCCTGCCGAAGGGCCTGTGGAGCCTGGTCCAGCGGCGGCGCAGGGAAATTGCCGCAACGAGCGGCCAACCGGCTACGGAGGCGAGCCAATCCCCCAAGGGGATTTCTTCCCCCATTTCCGAGAAAGGGGTCAGGGCATGAGCACCATTCTCGAAACGCGCGGCCTGACGCGCACCTTCGGCGCCGTCGTCGCCGCCAAGGACCTCAACGTGCAGATCGCGCAGGGCGAGATCGTCGGCGTCATCGGCTCCAACGGCGCCGGCAAGACGACCTTCATCAACATGGTCACCGGCTACCTGCCGCCGTCGTCCGGCGACATCCTGTTCGACGGCAACTCGGTGATCGGCCGCCAGCCGCGCGCCATCACGCGCATGGGCATGGCCCGCTCGTTCCAGGTGGCGCAGCTGTTCCCCAAGCTCACCGTGATGGAGAACGCGCTGGTCTCGCTGGTCGCCGCCGAAGGGCCGCGCCCGTCGTTCTTCCGCCCGCTCGACACGCCGGAGCGGCGCGAACGCGCCGACGCGATCTTCGCCGAGTTCGGCGTTTCCCGTTACCGCGACGCGCTGGTCAGCACCGTTCCGCAGGGTGCCCGGAAGCTGGTCGACATCGCGATGGCGCTGGTCAGCCAGCCGCGCATGCTGCTCCTGGACGAGCCGACCAGCGGCGTCAGCATCGAGGAGAAGTTCGCGCTGATGGATACCGTCATGGCGGTCGTCCGCCAGCACGGCGTGACGGTGCTTTTCGTCGAGCACGACATGGAGATCGTCGCCCGCTACGTGACGCGGATCATGGCCTTCTACAGCGGCGAGATCATCGCCGACGGCCCGCCGCGCGAGGTGCTGAGCGATGCCCGCGTGCAGGAACTGGTGATCGGCCATCACCTCGACATCAACGCCCTGGGAGAAGCCGCATGAACGCCGCCCTCGAAGTCCGTTCGCTCGACGTCGCCATCGAGCGCATCCCGATCCTGCGCGAGGTCTCGCTCGACGTGCCGGCCGGCAGCATGGTCGGCCTGATCGGCCGCAACGGCGCCGGCAAGACGACGCTGATGCGTTCGATCATGGGCCTGATGCCGTTCTCGGCCAGGCGCATGGCCGCCGCCGGCGAAGACCTGCAGCGCCTGTCCGCCCATGAGCTGGCCCGCCGCGGCATCAGCTACATGCCGGAAGACCGCCGGCTGATCCCGGCGCTCACCGTCGAGGAGAACATCCTGCTGCCGGCCTGGGCCAACGGCCTCGCCGATGCCGCCAGCCGGCTGCGGTGGATCTACGAGCGCATGCCGGAAGTGCGGGAGTTCCGCGACCGCCGCGCGCTGCAGCTCTCCGGCGGCCAGCAGAAGCTGGTCGCGCTGGCCCGCGCGCTGATGCCCGGGCGCAAGCTGCTGCTGCTCGACGAACCCTTCGAAGGCGTCGCCCCGGTGCTCTCGCGCCGGCTGACCGAGGTCATCGGCAGCCTGCGCCAGGAAGGGATGTCGGTGATCCTCTCCGAGTCCGACGACACGCACAGCGCCGACCTGGTGGACCACGTCTTCCGCATCGAGCGCGGCGTGGTCACCGCCGGCTGACGACGCGGAATCACCCACGATGTTCAAGCACCTGGCGACCGCAGCAACCGCCCCCCGTCATTCCGGGCTCGACCCGGAATCCACGGCGGCGGCCGGGACACCCCCTGGATTCCGGGTTCTGCTGCGCAGCCCCGGAATGACGCAGGATGGAATTTGCGCCGACGCCTCCCCAAGCCCCCGTCATTCCGGGCTCGACCCGGAATCCATGACGGCAGCCGGGACACTCCCTGGATTCCGGGTTCTGCTGCGCAGCCCCGGAATGACGCGGGATGGAATTTGCGCCAGCGCCTCCCCAAGCCCCCGTCATTCCGGGCTCGACCCGGAATCCATGACGGCGGCCGGGACACCCCCTGGATTCCGGGTTCTGCTGCGCAGCCCCGGCATGACGCGGGATGGAATTTGCGCCGACGCCTCCCCAAGCCCCCGTCATTCCGGGCTCGACCCGGAATCCATGACGGTGGCCGGGACACCCCCCGGATTCCGGGTTCTGCTGCGCAGCCCTGGCATGACGCGGGGTGAGATTTGCGCCGGCGCCTCCCCAAGCCCCCGTCATTCCGGGCTTGACCCGGAATCCATGACGGAGCCGGCATCGTTTCGTAGCCAGTTTTTCAAGATCACTGAAAGGAACCAGTCATGTCGCAATTCAGTTTCGAAACCGCGCCCCGGATCATCTGCGAACAGGGCGGCGCCAACCGCCTCGGCGAAATCTCCCGCGGCCTCGGCATCTCGCATGTCTTCCTCGTCACCGACGCCGGCCTGATCAAGGCCGGCCTGGTCGACGGCGCCGTCGCTTCGCTGCAGGCCGCCGACATCCAGGTGACGGTGTTCTCCGACGTCCTCGCCGACCCCCCGGAAACCAGCGTGCAGGCCGCGGTGGATGCCGCCCGTACCGCCGGCGTCGACGGCGTGATCGGTTTCGGCGGCGGCAGCTCGCTCGATACCGCCAAGCTGGTCGCGCTGCTGGTGAAGACGCCGCAGGCGCTGCCGGCGATCTACGGCATCGGCCTGGCCAAGGGCCCGCGCCTGCCGCTGATCCAGGTGCCGACCACCGCCGGCACCGGCTCGGAAGTGACGCCGATCTCGATCCTGACGACGCCGACACACGAGAAGAAGGGCGTCGTCTCGCCGCTGCTCTACCCCGATGTCGCGCTGCTCGACAGCCTGCTGACGCTGGGCCTGCCGCCGGCGGTGACGGCGATGACCGGCGTCGACGCGATGGTGCACGCGATCGAATCCTTCACCACCCGGCTGAAGAAGAACCCGCTCTCCGACGCGCTGGCGATCAAGGCACTGCAACTGCTCTATGCCAACCTGCCGGCGGCGGTCAGCGACGGCAAGGACGCGCAGGTGCGCGAGAACATGCTGCTCGGCTCGCTGTTCGCCGGCATGGCCTTCGCCAACGCCCCGGTCGGCGCCGTGCATGCGCTGGCCTACCCGCTCGGCGGCCACTACCACCTGCCGCACGGGCTCTCGAATTCGCTGGTGCTGGTGCCGGTGCTCGAATTCAACCTGCCCAAGGCGGAGGCGCTGTATGCCGAACTCGGCCGCGCGATCCTGCCGGAACTGGTCTCGGCCGACGACGCCAAGGCCGCCCGCGCCTTCGTCGCGGCGATCCGCGAGCGCGTCGCGGCGATGCCCTATGCGCAGACGCTGCGCGAGGCCGGCGTCAAGGAAGCCGACCTGCCGATGCTGGCCACCGACGCGATGAACGTGCAGCGCCTGCTGGTGAACAACCCGCGCGACGTCGCCTACGAGGACGCACTGGCCATCTACCGCGCGGCCTTCTGAGGAGTGGCCATGTCCGCACGCGAACAGCGCCGCGCCGACTACCGGCATTTCCGCGTCATTCCGACCCGCTGGATGGACAACGACATCTACGGCCACGTGAATAACGTGAACTACTACAGCTACTTCGACACCGCGGTGAACCAGTACCTGATCGAACGCGGCGTGCTCGACATCCACCAGGGCGAGACGGTCGGCTTCGTCGTCGAGACCTCGTGCAGCTACTTCCGCCCGCTGGCCTTCCCCGACGCGGTCGCCGCCGGCATCCGCGTGGCGAAGATCGGCACATCGAGCATCCGCTACGAGGTCGGACTGTTCCGCAACGACGACGAGGAAATCGCCGCCGCCGGGCACTTCGTGCATGTCTATGTCGATCGCGAAAGCGGCAAGCCGGTGCCGGTGCCCGAGGCGACGCGGCAGGCGCTCGCCGCCATCGCCGCATGAACGCAACACGACGTTCAACCAACCCCCGCCGTCATTCCGGGGCCGCACAGCGGAACCCGGAATCCAGGTGGATGCCAGCCGCCGCACCTGGCCTTGCACTCCCTTCGGTTGGATTCCGGGTCAAGCCCGGAATGACGAGGGGACGTGGCGGGCCGCGGATGCCAATCACCCCCCGCCGTCATTCCGGGGCCGCGCAGCGGAACCCGGAATCCAGGGGCATGCCAGCCGGAATGGCGGGTTGAACCGCTTGTGCCTTGTAGATACCGGAATTTCAGCTTCAACCTTTTGAAGGAATCAGAGAATGCCTAAATCGCTTTTGAAAGACCCCTCCCTGCTGAAGACGCAGGCCTTCATCAACGGCGCCTGGGTCGCCGCCGACAACGGCGCCGACCATGCCATCCACAACCCGGCGAACGGCGCCGAGATCGCCCGCGTGCCGGACCTGGGGGCCAACGAAACCGAGCGCGCCATCGCCGCCGCCGATGCTGCCCTGCCCGCGTGGCGCGCGAAGACGGCGAAGGAGCGCGCGGCGCTGCTGCGCCGCTGGCACGACCTGATCCTGGCCAACCAGGACGACCTGGCGGTGCTGATGACGCTGGAACAGGGCAAGCCGCTGGCCGAGGCCAAGGGCGAGGTGGCCTACGGCGCCTCGTTCATCGAGTGGTTCGCCGAGGAAGGCAAGCGCGTCTATGGCGAGACGATCCCGGCGCCGACCGGCGACAAGCGCCTGCTGGTGATCAAGCAGCCGGTCGGCGTCACCGCGGCGATCACGCCGTGGAATTTCCCGATCGCGATGATCACGCGCAAGGTCGGCCCGGCGCTGGCCGCCGGCTGCACTTCGGTGGTCAAGCCGGCCGAGGCGACGCCACTCTCGGCGCTGGCGCTGGCCGAACTGGCCAGCCGCGCCGGCATCCCGGCCGGCGTGCTGAACATCGTCACCACGGCGCGGCCGGCGGTGGTCGGCGAGGTGCTGACGGCCAGCCCGATCGTCAGGAAGCTCTCCTTCACCGGCTCGACGCCGGTCGGCAAGCGGCTGATGGCGGCCTGCGCCGGCACCGTCAAGCGCGTCTCGCTGGAACTGGGCGGCAACGCGCCGTTCATCGTCTTCGACGACGCCGACCTCGACGCCGCGGTCCGCGGCGCGCTCGCCTCGAAGTACCGCAACGCCGGCCAGACCTGCGTCTGCGCCAACCGCCTGCTGGTCCAGGACGGCGTGTACGACGCCTTCGCCGCCAAGCTGGCCGAGGCCGTGGCAGCGATGAAGGTCGACGACGGGCTGGAGAACGGCACGCAGATCGGCCCGCTGATCAACGAAGCGGCAGTGAAGAAGGTCGAAGGCCTGGTCGCCGATGCGGTCGCCAAGGGCGCCAAGGTGGTGCTCGGCGGCACCCGCCACGCGAAAGGCGGCAACTTCTACGCGCCGACGGTGCTGACCGGCGTCACCACCGACATGGCCGTTGCCCACGAAGAGATCTTCGGGCCGGTGGCACCGCTGTTCCGCTTCAGGACCGACGACGAAGCCATCCGCATGGCCAACGACACCCGCTACGGACTGGCCTCGTACTTCTACTCGCGCGACATCGGCCGCGTCTGGCGCGTCGCCGAGCAACTCGAATACGGCATGGTCGGCATCAACGAGGGCATCATCTCGAACGAGGTGGCGCCCTTCGGCGGCGTCAAGGAGTCGGGCGTCGGCCGCGAGGGCTCGCACTACGGTATCGACGAGTACCTGACGATCAAGTACCTGTGCCTCGGCGGGATGTGACGATGCGCGGGCGCTGAAGGCAGCCGCCGGTACCGGTCGCACCGCCATTCCGGGCTCGACCCGGTATCGAGCAGCACGGCACGGGCGGCTTCTGCATCTGCCGGATCGCCGCGGGGCATCCCCTGGATTCCGGGTTCCGCTGCGCGGCCCCGGAATGACGGGGTATGCGCTTGGCGCCGGCGGTCCATCCCCACCGTCATTCCGGGCTTGACCCGGAATCCAGCAGCACGGCGCCGGCGACTTCTGCATCTGCCGGATCGCTGCGGGGCATTCCCTGGATTCCGGGTTCCGCTGCGCGGCCCCGGAATGACGGGGTATGCGGTTGGCGACGGCGGTCCATCCCCACCGTCATTCCGGGCTTGACCCAGAATCCAGCAGCACGGCACGGGCGGCTTCTGCATCGGCCGGATCGCCGCGGGGCATTCCCTGGATTCCGGGTTCCGCTACGCGGCCCCGGAATGACGGGGTGTGCGATTGGCGCCGGCGGTCCATCCCCGCCGTCATTCCGGGCTTGACCCGGAATCCAGCCGGCGGTCCATCCCCGCCGTCATTCCGGGCTTGACCCGGAATCCAGCAGCACGGCACGGGCGGCTTCTGCATCTGCCGGATCGCCGCGGGACATCCCCTGGATTTCGGGTTCCGCTGCGCGGCCCCGGAATGACGGGGTATGCGGTTGGCGCCGGCGGTCCATCCCCACCGTCATTCCGGGCTTGCCCCGGAATCCTGCAGCGCGGCACGGGCGGCTTCTGCATCTTCCGGATCGCCGCGGGGCATTCCCTGGATTCCGGGTTCCGCTGCGCGGCCCCGGAATGACGGGGTATGCGGTTGGCGCCGGCGGTCCATCCCCGCCGTCATTCCGGGCTTGACCCGGAATCCATGCAGCCGCGGATCATCCGGTCACGGCCGGCAGGGGAAGTACGGTAAACTTCCGAGCCTTCCCCTGCTGCCCCTCCGGACTCCACGGCCAACTGATCTGGCCGGAACCCGGCGATGCCGATACCTTCGCCGGACTCGACTGCCCCGCCCTCGCGACGCTGCTGGCGCGCGGCCGCCGCGCCGACGCCAGCGACACGCCGGCGACCTTCGACGCCGCCATCGCCCGCGCCTTCGGCCTCGACCGCGCCGTGCCCTACGCCGCGCTGCGCCTGCTCGGCGAAGGCATCGACCCGGGCGACGCGCACTGGACCTGCGCCGACCCGGTGCACCTGCGCTTCCACCAGGAGCGCCTGATCCTCGCCGACGGCAGCCGCGTGGACATCTCGCTGGCCGAGGCGGAAGCGCTGACCGGCGAGCTCAACCGCTACTTCGCCGACGTCGGTGAAACGTTCGAATTCCGCGCGGCGACGCCGGAGCGCTGGTACCTGCGCCTGTCGGCCGCCGCCGACTTCGAGACGCCGCCGCTGTCGGCGATGGCCGGCCGCCGCGTCGACCGCCAGCTGCCGGAAGAAGGCCGCACGGCCTGGCTGCGCAAGCTGTTGAACGAGGCGCAGATGCTGCTGCACGGCCAGGCGATCAACGAAGCCCGCGCCGACGCCGGGCGGATGACGGTCAACAGCCTGTGGCTGTGGGGCCCCGGCCAACTGCCGCGCGACCTGCGCGCCGAGTGGACCGCCGTCTGCAGCGACCACCCGCTGGCCCGCGGCCTGGCGCGCTGCGCCGGCATTGCGGCGCAGGCCGCGCCGACCAGCTTGGCCGCGCTTGAACAGCAGGCCGGCGCCGACGGCCGCGTGCTGGTCACCCTCGACCCACTGCTGCGCGCCGTCCAGTACGAGGACAGCGAGGCCTGGCGCGACGGCCTGCGGGCACTCGAACGCGACTGGTTCGCGCCGCTCGCCGCCGCCGTCCGCCGCGGCAAGGTCGCGCTCGACCTGCGCGCCAGCACGATCTACGGCGAGCCGGCCTGGCAGGTCGAACGCGGCGACCTGTGGAAATTCTGGAAGCGCCCGCAGCCGCTGCAGGCGCTGGCGCAGCAACTGGCCGCGGAGGCGCCGAAGGCATGACCCGCATCGTCTCCCGCGAGATTCCGCCGCGCCGCAGCTGGGCGCTCGAACAGCAGGGCCTGCACCCGCTCCTGGCGCGCATCTACGCCGCGCGCGGCATCGAGAGCGCGGCCGAACTGAACTACGACCTGAAGTCGCTGCTGCCGCCGGCCTCGCTGACCCGCGCCAACGAGGCCGCGGCGCTGCTCGCCGACGCGCTGGAAGCCGAGGCGCGCATCCTGATCGTCGCCGACTACGACTGCGACGGCGCCACCGCCTGCGCCGTCGGCCTGCGCGCGCTGCGGGCGATGGCCGCCGGCAGCGGCGCCGAGATCGGCTATCTGGTGCCGGATCGCTTCGTGCATGGCTACGGGCTGTCGCCGTCGGTGGTCGACCTGGCGGCGACGATGTCGCCGGACCTGATCGTCACCGTCGACAACGGCATCGCCAGCGTCGAGGGCGTTGCCCGCGCGCACGAGCTGGGCATCGCCGTGCTGGTCACCGACCACCACCTGCCGGGCGAGACGTTGCCCGACGCCGAGTGCATCGTGAACCCGAACCAGCCCGGCTGCGACTTCGAATCGAAGTGCATCGCCGGCGTCGGCGTGATGTTCTACGTGATGCTGGCGCTGCGGGCCGAACTGCGCGCGCGCGGCTGGTTCGCCGAAGGCAGCGGCCGGGCTGAGTTCAACCTGGCGACGCTGCTCGACCTGGTCGCGCTCGGCACCGTTGCCGACGTCGTCAAACTCGACCGCAACAACCGCATCCTCGTCAGCCAGGGCCTCAAGCGCATGCGCGAGGGCAAGATGACGCCGGGCGTCGCCGCCCTCTTCCGCGCCGCCGGCCGCGACCCGACCAAGGCCACCACCTTCGACCTCGGCTTCATGCTCGGCCCGCGCCTCAACGCCGCCGGCCGGCTGGCCGACATGTCGCTCGGCATCGAATGCCTGGCCACCGACGACGCGGCGCGCGCGCTCAACATCGCGCAGCAGCTCGACGCGCTGAACAAGGAACGGCGCGAGATCGAAGCCGGCATGCAGGAGCAGGCGCTGCTCGCGCTGGAACGCATCGACGTTGCCGACACCGCCGGCATCGCGCTGTTCGAGCCCGACTGGCACCAGGGCGTGGTCGGCATCGTCGCCTCGCGCATCAAGGAAAAGCTGCACCGCCCGGTGTTCGCCTTCGCCCGCGCCGACGAGGAACGCAACGACGGCGGCGGCCAGCTGCGCGGCTCCGGCCGCTCGATCCCCGGCCTGCACCTCCGGGACGCGCTCGACCTCGTCTCCAAGCGGGCGCCGGGGCTGCTCAAGAAATTCGGCGGCCACGCCGCTGCGGCCGGCGTCACGATCGACGAAGCCGACTTCCCGCGCTTCCGCGACACCTTCGCCGCCGTCGCCGACGAGCTGCTCGCCGCCGACGACCTGACGCGCACGCTGCACACCGACGGCACGCTCGAATCCGGCTACTTCTCGCTGGAAACCGCGCGTCTGCTGGAGAACGAGATCTGGGGGCAAGGCTTCCCGGCGCCGCTGTTCGAAGGGCGGTTCACGGTCGAGCAGCAGCGGGTGCTGAAGGAGAAGCACCTCAAGCTGCGCCTCAAGGCCGGCGGGCTGCGCTTCGACGCGATCCAGTTCAACTTCGGCGAGACGCCGGGGGATGAGGTGCGGGCGGCGTATCGGTTGAGTGTGAATGAGTACAACGGGGTGCAGAGTGTGCAGTTGATGGTGGAGCATTTGCAGAATGTTTGATGTTCTGCGGGTTTGCTCTTGGCACTCATCAGGCGCGGCGGGGGTTTAACCGCTGCGTTCCGCCGCTGACCGGCGGGCCACTTTCTTTTGTCTTGCCAAAAGAAAGTAGCCAAAGAAAAGGCGCGCCCGCTGCGGCGCCCGGCTGCGCCGGGTGCTCTGCGCTACTCGGTCGCAACGGGGGCTGCGCAACTCGGGCCTGCGGCCCTCAGACAGTGCTCGCCCTTTTTCCGTTGCGCCCTGCGTTGCTCGACGCCGCAGAGGGCAAGGAAACACCATCGCCACGATTCAGGCCACAGCACCTTTCATTAGCACTCGGTTTTCCGGCCCCTTGCCTCGCGCCGAGCAACGCAGACGGGCCGGGGGTTTCGGCGAGGACTGTCTGAGGGCCGCAGGCCCGAGTTCCGCAGCCGCGCCCTGAGCGATGCGAGGCATCGCGAGGAAGTGCCCTCGGGGTGCCCGGCCCGGCGAGTAGCGCAGGGAACCCCCGCGCAGCGGGGGCGCGAGGCCAGGGTCGCCTTTTCTTTGGCTACTTTCTTTTGGCGAAGCAAAAGAAAGTAGCTCGCCGGTCAACGGCGAAACCCGGCGGCAAACGTTCCCACCACCATTCCCGCCACCGCAGCCCCCTCCCCTGGACTCCGGGTTCCGCTACGCAGCCCCGGAATGACGGAGGTTTCCGCGCCGTCAGCAGGGCACAAGGCTAGGCAGACGCCTCCTCCGCCGCAATCTGATACGCCCCCTGCAAAAACGCCACCGCCGCCTCCGGCGCCAGCGGCCTTGCGATCAGGAAGCCCTGGAACTCCTCGCAGCCCTGCGCGGCGAGCACGTCGAGCTGGCTTTCGCGCTCTATGCCTTCGGCGACGATGCGCATGCCCAGGCTGTGGCCGAGCGAGACGATGGCGCGCGGGATGGCCATGTGCACGCCGCCCCAATCGCATTCGCCGACGAAGGCGCGGTCGATCTTGAGGATGTCGATCGGGAAGCGCTTGAGGTAGGCGAGCGAGGAGTAGCCGGTGCCGAAGTCGTCGATGGCGATCTGCACGCCGAGCATCTTCAGGGATTCCAGCGTCGCCACCGTCGCCTCGACGTCGCCGATCAGCAAGCTCTCGGTGATCTCCAGCTGCAGCCGTTCCGGCGCCAGGCCGGTTTCGCCGAGCGCGGCGGCGACGCGCTCGACCAAGTCGGGCTCGGCGAACAGCCGCGCCGACAGGTTCACCGCGACCTTGCCGCCGGCATCGAGCCCGAGACGCTCCCACGACACGGCCTCGCGGCAGGCGGTGCGCAGCACGAACTCGGTGATCGGCAGGATCAGCCCGGTTTCCTCGGCCAGCGGGATGAAGCGGATCGGCGAGACGGTGCCGAACTCCGGGCTGTGCCAGCGCAGCAGCGCCTCGAAGCCGGTGGGCAGGCCGCGCGCATCGACCTTGGGCTGGTAGACGACGTGCAGTTCGCGGTGTTCGAGCGCGCGGCGCAGCGCCGACTCCAGCGAGAAACGTTCGTTCGCCGCGGCGTTGAGCTCCGCCGTGTAGAACTGGCACAGGCTCTTGCCGCGGCTCTTGCCGTGGTGCATCGCCAGGTCGGCGTTCTTCAGCAGGCTGTGGCCGTCGCGGCCGTCCTCCGGGTAGACGCCGACACCGACGGTGCACATGGCGACCACCTCGCGGCCGCCGATCAGCATCGGATAGCAGATCTCCGCCATCACCCGCTCCAGCGTCGCCGCGATCGCTTCGCCATCGGCCCGCGGCAGCACCAGCACGAACTCGTCGCCGCCGTAGCGCACGACCAGGTCGTCGCCGCCGAGGCAGGCGCGCAGCCGCAGCGCGACCTCGACCAGCAGCAGGTCGCCGGCGGCGTGGCCGAGGCTGTCGTTCACGAACTTGAAGTTGTCGAGGTCGACGAAGGCCACCGCCAGCTTCTCGCCCTTCGCCTCGGCGCGGGCCAGCGCCCTGGCCAGCCGCGGGTCGAGCACGAGGCGGTTGGCCAGCCCGGTCAGCGGATCGTGCGTCGCCTGGTATTCCAGCCGCGCCTGGTACTGGCGGCGTTCGCTGATGTCCTCGACCGTGCCTTCGTAGTAGAGCAGTTCGCCGCCCGTCCGGTGCACGCCGTAGGCGTTCTCGGCGATCCAGATGCGGCGGCCGTCGGCGCGGTAGACCTCGGATTCGAAATCGATCACGCGCCCGCGCTCGCGGATCTGCCGCGCGAACTCGGCGCGCCGCCCGGGATCGACGTAGAGGCGGCCGGCGATGTCGCGCATGCCGTAGATCAGCTCTTCCGGCGAGTCGTAGCCGTACATCGCCGCCAGCGTGCCATTGGCCTCCAGGTACTGACCGTCGGCCGAGGTGCGGAACATGCCGACCACCGAGTTCTCGAAGATGCTGCGGTAGCGCAGCTCGGCCTCGGCCAGCCGGTGCTGGCTGCGCACCTGGTCGGAGACGTCCTCAAGAAAGCCCTCGCGCAGTGGCTGGCCGCCGGCGTCGAAGACGACGTTGCCGCGTTCGAGCACCCATTTCTCGCAGCCGTCGCGGCAGCGGATGCGATATTCGACGCGGTAGGGGCGCCGCGAAAGCAGCGCCGCCTGCACCGTGTCGCGCACGACCTCGCGCTCTTCGGCGTGGATCATCTGCGCCAGCGTCACCGACTGCGCCAGCGTCAGCTCCGCCGCGGCGTAGCCGGTCAGCGCCTCGCAGCCGCCGCTGACGAAGAGGAAGCGCGCCTCGTCGTCGCCCTGGCAGCGAAAGACCATGCCGTCGAGGTTGTCCATCAGCACGCGCAGGATCCGCCCGTCGTCCGGCGCGCCGTGCGTCATCGCCGGCAACGGCAAGGGGCGGTAGCCGGGATGCGCCAGATGCACGGCGTCGCGCATGTTCGACATGCTCATCTCCCGCCGGCCGCCGCGACCGCGGCCGCGCCGCCTGCCGACGGGGCCGGCGCGCGCAGCAGGCCGTCGATCTCGCGACCGCTGTGGCCGGCCCATTCCAGCACCGAGTCGACCGCCTGCGTGGCGACGGTGAAGTAGGCGTCGGCGGTCAGCGTGATCCCGGACGGCGCCAGCAGCGACTCGCGGATCGTCTGCGCCATCAGCTCGACCGCGCTTTTCGCACGGCTGCCGGCGAAGCCGAGGTTGCCGCTGGCGCAGGCCTGTTCGAGCAGCGATTCGGAGCGGGCGATGAGGAACATCAGCCGCACCCGCGCCACCGCCGAGCAGCCGTGCTTGGCGGCGACGCTGCTGCCGATGGCGCGCGCCTGGCCGAGGCATTCGGCGAGCACCGGCAGGCGCTGCGCGTAGTTGCGGACGATGCCGACCGGCAGCCGCGACGGCGCCGTCAGTTCGATGCGCGCCTCGCCCATCGCCGCCAGCCAGTCGAGCACGGCGGCGATCAGGTGGCCGTGGCGGGCGATGTTCTGCTCGACGCTGCCCGCCGTCAGCTCGTCGACCAGCCCGTGCCAGCGGAAGCGGAACAGCGACAGTTCGTTGCTGGTCAGGCAGGGCCGCGCCTGCTGGCTTTCGCGGGCGATGCGCGGCACCAGTTCGGCGAGCACCGTCTCGATGTCGCGGCGCTTGGCCAGCATGCGCGGCTCGAAGCTGGCGTTGCCGGCCAGCCAGCCGCTGGAGAGGCCGCGATGCTGCTGCAGGTGGGCGGCCAGGCGCAGCAGGCTATCGCAGGTCTCGCGCGCTTCGCAGGCGGTCGCCAGGCCGCCGTGACGCTCGCGGCGGTGGCGCAGCAGCCAGGAGCCGATGCCGAAGAACAGGCCGATGAGAAGCGCCAGTGTGATGGTCGTGTTGGTCATTTTTCGTCACTCGTAGCGGTACTGTTGCAGGGTTTCGGCGAGCTGCGCGGCGAGCTGGTCGAGGTAGCGCGAGAGGTCGCTGTTCTCGCGCACCAGCGCCTCGTTGCGGTCGGCGAGCTGCGCCACCTGCTCGATGCTCTGCGCCACGCTCTGGCTGGCGGCGCTCTGCTCGGCACAGGCGGCGGCGATCTCGTTGATCAGCGCGCGCGTGCGGCGGGTGTTCTCGCGGGCGGTGGTGAGCGCGCCGACGGCGCCGTCGACGTCGGCGACGCTGGCCAGCGCGCGGCCGTTGGTGGCTTCCATCGACGCCACCATGACGCCGACCTCCTGGCGGATGCCGCCGATCCGGGTGTCGATCTCGCGCGTGGCCTTGGCGGTGCGCTCGGCGAGCTTCCTGACCTCGTCGGCGACGACGGCGAAGCCGCGCCCGGCCTCGCCGGCACGCGCCGCCTCGATCGCCGCGTTCAGCGCGAGCAGGTTGGTCTGTTCGGCGACTTCGCTGATCAGCGCGACGATGGTGCCGATCTCGTGCGAGCGCTGGCCGAGGACGCCGGCGCGCTGCATCGAATCGTCCACCGCGGCGACCAGCCCGGACAGGGTTTCGGCGAGCACGGTGACGCGTTCGGCGGCGACATCCGCGGCGTCGCTGGTCGCCGTGGCGGCTTCGGCCGCCGTCACCGCGTGCTCGCTGGTGGTGGCGACGCTGACCGAGAGCTGCTCGATCGTCGCCGCCGAGCTGACGGTGACGTCGCGCTGCGTGCGCACACCGTCATTGCCGCCGCTGGCGTTGCTGGTCGTCTCGCGGGCGACGCTGGAGAGTTCGTGCGCCGAGCGCGAGAAGGCGGAGAAGACGCGCACCAGCGAACGCGCCATTGCGTTCAGCCGTTCGGCCTGGACGCGGTGTGCGGCAACCTTGTCGAGTTCGATGCGCCCGGTCAGGTCACCGGACTCGATCGCCGAGGTGAAGCGGTGCAGCTCGCGGTTCCACGCGCGCAGGTCGCGGCTCAGGCCGACGGCGAGCAGCGCGGCGAGGACGAGCACGACGCCGGAGACGGCGACGGCGACGCCGTGCCCGTTGCGGATCACCGCCAGCGCCATGGCGGCGCCGGCGAGCAAGGCGAGGAGCTGCATCAGCAGCAGGCGAAGCCCCAGACGAGGCAATGGAACCGGGCCCGATGGCGGCCCACCCGTTCCGGCAGAGTTCTCTTTATCCACGGCGCATATCCCTGGTGAATGAACGGTATCACCCCTATGGCAATTACCTTGCCAGCCCCCAGCCGGACCGCAGCGAATTACCTAACCGCATGATTTAACGCGACAAAACAATCGCCGACGGGCGCGCCGCCGGCGTCCGCGGCAGCGCCCGGCGATGCACTCCGATGGTGCAGCGCATCAAAAAAATGCACCGCGAGAATGACGCGGCGATGCCGCCCGGCCGACGGCAGGCGTCGGCGACGAGGGCACCGCGGGCGCCCGCCGACGCCGGCATGGCGGCGTTTCACGGTATAATTTCAGGTTGATTTTTCTTATCGATTGCAGACCCGCCATGGAAGCAGAACAGCTCAATTCGATCGCCAACCGGCTCGCCGACATTGCCCAGCGCAGTGGCGAGCTCCGGAGGTATCTTTGACTACGATCACAAGCGTGAACGCCTGACCCTCCTCAACAAGGAGATGGAAGACCCGAAGATCTGGGACGACGCGAAGCGCGCCCAGGACCTCGGGCGCGAGAAGAAATCGCTGGAAGACATCGTGCTGGTGCTGGAGGAGGTCGACGCCGCCCTCGCCGACAGCCGCGAACTCTTCGACATGGGCAAGGAAGAAGGCGACGACGACACGCTGCACGCGGTCGAGGCCGACGCCGCGGGCATCGAGGAGAAGGTCGCCGCGCTCGAATTCCGCCGCATGTTCAACAACCCGCAGGACCCCAACCCCTGCTTCCTGGAAATCCAGGCCGGCGCCGGCGGCACCGAGGCGCAGGACTGGGCGTCGATGCTCTTGCGCATGTACCTGCGCTACTGCGAGCGCAAGGGCTTCACGGCGGAAGTGCTGGAGGAATCGGAAGGCGACGTCGCCGGCATCAAGAGCGCGACGGTGCGCATCGCCGGCGACTACGCCTACGGCTACCTGCGCACCGAGACCGGCATCCACCGCCTGGTGCGGAAGAGCCCGTTCGACTCGAACGCGCGCCGCCACACCTCGTTCACCAGCGTCTTCATTTACCCGGAAGTCGACGACTCGATCGAGATCGACATCAACCCGGCCGACGTGCGCACCGACACCTACCGCGCCTCCGGCGCCGGCGGCCAGCACATCAACAAGACCGACTCGGCGGTGCGCCTGACGCACACCCCGACCGGCATCGTCGTGCAGTGCCAGAACGACCGCTCGCAGCACCGCAACCGCGACGAAGCGTGGAAGATGCTGCGCGCCCGCCTCTACGAGTTCGAGCTCAGGAAGCAGCAGGCCGAGCAGCAGAAGCTGGAGGACGCCAAGTCCGACATCGGCTGGGGCCACCAGATCCGCAGCTACGTGCTCGACCAGTCGCGGATCAAGGACCTGCGCACCAACTACGAGGTCGGCAACACCCAGGCCGTGCTCGACGGCGACCTCGACGATTTCATCCAGGCCAGTCTGAAACAGGGCGTGTAAGTGGCGGCGGCAGATCGACTCGATCGCCAGCGCCCCGGCCCCGACGGCATGGCCATCGCGCGGCAGGCGGAAGCGCTCCGGGAGCAGCCGCCCCTGCCCTGGCGGCGCGCCGGTGACACAAAAATAGCTTTGTGACACAATAGCTGCGATCACTGGAGACCACGATGAAAACGCTAACCATCCGCGAAGCGAGGGAAGGCCTCAGCCACCCCGAGCAGATGTTCGCCGACAGCGACGAAGTGCTGGTGGTTTGCCGTGGCGAGCCGGTGGCGCGCATCCTCCCGGCCAAACGCGCCCGCCCGCTGTCACGAGCAAGTCTGCGGACGTTTCTCGCCAGCCAGCCGCTTCAGGAAACCCCCAGCGAGGTCCTGCTCGCCGAGGAACGCGAGGATCGCGTTTGAGCGCCTATATCGACACCAGCGCGCTGGCCAAGTGCTACATCCGCGAGCCGCGCTCGTTCGACGTCCTCGACTGGCTCGACGCACAGGACAGCGTCAGCATCTGCAGCCTGACCATGGTCGAATTCCGCTGCCTGCTGGCCCGGCGGCGACGCGCCGGCAGCATTTCCGGCGAGATCGAAGCCGCCGCGCTGGCCCGTTGGGAAACCGACATCGACGGCGGCATGTGGCGGCTGGAGCGACTGGAACACGAGGATTACAATACCGCCCGCCAAATGATCGAGCGGCTGAAAACCGTTCCCCTGCGAGCGCTCGACGCCCTTCATCTCGCCGCCGCGCACAACGCGGTGTGCCAGGATTTCCTGACGGCAGACCGCAATCAGGCCACCGCCGCCGCGATGCTCGGGTTTACCGTCCACACTTTCTTTGAAGCCACGCCAGACACCCAGCGATGAAAACAATCCGTATCCTCTGCGCCACCCTCGCCGTCGTTGCCGCCACGACGGCCTCCGCCGCCGGCATCGAGAGCTTCGTCGGCAAGTCGCCGTCGCGCCTGCTGAAGCAGGAACAACCCTTCGCCAAGGCCTACCGCGCGGCGATCAAGGACCAGGACCTGCCCGACTGGACGCAGCGCCTGGCCGTCGGCTTCCCCGCCGAAAAGGTCGAACTCGGCGGCAGGACGATGTTCCTGGTGTCCGCCTGCAACCCCACCGGCGGCTGCAAGGACGAGCGTTTCTACCTGCTCTACGAACCGGCCGACAAGTCGCTGACTGGCTTCTTCTTCCTCGCGCCCAACACCGACGCCCCGGGCGACCACCGCATGGCCCTCTCGCGCTGGATCGGCAAGGTGCCGCCGAAGGAGCGCAGCGACTTCCTGCTGCAGCGTGCGCTGCAGGATGCGCAGGACCCGGAGAAGGACGCTTCCAGGCTGCCGATGGCAAGCCCCGCGACGCCGGCCCACTGATCACCGAATTTAACGATTGCGAGACACGACATGTCCGACCAGACCGAAAACAAGCAGGCCGCCGCAGACACCGCTCCGGCGCAGGATGAGAACCAGCTGATCGCCGAGCGCCGCAGCAAGCTCGCCGAGTGGCGGAAGACCGGCCGCGCCTTCCCCAACGACTTCTCGCGCGAGAACCTGGCCGGCAAGCTGGACGAACTCTATTCCGGCAAGGACGCCGAGGAACTGGAAGCCAACCCGATCGAGGTCAAGGTCGCCGGCCGCATGATGCTGAAGCGCGTCATGGGCAAGGCCAGCTTCGCGACGATCCAGGACATGTCCGGCCGCATCCAGCTCTACGTCGCCCGCGACGCCGTCGGCGAGGACGCCTACGCCGACTTCAAGCACTGGGACCTGGGCGACATCCTCGGCATCGTCGGCACGATGATGAAGACGAAGACCGGCGAGCTGACCGTCAAGGTCGCCGAGATCCGCCTCTTGACCAAGTCGCTGCGCCCGCTGCCGGAGAAGTTCCACGGCCTCACCGACACCGAGCAGAAGTACCGCCAGCGCTACCTCGACCTGATGACCAACGAAGTGTCGCGCTTCACCTTCATCGCGCGCAGCCGCATGGTGCAGTCGATCCGCAACTACATGGTCAATCACGGCTTCCTCGAAGTCGAGACGCCGATGATGCACCCGATCCCCGGCGGCGCCTCCGCCAAGCCCTTCGTCACGCACCACAACGCGCTCGACATGGAACTGTTCCTGCGCATCGCGCCCGAGCTGTACCTGAAGCGCCTGGTCGTCGGCGGTTTCGAGAAGGTGTTCGAGGTCAACCGCAACTTCCGCAACGAAGGCATCAGCCCGCGCCACAACCCCGAATTCACGATGATGGAGTTCTACGAGGCCTACCAGGACTACAAGGGCCTGATGGACTTCACCGAAGGCCTGCTCCGCCACGCCGCGCGCGAGGCGCTCGGCACCGAGGTCTTCGAATACCAGGGCAAGGTGCTCGACCTGTCGAAGCCCTTCGAGCGCCTGACCATCGTCCAGGCCATCCGCAAGTTCCACCCCGGCTTCACCGACGCCGAGCTGACCGACACCGACTGGCTGAAGAAGAAGATCAACTTCTTCGGCGAAAGCGTCAAGCCCGGCGGCCTCGGCAGCCTGCAGCTGCAGCTCTTCGAAGCCTGCGCCGAAGCCGAGCTGTGGGACCCGACCTTCATCATCGACTACCCGGTCGAGGTCTCGCCGCTGGCGCGCGCCTCCGACGCCAACCCGGAGATCACCGAGCGCTTCGAGCTGTTCATCGTCGGCCGCGAGATCGCCAACGGCTTCTCCGAGCTAAACGACGCCGAGGACCAGGCCGCCCGCTTCCAGGCCCAGGCCAAGGCCAAGGAAGCCGGCGACGAGGAGGCGATGTACTACGACGCCGACTTCATCCGCGCCCTCGAATACGGCCTGCCGCCGACCGGCGGCTGCGGCATCGGCATCGACCGGCTGGTGATGCTGCTGACCGATTCGCCCAATATTCGCGATGTCATTCTGTTCCCGCAGATGCGCCATGAGTGAGCACGAAGTGCGAACGAATAAGTCCTCTTGGGGGACGCCATGAGTGAGCACGAAGTGCGAGCGAATAAGCCCCCTCGGGGGACGCCACCAGCAATCGTGGTCGACCGCGCTTACTAAGACCGTCACCCCGGCGAAAGCCGGGGTCCAGCAATGGTGCCTGACGTCCCTCTACCGCCCAACTGGCTCCGCACTTCCTGCGGTCACGCTTGGATTCCGGCACCCCAAGGGTACTTGAGCCCTGGGCCCCGTCGCCTTCGGGGCGCTTCCGCCGGAATGACGGGTGAGAGCCGGGCAAGGCGCGATGCATAACGGGCACGCCACCATGCTCGACCCCGCCACCCTCGCCTTCACCCCCGAAGGCGCGCCGTATTCCGAGATCTACGACGACGTCTACCACACCATCGCCGGCGGCCTCGGCCAGGCGCGGCACGTATTCCTCGCCGGCAACGGCCTGCCGCAACGCTGGCAGGGCCGTCAGCGCTTCGTCGTCGTCGAGACCGGCTTCGGGCTGGGCCTCAACTTCCTCGCCACCTGGCAGGCCTGGCGCGACGATCCGCAGCGCTGCGGCCGGCTGCATTTCGTCTCGTTCGAGAAGCATCCGTTCCGCACCGACGACCTCGCCGCGCTGCACGCCGCCTGGCCGGAACTGGCACCGCTCGCCGCCGAACTGCGCAAGGAATGGCCGACGCTGGTGCCCGGCCTGCACCGCCTGCATCTCGACCACGGCCGCGTCGTTCTCGACCTCGTCTTCGGCGACGCCGCCGACAGCCTGCCGCAGCTCGTCGCCCGGGCCGACGCCTTCTACCTCGACGGTTTCTCGCCGGCGAAGAACCCGGCGCTGTGGGACGCCCCCCTGCTCGCCGCGCTGTCCGCGCTCGCCGCCCCCGGCGCGACGCTCGCCACCTGGTCGGTCGCCAGCGGCGTGCGCGACGCGCTCGCCGCTGCCGGCTGGCAGATGGAGAAGGTGCCGGGATTCTTCGGCAAGCGCGAAATGCTGCGCGGCACGATGCCGGGCGAGGCCGCCGCGGCGAACCTGAACGACAAACACGCCATCGTGCTCGGCGCCGGCCTGGCCGGCAGCACCGCCGCCAACCTCCTCGCCGCGCGCGGCTGGCAGGTAACGCTGCTCGACGCCGCCGCCGGCCCCGGCGAAGGCGCTTCCGGCAACCGCGCCGGCGTGCTGCGGCCGCTGCCCGCGCGCGACGACAACGCGCTGGCGCGGATCACCCGCGCCGGCTTCCTCGCCACCCGCCGCCACCTGCAGGCGCTCGACGATGCCGGCCTCGCCGCCGGCTTCGCGCAGGAAGGCGGCCTGTGGGGCACGACCGGCGTGCTGCACCTCGCCCGCGACGCGGTGCACGCCGAAACGCAGCGCCGCATCGTCGCCGACCAGGCGCCGCCCGCCGACTACCTGCGCTTCGTCGAGCGCGACGAGGCGGCAGCGCTGTGCGGCTGGCCGGTCGACCTCGGCGGCTGGTGGTTCCCAAGCGGCGCCTGGGTGTCGCCGGCCAACTACTGCCGCGCCAACCTGCTACCGCACGCGGCGAACATCGCCACGCATTTCGCCGCCCGCGTCGACCGCATCGCGCACGAGCACGGCCTGTGGCGCGCCTTCGCCGCCGACGGCGCCTGCCTCGCCGAAGCGCCGCATCTCGTCGTCGCCAACGCTTCCGACGCACGCCGCCTGCTCGGCGACTGGCTGCCCGTCTTCCCGGCGCGCGGCCAAGTCACGCACCTGCCGGCCGACCCCGCTTCGCCCCCGCGCTGCGTCGTCTGCCGCCTCGGCTACGTGACGCCGGAAATCGGCGGCCAGCGCTACGCCGGCGCCACCTTCCTGATGAAGGACGCCGACCCGGCCGTGCGCGACACCGACCACGCCGAGAACCTCGCCAAGCTCGACTTCATCCTCCCCGGCTTCACCGCCGGCATCACGCCGGCCGCCATCACCACGCTCCCCGGCCGCGTCGGCTTCCGCCCGGCCTCGCCCGACCGCCTGCCGATCGTCGGCGCCGTGCCGAAGCTCGGCGACGACCCGGCACCGCCCGGCCTGTGGCTGGTCAACGGCTTCGGCGCACGCGGCATCGTCTGGTCGGCGCTCGCCGGCGAGCTGCTCGCCGACTGCATCGAAGACAGCCCGCGCATCCTCGACCGCAGCCTCGCCGCCGCCCTCGCCCCGGCCCGTTTCCTCGACCGCCCCAAGCGACGCGTCACCAAATCCTAGCCAACGCCCCATCGCGGATTGCCGGCCGGGCAGCCCACGCGAAATGCCATTCAAGTAGAATCCGGCCATGCACCTCGGCCACAACGCAAGAACCGGCGGCCGCGTTTGAACGCCGTACATGCTGGAAAATAAATGAGGCTCTCTGGAAGGACCGCGATGGCACAGAGAATTTCGCAAGCCGCGCTTAGCGGCTTAGTCATTAACTCGCCAGCTTGGCAGGCGGTTTTTCCAGCCAATTCACGTTAGAACACATAGGAGAAGTTAATGAACATTTTTATCAGTTGGTCTGGGGACCGAAGTCGCCTCATTGCAGAAGCAATAAGAGTGTGGCTACCGAAAGTCATGCAGTCTGTTAAGCCGTGGATGTCCGACCAAGATATTTCAGCGGGAGCTCGCTGGCTAACTGAGGTGTCTTCAACGCTCAATACCACAAGCGTCGGGCTCATTTGTGTTACTCCTGAAAACCAACACAACCCTTGGCTGCTATTTGAAGCTGGTGCGCTTTCAAAGACCATCGAACAGACTTGCGTTTGTCCTATCGTATTTGAAATGACACCAGGTCAGCTAGATGGGCCACTGACACAGTTTCAGGCAAACAATCTGGATCGCATTGGTATTGGCAAGGTATTAACAACAATAAACAGTGGACTGGGAGATAGACGTCTTGAGGCACAACAACTAGAAGAAATTCTTGATGTCTGGTGGCCAAAGCTTGAGGAAAAACTGAATGCAATACCGGCTGCAAGCATGCCAACCGCAATTCGGACCACCGGCGATCAACTAGAGGAACTATTGGCCTTATCACGTGAGCAATTACGGCGAGAAAATATTCGAATCGAGGCGTCAAACGACCGCGATGAAAAGCTCGATTCGTTGCTTGGGTTTCTAGACAAGATGGGAGCTTCAATATCGACGTTTCAATTGCAGGCACAACGCGCAATTGCCGCAGCTGCTGAAAGCGCATTAGCAAATTCGCATCCTGTAGTCGAAGGGGAAAGCGTAGCTGTTTCTAACAAAGCTGATGCTCTTAAAGGACTCGCCGGTGTCATTGGGCCAGGGAAAATGGATTTAGCCGCCATGCAGCAAATGACGAAAATGATGCGTGAAATGCAGGAGCGAGATAAAGAGCGTGCAAGAAGTATGCTTTCGGGTGATCCGCCATTAGACAGTAGCAACTAGTGTTCTAACCCATCATTCCACAGGACCTGTCGCGGCAAGCCGCGCCAGGTCCTGTGAATTCAAACGTTAGACCCAACAACTGGAGGCGTCATGCCTGGCATTCCTATTCCTTGCGCAGAGGCCCAAAGAGATCATGGCATCACGTGCGAGCATGAAACGATGCCCAGTGGAGAGAGGCGATTCCGGTTGTTGAGTCAGCGGGACGCAACCGCCTACATTCGAACGGAGGCACCGCCTCAAGGTGCATGGCAGCAGAGTCACTACCACAAGAAGGTCAAGGAAACCTTTCTCGTTCAGACAGGGTGGATGGGCTATGCGGAGGAGCGCGATGGGGGTGAGCCGGTCCTCTTCCTATGCAAAGAAGGCGACATCTTCACAACGCCACCAGAGGTTGTCCACAACGTCTACATGCCCGAAGGTGCGGTAATTCACACGGTGAAGCATGGCCCCGCTCTCGGCGAAGCGCGCTTGGTCGATTCGCGCACCAAGGCCTTCGACGCCAAGACTTGTGACATATCGGAAGCCGAACTCAAGAGGGCCGTTCCAATCGCTCAACGGTCCGAAGTTCACAAACCACCGGAACCCTATAGCGAAGCGTACCGACACTTTGATGCATTGATCTGGCAGGTTCCAGCTTGGGCAACCGCAATCGCTGCTGTCATCATGGCCGGCGTGACGCAGATTACGAAAGAGAGCGCAGTACTTGTCCTTGCCGGTATGCAGTCAGCGGAGTTTCTGGCGATCGCGTGTGCACTTTCTGGCTTCTTCTTTATCGTCTGTTCTCACGCCCTCTACCGCTTTCGATGGCATCAGGTTCTTACCAAGACGTACACGCCAGAGTTGCCACTTTGGTCTCCGCAGGTGTATCTCCAACTTCTAGTCAATGCAGAGGCGTTTGTCCTGTTCTTCCTTGCTGCGCAAGGTACTTGGCAAATCAACTGGAAGACACTCGCAGCCGTCTTCCTCGCCATCTCGTTACTACAAGAAGGCAGGCTCATTTGGCTAGGGCGCCGTGACGGGAAGCCTGTACAAACTAAAAGCTGAGTTGGGTTGTACCGCCGCAGGTCTAACCCCTCCATCGAGCGGACATGCCACGGCAGGCTTCGCCTGCCGCGTCATGCCGCTCATGTCGAACGTGTGCGCCGGGCATGGCGCGTTACTTCGTCGGTGAAAGTCCGATGGCCAGGTTTGCAGAGCCGAAGGCAAGGAGAAGGGCAAGGGCGTCGCCGCGAGGCGGGGTCTGGAGGAAGCCCAATCCGAAACTGCGGGGCG
>JACPEH010000002.1 GCA_016183655.1 Rhodocyclales bacterium
GGCGACGTAGTTGCCATTTTCGTAGATCTGGAGGTTGCCTCCCGCCGCCGGGTACCAGGCATAGTCCAGCGAGGTGTAGGAGCGGTCGGTGGCGGGATCAGAATTGAGCCCGAACATGCCGAACAGGTCGGTCTGGCCGGCCTGGGCCGAAACGTAGGCGCCACCAGTCAGACCGGTCAGGCTGTAGGCATCCGAACTCCAACTGTTGTTGATGCCCGCGGTCTTGGTGATGGAGTTGCCGTTGATGGTTACACCGCTGGCATTACCCGGTGTGCCTGCCGCGCGGATGGGATGCCTGACTTCGATGATGCGGCCCCGGCTGTCGAAGGTGGTGTCGGTGCGCGCACCCAGCGCATCGATATCGACCCGCTTGTCGCCGAAGACATCGTAGCCGTGGGTGACCAACCCGCCGTCGGCGTGGCGTTCGAGGACGATTTCATCCTCGGCGCCGCCGTTGAGCCAGACCTGGGTATTGGTGTTGCCGTTGGCATCGACGGTGGCGACGAGGCGGCCGGCGAGGTCGTAGACGAAGCGGGTGGTCGGCCGCAGTCGCTGGATGTAACCGTTGGCCTGTGTCACGTCGGTTTCCGGTGCCTGTTTCCGGACGAGCCGGCCGGCGGTGTTGTAGGCGAGGTCGGTGACCCGGCCCAGGCCGTCGGTTTCGCGGACCACTTCGCCGAAGGCGTTGGTGGCCTGGCTGCGGTGGATGCGGTTGCTGACGCTGGCGACATTCCGGATCACCCAGTCGAGGCGGCTGGCGCTGGCGCCGGCCGCCTGCAGCGTGAAGTTGCCGCCGTTACGCCCGAGGAGGGCGCCGTTGCCGTCGAAGACATCGTAGACGTATTCGTAGACGAGGCTGCCGCTAGCCGGCGGGGCGAGGCCTGCGAGATCGGCGCGGAATTCGCCGCCGGCCTGGGTAGTGCCCAGCGTTGTGTAGTCGCTGTTGCTGCCCTGGAGCCGGTAGCCGAGTTTGATGCTGGCGCCGCCCGTTTGCGGCGGTGTCAGGCGCAGGACAAGCGGGGCATTCTGGTTGGTCGCGGAGAGCACGGCGGCGTTGGCGCCGAGGCGGAGTGTCGCGGCGGTCTGGTTGTTGAGGAGGCCGCCCGCGGAGTAGGCCTTGAAGACGATGTCGTAGTCGTAGTTGCTGGTGGCGACGGGCACCAGCGCGGAGGCATCCCAGTCGAAGCGGCCGCCGCCGGCAGCGGCGGGATTGACCCGCAGCGTGGTGTAGGCGCCGGTGCTGCCGAGCGGCCGGTAGTCGATGTCGACGTAGGCGGTGTCGGCGCGCTCGGTCAGCTGCACGATGGCCGGTTGCGTCCTGGCGGTGAACGTGGAGACCGAGGGATTGCCCGCCGCGTCCCGGCTGAATTCTGCCCGCGCTTCGTTGACGACGGTGGTACCGTTGGTCGCGGTGAATTCGAGTTCGTAGGTGGTGTTGGCGGCAAAATAGCTGGCGTAGGCGAGGCTGAACCAGCCGGGCGTGGCAACGCCGAAGGGGCTGGCGTTGCCGAGGCTAAGCGTCGTCCAGGCGGCACCGCCGCCCTTGACCCGGTATTTGAGCGCGAGGCCGGTGGCGTTGCCTTGTTCGAGGAAATTGAGTTTGCCGGTGCTGTCGATCAGCCCGCGGCCGAAGCCGCCGATCGGGCCAAGGGCGCCGTTGTTCTGCACGACCGCCGGGGCAGCCGGGTTGGTGAGGTTGAGGGCGCCGGATTGCTTGTTGAGGATTTTTCCGGTGGCATCCAGCGCCATGTACTGGATTTCGTAGTTGCCGCCGGAGAGTGGGCTCCAGTCGTTGGCGAACCAGCCGGCCATGAGGGCGCCGGCGGTGTTGGTCATCTGCGGGACATTGAGCAGGGTGTAGGCGTTTGTTGAGCCTGCTGGGCGGTACGCCATCACTACGCGCGAAGCGGTAGTGGGTTGGGCGGTGAATCTGACGACCTTAGCCAATGGCCCGTTTGTAATTACCTGTTCCGTATTTACGTAGGAAGGCCCTCCGCGCGAGGTTTGCGTGAGAAGCAACTCTCCAAGTGGGGTCTGCTTGTATATGGAAATGCCAAGGCTTACTGTCGTCCATTCACCGTAGTCCCAGTACTCAAAATGTACGGGAATGCTCGGAAGGTCTATCGCAGTCTGCGTGCCGGAAAAGAAGTAGTCGGTTTGCGAATTGGCTGCCCCCGAGCATGTTTTTGCCACTCTAATCCGAAGATTTCCATCTCCCAGCGAGCTAAGATTTGGAAGGTCGATATGAATTTGTGCAGAAATACCAGAAGGCGCAGCCCACGGTGGGCCGCCGCTTTCAATGTAGGTGACCTTTTCTACCGAACTACCACCAATAGCCGAGAGTCCTCCATTTGCCAAAGGGTTGACCGCTACGGGTGCCGTTCCACCTAGACTCGACTGAGCAGAAACGGAGATCGTCGAATCATTCGACACAAAAACCGACTGCCCCGCGCTATTCGCCTGCACCGCAGCCAGTTCATGCACCGCCTCCATCGCCGGCTGGAAGCTGTCGGTGAGCTGGTTCCGGGCGTCGAAAACCGAGATGGTCTTCAGAGTGTCGCTGCGGGCGAGCACGGTGGCGAGGTCCTGCGCGGCGAGCTCGCTGCCGGTGCTCTGGACTGCCAGCGTCGCGTTGCCGTTGCCGTCGAACACGTAAACCTTGGCCACCCCGTCGCCGGAGTTCGATTTCCAGGCGCGGCCGGCGCGGTCGTATTCGGCGAATTCGGTCCAGGCAACCTGGGCGCCGCCGCCGTTGGTGCGCTTGCCGGTGATTTCTCCGAAGGCGTTGTAGCGCACTTCCTGGGTCGTGCCGGTGGCAAGGTCGGTGCTTTTTACCTGCCGGTTGGCGGCGTCGTACTGGTAGAGCGTCACGTCGTCGACCGGTGCGCTGCCGTCGGCATTGCCGCGCCCGGCCAAGGTCTTGCGGGTGACGTTGCCGTTGGCGTCGACACGATAGCGGGTTTCCGCGCCGGCGGCGTCGGTCATGCTGCTCAGGAAGCCTCCCGCGCCGTAGGCGTAAGCGGTGATGCGGTCGTCGGCTTCGCCGGCGTTGTCGGTGCCGCGCACGATTTCCCGCCTGATGTGGTTCAGACCGTCGTATTCGGTGTCGGTGGTCGGGCGCACCGCGGCGCCGAGGTGGTCGACATAGCCGGGTTTTTGTTCCCTGGTCCTCCGGCCCAGACCGTCGTAGACCCAGTCGGTGGCGGCGCCGATGGCGTCGGTCTTGCGGACAACATTGCCGAGGCCGTCGTAGGCGTAGGTGGTGACGGCGTCGGCGGTGGCTTCGGTGAGGACGCCGTTGCCCGCGTTGACGGTGCCGCCGGTGACGCTCTTGCGGGTTTCGCTCGTGACGCGGTTGAGCTTGTCGTAGGCCGTGACCGTGACGCGGTCGTCGCTGCCAGGGACGACGTTTGCCAGCAATGTCGCCAAGGGCGTGTCGTCGCCGACGACGAGCGCGTCGACGATGGCGTTGGCGTATCGGGTCTCCTGCGTCGCGTTGCCGGCGGCGTCGCGAATCCAGACGGTCAGGTAGCGTTTCGCGTCGAGCTGGCCGACCTTGTTCCCGGTCCGGTCGAAGTAGTTGCGGGTGATGTTGCCGTTGGCATCGATGGTCTTGACGACGTTGCCGAGCATGTCGTGGACGGTGGCCGTGACGAGGCTGCCGGTACTGACCTGGTAGGTGCCGCCGCCGACGCTGGAGTTGTAGGCGCCGATGGTGACGTTGTCGATGCGGGTACCGGTTTGCCGCCCGGCGCCGTCGTAGCTGAAGACGACGCTGCGGTCGTTGGCGGCGTCGGTGATGACGTAGGCGCCGCTGGCCGGGATCGCCGCGACCAGCGCCGGCAGGGTGTCGTTGGGGATGGCGCCGCCGCCGACCGCCTGCACGGCGTTGGCGTGGATGGTCTGGCACGTCTTGTTGCCGGCGGCATCGTAGGTCCAGGCGGTGTAGGTGCCGGCGGCGTCGACGCGGCCGGTTTCCTGGCGCAGGGCGTCGTAGAAGTGGAGCGTGCGTTGGCCGCGGGCGTCGATTTCCTCGACGAGGTTGCCGGCGGCATCGTAGATCCGCCGTTTCACCGGGGTGATAAGGGTATCGGTCTGGGTCTCCGGGTCGAAGGCGGTGATCGCCTCGCCGGTTTCGGCGAGCAGCCGGTCCAGCTTGTCGTAGACGTAGGCGGTGATGCGCTGCTCGGGCAGGCCGCAGGCTTCGATCCTTTGCGTGAGGTTGCCCTGCGCGTCGTAGGCGTAGCGGTTTTCGACTGGGATGTCGGCATTCGCCGCGTTCCTGCCGGTGACCGGCAGGGTTTCCCGGATCTTGCGGCCGAGCGCGTCGTAGGCGTAGCTCGTGGTGGCGCCGTTGCGGGCGAGGGCGGAGAGGACGTTGCCGTTGGCGTCGTAGGTGAAGGCCTCGCGGTAGTAGTCGTTGGCGCCGGTTCCCCACCAGGTGCGGATCTCGGTCTTCCGGCCGAGGGCGTCGTGGAAGGCGTGCTGGCGCTGGTCTGCGGTATCGTTCCTGACGACGTGGACGCCGCTGCCGGCGCTGTCCAGAATCTGCGGACGGGCGCTTTCGGAGACGGTGCCGACGACCTTGTTGGCATAGCGGGTGGTTTCGGTGACGTTGCCGTGGAGGTCGTAGCGGGTCTCGACGACCGCGCCTTCCGGATCGATCCGGAGCGTGACCCGGCCGAGCGCGTCGTTGTAGAAATAGCCGGCGTTGCCGAGGGCGTCGGTGACTTTGACGATGTCGCCGAAGGCGTCGTAGATCGTCGTGCTGCGGGCGCCAGCCCCGTTCACCGCCGCCGTCTTGCGGCCGACCAGGTCGAATTCCTGCCGGGTGGTGCGCGCGGCGGCGGTGCCGGCGGCTTCGACGACAGTGGTCTGGTTGCCCTGCGCGTCGTAGGCGTAGACCGTCCGGCTCGCTTCGGTCTTGCCGTAGGCGCGGGTTTCGGCGATTACCCGTCCGAGCGCGTCGTAGTCGCGGTGCAGGGTGCTGGCCAGCGGGGTGCCGTCGGCCGTCGTGGCGTCGATCAGGTTGCCCAGCGCGTCATAGGCGTTGCGGGAGAGGTTGCCCAGCGCGTCGGTCACGGTGAGCAGACGCCCTGCCTGGTCGTAGGCGTAGCGGGTGGTATGGTCGCCGCTGAGCGCGTCCGCATCGGCTACGGGATTCGGGGCGTGGCCGGCGTAGGCCCAGGCGTCGTCGTTCGCCGAGAGCGCGACGGCGTTGACGTAGCGCGTCTCGGATTGCTTGCGGCCGTCGGGGTTCCAGACGGCATCGGTGACGTAGCCTGCGGCATCGATGGTGCGCACCCGCCGGTTGGCCTTGTCGTAGGCAAACCATGTCCGGTTGCCGCGGGCGTCGGTGTGGCGGATCGCGTTGCCGACGCCGTCGTAGGCCCAGGATTCGGTTCGGGCGATGGCGGTGCCGAATGCTTCCGTGCGGCTGCTCAGCCGGTTTGCCGCGTCGTAGCCGCTGGTTGTGACGCGATCGGCTGCGCCGGTGACGACGTAGGCCCCGTCGGCAGGGGCGCTCGCGGCGATTTGCGGGGCGCTGCCCGGCGCCAGCGTTCCTTGCAGGGCGTTGGCATAGCGGATGCGTTGGACGACGTTGCCGTTGGCGTCGTAGCGGTGTTCGGTGACGGCGCCGATGGCGTCGATGGCGAAGCGTTCGCGGCCGTCCGCGTCGTAGACGTGGCGGGTTGTGCGGTCGCGGGCGGGGTCGGCCGTGACGAGGTCGGCGATCGCGGCGAGACCCGGATCGCCGGCCAGTCCGGCGAGGTCGAGCGCGTTGGCGTAGGCCGTGCGTTGCAGGATGCGGCCGTTGGCGTCGTGGTCGTTCTTGAGCACGGCGCCCAGTGCGTCGATGGTGTAGACCAGACGATCGGCGGCATCGTAGCCGTAGCGGGTGGTGCGGGCGATGGCCGTACCGGCGGCTTCGACGCGGGTGACGAGGTTGTCGTTCCGGTCGTAGGCGTAGGTCGTGGCGAGATCGAGTCCGCCCGGATCGACGACCGTGCGGGTCCGCCGGCCGAGGCTGTCGTAATCGACCTGCGTGGTGCGAGCCTCCGGCGTACCGTATGCCTCGACCATCGTCAGGCGCCTGCCATCGAGATCGTAGGTGTACCGGGTACGCAGGTCGAGGCCGTCGGGGTCGACCACCAGCAGCACTGCGCGGCCGCCAAGGTCGTAGGTGGTCCGGGTGACGACGTTGTTGGCATCCGTGACGCTGATCTGCCGGCCCTGGGCGTCGTAGGCATAGGTGGTGGCGAGGTCGAGCCCGGCGGGATCGACGCGGCGGGTGAGGAGCCGGTTGGCGGCATCGTAGCTGTAGGCGATGTCGTTGCCGTTGGCGTCCTGGGAGGTGAGCAGGTTGCCGACTGCGTCGTAGTTTCTGGTTTCGACGAGGGTCTCGACGCCGGCGAGCTTGTCCCAGCGCCTGACCGTGAGCAGTTTGCCGTCGGCGTCGTAGCCATGACGGGTTTCGTTACCACGGCCGTCGATCAGGGTGAGGGTCTGGCCGTAGCGATCGGTGACGGTCTGCGTGACGACGCCCTCGGGCGTGGTGACGGTAAGGGTCGTCGTGCCGCGGGCGGTGTCGACGGCGTAGGCGGTGGTGGTGACGTTGCCCAGGGGGTCGGTCTGCGTGAGCGCCCGGCCGAAGGCATCGAAGCTCGCGCTCTGCGTCAGGTCCAGGCTGCCGGCGGCAGTGACCGTCGAGACCTGGCGTCCGAGCTTGTCGTAGGCGGCGGTGCGGACGATGCCGCGGCCGTCGGTGCGGCTGATCGCGCGGCCGAAGGCATCGTAGGCGGTGCTGACGGTCGCGCCGGTGGCGCTGCCGTTGCCGGCCCAGACGACGTCGCGCTGGTCCTGGACGAGCAGGCCGCGCCGGTCGTAGACGTATTCCGCTTTCCGCGTGCGGCTGGCATCGAGCGCGCTGTAGCGGGTGCTGACCGCGCCGAAGGCGTCGCGGATCAGGGTGGTGATGGTGTTTTCGGTAGCGTTCAGCTTGACCGAACTGGTGGCAAGCTCGCCGGTGCGCAGGTAGGTATAGTCGGAGCGGCTGTCGTTGCCGGCATCGGCGACGATCACGCCGACTGCCTTGATCTGGGAGTCGGCGCCGCCGGTCAGCGCGGCGAACGGCGTAGCGGCGATGCGGTTGGCGTAGCGGATGTCGGCGGCGAGCTGCCCCAGTGCATTGAATTGGCGGGCGCTGACTTCCCCCACCCATTCAGCGGCATTGGCGGGATTCCGGACCCGGCGCACGCTGTAGGTGAGCCGGTTGGCGGCATCGTAGAAAAAGAGTGTGACGTTGCCGTTGGCGTCCGTGCTGCGGATGCGCCGGCCACCGGCATCATAGGCATGGGTTGTGCCGTAGGCGGCCCAGACGGCATCGACCTGCGCCTGGGTGGGGGTGCTCCCGAGAGCAGCCAGCGCCTGGCTGCCCAGGCCCGCGAGTTCCTGGACGAGGCGTCCCTGCTGGTCGTAGCGGGCTTGCCGGCTGCGGCTGTCGGCCGCTCCTTGTGCGATGACCGTGCTCAGGCGCTTGCCTGCGGCATCGTAGGCGTATTTGCTGAGGGTGCCGTCGGCGGCGGTTTCGGAATCGAGCTGGTTAAAGGCGGTCCATGTTGCCTGGGTAACCTGATCCTTGGAACTGACGAGGACGTAACCGCCGCTGGGCGCCACGCCGGGAGTGGCGGTGACAAGCTGCGGGGCGGTCTGCTCCGAGGGGATGCCTACCAGGCGGTTGGCAAAGCGGGTAGTGCGGGTCCGGTTGCCGGCGAGGTCGTACTGGACGGCGGTGTAGTAGCCTTCGGCATCCAGGCTGCCGACCAGTTGGCCTTGGCCGTTGTACCAGGCGAAGCAGGTCAGATTTGTCGACGGGTTGGCGTCGGCGCCGACGATGAGGGCGGTCAGGGTGCCGGCGGCCCGCTCCGCGGGCGCGCTGGCCGTGCCGTAACGGATGGTCCGGATCAGCCGCCCGGCGGCATCGTACCGGAATTCGGTGAGGTAGCCTTCGCCGTCCAGCGTGCCGCGCAGCAGGCCGTCGTTGTCGTAGAAGTTGCGGGCGACGCGATCGTTGGCGCTATCCGGCAATAGACCGATCTGGTCGCCAGTGGGCGCAACGCCCAGGAACTGAATGTCGGCGGGAGTCGCTTCCCGCCCCAGCCTGTCGAGGCCGCCGGCGTTGTTGAGGGCGTGAGCGTAGGCGATCGTGGCGAGGGTGCGGCCGGTCCCGTCGTAGCGGGTTTCGGTGACATAGCCACGGGCGTCGATGCCGAAGCGCAGCCGTCCGGCGGCATCGTGGATAGCGCGGCTCGTCTGGTCGGCATCGCTGGCGGCGGGGCGGACGGCGGCAGTGACGACGTCGGCGATGGTGCCGTTGCCATCTGCGGCGAAGAGCATGGCGAGGTCGGCGCCGACCGCTGTGGCGTAGCGCACGCTGCGAATGACTTGCCCGGCATTGTTGTAGAAATACTCGGTAAAGCCGCCGGTTGCGTCGATTTCTCCCGTCTTGCGGCCGGTGCCGTCGTAGAGGAAGTAGGTCTGGTGTCCGTTGGCGTCGGTGAGAATCCGCAGGCGGCCGCCGGCATCGTACTGGCGGGTTTCGGTCGAGAGGACGGTGACGCCGTCCTGTTCGACCTGGCTGACCAACAGGCCGCGGGCATCGTAGGTGGAGAGGCGAACGAGGCCGTTGGCGAATGTCATTTCGACGCGGTTCATGGCGCCGTTGAAGGTGGTCAGCGTCTGGCGCGGCATGCCGGCGCCCGCAGCGTCGTATCTGGTGACGCTGATGGTCCGGCCGAGACCATCGTAGGCGTAAGCGGTGAGGTGATCGTTGGCGATGTCGGCAGTGGCAGCGCCGCGCGGATCGATCTGCTGCAACAGACGACCGGCACTGTCATGAACGTACCGGGTGACGGAGTGGCTGCCGTCGGCAAGCCCGACGCCGTCGTTGTCGGTGGTTGCGTAGCGGGTAATAGCAGTGGCCAGGCCGCGGGCATCGTAGGTGGTGTCGGTGCGTTGCAGGCCTGTCTTTGGCTGGGCTGCGGCCCAGGCAACGAGGTCGGCTTCGAGCGGAGCGGTGGCGCCCACGGCGAAGAAGCCGGCCGAATAGGCGAGGCTGCTGGTTTGCTGTCCCTGGGCGTTGTGGAGATATTCGACGACCCGCCCTTCCGCGCTGACGGTAAAGCGCAGATGCTGGTTGGCGTCACGGACGTAATGCGTGGATTGGGGCGCGCTTGCTTGCCCGGCTCCGGCGCCGTCGGGGTCGGCGACTGCGTAGGCCGTTTCCTTGATTAGCTGGTTGGCGAGGTTGTAATCGCGCTCGATGACGTTGCCGGCGCCATCCTGCTGGCGAATCCGGTTGCCATTGATGTCATAGGCGTAGGTGACGATATTGCCGCGGCCGTCGGTCAGTCGAATGAGGTCGCCGTTGCCGTTGTAGGCATAGTTGATGTCGTGTCCGCTGCCCGCTGGTCCCTGCAGGCGGACAAGGTTGCCGTCGCTGTCATGGGTGAGCGTGCTGGCTTGCCCGAGCGGGTCGGTGACGGTGGTGTTGTCGGCGTTGTAGGCGAAGCTCGTGATTTTGCCGGCGCCGTCGGTCAGGCTTGCAACCCGGAATTGGGTGTCGTAAGTGACGTCGAGCCGGGTACCGTCGCTATTGACGAGCGAGGCCAGCCGCGTGCTGGCGCCGTCGTAGGCGTAGGTGGTGGTGTAGGTGTTGCCGTCGCTGATGTCGCCGTCCGCCGGGGTCAGGTCGGTGCTGACGGCGGACAAGCGGCCGTTTGCGTCATAGCTGTAGCGAACGCGGGTAGTGGCGCCGTCGACGGTGACGACCTGGATGCTGATGAGGCGCTTGCTGGTGCCGTCGTAGACGAGTCTGGTGGTTTCGCCGTTGGCGTCGCTGATTTCGGTGATCAGTCCATTGACGTCATAGGCATAGGTGAGGGCGTTGCCGTCCGGGTCGCTCTGCCGGGTAATCCGCCACTCGCCGGTGACCGGGCTGGCCTCGTAAGTCTCACCGATGCGAGTATCGCCGTCGGTGCAGAGCCAGGTGTTCGTCCCGTCGTCGTAGGCGAGGGTGTCGTAGGCGCCGCCACCGTCCTTGTTCGCATATCTGCCGAGGGTGGCGTCGTAGGTGTAGGTAAGTTGCGCGCCGTCGGCACCGCTACGCCTGACGGTGCTGCCGACCGTGTTGACGGTCCCGGTGAGCCCGCTGAGTTTTCGATAGAGGGAAAGCTGCCAGCCGTCGCCGTTGTCGAAGTCGAAGGCGGCGCCGCTGTTGTAGGTCCGCACGACCCCGATATCCGGGCCGCGACCGATCAGGAGTTCGTCCTGGTGCTGCACGATCAGGTTGCCGGTTCTGGCGTTGACCGCGACGACCTCTCCGCCATTTCCCATTCCGACCGGCCCCGGTTGTGCCGCTTCCCCAAGAACCGACGCCGAAGTTCCGGCGAGCCCCAATCCTGTTCCCGTTACGATCGTCACCATCTCTGCCAACCCTCTCTGAAATCGCTCTGGCGGGCTATTCCCCGTATGACGGATGTATCTAGAGGGATGAGAAAAAGTTTAATGACGAAATGCTATTGGCTCTCTCGTCGGTGGCGGTCAACCGGAATCGCGTCACGGTGTTTGGTTGCAGTGCAAACGATTGGCGCGCTCGATGCGAGCACACTGGCCTCGCCCTGCTGTTGTGGCAGCGCAATCAGCGCCCAAGCACTGGCGAAGTTGCAGTCGAGGTGAGCGGAAAAGAAAAAGCCCCGTCCTTTGGAAAGGACGGGGCTTATCTTGAGTTCGAAGGCGCCACCTCTGTGGTCCTTCTGTATTTGGCGCGCCCGGAGAGATTCGAACTCCCTACCCCTTGGTTCGTAGCCAAGTACTCTATCCAGATGAGCTACGGGCGCAACAGAGAAACGAGATTATACGGATCGTTTCTTTTTTTGCCAAGTTCGATGCTGCAAAAAACTTGGCGGAGACGGAGGGATTCGAACCCTCGATACGAGTTTTAGCCCGTATGCTCCCTTAGCAGGGGAGTGCCTTCGACCTCTCGGCCACGTCTCCGGAAGGGCGCGATGATAGCCGTTTCACCTCGCCCGGTCAAACCGCTTCGGGGCTGTTTCCTGCCCCGAAGTTTTTTGCCCGTTTCAGGCCTGGTCGAGGCCGAAGGTCTTGTGCAGAACGCGCACGGCGAGTTCCAGATACTTCTCGTCGAGCACGACCGAGATCTTGATTTCCGACGTGGAGATCATCTGGATGTTGATGCCTTCCTCGGCCAGCGAGCGGAACATCTGGCTGGCGACGCCCGGGTGCGAGCGCATGCCGACGCCGACGGCGGAGACCTTGCAGATCTTGTTGTCGCCGACGATCTCGCGCGCGCCGATGTGGCTCTTGACGCTTTCCAGCACGCCCTGGGCCTTGTTGAACTCGCTGCGGTTCACGGTGAACGAGAAATCGGTGGTGCCGTCGTGGCCGACGTTCTGGATGATCATGTCGACGTCGATGTTGGCGTCGGCGATCGGGCCGAGGATCTGGTAGGCGATGCCCGGGCGATCAGGCACGCCGAGCACGGTGAGCTTGGCTTCGTCGCGGTTGAAGGCGATGCCGGAGATGATCGGTTGTTCCATGTTCTTGTCTTCCTCAACAGTAATCAGCGTGCCTTCGCCTTCATCCTGGAAACTGGAGAGCACGCGCAGTTTGACCTTGTACTTGCCGGCGAATTCGACCGAGCGGATCTGCAGCACCTTGGAGCCGAGGCTGGCCATTTCCAGCATTTCCTCGAAGGTGATGGTATCGAGCTTGCGCGCTTCGGCGACGATGCGCGGGTCGGTGGTGTACACGCCATCGACGTCGGTATAGATCTGGCACTCGTCGGCCTTCAGCGCGGCGGCCAGCGCAACGGCGGACGTGTCCGAACCGCCGCGGCCGAGCGTCGTGATGTTGCCGTTCTCGTCGGCACCCTGGAAGCCGGCGACGACGACGACATTGCCTTCGGCCAGGTCGTTGCGGATCCGCTCGTCGTCGATCTGCAGGATGCGCGCCTTGGTGAAGGTGCTGTCGGTCAGCACGCGCACCTGCGGGCCGGTGTAGCTCTTCGCCTTGCAGCCTTCCTGCATGATGGCCATCGCCAGCAGGCCGATGGTGACCTGCTCGCCGGTGGCGGCGATGACGTCCAGCTCGCGCGCATCCGGATTGGGCATGACTTCCTTGGCCAGTGCGATCAGGCGGTTGGTTTCGCCCGACATGGCCGACGGCACGACGACGACGTCGTGTCCCATGGCTTTCCAGCGCGCCACGCGCTTGGCGACATTCTTGATGCGGTCGGGGGAGCCGACCGAAGTGCCGCCGTATTTCTGAACTATCAGCGCCATTGATGATCCAAAGTTACCGTGAAAAGACGCGATTCTAGCGCATGGCAGGCTTGAAAAGTAAGGTGTTTTTGCCTTTTCGTCCGTCCGGGTTTCGTGTCCAAGATGACGTTAGCGTCATGCTGCTTGCAAATATATGTATTTGGTCTATACTGCGAATTGTATTACTAAAGTCATAGGCCCTAGGTCATATGGCAGGCGGGGTTTTCCCCCGATTAATCCATGGTTAGCGAAAGGACAGTCATGAGCAACGTCAAGGCCATCGAAAAGATCGAGCCCCGTGAGATTCGCCGCAAGCTCGGTCTCAACCAGCAACAGTTCTGGTCCAAGATCGGCGTCACGCAGAGCGGCGGCTCCCGTTACGAGAGCGGGCGCAACATGCCGAAGCCGGTGCGCGAGCTGCTGCGCCTGGTGCATGTCGAGCAGGTCGATATCCAGCGCATCCGGCGCGAGGATGTCGAGGTCATCGAATACCTGAAGAGCCAGGAACCGGAACTGCTGAAGACCCTGCGCAAGTCCGCCAAGGCGAAAGGCAAGAAAGCCGCCTGAGCACGGTTTTCGCCGCTCAGGGATTGAGGCTGACCTCGATCCCGAGCGCGGCGATGCGGGCGGCGAAGGCTGCCAGCTGTTCGATCGAAAGTCGGCCCAGCCGCGAGGCTTCGGGCTGGAGGGAAGGGCGTGCAAGGCCGTAGAGGTGCACGCCCTTTATCTTTGTCCGTACGCTGTCGAGCAGCGCCAGGTAGGCCGCTTGCTCCTGCTCGTCCGGAGCGGCGCCATCCAGCGCGAACCAGCAGGTCTGGATCCAGGTCGGCGCCAGTTCGGCGCAGGCGATCAGATTGGCGTGCGCCTTCTGCGGCGAGTAGGCGATCTTGTTGACCGCCGCGATGCCGTCGCTGGTGGCACGGTCGATCTTGAACCAGACCTCGCCGGCAGCGTTTTCTCCGCCGTAGTTCCCGATCCGGCGGATGCCTTCCCGGACGCCGGCCCGATGCAGCAGGCTGCCGTTGGTGATCAGGCGAAGCTTGACCGTCTCCGGCAGTTGCAGGTCCTGCATCAGGCGGCTGATGCGTGCGACCGCATCCGGGAATTCCGGCGCACTGGTCGGTTCGCCATTTCCGGAGAAGGCGACGTCCATCAGGTGACGGGCGTCTTCCGGCACTTCCTTCGCCATGAAATCGCCCTGCACGATGTCCCGCAACAGGGTTGCCAGTTCCGTTTCCAGCAACGCCAGGTCGATCGGCGGCGGCCCGCCGCGCGTCAGGTCGGGCACCTGGCAGTAGACGCAGGCCCAGTTGCAGGCGTTGTTCGGGTTGAGGTTGATGCCGACCGAGACGCCGCCGGCGCGGCGCGAAACGACCGGGTAGACGTAGCGGAAGCCGGAGTAGTCGCGGCGGTGGTCGGTAACGGTCAGCATGGCTCGGAGCAGGGGCGTGCGGAGGGAGTGTCAGCCCCGATGATATAATCCTTCCCCGCTTTCCACACGGCTTTCGCCATGCTCATCACCCGCCGCCTCGAATTCGACGCCGGTCACCGCATCCCCGACCACAAGAGCCAGTGCCGGCATCTGCACGGCCACCGCTATGCGATCGAGATCACCTTGTCCGGCGAGATCATCCGCCAGGACGGCGACGCGGCGAACGGCATGGTGATGGACTTCTCGGAAGTGAAGGCGCTGGCGAAGCGGCACGTGGTCGATGTCTGGGACCATGCCTTCCTGGTCTACGCCGGCGACAAGGTGGTGCTGGATTTCCTGCGCAGCCTGCCGGACCACCGCACGGTCGTCCTCGATTGCGTGCCGACCGCGGAAAACCTTGCCGAGGCCGCCTTTCGCATCCTCGAACCGGTCTACCGCGACACCTACGGCAACCACCTCTGCCTGCAGCAGGTCCGTCTCTACGAAACCCCCAACTGCTGGGCCGACGCGGTCCGCTCCTGATCGCTAGGACAGCGCGCGCAGTAGCAGCAGCAACAACCCCAGCAACAGCGCCGCGTAGCCGGTCAGCGCATAGTCCGAGCGCAGCGGCGGCTCGCGCGGCGCGTCCGGGTCGATGAAATCCTTCGGGAACGGGCGCGGGCCGACCGGGACGATCTGCCGCTCGGCCGGATCCCGCGGCACGCGCTGCCGGTATTCGCGGCTGTCGACCACCGGGAAATCGCCCCAGGCACGGCTCGACGGCAGTTGCGGGATGCGCAGGAAGAGCAGCGCGTCGATGTCGCCGGCCAGCACCTGCTCGAAGCCGCTCAGCGGCCGCCGCGCCGTTCCGCCCGCCAGGCGCAGCAGGTCGGCGCCGATCTCCTCGAAGGCGGCGGCGGGGTAGAGGCGGGTCCGGTCTTCCGTCAGGTAATCGAAGCTCGCCTTGCCCTGCTGCAGGCTGCCGTTGGCGATGGCCACTGCCGGCAGCCCGACGATCGCCCGCAGCCAGCTTTCCGGGCCGCGTGCCGGAATCCGCCAGTCCAGCGCGCGCAGCGCGGAGATGCTGATCCCGGCGCAGTTGGCGCGCGCATGCTGGTAGCTGAACTGGTGCCGGTAGAACTGGTTGAAGACGCGGCCGAGCGCCGACTGGATGTGCGCGGCGGCGCGCGCGTCGCGCAACACGGCGACCAGCATGTACGACGGTCGGTACCAGGCCTGGCCGGCATTGAGGTCGGCGAGATAGTTGTCGAGCGGTACCGGTGCGGCGACGATGCCCTTCTCGCTTTCGGCATCGAGCGTGTAGTAGTTCGCCACCAGCCAGTCGTGGATCGCGCCGTCCGCGCCGATGCGGCCGGTGACGACGGCGAAGTGGCCGCCGTGCGCCTCGTCGTCGTCGCCCTGCGCACCGTTGAGGATGAAGCCGAGCACCGGTCGGCCGGCGTCGTTCGCTGCCGCTCCGGGGCGCTGCCAGAGCAGCTCGGTGGCGAACGGGGAACGGGCACCGCCCTGCGCCTGCTCGCGGATGCGTTCGCGCAGGGCGAGCGGATCGGCGGCCAATGGTCGCGCGGTCGACTGCGCCGGCAGACGGAAATCTAGCGGCCAGATCGTGCGCGCCACGAAGCGGCCCTCCTGCCAGTCGCCACGCACGCGCAGCGGTCGTTCGGCGAAAAAGCGCGTGCTCGATTCGTCGTACCAGGCGCGGTTGAGCGGATGGCGCGGCGCCAGCGTCATTGCCAGTTCCGCACCGTCGGCCAGCAAGCGCCGGCCGTCGGCGGACAGGCGCGCCTCTGCGACGAGGCCGTCGGCGCCGGTCCACACCAGCGGCGGATAGTCGAGCGCCGAGCCCGGCGGTGTTGCCGCATGCCACTTGGCAATGTCGTCGGCGAGCGGGTGCGTGCGCGAAAAGCCGGCCTGCGGCTGGTCGGTTTGCGGCACCGCGATCCGCTCGTGCCGGAAGAACCACAGCGCCTGCGGAATCGTCGCGCAGTCCCGGCATTCGCCCGTGGTCAGCCGGAAATTGCCGGCCGGCAGCAGGCCGAAGGCGCCGGTGTTGGCCGCTTCGATAACGTGGGGGGGCGGGGCGGCGGTGGTCATGGCGATGATGTCGACGCGATTCGGGCCGCAAGTAGGAGTGATGGTCGCCGTTCCCGTACGGCTGCGGCGAACCGTCAGCAGACCGGGGTGGCGGAAGCGGTGTCCGT
Source organism: Rhodocyclales bacterium (assembly GCA_016183655.1). Taxonomy (GTDB): domain Bacteria; phylum Pseudomonadota; class Gammaproteobacteria; order Burkholderiales; family Rhodocyclaceae; genus Proximibacter. The sequence goes on from JACPEH010000002.1 coordinate 15,975, forward strand.
TGTCGGGTAGTCCAGAGCATTCTACCAGCATCCAGAATTCCTCGGTGTTACAAGGCTTTTAGAGGTTTTATCGTCTTGACACGTCCAGAGCAAACTACCAAAATCCACGTATAATTTGTATGTTGGTTTGTATGTTAAAGCGCTTTGATGTGAGGAAGTCATGGCTAGGCAAATTAATAAGCTGACTGCACGGCAGGTGGCTACGGCGAATGCTCCGGGGTTGCTTGGGGACGGTGCCGGGCTGTATTTGCAGGTCGGCCCAACGGGCGGCAAAAGCTGGCTCTTCAGGTACATGCTCGCCGGGAAGGCAAAGAGCATGGGGCTTGGTGCTGCCCATACCGTGAGCTTGGCCGAAGCTCGGGAGAAGGCAAGGAATGCGCGCAAAATGCTGCTTGATGGCAAAGACCCCGTTCTGGTGAAGCGTGAGCACTTGGCTTTAGTCCGTGAGTCGCAAGCCAATCAAAAAACGTTCGCTGACTGCGCCGCAACTTATGTCAGCGCACACCGGGCGGGGTGGAAAAACTCGAAACATGGCGATCAATGGACTTACACGCTCGAAGAATTTGCGAATCCCGTGATTGGTTCGTTGCCGGTCAGCGAAATCAAGCAGGCACATATTCTGAAAATCCTTGAACCGATCTGGCTTTCGAAGTCTGAAACCGCATCCCGCCTGCGTGGCCGTATCGAAAAGGTGCTTGATTGGGCGAAGGTTCGGGGTTGTCGGCAAGGCGACAATCCTGCTGCGTGGCGTGGGCATTTGGAGGTTCTTCTGCCTGCTATTCCAAGGTCTGGACGGATAAAGCATCAGCCTGCGCTCCCTTATCAGCAAGTTGCCGAATTCATGTCCGCGCTTTCTTGCCGGGAAGGGTTTTCTGCGAGAGCGCTGCAGTTTGCGATATTGACCGCCTGCCGTTCTGGCGAGGTGCGCGGTGCCACATGGTCGGAAATTGATCTTGCCGGCAAGACTTGGACGATCCCCGCAAGTCGAATGAAGGCGAAAAAGGAACACGTTGTTCCTTTGTCCGCAGATGCGGTGAAAATTCTCAAGGCGCTGCCGAGGGTTGAAGATAGCGAATTCGTTTTTATTGCCCCTCGTGGTGGGCAACTCACGGACATGGCTCTAACTGCCCTTATTCGAAGGATGGATTCGGAGAAGGAGGGCGGGTGGCGAGATTCTGCCGGCAATGTGGCCACCTGCCACGGCATGCGAAGCACGTTCCGCGATTGGGCTGCTGAACAGACTGCCTTCCCGCGAGAAGTGATCGAACATGCTCTGGCGCATCAACTCAAGGACAAGGCAGAAGCTGCTTATCAGCGTGGTTCCTTGCTGGATAAGCGCCGCAAGCTGATGGAAGCATGGGCGACCTACTGCAAAACCAAGCCCGGCAAAGCGAAGGTGACACCGATTCGAGGGGCTGCATGAGAAAGACCCTTTTGGACGGTGACATCAGAAGCCGCGATCTGCTTCGCGATGCGGCTGCCGACCTAGCACGTCTCGTGATTGATACAGCAGGGCTAGATTCAGCAATGTACAAAAAGGCGGGAGAGGTTTTGCAACTAGCAACCGCAAAATCTGGGAATAGAAGTGCCCTTACGATTGAAGAAATGAACGAATTGTTTGACCTAATGGCCGGTCAAATCAACCAAGGGAAGAGCCAAGTGGCAGCCGCACAATATGCACAGCAACATGCCGCCTGCTTCCTTCGGCTAACCGAGCGCCAGCTTATCAACATCTTTAAAAGCGTAGCGAAACTGCAGTTCAATCCTTCGAAATAATCAGCCCACGTTTGTTACCTAGGGTACAGAATTCTTAACGGCTATCTTGCGTCCATGCGGTTCTACCGCGATTCAATAGGACGCAATCATGAAACTCCTTCGCTTGCCGGGCGTACTCGAACGCACCGGAAAATCTCGCAGCGGCGCCTATGCTGATATCAGCGCTGGGCTTCTGCCAAAGCCGGTTCAAATCGGTTTGCGCGCAGTCGCTTTTCCCGAGCATGAAATCGATGCCGTAGTTTCTGCACGAGTCGCAGGACGGTCGCAGGACGAAATCCGCGAACTCGTTTCTCGCCTTCATGCACAGCGCAAGGAGGCGGCATGACCACAAAAACCCCCGACCAAATCCGGCGAGAAATCCGGGGCGAACTTCACCGCCAGCGCTGCCTGGACAACGATCACAGCATCAGCCGCCTACTTGATGATGCCTCCAAGCTAGACGCAGAGCTAAAAGCCCGTGGCGTGTTGAAGTATCCGACGCATTGGGGCAAGTCGCCGAAATGAATTTCGCGCTCAGCGAGCAGCGGGCACTGGTCAAGGCAAGGGCGGCGGAGGTATTCGCTGCGCTCGGTGCCGAGGACACGAGCAAGCATCAGCGCTGCATCTTTCCAGACCATGCCGACCAAGACCCGAGCTTTCGCACGTACGGCGAGCGGTTTATCTGCACCTGTTCGCATGGCGATGTGATCGACGCCGTTAGCCGTGTCACGGGGCTGAATCACGCTCAGGCTGTGCATTGGGCTGCGGAACGAATTTCAGGCGGTTTTAGCCCTGTTGCTGCGCGTCCGAACGTCATTCCTGCACCGCTGCCGCGCAATGGATACGCGGCGCAGCTTTGGATTTCTGCCGACCGTGAGGATGCCTATGTGCAACAGCATGCTTACTGCCAGCGGAAGGGCATCGCACACGCTTTTGGTGCTGGGCGAACTTTGGTTAGCGGTTCCGTAGTCGGCGAGCAGGCTGATTGCGTCGTCGTACCAATACGCGAGAACGGCGCCGGGAACGTTATCGCGGTTCAAGCCATCAGTGACGCCGGAGCAAAGCAGACCTTTGGAACGCTTGGTGATGGGTATCTGCTTGTCGGTGACGAGCGCGACCTGTCTGCCCCGTGGCTGGTCGTGGAAGGCTGGGCGACTGCCCATGCTGCCCGGCAAGCGGAGCGCTGTTCAATTGTCTTGATTAGCTTTGGCAAGGGCCGGCTGCAGAAGGTGGCGCAATTGGCCGCAGATCGATATCAACCGGCAGCAATTTCAATACTGGCGGAAGTATGACCACGGTTATTCGCACAATCACGACACCGCGTAGCGCATTGGGTGACGACCTGAAGGACTTGGAGCAGTCGCAGGGTATCGGCGCTGTCCGCGAGTTTCTGGCAACCGCACAGGCTCCCGCAAAATTGGCGCTTCCGGGCTATACCTTTGCCGATGCCGCGAACAGTGACATTGCCGACGCAGACTATCTGATTAAGGGCTGGATCGGCGCAGGTGAGACGGTGCTGCTCTTCGGCCAAAGCGGTTCAATGAAATCCTTTGCGGCGGCTGATATTGCCTTTCATCTCGCGACAGGTCGGGACTGGTGCGGCCACAAAGTCAAGGAAGCGGCGGGAATTTTAGTGACGCTCGGTGAAGGTCAGGCCGGGTACAAGAAACGGCTGAAGGCGCTGGCGCAACATTACGGCGTTGCCGATGCGCCGATATTCGTCGTGCCGGAGCCTGTCGCCCTTGATTCAGATGCAGACAAGCTCGGCACATGGCTTAGTTCTGCCGAGCAGGTTTTGGGTACTTCCATCAATGCCGTTCTGCTCGATACGTTCAGCCTGATGCTGGGGGACGGCGACGAGAACTCCAACGGTGACGTAGGCAAGGCATTGAGCGCCGCCCGTTCAGCAGCAGGGAATCGCGCCTTGATATTCGTGCATCACAACGGACACGGCGACAGCAGCCGGGAGCGCGGTGCATATCAAATCCGCGCCAATGCAGACACTCGCATCCTCGTAACCCGCGATGAGAACAACACAGGCAGGGTTATTTCCGTCGAATGCCTGAAGCGTAAGGACGATGCCTTACCCGACCCGGTGCGGCTGTCCTACACGCCCGTGCAAGTTGGCACTGATGCAGATGGCGACCCGATCACATCAATCGTTCTGCACCCGACAGACGAGGAACCCGTTACCCCCGGCAAGGAAAGACATTCGAAGCCGCTGGACTACATCCGGCAGGCTGTGACCCTGACGGGCAGCAATCAAACCGAGGTTGTACGGCAGCAGTTTTATGCGCTGTACCCGGCCAGCAGTCAGGAGGCAAAGAAAAAAGCATTCCGCAGGGGGTGGGAAGCCTACATGCAGGAGGCAACGACCAATGCCAACTAAAAGACACGGGCGCGGGGACATAAGGGGACAAAGGGACATTCCTAAAGGAAATGTCCCGTCTGTCCCCCTATGCCTTGTCCCTTCTGTCCCGATTTGTCCCGGCCTGTCCCCCTTGTCCCTCTGCTTGTCCGGGCATGAACAACACACACAAAAGGAGTACAGCAAATGAGCATCATCGATCTATTGAAGAAAAACGCACCAACGCTTGAACAGGCACGGGCAACCGTAGAGCGGCTACGCGACGAGCGGACATTCGCAACGGCTTCGCTTGCCGAGGCGGAGACGGAACTTTCGTCGGCGCTTTTGGCGAAGGCAGAAGGCATCCTTGATGGAGCCGGAATCGCTAAGGCGCGCAAGGCAGTCGCAGAAGCGACGCAGGCCGTGCAGGAATCAACGATTGCCCTCGCTGCTGCCGAGCGTAGGTTGGAGGCGGCGGAAGGCGACAACGCGGAGAAGGAACAGGCGAGGCGCCGGAAGAAGATTGCGGAGCTATGCGAACACCGCCACAAGTTGGCACTGCGTTTCCAGAAGCTGGCCGTAGAACTCGCCGTTGTCGTGGATCAAGTCGAGGAAACGACCAGCGAACTCTATTCCATCGTGCCGGGCAGGACAGACCTTGCCGCATCGCTGCTGCATCGGCCCGACTTGTTCGCCGCCATGAAGGAACAACTGCAGCGCGCACAGGCGACCCCTTGGAGTCCTTCTGTTCTCGGTCAGTGGGAAGTTGAGCGCCGCCCCGATCTGGTGGCGCGTATCGAAGCTGCAAACCTTGTCCTGGGGGGTTGATATGGAAGAAGTGACGACAACCCCGGCAGCAATCGCCGAGACGCAGCAGCCGACCTTTACCGACGAGCAGATTGCGACCATGACGCAATGGGCGCAGGAGGATGGCTGGCTGCCAGATGAAAGCGCCCTCATTGCCGAGCAGGAAGCCAAGCAGGTGCCGGATGCCTTCGGCGGACTGATTGACCCTCGTGAATATGAATTTCCCATACCTCCGGCCAGTCTGGAACCCATTGACCTTGCGGAGCAGCAGGCAATCCGCAGTGCTATGGCGGCGTCAGGTATTCCACGAGAGTTGGGCAACGAGATGGCCAAACGTTGGAATACGGCCCTCATGAAGCCACAGGACGAAGCCGCCCTGCAGGTCGGCATGAAGGAAGCCGAGGCCCAACTGCGCCAGACCTACGGAATCGACGCCGACGAGATCCTGCGCCTTGCCAGAAACGAGGCTGCACGAATTGCGAAGCGAGTGCCGAGCGTAAAGGCAATGCTTGAACAGACCCAACTTGGAAACGACGTTTGGCTTGCCGCAACGCTGGCGAACATCGCAAGGGCCAAATTAGGGAAATGAAAGGAACCAACATGGATAGCAACCAACTACCTGAAGCATTAGAAGCGGCGAAAGCCAGATACCAGCAAACCATCGCGGCGCTTGCCGTTGCCGAGCAGGATCACATCGCTGCAGTTGCTGCGCTAAAAGCGGCGGAAGAGGCTATAGCCGATAGCAACACGCACGTGCACGAGGCTTGATCATGGCGCGCATTCAGAATTCCAAATGGCATCAGGCAACCCAGAACCCGGAATCATTGCTTGCCGAGATTTGCGACCATGTTGCGGAAGGGCGCGGGCTGGTGAGTTGGACAAAGGCTTTCGGAGTTGCCTATTCGACTGCTTGGCAATGGTTGAATGATGATCCTAGCCGGGAACGTGCTTACCATGCTGCGCGGATCACAGCGGCTGATTATCTTGCCGAGCAGGCGTTGCAGATCATCGACGCAGAACCCGAGCGGCTGGAATCTGGCGCAGTTGATAATGCTGCCGTCAGTCTGCAAAAGGCTCGCTTTGATGCGAGGCGCTGGCAATGTGCCAAGCTGCGTCCAGACCGTTACGGAGAATCCGTTACCGTGAATGATGGTCGGGAAATTTCCCTTCTCGGTGCGTTACAGGAAGCGCGGCAACGTGTCAGGGATATGGGGTTTGCTGAACAGGTAACGGAGGCACTGACGCTGCCAATAGGCAACCGCACCCCGAGCGATCAATAGCGCGTTTTACACCTGTTCCTGAGTGCTTGGCGGAGATATTCTCCGCCTTTTCTTTTTCTTAGCGCCCTTGCTGCAATGGTTTGGCGATCAATCCATTAGCTAACGTACAGACCAACATACAAATAAGACCAGAGCAGCACTCGGTCACGGATCAATCATTTCTTCCTGCTGGGCAAAAACCAGATAGGGGGTATGCCACCCCCCACCCCCGGAAATCATGCGCGAGGGTTTTCTCTAGGGTGGTCACTCGCCAATTTTTTAGAACAACTACAGAGAAAATCTGCTGATAATTTTCTTATTGCTCGCACTATCGAATTGGCCCGACAACCTCTTTAATAACAAATTCATCCATAAAATCTGGCTTAGACCCGGACTGTGCTGCGGACTGCACTGCTTTAAATGCCTGACCATAGCTTCGAAACCATCTCCAAATCATGTAGAGGAAGGCAAATGCAGACAACATTGGAGCAACACCAAGAACCGAAAACACGTTGAAAACGAGGCTACCCTGCCACCCGCCGTATGCTTTTCCCATGTCGGTGATTAGTATTGCAAATGCACAGGCCGCAATAGACAGCACCAAGTAGAGGATTAACTTCCCCATACGCCTACGCGCACTTTCCTGGAACTGTTCAGGTGTCATCGTTCCTCCTTCAAAGTATCGCTTACCACACTAGTTGTTTTTGCACGCTCGCACATCGCGTACAAGCGCAACTACGATAGGTGCAACTACCCCTGCAACCAAGATCAAGAACACGAACTGATTGGAAAGCACGACGTGCTCGCCCGTCAGGTAAAAATGAGTAGGTAAAACCCGTAGCCGAACCACGCCACGAGGTCATGCAGGAGTAGCGGCAGATCAAATGGCAGATCGGGATTGATGAACGTATAGTCCATCGGACGATTCTGCTCGCATTAACTGGATGGGGCAAACCTGTGCAGTGCAAGCGCATCCGATGATGCTTTGCCCTGAATCCGCCAATTGAGACAATCAGCCCCAGAAGGGCCGAATAATTTGCACGTTAATTTGTACGTTGGCTGACAGCAGAAACAAAAAAGCCAATGAAATCATGGGCTTGTTTGTATTGCTGGCGGAAGCGGTGAGATTCGAACTCACGAAGGGTTGCCCCTTGCCGGTTTTCAAGACCGGTGCAATCGACCACTCTGCCACGCTTCCAGCGGAGGCATGCAAGACTGCAGATGCAAGCATCCTGCCGTGCCTCCGGAGGGCGCCGATGATAGCATGCGGCCATGCAGCGCTACGCTGCTTCATTGCAACTTTGATCCCGCTTCGCTAGTCTTACGGCCGTGTCGACAGAACCGCTGTCGCGTAGTCATCGTTTGGAGGAGAAATACATGCAAGAGCAGTATCAATGGGGCAACACCGGCCAGCTCAGTCAGCAGGTCGCGCTGCAGCAGAACCGCGTGCTGCGCAACACCTACCTGATGCTGGCGCTGACGATGGTGCCGACGGTGATCGGCGCGCTGGTCGGCGTGCAGCTGCAGTTCTCGTTCTTCGCCGGCAGCCCGCTGATTTCCTTCCTGCTGTTCCTCGGCATCGCCTTCGGCTTCTTCTGGGGCATCGAAAAGACCAAGAACAGCGCCATGGGCGTCGTCCTGCTGCTGGCCTTCACCCTGTTCATGGGGTTGATGCTGTCGCGCATCCTGCAGGTGGCGCTCGGTTTTTCCAACGGCGCCTCGCTGATCGCGATGGCGGCCGGCGGCACGGGAGCCATCTTCTTCACGCTGGCAGGGATTGCCACGGTGACCAAGAAGGATTTTTCCGGCATCGGCAAGTTCCTGTTCGTCGGCGTCGTCGTGCTGCTGCTGGCGGCCCTGGCCAACGTCTTCTTCCAGATCCCGGCGCTGGCGCTGACGATCTCGGCGGTAGCGGTGCTGCTGTTCTCGGCGTACATCCTGTACGACATCAGCCGCATCGTGAACGGCGGCGAGGACAATTACATCTCGGCCACGCTGGCGGTGTACCTCGACATCTACAACGTCTTCGTCAGCCTGCTGAACCTGCTGATGGCGTTCAGCGGCGAGCGCGACTGAGCGCATCTTGGAAACGAAAAAGGCGGCCGCGGCCGCCTTTTTTCGTTGACCGCCCGGTCGGCTAGATGAGGATCGCGGCGGCGACCTTGCGCCCTTCGGCGACGAGGATGTTGTAGGTGCGGCAGGCGGCGTGCGTATCCATGACTTCCAGCCCGATGCGCGCCGTCATCAGCGGCTGCAGCAGCGCCGGGGGCGGGAAGCGCAGCGTCTGGCCGGTGCCGAGCAGGATGATTTCGGCGTCGAGGCCTGCCAGCACGGCGAAATCGGCCGTCTGCAGCGTCTCGAAGCTGGACGTCGTCCAGCCGGGGAGCAGGCGTTCCGGGAGGACCAGGACATTGGCCGTATGGCGCTTGCCGTTCACGTCCACGTAGCTGTCGCCGTAAGCGGTGAAAGTATTGAGTCCGTCGGCGTTCGTCAGGTGGAGTTTCACGGCAAATTGCGGTGCACAATGCGATAAAGTAGGATTATACCTTTTCCCGGCGTGCGCCTTGCGGCGCCGTGACCAGCCATAGCGAGCCGCCCGACCCCATGAAGGATTTTCCCCGCATCAAGCGACTGCCGCCGTATGTGTTCAACATCACCGGCGAGTTGAAGATGGCCGCCCGCCGTCGTGGCGAGGACATCATCGACATGAGCATGGGCAACCCGGACCAGCCGACGCCGAAGCACATCACGGAGAAGCTGGTCGAGGCGACGCAGCGCGAGAACACGCACGGCTACTCGATCTCGAAGGGCATTCCCCGCCTGCGCAAGGCGATCTGCGACTGGTACCAGCGGCGCTACGACGTCAGCTTCGACCCCGAGAGCGAAGCCATCGTCACCATCGGCTCGAAGGAAGGGCTGGCGCACCTGATGCTGGCGACGCTCGACCGCGGCGACACGGTGCTGGTGCCGAACCCGAGCTACCCGATCCATATCTACGGGGCGATCATCGCCGGTGCCGACATCCGCTCGGTGCGGATGACGCCGGACGTCGATTTCTTCGAGGAGTTGCAGCGGGCGATCAAGGAATGCACGCCGAAGCCGAAGATGATGATCCTCGGCTTCCCGTCGAACCCGACCGCGCGCTGCGTCGAGCTGGAATTCTTCGAGCGCGTCGTCGCGCTGGCCAAGCAGCACGACATCCTCGTCGTGCACGACCTGGCCTACGCCGACATCGTCTTCGACGGCTGGAAAGCCCCGTCGATCATGCAGGTGCCGGGCGCGCGCGACGTCGCCGTCGAGTTCTTCACGATGTCGAAGAGCTACAACATGGCCGGCTGGCGCGTCGGCTACATGGTCGGCAACAAGGAACTGGTGTCGGCGCTCGCCCGCATCAAGAGCTACCATGATTACGGCACCTTCACGCCGATCCAGGTGGCGTCGATCATCGCGCTCGATGGCCCGCAGGACTGCGTCGAGGAAATCCGCGCGATGTACCAGCACCGCCGCGACGTGCTCGCCAAGGGCCTGCACGAGGCCGGCTGGATGGTCGAGGTGCCGAAGGCGTCGATGTACATCTGGGCGAAGATTCCGGAAGCCTATGCTTCTTTGGGCTCGCTTGAATTCGCCAAGAAGCTGCTCAACGATGCCCGGGTGGCGGTCTCGCCCGGCGTCGGCTTCGGCGAGTATGGCGACGATCACGTGCGCTTCGCGCTGATCGAAAACGAAGAGCGGATCCGGCAGGCGGTCCGCGGCATCAAGGACATGTTCCGCAAGGACGGTCTCCTCTAACAACGACAGAGAGCAGCAATGCGCCCCATCAAGAAATCCGCCAAGCTCGCCAACGTCTGCTATGACATCCGCGGCCCCGTGCTGCAGAAAGCCAAGCAGATGGAGGAGGAAGGCCACAAGATCATCAAGCTGAACATCGGCAACCTCGCCGCGTTCGGCTTCGACTCGCCGGAAGAGATCCAGCAGGACATCATCCGCAACCTGCCGAACGCCGCCGGCTACACCGACTCGAAGGGCATCTTCGCCGCGCGCAAGGCGATCATGCATTACTGCCAGCAGAAGCACATCAAGGGCGTCACGCTGGAGGACATCTACGTCGGCAATGGCGTCTCCGAGCTGATCGTGATGGCGATGAACGCGCTGCTCGACGCCGGCGACGAGGTGCTGGTGCCGGCGCCGGACTACCCGCTGTGGACGGCGGCGATCAGCCTCTCCGGCGGTACGCCGAAGCACTACCTGTGCGACGAGGCGAACGGCTGGCTGCCTGACCTCGACGATATCCGCAGCCGGATCACGCCGAACACCCGCGCGATCGTGATCATCAACCCGAACAACCCGACCGGCGCGCTGTACCCGGACGAGGTGCTGAAGGAAATCATCGCCATCGCCCGCGAGCACCACCTCATCATCTATTCCGACGAGGTATACGACAAGGTGCTCTACGACGGCGAGAAGCACACCGCGATCGCCTCGCTGTCGGAAGACGTGCTGACGATCACCTTCAACGGCCTGTCGAAGAACTACCGCTCCTGCGGCTACCGCGCCGGCTGGCTGGTGGTCTCCGGCGACAAGCGCCGCGCCAAGGACTACATCGAAGGCCTCGACATGCTGGCGTCGATGCGCCTGTGCGCCAATGCGCCGGGGCAGCACGGCATCCAGACCGCGCTCGGCGGCTACCAGAGCATCGACGACCTGGTCGCCGAGGGCGGCCGCATGTGCCGCCAGCGCGACGTCGCCTACGACCTGATCACGGCGATTCCGGGGGTGACCTGCGTCAAGCCGAAGGCGACGCTGTACATGTTCCCGCGGCTCGACCCGAAGGTTTACCCGATCGTCAACGACCAGGAATTCATCGCCGAGCTGCTGCAGGAGGAGAAGGTGCTGCTGGTGCAGGGCACCGGTTTCAACTGGCCGCATCCGGACCACTTCCGGCTGGTCTTCCTGCCGCACGAGGACGACCTGCGCGAGGCCATCGCCCGCATCGCGCGCTTCCTCGAAGGCTACCGCAAGCGGCATGGAACCTGAGGTACTGGAGGTGACGGCGGCCGATGGTTCGGTCGCCGCGCCGGACTGGCTGGCGCGTGCCGAAGCGGTGCATCGCCAGTTGCGGCCGACGCTGCCGGCCGATTACGCCGGCCGTCTGCAGCAGGTGTTCGCCAACGGCGGGCGCATGGCCGTCGTCGTCGAGGGCGAAACGGTCCGCGCCGTGGCCCTGTGGCGGCTGATCGAGAACACCTACGAGGGCCGCCGCCTCTACGTCGATGATCTGGTCACCGACGAGGCGCAGCGTTCGCAGGGGCACGGCAAGCGCTTGTTCGACTGGCTGCAGGCGCGGGCGCGGCAGCTTGCCTGCGACGTGCTCGCGCTCGACTCCGGCGTGCAGCGCGCCGGGGCGCACAAATTTTATTTTCGTGAGGGGATGTTCGTTCCCTCGTTTTGCTTCAGGAAGGTAGTCAAATGAAACCCATCAATGTAGGCCTCATCGGCGCCGGCACCGTCGGCGGTGGCACCTGGACCGTCCTCAAACGCAACGCGGAGGAGATTACCCGCCGCGCCGGGCGTCCGATCCAGATTACCGTCGTCGCCGACCGCAACGTCGAGCTGGCGAAGCAGCTGACCGGCGGCGCCTGCAAGGTGACCGACGACGCCTTCGCCGTGGTGAACGACCCGGACGTCGAGATCGTCGTCGAGCTGATCGGCGGCTATGGCGTCGCCAAGGATGTGGTGATGCAGGCGATCGCCAACGGCAAGCACGTCGTCACCGCCAACAAGGCGCTGCTCGCCGTGCACGGCACCGAGATCTTCACCGCCGCGCAGCAGAAGGGCGTCATGGTCGCCTTCGAGGCCGCGGTCGCCGGCGGCATCCCGATCATCAAGGCGCTGCGCGAGGGCCTCTCGGCCAACCGCATCGAGTGGGCGGCCGGCATCATCAACGGCACCACCAACTTCATCCTCTCCGAGATGCGCGACAAGGGCCTGTCCTTCGACACAGTGTTGAAGGAAGCGCAACGCCTCGGCTACGCCGAAGCCGACCCGACCTTCGACATCGAAGGGGTCGATGCCGCGCACAAGGCAACGCTGATCGCCGCCATCGCCTTCGGCATCCCGGTGCAGTTCGACAAGGCCTACGTCGAGGGCATCACCCAGCTCGAAGCCTCCGACATCAAGTACGCCGAACAGCTCGGCTACCGCATCAAGCTGCTCGGCATCGCCAAGCGCCGCACCGCTGGTGTTGAACTGCGCGTGCACCCGACGCTGATCCCGGCCAAGCGCCTGCTGGCCAACGTCGAGGGCGCGATGAACGCCGTCGTGGTGAAGGGCGACGCCGTCGGTACCACGCTCTACTACGGCAAGGGCGCCGGCGCCGAGCCGACCGCTTCCGCCGTGATCGCCGACCTGGTCGATGTCACCCGCCTGGCCACCGCCGATCCCGAACACCGCGTGCCGCACCTCGCCTTCCAGCCGGACGCCATGTCGAACCTGCCGATCCTGCCGATGAGCGAGGTCGAGACCGGCTACTACCTGCGCCTCAGGGTCGAGGACAAGCCGGGCGTGCTCGCCGACGTCACCCGCATCCTCGCCGACCAGCAGATCTCGATCGACGCGCTGCTGCAGCGCGAGCCGGAAGAGGGCGAGGGTGAGACCGACATCATCATCCTCACCCACGTCTGCAAGGAAAGCGCCGCCGACGCGGCGATCGCGAAGATCGAGTCGCTGCCGGTGCAGAAGGGCAAGGTCAAGCGCATCCGTCTCGAAGAGCTGCAGTGATGCGCCGCGGCGCCGTACTGACCACCGTCGTTTTCGTTGCGCTCGCCGGCCTCGCGGCCTGCGAGTCGACGCCGGAGCGCGTGTTCACCTACGGCGCCCATGGCGCGGAAATCCAGGCCGAACGCTTCGTTGCCGACGTCTATGGGCGACCGTCCGACCCGTTGCCCTATGGCGGGGCGGACATCGATTATGCCGTCGCCGGCATCAAGGCGCGCTGGCCATCGCTCAAGCCGCTGCTCGACGACGGCACGCTCGGCCTGACCGAGGATGGCGAGATCGCCATCCGTGATGGCGGCCGCCGGGATGCTCGGGAAATGCGTCGCTTGCGGGCCCTGGTCAGGGCCGAGAATCGCGACCGCTTCTTCCTCTACCGGGGCGTGACCGCCGGCATCGGGCACGGCGGCAATACCTTACCGCTGATGCTCGACTACACCGAGGAGGTGTTCGCCCGGGAATGGTCCCGGCAGGCACCGTCGACCTGGTGGGTACAGGACGCCCATGGCCGCTGGCAGCAGCGGCCGGCGGCGGATTCCACGACAAAGCCCTGAAAGGCCGTGGGGTCTTTGCGATTTGCATCAAGGAATGAGTGAACCGCCTTCGGCAGAATGAGGCCACATCCCCAACCGGTCTCGAAGGAGTCATCATGCAACCGATCCACGTCTGCAACCACACCACCCCTGAAGCCATCTACCCGTTCGACGCGCGCGGCATCGCCAAGCGTTTCCGTCACGCCGCCATCTTCGGCGCGCTCGACGCGCTGCATCCGGGCGAAACGATGCGCTTCTGCAACGACCACGACCCGCTGCCGCTGCTCGCCCAGATCCAGCAGCGCTACGCCGACGCCGTGAGCATCGAGTACCTGCAGCGCGAGCCGGGCGCGATCGTCATCGACTTCGCCAAGGTCGGGTGATCCTCCTCGCCGTCTCTGCTGCGCTTACCCTGCCACTGGCGCTCCTTGCGGGCGCCAGTGGCGTTTTGACGCCGGCCGCGGCGGCGCATGTCGCCTTCGCCATCGGCATCGTGCCGCTGGTCTTCGGCGCCATGTTGCACTTCGTGCCGGTGCTCACGCGCAGCGGCAGCCCGCAACGCTGGGTCGGGCGGCTGCCGTTCTTCGCGCAAGCCGCCGGCCTCGTCGTCGTCCTTGCCCTGCAGGGGCTCGTCCCGCGCGGCTGGCTGCATGCGGCGGCGACCATCGACGCGGCCGTCGCCGTCGTCCTCTTCGTCTGGATGCGGCGCCGCTCCCGGCGCGCGCTCGGCTCGCCGCATCCCGGCTGGCGCTGGTACGCCGCCGCGCTGCTGGTGCTCGTCGCCGCCCTCGCCGTCGTGCCGCCGCTGGCTGCCGGCGTCGCGCCGGTCGCGCTGCGTCTCTTCCATCTGCACGCCAATACGCTCGGCTTCATCGCGCTGGCGGCACTCGGCACGCTGCCGGTGCTGCTGCCGACCGCGCTCGGCCAGCCCGATCCGCAGGCGGCGCCGTGGTTGCGCCGGCGGCTGCCGGTGGCCGTTGCCGGCGTCGCCGCACTGGCCCTCGGCGCCGCGACCGCCTGGCCGCTGGCGCTGCTCGGCGCCGCCTTCCTCGCCGTCGTCGCCGGCGGCCTGCTCGCCCACTGGGTTCGCCATTTCGGCTGGCGCGTGCTCGCCGCCGACGGCGCCGCGGCGCCGCTGACCGCCGCGCTCGCCGCCTTCGTCGCGCTGCAGCTTGCCGGCGCCGGGCATGGATTGCAGGCCGGCGAAGGCAACCGGCTGATCGCCGCCTTCGCCGCCGGCTTCCTGGTGCCGCTGGTCACCGGCGCGCTCTCGCAGCTCTTGCCGGTGTGGCGCTGGCCCGGCCCGAAGACCCCGGCGCGCGACGAGATGCGTCGCCGCCTGGTGCGCTGCGGCCGCCTGCGCGCCCTGCTGCTGCCCGCAGCCGGGCTGGCCTTTGCCGCCGGCCTGGCCCCGGCCGGGGCGGTACTGGCCGGCGCCGGGCTGCTGCTGTTCTTCGCCGATCTTGCATCGGCGCTGCGCGTCGCCCCCCAGCCGCGGTAAAATCCCCGCTTTTCCGCTTTCCGGACCCGCTTCCCATGCGCTACCTCTCGACCCGCGGCAACGCGCCGGCCCAATCCTTCTGCGACATCCTGCTCGGCGGCCTGGCGCCGGACGGTGGCCTCTACCTGCCCGAATCCTACCCGCAGGTGACGCGCGCCGAGCTCGACGCGTGGCGCCAGCTGTCGTACGCCGAGCTGGCCTTCGCCATCCTGTCGAAGTTCGTCGACGACATTCCCGCCGCCGACCTCAAGGCGATCTGCGACAAGACCTATACCGCCGAGGTGTACCGCAACTGCCGCCCGGGCCAGAACGCCGCCGAGATCACCCCGGTGCACTGGCTGGAAGAAGGAAAGCTCGCCCTGCTCGAACTGTCGAACGGCCCGACGCTGGCCTTCAAGGACATGGCCATGCAGCTGCTCGGCAACCTGTTCGAGTACGTGCTCGACAAGCGCGGCGAGGAGATCAACATCCTCGGCGCCACCTCCGGCGACACCGGCTCGGCCGCCGAGTACGCGATGCGCGGCAAGCACGGCGTGCGCGTCTTCATGCTCTCGCCGGACGGCCGCATGTCGGCCTTCCAGCGCGCGCAGATGTATTCGCTGCAGGACGGGAACATCTACAACATCGCCGTGCGCGGCATGTTCGACGACGCCCAGGACATCGTCAAGGCGGTCTCCAACGACCACGCCTTCAAGGCGAAATACAAGATCGGCGCGGTCAATTCGATCAACTGGGGCCGCGTCGCGGCGCAGATCGTCTATTACTTCAAGGGCTACTTCGCGGCGACGAAATCCAATGACGAGCAGGTCGCCTTCTGCGTGCCCTCCGGCAACTTCGGCAACATCTGCGCCGGCCACATCGCGCGCATGATGGGCCTGCCGGTGGCCCAGCTGATCCTGGCGACGAACGAGAACGACGTGCTCGACGAGTTCTTCCGCACCGGCGTCTATCGTCCGCGCGGCACCGCCGAGACGCACACCACGTCGTCGCCGTCGATGGACATCTCGAAGGCCTCGAATTTCGAGCGCTTCGTCTTCGACCTGGTCGGCCGCGACGGCGCCACGGTGCGCGAGCTGTGGGCCAAGGTCGATGCCGGCGCCAGCTTCGACATCTCCAGTACGCCGTTCTTCGCCAAGCTGCCCGAATTCGGCTTCGTCTCCGGTCGCAACAACCACGCCGGCCGCCTGGCGACGATCCGCTTCGCCTGGGAGAAGTACCACACGATGATCGATACGCACACCGCCGACGGCCTCAAGGTGGCGCTGGAGCAGGCGCCCGCGGGCGTGCCGACGCTGGTGCTGGAGACCGCGCTGCCGGCGAAGTTCGAAGAAACCATCCGCGAGGCGCTGAACCGCGCGCCGGAGCGCCCGGCCGGGCTGGAAGGAATCGAGAGCCTGCCGCAGCGCGTCGAGGTGATGGATCCGGACGTCGACGCCGTGAAGGCCTTCATCGTCGCCCACGTCGGCCATTGATGCCGGTTCCCGCCAAACGGAAAGGGGCGCCGCGGCGCCCCTTTCCGTTTGGCGGAAGCAGCACTAGAGGTAGATGACAGCCGGGAACACCGCCGTGGCGAGCGCCAGCACCAGCCATTCGAGATTGTTTCGGGCCAGGAAGCCGGTGAAATGCAGGACCAGGATGGCGATGGCGACGACGTAGAAGAGCGCGAACAGCATGGTTTTCTTTTCGCCGGATGTTGCGGTTTGTTTTCAAAGGATTATAACGACATCATGCCCGCTGCAAAGGCGGGAGAGCGCCGGGACCGGAACTTCGGATTGTCCGGTGTTGTCGGATACCTGAGTTCGTGCCTTGCGGGGGCGGGAAGCAGAGGGAGGGGGCGGAATGGGTGCGCAGTCGCAACAGGTGGTCATGCGTCTCCTGGCTGACGCGGCCTTGCGTCCGGCGGCGCTGCAATTGATTCCGCTCGCTGCCGCCGATGGGCGGCTCGCCGACCTGTTCGCACAACCCGCCATGGCGGAACTCGCCGCCTGTTTCCCCTGTGTCATCGCCGCCGACGACGGTGCGCGTCTTCCGCCCGCCACGGCTGACGCCGCGCAGGCGGTCGGTTGCCGAATCCTGGCTGCCGGCGCCATCCTTGCTGTCAAGGCGCCGCTGGTGGCTCCGTTGCCCGCCGGGGTCAGTTATCTGGCGGGCGATGCCTTCCTGCAGTTATCGGCCCGCTCGGCCGCCAGCAAAACCGGCTCGCGCACGCTGGCGCTGCGCCTGGCGCAACTGGTTGCTGCCGACGCCGAGACGCGCGAGATCGAAGAAGTGTTCCGCCTGGAACCGACCCTCTCCTACCACCTGCTGCGGCTGGTCAACTCGCCCGGCGTCGGCGTTGGTCGGCAGATCACCAGCTTTGCCCAGGCCATCCTCATTCTCGGGCGGAACCAGCTGCGGCGCTGGCTGAACCTGCTGCTGTTCGCCGCGCGCAAGGATGACCCGCGTGCCCCGATGCTGATGGCACGGGCGACAGTGCGGGCGCGCAGCCTGGAATTGCTGGCCAGGGAGGCCGGCTACGACCGGGAGGGGCAGGAGAAGGCATTCATGGCGGGAATGTTTTCGCTGCTCGGGATGATGTTCGGCATGCCGCTGGCCGAGGTGCTGCAGCCGCTCCGGCTGGACCCGGCGCTGCTTGCCGCACTGCTGCGGCGGGAAGGCGAACTGGGCGATCTGATGGCGGCAGTCGAGGCGTGCGAGCAGGGCGACGTCGCGCAGCTCCAGACGCGTCTGGCGACGCTCGTTCCCGCTCCGATCGACCTCGACCTGCTGCGCCTCGGCGCCTTCCGCTGGATGCTCGACCTGGTACGGGAAAATCAGGAGCCCGCCCATGGCTGACGCGCTGCTGAAACGCTGCCTGGACCTCTGCCGCGAGCTGCGGGCGGCGGGCGGCGCGACCGGGGGGGCGGCGCTGGAGGAGCTCGAGTCGACCCTCGCCACGCTGTTGGCACGCGCCACGGCGGCCTTGCCGCTGCAGACGAGAATCATCGAGCAGTTGCGCGAGCCGATCATCACCATGGATCTGGCCGGCTACGTCACCGGCTGGAATCCGGCGGCCGAGGAGCTGCTCGGCTACTCGGCGGCGGAGGCGATCGGCCAGCACATCCTGTTCCTCTACGCCGAAGAGCCGGATGAGAACGGCGGCCCCCCGGACGAGATGCCGGAATTGTTCCTCGACAACGGCAGCTCGTTCTTCGAAGTGCGCCGGCGCAAGAAATCCGGCG
Organism: Rhodocyclales bacterium; assembly: GCA_016183655.1. Taxonomy (GTDB): domain Bacteria; phylum Pseudomonadota; class Gammaproteobacteria; order Burkholderiales; family Rhodocyclaceae; genus Proximibacter. Next base: position 34,169 of record JACPEH010000002.1, read on the forward strand.
AGGTGTTCTGGGCCGGCATGTCGCTGTCGACCATCATCGGCGACGACGGCGAGCCGCTCGGCCTCGTGTCGCACCTCACCGAAATCACCCACCGGCGGGCGACCGAGGAACAGCTGCGGCTGCAGGCGCGGGTGATCGACAAGAGCGAGCAGGGCATTTTGATCACCGATGCCGACGAGAAGATCGTCTTCGTCAACGCCGCGTTCACGCAGATCACCGGCTATACCGCGGAGGAAGCGCTCGGCAAGACGCCGGACCTGCTGCGCTCCGGTGTCCATTCGTCGGATTTCCGCGCCGAAGTGCGCGCCGCGATGACCGGCGCCGGGCCGTGGCAGGGCGAGATCGTCGGCAAGCGCAAGAACGGCGAGCTGTTCCCGCAGTCGGTGTCGATCAGCGTCGTGCGCAACGAGGCCGGCGAGGTGACGCATGCCTTCTCCGTCTTTTCCGACATCAGCGTCCTGCGCGCCACCGAGGAGCGCATGCGCCAGCTCGCCAACTACGACACGCTGACCGGGCTGCCCAACCGCACCCAGCTCAACCAGCTGGTCGGCCAAGCGCTGGCCTCGGCCCGCCGCAACGAAACGCATGGCGCGCTGCTGGTGATCGACCTGTTCCGCTTCACCTCGATCAACGACGCGCTCGGCAGCGAGGTCGGCGACGCCCTGCTGCGCGAGGTCGGCGGCCGCCTGCGCTGCGCGTTGCGCAACGAGGACGTGCTGGCCCGCGTCGGCGGCGACGAATTCGTCGTCGCGCTGCTCGACATCCGCAAGCGCGAGCACAGCGCCTTCGTCGCGCAGAAACTGCTGCGCGTGCTCGGTGAACCCTTCCTCATCGCCGGCCACAAGCTCTACGTCGGCGCCGCCATCGGCATTTCGGTGTATCCGGGCGACGGCCTGGAAACGGCCGACCTGCTGCGCTTCGCCGACGTCGCGATGAAGCGCGTGCAGAAAAGCGGCGACACCGGCTACCTGTTCTACAGCCCGGAAATGGACCGGCGGGCGCGCGAGAACCTGCGCCTCGAAGGCGAGCTGCGCACGGCGCTGGTCAACGGCGACCTGCAACTGCACTACCAGCCGAAGGTCAGCCTGCGCAGCGGCCGCATCGTCGGCTCGGAGGCGCTGCTGCGCTGGCGGCACCCGATGGAGGGGATGATCGGCCCGGCGGTGTTCGTGCCGATCGCCGAGGAAACCGGACTGATCTTCGACATCGGCGAATGGGTCCTCGACGAAGCCTGCCGGCAGCTGCGCGCCTGGCTCGACGCCGGGATCGCCGCGCGCCCGGTCGCCGTCAACATCTCCGCCCGGCAGTTCGACGCCCATCTGCCGGCACGGATCCAGGCTGCGCTCGATCGCCACCGCATCGAAGCCCGTCTGCTCCGGCTGGAAATCACCGAATCGCTGCTGGTCCGCGTTCCCGAACTGGTCATCCCGATCATGAACGAGCTGGTGGCGATGGGGTTGGCGCTGGCGCTCGACGACTTCGGCACCGGCTACTCCAGCCTGGCCTACCTGAAGAAATTCCCGATCAGCACGCTCAAGATCGATCGCGCCTTCGTCATCGGCATTCCCGGCGACGACAACGACTGCGCGATCGCCCGCGCGATCGTCACGATGAGCCAGCAGCTGCGCCAGGAAACGGTCGCCGAAGGGGTCGAGACGGAAGCGCAGATGCGCTTCCTGCAGGCGCTCGGCTGCGACCAGCTGCAGGGCTACCTGTTCAGCCCGCCGGTCGCCGCCGACGTCTTCGCGGCGATGCTGCGCACCGACCGGCGCCTCGACTGCGCGCTGCCGGAAAAGCTCGCCGGCGACTGATAGGCGGCGTTCGCCCGGAGGTGGCGGATCATTCCTGTGGCCGCCGGCAGCCGGACAGCCGCCGGCGCGTCAGACCTTGAAGCGCATCGACAGATCGAGGGCGCGCACGTCCTTGGTCAAGCCGCCGATCGAGATGCGATCGACGCCGGTTTCGGCGATCGCGCGCAGCGTCTCCAGATTGACGCCGCCGGATGCCTCCAGCACTGCCCGCCCTGCGGCCAGTTGCGCCGCCTCGCGCATGTCGGCGAGGCTCATGTTGTCGAGCAGCACCATCTTCGCGCCGGCGTCGAGCGCCTGCCGCAACTCGTCTAGGTTCTCCACCTCGATCTGCACGAACTTGCAGGCGCCGCCACTGGCTTCCGCGACCGCCTGTGCCGCGGCCAGCACCGGCACGATGCCGCCGGCGGCAAGGATGTGGTTCTCCTTGATCAGGATCGCGTCGAACAGGCCGATGCGGTGGTTGTCGCCGCCGCCGCACTTGACCGCGTACTTCTGCGCCAGGCGCAGGCCGGGAATCGTCTTGCGCGTGTCGACCACCTTCGCCCGGGTGCCGGCAACGACGTCGGCGTACTGGCGCGCCTTGGTGGCGACGCCCGACAGCAGCTGCAGGAAGTTCAGCCCGCTGCGTTCGGCCGAGAGCAACGCACGTGCCTCGCCCTCGATCTCGCACAGCAGCTGGTCGGGAGCGATGCGGTCACCGTCCCGGGCGTGCCAGCGGATGGCGACGGTCGGGTCGAGCCGGGTGAACACGCGGTCGAACCAGGCGGTGCCGCAAAGCACCGCGTCCTCGCGTGAAATGACGGCGGCGCTGCCGCGCTTGCCGGCGGCGATCAGGCCGGCGGTCAGGTCGCCGCTGCCGATGTCTTCGGCGAGCGCGGCGCTGACGTTGTGTTCGATTTCGCTGTCGAGCGAGAGTGAAAAATGCATCGCGTGTCTCCTGTGATGGCCGAAATTCTAGCATCCGCCGCGCGCCGGCCATCCCCGAGGGGCTGCGGCGTCGCTCTCCATGCGATTGTCGCGGCGATGTCCGGTGGGTTGTTGTTTTGATACGCAAGTGCTCGTAGTCCTTTGGCGATGCGTAAGACAAGCATCCGGTGATTTTCCAGCTAATACCAAAGCCATATTTACGAATGCGTAAACGGTTTCTATACTCGCGCCTTCGGCAATGGCGGGAAACAACAAGGCCCCGGTCCTCCCACAAGGAAGCCGGGCCGCCGAACCCAGCCGCTTCCACGCTCGCTTCGCCGATGGGCATTCTCACAAGGAGACCACAATGCCGGAAACCAACGATGTTCACGTGCGCGATATCTGCGAAGCGGCGGCCGAGGTGCGGACCGTCGCGCAGTTCAAGGACTGGATCCGCCACGAGGTGCGCCATGTGCTGCCGCACGGTGCATTGGCCTGCGGCCACGGCCGGGTGACCTCCGCCGGCATCGCGATGGATTACGTGCTTACCGTCGACTATCCGCTTGAACATCTCGCCGCGCTGCGCAACGCCGCCGGCGGCATCGAAACGCCGATCATGCGCCGCTGGTTCGAGACCCGCAGCCCGCTGCTGTTCGACGCCGAGCAGCCGTGGCCGGATGTCTCCGAGGAATGGCTGGCGCACTTCCGGCGCCACCAGCTGGTCAATGCCGCGGTCCACGCCTGCTACGACGAAGCCCGCTGCCTCGGCACCTATTTCAGCTTCCACCGCCTGCCGCAGCCGCTCGGCCAACTGCAGCGCGCCATCCTCAACGGCATCACCCCCTTGCTGCACGAGACCCTGGTGCATGTCATCGCCCAGGTCGAGGCCGGTGCGTCGGACTGGCCGGCATTGAGCGAGGACGAGCGTTTGCTGGCGCAGCAGATTGCCGGCGGGCGCAGCAACGCCGACATTGCTGCCGCCCTCGGCATTTGCGAGCGTACGGTCGGCGATCGGGTCGCCGGCATCCTCGACAAGACCGGCGCCGACAATCGGGCGGGCCTGGCCGAGGCGCTGCTTCTCCGCGAGGATTGCCGGCGCACCAAGGTGATGTGAAACCGCCTGGTCCAGGCGAGGCATAGCTTCGCCGACGGCCGGACAACCCTCCGGCCACTCCCTCCGGCCGGGCGATCGGCATCAGGCCCCCCCGTGAATCTCCGTGGCGGGCGCCATCGCGGCGCCTACGCTATGATGAAAGCAACGAAGGGGGAAGGAGATGCCGATGCGTTCCCCGAATCCCGACATTCGCGACGGCGATGCCTTGCTCGTCGTTGATGTCCAGAACGATTTCCTGCCGGGCGGCAGTCTGGCCGTGGCCGGCGGTGACGCGGTCATCGCCCCGCTGAACGGCTGGCTGGCCCGCTTCGCCGCGGCCGGCCGGCCGGTGTTTGCGACGCGCGACTGGCATCCTGCCGACCACTGTTCCTTCCGTGCGCAAGGCGGGCCGTGGCCGCCGCATTGCATCGCCGGTTCGGCGGGGGCGGCACTCGCCGCCGCCCTGGCGTGGCCGCCGGCGCTCTGCACCGTCTCGAAGGCCACCGGGCGCGACGCCGATGCCTATTCGGGCTTTTCCGGAACCGACCTCGACGCGCGCCTGCGTGCCGCCGGCGTCCGCCGCCTGTTCGTCGGCGGACTGGCCACCGACTACTGCGTCCTGAACACCGTACTCGACGCGCGGCGGCTGGGCTATGACGTACTCGTCCTGCAGGACGCGATCCGCGCCGTCGACGTCGAGCCTGGCGACGGCGCGCGGGCCCTTGCCGCGATGCTCGCTGCCGGCGCATCGGCCGCGTGAGGACGAGCATGCGCGACCCGGCCCTGCTGACCGACCTCTATCAACTGACGATGCTGCAGTCGTACTTCGACGAGGGCATGAACGAGACGGCCGCGTTCGAATTCTTCGTCCGCCGTCTGCCGGCGCGGCGCGGCTTTCTCGTTGCCGCGGGGCTGGAGCAGGTGCTCGATTACCTCGAAGGGCTGCGTTTTTCGTCGGAAGAACTGCAATGGCTCGCCGCCAGCGGGCGCTTCAGCGCGGATTTCCTGGCGTCGCTGGCCGATTTCCGCTTCACCGGCGATGTCGACGCCATGCCCGAGGGAACGCCGTTCTTCGCCGACGAGCCGATCCTGCGCATTGTTGCGCCGCTGCGCGAGGCGCAGTTCGTCGAAACGCGGATCATCAACCTGCTGCAGTTCCAGACCCTGGTCGCGTCCAAGGCGGCCCGGGTCCGGCTTGCCTCGCCCGGAAAGCTGCTCGTCGATTTCGGGCTGCGGCGCGCGCATGGTGCCGAAGCCGGCCTGCTCTCCGCCCGCGCCAGCTTCCTCGCCGGTTTCGACGGCACCGCCACGGTGCTGGCCGGCATGCGCTGGGGGATTCCGCTGTTCGGCACGATGGCGCATTCGTTCATCCAGGCGCACGACGACGAACGCAGCGCTTTCGAGCGCTTTGCCCGCTCGCACCCGGCGACGACGACGCTGCTGATCGACACCTACGATACCGAGTCGGCGGCCGCAGAGGTGGTACGGCTGGCGCAGCGCCTGGCCGCGGACGGGATCGCCATCCAGGCGGTACGCATCGACAGCGGCGATCTCGCCGAACACGCCCGTCGCGTCCGCGCCATTCTCGACGCCGGCGGGATGCAGCGGATCCGTATCTTTGCCAGCGGCAATCTCGACGAGGACGCCGTGCATGCGTTGCTCGCCGGCGGCGCCCCGATCGACGGCTTCGGCGTCGGTACCCGCATGAACACCGCGGCCGACCAGCCCTACCTCGACTGCGCGTACAAGCTGCAGGAGTACGCCGGGCAGCCGCGGCGCAAGCGTTCGGAAGGCAAGGCCACCTGGCCGGGGCGCAAGCAGGTTTTCCGCCGCTTCGATGCGGCAGGCCACATCGCCGGCGATACGCTGACCGTGGCCGACGCACAGGCCCCGGGAGAGCCCTTGCTGCAGGCCGTGATGCGCGGCGGCCGCCGCCTGTCGCCGCCGGCGCCGCTGCCGGTGCTGCGCGATGCGGCGTTGGCAGCGCTCGGGCGCCTGCCGCCGGGCCTGGCGGGACTCGATGCCGTGGCGCTCGTGGCCGAGGTCTCCCCGGCCTTGCGCGAGCTCGCGCGGCAAACCGATCTGGCGCAGCAGCGGACTGCCGGCGGCCAGCAGGTGCCAGAGAGGGGTTGAAGAAGCGTGGCGCGCCCGTCGAACGGAAGAGGGCACGGAGCGCAGGCCGGGGGCGCGGTATCGTCCGGCGATACCGGCTGGCCGCGCCGCCGATTCGCCTGCCGAAAGGCTTGGCCCGGCAGCCGCCGGCACGCATGCTGCCTCCGTCCCGTTACGTGAGGAAAGTCCCATGAACCGCTTGATCGTCCGCCTGCCGCTCATCGTCACCCTCGCCGCCGTTGCCGCGATGCTCGCCTACGGGCCGATCGCGCAGCCGGCGCGCTACCACGACTTTGCCGCCGTGACTGCCTGGTTCGGCCTGCCGCATGCGGCCGATGTCCTCTCCAATCTCGGCTTTGCGCTGGTCGGCGTGTGGGGCTGGCTTCGCCTCGCGCCGCGATCCGGCCACCCGGCGCTGCGCGACGGCTGGTGGGGGTATCGCCTGCTGTTGGCCGGGCTGGTGCTGACCGCCGTCGGCTCCGGCTGGTATCACCTGGCGCCGGACGACTATCGCCTGATCTGGGACCGCCTGCCGATCGCGCTCGCCTGCGCCGGCCTGCTCGCCGCGGTGCGCGCCGAGACCGTCGGCAGCCGGGCGCCGCGCGAAGAGGCGGCGCTCTTCGCGCTGCTGGCCGTGGCCAGCGTCGCCTGGTGGCATTTCACCAACGACGGCGGCGACGGCGACCTGCGCCCCTATCTGCTGCTGCAGGGGCTGCCCCTGCTGCTGATTCCGCTATGGCAGGCGATTCATTCCGCGGCACGTGCCGAGCGCCGGCTGTTCGGGGCGGCGCTGCTGCTCTATCTCGTCGCCAAGGTGGTCGAGCTGCTCGACCATCAGGTGCTGGCGCTGTTCGGCTCGGTCAGCGGACACACGCTCAAGCATCTGCTGGCGACGCTGGCCGCCGCGCTGATCGTCGGCTGTCTGGTGCGGCGGGTTGCCGGGAGGCAGAACACCCCCGACCGCACTGCCGTGGCGCCAGCGGCGGACGGCAGGCAGCCCGGTTAACGGGCATGGTTTGAGACCGCCCCGCCTCATGAAAGCCTTACCCATGCCCGTTCCCCTCACCCCCGGCCCCTCTCCCGCTTCGCGGGCGAGGGGAGGTTCGCGAGACGCTTCGCGTCTTTCACGTCAATGGAGGTTCGCCTGTCGCCGTTGCTGGAAGGCCTCCAGCATCGCCAGGTCCTTTTCGTTGATGGCCGCAATGGCGCAGCCGAGGTCGTAACCGCGCGACGAGACGTGCTTGCGCACGACCTTGACCAGGAATTCGAGCGTGTCGGGAAAATCCGGCGAAACGACGCGGCAGAGCAGCGTATTGCGCAGGCTGCCGCTCGCCTCCCGCTCGTAGTTGAGGCTCAGTCCGATGCCGGTGCCGGAAATGTTGGCCACCTGCCCGAGCAGCGACTTGTCGCTGCCGATCAAGGCGGCCATTCCCCAGACCGGGTAGCGTTCGCATTGCCTGACGTCGTGTCGCATCGCAACTCCCCGCGTAGCCGTCGAATTCCGTGTTTCGTTATAGCAGCCGGCCGGAAAATGGCCAGGAAGGGCCGGCGAGCGGAGGCGCCGGCAGGCTGCTAAAAGCGCCGGATTTCGACTAGAGTATTGCCGTTCGGGGCCGGGTGCCCCGCAAAGGATGCGCGTGAAACCCAGCGAAATCGTCAGACAGCTCAACGAGCACGTGGTCGGCCAGGACGACGCCAAGAAGATCCTGGCGGTCGCCGTCTATTCCCACTTCAAGCGGACGGCGCGGCAGGCGGCGTCGACGGAAGCGCCGGTCGAGCTGGTGAAGAGCAACATCCTGCTGATCGGCCCCACCGGCACCGGCAAGACGCTGCTCTGCGAGACGCTGTCGCGCATCCTCGGCGTGCCCTTCGTCACCGCCGACGCGACGACGCTGGCGCAGACCGAATACGTCGGCGCCGAGATCGAGGCGATCCTGCAGCGCCTGCTCGACAAGGCCGGCGGCGACCTGGAGAAGGCGCAGCGCGGCATCGTCTTCATCGACGAGGTGGACAAGCTGAAGGTGCCGGCCGGGCAGCCCCGCGCCGCGTCCGGCGAGCGCGTCCAGCACGCGCTCTTGAAGATCATGGAAGGGGCGCCGGTCAAGCTGAAGAGCGGGCACTACATCGACACCACGCAGGTGCTGTTCATCTGCGGCGGCGCCTTCGTCGGCCTCGGCGACATCCTCGCCCGCACGCACAGCTTCGGCTTCATCTCGACCTCGGCCGACGACAGCCAGAAAATCCTCGACCGGCTGAATGCCCGCGTCAAGCCGACCGACCTCTACGAGTTCGGGCTGATCCCCGAGTTCGCCGGCCGCCTGCCGGTCGTCGCCCGGCTGCAGGAGCTCGACCGCGACATGCTGGTGCGCATCATGGTCGAGCCGAAGAACTCGATCTACAACCAGTTCCGCGAGATTCTGAAGAGCGAGGGCGTCGAACTGCAGATCGAGCCGCCGGTGTTCGAGCAGGTCGCCGACCTGGCGATCGAATACAAGGCCGGCGCGCGCAGCCTGCGCGGCATCTTCGAGGAGATGATCACGCCGGTGCTCTACGTCGTCCCGGACAATCCGGCGGTGAAGCGGGTGGTGATCCCGTCGCTGTTCGAGGAGGCGCGCTTCTTCGGCGCGCCGGCGGTGTCCTGAGGGAGGGAGGCATGGCGACGGAAGCGGCGGCCTTCGCGGTCTTCAAGTACAAGCACGGCAGCCGATCGCGCATGAGTCCGGCGCGGCGCAAGTGGCTGCTCGGCACCCTCCTGCTGGCGGCGCTCGGCAGCATCGTCCTCTTTCCCGGCGGGCTGGCGCTGTTCCTGGCGCCGCTGCTGGTCTGGCTGACGGTGCCGCGGCAGCTGGCGCTCGGCCCGCGCTACCTGATCTGCGGCGAGGTCATCGTCTATTACGGCAACGTCGACCAGGTGCTGCTCGACCGCCAGGCCGGCAAGCTGACGCTGGTCTCCGCCGGCGACCGGCGCTTCTCGATCGAGCGCGAGCGCTTTCCGACCAATGCGCGCAAGAGCCACAAGATCGCCGCCAACAAGGAGGCGAAGTTCGGCAAGGTCGCCGGCAAGCTGATCGAGAAGATCCGCCACGCCTCGCCGGCGGTCGAGGTCAGCGGCGCATGAACGCCCCGGAAACCATCGTCGTCCCCGCTGCCGCAGCGTCGCCGGTCGTGCCGGCGGAGTTCGCGCGCAGCATCCACCTGCTCTACGTGCCGACCTTGAACTGCAACCTCGGCTGCAGCTACTGCTACCTCGGCCGGCAGACCAGCGAGGCCGACCTGCGCGCCGACAGTGCGCGCGCCGTCGACACGCTGCGCCATGCGCTGGCGGCGCTGGAAGCGGCCGGCGTGCTCGCCTTCAACGTCTCGCTGCACGGCGGCGAGGTGACGACGCTGCCGCCGGCGGTGCTCGACGAGCTGTTTTCGCTGATCCGCGCGCACTACCTGCGCCACTTCGACGCCCTGACGGCGCTCGGCCACCGCAAGTCGGCGCCGCACATCAAGACCAACCTGTACAAGTTCGCGCCGCTCTACGAACTGTTCGACCGGCACAAGGTGTCGATCAGCGCCAGCATCGACCTGCCGCTGGCGCTGCACGCGCGCCACCGGCTGACGCGCAAGGGCGAGCCCTGGCTTGCGCGTACGCACGACAACCTGCGCCTGCTGGCGCGCTACCCGCACGCGAAGAAGATCTCGGCGACGCTGTCCGCCGAGCATCTGGAAGATATTCCGGCGCTGATCGACGACATCTGGTTCATCCACCGCGAACTCGGCTTCGACATGAACCAGATGAACCTGATGTTTGCCTTCCCCTCGGCGCTCAACCGCGACAAGGTCGGCGACGCGGCGCTGACGCCATGTACGCCGGCGCAGCAGCTGGCGCTGTACGACGCGCTGCAGGCGGCGTTCACCGGCAGCGAGCTGGAGGAGGGGCTGCGCCGCCACTGGTTCGACGAGTTCACGCCGAGCTACTGCACCAACGCCGTCAATTGCGGCGAGAAGTTCTACCTGCTGCAGGGCGACGGCAACGTCTATTCCTGCGTGCGCGGGCAGGGCATCCCGGAGTTCCACTACGGCAACGTCTTCGCGCATTCCGTCGACGAGATCCTGCAGACCGGCGCGCGCAAGATCGCCGAGATGCACCAGCGCCACGGCTTCGACGCCGGCTGCCGCCGCTGCGGCCACCTGCCGCTGTGCAACACCGGCTGCCCGGTGGTCAAGCACCAGAACGCCAGCGCCCGCTCCTACACCTGCGAACTGCAGCAGGCGATCTACCGTGACCAGCCGCGCCGCTTCCCGGTGTCGGCGCCCGACGAGGTCGCCGCCCATGCCCGCGACTACGCGCGGCGCATCCACCCGGCGCTCGCCGTCGCCGAGACGCCGCCGACGCATGCGGCGCCGCTGTTCGTGCTGCCGCCGGAACTCGACGAGGAGAAGAACACGCTGCGCGCGCTGATCGACGCCGACCCGCTGCTGCAGGCGCTCTACCGCGACGACGCCTTCCTCCTCGAAGTCGGCGACGAGCTGGTGCCGCTCGCCTCGCAACTGTTGAAGCAGCGTGCCGACTGGTACACGCTGACGCCGGCCGACCTCCTCGTCGTGCACGTGCGGCGCGAGCTGTTCGACGCCGGCTGCAGCGAGCCGGTGCGCAACACGCTCTACCTGCAGATGCTGCGAGACACGCCGGTGGTCTATGGCGACGAGCGGCGGACGAAGCAGGAACACCTGTTCAGCTGGCAGCTGCACACGCCTTGCCTGGAGGCCAGCGCACGCCTTGGCGAGGGCTGGCTGATGGCCGACCTCGCCGGCCTGGTTGCGCTGCACCGGCGGTTGTATCGGCGCGGCGTGCGCAACAATCTGTTCTTCACCACCGGCTACCTGCGCGACTACCACTACCAGAAGCAGAAGGCGAACGCCTTCTACCACATCCAGGCAGTCAACCTGCCTTTCCAGAACTTCGAATTCTTCTACCTGGCGCAGGAGTGAACATGGGGCCGCAGGACCTGGAACGGATCGCCTACACCGTCGAGTGCTTCCTCAACGCGCTGCGCCTGCACGACGGACGGGCGCGCACCGCAGTCGAGGAGCAACTGGTCAAGTGGCTGGCGCGCGACGCCGGCAAGGACGGCTATGTCGTCTACAACCTCGGCGCGATCTACTGCCACGGCGCCGGCGGCCGCGTGAGGAAGAGCTTCACGCTGGCCGACGTGAAGGAGGGGCGGACGATCTGGTGCGACGGGCGGAAGCTGTCGCTGCTGGAAAGCAAGGCCTACGAGAAGGGCGGCAAGCTGGTGATGCTCGGCGCCGCCGGCCTGATCCTGACGATGCCGGGCAGCGGCGCCGCGGCGACCTCGCCGAAGAAGCAGGAGCGCAGCAGCAACAACAATAACAACAATAACAACAATAATAATAACAACGGCTGAGACGGCGGCCGGCAGCCGCCGCCGTTTCGCCCGGCCGCTGCGGCAATTGTTGCCGGCCGCGTCGCCGCGGCCTCCCGGGCGAGCCTGCCGGAACCCCTGAAACCCGCGTCGTTGCTGGGGGTGGGCGCCCGGCACCCGACGTGGAACGCGTCTTGCAAAGAGACCGGCGGATCAAGCTTCGGGAGTCGCCATGTCCCCCCTCGGAATTTTCAACACCGCCAGCACTGCCTTCGGTCTTCTCTCCGCCCTCGGCGGCAGTTCGTCGTCGACCAGCGCCGGCGTCGGCAAGGGGGACTTCGCCTCGTCGCTCGCGCTGCGTCTCGCCTCGCAGCGCACGCAGTCCTTCGATTCGCTGCTCGGCACGCTGTCCGGCCAGGGGGCGGGCGGCGGCTTCGATGCGCTGTTCGGCGGCAGCTCGGCGCTTTCCGGCGTCGACGGCATCCTCTCGGAGATCGGTTTCGGCGGCAAGATCGACGGCCTCTCGCCGCTCGGGCGCAACCTGTCGCTGTTCGACCCGGAGTCGGCGTTCCGCATGATGACCGACATCAACAACCGCGACGTCACCTACAAGGCGCAATTCTCCGAGCTGAGCGAGATGAAGGCGGCGGTCGGCGAGATGCGCCGCGCCGGCGAGGCGCTGGCGGCGAAGATCGCGGACGGTGCGACGGCGGCTGACGACGCGGCGATCGCCGCGCAACTGCAGTCCTTCGTCACGCAATACAACGACTGGGTCGGGCGCTTCGAGAGTACGGTGCAGTCCGGCGGCCTGCTTGCCGGCACGCAGGCGGCGGAAGTGTCGCTGCACGAGCTGCGGCAGAGCGTGATGAACATCTTCAATGGCGCCGGTGGCGGCGTGCGCGGCATGCCCGACCTCGGCCTGTCGATCGATCCGGCGACGCACCGAGCGACGCTCGATGGCAGCCGCCTGCAGTCGGTGCTGGCGAGCAACCGCGACGGGGCGGTTGCCGCCGTCGGCGAGTTCGGCCGGCACTTCGCGCGCTCGGCCGAACTGCTCGTCTCCGAGCACAACTTCATTCCCAACCGGCTGGCCAACCTCGACCGGGTGATCGACTACATCGGCGACCACCGCACGTCGCTGCAGGCCGAATTCGGCCTCGGCGACCCGGCGCGCATGTCGACGCAGGTGGCGACGGCGTTGGCTGCGTACGAGCGGATGCTGAAGGCCTGAAGCGGTCGAGCCGGCGGCGTCTGCCGCCGGAGGTTCAGTGCGTCGTCGCCCGTTGCGCCTGCTGCCAGGCGACCACGGCCTGGCCGGCGCCGCCCATGATGCGCTTGCGTTCCTCGGCTGGTAGCGCCTGCGCGATCGCGGCGAACAGTTCCTGGGTCATCTCCTGCGCCAGCCCTTCCTTGGCCAGATCGTGCGCGAGGCAGCGGATCTGGATGTCGGCCAGCGTCGACGCGACGATCACCCAGCCGTTCTCCGGCATCGACTGCAGCGTGCCGAGCAGCATGCTGCCGAGCTGGTTGGCCAGCGCCGTGGCGCCGTCCCGGTCCTCCTCGGCGATCAGCGTGTGCCACAGCGTGACGAAGATGCTCTTGTGCAGCTCGGCCTTGAAGGCGAAGGCGTTCGCCTCGGCGCTGTTGAGCCGGGTGAAGGCCGCCTGCACGGCGGCTTCCGCCGCCGGGTCGAGCGCGTCGCGCAGCACGCCGAGCAGTTCGGAGAGACCGGTCATCGCGCCGGCACCGTAGGCGCGGCTCCACGCCTGCCCCCACTGGTCGAGGCCGGACAGCAGCAGCGCCTGGCGCAGCGCGCGCGCCTCGTCGCCGGCGGCCATGCGGCACCAGTCGAGCAGCGGCGGCCCGAGGCGGGCGATGCTCTCGCGCCGGGCGTCGGCGCCGGCATCGAGGGTGAGGCGGAAGGATTGCGAAAAGGCGTCCTGAACGGAACGCGCCGCGGTCAGCTGGGCTTCGCGCGGCGCGAGGTCGAGGAGCGGATCGTTCTGGGTGTCGATGGCGTTTTCCTTACATCATGATTTCAGTGAGCCGGTCGCGTCGTTCCAGCTCTTTTTCGAATTCGGTCAGTTCCTGGCCGAGCGCATCGCGCGCCGAGACCATGCCCAGCGGCTTGCCGTCCTCGACCACCGGCACGTGCCGGTAGCAGCCCTCGTACATCATCACCAGCGCATGCGCCAGCGTCCTGTCGGGAGAGACGGTCCGCGGGTCCGGCGTCATCACCTGGGCCAGCGTCGTCGTGTCGGGATCGAGGCGCTTGGCGACCACCCGGTTGAGCAGGTCGCGCTCGGTGAAGATGCCGGCGATGCGCTCGCCGTCGATCACCAGCATCGCCCCCACCTTGCCTTCCGCCATGCGCGTCGCGGCGTCGCGGACGGTCGCCGTCGGCGGTGCGCTGAATACGGTCTGGTTGGCAATGACATCGCGGAGGGTACGTTGCGGCATGGTCATCTCCTCAAGTTGTTGTGGGGCTGGGATCAGCGCATTCTGGGCGAATAAGCGGTGGCTGGGCAAGTCCACCCGACGGCGGAGAGCGGCTCCGCCGGGGCGAAACCGCAAAAATGAAGCCTCGGCCCCTGATTCCACCTGACATTTCACCATAGCCGACGGTGCGCGGGCTTGCCAGTGCCCAGGGCGAAATTTCCCGGCGAAGCGTCCTGCCGCGAACTATATGTGAAGTCCGGTGCGACGTCCGTTCGCCGGGCGCGGCCGGTGCCGTACCGGTTTGCCCACTTTCCGGAAGGAGGAAGATCATGGGCCGCAAATACATCGATTGCAGGGAATTCCCGAGCGACATCAAGTGCACGGTCGCGATCAGCGCCGACAGCGAGCAGGAACTGGAGGAGGCCGCGGTGCAGCATGCGGTCGCCGTTCATCAGCATCAGGATTCGGCCGAATTGCGTCGGCAATTGCGCACGATGTTCAAGGACGGCGTGCCGCCCGCCTCGGTCGGGTGAGGCGCTACCGTCGCGCCGCCAGCGCCAGCCACAGCCCGGAGGCGCCGACGACCAGCATGCCGAGCACTGCCCACAGGTCGGGCAGGTGCGCGAAGACCAGCCAGCCGAGCAGCGTCGCCCAGATCAGCTGCACGTAGAGCAGCGGCGCCAGCGTCGATGCCGGCGCCTCGCGGAAGGCGCGGATCATCAGGAAGTGGCCGATGCCGCCGTAGAGCCCGAGCGAGGCGAGCAGCGCGGCTTCGAGCAGCGTCGGCCAGCGGCCGTCCCAGTGCGTGAACGGCGCGAAGGCCATGCACACCGTGCCGACCAGCGCGGTGTAGAAGAGCAGGCGCAACTGCGTCTCGCTGCAGACCAGCTTGCGCGTCAGGATCTGGTACAGCGCATAGCACAGCGCCGCCGCCGCCGCGTAGGCGACGCCGATGCCGGCCAGTGCGCCGCCGGGGCGGGCGATCAGCAGTGCGCCGGCGAAACCGACCGCGGTGGCGATCCAGACGCGGCCGGACACCTTCTCGCCGAGCAGCGGGCCGGCGAGCAGCGCGACCAGCAGCGGCGTCGTGAACACCAGCGCCGAGGTCTCGGCCAGCGGCAGCGTGCGCAGCGCCAGTTGCATGAACAGCGTGACGCCGACCAGCATCAGTGCGCGCAGGATCATCAGCCAGGGGTGGCGTGTCGCGACCAGCGCCCGCCCTTCGCCCGGCGCGACGGTGGCGAGCATGAAGACGAAATGCACCAGGTAGCGCACCCAGACCATGAAGGGAACGGCGAAGAAGGCCGTCAGATGCTTGGCGGTGGCGTCGAGGACGGCGAACAGCAGCAGCGCGGTGAGGAAGAGCAGGACCCCGCGCAACTGCCGCGCGGGATCAGCCATGGGCAGCGAGCCAGCGATTGAACAGGCGGCGCGCGGCGGGAATGGTCTCGCCGGCGGTGAGGCCGCATTCGCCGCCGATCGGGGCGAACTCGTTGTTGACGCCGCTGGCGACCAGTTCGTCGGCGGCCGCGCCATGCAGGTGCACGCCGGCGGCCAGCGCCTGCGCGGCCGGCCAGCCCTGCGCCAGCAGCGCGACGACCAGCCCGGACAGTACGTCGCCCATGCCGGCCGAACCCATGCCGGGGTTGCCGGTGGTGTTGATGCGCCAGCGCCCGTCGGGCGAAGCGAGGACGGTGCCGCAGCCCTTCAGCGCAACCTCGGCGTTGAACTGTGCCGCCAGCTCGCAGGCCGCGGCGATGCGGTCGGCCTGCACCGCGGCGACGTCGCGGTCGAGCAGGCGCGCCGCTTCCGCCGGGTGCGGCGTCAGCAGTGTCGGCGCCTGCCGCGAGGCGACGGCAACTTCCAGGTTGCCTTCGCCGGCGAGCAGGTTCAGCGCGTCGGCGTCGAGCAGCAGCGGCAGGTCGAGCGCGCAGGCGGCCTCCAGCAGCGCGACCTGCGCCGGGCCGCCGCCGAGGCCGGGGCCGCAGGCCAGCGCGCTGAGTTCGGTGGCGAGCAGCGCGTCGGCGCCGCGCAGCATCAGCTCCGGCTGCAGCGGGTCGAAACCCGGCGCCGCCGGATCGACGAGGCCCAGATAGACGCGGCCGGCGCCCAGCTGCAGCGCCGCGCGGCCGGCGAGGAAAGCCGCGCCGAGCATCGACGGCGCGCCGCCGAGAATGCCGGCGCTGCCGTTGCTGCCCTTGTGGCTGTTGCGGCGGCGCGGCTTGAGCTGCGCGACGAAGTCGGCGACAGCCACCGTCTGGCCGCCGGGCGCGGCCAGCGCGGCGGCGTCGAGGGCCAGCGGCGCCAGACGCAGGATGCCGCAGTGGTCCGGGCCGTCGGCGGTCAACAGCCCCGGCTTCAGCGCGATGAAAGTGAGCGTGTGGCTGGCGCGGACGACGTGCCCGCCGCGCACGGCGCCGGTGTCGGCGTCGAGGCCGCTCGGGCAGTCGAGCGCCAGTAGCGGGCAGCGGCAGGCGCCGGCGAGCGCGTTGGCGGCCTCGACCAGCGCCGCGAAATGGCCGGCGAGCGGGCGTTGCAGGCCGATGCCGAAGAGTGCGTCGACGATCAGGCGAAAGCGCACGCCGGCCGGAATCTCCGCCAGTTCGGCACCGCCGGCGGCGAGGAAGCGGCGGCGCGCGGCGGCGGCGTCGGCCGGCAGCTTCGCCGCGTCGCCGGCGAAGACCAGGCGCACGTCGTGGCCCTGGTCGAGCAGGTGCATCGCCATCTCGAAGCCGTCGCCGCCGTTGTTGCCGGGACCGGCGAGCACCAGGATCGGCGCCTGGCGGTCGGCGACCAGGTCGCCGGCGAAGTCGGCAGCGGCGCGGCCGGCGCGCTGCATCAGCGGCTGCTCGGCAGCGGCCGCTTCGATCGCGCGCAGGCCGGCGGCCTGGTAGAGGGGGTGGGCTGGGGTGGGCATGCAGCGATTCTAGCCAAAGATGCGCTTGGCAGTGCGGATCGTCGTTGCGTGGATCGTCACCGTGTCGGCGATCGGCTCGGCGTAGCCGCCGGCCATCGCCAGCGCTGCCGGGATGCCGCGTTCGCGGCAGCTGCCGAGCACGCGTGCGTCGCGCTCGGCGAGGCCGGCGAAGGACAGCGACAGCCGGCCGAGGCGGTCGCCGGCGTAGGGGTCGGCGCCGGCGAGATAGATGACGAGTTCCGGCCGGCAACGGGCGAAGGTCTCGGCGAGGCCGGCGTCGAGCGCGGCGAGGTAGTCGGCGTCGCCGGTGTCGTCGGCGAGCTCGATGTCGAGGTCGCTTTGCGCCTTCTCGAACGGGAAGTTGCGCGCGCCGTGGATGGAGAAGGTGAACACGCGCTTGTCGCCGGCGAGGATGGTCGCCGTGCCGTTGCCCTGATGCACGTCGCAGTCGATCACCGCGACGCGCCCGACCCGCCTCTCGGCGAGCATCGCGCGGGCGGCGACGGCGGCGTCGTTGAAGACGCAGAAACCCTCGCCGCGGTCGGCCTGCGCGTGGTGCGTGCCGCCGGCGAGGTTGGCGGCGCAGCCTTCGGCCAGCGCCGCGCGGCAGGCGGCCAGCGTCGCCCCGGCCGAACGCCGCGAACGCTCGACCATCTCCGGGCTCCACGGAAAACCGATGCGCTTCTGTTCGGCCGGCGTCAGTTCGCCGGCGGCGACGCGGCGGACGTAGCCCGCGTCGTGGGCGCGGCAGAGCTCCTCGTCGCTGGCGGCGTCGGGCGTGTGGAAGGCGCTTTCCGGAAACTCGCCGCCGGCGAGCAGGCGCTCGCGCAGCAGCGAATACTTGGCCATCGGGAAACGATGTCCCGGCGGCAGCGGCAGGACGAAGGCGCCGGTGTAGAAAAGCCGCATCGGCGCCTCGCCGGAGCGGGTCAGTTGAGCGCGGCGGACAGTGCGCGCCGGTATTCGCGCACCAGGTCGTCGTACTGCTCGCTGCCGCCGAGCATGGCGAACAGGTCGATCAGCGCCTTGCGGCCGGCGCCTTCGCCGTAGAAGCGGTCGCGGCGGACGACTTCCATCGCGTCCTCCAGCGCCTCGCGGTACTTGCCGGCGCCGGCCAGCGCACGCGAGCGTTCGAGGCGGGCGGCGTGGTCGTCGGCGTTGGCCGACAGGCGCTCGTCGAGCGCGCTGGTGTCGATCTTCACCTCGGCCAGTTCCAGCCGCTTGCGCAGGGCTTCCGCGCGCTCGGCTTGCTGCGTGAAGTCGGTGCCGAGCAGCGTGCGCGCCTCGTCGTTGCGGCCGAGCGCGAGCAGCAGTTCGATGCCGTCGAGGCGCACGGCCTCGTTGCTCGGGTCGAGCTGGCTGGCCTGCACCAGGAGCGCCAGCGCCTCCTCCCGCTTGCCTGCGGCGACCAGCGCCGCGGCTTCCGCGCGCAGCGGCTCGGCGGGCGAGGGCGTCAGGCGGTCGAGGAAGGCGCGCAGCTCGGCTTCCGGCAGGACGCCGGTGAATTCGTCGACGAGGCGCCCCTCGAACACCACCTTGACCGTCGGGATGCTGCGCACGCCGAACTGTTGCGCGATCTCCGGGTTCTCGTCGGAGTTGATCTTGGCCAGCAGGAAGCGGCCGCCGTATTCCTCGGCCAGCTTCTCCAGCATCGGCTTCAGCGCCTGGCACGGCTGGCACCACGGCGCCCAGAAATCGACCACCACCGGCACCTCGCGGGATGCCTGCAGCACTGCCGCCTCGAAATTGTCGATACCGACGTCGTAGGAAAACTCGCTCATTGCTTTGCCTTGTTCGCTGAAAAAACAAATTATCGCGCAGAAGCGCGACGGCGGTGCTCCTTCCCGTTTCACCATCCGGTGCCAATGCCGGTGCCAGGATTCGCGCTAGAATGGCCCGCATGTCAGCACCGCAGCTATCCGGCGACAACGCCGCCCCTGCCGATTCGCGGGCGGTGCGTTTCGTCGTGCTGATGACCGTGCTGTTCCTCGCCTTCCTCTGGTCCTTCGTCGCCTACTGGGCGGTCAGCTCGCGCCAGGAAACGATCGACAACGCCGAGCAGGTGCTGCGCCGGATGGACTATGCGGTCGAGGAGCAGACGCGCCGGCTGTTCAAGCTGGTCGAGGTGTTCCTGGGCGTCGCCGAGCAGTGGATCGTCGACAACCCGCAAGCCGACCCGCGGCGCGACCCGCGCTTCCTGCATCTGATCGAGACGTTCCGCGAGCGCACCGGCAACGCCATCGAAATCCAGCTCGCTGCCGAGGACGGCACGCTGTTCCCGCTCGGTCCGCCGACGCCGCCGCTGGTGCGCGAGCTGCGCGACAAGGACTACTTCCGCGCGGCGATCAGCGGCGACGAGCGCCACTTCCACATCGGCATCCCCGAACCGACCGGGCCGAACGGCGTGTGGCAGATTCCCGTGGCGCATCGGCTGAAGCAGCGGACCGGGGACGGCGCCGCGCTGCTGGCGGCGATCCGGCTGCCGGCGCTGCTTTCGCTGTACGAGGAGGTGCGCCTGCGCCCGAACGGCGCGATCGTGCTGCTGCGCCGCGACGGCACGCTGCTCGCCCGCGCCCCGCATGACGAACGGCTGATCGGCAAATCGGTCGCCGGCGGCCAGCTCTACCGCGAGTTCCTGCCGCGCGCCGAACGCGGCTTTGGGCGCCTCGACCGGACGGCGACCGACGGCATGGATAAATTCGTCGGCTATTCGGTGCTCGGCGACCTGCCGCTGGTGATGGTGGTGTCGGCGGCCGTGGACGACGTCATGGAACCCTGGCGGCGGCAGATGCTGATCATCGCGCTGCTGGCATTCGGCGTCAGTTGCGCCTCGCTGCTGGCCGCCCTGCGCCTGGCGCGGGTGCTCGGCGAGCTGTCGGTGCGCAACGCCGAACTGCAGCATCTGGCGACCACCGACCTGATGACCGGGGTACCCAACCGCCACCATTTCCTGTCGCTGCTCTACCACGAGTTCGCCCGCGGACGGCGCTACAAGGTGCCGCTGTCGCTGATGATCCTCGACCTCGATTTCTTCAAGCAGATCAACGACGGCTACGGCCATGCCGCCGGCGACGAGGCGTTGCGCGCCTTCGCCGCGGCGACCACCGGCTGCCTGCGCGAAATGGACGCGGTCGGCCGTCTCGGCGGCGAGGAGTTCGGCGTGCTGCTGCCGAACACCCCGGTCGAGCAGGCGGAAGCGGTCGCCGAGCGGATCCGCGTCGCCGTGGCCCGCATCGCCATCGAAACCGAGCTGGGAACCGTGCGTTTCACCACTAGCATCGGCGTCACCCAGACCGGGGTGGATGACGAATCGGTCGATGCCGTGCTCGCCCGCGCCGACGCGGCGCTCTACAACGCCAAGGCGTCGGGGCGGAACCGCGTCATCGTGCGCCTTGCCGGCGAGATCCATTCCCGTTTTTAGGACCCGGCCGGGGGCGCTCTCGGCTATAATTCGGCCTCCTCCCGTATCCCTTTGCCGGCCCTTCTCGCCGATTCCGCCATGGCCCAGATCATTTTTCTTCGCGGCGCCCCCGCCTTTTCCGCTTTCCGCCTGCAGCGCCTGCACCAGACGCTGGTTGCCGCGGTTCCCGGTGTCACCGGGGTGGCGGCCGAACACTGGCACTTCGTCGCCATCTGCGACCATCTGGCGGACGACACCCGCGAAGGGCTGGCGGCGCTGCTCGAAGCGCAACCGGGCGACGGCGACACCCGCGGCACGCTGTTCCTGGTGACGCCGCGCGTCGGCACCATCTCGCCGTGGTCGTCGAAGGCCACCGACATCGCCTGGAACTGCGGCTTCGACGGCGTTGAGCGGATCGAGCGCGGCATCGCCTTCCGCGTCGCCGGCAAGACCTTCTCGGACGACGAGCGCCGCCGCATCGCCGCGCTGCTGCACGACCGCATGACCGAATCGGTGATGGCCGATTTCGAGGAGACGGCGCAGCTCTTCCGCCATTTCGAACCGAAGCCGCTGACCTCGGTCGACGTGCTCGCCGGCGGCCGCGCGGCGCTGGTCGAGGCCAACGGCCGGCTCGGCCTGGCGCTCTCCGAGGACGAGGTGGACTACCTCGTCGACATCTTCACGAAAGCCGGGCGCAACCCCTCCGACGTCGAGCTGATGATGTTCGCGCAGGCCAACTCCGAGCACTGCCGGCACAAGATCTTCAACGCCTCGTGGGTGATCGACGGCGAGCCGAAGGCGGAAACGCTGTTCGGCATGATCCGCGAGACGCACAAGGCGCACCCGGAAGGCACTGTCGTCGCCTATTCCGACAACGCCTCGGTGATCGAGGGCGCCGCCATCCCGCGCTTCTACCCGGACGCGCACGGCCGCTACGGCTACCGCGACGAGCTGACGCACATCCTGATGAAGGTCGAGACGCACAACCACCCGACCGCGATCTCGCCCTTCCCCGGCGCCTCGACCGGCTCCGGCGGCGAGATCCGCGACGAGGGCGCCACCGGCCGCGGCTCGAAGCCGAAGGCCGGCCTGTGCGGCTTCACCGTCTCCAACCTGAACATCCCCGACGCGCCGCAGCCGTGGGAGAAATCGATCGGCAAGCCGAGCCGCATCGCCAGCGCGCTCGACATCATGATCGAAGGCCCGATCGGCGCCGCCGCCTTCAACAACGAATTCGGCCGGCCGAACCTGACCGGCTACTTCCGCACCTACGAGCAGCAGGTGGGTGACACCGTCAAGGGCTACCACAAGCCGATCATGATCGCCGGCGGCCTCGGCAGCATCCGCGCCGACCAGTCGTTCAAGGCGCCGGAATTCCCGGCCGGCACGCTGCTGATCCAGCTCGGCGGCCCCGGCATGCTGATCGGCCTGGGCGGCGGCGCCGCCTCGTCGATGACCACCGGCACCAACACCGAAGACCTCGACTTCGCCTCCGTCCAGCGCGGCAATCCGGAAATCCAGCGGCGCGCGCAGGAAGTGATCGACCGCTGCTGGCAGATGGGCGCGCCGAAGGGCGACGGCGCCCGCCCCGGCGACGGCAACCCGATCCTGTCGATCCACGACGTCGGCGCCGGCGGCATCTCCAACGCGCTGCCCGAACTGGCGCACGGCGCCGGCTGCGGCGCGCGCTTCGAGCTGCGCGAGGTGAAGATCGAGGAGCCGGGCATGTCGCCGGCCGAGATCTGGTGCAACGAGGCGCAGGAACGCTACGTGCTGGCGCTGCCGCCGTCGCGCCTGGAAGAATTCGCCCACCTCTGCGAACGCGAGCGCTGCCCGTTCGCCGTCGTCGGCCAGACCACCGCCGAGCATCGCCTGATCGTTGCCGATGCCCACTTCGGCAACAACCCCGTCGACATGGACATGGACGCGCTGCTCGGCAAGCCGCCGCGGATGACGCGCGAAGTCGTGCACCTGCCGCCGGTGAGCGTGCCGCTCGACGTCGGCGCGCTCGAACTGAAGGACGCCGCCTACCGCGTGCTGCGCCTGCCGGCGGTGGCCGACAAGACCTTCCTGATCTCGATCGGCGACCGCTCGGTCGGCGGCCTCACCGCGCGCGACCAGATGGTCGGCCCGTGGCAGGTGCCGGTGGCCGACGTCGCGGTGACGCTGATGGGCTTCTCCGGCTACGTCGGCGAGGCCTTCGCGATGGGCGAGCGCACGCCGCTGGCGGTGCTCGACGCGCCGGCCTCGGGCCGCATGGCGGTCGGCGAATCGCTGACCAACATCGCCGCCGCGCACATCGACAAGCTCGGCGACGTCAAGCTCTCCGCCAACTGGATGGCCGCCGCCGGCACGCCGGGCGAGGACGCCCGCCTGTTCGACACGGTGCGCGCGGTCTCCGACCTGTGCCAGAAGATCGGCGTCTCGATCCCGGTCGGCAAGGATTCGCTGTCGATGCGCACCGCCTGGGAAGACGAGGGCGGAAAGAAACAGGTGGTGTCGCCGCTGTCGCTGATCGTCACCGCATTCGCCCGCGTCCCCGATGCGCGCCGCACGCTGACGCCGCAGCTCGCGCTTGACGCCGGCGAAACCGACCTGCTGCTGATCGACCTCGGTGCCGGCAAGAACCGCCTCGGCGGTTCGGCGCTGGCGCAGGTGTTCAACGCCACCGGCAGCGAAGCGGACGCCCCCGACGTCGACGAACCGCAGCGCCTCGCCGCCTTCTTCGGCGCCGTGCAGCAGCTCGCCGCCGACCGGCTGCTGCTTGCCTACCACGACCGCGCCGACGGCGGCCTCTTCGCCACCGTGGCCGAAATGGCCTTCGCCTCGCACTGCGGCGTCTCGCTGGACATGGACGGCCTCTGCTACGACCCGCTGATGGCCGACGTCGACGGCAACGAGAAGAAGCCCGACCAGCTCGGCGGCCGCTCCTTCGAAATCCTGGTGCGCGCGCTGTTCAACGAGGAACTTGGCGCCGTCGTGCAGATCCGCCGCGACGACCGCGAGCGCGTGATGGCCGTGCTGCGCGCCGCCGGCCTCGGCGCCTGCACCCACTTCATCGGCTCGCCGAACCCGTGGGACGAAGTGCGCGTGATCCGCAACGCCAAGGCGGTGCTGCGCGAGAAGCGCGTCGAGCTGCAGCGCGCCTGGTCGGAGACCAGCTACCGCATGCAGTCCCTGCGCGACAACCCGGAATGCGCGCAGCAGGAATACGACCGCATCCTCGACGCGAACGACCAGGGTCTCTCGCTCAGCCTCGCCTACGACCCGGCTGAGGACATCGCCGCGCCGTTCATCAATACCGGCGCCCGCCCGCAGGTCGCCATCCTGCGCGAGCAGGGCGTCAACGGCCAGGTCGAGATGGCCGCGGCCTTCGAGCGCGCCGGCTTCGCCGCGGTCGACGTGCACATGAGCGACATCCTCGGCGGCCGCGTCTTCCTCAAGGACTTCAAGGGAGCGGTGGCCTGCGGCGGCTTCTCCTACGGCGACGTGCTCGGCGCCGGCCAGGGCTGGGCGCGCACGATCCTCTTCAACAACCGCGCCCGCGACGAGTTCTCGGCCTTCTTCGGCCGCCCCGACACCTTCGCGCTGGGCGTCTGCAACGGCTGCCAGATGATGAGCGCGCTGAAGTCGCTGGTGCCCGGCGCCGAACACTGGCCGCGCTTCGTCCGCAACCGCGTCGAGCAGTTCGAGGCGCGCTTCACGATGGTGGAAGTGCCCGAGTCGCCGTCGCTGTTCTTCACCGGCATGGCCGGTAGCCGCCTGCCGGTGGTCGTCTCGCACGGCGAAGGCCGCGCCGACTTCTCGGCGACCGGCGACCTCAAGCAGGTGCTGGCCGCGATGCGCTTCCTCGACAATGCCGGCAACGCCACCGAGGTCTACCCGTACAACCCGAACGGCTCGCCGAACGGCATCACCGGCGTGACCACGGCCGACGGCCGCTTCACGATCATGATGCCGCACCCCGAGCGCACCTTCCGCACGGTGCAGATGTCCTGGCACCCGGCGGACCTCGGCGAGGATTCGCCGTGGCTGCGCATGTTCCGCAACGCGCGGAAGTGGGTGGGCTAAGACACTGCGCCGCCTTCGGAAAACGTGACAAAAGAAGGGCTGCCGTTGGCAGCCCTTTCCTTTTGGATGGTGACGTTGTTGGGTGCTGGACGCTGTATTTTCTGGGGCTACTATCCGGGCTGGCCAGTGCTCGGTGGGGCTGGCTCGACCGGCGTGGGCAAGGCATCCCGCTTACGGCAAAGCTCCAATAGCGATTGATAGATAAGATAAATTTGACTGGAAAGGCATTTTGTTCGATGGCGTGGCCTGTTCGCGTAACGTGAACGGGCGACTGGATCGAACATTCTGTTGATGCCTTTGTTCAATTAATTGTATAGTCCACGTAACGTGAACTAGTTTCTATATTGGACAATGAAGCTAATCGACAACAGAGAACAGAACATCCTGGATCGCGCCCTAAAAGCCCTGGAAAGGACCACGGCCATTCACGGGCGGGTGATCGAGCGGGAGCTGCGCAACGGGCAAGACTTCCGGGCGGGAGCGATTGTCGAAATCGAAGCGAACGGACAACGCCACCCTTACGTCGCTGAAATCAGGCGTGTTGATCGATTCGCGATCTTGCGAGATATCAGGAATCAGCACGCCCCGTACGGGCAAGCCCCGCAACCTCTGCTGGTAGCGCCGCGCATCACCACGGAAACCGCTGAAAAATGTCGCGAACTTGATCTGCAGTTCATTGATGCGGCTGGCAACGCCTACCTGCGTGGCCCGGGGCTATACGTTCTGGTGAAGGGGCAGCGTCCAATCGAAGAAGAAGATTTTCGGCTGATTGGGCAAGAAGGCAGGCGCGCAGGAACTGCCACCCATTTGCGCGTCATTTTCGCGCTGCTTTGCCAGCCAGAACTACTCAACGCGCCTTACCGGGACATCGTTCAGGTTGCAGGAGTCGCGCTGGGCACCATCGGATGGGTGTTCAACGATCTCACGGATAGAGGATTCATCACCGGAGGCAAGCGCAAGGGCGACAGGGTAATGCTTGAGCGCAGGAAACTCATCGATGAGTGGATAACGACTTTCCCGATCAAGCTGCGTCCGAAACTGAATCCACGTCGGTTCAAGGCGCCGAAACCCGGCTGGTGGAAAGAGATCGATATCACGAAATACGGCGCCCAATGGGGCGCCGAGGTCGCCGCGGAGAAATTGACCGGGTATCTGCGCCCAAACGCAGTGACGATCTATCGCCACAAGGAGAACGGGCAGCACAATCTAACGAGACTCGTGGCAGAGAACAGGCTGCGCCCGGACGCGGCAGGCGACATCGAAATGCTCGACGCTTTCTGGGATTTCGACGACGAACAGCCAATGACGCAAACAGTACCGCCATTGCTGGCCTGTGCCGATTTGATCGCGACGCTGGATCCCCGCAACCTCGAAGCCGCCAAGCTGATTCATGACCAATATCTCGCACCCGCTGACACCAAGGCCTGATCGCCCGGTCGATCCATTGACGCTCGTGGTGATCGGCGAGATCCAGCAGGCCGCCACCAGGCTTGGCGTCCCGGTATTCGTGGTGGGTGCCGTGGCGCGGATGATTCTTCTTGAAAGGCTCCTGCAAGGTTGTGCCTCATTGGCCTGTAATTACCGCAGGCTGATATTTCCAATTGGCATCGAGAAACTGAGCGAGGCCTCGAGCATACGGAATTGGCTTCGTTGCAAGGAAGCTGCCAAGGCGAGCAAAGGCCGTACTAAAGGCTTCTTCCATTGGGGTGGGATCCTTTCGCTCGGTAACCACGGAGCTGACACTGCGGGCAATCTTGTCAAGCTGCGATTGAATCTCCGTAATCCAATCGGACACATCTTTGTCTTGTGAGGCAAACTGAGTCCATCCCGCGACGCCATGCGTGGCTGCCGTTGCAGCGTAACGGACACGAAGAAGCGCATATTCGTTTCCAACGGAGGCGACAGACGCCGACAGTTCCCCGTATGCGCCGATATAGGTGGCATACGCCGCGAGGTATTTGAGATCGGAGTTGAGACTGCCGAGGCGGCCGCTTCGATAGATGCGGTCATATTCGTCCATTAGCTGAGCAGAGGCGATTGTGAATTTTGCAAGAGATTCGCCGAAGTGCCTCGATTGCTCATCTAGCTTCTGCGATGCGAGGCGCATTTCACCCCAGAACTCTTGAACCTCTCTTGCCTTTGCCCTTTGGTCAGCGTGCTCTTGGATATCTCGAACATCACTGCTGATCAGGTAGCCAAAAAATGCAATGAGCAATGTAAGGACGATGTTCGTGATGGTCGCAACAAAAGTTACGTAGTCACGCGCGGAGGGAGGGATTGTCTGTGGCATATGAGTGGGGCACCCATGAGGCACAACGTAGAGCTAACCGGCGCTGCGCGGCTTTATCGCGCAGCGTCCAGCGACCGAAGGGAGCGAGGTTGAGCGCCGGGTTAGCCATGCATTTTCTCCCCGTAGGGCAGAGTTACTGGGACGGAAAATTTAATACGACTGACAGCCGAAGTTTCCGCCGACGACTGGCCTTGAGAACCGAGCGCGAAGACACCCGCGACAACACCTATGCCACCCTTTGTGCCCGTGCCCTCGGTAGCCGTAACAGCGATATCGAACTCTACGGTTTGGACTAGCTGGCCCTGAATTGAAACAAGCTTCCCGTGCTTTTCATGCGTCCCTTGTTGCGTAGACAACTCGGGGTTGATGTACTTTCCGTTTTCACCCAAGGTCTGCTGAGCGTCAAGCACACCCTGAACAATGTCTGCAAGCGCTTGGCCTATGAATTCTTTTAGGTCCATCGGTTTTCCTCTGCGACAAGTGGAGATACGGAATTTAGCTAGGATCGATGCGAACGACATGGGAATGGCTAACAGTTATTAAACGGACCCGCTGGGTCCGTATATGAATTGATATCGCTGCAAGGTTTGCATCCCCTGAATCCCTTAGCCTGTCTAAAAGACATCATCGTCGTGTCCGTATAACAACTCCAATATACCGACACAGGGCGGAAGCCCAGAACGTCTGCTGTTAGCCAAAATCCTCGACGACCGATTCTGGTTGATAGTGAATGTTATCAGCATAACATTTGAACGTCTGCTCCGGCCGAATCCCCGCCAGCCGTGACGACCACAAACACTCGCTTCACCACCCAACACCACCGCCAGTACAACGAATCCTCGACGGCCGTGACGAAACCATCGCCTGCCGGCAGTACGATCCCCGCCATCCAATGAGACAATTCACGCCGACCAATTTCCAATGAATCAGCGCGAGGGGTATCGGCTTTGGAAGCAGTGGCTGTAATCGACTTTGAAACAACCGGCTTGTCTCCCGCGCAGGGCGATCGCGCCACGGAGATTGCCGCCGTCATCCTGCTGGATGGCAAGGTGGTGGATCGCTACCAGAGCTTGATGAACGCGGGCGTTCGCATCCCGTCGTACATCCAGGAGCTGACGGGGATCTCGGATGCGATGGTTCGCTCGGCGCCGCCGGTGGCCGAGGTGATGCGTGAGGTCGCGGCCTTTGTCGGCGACTATCCCCTGGTGGCCCACAATGCGTCGTTCGACTGCAAGTTCTGGGATGCCGAACTGGCGCGCATCAGCCAGAAGCGGCGCCAGGAGTTTGCCTGTTCGATGCTGCTTTCCCGCCGTCTGCTGCCGCAGGCACCAAGCCACAAGCTCGGCGCCCTGGTCGAGTTCGCCAGGCTGCCGGTGGCGGGGCGCTATCACCGGGCATTGGCCGATGCGGAAATGGCGGCGAGCCTGCTGCAGCATCTGGAAGAGGAATTGCGTTGCCGGTACAAGGTCGGCAATGTGTCGCACGAGCTTCTGCGCAAGATTCAGAGCGTGCCGAAAAGCAAGCTGGACCAGTGCCTCGAACGTCATCGACAAGCCCGGTAGCCGGTAAAAAGCATGAAGCCCATGTGTTTGCACATGGGCTTCTTTCACTGCTCACCTCGGTACTCACGACCAAGGTAGTTGGCTTTTCGCCGGTAGGGCGCTACTCAGTCTTCTCTTTCAATCCAATTAGCATACCAACCATAGACTCTCCGACCGTGAAAATAATTTGTTCCGGCGAAACCAACAATCAGCCAGAACTCACTTTCACTGTAGCCCTTTGCGGCAAAAAAGCCAGCTCATTCCTTGGCGTTGGTGCAGTCGGCGTCGGCGCCGGTGAAGCTCCCCGACCTGCAGGTCCGGGGCTTCCCACGATACCGAGCGGGCGCGCGGTGCGCGCCCTGGTTGTGTTTTCGTCTCGCTCACTCCGGCATGAATGCCGGGGCTTGCGCTTGACGCGTGGTCATGAACAGCCCTTACGGCAAACTGCGCCCGCGTCGATGGAATGCGAAGTCGTTCGCTTGCTGCGGCCGCTGTCCGGGGGCTGTGTGGCGCACGATCGGCTTCGCTTCGCCGCTCGCTATTGCCGCGCGGAAGTGCCGGTGGAGCAATGGTAAGCTGGCGCCCAGCGGCTTTTACGGTGGCGCGGAGAAACTCCCACGACCCATCCCGCGACTGTCCTCAACTCAACCCAGACACTCACTCATGACCAGAAAACAGCAGAAATTGATTGTGGCCGCTATGGCGGTAACGATGATCGGCGGCGCCGGCGCGGCGGAACAGCACGAGCACCGGCATCATCATTTCCCCAAGGACGTCGATGCATTCCATGGCGTCCTCGCCCCGGTATGGCATGCCCCTCGGGGCAAGGAGCGCAACCAGGACGCCTGCACCAAGGCGGGTCGGATGGAGCGCCTGGCAAAGGACATTCGCTCCACCGATGCTTCCGGCCTGCAGGCCAGCATCACCACGCTGACGAAGCAATGCCAGGGCGGCAACGGGGATGTCGAGGGCGCGCTGTTCGATGTGCATGAGGAATTTCATCGCCTGATCGAGCCGAAAAAGGGCGCGTAAGGCTGTATAGCGACGTGGCCGCGAGCGCGGAAGCGAACCGAAACTCCGGGTTCACTTTGTTGCCGCCGAGTCGGGGTGGTCGTCCTCGTCCGATGCCTGGAGCCACCACAGCAGGTCGCTGCCTTGCAGCGGCGTCGGCACCATCTGGTTCTTCTTCCAGCGAAAGACGGGGCCGGCCGGGAGATAGCGGGCCAATATTTCGCCTCGGGAGGTCACGCCAAAGAACGGCCAGCCGGAACGGATGGCTGTACGGATTTCGGCATCGGTCACTGCTGGCTCCTCCTGGGGCGATGGCTGAATTGCGCGTCGGCGTCTGATGGGACGGGGACTGTTCTGTTGCGACTGGCGAATTTTCCTTTCGTTCGTTCGCAACTGCGGCGTGCGTTGTGTTGCGCCGGATTTCAGGGGGACGCTGCCAGCGCGGGGGGCGGCTCCGTTGTGTGCGGCGGTTGCCTGGATTCCGGGTCAAGCCCGGAATGACGGGGGGGCTCAGGTGGACGGGGTTGCCTCAGCCGGATGGGGTTGCCTCAGGCGGATCCGGGTTGCCTCAGGCGGATCCGGGTTGCCTCAGGCGGATCCGGGTTGGCTGAGCGTTCGGTGCGTAGACAAAAAAGGCTGCCTCGCGGCAGCCTTTCCGTGGGCGTGAAGCCGAGGCTCAGTTGACCTTGGCCTTGGCGCGCAGGCCTTCGAGCATCTTCTGCACCAGCTGCTGGTTGGCGCGCTGTTCGAGTTGCGGCTTGAGCTGGTCGAAGGGCGGGGCTTCCAGCGGGCGGGTGTCTTCGAGCTGGATCACGTGCCAGCCGAAGTCGGTCTTCACCGGGGCTTCGGTGTACTTGCCCTTTTCCAGCTTGGCCAGTGCCTCGGCGAACGGCGGCACGTAGGCGCCGGCGGCGCTCCAGCCGAGGTCGCCGCCGTTGTCCTTGGAGCCGGGGTCCTTCGACTGCTTGGCCAGTTCGTCGAACTTGGCGCCCTTCTTCAGGTTGGCGACGATGGTCTTCGCGTCTTCCTCTTTCTCGACGAGGATGTGGCGCGCCTTGTATTCGGTGCCGCCGAGCTTGCTCTTCAGCACGTCGTACTCGGCCTTCAGCTGCGCTTCGCTGACCGGGTTCTTGCGCACGTAGTCCTGGATGAAGGCGCGGATCAGCACGGCCTGGCGGGCGAGGTCGGCCTGCGCGGCGACCGTCGGGTTCTTCTCGACGCCGCTCTTCTTCGCTTCCTGCAGCAGCAGTTCGCGGCGGATCAGTTCCTCGCGCACGGCGTTCTTCAGTTCGGGCGAATCGGGCATCCCCTGGCCCTTCTGTTCGGCGTAGAAGGTGTCGAAGGTGCTCTGCGGGATGGCGACGCCGTTCACCGTGGCGACCGGGGCGGCCTTCGCCGGTGCGGCAGCCTTTTCGGCGGCGAGGACGGGAAGCGACAGGAACGCGCCGGCAAGCAGCGTGGCGAGCAGTTTCGAGGGGGTGTGCATGGATCGTTTTCCTTCCTTGAGTGGGCGGATCGTCATTGAATCTTGGGGTAAATCTGTGGCGATTATACTTCGTCCGGCGCCAATGCCTTGATGCCGAGCGCATGGATGCGGGTGCGCATCAGGTCGCCGACCAGGTCGAAGACCAGGCGGTGGCGGGCGACGGTGTTCTTGCCGGCGAAGGCGGCGGAAACGAGCACGAGGCGGTAGTGGCCGCCCTCCCGCGCGCCGGCGTGGCCGGCATGCAGGTGCGAGTCGTCGGCGAACTCGAAGCGCGTCGGCGCCAGCGGCGCCAGCCGTTCGCGCAGCAGGGTCTCGATGTCGGCGCCTGCGTTCATCAGGCCGGCAGGACCTTCTTGAACGGCTTGACGGTGACCTTCTCGTACACGCCGGCGGCGATGTAGGGGTCGGCGTCGGCCCAGGCCTGCGCGGCCGCCAGCGAGGTGAACTCGGCGACGATCAGGCTGCCGGAGAAGCCGGCGGGGCCGGGGTCGGGCGAGTCGATCGCCGGGCAGGGGCCGGCCAGCACGAGGCGGCCTTCGGCCTGCAGCGCCTGCAGGCGGGCGAGGTGGTCGGGGCGGGCGGCCATGCGTTGATCCAGCGAGCCGGCGCGGTCTTCGCCGATGATTGCGTACAGCATTACTTCTTCTCCTCGATGTACTTCGACAGCATCACGCCTTGCGCGAGCACGAAGCCGAACATCAGTCCGATGCCGCCGAAGAGCTTGAAATTGACCCAGGTGTCGGTCGAAAAGTTGAAGGCCACCACCAGGTTGGCGATGCCCATGAAGACGAAAAAGCCGATCCACGACCAGTTCATCTTGTTCCAGGCCGCGTCGGGAAGCTCCATCTGCTCGGCGAGCAGGCTCCTGATCAGGTTCTTCTTCATGAACAGTGTGCCGCCGGCGAGCGTGGCGGCGAACAGCCAGTAGAGCACCGTCGGCTTCCACTTGATGAAGGTCTCGTCCTGCAGGAGCAGCGTCGCCCCGCCGAAGACGGTGATGATCGCCAGGCTGATCCAGAGCATGGTGTCGACCTTGCGATGGCGGAACCAGACCCAGCCGATCTGCACGAAGGTGGCGGCGATGGCGACGCCGGTGGCGACAAAGATGCCTGCAAACTTGTAGGCGACGAAGAAGAGGATGACGGGGAAGAGATCGAAGAGGAACTTCATGTGAGCGGGCCGTGAAAGTCGGGCGATTATGGCCGATCCGCCGCTGCCGTGTCCATGCTCCGGCGTTATACTGCCCGTTCTGCCATGGAGAGGCCCATGAACCGGATCGCCATCGTCGATGATAGCGACATCAATCTGACCCTGCTCAAGCACCTGGTGATCAAGCTCGGCGACTGCGAGCCGCTGCTCTTCTCCGATTCGCAGCAGGGGCTCGACTGGTGCCTCGGCAACGACCCCGACCTGATCATCGTCGACTACATGATGCCGGTGCTCGACGGCCTCGCCTTCATCGAGCGCCTGCGCGCCGCGCCCGGCCGCGAAGAGCTGCCGGTGCTGATGATCACCGCCAACGACGACAAGGAAGTCCGCTACGAGGCGCTACGCCGCGGTGCCACCGATTTCCTGACGAAGCCGGTCGACACCACCGAATTCCGCGCCCGCGTGCGCAACATGCTGGCGCTGCGCGCCAGCCAGCGGCGGCTGGCGAACCGCAACCAGGAACTGGCGGCGGAAGTGCGCAAGGCGACGGCGGAGATCCACCTGCGCGAGCAGGAGCTGCTCTTCCGCATGTCGCGCGCGGCCGAATTCCGCGACCCCGAGACCGGCGCCCACATCCAGCGCATGGCGCATTACTCGACGCTGATCGCCGGCCGCCTCGGCCTCGATGCGGCGACCCAGGAACTGCTGCTGCAGGCGGCGCCGATGCACGACGTGGGCAAGATCGGCATTCCCGACTACATCCTGCTCAAGCCGGGGCGGCTGACGCCGGAAGAGTTCGAGGTGATGAAGAGCCATGCCCGCCTCGGGCACGAACTGCTGCAGGGCAGCAGCTCCCGCATCCTGCAGGCCGGCGCCGCGATCGCGCTGGCGCACCACGAGAAATTCGACGGTTCCGGCTATCCGCAGCGGCTCGCCGGCGAAGCGATTCCGCTGTTCGGGCGGATCGTCGCCGTCGCCGACGTCTTCGACGCGCTGACCTCCGAGCGCCCGTACAAGAAGGCCTGGGACCTGGAGCGCGCGGCCGCCTTCCTGCGCGACAACCGCGGCAGCCACTTCGATCCGGCCTGCGTCGATGCCTTCTTCGCCGCCTGGGGCGAGGCGCTGCAGATCCGCGACCGCTTCCACGATGAAGAGGTGCCGCTGCTGTGATTCTGCCGCGTCGTCTCAGCGTCCAGATCGCCCTGCTGGTTTCGCTGCTGTTCCTGTTCACGGTATTCGCCCACGCCTGGATCAGCGCGCGCGAGCAGGCGCGGCTCAGCGAGCAGGGGGCACAGCGCCAGCTCGCCGCGCTCTCGCGCAGCCTGGCCGGCGCCGTCGGCGAACCGCTGGCGCGCGGCGACGCCCCGGCGATCGAGCGGATCCTGCTGCTCACCGCCGATTACCCCTCGCTGCTCAGCCTGGCGGTGCTCGACCCCGCCGGCCGGGTGCTGGCGCGGGTGACCCGCAATGGCGGCGAGCCGCCCTACGCCGACCTCGCCGGCGGCCGCGAGCCGGTGCCGGAGCAGGCTATGGAGACGACGCTGCAGGCCGCCGCCGGCAGCCAGCAGGGCTTCGTCTTCCCCGGGGCCGCCGTCGCCGGCGACCTGACGGTGCTGCAGCCGGTGACGCAGGGCGCGACGACCGGCTGGGTACGGGTGACGGCGAGCCTGTCCGCGCTCGCCGAGACCCGTCGCGAACAGTGGCTGAACAGCGTCGTCCTGGCGCTGGCCGGGGTCATCGTCAGCACCACGCTGCTGATGCTCTTCCTCGGGCGGACCATGCGCACGCTGCGCCAGGCGTCGAATTTCGCCGGCCACCTCGACACGCTGCGCGGCGAGACGCTGCCCGAGTTCCACGGCAACGAGGAAATCTCGCAGCTGGTCGCGGCGCTGAACCTGGCCTCGCTGCGCCTGAAGCAGCAGGAAACGACGATCCAGGAAAACAACCGCTTCCTGAACAGCCTGACCGACGCGCTCGGCGAGGGCGTCATCGCCGTCGACGCCGACGGCCGGTGCACCTTCGTCAATGCCGAGGCCGAGCGCCTGCTCGGCTGGCGCCGCGACGAGATGGCCGGCCGGGTGGTGCACGACGTCATCCACTACCAGACGGCGACCGGCATTCCGATGGACAAGGAAGAGTGCCCGATGCATGCCTCGGTGGTTGCCGGCCACGTCTTCCGTTCCGACTTCGACGCCTTCACGCGCAAGGACGGCGCGCTGCTGCAGGTGTCGGTGGTGTCGATGCCGATCTACGAAGGCGAGCGCTTCGTCGGCGCCGTGGCCGCCTTCCAGGACATCACCGAGCGCAAGCGCAGCGAGGAATATCTGCTCGCCACTTCGTCGCGCCTGTCGGCGCTGATCGAGAGCATGCAGGCCGGGGTGCTGGTCGAGGACGAGCACGGCATGGTGGTGACCACCAACCAGACCTTCTGCACCTCGTTCCGGCTGGAGACGCCGAGCCAGGAGCTGATCGGCGCCGAGGCCGCCGCGCTGCTGCGCGAATGCGGCCAGGCGACGGCGGCGCCGGACGCGTTCGCCGAGCTGACCGCGACCCTGCTCGCCGAGCGCGCGCCGATGCTGGCGCACGAGCTGGCGCTGGCCGACGGCCGCGTGCTCGAACTCGACTACGTGCCGATCTACCTGTTCCCGGCGATGCCGCAGGCGGAAGACTGCCGCGGCCACCTCTGGCTGTTCCGCGACATCACCGAGCGCAAGCAGGTCGAGGACCAGCTCCGCCAGGCGCGCGAGGCGGCCGAACTGGCGAATACCGCGAAGGGCGATTTCCTCGCCAACATGAGCCACGAGATCCGCACGCCGATGAACGGCATCATCGGCATGACCGACCTGGCGCTGGAAACGCCGCTGCAGCCGAAGCAGCGCGAGTACCTGGAGATGGTCAAGACCTCGGCCGACGCGCTCCTGGTGATCATCAACGACATCCTCGATTTCTCGAAGATCGAGGCCGGCAAGCTGGAGATCGAGCGCGTCGGCTTCACGCTGCGCGACGAGCTGGAGCAGACGTTGCGGCCGCTGCGTTTCCGCGCCGAGCAGAAGGACCTCCATCTCGACCATTTCGTCGACCCGGCGGTGCCCGAGGTGCTCGTCGGCGATCCGGTGCGGCTGCGCCAGATCCTGATCAACCTGGTCGGCAACGCGCTCAAGTTCACCGAGCAGGGCGGCATCACCGTCAGCGCCGTGCTTGCCGACCAGAGCGACGAGGGCATCGACGTCCATTTCGCCGTGCGCGACAGCGGCATCGGCATCCCGCGCGAAAAGCAGGCCGGCATCTTCGAGGCCTTTTCGCAGGCCGACGGCTCGATCACGCGCCGCTTCGGCGGCACCGGCCTCGGCCTGACCATCTGCCAGAAGCTGGTGACGATGATGGGCGGGCGCATCTGGGTGGTCAGCGAGCCCGGCGAGGGCAGCATCTTCCATTTCACGCTGCGTCTTGCCGTTGGCAGCTTGGCCGAACAGCGCGCGGCGACCCCGGTGGCGCCGGCATTGCGGCCGCTGCGGATCCTGCTCGCCGAGGACAACGAGATCAACCAGCGGCTGGCGGTAACGCTGCTCGAACGGCGCGGCCACACCGTCTGCGTCGTCGGCAACGGCGAGGAGGCGCTGCAGGCGCTGGCCGGAGATACCTTCGACCTGGTGCTGCTGGACATCCAGATGCCGGTGATGGGCGGCTTAGAGGTGACCCGCCGGGTGCGCGAGCAGGAGCACGGCGACGGGCGCCACCAGGTGATCGTCGCGATGACCGCCAATGCCATGCGCGGCGACCGCGACCATTGCCTGGAGGCAGGCATGGACGGCTACATCTCGAAGCCGATCCGCCAGGACGAGATGTTCGCCGAACTGGCCCGCTGCCTGCCGGACAAGATCGCCGCCGAAGGCGAGGCCTTCGTCTTCGTCCCGGCCGACGACGCGGTGCCGGCGATCGGCGCCGCGCTGTCGGTGTTCCGGCGCGACGAAGTGATCGAGCGCATGGGCGGCGACGTCGAACTCTACCGCTCGGTGGCGGCGATGTTCGTCGAGGACGCGCCGGGCTACATCGAGGCGCTGCAGGCGGCGCAGCGCTCCGGCGACGCGTCGACGCTGCAGCGCGAGGCGCACACCGTCAAGGGGCTGGTCAGCACCTTCTCCTTCGACGCGGCGACGGCGCTGGCGCTGGAGATCGAGAGCCGGGCCGGCGCCGGCGAGTTCGACGAAGCTTCGGCGCGGGTGCCGCAGCTGGTCGTCGCCATCGAGGATCTCGCCGGGATGCTCGCCGGCGAAACGGCGTGAGCCGGCCGCCGATGGACGCCGCGGCAGCGAACCGGACCTACCTGATCGAGCTGTGCAGCGGCGAGCGACGCCGCTGGCGCTGTCTCGGCGCCGATGCCCGCGGGCAGGTATGGTGGCGGGATCTCGAAAGCGGACTGGAATTCAACGAAGACAGCCTGATGTACGCGTGGCGCATCGTCGGACCGGACGATGCCGGCGGCGGGCCCCCCGCGGACTAGCGCGATTCGGCAGCGGTTGCCGGCAGCGACAGATGTCTGGCCGCCTCGGCGCCGGCGGCGCCGTGCGGGATGACGCCGAGCAGCGGCGCGTCGAGGCGGGCCTGCAGCGTTGCCAGGTTTTCGGCGAAGCGGCCCATCTCGGGATCGACGCGGTTGGCGATCCAGCCGGCCAGCGTCAGCCCGCGCGCCTTGATCGCCTCCTGCGTCAGCAGCGCATGGTTCAGGCAGCCGAGGCGCATGCCGATGACGAGGATGATCGGCAGCGCGAGCGCGGCGGCGAGGTCGGCGGCGTCGAAGCCGCTGTCTTCGTCGAGCGGCACGAGAAAACCGCCGACGCCCTCGACCACTACCACCTCGGCCAGCTTGCCAAGCTCGGCGAAGGCCGCCAGCACCGGCTCCGGCCGGATCGTGACGCCGCTCTCGCGGGCCGCGATGTGCGGCGCGACGGCGGCGGCGAAGCACCAGGGATTGACCAGCGCGCGTGGCGCGGCAACCGACGACGCGGCGATCAGCGCCGCCACGTCCTCGTTGATGCCGTCGGCGGCGGTACCGGCGGCGACCGGCTTCATGCCGACCGCCGACCGCCCTTGCGCGCGGAAGGCGTGCAGCAGCGCGCAGGCGGCGTGCGTCTTGCCGATCTCGGTGTCGGTGCCGGCGATGAAGTAGGCGTGTTTCATTTGCGGGCGGTCAGCAAAAGCACATCGTAGCTGGCCGGCAGCCCTTCCGCCACGCGCTGCCGCTCGTAGGCGTCGGCGAGCGCCTGCCAGGCGGCCTTGCCCATCATGCCGGTGCGCCGCCCGGCGCCGAGCGCGTTGGCGCCGATCGCCTTGACCGCGCCGAGCAGCTGTTTCAGGTCGGGGTAGTGCAGCGTCACCGTCTCGCGCAGCAATGCGACGTCGCGCAGCCCGGCCGCCTGCGCCGTCTCCGCCAGCCGGTCGGCGGCGGCGAAGTCGAGCGTGTGGCGGTGCCGGTCGACGCCGGCGAAGGCGGTGCGCAGTTCGGCGTAGGTGCCGCTGCCGAGCGTCGACAGCGCCAGTCGCCCGTCGCGGCGCAGCACCCGCGCCGCCTCGCGCAGCACGGTGGCGGCGTCGCACCACTGCACGGTCAGGCTGGACCACCACAGGTCGAAGGCGGCGTCGGCGAAGGGCAGCGCCTCGATGTCGGCCACCGTGCAGGCGGTGCCGGCCGGTGCGCTGTGCCGCGTCGTCGCCGTCATCGCCTCGGCGAAATCGGCGGCGACGATCACGGCCTCGGCCCAGCGGCCGTGCAGCAGGCGGGCGCCGTAGCCGGTGCCGCAGCCGGCGTCGAGGATGCGTGCGGGCGCAGCGGCGCCGGCGGCGTCGAGCCGGGCGAGCAGGCGCCCGCAGACTTCCCGCTGCAAGACGGCGGCGGCGTCGTAGCTGGCGGCGGCGCGGGCGAAGGAATCGCGGATGCGCTGCTTGTCGGGCAGGGTCATCGGTCGGCGCTCCTCCCGGCCTCGCAGAATCCGGCCAGCGCCCGCGCGAAGTGCGCCGGGTCGGCAAGGAAGGGGGCGTGCGCGCTGCCCGCGAAGCGTTCGAGGCGGGCGTCGGGCAGCGTCGCCGCCAGCCACTCGCCGGCGGCGATCGGCATCAGCGGGTCGTGGCCGCCGTGCACCACCAGCGTCGGCGTCGTCACGCCCGGCACCGTCGCCCGCAGGTCGACGTCGCGCAGCCAGTCGAGGCCTTTCGCCAGTACCGGCGCCGGTGGCAGGCCCGCAGCGTTGTCTACGAGCAGCGTCGTCAGCGCGCGGCTGACGGCGCGTGCCTTGTCGTCGCCCTGGTTGAACAGCATGACGAAGCGCGTCAGCGTCGCCGCGGCGTTCTGCGCCACGGCGCGGGTGAAGGTGGCGTGGTTTTCCGGCTCTTGTGCGCAGGCCCAGCCCTCGGCCTGGACGAATTTCGGCGTCGTGCCGACCAGCACCAGCCGCGCGAAGTGCCCCGGCCGCGCCGCCGCCGCGGCGAGCGCCAGCATGCCGCCGAGCGACCAGCCGCACAGTGTCGTTCCGGCCGGCAGCGCAGCGGTGACGGCGGCGGCGGTGTGGGCGAAATCGGCGCCGTCGTCGGCGCTGCCGTCGTAGCCGGGCAGGCTCACGCGGTGCACGCGAAAGCGCTCCGCGAGCAAGCCGGCGACGCCGTCCCAGGCGCCGGCGCCGAGGCCCCAGCCGTGCAGCAGCGCGAGGTCCGGGCCGGCGGCGCCGAGCGTTGAAACGGCGAGCGTCATGCCAGTGCGCGCAGCGCGTCGACCAGTTGTGCGACGTGCGCTTCGGTGTGCGCGGCGGAGAGCGAGACGCGCAGGCGCGCGGTGCCCTTGGCCACCGTCGGCGGGCGGATCGCCGGCACCCACAGGCCGCGCGCGAAGAGCGCTTCGGCGATGCGCACGGCTTCGTGGTTGTCGCCGATGATCACCGGCTGGATCGCCGTTTCCGAGCGCAGCATGTTCCAGCGCAGGCCGTCGAGCCCGGCGCGCAACTGCGCGATCAGCCGCTGCAGGTGCGCGCGGCGCGCGTCGGCGGCTTCTATCAGCGCCACGCTCTGCGTCACCGTCGCCGCCATCACCGGGCTGGCGGCGGTGGTGAAGATGTAGCTGCGGGCGCGGTTGACCAGCCAGTCGATCACCCGCCGGTCGGCGGCGACGAAGGCGCCGGCGACGCCGGCGGCCTTGCCCAGCGTGCCCATCAGGATCACCCGCGGGTCGGCCGGCAGGTGGAAGTGCGACAGCGTGCCGCGGCCGTTCTCGCCGAGCACGCCGAAGCCGTGCGCGTCGTCGATCACCAGCCAGGCGTCGTGGCGCTCGGCCAGTTCGAACAGTTGCGGCAGCGGCGCGATGTCGCCGTCCATGCTGAACACCGCGTCGGTGAGGATCAGCTTCCTTTTCGCCGTGCTCGCCGCCAGCATCGCCGCCAGGCCGGCGACGTCGCCGTGCAGGTAGCGGTGGCTTTCGGCGCGGGAGAGCTGCACGGCGTCGATCAGCGAGGCGTGGTTCAGCTTGTCGGCGAAGACCGCGTCGCCGCGCCCGAGCAGCGCCGGCACGATCGCCAGGTTGGCCAGGTAGCCGGTGGCAAAGCTCAGTGCCGCCGGGAAGTCGACGAATCCGGCGAGCGCCGCTTCCGCTTCCTCGTGCGGCCGCAGGTGGCCGGAGACGAGGTGCGAGGCGCCGCTGCCGACGCCCCACCGCGCCGCCGCGGCCTGCGCTGCGGCGATCAGCTCGGGGTGGTTGGCGAAGCCGAGGTAGTCGTTGCTGCAGAAGCTGACGACGGCCTGGCCGTCGACCACGCACTCCGGGCCGCAGGGCGAGTCGAGCACGCGCCGA
Organism: Rhodocyclales bacterium; assembly: GCA_016183655.1. GTDB lineage: Bacteria > Pseudomonadota > Gammaproteobacteria > Burkholderiales > Rhodocyclaceae > Proximibacter. The sequence goes on from JACPEH010000002.1 coordinate 73,601, forward strand.
CGGCGCAGCAGGCCGTCGGCGGCGAGCTCGGCGAGGTTTTGCTGGAGTTCGTCCCAGATCATTTCAGTGCGGCCTCCAGCGCCGCCGCGGCACCGGCAGCGAGGAAGGTGGCGTCGTCGTCGCCGAGGATGTACGGCGGCATGAAATAGACGGTGTTGCCCATCGGCCGCAGCAGCAGTTCGCGCGCCAGCGCCTCGCGGTAGAAGCGGCGGCCGAAGCCAGCGTCGGCGTCGACGTCGAACGCCAGGATCATGCCGCGGCGGCGGAAGTGGCGCACCTTGTCGTGCGCGGCGAGCGGCGCGAGCAGGGCTTCCAGTTTGTCGCCGCGCGCCCGGTTGCGCGCCAGCACGTCGTCTGCGTCGAAGATGTCGAGCGTCGCCAGCGCGGCGCGGCAGGCCAGCGCGTTGCCGGTGTAGGAGTGCGAGTGCAGGAAGCCGCGCGCCGTCGCGTCGTCGTAGAAGGCGGCGTAGACCTGGTCGGTGGTGAGCACCGTCGACAGCGGCAGGTAGCCGCCGGAGATGCCTTTCGACAGGCACAGGAAATCGGGGCGGATGCCGGCCTGCTCGTGCGCGAAGAAGGTGCCGCTGCGGCCGCAGCCGACGGCGATCTCGTCGCAGATCAGGTGCACCTCGTAGCGGTCGCACAGCGTGCGGGCGAGACGCAGGTACTCGGGGTCGTGCATGGCCATGCCGGCGGCGCCCTGCACCAGCGGCTCGACGATCAGCGCGGCGATGCGCTCGTGGTTGGCTTCAAAGAAGGCTTCCAGCGCGGCGGCGGCGCGGCGGGCGACGTCGGCCGCGCTCTCCCCGGCCTCGGCCTGCCGCGCATCGGGCGAGGGCACGACGTGCGCGGCGCGGATCAGCGGCGCGTAGGCGTCGCGGAAGATGGCGACGTCGGTCACCGCCAGCGCGCCGACGGTCTCGCCGTGGTAGCCGCCGGCGAGGGCGACGAATTCCCGCTTTTGCGGCCGGCCGCGGTTCTGCCAGTAGTGGAAGGACATCTTCAGCGCGATCTCGGTGGCCGAGGCGCCGTCGGAGGCGTAGAAGCAGTGGCCGAGCGTGTTGCCGGTGAGCGCCGAGAGGCGCTCGGAGAGCTGTACCACCGGCTCGTGCGTGAAGCCGGCGAGGATCACGTGCTCCAGCTTGCCCAGCTGGTCGGCGAGCGCGGCGTTGATGCGCGGGTTGCAGTGGCCGAACAGGTTGACCCACCACGAGCTGATCGCGTCGAGGTAGCGGCGGCCGTCGGCGTCGTACAGCCACAGGCCCTCGCCGCGCACCACCGGCACCAGCGGCAGCGGTGTCGACTGCGCCTGCTCGTGCTGCTTCATCTGCGTGCACGGGTGCCAGACGGCGGCGAGGCTGCGCCGCAGCAGTTCCTCGTTGTTCATTTCGTTACGTTCAGTGCAGCGTCTGCGGCGGCGCGTCGTGGGCCTGTTCCGGCATTTCCGGGTGCACCACCTCGCCTTCGGCGTTGGGGTAGAGCGGCATGCCGCAGTCGTCGCAGAACTCGAAGGGGAAGGGGTGGTCGTGGAAGACGATCTCCTTCAGCCCGCATTCGCGCAGCACGGTTTCGATCTCGCCGACGATGTCGGTGTTCTCGTCCTCGGTGCCGAGCAGCGGCCAGACGACGCCGTGGTGCGTCGCGTCGCGGTCGCGCGGGCCGAAGCCGATGCGGTACTCCTCCAGCCGGCGGTCGTGGAACGGGCCGATCACCGCGCGCAGCTTGTCGGCGGGCACGCCCAGCGTCGTCTGCAGGAAGGCCACCGAGGCGCGCAGCGAATACGGGCGCGAGGCCTTGTCGGCGGCGCGGACGGCGGCATGGTAGGCGTCGGCCAGCAGCGGCTGGTAGGCGCAGCCGGTGAGCAGCGGTTCGAGGTTGGGGCCGCCCTGCTTAGTCCATTCCTTCTGCGCCGATTCGCGCGAGCCGTCCTTCTCGTTCCAGCGGAAGATCGGCTGGCCGCGGCGCACGGCGACGGCGCCGACCAGGTAGCGGACGTCGGAGAGGAAGCGGTTGGTCTCGTCCAGCCCCTGCGTGTCGAGCGGCAGGCTGCGCCCTTCGAGCGCGGCGGCGCCGAGCTCGCGCGTCAGCTGCCAGGTGTCGACGAAGCTTCTCGGCAGCTGGTCCGGGCTGAACAGGTAGTCGGTCAGCGCGACCTGCGTGCCGGCGGCGAAGGCGTGCGCGCCGAGCTGGGTGGTGAGCGCGTCGAGCGCGTTCTTCGGCAGCGTGCCGGAGGGGATCGAGTAGCGCGACCAGGCGAGCACCGGCGCGGCAAAGAGCAGGATGTCGAATTCCTGCCCGGCGTGGGCGAGGGTGCCGGTCTCGGCGCGCGCCTCGATCATGTCGGCGAGTTCGTCGTGCGCGGTCGGGTTGGTGTCGAACAGGCGGTCGAGCGCGGCGTTGAGGTCGTCCTCGGCACCCGACTGCAGCAGGCTGTCGACCAGCTCGCCGAGGCGGGCTTCCCAGTAGGCGTCCTCGATCTTGCTGCCGGACTCGGCGATCCCCGCGGCGAGGCGGGAAAGCTCGGTGGCGTCGGCGGAGATACGGCTGCGGGAGGCGAAACGGCTGCGTTTCATGGGACGGCTTTCTCTGAATAATCAGTGATTATAACAAGGCCGGGGGCCGCTCCTCTCGGCTAAAATCCGCCGGCAACGCGCGGTACAGCGCGAATGACTCGAACGTAACGCAAGCAACCCGACGGAGCCCCGATTGATCCTCGTTCTTTCCCCCGCCAAGCGTCTCGACTATGAGACGCAGCCGGTCACCGCCAAGTTCACCGAACCGCGCCTGCTCGACCAGTCGGCGCAACTGATCGGCCGCCTGCGCGAGCTGTCGCCGGCCGAGATCGCCTCGCTGATGTCGCTCTCCGACCCGCTTGCCGCGCTCAACCACGCCCGCTACGCCGACTGGCAGCCGCCGTTCGCGCCGGGGAACGCGAAGCAGGCGGCGCTCGCCTTCGCCGGCGACGTCTACGAGGGGCTGGACGCCGCGACGCTGCCGGCACTGGGGCTCGACTGGCTGCAGGCACATGTGCGCATCCTCTCCGGCCTCTACGGCGTGCTGCGCCCGCTCGACCTGATGCAGGCCTACCGGCTGGAGATGGGAACGAAGCTCGCCAACGCGCGCGGCAAGGACCTCTATGCCTTCTGGGGCGGGCGCATCAGCGAAACGCTCAAGGCCGACCTCCGCGCGGCAAAGGCGAAGGTGCTGGTGAACCTCGCCTCGGAGGAGTATTTCAAGGCGGTGAAGCCCGAACTGCTCGGCGTTCCAGTGATCCAACCGGTATTCGAGGAGTGGAAGGGCGGCCGCTACAAGATCGTCAGCTTCTTCGCCAAGCGTGCGCGCGGCTTGATGGCGCGCTACGCCGCCGAGCAGCGGCTGCGCGATGCCGCGGCGCTGCAGGAGTTCGCCGCCGAAGGCTACGCCTTCGCGCCGGAGGCTTCTGACGATACGCGCTGGGTGTTCCGCCGCCGCCAGCCCTGAGTTCCCCCCGGCCCCGCCGTTTGCGCTGGTCTATACTGCCAGCATGACTTACCGGGAGATTCCGATGCGCGTACTTCTTTCCCTGCTGCTCTTGGGCCTCGCCCTGCCGGCGGCGGCGCAGTATGCGCCGCCGAACGACCAGACCGTGCTCTACGGCGTCAAGAAGAACCAGATGCCGCAGGGCATGGTGATCGAGCAGGGGCAGGCCGCGCCCGGCATCCCGACCAGCGGCACGCAGCAGGCGCAGCAGCTGAAGCAGAACCAGCCCGGCTATAACAACCCGCAGCGCGGCCCGAGCGTGATCTACCGCGACCGCAAGGACAAGGGGCTGACGGTGATCACCGGCCCCGACGGCACCACCGTCTGCCGTGACGTCAGCGGCCGCGTCACCGTCTGCAACTGAGCCGCTTTGAGCATCTTCCACAAGGAGGAACCGCGATGAACGCTTCGAGATTCGGGCGCCTGCCGGCCGCCCTGCTGCTTGCCGGCACGCTGGCCGCGTTGCCGACGCTGGCCGGCGCGGACGAGGAGGTCGTCACCGTCGGCGATGCCGCCTATGTTTCCGGCGGCACCGGCGAGGAGTCGCGCGAGCGCCTGGCGACGCTCGGCCAGGGCTTCGGCTTCAACCTCAAGGTGACCTTCGCGCTGCAGGGCGGCGACTACCTCAGCGGCGTCGATGTGCGCATCGTCGACCGGGCCGGCAAGGTGGTGCTGCAGGCGAAGACCGACGGGCCGATCTTCCTCGCCCGGCTGCCGGCGGGCAGCTATGACTTCTTCGCCAGCGTCGACGGCCGCGAGCAGAAGCAGAAACTGACCGTCGCCGCCGGCAAGCTCGGCAGCACCGTCTTCCGCTGGTAGCCGGCGCGCGCCTTGACGGGTGCCGGCGAGCGCCTCAGCGGGCGCCGGCCAGCGCGCTCTGCAGCTCCGCGTACTCGGCCTCGATCTCTTCGCGCAGTTCGAGATAGGTCGGCGAGTGGTACTCGCCGATCGGCTCCTCGGCATCGTCGTGCAGCTTCTGCCACTCGTCGACGCCGCCGGCGATGATGTTCGCCACATAGACCACGTCCGACAGCGAGTGCGGGTGCTCCACCGGCGCCCGCGGCTGGTCGTGGTCGCGCACCGCCTCGATGATCTGCTCGGGCAGCCCGAGCGCCGCCAGCAGCGACTCGCCGATGCTTTCGTGCCACTGCACGATCAGGTAGCGCACGGTGTCCGGGCGGCTGCGCAGCTCGTCGTACTGCGCCGCGCGGTAGAGCATGTAGAAGGCGCCGATGTCGTGCACCAGGCCGGCGAGCAGCGCGTCCTCGCAGTTCAGCCGGGTCAGCCGGCGCGCCACCACGCGCGCCGCGGCGGCTGTCTTTACCGTGTGCAGCCACAGGTTCCTCGACATCTCGGCGAAGCTGACCAGGTCCTTCGAGCGCAGCAGCTGGTCCATCGCCACCGCCAGCGCCACCGAGCGCGCGAGGTTGATGCCGATGCGGTTGAGCGCCGCCTCGACGTCGGCGATCTGCCGGCCGCCAGCGTTGTAGGCCGCCGAATTGGCGACGCGCAGCAGCTTGACGGCGACCAGCGGTTCCATGCGCACCGCCTTGGCGATCTGCTGCAGCGTGGCGTTCGGGTCGCGCATGATCTGGCGGATCTGCAGCGCGGCATCGAAACAGGTGGGGAAGCTGACATCGCCCGACAGGTCGTGGGCGATGTCCTCCAGCATCTTGAAGCGCTGTGCCTTCAGCGCCTCGTCCTTCTTGTCCACTCGTGTGTCTTCCATCGCGGCTTGCTCTGCTCCCAGTGCGCGCTGCGGGCGCGGCGCGCTATGTGGCAATGATAAATCAGGCGCCTGTCATGATCGCATCGTCGCCGGCGATGTGCAGCCGGCATTGTTGATCTGGATCAAGCAACGCACATTGTTCGCATTCCTGTCACATTCAACGGACTCAGCGCACCATGCCGAGCCGCCCGTTGTGGCTGCCCATGTACCAGTAGCGCCCGTCGGCGTCGATGATCGCCTTGCGGATGCCGACGTTCTTCGACGGCAGCGCGATGACGCGGAAGCGCTCGCTGGCCGGCTCGAATACCGCCACCGTATCGGTGTCGATCTCGTTGGCCCAGACGCGGCCGGCGGCGTCCACCGTCACCGCGTAGGGGCCGCCGCCGCGGCCCGCGGGCATCGGATAGCTGTTCACGATGCGCTGTGCCTGCGGGTCGACCTTGAGCAGGCGGCCGTCGCCGTAGGCGGTGACCCATAGCGTGCCGTCCGGCGCCACCGCCATCCGCCGCGGCTTGCTGCCGTCGCCGGTGTCGAGGTCGGTGATCCGGCCGCTGGCCGGGTCGAGGCGGCCGAGCTTGTCGCCGGCGATCCGGCAGAACCAGACGTAGCCCTGGCGGTCGATGGCGATGCCGTAAGGGTTGCCCGAGGTTGCGTACTCGGTGATCTTGCCGCTCGTTCGGTCGAGCCGCCCGATGCGCTGCGCCCCCTGCAGCGTGAACCAGATCGTTCCCCGCTCGTCGAGCACCAGCGTGTGCGGGTCGCCGCCCGAGGGCGTGCGGAATTCGCTGACCTGGCCGCTGGCCGGGTCGAGGCGGCCGATCGTGCCGTTGCCGTTGCCGGTGTACCAGGCGATGCCCTCGCGATCGACCAGCACGCCGTGCGGGTGCGCGCCCTTGGGCAGCTCCCATTCGCGGAACTGCTGCGTCTTCGGGTCGAAGCGGGCGATGCGGTTGCCGCGCATGACGGCGATGAAGATGCTGCCGTCCGGTGCCGGCGCCGGGTCGCGCGCGAACTTCGGCGTCGGCACCGGCCACTCGCTGACCTGGCCGGCGATCGTGGCGAGTGCGCCGGGGCTGATGCCGTAGTTGGAGCCGCCGGCCCAGGCGGCGGCGGGCAGGAGGAGGGCGAACAGAAGCCGGAGCGAACGGGGCGGGGCGGGCAGAAGCGGGCGTCGTGGCATGGGCGTTCTTCCTCCGTGGGGGAACGGGAGGTGGACAGCGGCCGGGCGGGGTTCGTTCGGCGGTGACGGCGTGCGCGAAGTTTCGATTGCGGGTGGGTGTGGCTGCGCCACGCCTCTTTGCCGGTGGAATGCGCTGCCGGATTATTTACAGCCGGATGATGTGACTTTGAATGCTCTATTTTTTGGTTGATTGTCGTTGACGTTCTGTTATCTGCAGCATAGAGTTGATGAAGTGCATTGTTTTTTTAGTCATATCGGCTGGTTTTTCCGGTTGATGTCAGAGAAAAAGAATGCGCCCGTGAAGCTCCCCGACCTGAAGGTTCGGGGCTTCCCACGATACGGAGCGGGCGCGCGGTGCGCGCCCTGATGGTGTCTTCGTCTCGCTCACCCCGGCATGAATGCCGGGGCTTGCGCTCGACGCGTGGTCGCCGCCCCCGCGAACTCGCCAGCGCCGGAACCGTTCATCGGAGAAAACGCATGTACAAGCTCGACCAGATCGACCTCGACATCCTCGCCGCGCTGCAGGCCGACGGCCGCATCACCAACGTGGCGCTGGCCAGGCAGGTCGGCCTCAGCCCGACGCCGTGCCTGGAACGGGTCAAGTCGCTGGAGGCCGCCGGCCTGATCAAGGGCTACGCCGCGCAACTGTCGCCGGCGGCGCTCGGCCTCGGGCTGACCGTGTTCGTGCAGATCTGCATCGAGCGCACCTCGCAGGCGGTGTTCGACGATTTCCGCAGCGCCGTGCTGGCGATCCCCGAGATCCAGGAATGCCACATGGTCGCCGGCGGCTACGACTACCTGCTCAAGGTGCGCGTCCCCGACATGGCCGCCTACCGCCATTTCCTCGGCGCCGTGCTCTCCGGCGTTCCCGGCATCCGCGAGACGCACACCTATCCGGTGATGGAGGAGGTCAAGGACTCGTCCGCGACCCCGCTCGGCCATCTGGCGCCGCAGGCTTGAGGAGGGCGACATGAACGCGAACACCGACATGTGCTTGCGGGAAGCGATCCGCGCCGCCTACCGGCGCGACGAGGCGGCCTGCGTCGCCGCGCTGGCGCAGCAGCTGGCGGCGGCGCATTACGACCGCGAGGCGGTCGCCGGCGAGGCGCGCGCACTGGTCGAGGCGGTGCGCCGGCAGCGCCGCCACGCCAGCGGCGTCGACCACCTGATGCACGAGTTCTCGCTGTCCAGCCAGGAAGGCATTGCGCTGATGTGCCTCGCCGAGGCGCTGCTGCGCATTCCCGATGCGGCCACCGTCGACCGTCTGATCCGCGACAAGCTCAGCCGCGGCGACTGGGCGGCGCACCTCGGCGGCAGCCCGTCGCTGTTCGTCAACGCCGCGACCTGGGGCCTGATGATCACCGGCAAGCTGGTGGCGACGCACAGCGAGACCGCGCTCGGCGGCGCGCTGACGCGGATTCTGGCCAAGGGCGGCGAGCCGCTGATCCGCAAGAGCGTGGACTTCGCGATGCGCCTCCTGGGCCAGCAGTTCGTCATGGGCGAGACGATCGAAGCGGCGCTGCAGCGCGCGCAGGCCAACGAGGCGCGCGGCTACGGGCACTCCTTCGACATGCTCGGCGAGGCGGCGCTGACCGCGGCCGACGCCGAGCGCTATGCCGCCGCCTACGCGCAGGCGATCCACGCCATCGGCACCGCCGCCGCCGGCCGCGGCGTCGTTGCCGGGCCAGGCATCTCGGTCAAGCTGTCGGCGCTGCATCCGCGCTACGTGCGCGCCCAGCGCGCGCGGGTGATGGCCGAGCTGCTGCCGCGGCTGAAGGAACTGGCGCTGCTTGCCCGGCGCTACGACATCGGCCTCAACATCGACGCCGAGGAGGCCGACCGGCTGGAGCTGTCGCTCGACCTGCTCGACGCGCTCGCCGCCGACCCCGAGCTGGCCGGCTGGCACGGGCTCGGCTTCGTCATCCAGGCCTACCAGAAGCGCTGCCCCTTCGTCGTCGACCACCTGGTCGACCTTGCCCGGCGCACCCGTCGCCGGCTGATGGTGCGTCTCGTCAAGGGCGCCTACTGGGACAGCGAGATCAAGCGCGCGCAGGTCGACGGCCTCGTCGACTACCCGGTCTACACGAGGAAGCCGCATTCCGACCTCGCCTACCTGGTCTGCGCCGAGCGCCTGCTGGCGGCGCCGGAGGCGATCTACCCGCAGTTCGCCACGCACAACGCGCATACGCTGGCGACGGTGCGGCAGATGGCGAAGGCGCGCGGCGTGCACGACTACGAATTCCAGTGCCTGCACGGCATGGGCGAGCCGCTCTACGACAACGTCGTCGGCGCCGGCGGGCGCGGCTCGCGCTGCCGCATCTACGCGCCGGTCGGTACGCACGAGACGCTGCTGCCCTACCTGGTGCGCCGCCTGCTGGAGAACGGCGCCAACAGCTCCTTCGTCAACCGCATCGTCGACCCCGCGGTGTCGATCGACGAACTGATCGAAGACCCGCTGGCCACCGTGCGCGCCAGCGGCGGCTGCCGGCATCCGGCGATCCCGCTGCCGCGCAACCTCTACGGCGAGGCGCGGCCGAATTCCGCCGGCGTCGACCTGTCCGACGAGGCGACGATCGCCGACCTCGAACGCACGCTGGGCGATGCGTCGTGCCGCCAATGGCGCGCGCTACCGCTGGTCGCCGGCGTTGATGCCGCGACCGGCGAGCCGCTGCCGGTGCGCAACCCGGCTGACCGCTGGCAGCAGGTCGGCACCGTGATCGAGGCCGATGCCGACCTGGTCGACCGGGCGCTGGCCAATGCCGAGGCCGCCAGCGATGGCTGGCACCGCACTCCGCCGGGCGATCGCGCCGCGCTGCTGTGCCGCGCCGCCGACCTGCTCGAAGAACATCGCAGCGAGATCATCGGCCTGTGCGCGCGCGAGGCCGGCAAGACCTGGGCCAACGCCGTCGCCGAAGTGCGCGAGGCGGTCGACTTCTGCCGCTACTACGCGCAGCAGCTGCGCGCCGGTTTCCCCAACCCGCCGGCGGCGCCGAGGCCGGTGGCCTGCATCAGCCCGTGGAACTTCCCGCTCGCCATCTTCGTCGGCGAGGTCAGCGCCGCGCTCGCCGCCGGCAGCCCGGTGCTCGCCAAGCCGGCCGAGCAGACGCCGCTGGTCGCCCACCTCGCGGTGCGCCTGTTCCATGAAGCCGGTATCCCGGCCGCGGTGCTGCAGTTCCTGCCCGGCCGCGGCGAGACCGTCGGCGCCCGGCTGACCGCCGACCGCCGCGTGCGCGGCGTCGTGTTCACCGGCTCGACCGAAGTCGCGCGGCTGATCAACCGCAGCATTGCCGGCCGCGACGACGTCCGCCTGATCGCCGAGACCGGCGGCCAGAACGCGATGATCGTCGATTCCTCGGCCTTGCCCGAGCAGGTGGTGCAGGACGTGCTGGCCTCCGGCTTCGACAGCGCCGGCCAGCGCTGCTCGGCGCTGCGCGTGCTGTGCCTGCAGCAGGAAATCGCCGGGCCCACGCTGGCGATGCTGCAGGCGGCGATGCGGGAGCTGACGATCGGCGATCCGCTGCGGCTGGCCACCGACGTCGGCCCGGTGATCGACGAGGAGGCGCGCGGCAAGCTGCTCGCGCACATCGAGCGCATGCGTGCGCGCGGCCATGCCGTGCACCAGTTGCCGCTGCCGGCGTCTTGCGCCGACGGTTGTTTCGTGCCGCCGACGCTGATCGAGATCGCGTCGCTGTCGGAGCTGCAGCACGAGGTGTTCGGCCCGGTCGTGCACGTGCTGCGTTTTGCCGCCGACACGCTGCCGGCGCTGATCGACGGGATCAACGCCACCGGCTACGGCCTGACGCTGGGCATTCACAGCCGCATCGACGAGACCGTCGAGCTGATCGCCGCGCGCGCGCAGGTCGGCAACCTCTACGTCAACCGCAACATGATCGGTGCCGTCGTCGGCGTCCAGCCCTTCGGCGGCGAAGGACTCTCCGGCACCGGCCCCAAGGCCGGCGGCCCGCTCTACCTGCACCGCCTGGCCGGCACGCCGGCGGTGACGCCGGCAATGCTTGCGGCCGAGCCCGGTGCCGCCTTTCCCGAAACGTTGCGCAGTCTCGCCGACTGGGCCGATAAAGCGGGCTACCGGAAGGTCGTCGACCTTTGCCGCGACTACGCCGCACAGACGCTGCTGCCGCTGCAGCTGGTCCTGCCCGGGCCGACCGGTGAGCGCAACACGCTCCGTTTCGCGCCGCGCGGCCGCCTGCTGTGCGTGGCGGCCGACGCCGAGTTGCTGCTGCAGCAGCTCGCCGCGGTGTTCGCCAGCGGCAATCGGGCAGCCGTCGCCGACACGCCGGCCGGCCGGGAAATGTGTGCGCTGCTGCCGCGGGCGCTGGCCGCGCAAATCGAACTGCGCGCCGAAGGCGAACTGTCCGGCATCGCCGGCGTGCTGTTCGCCGGTGCCGGCGAGGCCGGCCTGTGCCGTCGGCTGGCGGCGGCGGACGGGCCGCTGATTCCGCTCTATCGCGAGTCGCCGGCGACCCGGCAGTACCCGCTGTTCCGCATGTCGACGGAGCGTGTGCTGAGCGTGAATACGACGGCGGCCGGCGGCAACGCGAGCCTGATGACGTTGGGCGTCTGAGGCAGCGGCAAGCCGCGGATCGAGTTGCGGTAGATCAAAGATTAATCGTCATTCCGAACTAGATTGAAGAAGCAAGTCGGTCGTGGGTTGGAGGGCGACGGGACCGTTTCGGCAATTGCAGCCTGACCTGTCCGTCGGAGGAAAATAACGGTCATCGGAATCGGCCGGCTCATCGCTCTTCTTGTGGAAGATTCACGCCGTGCAGTGAGGTGTTCCTTTTTCCCGAGGAGGGAATGACATGAAAACCAAAAACCTGATGACCGCCGTGCTGCTTGGCGCCGGTTTGTCCGCCACCTCGTCCGTGGTCGAGGCGCAAACGCTGGAAAAGATCGCCAGCAGCAACAGGATCACCGTTTCCTATCGTGAAGCGGCCGTGCCGTTCAGCTATTCGCTCAGCCCGACGAAAGCTGTCGGCTTCTCGGTGGATCTGACCGAAGCCATCATCGACGATGTGCGGAGGAAACTGAAGCGGCCGAACCTTGAGGTCGCCTACATCCCGGTCACCGGCCAAACCCGCATTCCGCTGCTGGTCAACGGAACCTACGACCTCGAATGCGGCTCGACCACCAACAACGTCGCGCGCGGCAAGGAAGTGAGCTTTTCCATCAGCCACTTCTACAGCGGTACGCGCCTGCTGACCAGGACCGGCTCGAACGTGAAGAACTATGCCGACCTGGCCAGGCAGCCGGTCGCCACCACCGCCGGCAGCACGAACGAGAAGGTCCTCCGCAAGTACAGCGCCGACAACAATCTCGACATCCAGGTCGTGCTTGGCAAGGATTACGCGGAATCGCTGCAGCTGGTGGAAAGCGACCGAGCGGTGGCGGTCGCGCTGGACGACATCCTGCTGTTCGGCCTGCGCGCGAACTCGAAGAATCCGGCGGCGCTCGCCGTCGTCGGCGACACGCTGCAGGTCGAACCCTACGGCTGCATGCTGCGCAAGGACGACCCGGCGTTCAAGAAGCTCGTGGACGGAACCATTGCGCGCCTGATGAAGTCGGGCGAATTCGCAAGGCTGTACGCGAAGTGGTTCGAATCGCCGATTCCGCCAAACGGCGTCGCCCTCAACATGCCGATGAGCGACCGGCTCAAGGCCAACCTCAAGGTGCGCAGCGACAAGCCGGAACAATGAGCGTCGGTGGCCGGAGGGAGCGCGGGCGGTAGGTGGCACGCGCCGGGATCGGCCGGCTGGATCGGGGCGGTGAATTCTGTTAGCGTCGCCTTCATCTGCCGGCTTGGCGCCCGCTCCCGCTTCCGTGACCGTGAATCCCCCATCGACCGACCCGCACAACGAGGAAATCGCCCGCCTGCGCAGCGCGCTCGACGACGTCGGCGCCTACGTCTTCACCAAGGACCGCGAGGGGCGCTACACCTACGCCAACCGCATGGTCTGCGAGCTGTTCGGCGCGCCGCTGGCGGGCATCGTCGGGCGGGCGGACGAGGATTTCTTCGACCTCTCGGTGTCGAACGACCTGCGCGTCAACGACCGGCAGGTGCTCGACACCGGCGTGTCGATCGAGCGCGAGGAGCGCACCGTCGTCGCGCAGACCGGCGAGACGCGCTACTACTGGGCGGTGAAGAAGCCGCTGCGCGACGCCGGCGGCACGATCGTCGGCCTGATCGGGGTGTCCACCGACATCACCGCGCGCAAGCAGGCCGAGGTGGCGATGGGCGAGGCGCAGGCCCGCTTCCGCGAGCTGTTCGAGCAGGCGCCGCTGGGCATCTGGCTGATGGACGGCGACAGCCGGATCGTCGAGTGCAACGCGAAATTCGCCGACTACGCCGGCGCGCCGCGCGAGCGGATCATCGGCTTCCGCATGCTGGAAGAGGCGCAGTACCCGGCGCTGGCGGCACCGATCGGCCGGGCGCTGCGCGGCGAGGCCTGCAGCATCGACGCCGAGTACCGTTCCACGACCGGCGGTCGTAGCGGCGTCTATCGCTTCCACTTCCAGCCGCATTACTCCGCCGGCGAGCTGCGCGGCGTGCTCGCCTTCGCCGAGGACATCGGCGAGGCGCGGCGGATCGAGAACGCGCTGAAGGACCGCGAGGCGCTGCTGACGAAGATCTTCGACACCGCCAGCGTGGCCATTTTCCTGGTCGATCCGCAGGGCGTCATCACCCACGCCAACCAATGCATGGCGGAGATGTTCGGCTGCCCGCTGTCCGCGCTGGTCGGCCGCGAGTACGTGGCCTGCGTGCATCCGCAGGAGCGCGAAACGGCGCGGGCGAAGATGCTGGCGCTGCTGGCGAGCACGGTGCCGTCGGTGGACCTGGAGCGCCTCTACTGGCGCGAGGATGGCAGCGAGTTCTGGGGACGCCTCACCGGTCGTCGCTTCCAGGATGCGTTGGGGACGGAGCTCGGCCTGGTCGGCGTCATCGCCGACATCACCGAGGGCAAGCTGGCGCGGCAGCGGGTCGAGGCGGAGCGGCAGCGCTTCCGCGACCTGGTCGATTCGACCTCCGGCATCGTCTGGGAGGGCGACGCGCAGACCTTCGCCTTCACCTTCGTCAGCCAGGAGGCCGAGCGCCTGCTCGGCTATCCGGTCGACGACTGGTACCGGCCGGGTTTCTGGGTCGAGCACCTGCACCCCGACGATCGTTCGTGGGCGGTCGACTACTGCGCGTCCTGCACCGGCCGCCTGGAGAACCACGACTTCGAGTATCGCTTCATCGCCCGCGACGGGCGCACGGTGTGGTTGCGCGACATCGTCAAGGTGGTCGAGGAGGACGGGGCGCCGCGCTGGCTGCGCGGCGTGATGGTCGACATCACGGCGAGCAAGCGCGCGTCGCAGCGCCACGCCAGCGTCGTCGAGTCGGCGATGGACGGCTTCGTCGTGTTCGGTCCGGACGGCCGCGTGCGCGAGCACAACCGGGCCTTCTGCGCGCTGACCGGCTATGCCGCGGCGGAGGTCGTTACCCTCGCGGTCGGCGACTTCGATGCGATGCAGACCGCCGACGAGATCGCCGCCCGCATCCGGCGCATCGTCGGCGAGGGCGGCGACCGCTTCGAGACGCGCTGGCGCCGCAGGGGCGGCGAGATCATCGACGTCGAGGTCACGGCGACCTACCTCAGCCTCGGCGAAGAGATCTGCGCCTTCGTGCGCGACATCACCGTGCTCAAGGAGCACGACCGGCAGCTCGACCGCATCGCGCATTACGACTCGCTGACCGGCGTGCCGAACCGCACGCTGCTCGCCGACCGGATGAAGCAGGCGCTGGCGCAGGCGCACCGCGCCCGCCACATGCTGGCGATCTGCTACCTGGACCTGGACGGCTTCAAGCCGATCAACGACAACTTCGGCCACGACACCGGCGACCACGTCCTGGTCGAGGTCGCCGCGCGGCTGCAGGACTGCCTGCGCGCCAGCGACACCGTCTCCCGCGTCGGCGGCGACGAGTTCGTGCTGCTGCTGCAGGGGATCGACGACCTCGACGAATGCAAGCTGGCGCTGGCCCGCATCCTCGGCGAGATCGCCCGCCCGATGACGGTCGACGGCCACGACATCCGCCTCTCCGGCAGCCTCGGCGTCGCCCTCTATCCGAAGGACGACGCCGACAGCGACACGCTGCTGCGCCATGCCGACCAGGCGATGTACCTGGCCAAGCAGGGCGGCCGCAACCGCTTCCACCTGTTCGACCCCGAGCACGATCGCCTCGCCCGCGAGCGCACCGAGCGCCTGGTGCGGATCGTGCAGGCGCAGCGCGATCGCGAGTTCGTCCTCTACTACCAGCCGCAGGTGGACATGCGCCTGGGCCGCGTCGTCGGTGCCGAGGCGCTGATCCGCTGGCAGCACCCGCAGCGCGGCGTGCTGCCGCCGGCGGACTTCCTGTCGGTGATCGAGGACAGCGAACTGATCGTCGAGGTCGGCGACTGGGTGATCGCGACCGCGCTGGCCCAGCTCGAAGCCTGGCGGCGCGCCGGCCTCAGCCTGCGCGTCGGCGTCAACGTCGCCGCCCGCCATCTGCTGCATGCCGATTTTGCGGCGCGGCTGCAGGCGCATCTGGCGGCCTTCCCGGCGGTGCCGCCGCAGTCGCTGGAACTGGAGATCCTGGAGACCGCGGCGCTGGAGGACATCGAGCACGTCTCGCGGGTGATCCGCGAGTGCCGCGCGCTCGGCGTCTCCTTCTCGCTCGATGACTTCGGCACCGGCTATTCGTCGCTGGCCTACCTGAAGTCGCTGCCGGCGGAGACGGTGAAGATCGACCAGACCTTCGTCCGCGACATGCTGGTCGACGCCGAGGACCGCGCCATCGTCGAGGGCGTCATCGGGCTGGCCCGCGTCTTCCGCCGCGAGGTGATTGCCGAAGGGGTGGAGACCGCCGCCCACGGTGCCTTGCTGCTGCGCCTCGGCTGCGACCTGGCGCAGGGTTACGGCATCGCGCGGCCGATGCCGGCCGCCGATCTGCCGGCGTGGATCGAGGCCTGGCAACCGGACCCGGGCTGGCGCAGCTACGCCGACGCCGGCGACTGAGGGAGTGACCGCTTCCCGGCTGTTCCGCCGTTGCGGCGGCCCGGCGGGCGGGGGGCTTACTTCATCTCGTAGTCGAAGGTCGCCGCGGCCTGGCCTTCGATGCTCACCTGCAGGCGCCGCCGGCCGGCCGGTTCGTCCGGGCCGACCGACCACTCGCCGACGATCTGCCCGTCCACCGGCACCAGCTGCCGCTGGCTGACCTGGCTGCGGCGCAGGTCGGGGATGTGCAGGTTCTTCGCCACCTGGCTGTCCGCTTCCTTCGCCTTCGCCGCGTCCGGCAGCACGTACTCCTCGCGCACGGCGAGGCTGCGCTTCTTCGTGCGCACTTCGATGATCCAGCCGTAGCGCTGGCCGACGGCGCGCGGCACGACGGCGGACGGCTGGAAGACGATCTCGTTGCCCTTGCCTTCCTCGAACAGGCCGAACTCGGCGCTGACGATTTCGACGTCGGGGGCGGCGACGGCCGCATTGGCGGCGAGCAGGGTGGCGACGGCGAGGGCTTTGCGGATCATCGGGCTTGCTCCGGGGCGGTGGTCGGGGGCGTGTCGAGCAGCGCGATGGCGCGTTCCGGCACGAGGATGGCGAACGGCGCCGGGCGGCGGCGGCTGCGTGCGAGGCGCAGCAATTCCTTGTCGCGCGTCACCAGCAGGTCGGCGCCGCAGCGCAGCGCGAGTTCCATGAACTTCTGGTCGTCGGTGTCGCGGCAGCGCGGCAGCGCGGCCAGCGCCGCGTCCGGCAGCAGCGTGTCGACGCCGGTCGCCAGCGCGCGGTAGGCGGCGTGCAGCGCCTGCTGCGCGGCGGCATCGAGCGCGAACTGCGGGTAGCCGAGTACGCGTTCGAGTTCGCCGAGGCAGGCGGCGTCGGTGAAGCAGCGGGCGCGGCCGGCAGCCAGCGCGCGGCCCAGCGGCTCGCTGCGCGGGTCGCGCCAGTAGAGCAGTTCGAGGACGACGTTGGTGTCGAGGACGAGCTTCACGCGAGGAGTTCGCTGACTGCCGCGTCGGCGATGGCGAGCGCGGACGTGAGTCCCGGCGACTCGATGCCGAAGAGGTTCACCAGGCCGGGCACGCCGTGCGTCGCCGGCCCCTGGATCAGGAAGTCGGCGGCCGGGTCGTCGGCGCCGCTGATCTTCGGCCGCACGCCGCTGTAGGCCGGCGCCAGCGCGCCGTCCGGCAGCGCCGGCCAGTAGCGGCGCACTTCAGCGTAGAAGCCGGCGCTGCGCTGCGGGTCGACGGCGTAGTCGGGGCGGTCGATCCAGTCGTCGGCCAGCCATTCGACGTCGGGGCCGAAGCGCGCCTGGCCGCCAAGGTCCAGCGTCAGGTGCACGCCGAGGCCGCCCGGCTCCGGCAGCGGGTAGATCAGCCGCGAGAAGGGCGCGCGGCCGGCGAGGCTGTAGTAGTTGCCCTTGGCGTAATGCGGCGTCGGGCAGTGCGCCGGCGGGAAGCCGGCGAGACTGCGTGCCACCTGCGTCGCGGCGAGGCCGGCGGCGTTGACCACGCAATGGGTCCTGAGCTGCGTCGCGTCGTTCCCTTCGCCGATCTCCAGCACGATGCCGTCGCCGTCGATGCGGCCGCGCACGAGCGGGCTCTTCAGCGCCAGCGCCGCGCCGTGGCGCTCGGCGTCGCCGAGCAGCGCCAGCATCAGGCCGTGGCTGTCGACGATGCCGGTCGACGGCGAGGAGAGCGCGGCGATGCAGGCGAGGTTCGGTTCCATCGCCCTCGCTGCGGCGGCGTCGAGCAGGACGAGGTCGTCGACGCCGTTGGCCAGGCCCTGCCGGCGCAGGGCTTCCAGCTTCGGCAGTTGTGCCTCGCTGGTGGCGACGACCAGCTTGCCGCAGCGGCGGTGGGCGACGTGCTGCTCGGCGCAGAAGCGGTACAGCGTGTCGCGGCCGGCGACGCACAGCGCCGCCTTGCGCGACCCGCCCGGGTAGTAGAGGCCGGCGTGGATGACTTCGCTGTTGCGCGCGCTGGTCTCCGTGCCGAAGGCGTCGTGCCGTTCGAGGATCACGGTTTCGATGCCGCGCCGCGCCAGCACACGCGCACAGGCGAGGCCGACGACGCCGGCGCCGATGACGACTGCTTCGATCTGTTCCATAGGGGTGGCATTGTAAGGGGGATCGACGCCCGGGCGGCAGCCGGGCGCGCTGCCGCCCCCGGACCTTCAGGTCGGGGAGCTTCACGGCCAGGAGCGGCCGGCGCGCGGTAAAATGCGGTTTTCGCTCGCCCTTTCCCCTGTCTTTTCCCGCCCCGATGTCCCGACTCCTGCTCGCCCCGATGGAAGGCCTCGCCGACGACGTGCTGCGCGAGGTGCTGACGCGCGTCGGCGGCTACGACCACGCGGTGACCGAGTTCGTCCGCGTCTCCGGCACGCTGCTGCCGGCGCGCGCGTTCACGCGCATCTCGCCGGAGCTGCTGAACGGCGGCAAGACCGAGGCGGGGACGCCGGTCGTCGTGCAGCTGCTCGGCAGCGACCCGGCGTGCATGGCCGGCAACGCGGCGCGTCTGGCGCAGCTGGCACCGCCGGGGATCGACCTCAACTTCGGCTGCCCGGCGCCGTGCGTCAACCGCCATCGCGGCGGCGCCGCGCTGCTCGGCGAGCCGGAGCTGCTCAACGCCATCGTCGCCGCGGTGCGCGCGGCGGTGCCGGCGGCGATCCCGGTCAGCGCCAAGATGCGGCTGGGCATCGCCGACACGGCGCTGGCGATCGACTGCGCGACGGCACTGGCCGAGGGCGGCGCCGCCTCGCTGGTGGTGCATGCGCGGACCAAGGAGCAGGGCTACAAGCCGCCGGCGCACTGGGAATGGTTCGCCGCGATCCGCGCCGCGGTGCCGGTGCCGGTGATCGCCAACGGCGAGGTGTGGACGGTCGACGACTGGCGCCGCTGCCGCGCGGTGAGCGGCTGCGCCGACGTGATGCTCGGCCGCGGCGCGGTCTCCGATCCGTATCTGGCGCGGCGCATCCGCGGCGACGCGGCGGTGGCGCCGACCGCGGACGAGTGGGCGGCGCTGCTGCCGCAGCTCGCCGCCTTCTGGCAGGGCGTGCAGGACAAGGTCGAAGCGCGCCATGCGCCGGGCCGGCTGAAGCTGTGGCTCGGCTACCTGCGCCGCACCTGGCCGCAGGCCGAGGCGCTGCACGCGGCGATCCGGCCGCTGCGCATGCCGGCGGAGATCACGGCGCTGCTCGATGCGCTGCTGCCGCCGCATTCTTCAACGATCCGCGCGGCGGCGTAGGCCATGTACGCCAACTCCCGCGTGCCGCAGAGCGCGCAGACCGGCATCCACGAGCGCCTCGCCGAACTGGTCGACCGCCACCGGCGCGAGCCATTCCGCAAGCCGGTCCTCGACTACAACCGCGCCGCCTTCGACGCGAGCATGGCGGCGTGGGGCGGTGCCAGTAACGCCAATGCGCCGCTGATCCTCGACGCCGCCTGCGGTACCGGCGCCAGCAGCGTGCTGCTGGCGGAGCGGAATCCGGATTGTTTCGTGATCGGCGTCGACCAGTCGGCGGCGCGCCTCGACACGGAGAAGGGTGCGCTGCCGGGCAACCTCTGCCTGGTCCGTGCCGACCTCGTCGACTACTGGCGCCTGCTCGCCGAACGCGGCGTGCGCCTGCATCGCCACTGCCTGTTCTACCCCAACCCGTGGCCGAAGATTGGCCACCTGTCGCGGCGCTGGCACGGGCACGCGGTGTTCCCGGTGCTGCCGGCGCTCGGCGGCATCATTGAATGTCGCAGCAACTGGCGCATCTACGTCGAGGAATTCGCCTTCGCGCTCGGCCGCCTGCTCGGCCGCGAGATCGCCTGGGAGGCCTTTGTTCCCGACGAACCGGTCTCGCCGTTCGAACGCAAGTACCGCGATTCGGGGCAGCAGCTCTATCGCTGCGAGGTCGACCTGCGCGACCTGCGGAGCGCCGCGTGAGCGACGGGGCGAATCCGTGCACCGCCTGCGGCGCCTGCTGCGCCGCCTTCCGCGTCGACTTCCACCCGGTCGAGCTGGCCGGCGGCGCCTTCGCCTGGGCCGGCGGCGTGCCGCTTGCGCTGACCGTGCCGGTGACGGCGCAACTCGTGCGCATGCGCGGCAGCGACGCCTCGCCGCCGCGCTGCGCGGCGCTCGCGGGGACGGTCGGCGAATGCGTCGCCTGCACCATCTACGACGCCCGGCCGTCGCCCTGTCGCGAGTTCGACCCCAGCCACGACGCCTGCGCCCGTGCGCGGGCACGGCACGGCCTGCCGCCGCTGCCCGTCTGACCACGCCTCGGGCGCAAGCCCCGGACCTTCAGGTCGGGGAGCTTCGCATCCAGATCTCTATAAGACTGCGCGGAGTTATCCCCGCCCGGCTTGGGCAAGTCTGTGGACAAGTCCTGAACAAGTGGCCTAAGCGATTGAGCCGGCGGCACAAAATCGGCTTGCCGAAAAATTGGGCAGGCCTTGCCGTGCAAGGCATTCCGGCGGTTTCGGTTGGTGCATAAAGCGAAGTTATCCCCGTCGAACTGGGGCAAGTCTGTGGACAACCCTGGGACAAGTGGCGCAAGCCGCTGAGCCGGCACGGAAAAATCAGGGTGCTGAAAAAATGGGCGGCGGTGCGCTTGTCAGCGGCGCGCGGGCGGCGCAGGCTGTGCCGATGACCACCGCGCCGGAATGCCTGCCATGACCGCGCCGCTCGTTCTCTTCGGCGCCTTCGACCGCCACAACCTCGGCGACCTGCTGCTCGCGCAGGTCGCGCAGCGCGAGGCGGCGCCGCGCCCGTGCCTGTTCGCCGGCCTGCGGGCGGCGGACCTGACGGCGTTCGGCGGCAACCGCGTACAGGCATTGTCCGGGGTGCTGGCCGCGTGGCGGCACGATCACGGCGCGGCGCCGCTCGAACTGCTGCACGTCGGCGGCGAGGTGCTCGATACCGATGCCTGGGAGGCGGCGGTGATGCTGCTGCCGCCGGGCGAGGCGGCGGCGCGCGTCGCGGCGCTCGACCGGGCGCCCGAAGCGCGACTGGCGTGGGCGGCCGGCTATCTCGGCAGCGAGCGGCTGGCGCCGTATCTGCTCGGCGCCGGCGACTACGGCGGCGTAGAGGTCGTGGCCGACTTCCGCGCGCTCGGCGGCGTCGGCCTCGGCGAACGGCCGGCGGCGTTCCGCGCCGAGGTGGTCGCGGCGCTGCACACGGCGCGCTCGCTGACGGTGCGCGAGCGGACGACGCAGGCGGCGCTCGCCGCGCTGGGGGTGGCGGCCGGGCTGGCGCCCGATCCGGTGTCGCAGGTGGCGGCGCTGTTCGGCGACGCGCTGCGGGCACGGCCGCATCCGGCCGGCGATTATCTGGCGGTGCAGTGCGCGGCGAGCTTCGGCGACGACGCGACGCTGGCCGCGCTGGCGCACGCGCTCGACGCCGGCGGCTTGCCGGTCGTGCTCTTCGTCGCCGGCACGGCCCCGTGGCACGACGACGTCGCCGTCCTGCACCGGCTCGCCGCCCGCCTGCGCGTGCCGGCGCAGGTGGTCACGCCGGCGACGGTCGGGGACGCCTGTGCACTGATCGCCGCTGCGCGCGGCTGCGTTGCCTCCAGCCTGCACGCGCTGATCGTCGCCGACGCCTTCGCCGTGCCGGCGCTCGGCATCGAGGCGCGAGCGGGCGGCGCGGCCAAGCTGCGCGCCTACGCGGCGACCTGGGGCGGTTTCGCGGTGGCAGCGGTGGAGACAGTCGCGGCGCTGGCAGGCTGGTGCCGATCGCTGCGCGGCGGCTGAGCGTGCCGATGGCCCGCTGGCCGGCGGGCGGCGGGCCGGCCGCGCCGGCCATCTGCCCGGCGCTGCGGCTTTCGCGCCGGAAGCCAGCAACGGCGGGCGATCGCCTGCCGGCCGTCTGGCGAAGCTGCGGTTTGGGTTGATTGGCCATAAGGTAAAAGATAATATATATAAGACTGACAGCAATTCTTCCCGAACCTGTGCCACGAGCCGGTGTCCGAGGGTTTTGCGCCCTGTCGTAGAATTACGTTTTTTCGAGCCACCCGTTATCGAAAGGAAGTCGCCGTGCTTGAAGCCTATCGCGCCCAC
Source organism: Rhodocyclales bacterium (assembly GCA_016183655.1). Lineage (GTDB taxonomy): Bacteria > Pseudomonadota > Gammaproteobacteria > Burkholderiales > Rhodocyclaceae > Proximibacter. Next base: position 95,111 of record JACPEH010000002.1, read on the forward strand.
GTCGCTGAACGTGCTGCCCTCGGTATCCCCCCGCTGCCGCTGTCCAAGCAACAGACCACCGAGCTGGTCGACCTGCTGAAGAACCCGCCGAAGGGCGAGGAAGCCGCGCTGGTCGAGCTGATCACCTACCGCGTTCCGGCCGGCGTCGACGACGCCGCCAAGGTCAAGGCCGAGTTCCTGGCCAAGGTGGCCAAGGGTGAAGAGAGCTGTGCGCTGATCTCCAAGGAGAAGGCGACCGAGCTGCTCGGCACGATGCTCGGCGGTTTCAACGTCAAGCCGCTGATCGACCTGCTGGCCGATGGCGCGGTCGGCGCCGTCGCCGCCGAAGGCCTGAAGAAGACGCTGCTGGTGTTCGACTTCTTCCACGACGTCAAGGAACTCGCCGACAAGGGCAACGCCAACGCCAAGGCCGTGCTGCAGAGCTGGGCCGATGCCGAGTGGTTCACCTCGCGTCCGGAAGTGCCGGCCTCGCAGAAGCTGACCGTGTTCAAGGTCACCGGCGAAACCAACACCGACGACCTGTCGCCGGCGCCGGATGCCTGGTCGCGTCCGGACATCCCGCTGCACGCGCTGGCCATGCTGAAGAACCCGCGTCCGGGCATCGACGCCGACGAGCCGGGCGCCCGCGGCCCGGTCAAGCAACTGGAAGCGCTGGCCAAGAAGGGCAACCTGATCGCCTACGTCGGCGACGTGGTCGGTACCGGTTCCTCGCGCAAGTCGGCCACCAACTCGGTGCTGTGGTTCACCGGCGAAGACATCCCGTTCGTGCCGAACAAGCGCTTCGGTGGCGTCTGCCTCGGCTCCAAGATCGCCCCGATCTTCTTCAACACGATGGAAGATGCCGGCGCGCTGCCGATCGAACTGCCGGTCGAGCAGATGAACATGGGCGACGAGATCGAGCTGAAGATCGATCACGCCACGGCCAAGGTCACCGCGCTGAAGAACGGTGCCGTGATCGCCGAATCGCAACTGAAGACTCCGGTGATTCTGGACGAAGTCCGCGCCGGCGGCCGCATCCCGCTGATCATCGGCCGCGGCCTGACGACCAAGGCGCGTGAAGCGCTGGGCCTGCCGGTGTCGACGCTGTTCCGTCTGCCGCAGCAGCCGAACGATCCGGGCAAGGGCTACTCGCTGGCGCAGAAGATGGTCGGCCGCGCCTGCGGCCTGCCGGAAGGCAAGGGCATCCTCCCCGGTACGTACTGCGAGCCGAAGATGACCACCGTCGGTTCGCAGGACACCACCGGCCCGATGACCCGCGACGAGCTGAAGGACCTCGCCTGCCTCGGCTTCTCGGCCGACATGGTGATGCAGTCCTTCTGCCACACCGCGGCGTACCCGAAGCTGGTCGACGTCAAGATGCACCGCGAACTGCCGTCCTTCATCAGCACGCGCGGCGGCGTCGCGCTGCGTCCGGGTGACGGCGTCATCCACTCCTGGCTGAACCGCCTGCTGCTGCCGGACACCGTCGGCACCGGCGGCGACTCGCACACCCGTTTCCCGATCGGCATTTCCTTCCCGGCCGGTTCCGGCCTGGTCGCCTTTGCCGCCGCCACCGGCGTCATGCCGCTGGACATGCCGGAATCGGTGCTGGTCCGCTTCAAGGGCAAGCTGCAGGAAGGCGTCACGCTGCGTGACCTGGTCAATGCGATTCCCTACTACGCGATCAAGCAGGGTCTGCTGACCGTCGCCAAGCAGGGCAAGAAGAACATCTTCTCCGGCCGCATCCTCGAAATCGAAGGCCTGCCGGATCTGAAGGTCGAGCAGGCGTTCGAGCTCTCCGACGCCGCTGCCGAGCGCTCCGCCGCCGCCTGCGCCGTGCAGCTCGACAAGGCCCCGATCATCGAGTACATGCGTTCGAACATCACGCTGATGAAGTGGATGATCGCCAACGGCTACGAAGACAAGCGCACCCTCGGCCGCCGCATCAAGGCCATGGAAGCGTGGATCGCCAAGCCTGAGCTGCTGAAGGCCGACGCCGGTGCCGAATACGCCGCCGTGATCGAGATCGACCTGGCCGACGTCAAGGAGCCGATCGTCGCCTGCCCGAACGACCCGGACGACGTCAAGCTGCTGTCCGAAGTCTCCGGCACCAAGATCGACGAAGTCTTCATCGGTTCGTGCATGACCAACATCGGCCACTTCCGTGCCGCCGGCAAGGTCCTCGAAGGCAAGTCGGACATCCCGACCCGCCTGTGGGTGGCGCCGCCGACCAAGATGGACGCGATGATCCTGAACGAGGAAGGCTACTACGCGATCCTCGGCAAGTCCGGCGCGCGCATGGAAATGCCCGGCTGCTCGCTGTGCATGGGCAACCAGGCGCAGATCCGCAAGGGTTCCACGGCGATGTCGACCTCGACGCGCAACTTCCCGAACCGCCTCGGCATCGACACCCAGGTCTTCCTCGGCTCCGCCGAACTGGCCTCGATCTGCGCACTGATGGGCAAGATCCCGACCGTCGCCGAGTACATGGAAGGCGTCAAGGCGGTGAACGCCAAGGCCGCCGACGTGTATCGCTACATGAACTTCGACCAGATCAAGGAGTTCAGCGACGTGGCGGCAACGGTCGACGCCTGAGCGTTTCTGTTCTTCTGGCAAGAAACAAACGGCGCCCCGCGGGGCGCCGTTTTCATTGATTCTCCCAATCAGGACGATGCACCGCCGCCAAGGGCAAGCACTTCTGTTGCCAAGGGCTCCTTCACGTTCGTTGCGTGTTCAGCGCTGCTATAAGCGTTCGCAACCCCTCTTCGTTTTCGCCACGAGCCGTGCGTGCGGTTGCGATCAATGCCAGGTTGCGCGCCGTCGTCTCCGCCTCCCAGCCCTCGCGCAAATGGGCCAGCGCGTCGGCCAGTGCAGCCTCGGCGCCAGCGACGTCGCGCGCCAGCACGGCCAGCTCCAGCCGCGTGGCGTAGTCCCAGTAGTCCGCCGCGCCACCGGCGATGCGGCGTTCGACCGCATAGCGCACCACGGGCAGCAGCATTGCCTGGCGCGGATCGGGCGGCTCCCGCAGTTCCATCAACGTCACCGCGTTGACGCCTGGATAGGCGTCGCGCCAGTCCGCTTCGAAGCCGCGCAGGTAAGCAGCAATCGCCTTGTCGAGCAGGCCGCGCGCCAGCGCGGCGTCGCCACGGTCACGCGCTGCCTGCCAGCGATCCTTGTACACCCGGCCGAGAATCCCGCAGGTCTCGCTGCTCGCGCCGCGTTCGGCGATCAGTGCCAGCAATTCGGCTTCCGCCTCTTCGCCACGCCCGGCGCGGTTGAGAGCCAGCGCGCGCTGCTCGCGTACCAGCACGGTCGCCGCCAGCGGCGGCGACATGCGCTCGCTGAGCGCGATCATCGCCGCCCAGTCCGACACCGCGCGGTAGGAAAGGAAGAGGTCGACCACCACGCCGACATCGGCAAGCGCTAGGTCGCCGAGGTCGGCCTCGACGGCATGGACGGCGGCGGCACCATTGCGGCGAGCTTCCGCCAGCCGGGCCTTGAGGTCAGCCGCGTAGCGTACGTGGTCGCGGAAGACATCGGTTTTCAGGCGCTGGATGTCGGGGAAGGTGTCCAACAGTTGCGCCAGGCGTGCCTCGTCGAACAACGCTTCGGCGAGCGGCCCGGTCGGGTGTATAGGTTCGAACCCGGCGCTGCGGATGGCTGGGGCGATCAATTCCGCATAGGCGCCGTCTGCCGTGCCATCAGTGCCGGTTGCGAGAAGGACGATGCAGGGGCGTGGTTTCATGGACAGCCGGCGCGGGTTTGACCATCGGCGAAGGTCGGGTTGCCTTCACCCGACAGGTCTTTGTAGAGGCTTCCGCGTCCCAGGTCAGTGTCGCGCGCAAAAAGGGGCATGCCTTTGGACTGGGCCATGTCGAGTGGGGGAGCGGTGAGGGAAGCCGCATCGTCACCGGCTTCCGCCATGCATGCTTTAAGGTGGGCGACTATGTCCTCGGCGGTCTTCAGGTCATCGACCAAATCTGACTTGTGCAGGTTGAGGGGGGGCATGATGTCGTTCAAGCGTTCTTCAATCGACCTGTTTACGCAGGAATGCGGGTAGTTCGAGTGTGGCAAGGTGGGAACGGCTCTTGAGCAGTCCGGAAGTCGCGATATTCTGAGTGACGATACCCGCTGCGATGATCGTCGCTCGTAGCTTGCCCTCAAGTTTCTCATCGAAGACCGCACCACAGATCAGGGAGGCTGCAGGCGATACGCGGGGGCGGAGGGTTTCCATCACCTGTTTGAATTCCTTCATGCTGAGCGAACGGCTGGCGGAGATGTTTACCAGCACGCTGGCGGCGGTCGCCAGTTTGAAGCCCTGCTTCTTTTCTACGACTTCTATCGCTGCCGTGACGGCCGCTGCTGCGCGGTCCGGCCCTTCTGCCAAACCCGTCGCGGCAGCAGCGCGGCCTCTGCCGGTAAAGATCGAGCGCAGATCTTCCAGGTCGATATTGACCAGGCCGGGTGTGGTTACGATCTCAACGATGCCTTGCACCACGCCGGTGATTTCCTCATCTGCCGATGCGAAAGCGGCATCCATCGTTGCCTCCTCGCCCATTTTCTCCATCAAATCGTCGTTGCGGATCACAATCAGTGAGTCGACCTTGCGCAGAAGTTTTTCTTCGGCAGACGCGGCCAGTGTTGTCCGCCGGCCTTCGAACTCGAAAGGTGTCGTGACAATGGCAACGCTTACAATGCCCATTTCGCGTGCAACATCGGCGACGACTGGTGCTGCCCCCGAACCGGTGCCGCCACCGAGCCCGGCGACGATGAGCAGCAGCCGAGCCCCTTCCAGTGCCTCGCGTATCGCCGCCTTGCGCTGCTCGGCAGCGAGCTCGGCCAGGTCTGCTCGGCCGCCGGCACCGAGGCCGTTGCCGATAAGCACACGCTGCTCCGCTCCGGATCGGTCGAGGGCCAACTGGTCGGAGTTGATCGCGACAAGACCGACATCCCTCAAGCCCAGCCCTTGAATGGCCTGCAATGCGTTGCCACCCGCGCCGCCGATACCGGCGATTCGCACTGCAGCACCCTGCTGGCGCCTCTTGTTCCTCTCGGCATTTCGGTGGTGTATCGCGCCAGCTTCTTGCTGCAAGACTTCGGCTGCTTGGGTCTGCTCCATAGCCTGCAGGGTCACAGCCAGATTTTTCATCGCGGTGAGCGTGTCCGGATGCTCGTCGCCGAAGGCGCGACGGCGTATCGCGAGCGCCGACTCCTGTAGCACCCGCGCTCCGGCGAGGTCGCCCTGAGCGTAGAGGGTGCTGGCGAGGTTGTTGGTCGAAGAGAGCGTGGCCGGATGTTCCTCGCCGAGCACACGGCGGCGTATCGCCAGCGCCGACCCCTGCAGCGCCCTCGCCCCGGCGAGGTCGCCTTGGGTGTAGAGGGTGGCGGCGAGGTTGTTCATAGATGTGAGCGTGTCCGGATGCTCCTCGCCGAGCACACGGCGCTGTATCGCGAGCGCCGACTCCTGCAGTGCCCGCGCCCCGGTGAGGTCGCCCTGGGCCTGGAGGGTGCCGGCGAGGTTATTTATAGAGGAGAGCGTCGCTGGATGCTCCTCGCCGAGTACGCGGCGGCGTATCGCGAGCGCCGACTCTTGCAGTGCCCGCGCCCCAGTGAGGTCGCCTTGGGCGTAGAGGGTGGCGGCGAGGTTGTTGATCGAGGTGAGCGCGGCAGGATGTTCCTCACCGAGCACGCGGCGGCGTATTGCGAGTGCCGACTCCAGCAGCGCCCGCGCCTCGGCGAGGTCGCCCTGGGCCTGGAGGGTGCTGGCGAGGTTGTTGATCGAGGTGAGTGTTTCTGGATGCTCCTCGCCGAGCACACGGCGCTGTATTGAGGTCGCCTTGGGCCTGGAGGATGCCGGCGAGGTTGTTGATCGAGGTGAGCGTGGCCGGATGCTCCTCGCCGAGCACACGGCGCTGTATCGCGAGCCCCGACTCCTGCAGCGCCTGCGATCCGGCGAGGTCGCCCTGGGCCTGGAGGGTGCCGGCGAGGTTGTTGATCGAGGTGAGCGTGTCCGGATGCTCCTCGCCGAGCACGCGGCGACGTGTTGCCAGTACCGACTCTTCCAGCGCCCGCGCTCCGGCGAGATCGCCTTGGGCGTAGAGGGTGGCGGCGAGGTTGTTGATCGAGGTGAGCGTGTCCGGATGCTCCTCGCCGAGCACGCGGCGGCGTATCGCGAGCGCCGACTCTTGCAGCGCCCGCGCCCCAGTGAGGTCGCCTTGGGCGTAGAGGGTGCTGGCGAGGTTGTTGATCGAGGTGAGCGTGTCCGGATGCTCCTCGCCGAGCACACGGCGCTGTATCGTGAGCCCCGATTCCAGCAGCACCCGCGCCCCGGAGAGGTCGCCTTGGGCCTGGAGGGTGGCGGCGAGGTTGTTGATCGAGGTGAGCGCGGCAGGATGTTCCTCACCGAGGACGCGGCGGCGTATTGCGAGTGCCGACTCCAGCAGCGCCCGCGCCTCGGCGAGGTCGCCCTGGGCCTGGAGGGTGCTGGCGAGGTTGTTGATCGAGGTGAGTGTTTCTGGATGCTCCTCGCCGAGCACACGGCGCTGTATTTCCGTGCCCCGGCGAGGTCGCCTTGGGCCTGGAGGATGCCGGCGAGGTTATTGATCGAGTTGAGCGTGTCCGGATGCTCCTCACCAAGGGAAGTTTTTGCCAACTCAAGGGTCGTGCGGCCGTGTTCCAGCGCTTCCGCGTACGTTCCTTTGGCGAACAGGACCTCGGTCAATTCGTTCGCATAGGCGATCGATTCGGGATGTCTGTTCCCGAGCTGTTTTCGTGCGTAGCGCTCACCGCTGCGAACTGCCAGTTCGGCGTTGCCGCGGTCGCCGTCGATCAGCAACTGTTGCGCGAGCTTTCTAAGGGCCTGCAGGTCTTCAGCAAGCGCGCGGCGCTCTAGCGTTTCCGATCGACTGCGAGATTCAATGGCACGCAGTAGCCGTATCACCTCCGGATTTTCCCATGGCAGGAAGCCCGGTTTGATCCATGCCAGGAGGTTACGATAGGCGTGCGTCAGCGAGTACTCGTCCTTGACGCCCTGGTTTCTTTCGTTCAGAACAGCGATCTCTTCGCCGAAGGCGTAGATCGGACTGTGCTTGACCTGAACCTTTTCGAAATAGCCTTTCAGGTGGCAGTGACGTAGCTCGTAGGCGTCACGGAGCAGTCTGGTCAGGAAGCTCTCGTAGCCTTCTATATTGGCGGCGGTGTCGCCAAATCGCCATTTTGCCCTCAGGTCGTCCAAGGTAACCTCGACGCGCGACGGCAGCGGATAGGCAACGAGCGGGCGGGCGTCGGAGTCGCGGCGCCGATAGGCGACAGCGTTCTTGAGCACTGACTCGATGCCGTACAGGCTTTGGCGGTTGGGCGTAAATACGAGTACCAGTTTTTCCGGCATCAAGGTGGTGCAAATGCCCGCGGTATCGGTCTGGCCAGTTCGGGAATCGATCAGGATATAGCGATATCGCTGCTTGAGACGCTGGGCGAGTTCACGGAACGCCAGCGGATGCCGGTTGTAGAACTCCTCCCAGGGGAAACCACTGACCCGAGCACCGTAGCTACCATCGAAGCGCCCGGCCTTGACGATATCGATACCGGGTATCGAGGTTTTCAGAATGTAGTCGTCGATGGTGATGCCGTCGAACAATGCCTCGGCGCGCCAGTCCAGGCGGCGCATGCGTTTTACCTTTGCTTTCTCGCCGAGTTCGCGCAGTTCTTCGAACAGGTCGATCACGCCCGGCGCATCGTCTTTGGAGGCTTCTCGTCCATGCTTGTCAGCCGTGCCGAGGTGTCCGTGGAAGTAGCGATGAAGGCCGGGAGCTTCGAGATCCCAATCGATCAACAGTATCCGCTCGCCGAACTCCAGATCCTCGGCAAGCAGGCAGGACAGATTGACCAGCGACATCGTGCGGCCGGTACCGCCCTTGTACGAATAGAACGTGATGATCTCGCCGGTAGTGGTAGAGGTTGCGGGCTGCGTTGACTTTGCATTCATCGCGGCGCTCCGGTATCCACACGGGACGGCAGGGGTTGCGGATTCCACTGCGGCGGCGACCACATGGCCTTGACTTCATTGGCCGAGGGAAGCCCAATGGCCTGGCAGCAATCCACAGCGTTTTGACAGCACCCACCCTTGTGAAAAGCGCGGTACAGGTCGATGATGATGTCGGCGATCCGCTGCACGACTGGTATCAGATTAGGGTCGTACTTGATCTCGCCACGCAAGTTGGTCAGGCTGAATTGCATCGGGTCGAAATGAATCTCGTCCTTGATTGCGTCGGGAACATCTTCTTCACTGGTCCAGACGAGTATGGGGATGATCAGTCCCCTGTCGATGGGAGGTAATCCGAGCTGGTTTCGCCTTTCGTCCTCGATGCGCTTCATTGCGGAATACTCACGACGGCAATACTCACTTTCGAAGTATTCGTTACTGAGGATTGCCACGAGGCAGACGCTATCCCGTAGGGCTTGCTCGATTGCTTCCTTGAATTTGTAGCCAGGCAGGAGGCGAAGTTTGTCGTGATAGGTGGTCAGCGGAACGTACTGGTCGAAGCAGTTGTCGAGCGCATCGACGAGCTGCTCAATGAACTTGATCGTCTTTTCCTTGTCGCTGTGCCGGTAGCTGACGAAGCAGGCGTGCTTGAACCCCAAGGTATCCTCTCCCGAAAATTCTTTTGTCAATTTTACTTTACGAATAGTCGGCAATGCCGAGCGCTTGATAGGCGCTATCCGGATAGTGGAAGTCGCCGTTGCCGCTCGTTGCGTATCGTTCCAGGGCGTGTGCAATGATTCGCGGCTTGAAAGCGACGAAAACGGCGCCTACGTCGCGAATCACCGGAGGGCAGGTGCGCGCGTTCATCATCCGGGAATTGTCGAGATTGACGCCGATGATGGCGCACCTCTTCTCGATTGCGACCTCGGCTTCCCAACGCACGTATTTATACTTGTATCGCGTGTCTTCGCCGATCAGCATTACGTACTTGCCCGCCATGTTGATTCGCTCGCGGCATTTTCGTTTGATGTAAGCCTCGTTCTCCGAATCGATTTCCGCTTGAAGCTGACAGTCGGTGAAATTGAAGTCGATATGCTCGCTAGCTTTCCATGCCTGCATCAGCCGGTAGTAGCGGATATCCGTGCTGCTGAAACCGACGAAAGTTCGTGGCAGGCCCATGTGAATTCTCCTGTAGCTCGAAAAGTTCCTGTTGATCCCGGTGCAACTATTGAGTTGCCCCCTCAAGGAGCCGTTGCAGGGCGGCGCTGAACTTCCTTGAATGAGGATTGTCCGGAAGCAACTTGAGAAACACGCGAACCTGCTTCAAAGCTGAATCCCGTTCTCCTGCTGCCCCCATCCGCCCAAACAACGCCCGATACCGCTCGGCCAATCCGTCGCATACAGCTGCGTTGGTGAGAGCCTGTGCGCCGCGCCCATCGAGGCAGGCCCACAGTGCATCGACCCGGGCAGCATCGATCTCGGCCACGGCGTGGAAGAAGTTGCGTTCCTCGGCGAAGCGTCGGTGGGCGTTGGCGATGGCGGCCTGCAGCAGCCAGGCGAGTTCCGGCTGGTGGGCCTTGAAGTGTGTGTCGTTGCCGCGCGCGGCAAGCAGGAAGTCGGCATCGAGGAAATTCAGCAGTGGGTAGTAGTCCCACTCGCCGTCGCGCTGGGCGCTTTGGGCGGCGGCCTTCCAGTAGGCAAGCTGCATGTTTTCGAGGCATTCGTCCACGCTCGGCTCGCCGCGGAGGCGCTTTTCGTGCAGCGCCAGATGCTTCCAGTAGGAGGCGAGCAGCGAGCCTCGTTCCACCGTGACGCCGATCTCCATCAGGCGCTGCAGTCTGTCGACACCGGTGTCGAGGTGCTCGCGGCCCTTTTCCTGCGCGCTCTTGTCGCCGCTGTCGAGGAGCGCGGCGCCTTCGCGGATCTCCAGGTTGGCGAGTTGCTCCAGCGCCTTCAGGCGCACCTCGGCGTCTTCCATTTCCAGTGCGGCACGGTAGTGGGCAATGGCCTTTTCGCGGTCGCCGAGGTCGGCCCAGGCGCGGCCCAGCCGGTCGAGCACCTTTGCGCCCTGCATGCCGGGTTTGCGCGAGGCGGTTTCGATGGCCTCGATGCGTTGCCGGTAGTAATTCTTCCGGTCGGCGGCGGTGGCGCTCTGCAGGCGCGCCGCCAGCATGTCGAGATCGGCCAGCAGGTGGCTGACGTGGATGTAATCCTCGGCCCCCATGCTTTCCGATCGCGAATCCGGGAAGCGATAGCGTTCGTCGCCGTAGGCTTGGTAGGCGCCCCAGGTGTTGACGCCGCGATGCCGCCGGAAGGTGGCGGCACGCGCCTCCCGAACGGACATGCCGAAGGGGCTGCCGCTGAACATTCCCTGGTAAAAGGTTTCGGCAAAGGTGAGGGCGGCGGCGTCGTCCACCGCCCAGCCGGCGGCGATGACGGCCTTGCAGCCCATTTCGATGAACTGGGTGGCGAGGCCGGCGGCCAGCTCGCCCCACCGCGGCCTGGCGTCCGCTGCCATGCTGCCGAGATGGCAGCAATTGATGAAGACGAACTCGGGAACATGGCGCAGCTTCGCCACCTGCGCCGGGCCGAGGACGGAGCCGGGTTCCGGTCCGAGCAGCATGCCGCTCTGGCCAGGTTTGTCATTGACCACGCCGTGTGCGGCGAAGTGCATGAAGCGGTAGCGGTCGTGGAACAGCGCCTGGTAGACCTGGCCGGCGTCGGCCTTGTAGATATCGACCACTTCTCCGATGGCGTTGGCACGCAGCAGGCGGGCGACGCCGCGCGCTTCCTCTTCGGCGCCGGGCAGGGCGGCGGCGCCGGATTGCGTATCACCAACGACGAAGGCCCGGCGGTCGGCGACCAGGGGCACGCGGCCCCGGCCATATTTCGAGGCCAACTGGCGCACCAGTTCGATGCGCGCCGACAGCGGTTCGGTATCCCGGTTGCCGGTATCGCGCATCAGCTCCCAGGGATAGGCGGCGGCGGCGATGTCGACCGACATGATCAGGCTGCGCACCTCGGCAACGGCTTCCTTCATGCCGTTGGGCACCATCAGCTCGAATAGTGCCCGCGAGATGCCGGGCTGATCCGTCGTCGAGGCGGTGGCCGAGGCGATCAGGCCGTCGACCGCGCGGCACTGGTTGGCCTCGGCACTGACTTCGTTGCGCGCACGGTCGCTGATCACCGTGAAGCTCAATCCGCCCGTGTCCTTTTCGGCGACGACATGGACGCGGAAGGCGCCGGGTTCGCCGCCGCTGGCCGCGCAGCGCCCCCGATATCCTCCCGCACCGGTACGCAGGCGACCGTCGAAGCGCATCGTTGCCGCATGCCGCGGATCGGTTGCCAGTTCGCGCAGGGCAAGTGCCGCGGCGATGGCGCGGTCTTCCGACTCCTCGTAGATGGTCAGGCGACGGATGCGTTCCCGCTGTCCGGCGTCGGCCAAGCGGCGGTTGGCGCGACACAGCGCCTCGACCAGGCAGGAGGCACCGACTTCCACGGTCAGGCCGAGGTGGCCGGAGCCGACGAGCAGCGCGCTCGCCGCCAGGCCGTCCTTATCCTCGTCCTTCTCGTTGGCCCTGTCTCCGGTTGTCGCCGCGCAGCGCCTGGCGTCGCGCGCAAGCTCCAGCAGACCGTTGCACAGCGCCTGCACGAGCATGCCTGGCGTCAGTTCACCGATCGCTCCCAGGCCGACGACAATGGCGCCGTTTGGTTTGCCATTGGCATTTGGATGGCGGAAAACCATCGCATGGTCCGGCTGCGTCGGATAGCGCCCGAGCGCCAGGGTCTGTTCGAGCTGTCCGCCAAGGTGGCCATCGAGGAACTTCGCCGTACCGCGCAGGCTGTCGTTGGCATAGGCGCCGATCAGCACAGGCGCATCGGCACTCGCCAGGTTGCCATGCACGATCGTGACTTCAGCCTGTGTTTCGGCAACGGCGCCCCGCCTGCCGGGACGCGCGCCGCCGGTGGCGGCGGCGAGGAGTTCGTCAGATGTGGGGTAGAGCGCATGCCCGCGCAGACCGCGGGCGCGGAAGGTCGGCGGAGCCAGGTCGCGTGTGCCGCGCGGCGTGCGCGACAAGGCCGAGTTCGTGGTATCGCCGCGTTCGAGCAGTTCGCGGTAGCCGGCGAAGGCATCCTCGTGGCTGGCCAGGTCGCCATGCACGGCGCCCACATACCAAATCGGTACACCGGGTGGAATGCCTGTCGTCCAGGGCACGCGTCCGTCGCCACGCTCCGACCAGCCGATCTCCACCTGCCCGTTGCTCAGGCGCACCGCCACCGGCGTTTGCGCACAGCCGGCGACGTAGACCGTTCGTTCGGCATCGAGCGGCGCCTTGCTGATTTGTGCGACCGCTTTACGTGCTTCGTCCAGCGGCGCCTTCAGCGGCGGCACCCAGCATTCGCCCTTGGCCGAGTCCTGGTCGCCGTTGTAGAAGGCCTGCCACGTGGCGGCATCGAAATAGTCGACTCCGTCGGCCGCCTTGCCGTCTTCGCCGGGCCAAGGCAGGAGTTCGAGTACGCCGGGGAGGTCGCGCACGATTTCGAGGAACTCCTTCGTGTCGTGCCTGAAGTCGAACCAGCGCTCGATCATCTGCACGAAGTCGTCGCGTGCCATGAGCACGGTGGCGATCGAATGCGAGCCGTTGTTCGGTGTGCCCAGTTGCAGCAGGCGGCTACCCGGGATGGCCTTGAATGCGCTCCAGCGATCCTTGAGGGCGAGGCGCGCGACCAACCCGCCCATGGAGTGGGCGAGGATGCGCAGTGGCCGGCCGCGCGCGAGTGCGTTATCCATGGCCTTGTCGAGTACCGTGCCGAAGCGCTCCGCCTCCTGGGTGATCGACAGCCGCCAGTCGTAGGCGAAGGGGCGCACTTCGTGGCTTTCCGAGAGATAGTCGGCGAGGTCTTCGTAATTGCGGTCCATCCAGCCGTCGGGGGCGACGCCCTTGGCACCCGCCGTCAGGCGATCCATTTCGCCGGCCCACATGTTGATCGGGTCGAACCAGATGCGGTCGTTGCCGATCTGCAGATGGCTGCCCATGATGCCGGGCAGCATCAGCACGATCGGGGCCTCCGCATTCGGCTTTGGCTTCTTGCCGCCGCGGCTGATGCGAGCCTTGGACGGGCCGTCGAGAACTTCGAAGCCGTCGTCCTTGCCTTCCAGCGCCGCCAGCAGCGGTTGCGTGCTCTCGCCGCGATGGAAGTAGCTGAAGTGCGTGACCTCCGCGCCGCGCACGGCCTTTTGCAGGATGCCCTTACGCCGGCGAGCGCCGCCGCTCATCGATGGCGTATTGACCACCAGATCGGTTTCGCCGCCGTAGAAAACCTCCGACAGGCAATCGCCCAGCCAGGAGAGCAGGCTGCCGCCGGCGAAGTCGCCGGCCACCACATGCAGGGCGGCGTCGATCTCCACCTCGGGCGCGTTGAGCAGTTCGACCAGCGGCGAATCCGGCATCATCGCTTCAAGGCCGGGCAGCACCTTTGCGTTGCAGCGCTCCTTGACCACCGCAAGCAGGAAGCTCTTGAGCAGGCCGAAGCCGCCGGCCACGGGCGCCAGCATGGGGACGGCCGCGCCGGCGGAATCGAGCCCCTTGCCGACCAGATTGAGCATCACGCTGGCCCAGCGGTCGAGGCGGCCTGATGCCAACGTCGTGCCGCGCGCCGGGCAGGCCACGCGCACGAAGCGTTCGACGCGGATCGCACGCTTGACCAGTTCGCGGTTCAGCTCCCGCAGGCGGACCGCATCCTCCTCGTGACCTTCGCGTCCGGTGCGCTGTGCGTGTTCGAGGAAACGGGCGATGTCATCGTCGGTGAAGGGCTTGCCGTCGCTTCGGTTGGCGCGCGCCAGCAGTTCGCCGACCATGCCGCCGCGCGAATGGCTGACGATGTGCAGCCGGGCGCCGTTCGGCAAGGTTTTGATCAGGGCCAGGGCGTTGGCCACCGGACTCTCTGTCAGGCTGCGGTGTTCGAAGGCGAAAATGCGCGGCCCGTAGGTGGCGACCATTCGCCGCAGGTTGTCCGGGTTGGTCCACAGGTTGCCGAAGCTGCCGGCGGTCGACGAGGCCGTGCCGTGGATGAACAGCAGGTTGGGTTCCGTCGCTGCCGGCATGGTTTCGATCGCGCTCAGTGCCAGGCGGTCGGAGGCGCAGCGATAGAGACCGTTGCGGTTTTCGAGGGCTGCATCCTGGAAGGTGCCCGCCGCAACCAACGCCGTCATTCCGGCCGGCCCCTCGCGATAGATGCCGAGACTCTTCAACGCCCAGGCGCCGAGACCGTCACGCGCCGCTGCCGTGGGCGCGCGCGGCCCGGCCAGCCACAGCATGGGGCCGACCTCGATCGCCGCCGCCGCGCCCGCGCCGCGCCCGGTAGCCGTGCCGAGGTAACGCCCGGCGTCTTCCGCCGCCACCAGCAGGCGTGTGCCATTGGCCAGCTCCAGCTCCAGCACGGCATCGGGCGCCAGGGTCTCGTTCGTCACCGCCGGTTCCATCCCGCGCGCCGTGCCGCCGATGTTGTAGGTCTCGGCTGTCCAGCCGGGGAGGCCGGAAGCGTCCGTGCGGCGCTCGCCGGCGATGCGCAGTTCGATGGAGGTGGTTTCTTGCGTCATGTCGCTCTCCTTGCGGTGGCGGGGTGTGGGGGTGCTGGTTGTGGGCGGGTGGGTTCTATTCGGCGGAAAGCTGGCCTTTGCTGCTTGCTTCATCGAGGGTGGCCTGCATGGCGTCGGCAGTAGCGCGGACGGCCCGCGTGTCCTCATGGTCAGCCCCCAGCGTGCGTTCCAACTCCTCTGCAGCGGCGCACAGCTGGGCGATTGCGGCGAGCGGTTGGCCGGTGCGCCAGAGGTTATCTGCCAAGTCAACTGCGACCTTCAGCGCGTTCGGATGCTCCTCGCCGAACTTGCGGCGGAGAGTTGCCGGTGTCGGCGCCTGCAGCATCTGCACCTCGACGATATCGTCAGGAACGTGGAGGGTACCGGCAAGGTTTTCCAGGTTGGTGCGCACCCTGGCAAGACCGGCAGGCAGGGTGGCGGCATCGCGATCAAACAGTGGGGCCAGATCGGAGTCGAACAGCTTGCCGACCGCTTCACCGTCATTCATCGCCAGGCAGGTTACGAGCAGGTTCCATGCCGCGCTGAGGGTTTCCGGGTGGTCGTTGCCGTAGAACCCGCGTCGGGTTGCCAGCGTGTCTTCCTGCAGAACTCGCGCCCCGACCAGGTCGCCTTGGGCGTACAGCGTGGCGGCGAGGTTGGTCTTGGCGGTCAGTGTCTCGGGATGGGCTTTACCCAGCGCGCGGCGCCGCGTCGAGAGTACCGACTCCTGCAGAGCTTGTGCCTCGGCCAGCTTGCCTTGGACGCTCAGGGTGGTTGCAAGATTGGAGATTGCGGCCAGGGTTGCAGGATCGTCCACGCCGTACCCGTGCTCTTGAAGGCGTACCACGGTGTCGCGTTCCAGTTCCTCGGCTGCTGCAAGCTCGCCCAGACCGCGCAGGCTTCGCGCAAGTCCCGACGCAAGGCTCAGTGTGGTGGCGGCGTTGCCGAATGCTGCGCGTGCCAACGGCAACAAACGCTCGAAGGCGTGACGGGCGGCGGCGTATTCTTCCCGCTCCAGCAATTCGCCGGCCCATGCGCCGAGGCGCGCGGTGAGTGCCTTGAGGGCGTCGTCGTCGCTGCTTGCCTTGGCTGAACGGCGAGATGCCTTCAGCTGGGCCAGACCGAATTCTTCTATTGCCGCGAGCAAGCTTCGTTTTTCCGGGCGCGATCCTTCGGAGCCTGCCAGTAATTCGGCGGCAAGGTCGAAAAGTCGTTCGGCGCGATCGGCGTGGTTCGCTTCCCACCAGCGTCGGGCGATGGCGATGATCAGGCCTCCGAGCAGGTCCGGGCGCCGTCGGGACGCTTGGAGCAATGAGAGACCAAGGAGCGGTGCGGCCGTCACCAGGTCGCCCAGCCAGTCGACAATGCTGCCTTCGAGGCGCAGATCGATGGTGGCGAAGCTTGCCAACTCCGGCCAGTCGTCCAGCGTGCTGCCGGGCAGGAGAATAGGCACCAGCCGCAAATCCGCGTTGGCCGCCGCTCGTGCGGCGAGGTATGCCACTTCGGTGCGGACATGAGTCGAAGCCGTCGCGGCGCCGACGATGACGAAGGCTGGATCGGCTGCAGGCAGCGATGCGGGGGATTCGGTGTCGCCGAACGGTGGCGAAAGCACGGCCTCTTTCCCGGCGGATTCCAGCAGGTGGGCCAGCAGGCGTGCAACATCGCGCTCGCTCAGGGCGTGGCAAATCAGTACGGTGTCGCTCATTGGGGATCTCTCGCCTCCGGTGTGGTGCCGGCTTGCAACTTGCGGCTGATCAGCGCCAGCAGTCCTGCAAGTTGCGCGGGATCGTCCGGTAGGTCGGCCAGTTGCATGGTCTCGGTGATGCCGGTGCGCCGCCGCATGCCGTACTTGCGTTCCAGCAGATCGATCAGTTCCTCCACGCAATGCTCGTAATACTCGTCATACAAACGATGCGCCTGGCGATTGCTCAGGCCGCCGAGCGCGGGCGGCAGATCTGTCGTGGCGAGCGGCTGCGCGCCTCCGGCCAACACCTGTACCAGTCCGTAGCGTGCGTCGGCGGCCGCGCATTCGAGCGCCGTGAGCAACTCGTTGCGCAGAACGTCCTCTTCGCCGCCGTGCAGGCGAGCCCGATTGCTTTCGGACAGCCAGTGCTGGCCGACGACGGCGAGGCAGGCACGCGCCGTGCGCACCGCCCGGTCAAGTTCCGCACGGTAGTCGTTCCCGCCTTCCAGTCTGGCCGTGTCGTAATACACCGCTGGCGCCGAGAAGGCTCGTTTCAGATGGTCGTAAAGCCGTCCGGCGTGACCGCCGTCGTCGTGCCGATAGCTGATGAACAGATGATTGGCCTTGGTCATGCTTTTCCCGGAAAAGCGCTACAGGCGCTTGCCACAGCCTTTCATGGCTTTCATCGCCTTGCGGGTGGCGGGTCCGAACTCGCCGTCCACCAACAGGCCTTGGGAAGCCTGGAAGGCGGCAACGGCGGCTTCGGTCTGCGGACCGAATACGCCGTCGATGCTTCCGGGCTGCAGGCCGAGGTCGGCAAGGCATTGCTGAAGCCGGCGTACTTCGTCGCCACGCAGCATCGGCTCGGTCAGGCGCAGGATGTCTGTGGGCGGCGGCGCGACGGTGACGGGCGATGCGCTGGCAAAGTAGCGGATGCCGGGGGCGAGTATTCCGTAGTCCCAGCGTCGACCGCCGGCCTGACTGGCGATGACGCCCAGCTTACTGCTGTGGGCCTCGACCGTTCCGCCCGCGCCATCGCTGATGGCGATGTGGCCAACGCGACCGGACTGCGGTTCGCGCAGCAGGAAAGCGCCGGCGATGCCGACGGCCCGATCGATCGGCACGATGGTGCCCGCTGCACGGGCTTGCGCAGCCCAGTAGCCGGTGTAGGCATCGGCGCGCATCGGGTCGTGGCGCGGTTCTACGCCGAACAGGATGTCGCTGGCCTGATAGAGACACCAGGAACAGAATTCCGCGCAATCCCAGGGGCCGTGCCAGTCCTTGTTGCACATCGGTGCGCGCGCGCCGAGAACATAGGTTTCGCCGATGTGGGTGCGTGCGAGGGTGAGGATAGCGTCGGCAACTGCCGGCGGCTGCACTGGGGCGCCCGCGAACGCGTGCGACGGCGAGCGCGATGCCGCGATAGCGGAAAGACTTGGCAGTTGGGGTGTTTCCGGCATACCCGGTAATCCGGACTCACCCGGAAGTCCGGGTATCCCTGGAATTTGAGGCATGCCTGGTGGCGCGGCGCTTGCCGCTGGCACAGGGTTGTCCGGGAGTGTGGGCAGAGGTGTCGTGGATCGGCGGGCCATGGTGGGCTACCTCATTTTTCTGTGTTTTGATTCGTTCCTGTTTCGCCGCTTGACGTGGGCGCCGACGTGCCCGAGCAGCCGTTCTTCTCTAGGCATTTCGAAAAGCCATCGGCGAGGCGTTGTGCTGCCGTTCCGGTGGCGAAAAACTTGCCTATGCCGACTGTCTTGCTTTGCGCCGAGGTGTCAGTACTGAATACACCCAACACCGAAAATGCATCCTTGGATGTGATCTCCTTTTTCGGTTGGGTCGTTGTCAGCGTGCCCTCTGCCCTCTTCGTCTCCGATTTTTCGACGGCTTCTTTTTGATCGTTTTCCGCACGAAGCCGTTGCGGGTTGCCCGCGTTGTCGTAGACCACCACCGGAATGACCGCAATATCCCTGCTCTTGAATCCCAGCGTGAATTCGCCGCCGCCGTCGGCAGCCGGCGTGCCGACACTGATGCCGACAGAGATCGATTCGCCAAAGACCAGTGGCATGTTTCGCGGTACGTCGGTGGCACAACCAGCGACCGTCAGGGCAACAGCAGCAAGCGACAGACTCTTCATCATGGTTGTTTCTCCTTTACAGGGAGTTGGACGACGCAGACGCCCGAGCGCTGGGCGCCGAGCAGTTGTTCCAGCCGCGTCGCGTCGTCGCGGTTGCGCGGCCAGACAAGAAGACGACAGTCGGCACTCGCCGCTGCGATTGCCGACTGATGAAAGCCGAGGCTGATGCCGAGAGGTCCGCCGTGGTAGCCCAAGGCCATGATTTCGGCCATCACCGCTTCGCTGCCCGGGTGTAGCGTCACGTTGGCGACGCCGAAAAATCGCTCGACGCTTACCTTGCCTTCGCGATCGACGATGGTGATTGACGTGCAGGAAACGCAAGCCATGCCTGTCGCGGTGCACAGCAGCAGCGTGGCGATCCAGCGCGCGTTCATGCGCGCTCTCCCGTTGTCCGGCTGCCGCGCCTGACGATCTCGTCGATCCACTGTTCTTTCGTGGGCGCGGAAGTGGCGACGGCGGGGGTTGCCGCGACCGCCTCCCGGCGGCCGGCTTGGCCGAGCAGCAGGTAGCGCCATTGCATGAGCGAGGCGGCGATGTCGAACCAGTAGGGGCCGCCCAAGCCGATCAGGAAGCCGGTGACGAGCACGCAGGCCAGCCAGAAGCTGAAGTGCCTAGCGTAGAGCCATCCGTCCGGTGCGGCCTTGCAGAGCGGATCGAATTGCGCCTGCCCTGCCGGCGGGCTGCAATAGGGGTAGTAAGCGAGCCCCACCGGGACGCCAAGGGCGGGGAGTTGGCGCAACTCGTCGATGGTGGTGGCGATCTGCCGTTTGGCGTTGTCATCCGTGCCGGTGCTTGCCGGACACGTGGCCGACAGCGCGGCGACGGTTTTGGCGGTTTCGGTCGGGTTGCTGGTGTAGTGATCCAGCAGGCGAACCGCATCGACATTGACGGCGAAGGCAAGGAAAATGCCGCAGCTGTAGGACAGCAGCCGGGCCCGCGCCGCGAACAGTGCGCTGGCCTCCGCCTCCAGTCGGGCGAAGCCGTCGCCCAGTGCCTCCAGCATCGGGCGCAGCGTCGTCGTTTCGATGCCGGCGAAGACGTCGCGGAACCGGGTGTCGTGTGCGAGGCGGCGCAGGACATCGTCGACGGTGACGCTGGTCGCCGCTTCCGGCTTGATTTGCGCCAGATCCTCAGCGGTCGGTGCGCGCCCCGGCTGCCGCGTCGCCGCCTGCATGTGGCGGGCGCCACGGGATTGGCCAACCGTTTCGACGAAGCTGGCGCGAAGCGCCGCCACGTCCGCCCCCGCCGCCGCCAGTGGCGCGGCCAGGTGCCGGTCGAAGGTCACGCCCAGCATCGCGCGCAGCTGCTTTACACGCATTTTGAAAGCGCGCTGCAACAGCTCGACCAGCACGGTGGCCGAACTGGCGAAGAGCGCTAGCGTCAGGGTCAGCGAAAGACAGGCATCGAGAAGTTTCATGACGACCTCGCGGGGAACTCCACACCGGTGAAGCGCGCGATGCCCGCACGGTTATCCAGCAGCTGGTCGCGAACGTTCTTCAGATCGGCGGGCAGTTTGTCCGGGGGCATTTCCAGAAGCGGTAGGAGCCATGTTTGCAGCAGTTCCTTGGCGGCGTCGGCGTCGTCAAGCTGATACAAGGTGGTGAACAGATTCCAGGCACCCGCGACTGTATCAGGGTGATTTCCTCCCAGTACCCGGTGGCGTATCGCCACTGCCGCCTCCAGTAACACCCGTGCCCCGGCGAGGTCGCCCTGGGCCTGGAGGGTGGTGGCGAGGTTGTTGATCGAGGTGAGCGTGTCCGGATGCTTCTTGCCGAGTACGCGGCGACGTGTTGCCAGTACCGACTCTTCCAGCACCCGCGCCCCGGTGAGGTCGCCCTGGGCGTAGAGGGTGCTGGCGAGGTTGTTCATCGAGGAGAGCGTGGCCGGATGCTCGTCGCCGAGGATGCGGCGGCGTATCGCCAGTACCGACTCCTGCAGCACCCGTGCCCCGGCGAGGTCGCCTTGGGCCTGGAGTGTGCCGGCGAGGTTGTTGATCGAGGTGAGTGTGTCCGGATGCTCCTCGCCGAGCACGTGGCGACGTGTTGCCAGTACTGACTCTTCCAGCGCCCGCGCCCCAGTGAGGTCGCCTTGGGCGTAGATGGTGCCGGCGAGGTTGTTGATCGAGGTGAGCGTGTCCGGATGCTCCTCGCCGAGCACGCGACGGCAAGTTGCTAGCTCCTGCTCCTGCAGTGCCCGCGCCCCGGCGAGGTCGCCCTGGGCCTGGAGTGTGCCGGCGAGGTTGTTGATCGAGGTGAGTGTGTCCGGATGCTCCTCGCCGAGCACACGGCGCTGTATCGCGAGCGCCGACTCCTGCAGCACCTGCGCCCCGGCGAGGTCGCCCTGAGCCTGGAGGGTGCTGGCGAGGTTATTGATTGAGGAGATCGTGTTCGGATGCTCCTCGCCGAGATCGGCGCGGTCGAGTTCCAGCGCCCGCCGATACCAGTGCGCGGCGTCCGCATACAGGGCTGGGCCATGTTGCAGGTAACTGGCGACTTGGTCGAGGAGCCAAGAATGGCGACGGCTGTTTAGCCAACCGGCGTCGAGGAAACGGTCCAGATGGACGATGTGGGGGAGCAGGGCGGCGTAGCACTGCCAGTTGCCCGGCAATCTGGCAGCCCTCGGACAGACGGAATGCAGGACCGCCTGCAAGGCGGCACCGTCGTGCGCCGGTTCGGCGAGACGGGCGCGGAGCGCCTGTTGCGTCAGGCGGTGCAGATGCAGGGCGGGTTCGTCGTCGATGCCTTCCGTGACTGGCAGGCTGGAGACGGTGGCAAGGCCATAACCGCGCAGTTCGGCGACGAGCCGGTTCCAGGCGAGGTCGTCGTTGGCGGCGGCCAGTTCGGTCGGCAAGACATCCGCCGCCTCGCGCAGGAAGCGCGCTGGAAAGGCTTCCGGCGCGGCATAGGCGAGCAGGCGCAGCGCTTGTGCGGCGGCGGGGCTGAGCTTGTCGAAGGCCAGCGACAGGGTGGCCAGTACCGTGCGTTCGTAGCCGGTGGCGGCGCGGCCTTCATCGAGGATCAGGCCTTCGGTGTCTGTTCCGGCCAACAGCTCGCGGTAAGCGGCGACGCCGATGCCGGTGCTTTCGATATAGCCGGCGGCCTGTTCCAGCGCGAGCGGCAGGCCGCCGAGGTCTTCCGCCAACCCCGGTAGCGCTTCGAGGTCGCGACCCGGCAGGCGTTCGGCGAGGAAGGCGGCGCCTTGGCCGGGCGTCCACACGTCGAGTTCCATGGCGTGCTTCACCAGGCCGCCCCACGCCGGTGCGCGCGAGGTGACGACGATGCCGTGGGCGTTGCCTTGCGGCAGGTGCGGGCGCAGGTGCTCGGCATCCTCAGCGTTGTCATAGACCAGCAGCCAGGGAGCAGCTTGCCGATCCAGCCAGCGCTTGAGCGCGGTGCTCGGCGTTTCGCCCTGGGCGATGGCGGCGCCGACCTGCTTGCAGCATTCCTCGGCATCGAGCTGCAGGGTGGTGTCGGTCTCGGCGCGGAACCACCAGATGCCGGCGTAATGATCCGGGTAGTCGAGGCTGTACTTGAGCGCGAGCTGGGTCTTGCCAAGGCCGCCCATGCCGTAGAGCGCGGTGCGGGCGACTAGGCCGGTGCTGCCGCTTTCCGAAAGCTGGGCGTGCAGTTGCGGCAGCAGCGCGTTGGGGTCGCGGAAATGCGGGCTGATCTGGTGGTCGATGAGGCGGCGCGGCTGTTCGGCGCCGCCGGGTAGGCGAAAGCGTTGCTTCGGTACGTCGGGCAGGGCGGCCAGCTTGTCGCGCAGTTGCACGAACTTGTGGTCGTAGTCGGCGAGTTTGCCGTCGCGGGCGGGAAAGCGGTGGGCGTCGAAGTTGCAGAAGGCAGTGAGTTCCGCGCGCAGGTCGGCATGGAAGTCGCTGGGGTCGGGTACCGTTGCGCCGCCGAGCAGGATGGGGATGACGCGCTTGCCGCGCCTGAGGGCGCCGACCACTTCGCGGCGCACGTAGTCGATGCCGGGGAGGTCGACGCGGCGGTTGAGTTCGGCCAGCCAGTCGGGGCCGATGAGTACCAGCACGACGGCGGCGCGGTCGAGCGCGGTGTCGATCCCGGCGGGGAAAGTGTCGCCGATGTCGATGCTGTCGCGCTGCTTGTCGTAGAAGATCGCCTCGGCGTCGAACCAGTGTCGCAGCCGGTCGATCAGGCGGCCGGCGTGGTCGTCGGTGTCGCTGCGGCGGTAGCTGATGAAGATCATGTACGGTTCCTTCATGCAAGGTCGTGGCTTGCCCTGCCGCCCTTCCTCGATGTGGCTGGCCCTATACCTTGAACGGCGCCTGCCGCAGGAATGCCGCAGCCTTCCCGAGTGTGAACAGGTTTGGGGTCTGCGACGGCGGCATGCCGGCGACGATGCGCGCGTGGAACTGGGCGTGGTTCCCCTTGAAGGCGCCCTGGTTCCAGACTTGCAGCAGGCGCTCGGTGAACGCGCCGTTGTGGTCGCCGTCGCTGGAGGTCTGGTTGTCCTGGCATCCCGAAATCAGGACGACCGCCGGGCCGAAGTCCTTGACTACGGCGGAGAGCCGGTTGCTGACGGCGATGCGTGCCAGGGCGGCGTCGGGGTCGATCGCCTTGCCCGCGGTCTTGGCGGCGGCGCGCTGCAGATCGTCGTAGAACTCCCGGTTTTCGCGATAGGTTCGCCCGGTGATCGCGGCGGGCATTGCCTTCGAGCGGCCGGCTGTTGCGCTCGGCGGCGGCGCGGCACGGGCGACGGTGCCGCTGTGGCAGCTATCCGACAAAACCAGGATGCGCACGCCTTTGGCGAACTTCGAGAGTTCCAGGTACAGCTCGTCGTCGATCAACTGGCCGTCGAAGAGACACCAGGTTTCGTCCTGCTTGTCGGCTTCGTCGCCGGAGACGTCGGGAATTTGCCCGCCATGCCCGGAATAGCTGAGGAAGAAAAGATCGCCCGCCTTGAGGCGTTTTGCGGCGTTTCGGAGCGCGGCAAGAATCCTGGCGCGGGTGGCGGCCTTTGTGAGCAGTGTTGTGGCCTTGATGCCCGACGCTCTGGCAATTGCCGCCATGTCGTTGGCGTCGAACTCGCAGGCCACCAGATCACCGTGCCAGCCGCCGTAGTGTTTCGGGTCCACCGCGTTCAACCCGATATGCAGGGACAGTCCGGCCGGGGCTGCCGATTTGACCAAGTTTCGCTTCATGGTTGTCCTCCTCTTGTTCTTCGTGCTCACGCGTGCTGAAGGGTCGGTGCTGGAATGAATGCCACGAAGATCGTGCGTGGGTAACTGGCCCCGTTCGCGATCCGATTTGTGCCTTTGACAGGGAAAAATCTTCCGGTCGATGTGCTGAGAGTTAATAATCTTTCATTGCATTGGTATATGCAAGATGAAAAAACGGAGTCGGTGTGGTGGTGGATCATCGCAGCCCAAACCCGTGCTTTCGTGGCAGCCGGCGACCGTCGTTTTCCTCGCCGGCGGAACGCCCCCCTACACGCTGAATTTCGGCCGCAGCGATGCGACGCCGGTCAGCCAGCCGCTCGATCGGGTGGCGCCGGGATTCACGGCCGGGGAACTCAGGCAGCTTGAACAGGCGCTGCCCGGCGAGCTGCAATCCGGCCACGCCGCTGCCGCCGCCGAGAGTGCCGCCAGCCTGGCCGCCCGCGCAGCGCGCCAGCGCACCTACCTTCTGTGGGGCGTGCTGCTGCTCGGGGTGGTCATCCTCGGCGGGATGGCCTGGCGGCTGATCGGGCAGATGCGGGCGGCCAAAAACAGCTGAGCGGAGCGGACCGGCGCTCGCCTTGATTTTTTCGCCGCTGAACGAACGAAGCGTCCGCGGTGAGGGGGCCGCGCACGATGGAAAGGGCAAGGCTGGCGATGTTTATCGCTCCATGAACTTCGACCAGATCAAGGAGTTCAGCGACGTGGCGGCAACGGTCGACGCCTGAGCGTAGTCTGAAGGACAACGCCCCCGCCGGCTCGGTGCCAACCGAGTGGCGGGGGCGTTTTTTTGCCGATGCCGCTCAGCCTATGGGCATGGCCGGCGCCGGTTTTACGCGGCGCCCGGAGCGAGGTCGGCTGCCGACGGCACGATGACGGCAAACAGGTCGCCCAGGGTGGCGAGGCTCGCTTTCTGCAACTCCGCTGCGCTGACCAGGCTGCCGCCCGCGGCGGGCAGATCGCGGGTGGCGGTGGCGCGCGCCACGACGGTGGGCTGGAAGCCGAGGTTGAAGGCGCCGCGTGCCGTCGAATTGACGCACATATGCGTCATGAAACCCGCCAGGACGACGCTCTTGATGCCGGCCTCCTTCAGGCGTCGTTCGAGATCGGTGCCGACGAATGAATTCGGGTAGTGCTTCACGATCGTGGCTTCCCCCGCCGTCGGCGCCACCTGGTCGGCGATGGCGCCGATCTCGGCGCGGATGTCGTAGGGCGTGCCGGGTCCCGCGTCGTGCTGGATGTGGAAGATCGGTCTGCCGAGTCGGCGGGCGCGATCGAGCAGGCGGCGGGCCTCGTCGAGCGCCGCTTCGACGCCGCTCAATTTCATGACACCTTCCCGATAGGTGTTCTGGCAATCGATCATGAGCAACGCCGATTGACTCAAATCTGCGGGCGCTGCAGGCAGCCCGGCGATCTCGCGTAAAGTGGACGGCTTCGACATTATTCCCTCTCGTGTGAATTGACGGTGGAATCAAGAATAAGCCGCCTGGAGATGCGCTGGAATGGATAAAGCTGCAGCGCCAGCCTGCAATTTTGCAGCTGATCTGGACTGGAACGATGTCCGCTATGCCCTGGTGCTTGCGCGCTGCGGCTCGCTGGCGTCGGCGGCGCGCGCCCTCGGCGTGGACCAGACGACGGTTTCGCGCCGCCTGCGCGTGCTCGAGTCCGGTCTCGGCACTCCGCTGTTCGAGCGCCTCAAGGGGCATTTGGCGCCGACGCCCGCCGGCATCGTCCTGATGGAGCGCGGCGTGCGGATCGAACAGGAGATCGCCGCCCTGTGCCACCTGGCCGCCGACAACCAGGCGCTGGTGCAGGGAGTGACCCGGGTTACCGCGGTGGATGCCATCGTGTCGCACTACCTCGCGCACCACCTGGCCGTATTGCGCGCGCGCCATCCGGGGCTGGCGGTGGAGTTGATCGCCAGCGCCAAAACCCTGGATCTTTCCCGCCGCGAGGCCGACATCGCGGTTCGCCTGGCGCGTCCGCAAAGCGGCGATTTCGTCGTGCGCCGGCTGGCCTCGCTCGCCTACGGCGTCTATGGCGCCGGCGCGCTGCCCGCGGCGGACGACTGGAGCCGGCAAAACTGGGTCGCCTACGAGCATTCGCTGGCGCGGGTGCCCGAAATGCGATGGCTATCGGAGCGGGTGGGCGACGATCGAATCGTCTTCCGCTGCAACAACATGGACGCCCTGGCGACGGCGGTCGCCGACGGCCTGGGGCTCGGCGTGCTGCCACGGCTGGTCGGTGAGCGCCACGCGTCGCTGCGCTGCCTCTCCGGCGAGGAAGCCGTGCTCAGGCGGGAGATGTGGCTGGTGGTGCCGCGGGAATTGCGCCATGTGCCGCGCATTCGCGCGGTCAGCGACTGGCTGGCCGAGCGCTTCCGCGCCGATGAAGGTCTTTTTGGCTGAACCCGGCGGCAGGCAACTCGGACCGGGCCGGAAACACGACGCAGCCGCCCTCAACCCTCCGCCAGCAGCCGCTGCCGCAGCCGCGGCACCGCCCAATCGACGAAGCTGCGCACCCGGGAGGAGAGCAGGCGCGAATGCGGGTAGACGAGCTGGACCGGGATCGGCGCCGGCTCGTAGGCCGGCAGGAGGCGGCGCAGCTTGCCGGCGGCGAGCGCGTCGCGCACCTGGTAGTCGAGGAAGGCGCCGCAGCCCAGGCCCTTGACGCAGGCGTCGAGGGCGACGTCGATCTGGTTGGTGGCGAGCAGGCCCTTGATCGGCACGCGGGTGGTTTTGCCGTCGCCGCCCGAGAATTCCCATTCCGCTCCGGGCGCCACGCCGAGGAACTGTAGGCAGCGGTGCCCGGCCAGGTCGGCCGGGTGGCGCGGCGTGCCGGCGCGGCGCAGGTAGGCCGGGCTGGCGCAGACGATGCGGCGGGTCGTGCCGAGCGGCACGGCGACCAGCGAGGAGTCGCGCAGATGGCCGATGCGGATGGCGGCATCCATGCCTTCGTCGAGCAGGTCGACGACGCGGTCGAAAAGCATCAGCTCGGCGTTGACCGCCGGCTGGGCGGCGAGGAATTCGCTGAGCACCGGCCCGACGTGCAGCCGGCCGAACATCACCGGCGCGGTCAGGGTGAGCTTGCCGGCCGGCTTCGCCTGCCGCGCCGACAGGGCGTTCTCGGCCTCCTCGACCTCGGCCAGCACGCGGCGGCAGCGCTCGAAATACTCGCGCCCCTCGTCGGTCAGCGCGATGCGGCGCGTCGTGCGGTTGAGCAGGCGCGTGCCGAGCGCCCCTTCGAGCGTCGCCAGCGAGCGCACCACCGAGGTCAGCGAGGTGTCGAGCGCGCCGGCGGCGGCCGTCAGGCTGCCCGCCTCGACGATGCGCACGAAAGTCTCCATGGCCCGCAGCTTGTCCATGCCGGCGATATTACGCCGAATTCCGGCGCAGTCACTTGAGCGTTCGTCTATTTATTTCGGTGTTCGCATGGATCAGTATGGCTTCGGTCGGCCGCGCTTGTTGCGGCGCTTGTTCACGCGTTCGCGCGCCTGCCGCCATCGACCCGGGAGATCCGCATGCCTCGACGCTTCGCGCAACTGACCTTCACCGAGCACGTGAAAGCCGCCCAGGCGCATTACGGCACGCGCGCGCAGGCCGAACGCTACGCCGAGAGCGCGCAGGCCAACGCCGAGCTCGGCGCGCGCGAGCGCGAGTTCATCGCCGCGCGCGACAGCTTCTACCTGGCGACGGTGAGCGACAGCGGCTGGCCCTATGTCCAGCATCGCGGCGGCAGCCCCGGTTTTCTTCAGGTGCTCGACGCGACGACGCTGGCCTTCGCCGATTTCCGCGGCAACCTGCAGTACCAGAGCGTCGGCAACCTCGCCGGCAACGACCGCGTCTGCCTGATCCTGGTCGATTACCCGCAGCGCCGCCGCCTGAAGCTGCTCGGCCATGCGCGCGTCATTGACGTCGCTGCGCCCGGCGGCGAGGCGCCGGCCTGGCTCAAGCAACTGCAGGCCGACGCCGCCGAGGCCCCGGTCGAGCGCGTGCTGCTGATCGCCGTCGAGGCTTTCGACTGGAACTGCGCCAAACACATCACGCCGCGCTTCAGCGAGCGCGAACTGCAGCCGCTGATCGATCCCCTGCGCCAGCGCATCGCCGCGCTCGAAGCGCGGCTGCGCGAGCTGGGCGGCGTGCCGCCCGAGAATTAGCCGTACCGTCGTTCCACCGTTCCGTTCGCCACACCCAAAAGGAGAAAACCATGCAGCTGTACGATCTGGAGTTGTCGGGCAATTGTTACAAGGTTCGCCTGTTCGCCGCGCTGGCGCGGATTCCGCTGGACATCGTCGGCGTCGATTTCCTCGGCGGCGCGCACAAGCGGCCGCCGCTGATCGACCTGAACCCGTGGGGCGAGATTCCGATCCTGGTCGATGGCGAAGTGGTGCTGCGCGATTCGCAGGCCATCCTCGTCTATCTCGCCGCCAGGTATGCCGGCGAGAGCTGGCTGCCGCGCGACGCGGCCGGCCTGGGCGAGGTCATGCAGTGGCTGTCGACCGCCGCCAACGAGGTGCAGAACGGGCCGGCCTCGGCGCGCCTGGTGGATAAATTCGGCTACGCCCTCGACAAGGCCGACACGCTGAAGCGCGCGGCGCGCATCCTGCCGCTGCTCGACGCCCACCTGGCCAGGCACCCATGGCTGGCGCTGGAGCGGCCGACCATCGCCGACTGCGCCGTCTTCCCCTACGTCGCGCTGGCGCCGGAAGGCGGCGTCTCGCTCGCCGACTATCCGAACATCCGGCAGTGGCTGGCGCGGGTCAAGGCACTGCCGGACTTCCTGGCGATGCCCGGGGTGTAGCCGCGTTGGCGGAGGTCCCCGCGCCAGTCGCCGCAGCGGCGAGCAACCAGCCCCGACCGGGGCTGGTTTCGCATGGGAGTCACTGGCAGGGGCGAAGCGTGGATAACGCGGCGGCTTCGTGCCGTATCACGCGATGTAGCGCGAAACCGCCGCCTCGTTCCATTCGACTCCGCTGCCGAGGACGCCGTCGACGCGGGCATAGCCGTCCTCGACGGTCAGCGGCTCGGCGACGATCGGGTTCCACCAGTCGGCGTATTCCAGCCAGTGCGCGGTGGGCGTTGCGCACAGCAACTGTGCGCTGATTTCCGGCCACAGGTGGTTGGAGAGCGGGATGCCCCGTGCCTGCGCCATGGCGGCAGCCCGCATCCAGCCGGAGACGCCGCCGATTTTCATCACGTCGGGCATCATGAAATCGCTCGCCTGGGCGTCGATGGCGTGCTGCAGGTCGAGCGTTCCCCACCAGTTCTCACCGCACTGGATCGGGGTTTTCGCTTCCCTCGCGATGTGGGCGTGGCCGGCGAAATCATGGGCCAGGGTCGGCTCCTCGACCCACGTGATGCCCTCCTCGTCGAGTGCCCGCAAGCGTTGCGCCGCTTGCGCCGGCGTCAGGCACTGGTTGTAGTCCACCATGATCGCCAGCCCGTTGCCCGTCGCCGCACGCACGGCGCGGATCACGGCGACGTCTTCCTCGACGGTCGGGTAGCCGATCTTCAGCTTGACCCCGCGGAATTTCCGTTCGGCCCACTTTTCCGCAGCCATCGCCGATGCCTTTTCGCCGTCGTAGCCGACCGCGCCGTAGGCCGGAATCGGCCGGGGGACGCCGCCCAGCAGGGCCACGAGCGAGGTCTGCCGGCGGCGCGCCAGCGCGTCCCACAACGCCATGTCGATCGCCGACAGGGCAATGCCGACCAGTCCCTGCGTTCCCAGCAGGCGGAACCTCGCGTTCAGTCGCCGTTCGATTTCCAGCGGCGAGGCCGGGGCGTCGACGAGCAAGGAGTCGAGATTGCGCAGCAGATCGGCGATCGGTTTCAGCGCGAAAGCGTTGTACGCAAAGACGATGCTGTGGCCGACCGAGCCGTCGTCGCAATGGATGTCGGTAAGGATCAGCGGCGATTCGGTAACGGTGCCGCCGGCGGTCTGGTGCGCTTGCGGCAAGGGAACGCGGACGGTGCGCACCGACAGGCGCTCGATGTTCGGGGTCTTGGTCATGGCAGTCTCCTCCGTGTTGGGCTTGGGGTCGGGGAATCCTGGGAATCCCGGGAATGCCGGGGTCGAGTGTGCCGTGCGTCGGCTCCGTTGCCGCCGATGCGCCGGTCGCCGCCAGCGGCTCCTCGATCCGGTGAGCACATCATAGGGAGCGGCGAGTCGCCGCGCGCGGAAGCTTGTTCGCTGCGGAGCGGAGGAAAATTCCGGGCTTGGCGGTCGGGGCGATCAGCGCGTGCTGCGGGCGATGGCCGCGCAGGTTTCCCGCAGCCAGGCGGTGAAGGCCCGGGCGGCGTCGCTCCGGTCGATTTCGTGCGGGGCCGGGCCGTTCAGGCGGATGGCGTAACGGGTCGTCGGTGGGCTGCCGACATTGAAGAGCGCGACGACCTCGCCGCGTTCCAGGTAGCGACGGTAAAGGCTCGGCCTCGCCAGGGTGACGCCGAGGCCGGCGGCCGCGGCAGCGATGGCCAGGCCGGAATCGACGAAGCGCAGGCCATGGTCGGGTTCGGGCCAATCCAGCCCGGCCGCGGCGAACCACGCGCGCCACGGTTCGATCGGGGAGCGGATGAGCCGCGCACGCTGCAGGTCCGCCGGTTGGGCGAGCTTGAACTCCGCCGCGTAGTTCGGGCTGCAGATCGGCCTGAGCAGTTCGTGTCCGAGAATTTCTTCGCCGCCTCCCGGCGACTTGTCGGCGATGACCTCGATGTGCGCGCCGGGCGGCCGCAGGCCGAGATGGGGCACGGAAAGAACGACATCGACATCGATCTCGGGCCGCCGCCTGGCGAAGTCGTGCAGCTCGGGCACGACGATCTCGCGCGCGAAGGTGGGGGGCGCGCAAAGACGGAGGGTCTGCCGCTGCCGGCGGGCGCTGCGGTGCAGGGGCAGGGCGGTGAGCATCCGCAGCGCCTCGCAGACCTGTTCGGCGTATTCCAGCCCCGCAGTCGTCGGACGCACGCCGTTCCCGGTGCGCTCAAGCAGGCGCGTGCCGAGCAGTTGCTCCAGATTGCCGATACGCTTGCCGATGGCGCTGGCGGTGACATTGAGTTCCTCTCCCGCGCGCTCGAACGAACCGTGGCGAATCGCGGCATCGAACGCCAGGATGGCCGGGAGGGAAGGGAGTCGGGGTGCGCCTTGTGCAGTTGTCATGGAGAAATGCATCGCAACGGAATCGGCAGTCTGCCGATGCTATCAGCCATGGCTTGCCCGCGACAGCGTCGAGCGGCCGAATCCTTGTGGACAAGGGAAGCGCCGAACAAACCGGCAGCCAGCCTCGCTGCAGTGGCGGGACGCTTCGTCATCCCGGCGAACGCCGGGATCCAGTCTCGGAGCTTGATCCAGGACAACGGCACTTTCAGCCATGGGCCCCTTTGCCTGCGGGCGCTTTCGCCGGCGTGATGGCGCCAGATGAACGAAGGCGCGATAGCCGGTCGATGTCGGCGATTCAAGCTTGCGCCATGCGGGGCAAGCCCACCATGCCGGCGGCCCGCAGCGACCGGATGTCGCCCCGGCGCCGGCAACGCCGCGGCGCTTGCCGGCCACCGTTCCTGACGACGTCATTGCCGTTGTCTATAGTGAATGCGAAGCACGGCAAGGTTGTTCCGACGGCGGGAGGGGGCGGTCATGGCGACGAACAGGCCGGGGGCGAAAAACGAAGGGGCGGGCGAGCACGCGGTCGATGCCGCGTTTGCCGAGGTGATGGCCGCTGAACAGGCGGCGGAAGCGGCGGTGGCCGCCTGTCGCGAACAGGCGGAACGACGTCTCGCGGAGGCACGGGCCGAGGTCGGCGCGCTGGCCGAGCGTTCAGTTCAAAGATACCGGGAGTGGTGTGCGCGGCAGGCAGCCGGGCAGGCGCGCGCCTTGGCCGCGCTCGCGGCGGAGACGCGCGCCGCCGCGCAGCCGGTGGCGCTCGACGACGAAGCGCGGCAGCGGCTGGAGCAAGCCGTCGAGCGATTGGCCGACGAACTCTGCGGCCGGGCCGGCGAGCCGGGCTAGGGCGCAGAAAGGAGGCCGCGTGGAATACGCTCAGGCACGCATGCAGGCCCGCCACGGTGCCCGCCCCGACGAGGCGGTGTGGCAGCGTCTCGGCGGCCAGGCCGGCTTCGACGCCTATCTCGCCGCCGCCCGCGCAACGTCGCTGGCGGGCTGGCTGGCCGGCATCGGCGAGCGGGCGGGGCCGCATGAGATCGAGCTGGCGCTGCGCCTGCGCTGGCGCGAGGCGGTGCATGAAGTGGCGCGCTGGATGCCCGCCGAATGGGCCGGGGCAGTGCGCTGGACGGCGCTGCTGATCGACCTCCCGGCGCGCGCCTGGCTGGCCGGCGGCGGCACGGCGCCGGCCTGGGTGGAGAAGGACCCGGCGCTGGCCGCCTGCCTGGCCGAGCGCGCGCGCCTGTCGCCGGCGACGCTGGAAACCTGGCTGGCCGCGTGGCGCCGGCGCTGGCCGGCCGCGGATGGAGACGAGGCTGCGGACGAGGATGCCCGCCTGCTGGCCGGCTTCGCCGCCGGCGTCGACGCGCATATGCGGCGTTTCGCGGAGCTGCCGGCGGCGGCCGCCGCCGAGTCGCGGCGCGCGCTGGCCCGCGACGCGGTGCGCTGGTTCCGCCGTGGTGCGCAGTCGCCGGCGGCCGCCTTCGCCTACCTGCTGCTGCTGGCGCTCGATCTCGAACGCCTGCGCGCCGAACTGGTGACGCGGGCCGTGCGCCGGGGAGACGGATCATGATGCGGCCGGAAAGCGCGAGCTGGTTCGAGATCCTGGCCGCCCGCGAGGATGCGCTGGGCATTGCCGAGGCGCTGGCGGTCGCTGGCTGCGCCGAATTCGAGGCCTGCGTCGCCGGCGCCGAAGCCGGCGGCGCGGCGGCGGGCGCCGAAGCCGAACGGCGGCGCCTGCGCGAGCGTTTCCGCGACCTCGAACGGCGCTATCGCGAATGGTGGCCGGAGTGGACACCGGCGCGGCCAGACCACGCGCCGACGGTGCCGCAGGCTTCCCCGAGCGAGGCGCTGGCGGCGGCACTCGGCTGCATCGAGCGCTGGGCCGCCGCCGCGGCGCCGGAGATCGCCGCGCTGGTCGCCGCCGAAGCCGAGCTGGCCGACCTGGCGCAATGGCAGGCGATCCTGGCGGCGCCGGAAATCGGCGCCGGCGAACGGGCCGCGCTCGCCGCCGGCGATCGCGGCCGTCGCCTGCAGCCGGCGCTGTTCGCCGCTGCCCCGGCGGCGTGGCCGACCGCACCCGAAGGCGTCCTCGTCCGACCGTTTACCGGCGAGGGGCGGGGATTTCTCTTTGCGCTCGGCGAAGCGCCGGCGATGGCGCAGCTCGCCGAGCAGGTCGCGACCGTCGGTGGCCGGCAGCTGGCCGCGCCGTCCTGGATCGGCGACAAGGACGCGGCGCGTCGTCTCGTGGCGCGCGCCGACGCTGGCCGCAACGCGGCCGCCGCCGCCCGCCGCCGCCTGGCGGAGCTGGCCGCGGCGCACGGCTTGCCGGCGGCGGTGGCGGCGGCAAGCTGCTGCTGCTGGGGGCTCGACAACCTCGGCACGGTCGAGGAACACCGTGTGCTTTGCCGCGTCACCGGCTGGACCGGCGACCCGGGCAAGATCCGCGCGACGCTCGCCGCGGCCGGCATCCGCGCGCTGGTCCGCTTCCCGCCGCCGCCGGCCGCGCTGCAGCCGCCCTTGCTGCTGCACAATCCGTGGTGGGCGAGCCCCTACGAGGCCTTCTGCCGCCTGCTCGGCATGCCGGCCGGCAACGCCGCCGATCCGAGCGCGCTGGTGGCGCTGATCTTCCCGCTGCTCTTCGGCTACATGTTCGGCGACCTCGGCCAGGGCCTGCTCGTCTGCGCCGCCGGCATTATTCTCGGCGGGCGCTGGCCGCTGGCCCGGCTGTTCATCCCGGCCGGTCTGTCGGCCGCCTGCTTCGGGCTGCTGTTCGGCAGCGTCTTCAGCTTGCACGGCGTGATCCCGGCGCTGTGGACCGAACCGCTGGCCGAGCCGCTGCCGGTGCTGCTGCTGCCGCTCGCCGGCGGCGCGCTGCTGCTCCTCCTCAGCCTCGCGCTGGCCGGCGTCGAGGCGCACTGGCGCGGCGAGCTGGCCGCCTTCCTGCGCCACGAGGGCGGTTCCGTCGCGCTCTACCTCGGGCTGCCCGCTGCCGCCGTCGTGCCGTCCGCCGCCGTCGTGCCGGTGCTGGGGGCGGCGCTGTTTGTGCTGCTGCTGTCGGCGGCGAGCGACGGCGGCGGGGCGGCCGGCCGCCTTGCGGCGCTTGCCGAAAGCCTCGAAAAGACCCTGCAGCTCGCGATCAACACCATCTCCTTCGTTCGCGTCGGCGCCTTCGCCATCGCCCACGCCGGGCTCTCGGCCGCGCTCATGATGCTGGCCGACGCCGCCGGCGAAGGCCTGGCGTCGGTCGTCGTCACCGTCGTCGGCAACCTGTTCATCGTCGCGCTGGAGGTCCTCGTCGTGTCGATCCAGACCACGCGCCTCGTGCTCTTCGAATTCTTCACCCGCTTCTTCGTCGGCAGCGGCCGCGCGTTCCGGCCGCTGGCGCCGCCAGTTACGCATCTCCGGGAGGTTCGCCATGAAAGCTGAAAACAAGCCGTCACTGCTGATCGGCGCACTCGCCGCGCTCGCCGTGCTCACCGCGCTGGTCGGCGTCGCCGCCACGCTGCTGCTGTTCCCCGGCGCGCTCGCCGCGTCGACCGCGGCCACTGCCGCCGCGGCCGCGCCCCCGGCCGCTGAGGCCGTGTCGTGGGGCCTCGTCGGCGCCGCGCTGGCCACCGGCCTGTCGGCGCTCGGCGCCGGCATCGCCGTCGGCAAGCTGGGCGCGGCGGCGGTCGGGGCGCTGGCCGAGAAGCCGGAACTGTTCGGCCGCCTGCTCATCTTCGTCGGCCTCGCCGAGGGGATCGCCATCTACGGCCTGATCGTCTCCATCCTCATCCTCAACCGCCTCGTATGAAACCGGTGCTCTACCTCGGCGACGAAGTGTCGGCGGCCGGCTTCCGGCTGGCCGGGGTGAGCGTGCGCATCGTCGCCGCCGGCAGCGAGGCCGCGGCGTTCGCCGCGGCGCGCGGCGAGGCGGCGCTGCTGCTGCTCGGCGCCGCGTGCGCCGCGCGGCTGCCGCCGGCCGTGCTGCAGGCGGCGCTGCACGACGGGCAACCGCCGCTGCTGGTCGTTCCCGAGCGGCCGGGCGATCTGCCGCCGGGCGATCCGGCGGCGGACGTGCGGCGCCTGCTGGGGCTGCTGTCATGAACGCCGATGCTAACGATGCCGCCACCGCGCTGGCGCTGACGCGGCTGCTGGCCGCCATCGCCGCCGACCGCGATGCGCGTTGCCGCGCCATCCTCGATCCCGCCGACGCGGAGTCCCGCGCCTTGCTGGCGAGCGCGCTCGCCGCGACCCGCCGCCGCTTGCGCCAGGCGCTGGCCGGCGAGCGCGAGCGGCTGCGTGCGGAACGCGCAGCGGCATGCGCCCGGCGCGATGCCGCGCGGCGCGAGCGCGGGCAGCGGCTGGCGCAGCTCGCCGTCGAGGCCGGGCTGGCCCGCCTGGTGCCGGCGTTGCAGCGGCGCTGGGCCGACGCGGCGACGCGCCGGCGCTGGGTGGACGAGGTCTTCCGTCTGGCCCGCGAACGCTTGCCGCCGGCCGGCTGGTGCGTGCGCCACCCGGCGGATCTGCCGGCGGCGGAAGCGCAGTCGTGGCAGCGGGAACTGACGGCGGCGGGCATCGCCGGCGTGTGCTGCGAGGCGGCGGCCGGGATTGAAGCCGGCGTCGAGATCCGGGTCGGCAATGCCTGCCTCGATGCCACGGCGGCCGGGCTCGCCGCCGACCGGGCGACGGTCGCCGGCCGGCTGCTGCAGCTGTGGGGGGGGCCGGCGTGAGCCGCGCGACGATCACCTCGATCAGCGGCCCGGTGCTGCATGCCCGCTGCGCCGGGGCGTTCGCCGTCGGCGAGGCGCTTTTCGTCGGCGCCGCCGGCCTGCTCGGCGAGGTGGTCCGGCTCCACGACGACTTCCTGGTGGCGCAGGTGTACGAGGACACCACCGGGCTGAAACCGGGCGACGGCGTCGACGGCAGCGGCGCGCCGCTCTCGGTGCGCCTCGGTCCGGCCCTGCTCGGCGGCATCTTCGACGGCCTGCTGCGGCCGCTCGGAGGTGACGACTCCGGGGCCGACGCCGGGCTGGCGTCGCCGTTCATCGCGCCCGGCCAGCGGGCGGCGCCGGCGCGGCGCTTTGCCTTCACGCCGGCGGTTGCGGCCGGGCAGCGGCTGGCCGGCGGCGCCGCTTTCGGCTTCGTCGCCGCGGCCCGCCGGCTGTGCTGCCTGGTGCCGCCCGGCCTCGCCGGCGAGGTGGTCGACATCGCCGCCGCCGGCGACTACCCGGACGACGCGCCGCTGTGCCGCCTGCGCGACGCCGGCGGCACCGTGCACGCGCTGGCGATGGGCCAGCAGTGGCCGGTGCGGCAGCCGCGCCCGGTGGCCCGCCGGCTGCCGACCGACGCGCCGCTGCTGACCGGGCAGCGCGTGCTCGATACGCTGTTCCCGGTCGCGCTCGGCGGCAAGGCGGCGATTCCCGGCGGCTTCGGCACCGGCAAGACGGTGCTGCTGGAGGCGCTGGTCAAGGCCTGCAGCGCCGACATCATCGTCTATCTCGGCTGCGGCGAACGCGGCAACGAAATGGCCGGCGCGCTGGAGGAGATGGCGGCGCTGGTCGATCCGAAGAGCGGGCGGCCGATGGCCGAGCGCACGGTGATCGTCGCCAATACCTCGAACATGCCGGTGGCGGCGCGCGAAGCGAGCATCTACTGCGCCGTCACCATCGCCGAGTATTTCCGCGACCAGGGCCTCGACGTGGCGCTGATGGCCGATTCGACCAGCCGCTGGGCGGAGGCGCTGCGCGAGGTCTCCGGCCGGCTCGGCGAGCTGCCCGGCGAAGGCGGCTACCCGGCCTACCTCGGCAGCCGGCTGGCCGAGTTCTATGAGCGCGCGGCGAAGGTGGAAACGCTCGCCGGCGAGACCGGCTCGGTGACGCTGCTCGGCGCGATCAGCCCGCAGGCCGGCGACTTCTCGGAGCCGGTGACGGCGCACACGACGCGCTACGTCAGGAGCTTCTGGGCGCTCGACGCGAAGCGCGCGCAGGCCCGCTTCTATCCGGCGATCCATCCGCTGCAGTCGTATTCCGAGGACGCGCTCGCCGTCGCCGGCTGGTGGGGCGAGGTGCATGCGGCGCTGCCGGCGCTCGCGGTGGAGACGACTGAGGCCGCCGGCAACGACTGGGAGCGGCTGCGCCGCCGCGTGCTCAGCCTGCTCGACGAGGAGGCGCGGCTGGAACGGATGGCACGCATCGTCGGCAAGGATGCGCTGCAGCCGCGGCAGCGGCTGACGCTGCTGTGCGCGGAAGTGGTCGGCGAAGCCTTCCTGCGCCAGTCGGCCTTCTCCGAGAACGACCGGGTCTGCGGCCCGCAGCGGCAGGCGCTGATGCTGCGCACGCTGGGCGCCTTCCTCGATCTCGCCGAAGCCGCCGTGGCGCGCGGCGCGACGCCCGAGGCGATCGCCGCGCTGCCGGTGCTGCGGCGGCTGCAGCGCATGGGCGAGGACATCCGCGAAGGCGATCCGGCGGCTTTCGCGGCGCTGGCGGCGGCGTTGCAGGCGCAACTTGGCGGCTTGGCCGCAACGGAGGGCGAGCATGCGCCCGCGCCTTAGTCTCCGCCACGCCGCGCAGCGCCTGGAAGGGCCGCTGCTGTTCCTCCGGCGCAGCGTCGAGGTCGGCTACAACGAGGCGGTCGAGGTCGTCGGCGCCGACGGCGCGGCGCGCCTCGGCCGGGTGTCGGCGGTCGACGGCGAGGTGATCGTCGTCGAGCTGCTCGAAGCCGGCAGCGGCCTCAACCTCGGTGAGACGGCGGTGCGCTTCCACGGCGAGCCGCTGCACTTCGGCGTCGGCCCCGGCCTGCTCGGCCGCGTCTTCGACGGCGTCGGCCGCCCGGCCGACGGCGGCGCGCCGCTGCCGGTGGAACGCCGCCTGCGCATCGACGGCCTGCCGCTGAACCCGGTGGCGCGGGCGACGCCGCGCGACTTCATCGAGACCGGCGTCAGCGCGATCGACCTGATGAACAGCCTGGTGCGCGGGCAGAAGCTGCCGCTGTTTTCCGGCGGCGGCCTGCCGCACGACCGCATCGCCGTCGCCATCGCCCGCCACGCGCGGCTGCGCGGCGCCGGCACGGAGGACTTCGCGATCGTCTTCGCCGGCATCGGCGTGCCGCACGACACCGCCGAGTTCTTCCGCCGCAGCCTGGAGGAGAGCGGTGCGCTGGCGCGCTCGGCGCTGTTCCTCAACCTCGCCGGCGACGCCAGTACGCAGCGCCTGCTGACGCCGCGCTTCGCACTCACCGCCGCCGAGTACCTGGCCTTCGTCGAGGGCCGCCACGTGCTGGCCATCCTCACCGACATGACCGCCTACTGCGAGGCGCTGCGCGAGGTCGCCGGCGCCCGCGGCGAGGTGCCGGCGCGCAAGGGCTTCCCCGGCTACATGTACTCCGACCTGGCCAGCCTCTACGAGCGCGCCGGCTGCGTGCGCGGCCGGCCCGGCACGCTGACGCAGCTGCCGATCCTGACCATGCCCTCGGACGACATCGGCCACCCGGTGCCGGACCTTTCCGGCTACATCACCGAGGGGCAGATCGTGCTCTCGCGCGCGCTCGACCGCGCCGGCGTCTGGCCGCCGATCGACGTGCTGCCCAGCCTCTCGCGGCTGATGAAGGACGGCACCGGCCGCGGCTATACCGACGCCGACCACCCGGCGCTCGCCAGCCAGCTCTACGCCGCCTATGCGCGCGCCGGGCAGGCGCGGCTGCTGGCCAGCGTCGTCGGCGAGGACGGCCTGTCGGACGCCGACCGGCGCTACCTCGACTTCGGCCGCCGCTTCGAGCGCGAGCTGATCCACCAGGACGCGCCGCGCAGCCTGGAGGACAGCATGCGCTGCGGCTGGCGCCTGCTCGCCGGGCTGCCGCGCAGCGAGCTGACGCGCCTGTCGGACGCGCAGATCGCCGCGTACCTCGGCGGGGAAGCGTCATGAGCGAAGGCTCGCCGACCCGCAGCCGGCTGATCGCGCTGAAGGAGGAGCGGCGCGCGATGCGGGAGGGCTACGTCTTCCTCGACGAGAAATGCCTGATCCTCGCCGGCGAGATGCTGCGCGAACTGCAGCGCCACGACGCGCTGGCGCAGCGCTTCACGGCGGCACAGCGGACCGCGGCGGCCGCGCTCGTCGCGGCGCTGGCGCGGCACGGCCTGGAAGGGCTCGACGTCTATCCTCCGGCCCGCGCGTCCAGCCTGCACCTCGCCGTGTCGACGTCGGCGCTGATGGGGATGCCGCTGCGCCAGGCCGAGCTTTCTGTCGCGCCGGGCAGCGCGCCGCCGGCGGTCTTCCCGTCGCCCGAGGCGGCCGCCTGCCGCGTCGCCTTCGCCGAGCTGGCGCAGGCCGCGGCGGCGCTGGCGCCGGTGCTCGGCAACCTCGCCCGCCTGCTGCGCGAATACCGGCGCACGGTCCGCCGCGCCTCGTCGCTGCACGACGTCGTGCTGCCGGAACTGGAGGCCGAAGTGGCGGCGATCGACGGCCAGCTGGAGGAGCTTGAGCGCGATGAGGCGCTGTGGATCCGCGGTGCGCGGCGCGACCGTTGAGCGCGTGCCGACTGGCATCGGAGCGCGAGCAATGGTAGCCTTCCGCCTCGATTCAGTTTGCATAGGGGAAGGGAATGGCAACACTTCTGGGGCGCGTGGCCGGGATGCTGCTGCTCGTAGCGGCGCTGACTTCGGGAATGGCGCAGGCCGACTCGCGCAATCTGGCGCCCGGGTTTTCGAGCTTGCCCAAGGGCGCCGGGATCGTCGTCATGCAGCCCGACATCGAGCTCTTCTCGCTGTCTGCCGGCGGCGTCCAGGAACCGCGGGCGGACTGGACCGACGCAGCGTCGAAACATGTCCAGTCGGCGCTGCTCGGCAAGGCCTCCGGCTTCGGCGTGAAGCTGCGCGAGATATCCGAGAGCGAGGCTGACGAGCTGGCCGAGATCAACACGCTGCACGCGGCGGTGGCCCGTTCGATCTCGCTGCACCACATGTGGGCAGGCAATTTTGCGCTGCCGACCAAGGACGGCAAGCTCGACTGGTCGCTCGGCGATGCCGTGGCGCCGATCCGGGCGAAGACCGGTAGCGATTACGCGCTGTTCATCTGGATGCGCGACAGTTATGCCAGCGCCGAACGCAAGGTGGCGATGGTGGCGATGGCGCTGCTCGGCGTCGGCATGGTCGGCGGCATGCAGGTCGGCTACGCGTCGCTGGTGGATCTGCAGAGCGGCCGGGTGTTGTGGTTCAACCAGTTGCTGCGCGGCAACGGCGACCTGCGCGAGGCCGAACCGGCAACGGAGACGGTGACGGCGCTGCTCGGCAACTTCCCGAAGACGCAATGAAGCGGCGTCGCTTGTTGTTGGCCGGTGCCGCCTGTTGTGCCGGTGCCTGTGCGTCCTCCGCCTGGGCCAACGCGCTCGGCTATGCCGCGCCCGAGCGCCTCGACCGGCCCGACGTGGCCACCGACGAGGGCGGCCTGTGGGCGATGATGGACCGCGAGGAGCGCAATCTGCGCCGCAGCCCGCTGCTGATGAAGGATCCGCAACTGAAGGCCTACGTGCAGGAGATCGCCTGCCGCCTCGGGGGCGGCCATTGTCCGGACATCCGCGTGCATCTGGTGCGTACCCCCTTGTTCAACGCCAGCATGGCCCCCAACGGCATGATGCAGATCTGGAGCGGGCTGCTGTTGCGCGCCGAGAACGAGGCGCAGCTGGCGGCGGTGATCGGGCACGAGATCGGCCACTATCTGCAGCGGCATTCGGTCGAGCGCCTGCGCGACATCAAGGCCAAGTCCGCCTTCGGCCAGTTCATCGGCCTCTTCGGCGTTGTCGGTGCCGTCGGCCAGCTCGCGCTGCTTGCCAGCGCCTTTGCCTACAGCCGGGACCACGAACGCGAGGCCGATCGCATCGGCGCCGTCCTCATGCACCAGGCGGGCTACGACGTTGCCGAGTCGGCCAAGGTCTGGGGCAACCTGCTCGACGAGGCGAGAGCCCGCCTCGGCAAGGAGCCGGAGCAGTCGAGCCCGCTCTTTGCCACCCACCCGTCGTCGCCGGAACGGCGCGAGACCTTGGGCGAGTACGCGGCGTCGCTGCCCGGCGGCAACACCGGCGAGGAGGCTTTCGTCCGGCATACCGAACCCTTCCTCGAGGAATGGCTGCAGGACGAAGTCAAGCGCGGCCAGTATGCGGAAAGCCTGGTGCTGTTCTCGCGCATGCTTGAGCGCCGGCGTGCCGTCCCGCTGGTGCAATTCCATCGTGGCGAGGCCTACCGCCTGCGCGGCGAGAGCGGTGACCAGGAGCGGGCCATGGAAGACTACCGCGCCGCGGCGGCGGCACCCAACCCGCCGCCGCCGGCCTTCCGCGGCATCGGCCTGATCGCCCGGCAGCGCGGTCAGGGCGACGAGGCGCTGCAGGCCTTCTCCCGCTATCTCGAACTTTCCCCGGATGCGCCGGATTCGGGCTTCATCAGGAACTACATGTCGGAACTCAAATCATGAAGAAACTCGTTCTTCTCGCGCTGGCGCTGCTCCTGTCGGCATGCGCCACGGTCAGAAAAGTGGAGCCGGGTAATCGCACCGTCGGCGAGCGGCTCACGGTCAACATCCAGGGCGCCTGGAACCATCTCGACTTCCCGGGCATCAAGCCGGCCGAAGTGTGGACGATGGAAGGCGTCACCGTCGATGAATTCCTGATCTACGCCGGCATCCGTGACGGTCAGGCGATGCATCCGGACAACTCCGCGAGCAGTGAAGCGAAGAATCTGGTCTTCCGCAGCTCGATGCAGATGGAGGAGGCGGTGTCGTTGTTCGAGGGCGTGCTGACGCGCGACGGCTCGACCTTCAAGCTGCTCAAGCTGGAGCCCTACCCCTTCGGCGGCCGCAAGGGTTTCCGCTTTGAATACGAACGGATCCGCAAGGCCGACAACGTGCAGTTGCGCGGCGTCGCCTTCGGCGCGATCGACCGCGGCGAACTCTTCGCGCTGGTCTACCACGCCCCCCGCCTGACCTTCTTCCCCCGCCACAAGGAGCGCGTCGAGGCCATCGCCAAGATGACCGTGATCA
Source organism: Rhodocyclales bacterium (assembly GCA_016183655.1). Classification (GTDB taxonomy): domain Bacteria; phylum Pseudomonadota; class Gammaproteobacteria; order Burkholderiales; family Rhodocyclaceae; genus Proximibacter. Next base: position 136,806 of record JACPEH010000002.1, read on the forward strand.
ACTGACGCATCCGCCCGAGCAATGCGACAGGACCCGCCGGCTTGCCGGCGGGCCATTTTTTTGTTTTTGCCAACGGCTAATTCCGGTCTAAGGTGTGCATTCCATTAGCATTGATGGAGTTCCGCCGATGCGCACGCAACCCGCAGTCACCGTGCGCAACGCCAACCGCGACGCCTTCGACCGGCGCAACCTGATCTACGCGGCGCGCCCGGGCGAAAGGCCCTGAAGAGCGCGTCAGCGCGCGCATGCTGTTCCGCATGGCGAAGCGCTACGACCAATGGGCCGGCGAGAACTATGACTGGTCGAGTGCGCGCGGCGCGATGAAGGGCTGCTTCAAGACCTGGCTGTTCCTGCTCGACGACGACGCCGAGCGCGACGATAACGTCGCGCTGGTCTACCGCAAGTCGCTGCTTTACCTGGTCTCGCGCGCCTATGAGGAAAAAGGCCGGGTGGTGCCGCTGCTGGGCATGGCGAAGCGTGCGACGGCGATTGACGACCGGCTGGCCGCGGAGCATCCCGGCAAGACGCTGCAGCGCTTCGTCGCCGGCGCCAACCCGCAGGACACGCGCGCCGATTCGCACGGCGGCTTCGACAACGATCCGGTCACGATGAACCGGATGCTGCGCCTGGTGCTCGGGCCGCAGGCGCCACTGCGGCCGTTTACGGAGGCTGAACTGGGCGGCTACTGACGCGGCTTCTTGTCGTCGATCCAGGGGCCCTTGGCGCCGCTGAGGTTGGTGCCTTTGCGTTGCGTGCCGGTGAGGTTGGCGCCCTGCAGGTCTGCGCCTCTGAGATCGGCGCCATGCAGATCGGCTCCGCGCAGGTCTGATTCGCTTAGATCGCTGCCAGTAAGGTCGGCGGCTCGAAGATCGGCGCGCTGAAGGGTTGCCTTGCGCATCACCAAGGCACTGAGGTTGGCGTTATCGAGGCTGGCCTCATTGAGATCGGCCGCTTCGAGATTACTCCAGCGTAGATTGGCGGACATGAGCCTAGCCTCAATTAGTTTCGCGTCGCGCAGATTGGCTCCAGCGAGGTTTACGTTAACCAAGTTGGCCTTCGAAAGGTCTGCATTTGTTAATTGGGCATGCTGAAGATTGGCTCCGACGCACTCGATGCCATACAAATTCGAATAGGAAAAATCCGCGTCAAAGTAGTCGCCGAAATACAGATCAGAATTGCTCAAATCCAGCCAGCTCAGGCAGCGTGTCGCCAGCACCGACTCCGGCCCGCTCCGCTGCCCCTGGATGCGCTTGAACCAGGCGCCGAAGGCGACGGTGCTGGGCGGGTCGATGCGGCTGATCTGCCGGCAGGCGAGGGCGCAGGCGTTGAGCGCGGCGAGCAGTGCCTCCTCGGCGTTGCGCGACTGGAACAGCGCGTCCTGGAAGGTGGCGAGCTGCAGTTGCTCCATCGGCATGCCGTGGCGCAGCACGTGGCTGAACAGGCGTGCGAACTGCGCCTGCCACTGTGCCGCCTCCTGCGGGTCGTGCAGGGCGACCTCGGCGACGAGGAACTGGTGGATCAGCGGCGAGATGGCGGTCGGGCCGCACAGTTCGGCCCAGCGCTTGAGGGCGTCGGCTTCGCTCCAGCCCTTGCCGCGGCCGACCGTCTCCCGCCGCTGACGCTCTTCGGCGATGTCCTGCATCGCGCGCACCAGGCGGCGGGCGGTGAGGTACTCGCCGAAGCTCTTGTGCGTGAACACGAAGGTGTGGTCGCCCTTCGGCCGCTCGCCGTGCTGGCGGAAGAAGAAGGCGGCGAGCAGCCGGGTGATGCCGTGCCGGGCGCCGTCGTGGAAGGCGTCGAGCTGGTTGCCGAAGCCGCCGTCGCGGCAGTGCTGCTCGATTTCGGCGACGGTCGTGCTGCGCCCGTCGCCGTGCCAGGCGGCGAGGCCGATCTCTTCGAGGATGAGCAGGAAATCCTCGGCGCCCAGGTCGCGCACCGAGGCATGCCGCCGCCCCTGCTCGTAGCCGCGTTCATAGACCGCGTCGACGAGGTCGTGGTAGATCTGGTTGAGCGTGACGCCGGCCTTGAAATCCAGCTTGCCGCGGCAGAAGCTCAGCGCCAGCAGGTAGTTGAGCAGCGGCTGCGCGGTGATCTCGCGCAGGTCGTCGCGGTCGAGCTCCTTCGGCAGGCGCTTGTAGGCGTGGCCGGTCAGGCGGCCGTAGTTCTGCCACCAGGCCTTGCGCAAGTCTTCCGCGAGCAGCTTGTCGGGGTCGTTGAACGCCTCGCCGTCGTGCGCCTGGAGTGAACTCTTCTCGCGCGCCGCGTCGACGAAATACGGCAGCACGGTCAGCACCTGGCGCGCGCGGCGGAACTCCGATTCGCTCTCCTGCATGACCACCTCGCGCCCGCTGAACAGCACGCGCAGGCGCAGTTCGTTGAGGTTGCGCCGGTCCGCCGTCTGCTGCACCGTGCGCACGAAGTCGCGCGCCGTCGCGGCGGCGCTGCGGCCCTGGCTGGCCAGTTCGTCGAGGCCGTCGAGAATGATCAGCAGGTCGCCGTCGCCGCTCTCCGCGTCCAGCGGGTTGTGCTTGAGCACACCCTGGTCGCGCACGAAGCGGCCGATCTCGTCGGCGAAATCCCCGGTCGGGTTGATCAGGTGCAGCGGCACGAAGAGCACCTTCAGCCGGCCGGCGGCGGCGACGCCGGCGGCGAAGACGCGGGCGAACGAGGACTTGCCGCTGCCGGGGCCGCCGCTGATCGCGCGCACCGCGTCTTCCCGGCTGTTCTTCCCCAGCCAGGCGTCGAGTTCCTGCTGCAGGCGGACAACGACTCGCCGCTTCCCGCGTCTCGGTTCGCCGTCGGCGCCCGTCTTCGGCGCCTCCTCGTCGTAGGTGGCGTGGAGCGGGATGTAGATCTGCCGCAGGCTGAACGGTTCGTCGAAGACCCCTTCGTCGAGGCGCTGCTGCAACTGGGCGGCGTAGGTCAGCCAGGCCGCCTCCCGCTCTGCCGCCTGGGTGAACGGGGTGGCGATGCTCTGCCGGATCGGCTCGTAGTGCTTGCCGTTGCGCTGCCATTCGCGGTGCAGCGCATAGGGGAAGAAGCTCGGCAGGCGCTGGGCGATGGTCGTGGCGACGGGCGCCGCGACGCCGCCGGCAACCAGCCATGCGCGCAGGGCGTCGGCGACCTGTTGCAGCAGCGGCAGCTCGCCGGGTTTCAGGAAAAACTGCGCGTCGACCTCGGCGTCCGCGACGGCCTTCTCCAGGTGGGGCAGCAGCGCGTCGGGGTCGATCTCGGCCGGCAGGTGGCCGCGGCAGTCGTCGACCAGCGCCGCCAGCGCGGATTGCAGCGCCTGTTGCAATAGCAGGTACAGCAGGGCTTGCGGCGTCTTGCCCTCGATCCCCATCGCTGCCAGCGCATCGACGCCGTCGTCCGCGAGATCGTCGAACTTGCCGAGCAACGCATGGCCGGCCCCCTTGGCCAGGGCGACGGCGAAAGTCTTGTAGTTGAGGCTGAGCGGTTGCTTGAGGACGGATTTCGGCTTCTTGGCCGCAAGGCGGGGCGCGGTGCGTGGCATATGGCTCGTCCGGATCGGGGGTGGTTGATTATGCAAACATGATATCAGCCACGGTGGCGAGTGCGGGAGCGGCGCCATGTGCCGGCGGCGAGGCAGCCGGCGTCGGCGTTCTCGTTGCCCAGGCTTGGCCGGAGAACGCAACGAGGAACGGCGGGAACGCCGCTCCGGGCCTTGTTGCCTACTTCGTCTTCGCCGGCTTCGTGGCGGGCTTTGCCGCCGGCGCCGCCTTCAGCTTGCGGAACACCGGCCCCCAGGTCGGGTGGCCGGCTTCGGCCGGGGTCAGCGCGAAGTCGGGGTCGGCGTCGAGCGCCTTGCGGAACTCGTCGCGGCACTGCTTTTCGCGGCGCGACACGCAGTGGATGAAGGCCAGGTACTTGTGCGCCTGCGCCAGCTCGGCCTTGCTCTCCAGACCGGCGTCGAGGGCCGCCTGCAGTTGCCGGGCGGCGTTCTTGTGCTGGCCGTTCTCGTAGCTGGCGACGCCGGCGGCGAGTTCCTGCTGCGCCTTGCTCGGGGTGGCCGCGGGGGCGGCGGCGGCCTTCGTTTCCGCCGCCGGCGTGGTGGCCGGTGCGGCAGCGGTGTCGGCCGCCGGCGGTGTCGCACAGCCGGCGACGAAGAGGGAAAGCGCGGCGAGGGCGGGCAGGGCAGCGTGGCGGATGAGGGGCATGGTCATTCGAATTTGTGCTTGATGCGCAGGTTGCTGTCGGCGGCGACGTCGAGCGTCTGCTTGCGCACCGGGAAGGTGGTGTTGCGGATTTCGATCACGTGCTTGCCGGGCGGCAGGCGCAGTTCCATCAGCGGCGGCGAGACGCCGGCCGGCTTGCCGTCGACGACGACTTCACCCCAGGGGGCGATGGCCAGTCGCACGCGACCGTCCGCCGGCGCGGCGGGGGGCGTTTCCGCCGCCGCGACTGCCTGGTCCGTGGCCTGGCGGGCAACCGGCAGGGGCTCGGCGGCGGCTGCTTTGGCGCGGTCCGCGGCGCTTGCGGGCGGTGTCGGCTGCGCCGGCGCTGTCGCCGCGACGCCGGTCGGCGGCGATGCCGGTCGCGACAGCAGGAACGCGGCGCCGCCGACGGCGAGCACGGCCACGGCGCCGATCGCCAACGGCAGCGATGAGCGCTTGGCGGCTACCGCGGGTACGGGCGTCGCCGCCGGCAGCGTGGCCTCGTCGCCGGTGTCGCGGACGACGTCGATGGCGACGGTGTCGTCGCCGCTGCCGCTGCTGATGGCGATTTCATGCGCCGGCTGGTGGCTGGCGGCCGGCTGGCAGGCGGCGATTTCGCGCAGGTCGGCGGCCATCGCCGCGGCGTCCTGGTAGCGTGCGGCCGGGTCCTTCTGCAGCGCCTGCGCGACGACTTCGTCGAACGCCGCCGGGATGCGCGGGTTGTGTTGCGACGGCAGCGGCGGTTCGGCGTTGAGCACCTGGTAGAGCGTGGCGTTGAGGTTGTCGCCGGCGAACGGTGCGTTGCCGGTGAGCAGCTCGTAGAGCAGCACGCCGAGCGAGAAGATGTCGGAGCGCCCGTCGACCGTCTTGCCGGTGACCTGTTCCGGCGACATGTATTTCGGCGAGCCGAAGGCGGTGCCGGCCATCGTCAGCGAGCCGCTCGGCAGCTGCGCGACGCCGAAGTCGGTGATCTTGGCGGTGCCGTTTTCGAGCACCATGATGTTGGCCGGCTTGATGTCGCGATGCACGACCTGGTGCGCGTGCGCGAAGGCGAGCCCTTCGGCGACCTGTGCCGCGATGTCGGCGATCCACGCGTAGGAGAGGATCGCGCCGCTGTCGAGGATGTCGCGCAGCGAGCGCCCGGCGAGGAATTCCATCGCGATGTAGGCCTGCTCGTCGCTGCGGCCGATGTCGTGGATGGTGACGATGTTCGGGTGGTTGAGCTTGCCGGCCGATTTCGCCTCGCGGTAGAAGCGCTGCTCGAAGGCCTCGGATTCGGCCGCCGACAGGCCGGCGCAGCTGATCGTCTTGATCGCCAGCGTGCGCTCGATCAGCGGGTCGCGCGCTTCGTACACGATGCCCATGGCGCCGCGTCCGAGCGTGGAGAGGAGTTCGTAGCGGCCGAGTTGGGGCAGGGGCATGTCCGGAGGTGGAGCCGTTGGCCGGAGCGTGAATCGGAAGGAGCGCAAACATTAGATTTTTGTGTCATGACTGTCAAGGAAATACCCGTGCCGGCCGCTGGGGAAAGGCGCTGCCGTGCTATATTTCGGCCTGCCCGAAGCCCGCTTTCCATACCAAGTGAATACGCCCGAATACGCCATCGAAGGCATCTGCCTGTCCGACGTCGGCAAGGTCCGCACCTGCAACGAGGATAGTGTCGCCCTCGACGCCGGCAACGGCATCGCCGTGCTCGCCGACGGCATGGGCGGGCACCGCGCCGGCGACGTCGCCAGCCGCCTCGCGCTCGACACGCTGCTCGAACGCCTCCCCGAAAAGATCCGCCATTACCGCGCCGGCGGCCGCCGGCCGACGCCGCTGCAGTTCTGCGAGCAGATCGTCGGCGAGGCCAACCTCGCCGTGCATCGCGCCGCGCAACGCCAGACAACGCTGCGCGGCATGGGCACGACGCTGGCGCTGGCGCTGTTCCACGGCGACCGCGTGGCGTTGGCGCATATCGGCGATTCGCGCATCTACCGGCTGCGCGACGGCCGCCTCGAACTGCTCACGCGCGACGATTCGCTGCTGCGCGAACAGGTCGACCAGGGGCTGATCGCCGCCGAGGAGGCCGGCGACTCGCACAACCGCCACCTGGTCACCGGTGCACTGGGGATCGCGCCGGCGATCCGCGTCCACCTGCGCGAGGAAGCGGTGCGCGAGGGCGATCTCTACCTGCTCTGCTCCGACGGCCTGACCGACCTGGTCGACGAGGCCGACATCGAATTGATCCTCAGCCGGCTCAAGGTCAACCTGCCGCTGGCGGCGACGCACCTGGTCCAGCTCGCCAACGACTGCGGCGGCTTCGACAACGTTTCGGTGGCGCTGGTCCGGGTACTGCCGCCGCGCGCCCCGGAGGCGGCGGGCGCGGGCTTGGTGAGCCGACTGCTGGGCTGGTTCAGGTAAAGAACAACGCGCATCGGGAAAGACATCGTGGCCAAGCTCGTCCTCAGTTCCGGCGGCAACATCCTGCACCAGTACTTCATCGACGAGGCGCCGGTCGGCATCGGCCGCGACGCGTCGAACACCGTGCATATCGACCATCCGACGGTCAGCCGCCAGCATGCGCGCATCGTCAGCGTCGGCGAGGATCACATCATCGAGGACCTCGGCGGCAGCAACGGCACCTTCGTGAACGGCAGCCGGATCGACCGCCGCATCCTGCAGCACCGCGACATCGTCGACTGCGGCGCCTACCAGCTGCGCTACCTCAACACCCGCCTTGCGGCCGAGGTCGAACTCGACCGCACGATGCTGATCAGCGCGCTGCCGGGGGACGTGCGGCCGGCGGTTGCCGACGACCTCGCCGCCAGCCAGCCGATCCCGGCGCGGCGGCAGGCCAGGGTGCGCTTCCCGAGCGCCACCGTGCGCCGCCTCTCCGGCCCCGGTGCCGGCCAGCGCGTGCCGCTCGACCGGGTGGTCGCCACCTTCGGCCGTCCCGGCCACCAGGTGGTGGTGATCACGCGCCGCCCGCACGGCTTCTTCCTGTCGCCGGTCGAGGGCGATCCGGCGGTGCGCATCGGCGGCCGCAGCGTCACCGAATTCCCGCATCCGCTGCGGGACGGCGACGAGATCGAGGTCGACGGCCAGTTCCTCGAATTCACGCTCAATCCGGCCGCCTAGCGACATCCTGGGATCGCCTGCGCGAACCGTCAGGAATCATTCGCGCCGGCACTGATCAAACCGTCTCGCCCCGGCCGCTCGCGTCGGGAATCTTGTGACCTCACGGGAGACGGATCATGAAACTTTCCTCGCATCTCTTCGCCCTCGTTGCCGCCGCCGGCGTGGCGGCCGCTCCAGCCGCGGCGCGGGCCGACGGCGCCGACAGGAAACTGATCGAGCGCGGCCGCTACGTCATCAAGATCGCCGGCTGCAACGATTGCCATACCCCCGGTTATGCGATGAGCGACGGCAAGGTGCCGGAGAAGGAGTGGCTCACTGGCGACCAGCTCGGCTGGCGCGGCCCGTGGGGGACGACCTACCCGCCGAACCTACGGCGGACGATGGCGCGGCTTTCCGAAAACGAATGGCTGAAACTGGCGCACAACGCCAACTTCCGCCCGCCGATGCCCTCGCCGTCGCTGCGCAACATGTCCGACGCCGACCTGCGGGCGGTCTATCGCTACGTCCGCTCGCTCGGCCCCGGCGGCGGTGAGGTGCCGGCCTACGTGCCGCCGGATGGCTCGCCGGTCGGGCCGGTGGTGATGTTCCCGGCGCCCAACTGAGGGCCGGTCTGCGCGTGGAAGGAGGGGGGCGGGGCGGCCCTTAGCGGCGGGTCGCCAGCTGCATCGCCGGCGGCTGCGCGGCGAGCTGGCTGCCGCCCGGCTGCGGCCACTCCATGTGGCGCAGCAGGATCTGCGCGATCTCGTCGTGCGCCGGCACCTGCTGCGTGTATTGCACCGAGCAGTCGGCGCGGCCGCCGCACATCGTGGCTTCGGCCAGCAGGCGCGGGAACTGGACGTCGTAGGGGTCGGTATACATCGGGATGCGGATCAGCACCGCCTTGAACGACGACGGCTTGCTGCGCAGCGACTGGACGATCTTCGGCAGGTGGCTCACCGGCTTGCCGGTGGCGGCCGGCGCCGGGTCGGAGTCGAGCAGACAATGGATGTGCGCCTGCTGGTCGTACCAGCAGCGCCAGTGCAGGTTCTGCCGTTCGCCGGACGGGTCGGCCGCGATGGCCGGGGCGGCAGCGAAGAGGGATGCGCCGAGGAGTGCCAGGCAAAAGAAAAGGCGCTTGACCATAATGTCTCTCCACTTTGTTGTCTTTGTTGCCAGGAGTCTTCCTGGTATTTGCCCGGACAACTGCGGAGAGAGGATCAAGTGCCTTCTCTACCATGTTTCGGTGGCCCCGCTGGCTTGCGAATCGCTGCTAAACGATTCCGTCAGCCCGGTAGCTTTGCGCCCCCACCTTTCGATGGGTTTGCCTTTGTCGTGCAGGCGTTCTTAATCTAGATCAAAGAATTTCCGCTGGCAAGCAGGAAATTTGCCGCCCGGCTGGCGCGGGGAATGGCCGTTGGCGGAAGCGGCCGGCAGGGCGGGGCGGTTCGGCGTTACGGCCGTGGCCGTGAAGCTCCCCGACCTGAAGGTCGGGGGCTTCCCACGATACAGAGCGGGCGCGCGGTGCGCGCCCTGGTTGTGTCTTCGTCTTGCTCACCCCGGCATGAATGCCGGGGCTTGCGCTCGACGCGTGGTCACGTGAACTTCGCTTCCTTGCCCCAGACGTTGCTCATGCGCACCGGCATGCTCAGCTTGTCGAAGGTGATCACTTCTTCGATGGCGGCTTCGGGAAGGTGCGTCTTGCGGTAGGAGGCGATTTCGAGGAAGAGGCCGCTCTTGGCGATCACCGCGTGCACCGCCGGCGTGTCCGGGCTCTCGCCGGCGCCGGTGACGACGCCGATTTCCGCAGTCTTCAGGCGCACCAGCGTGCCGACCGGGTAGATGCCGACGATGCGGATCAGCGTCGCGGCGACGGTGACGTCGATCTGCTGCCCCTGCTTGAGGTAGAGGTCGCGCAGCGCCTGGTTCGGCTTCTGCGGGCCGTGGTAGCTGCGGCTGGAGACCATCGCGCCGTACTTGTCGGCGACGCCGATGATCCGCGCGCCGATCGCGATCGCGTCGCCGGCGAGGCCGTCGGGGTAGCCGGAGCCGTCGCTGTTCTCGTGGTGCTGGCGGACGCAGGTGAGCCACTGTCCGTCGCTGATGCCGAGCCGCTTCAGGCGTTCGGCGCCGCGCAGCGGGTGCTGGCGGATCATCGCGACCAGCTTGTCGTTGAGCGTGCCGCTGATCGCGTCGAGCTTGTCCTGGACTTCGAGCATGCCGATGTTCATCGTCAGCGCGGCGCCGATCGTCGCCCGTTTCGTTGCGTCGTCGAGCGCGAGCTCGCGGGCGAGCAGGCAGGCGAGGATGGCGGTGTCGATCGCGTGCTTGATGGTGTAGCTGGTGTCGTGCATCAGCAGGATCGACGACATCGTCAGCGCCGGGTGGGTGTCGCAGGCGGTCTGCACCGAGTCGATCAGCTTCGCCAGGCGCCCGGAAAAGTCGAGTGTTTGTTCCGGGCTGTTGGCGCAGATGTTGCCGAGGGTGCGCCGGGCGTCGACCAGATGCTGCATTGCCGTCGGCTTTTCGGCGGCGGCGGAGTCCGCCGGCCGGCTGGAGGATTCCTCGCGCAGCAGGAAGAGGCCATCGCTGATCAGCCGTTCGAGGCTGGCCTGGCTCGGCACCGACTGCCCCTTGCGCAGCAGCAGCACGCCGTCGGCGCCGTAGGCGTCCCACGGCAGCGGCTGGCCCACCTTGAGGTCCTGCAGCGTGATGCGCTGTTTCATGATGCCTTGCCTCCCCTCGGGAGCGGACGGCCGCCCGCTCGGCAAAACACGTCGTCCCGGTGCGGATAACGCGACGCGGCGTCGGGCCCGTTCCGAAAATCCGCAATCGTTCCGGCAGCGCGACCGCTCGCCGATTGCCGCTCCCGTTTTTCTCAATGTACTTCCGTGTCGTTGAAAATCAAAGTTTTTCAACGACTTGTCCGGGACGTTCGCTACAGGCAGCTTTTGCCGCGGTCAGTGCAGGATCAGCCGGAAACAGGGGAGCGGCGCCAGCGACTCGCCGGTCTCGACGAGGAACATGCCTTGCGTCAGTGCTGCAAGCTTGAGCAGGAGGAGCGGGGAAAGTGTGCTGCTGGTGAGCAGTTCGAGTTCCTCGCCGCTCTTCATGGCCAGGCTCAGCGGGCCGGGATGGAAACCATCCGCTTCGTCGTGGCCGACCAGTTCGTCGAGATCGGTGTCGGGGGTGCATTGATGTCGCATGCTCGCCTCCTTGCTGCTTTCGCCTTGGTTAACGGCAACCCCGGCAAAAGCTGAACGGTGATGAGCTGAAAGTACGCAAGATGCAGGCCAGGTTTCTGTCGCGATACTGGCGCCGACCGTCGATTGCCGCCTGTCGGGCGCCGGATTATGCTGCGGCAACCGCCGGCCGGCGGCGAACGACAACCCGGGGGGCGTCGACCATGATCCGATCTCTTGCCTGCATCCTGGCCGCCCTCGGGCTGGCCGGCTGCGCCTCGATGCAGCCGGTGGAGTTTCAGCACCTGCAGCAGAACCGCTACGCCGAACTGCGCGACGTCATGGAGCAGAAGGTGCCGGTGCTGCCGCAGGCGAAGACCTCCGACCTCGTCTACCTCTGCTTCGCCTACTCCAAGATCCGCCAGTACGACCGCCTGTTCCCGTGCATCGAGCAGATGGAGCGCAACGTCCGCGCCGGCGACAAGATGCTGTTCTGGTGGGATTTCTCGTCGACGCCGGCGCTGCTGCGCGCGGTCGCCGCGATGGAGTTCGGCGACTACGCGAAGGCGATCGAAGCCGCTGACGTCGCCGTCCGTCTCACTGATCCGCCGCAGTCCTACCGTCAGTTGCGCATCTACGCGCTCTCCGCGGCGGGGCTGGCGCGCGGGCTGGCCGGACAGCGCGAGGCGGCCTCCGCCTTCGCCGACAAGCTGGCGGCGGCGCCGGCGGCCGGCCTCGAAGTCTCCGACAAGTACCTCGGCCTCGCCCGCATCCACATGGCGCTCGGCGACTACGCCGAGGCCTACGACTTCCTGCGCCGCGACGACGAGGAGAACGCCTTCCTCAAGGGGATGACCAATCTCGTCACCGGCAGCGCGCTGGCCGGCGAGAGCCTGTTCACCTACTGGGAAATGCCGGTGCGCTTCATGAAGAGCCGCGCGCTGCTGGAGATGGGGCGGCGCGACGAGGCCAGGGCGGGTTACGAGGGGCTGCTGCGCGAAGCGGGCGTGGCGCAGTCGGCCGACCTCTACTGGCTGGTGCTGTTCGACCGCGGGCGCATCGCCGAGGCCGAGAACGACCCGGCGGCGGCCGCCGCTTTCTATCGCCGCGCGATCGACGAGATCGAGCAGCAGCGGGCGTCGATCCGCGCCGAAGCGGCGAAGATCGGCTTCGTCGGCGACAAGCAGGCGGTCTACCGGAACCTGGTCGGCGTGCTGGTGGCGCAGGGGCAGGTCGAAGCCGCCTTCGACATTGCCGAACGGGCCAAGGCGCGCGCGCTGGTCGACCTGCTGGCGACGCGGCAGCAGTTCTCCTCGGCCAAGGTGCCGGCGGAAGCGCGCGGCCTGCTCGACGAGCTGGCGCGCGCCGACGCCGGCGCCGCGGTGCAGGACGTGTCGGCGGCGGCGACGCGCAGCAGGCTGCGCACGGCGCAGGGCGAGCTGCGCGGGCGGCTGCAGGCGAGCGCGCCGGAACTGGCCTCGCTGGTGACGGTGTCGACGCTGGGGCTGGCCGAGATCCAGGCGCGGCTGGCTGCCGACGAAACCCTGGTCGAATACTTCGGCGGCGGCGATCGCCTGTTTGCCTTCGTCGTCGGGCGCGCCGCCATCCAGGTCTTCCGTCTCGATGGCCGGGGGCTCGGCGCCGAGGTCGAAAAACTGCGCCGGCAGTTCATCGACACGCCGGGCGAGGGCAATCCGCTGCCCGTGCTGCAGGCCCTGCACCGCCGGCTGATCGAACCGCTGCGGCCGGCGCTGGCCGGCGAGCGGCTGCTGATCGTCGGCCACGGCCCGCTGCACTACCTGCCCTTCGCCGCGCTGCACGACGGCAACGCCTATCTGCTGCAGCGCTACGCATTGCGCCTGCTGCCGTCGGCGTCGGTGCTGCGCTACCTGAAGGGCGAAGGCGGCCGCGCCGGCAAGCTGCTGCTGCTCGGCAACCCGGATGTGAACGACCGCAAGATGGATCTCGCCTTCGCCCAGGCCGAGGTCGAGGCGATCGCGCGCGCGGCGCCCGGCGCCACCGTGCTGCTGCGCAAGGCGGCGACGGAAACGGCGATCAAGCGCGACGGCAAGCGTTTCGGCCGCCTGCATTTCGCGTCGCACGGCGTCTTCCGCGCAGAGGCGCCGCTGCGCTCCGGGCTGCTGCTGGCGCCGGACGGCGAGAACGACGGCCTGCTGTCGGTCGACGAGTTGTACGCGCTCGACCTCGACGCCGACCTGGTCGTGCTCTCCGCCTGCGAAACGGCGCTCGGCCGGATCGAGAGCGGCGACGACGTGGTCGGCTTCACCCGCGGCTTCCTGTTCGCCGGCGCCCGTTCCATCGTCTCCTCGCTGTGGAGCGTGGACGACCGGGCGACCAGCGAGCTGATGGTCGCCTTCCATGCGGCGGCGGCGAAGGAGGGGCGGGCGCAGGCGCTGCGCCGGGCGCAGCTGGCGATGCTGGAGAAGTACCGGCACCCGTTCTTCTGGGCGGCCTTCCAGCTGACCGGGGAGGGGCGCTGACGTCCTAGTAGTCAGTCATGTTGGAACGGATGGATAGGTTCGTCATTCCGGCCCTTCGGCAAGCTCAGGGCAGGCCGGGCTACGCCCGCGCCGGAATCCAGGAAAAACCCGCAAGAACTTGCCCTGCCGACGTACGAGCCTGCCACCTGGATTCCGGGTCAAGCCCGGAATGACGGGGGTTACATCAACCGGATTCGAGTTGACTAACTACTAGCGCCAGAGCGACAGCGGCGGGTCGGCGACCAGTGCGCGCAGCAGGTCGCCGCGGGAAACGAAGCCGACCAGCGCGTGCCGCTCGTCGACGATCGGCACGCCGTCCACGCCGCGTTCGAGCATCACCTGGGCGATGCGACGGACGTCGGTGAGCGGGTCGGCGGCGACCACCGGCGAGGTCATCACGTCGGCGACGTGTCGCGCCATGATGTCGCTCGGCGCGTTGCGGTCGGCGTTCAGCGCGACGAGCAGGTCGTGTTCGCTGACGATGCCGACCAGGCTGCCGTCGCGGCCGAGCACCGGCGCCTGCCGGATGCGGCGGTCGACCAGCAGGCTCCAGGCGCGCGCGACCTCGTCGGCGGCGGCGAGGGTGATCACCTGCGGCCGCATGATCTGTCGCGCATGCACCAGCGGCCCGCGCTCCTCTTCGATCTGCAGCATGCGGCGATAGGCGGCGGACGCAGCCCTTAGCCGCTCCGGCAGCACGCGGGCGGCACTGTCGCCGAGTTCGGCACCGGCCGTGCCGATCGCATCCACCGCCCGCCGGCGCCCGACCTGGCGCACGTCCGGCAGCTGCTCCAGCCGCCCCGAGAAGATCTGCCCGTTGACCCCGTAGATTCCGAACATGCATATGCCTCCATGCCTGCAGTTTAGGCAGCGGGAGCAGCGATGGGTAGGGTTTGCGCCTATCGTCCTGTGGCTGTTCCGGGCTTGCCGGATCAGGCCCGGCCTGGCGTCCATCGAGCGACTGGAACGGCGACTCGTTCGATCCGTTCCGGCGCGGGTGGAGATCAGTTCGGCAGCAGCGAGGAGGAGGGCGATCCGCGCGGCCGTTAGTGTCCGCCGGCGGCGCCCATCGCCTCGCCCATGCGCACGGCGCGGGCCGGCGCCCAGTCGGGATGGAAGGCCAGGGAATCCTTCGGGAACAGCATGACGACCGTCGACCCGAGCAGGAAGCGGCCCATCTCCTCGCCCTGCTTCAGCACGATCTGCTGCTCGTCGTAGCGCCATTCGCGGACGACGCCGGGGCGCGGCGGGTTGACGATGCCGTGCCAGACGGTGGCCATGCTGCCGACGATGGTGGCGCCGACCAGTGTCAGCACGAAGGGGCCGCGTATTTCCGGGGATTCCGGCTCGAACACGCAGACGACGCGCTCGTTGCGCGCGAACAGGCCGGGGACGCCGCGCGCCGTGGTTGGATTGACCGAGAACAGCTCGCCGGGAACGTGGATCATGCGCAGCAGGCGGCCGGCGCAGGGCATGTGGATGCGGTGGTAGTCGCGCGGGCTGAGGTAGAGCGTGGCGAAGGCGCCGTTGTCGAAGCGTGCCGCCAGTTCGCGGTCGCCGCCGAGCAGCGCCGCCGTCGAGTAGCGGTGGCCCTTGGCCTGGAAGATCTGGTCGCGCTCGATGGCGCCGAACTGGCTGATCGCGCCGTCGACCGGGCAGACGAAGTCGGCCGCTGCCAGCTCGCGGGCGCCTTCCTTGAGCGGGCGGGTGAAGAATTCGTTGAAGCTCTTGTAGGCGGCGATGTCCGGATTGGCCGCCTCGCTCATGTTCACGCCGTAGCGGCCGACGAACCAGCGGATGACGCGGGTGGTCAGGGCGCCGGCCTCGGCGCCGGCGAGCCGGCCGGCGAGTCGGGTGAGGGCCTGTTTCGGGAGGAGGTACTGGGCGAGGACGGCGAGACGTTCGGACACGGCGGCGGGGTGGAGAATGACGACCGGCGATTATACAGACCCTTGTCCGGGCTAAGATGAGGGTCTTTCTCTGGATGTCTCGCGAAAGGGGTTCGATGATGCAGGAACGGACGCAGCTCTATATCGGCGGGCGCTGGCTGGCGCCGCACGGGGCCGGGCGCATCGCGGTCGACTGCCCGATCGACGGCAGCGTGCTGGCGACGATCCCGGAAGGCGACGCCCGGGACGCCGCCGCCGCGGTTGCTGCCGCGCGCGCCGCCTTCGCCGACTGGGCGGCGACGCCGGTGGTCGAGCGGGCGGCGATGCTGAAGCAGGTGCAGGAGGCGCTGAAGCTGCGCGGCGACGAGATCGCCCGCACCCTCTCGTGCGAGATGGGGGCGCCGCTGGCCTTTGCGCAGCGCGTGCAGGTCGGCTCGCCGGCGGCGACCTTCAGCATGTATGCGAAGCTGCTCGCCGGCTTCCCGTTCGAGGAAACGGTCGGCAATTCCCGGGTGCTGCGCGAGCCGGTCGGCGTCGTCGCCGCGATCACGCCGTGGAACTATCCGCTGCACCAGATCGCCGCCAAGGTCGCGGCGGCGCTGGCGGCCGGCTGCACGGTGGTGCTGAAACCGTCCGAAGTGGCGCCGCTCAATGCCTTCCTGCTGGCCGAGATCATCGACGAAATCGCCAACGAGCGTGGCCTGCCGCCCGGCATCTTCAACCTCGTCACCGGCTATGGGCCGGTGGTCGGCGAGGCGCTGGCGACGCATCCCGACGTGGACATGGTGTCCTTCACCGGGTCGACGCGCGCCGGCCGGCGCGTCGCCGAACTGGCCGCCGCCACGGTCAAGCGCGTTGCGCTCGAACTCGGCGGCAAGTCGGCGGGCATCGTCCTCGACGACGCCGACTTCGGCGTTGCCGTGCCGGCCGTCGTCGCCAATTGCTACGCCAACGCCGGCCAGACCTGCACCGCGCAGACCCGGCTGCTGGTGCCGGCGGCGCGCTACGAGGAAGCGGCGCGGCTGGCGGTCGCCGCTGCCGAGGCCTTCCGCGTCGGCGACCCGCTGGCGGCGGGAACGACGCTCGGGCCGCTGGCCTCAAGAATGCAGCAGCAACGGGTGCGCGAGTGCATCGGCCAGGGGCTCGCCGAGGGCGCCGAGCTGCTGACCGGCGGTGCGGAGCTGCCCGCCGACGTGCCCGCCGGCGGCTTCTACGTGGCGCCGACGGTGTTCGGCCGCGTCGCGCCGGAAAGCACGATCGCGCAGGAAGAGATCTTCGGGCCGGTGCTGGCCATCGTCGCCTACGACGACGAGGACGACGCGGTACGCATCGCCAACGGCACGCCCTACGGGCTGGCCGGCGGCGTCTGGTCGGCCAGCGACGAACGTGCCGAGCGCGTCGCGCGGCGGCTGCGCACCGGGCAGGTGGAGATCAACGGCGGCCCGTTCAACCTGTACGCCCCGTTCGGCGGTTACAAGCAGTCGGGCAACGGGCGCGAGCTCGGCCGCTACGGGCTGGAGGAATTCCTCGAATACAAGGCGCTGCAGTTCAGGCCGGCGGCGAAGAACTGATCAGTGCTCCTTGCCATCCACGCGGCGCTGCATCAGCCGCGGGATGTAGCGCCAGCCGAGCAGGCCGAAGCAGGCGAACCAGCAGGCGGCGGCAGCGTGCACCCAGGCGGTGTAGGCCTCGGGCGCGAACTGCGGGGCGATCACGCGCAGCACGAAGGCGGCAATCATGATCTTCAAGAGCAGCTTGTCGAGGCGGTCGAAGATCACCTTGCGTCCGGTGTGGCCGTTCGAGATGCGGATGATCATCGCCGGGATGATCAGGCCCATGACGCCGAAGGTGAAGATGTGCACCGGCAGCGTGCCGATCCAGACCATCGGCACGAAGCGCGAGGTGCCGTCGAGCGCGAGTTGCGCGACGATGCCGAGGTAGCCGAGGTGCATGATGCCGATGTCGATCCGCTTCATCGCGACCAGCGGCTTCCAGAAGACGAAGCGGCCGAGCAGCGCCGACGCCAGCGTCAGCCCGATCGCGCCCGACAGCACCGGCGGCAGCAGGCTCTCGAAGACCATCGCCAGCGCCAGCAGCTTGATCGCGTTGTCGAGCGGCGGCTTCCTCAGGATCGTCACCTGGAAGACACCCTTCATGAACTGCGACAGCGTGCGTTCGAGCATGACCAGGAAGGCGACGCGGTAGAGGCCCAGCGTCATGCTCCAGCCGACGGCGAAGGTGTCGGCGTTGAGCAGCAGGTTCTTGGCGACGATGAACAGCGGCAGCGCGACGAGGAAGAAGCCGTTGTCGATGCGGTAGCTGTCGTCGTCGCGGTGGGCGACCATCGTCCATAGCAGCATGGCGACGATGCTGCCGAGGAAGAGGTTGCTGGCGACGAGCAGCAGCGCCTGCGGCAGGCTGCCGGCGAACCACATGGCGAGCCGTTCGAGCAGCCAGGCGGCGGTGAGCAGGACCAACGGCGTGCCGTGGTAGCCGCGGATGTTCACCCAGTTCTTGGTCGAGGTCAGCAGGAAGCCGCCGAGCACCGCCCAGGCGAAGCCGAAGAACATCTCGTGGGCGTGCCACTGATTCGGCGAGTACGGCGAGCCGGGCGGCGTCACGACGCCGGTAAATACCAATGCCCAGAGCACCGGCAGGCTCATGCCGGAGAGGCAGGCGAGGGCGAAGAAGGGGCGGAAACCGACCAGCCAGAGGGGGTGTTCCGAGAGGCGCATGGGGACGAATCCTTGCCGCCAACAGCGTGGCGGACGACAAAAACGGCCCACAGTATAGCGTGCCCCGCGTGGCGATTTTTTGATCCAGATGCGTCCGCGGCGGTGAAGCTCCCCGACCTGAAGGTCGGGGCTTCCCACGATACGGAGCGGGCGCGCGGTGCGCGCCCTGGTTGTGTCTTCGTCTCGCTCACCCCGGCATGAATGCCGGAGCTTGCGCTCGACGCCTGGTCAAAGAAGATAGGCGAAGGATGTCGCCGGCGGCGCGGGTGAGGTTTAAAACGTGCAAGCGCGGGTGGGCACAATCGCGTAAAATCCTGCCCTGCCCCGAGGTGCGCGATCAGGCCGCGCCCGGGCAGCGAACCGGAAGGATACGAATGAAGCGTGTGGACGATTTCCGCTTGCGTTTTGGCAAGCGCGAGCTGGTGCCGATCATGATCGGTGGCATGGGTGTCGATATCTCGACGACCGATCTGGCGCTGGAAGCCGCCCGCCTGGGCGGCGTCGGCCACATCTCCGATGCGATGATCAACACCGTCGCCGACCGCCGCTACCAGACCAAGTTCGTCAAGGACAAACTCAAGCAGTACAAGTTCAACGTCGAGAATGCCGACAAGGCCGTCGTCAAGTTCGACCTCGGCACCGTCGAGGAAGCGACCCGCCTGCACGTGCGCAGTGCGATGGACCGCAAGCAGGGTGATGGCATGATCTTCATCAACTGCATGGAAAAGCTGACGATGAACGCGCCGCGGGAAACGCTGAAGGTGCGTCTCTCCGCCGCGCTCGACGCCGGCATCGACGGCGTCACGCTGGCCGCCGGCCTGCACCTCGGTTCGCTGGCGCTGATCGAGGACCACCCGCGCTTCCGCGACGCCAAGATCGGCATCATCGTTTCCTCGGTGCGCGCGCTGCAGCTGTTCCTGAAGAAGAACGCCCGCTTGAACCGCATGCCCGACTACATCGTCGTCGAAGGCCCGCTCGCCGGCGGTCACCTCGGCTTCGGCATGGACTGGGCCGAATACGACCTGGCGACGATTACCGCCGAGGTGCTGAAGTATCTGCGCGACGAGAAACTCGACATCCCGGTGATCCCGGCCGGCGGCATCTTCACCGGCAGCGACGCGGTCGGCTTCCTGGAGACCGGCGCCGCCGCCGTGCAGGTGGCGACGCGCTTCACCGTGGCCAAGGAATGCGGCCTGCCGGAGAAGGTGCAGCAGGAGTACTTCAAGGCCGACGAGGACGACATCGAGGTCAACCAGATCTCGCCGACCGGCTACCCGATGCGCATGCTGAAGAACAGCCCGGCGATCGGCAGCGGCATCCGCCCCAACTGCGAAGCCTACGGCTACCTGCTCGACGCCAACGGCAAGTGCGCCTACGTCACCTCCTACAACCGCGAAGTCGAGCTGCACCCCGGCGCCCGCCGCGTCTCGGTGATGGACAAGACCTGCCTGTGCACGCACATGCGCAACTTCGACTGCTGGACCTGCGGCCAGCTGACCTGGCGTCTGAAGGACACGACGCTCCAGCGCGCCGACGGCAGCTACCAGATCCTCAGTGCCGAGCACATTTTCCACGACTACCAGTTCAGCACCGACAACAAGATCGTGCTGCCGAAAGCCGAAGCGGCCTGAATTTCCCCGCCCGCAAACACTTGCCTCGCCAGCGTATGAGCCTGCCACCTGGATTCCGGGTCAAGCCCGGAATGACGGTGGTTACATCAACCAGGTTCGAGTTGACTGACTACTAGGCCCGCCGGCGATCCGGCGGGCTTTTTTCCGGGCGCTGCGGGGCAGTCGAACACCGGAACCGTAGTCGCCCCCTGCCTCGGGACGGGGGAGGACCGTCCTCCCCTCAGGCGTGCAGCTCGGTCGCCGAACGGCGCGCCTGCAGCTTGCGCGTCAGCTCCCGGTTCTCGCGCGACAGATCGTAGATGCGGAAGGCGTCGTGGATGCTCGCGCACAGTGCATCGTCTTCCCAGGGCTTGGTGAGGAACTTGTAGACGGCTCCCTGGTTGACCGCGTCGATCACCGAGTTGAGTTCGGTGTAGCCGGAAAGCACGATGCGCACGGTTTCCGGATAGAGCTCCTTGACCCGGCGGAGGAACTCGGTGCCGGTCATCTCCGGCATGCGCTGGTCGCAGATGACGACGCCCGGGCGCAGCGTCGCCATCAGGTCGAAGCCCTCGCGGGTACTGGTGGTGGTCACGATCCGGTAGCCCTTGCCGCGCAGCAGGCGGCTGAGCGAGGAGATGATGTTCGGCTCGTCGTCGACCAGCAGCAGGACTTTCTCCGGCCTTTCGGTTTGCGCCGAGGGAATGCAGCGTCCCTCGCGCAGCAGCGTGGCGAATTCCTCCTCCGGCAGCGGGCGGCTGAAATAGTAGCCCTGGATCTCCTCGCAGCCGATGCCGTTCAGGAAGCCCAGCTGGCCTTCCGTTTCGACGCCTTCGGCGATCACCGAAATGCCCAGGCTGTGCGCCATGCCGACCACGGCGCGGGCGATTGCCGCGTCGTTGGGGTTGGAGGTGATATGGGTGACGAAGCTGCGGTCGATCTTGATGCGGGCGACCGGCAGCCGCTGCAGGTAGCTCAGCGACGAGTAGCCGGTGCCGAAATCGTCGAGCGCGTGGGTGAGGCCGTCGCCGTTGAGCTCGCGCATGGTGCGGATGACGCCGTCGGTGTTCTGCAGCACGACGCTCTCGGTCAGCTCCAGCTCAAGCCGCCGCGGATCGAGGTGGGTGGCGTCGAGGGTGCGCCGCACCAGCGCGCGGATGTCGTATTCGTGGAACTGCCGCGCCGACACGTTGACGGCGATGCGCAGCGCCGGCAGTCCCGCCTGCTGCCAGTTTTTGTTGGCCCGGCAGGCCTCGTGCAGCACCCATTCGCCGACCGGGCCGATCAGCCCGCTTTCTTCGAGCAGCGGAACGAAGTTGTAAGGGGGGATCAGGCCATGGCCGGGTCGCTGCCAGCGCAGCAACGCTTCGGCGCCGATCACGTGGCCGCTGGCAAGGTCGATCTGCGGCTGGTAATGCAGGATGAATTCGTTGCGCTCCAGCGCGCGGCGCAGGGCGGTGCCGAGGTTGAGACGGCGCCGCGAGCCGTCGTCCATTTCCGGGATGAAGAAGCGGCAGTGGCTGGCGGTGTCGTGGGCGGTGTCCGTCGCCGCCTGCATGGCGTGCTTGAGCAGATCCGCCGGCGTGCTGTCCTGCGGCGAGACGGCGATGCCGACGAAGGGTTCGATGAAGACCTCCTGCCCTTCCGCATGCAGCGGCTCGGCCAGCGCATGGTGGATCTGCCAGGCCAGTTCTTCGGCGACATCGAGGCCGGCCGGCTCGCGCAGCATCACGGCGAACATCGATTCGGCGATGCGGGCGACCGGCAGCGTCGGCTGCACGGCTTCGAGCCGTGCGGCCAACGCGCGGATGATCTCCTGGCCGGCGCCCGGCCCGAGCAGTTGCAAGATGCCGTGGTAACGGCGCAGATCGGCGATCAGCACCGCCACCGTCTTGCCCGCTGCCGCGCTGCAGGCCTCGGCCAGCTGTTCCTCGAACAGGGTCCGGCTGGGCAGGCCGGTCTGCGGGTCGTAGTAGGCCAGGTAGCGCATCTTGCTCTCGGCGGCGATGCGTTTCTCGTCGCGGCGGATGACGTCGAGCGCGAACGAGAGGTCGTCCGCCACTTCGACGAGCAGATTGATTTCCCGGTCGTTGAGACAATTGGGTTCGCTCGCCGCGACGTTGAAGGCGCCGATCGGCTCGCCTTCGAGGCGGATCGGGAAGGAACCGCCGCTGCGCACGCCCCAGGCTTCGGTCATGCGCCGCCAGGCCGCCATGCGCGGGTCGTCGAGGGTGTCGTTGACGACGAACGGGTGCCCGTCGCGCACGGCATGTTCGGTCGGGCTCACTTCGTCAAGGGCGGTGACGAAGCCCTTCAATTGCGGCAGGGTGGCGGCGCCGGCGGCGGCGACCGGCACCGCGCGCCGGCTGGCCGGGTCGAGCAGGCCGACCCAGGCGAGCGCGAAGCCGCCGTCCTCGTTGGCGATGCGGCAGGCGGCAGCGTAGAGTTCGAGCGGGTCCTCGGTGCGCACGATGGTGCGGTTGATCTGGCTCAGCATGGCATAGAGCCGGTTCAATCGTTCCAGTTCGACCTGTCCCTTGCCGGGACTGGCCGTCGCTTGTTCATTCGGTGCCATCGTCGTCTCCCAGCACTCTGGCGACGCAGGCCTGCAAGGCCCAGCGGTCGATCGGTTTGTGGATCACCTCGGATATGCCCGCGGCCTCCAGCCGGGCGCGCGATGCGGCGTCGTCGAGGGCGGTGACCATGACGATCGGGATGCCCTGGGCGGCGGGGTCGGCCTTCAGGCGCCGCAGCACTTCGAAACCGTCCATGCCCGGCATCATCAGGTCGAGCAGGATCAGCGCGGGTGCCTCGGCGGCGACGGCATCGAGCGCAGCCTGCCCCGAGTCCGCACTGCGCACCTCGTGGCCGTCGGCACGCAGCAGCGTTTCCATCAACTTGCGGTTGCGCGGGTCGTCGTCGGCGATGAGGATTCCTTGTCCGGCGATCATGGTGGCGTCTCCTGTCGAGTGGGCGGAGCGGCAAGGATTCTTGCCACCTCCGCGAGAAAGCTTTTGTACTGGATGGGCTTGGCGATATAGCCGTCGCAGCCGCTGGCGAGCATGCGTTCCTCGTCGCCCTTCATGGCGAAGGCGGTCAGCGCGACGACCTTGATCCGGCACGTTTCCGGGTCCGCCTTCAGCATCCGGGTGGCGGCCAGTCCGTCGATGCCGGGCAGCTGCATGTCCATCAATACCAGGTCGGGCCGATGCGCACGCGCCAGCGCGATGCCGTCGGCGGCGTTGTCCGCCTGCAGCACCCGGTAGCCGGTCCTGTCGAGCAGCAGGCAGACCAGCTTCATGTTGGCGGGGGTGTCTTCCACCACGAGTACCTGTGCCGTCATGTGGGCAAACTCCTTCCCGCCATCAGCGCGCGTCGCACTTCGGCGGCAAAACGGCCATGGTTGAAGCTGGCCTTTTCCAGGGTGGCGGCGACCAGGCCATTGAGGGCGGCGCGGTCTTCCGCCGTCAGTTCCTTGGCCGTCACCACGACGATCGGTATGCCCGCCGTCAGCGGATCGCTCTTGAGCGCCTCGACGACGTCGAAGCCATTGACGTCGGGCATCATCAGGTCCAGCACGAGCAGATCGGGGCGTTCGCTGCGCGCCATGGCGATGCCCTCGCTGCCGCCGTAGGCGCGCAATACCGCATAGCCCGGTTCGGCAAGGTAGGCCGCGAGCAGCTCGACCGCCTTCGGGTCGTCGTCGACCACCAGCACCTTGAGCGAGCCGATCGTCCGCGCCAGCCCGAGACTTTCCAGCGCGCGCAGCAGATCTTCCCGGCTGGTCGGCTTCTGCAGCACGGCGCTGGCGCCGAGCGCAAAGCCTTTGTGCGCATCGGCGACGATCGAGACGATCACCACCGGAATGCGCGCCGACGGCGAATCCGCCTGCTTGATCCGGGCCAGCAGATCCCAGCCGTCGACGTCGGGCAGCAGAATGTCCAGGATGATCACCGTCGGCTGCTCCCGCGCCAGGAAATCGAGTCCCTCGCGCGCGTTGGCGGCATGGCGGATCTCGAATCCCTCCGGTTCGAGCTGCAGCCGGATCAGCTCGGCGGCGCGAGCGTTGTCTTCGATCAGCAGCGCAACGGGGCGCGCCGGCACGGTGCCCGGCGGCAGCGGCGAGGGCGGGCTGTCTGTCCCGGCGGCGGGCGCGGCGGCGTCGCGCCACGGAAGCCAGACGATGAAACGGCTGCCTTGTCCGACGTTGCTGGCCAGCGCCGTCGTCCCGCCATGCAGCTGGGCGAGCTTGAGTACCAGCGCCAGGCCCAGGCCGGTGCCTTCCTTTTCCCGCGCCAGCGACGAATCCAGTTGCGAAAAGGCGTGGAACAGCCGCGGTGCGTCCGCTTCGGCGATGCCGATACCGCTGTCCTCGACCGTCAGTTCGAGGAACTCGGCGAAGTCGTTCGGCGGCAGCGGCATCCGCAGGCTGGCCGTTTCCGGTGCCCGCCAGTGCTCGATGTCGGCCCGCGTCACCTTGCGTGCCCGCAACAGGACCCGCCCGCCCTCGGGCGTGAATTTCACGCTGTTGGAAAGCAGGTTGTAGACGATCTGCTTGGTCTTGCGTCCGTCGAGCAGCGGGGTGTCGAGATGTTCAGGCAAGTCGAGCTGCAGCCCGATGCGGTGCGCCGCGGCTTTCTCCTTGACGACGGCGAGGCTGTTGCCGAGCAGGGAGCCGACATCGAGCGGCTCCAGGTCGAGCGCCATCTTGCCGGCCTCGATCTTCGACAGGTCGAGGATGTCGTTGATCAGCGACAGCAGGTGCTGGCCGCTGCCGAAGATGTCGTTGACGTACTCGTGCTGCTCCGGCGTCAGCTCGCCCAGCAGGTCGTCCTTGAGCACCTCGGAGAAGCCGATGATGGCGTTGAGCGGCGTGCGCAGCTCGTGCGACATGTTGGCGAGGAACTCGCTCTTGATCCGGGTGGCCTCCTCGGCCGATTCCTTGCCCTGCCGCAGCGCCTCTTCGGCACGCTTGCGGTCGGTGATGTCATGCACGGTCGAGCGGCTCGCCAGGTAGTTGCCGGCTTCGTCGCGGATCGCCGTGGCATTGAGCAGCACCGGCAGCACGGTGCCGTCGCGGCGCAGCATCTCGAACTCCAGATCGCCTGCCCGGCCGCTTTCCTTGAACTGGCGGAAGCTTTCGGCAAAGGCCTTCTGGCTGGAGGGAGTCAGCAGATCGGCGAACTTTCGCTGGCCGACGATCTCGCCCCGCGCGTAGCCCAGCCAGGCGAGTTCGGTGTCGTTGATGCGGAGGAAGCGTCCCTCCGCGTCCAGCGAGTGGTAGCCGCAGGGAGCCCGGTTGTAGAGGTCCTCGATCTCGTCCGCTTCCAGGCTGCGCGCCCGGTCGCGCAGGCGGCAGATGCCGTAGGCCAGGTCGTCTGCCGCTTCGCCCAGCAGCCGGATTTCGCCGTCGTCGAAGGCGTCGATCTCGCGCGAGTAAATGTTCAATACGCCGAAGCACTGGCCGTTGCAGGCCAGCGGCAGCGCCAGCGCGGCGGTGCAGCCGGAATCGACCATGCAGGAGAGCGGCGGGCTGTCGGCGCCGATCCGGAGCAGCGCCGGCTGCCCGTCGCGCAGGACGGCGCCGCTGGGCGCATCGCGGGATGCCGCGGCCTGCCATGTGCGGCAGCGCGGGTCGAGGCGGGCGGCATCGAAGCCGCGGTGCGCCGCCAGGCGGATGCCGTCGGCACCGTCGTTTTCGCGGTAGCCGACCCAGGTCATCGGGTAGCCGCCCTTGTCGACGATCACCCGGCACATCGCGTCGAGCAGCGAGGTCTCGTCGGCCGCGTGCAGCATCGCGCGGTTGCCGGCGCTGAGCACGTTCAGCGCGCGGTTGGCATGCGCCAGCGAGCGGTCCGTTTCGAGCAGGCGGTTTTCGCGATCCTGCAGGCGTGCCGCGGTTTCGTCGAAGGTGCGCGCCAGCTGGCCGATTTCGTCGGCGGCCGGCGGCAGTCCGCTGCGCGCCGTCAGGTTGCCTTCGCCCAGCCGCCGTGCGGCCGCGGCGAGCAGGTGCATGCGGCGCAACACCAGCCAGTCGCCGCCGAACCAGGCAATGCCCAGCACCAGCAGGCTGACCGCGAGCATCGCCGCGAGATTGCGGCGGAGCTGCGATTCGATCGGCGCATACACTTCGTCCTTCGGTACGCCGACCCGGACGTGCAGGCACTTGCCGCCGTCGAGCAGGCGCAGCGGCTCGACGGCGTTGAGGCGCAGCACCCCGTCGATCCCGGGCAACTCGACAAAGCCCCGGCAGCCGTCGCCGACAAGGCGTTCGATGCCCTGCTCGTGCGGCACCTTCTTCCCCGTCCATTCGTGCTGCGGGTCGGGATGGCGGGAGAGCACGACGCCATCGCCATCGATCACCGCGATGGCGGCGCCGGCCGGCAGCGAAAGCGAGTCGCCGAGGCGGGACAGCCACGACAGGTTGACCGCGGCGAAGACGATTTTCTGCACCTTGCCCGCGTCATCGAGAACGGGCATCGACAGCGTCAGGCTCGGCCGTCCGGAGAGGCGGCCGATGAGGTAGTCGCCGATGGCGAAGTCGCGGCTGTCGAGCGCACGGCGGAACCAGCTGCGGTCGGCGATATTGAAACCGGGCGTGAACGGGAGTGCGCTGCACAGCATGTTGCCCTGCGCGTCCACCATGCCGAGATTGCCGTACATCGCATTGTTGCGCCGGATCGAGTCCATCGCCTTGTTGCACTGGGGCAGCATGTCGGCGTCGCGGGCGATGGGCAGCAGGGCGAGGACGCCCAGCAGTTGCCGCGACTGGGCGATCAGGCGGTTCTGTTCCTCGGCGACGTAGGTCGCCAGTTGCCGGGTCTGCCGCTCGGCGCCGGCCCGGGCCTTGACCAGCCCTTCCCACGCGGAATAGGCGATCACGACGAAGCCGGGAGCTACCGCAACCAGCACGAGCAGCAGCAGTCGGTCACGAAGTCGGGGTTGCCAGTTCGTCATGAACAGGACTCTTTCTCTTTGTACGCCGCCGTACGGCGTTGCGTGCAACGGTTGTGTTCACCAACCTAGCAGGCGACGCCCGTTTGTTCAACGAAAAAGATGCATTTGGTATTACTTTAGTAATAGATGCGACGGAGGGAGCGGATGCTTTTGTGTTGCCTGGATTCAGGCGGCGCCGGGCGGTCGGAGTTCAATGCCGAATGATTATTCCGACGCGGCCGAAATGCTTCTTCGCGAAGGCAGGAAAAGCAACGGGCAATGGCTGCCTTCGCGCGTTGGGCGCGATCGCGGAGGTGCCGGCGCCTACAGCCGCGCTTCGATTGCCTCGCGCAAATCGTCCGGCTTGACGGCCGGAGCGAAGCGCTCGACGACCTCGCCGTTGCGGTCGACGAGGAACTTGGTGAAGTTCCACTTGATCGCTTCGGTGCCGAGCAGGCCGGGCTTCGCCTCCTTCAGGTGGCGGTACAGCGGATGCGCCTGGTCGCCGTTTACGTCGACCTTGGCGAACATCGGGAAGCTGACGCCGTAGGTGGTCGAGCAGAAGCTGGCGATCTCCGCGGCGTCGCCCGGTTCCTGCGCGCCGAACTGGTTGCAGGGGAAGCCGAGGACGAAGAGTCCGCGGTCGCGGTAGTCGCGGTAGAGTCGCTCCAGTCCCTCGTACTGGGGCGTGAAGCCGCATTGGCTGGCGGTGTTGACGATCAGCAGCACCTTGCCGCGGTAGTCGGCGAGCTGCTGTTCGCGGCCGTCGAGGGTGTTTGCCGAAAAATCGTAAATACTGCGCATCGTCGTTCTCCCGTGAAGCTCCCCGGCCTGAAGGTCCGGGGCTTCCCACGATACCGAGCGGGCGCGCGGTGCGCGCCCTGGTTGTGTCTTCGTCTCGCTCACCCCGGCATGAATGCCGGGGTGAGCGCTCGACGTGTGGTCAATCGCTTGTTAGACGCGGCCGGCGCGGCAGCGTTCGAGCGTCGCCGCGCTTCAGCCGCCGCCGGTTCCGTCCGCCGGCGGCCCGCCGCACCTGGCGGTTGCCGCTGCCACTTGCGCCTGGAAATCCTTGTAGCGGATCGGCTTGGTGATGTAGCCGGCGGCGCCGGCGATGAGGATCTTCTCCTCGTCGCCTTTCATGGCGTAGGCGCTCAGGGCGATCACCGGAATGTCGCGCGTTGCCGGGTCGGCCTTGAGGATGCGGGTGGCCTCGATGCCGTCCATGTCGGGCAGCTGGATATCCATGAGGATGAGGTCGGGTTGCTCGCGGCGGGCGATCTCAATGCCCTGCGCGGCGCGCTCCGCCTGCAGGGTGGCGTGGCCCGCCTTCTCCAGGACGAAGACCGCCAGCATCATGCCGGTTGGCGAGTCGTCGATGATCAATATCCGCGCCATCACTTTCTCTCCTCTCCGGCCGCAACGTCGCTTCGTCCCAAGGCGCGACGTACCTCGGCGAGAAAATCATCGTGCTCGAAACAGTGTTTTTCCACGATCCGCTGCACGTAGCCGTTGAGCCGTTCCCTGTCCTCGCGCTTGATGCTCTTGGCGGTGAGGACGATGATCGGCACGGCGGCCGTCGCCGGGTCGGATTTCAGGGCCTGGACGACGTCGAAGCCGCTGACCTGCGGCATCATCAGGTCGAGAATGAGCAGATCGGGCGGCGTCCGGCTGGCGATGGCGATGCCTTCCCGCCCGCCGTAGGCATGCAGCACCCGGCAGTCGAGCTCGCGCAGATGGGTGGTCATCAGCTCCACGGCGAGCGGATCGTCGTCGACGACGAGGATGGTGAATTCCCGCCGCTCCGACTCATCCGGCCGCAACTGCCGGATGCTTGCCAGCAGGGATTCCCGGTTCACCGGCTTCTGCAGCACCTCGGCGGCGCCCAACGCGAAACCTTCCTTCCGGTCGGCGACGACAGAAACAATGACCACCGGAATGCCGGCGAGTTCGGGGTTTTCCTTTAGCCGCTCCAGCGCTTCCCAACCGCCCATTTCCGGCAGCAGGAGGTCGAGCACGATCAGGTCGGGGCGCTCCTGCGCCGCCATCTGCAGCCCTTCCGGCGCGCTGCCCGTCCGGCTCACCCGGTAGTCGGCCCGGTCCAGATAGAGGCCAATAATTTCCGCTGCTGCGTCGTCGTCCTCGATGACCAGAACCCTGCCGGCCTTTCCGTGCGCCATCTCGCCTGCGCCCGGCGCCGACGCCGCGGCATCGGTCTCCTGGCGCCAGGGCAGCCAGACGGCGAAGCAGGAGCCCTGCCCCGGGGCGCTCGCCACGGCCACCGTGCCGCCGTGCAGCTCGGCCATCCGCCGCACCAGCGCGAGGCCGAGCCCGGTCCCCTCGTAGCCGCGGGCGAGGGAGGCGTCGAGCTGCAGGAAGGTCTGGAAGAGCCGCTGCAGATCGTCGGCGGTGATGCCGATGCCGTTGTCGCAGACCTCGATTTCGAGGAACTGCCGGAATTCGCTCTCGACCAGCGGCAGCCGGCGCACCGCGCCGCCCTCCGGCACCGCCAGTTGCAGTTCGTCGCGCCCCAGCGGGCGGGCTGCCAGACTGACATGGCCGCCATCCGGGGTGAACTTCACGGCGTTGGAAAGCAGGTTGTAGACGATCTGCTTCAGCTTGCGCGCATCAGCGACGAGGTGCGCTGGCCCCGGATGGATGTCGAGCTTGAGCTTGATGCGATGCTTCAAGGCTTGTTCGCGCACGATGTTCAGGCTGGCCTGCAGCAGCGTTGCCACTTCCAGCCGCTCCGGGTCGAGACTCATGCGGCCGGCCTCGATCTTGGACAGGTCGAGAATGTCGTTGATCAGCGAGAGCAGATGCTGGCCGCTATTGAAGATCTCGCCGATGTAGCGCTGCTGCTCGGCGCTGAGCGTCCCGAGCAGGCCATCCTTCAGCACTTCGGAAAAGCCGATGATGGCGTTCAGGGGCGTGCGCAGCTCGTGCGACATGCTGGCCAGGAATTCGCTCTTCAAGCGCGAAGCCGCTTCGAGCTGGAGGTTCTGCCGCGAGATTTCCTCGGCGTGGTGCTGGATCTCCTGCGCTTGCTGTTCCAGTCGCCGGTTGAGATGGAAGAGGTCGACGAAGACCTGCACCTTGGCGCGCAGGATCGCCGGAATGACGGGGGAGTAGATGTAATCCACCGCGCCGAGGGTGTAGCCCTGGCTGCGTTCGGCCTCGCTGCCGGCCTCGGCGGTGACGAAGATGATCGGCGTGTGGGCCGAACGGGGCCGGCCGTGGATCAGGCTGGCGGTCTCGAAGCCGCCCATCGTCGGCATGTTGACGTCGAGCAGGACGACGGCGAAGTCGCGTTGCAGCAACTGGCGCAGCGCCTCGCGGCCGGAAGTGGCGGTGACCACCGTCAGGCCCATGTTCGCCACCACCGCGAGCAGCGATTCGAGCTTGCCCGGATTGTCGTCCACCACCAGAATGCAGGCCGGATCCGCGTCCGGTACTGCCGGACGCGGCGTGGGGCCGCTGTCCTTCACCGCTGGAACCTCGGGCAATGCACCGCCGCGCTTTTCTTCCTGCGTCACTTCCCGTTCTCCTCGGCGTCTTCCCTTCATTTTCGGCTCAATTCGAGAAGGCAGAGGGGAATGGCCTCGATGCGCAGGGACTTGGCGCCGGGTGTCGCCGCCCGCGCGGCATCCGGCATTTCCGCCGCCAGCGCGGTTTCGGCCGATTCGACCAGGGCGACGCCGCCACGCTGCTTGATCGCCGCCAGGCCAGCGGCGCCGTCCCTGCCGCTGCCGGTGAGCACGACGCCGATTGCCCGCCGGCCAAAGGTGTCGGCGGCGCTCTCGAAGAGCACGTCGATCGACGGCTGGGCATACGACACGGGACTCTCGGTGGACAGGGCGAAATGGTCGCCGTCGACCAGCAGGTGGTAGCCCGAAGGCGCCAGGTACACGCAGCCGGGCATGATCGGCAGCTTGTCCTCGCCCTCCCGCACGCTCAGCGCGCAGCTGTCCTGCAGCACGAAGAGGAGCGAGTCGCCGCCCTCCTGGCGGCGGTGCTGGGCGACGGCCAGCGGCAGCGGGAAGTCTCCGGGCAGGCCGGCGAGCACCTTGTGTACCGCCTGCAGGCCGCCGAGGGAGGCGCCGATGACGACGATGCCGTATTTCATTCCCCTGTCCTCATGCGGTCTTGCGGTAGAGCCGCTGCCCCGGGAGTAGCGTCGCGTAGCGCGCCTCGAAGGCGGTGCATTGGAGCGACTCGCCGCGTCCCAGCCCGAGAAAGCCGCCGATCGCCAGGCTGTCGTAGATGAGCTGGAGCACCCGGTCCTGCAGGCGGCGGTTGAAGTAGATCATGACGTTGCGGCACAGCACGACGTCGAACTCGTTGAAGGAGGCATCCGAGACCAGGTTGTGCGCTGCCCAGACGATCGGCTGGCGCAGGAAGTCGCGCATGATTACCCGCTCGGGGCTGGCGGTGAAGTACTCGGAGAACTCGCCCCGGCCGCCGGCCTGATGATAGGAGGTGGTGTATTCGCGCATGTGCTTGATCGGGAAGATCGCCTCCCGGCCCAGGGCGAGCAGCTTTTCGTTGATGTCCGTGGCGTAGATGCGGGATCGCTCCAGCAATCCTTCCTCGTGCAGCACGATGGCGAGCGAATAGACCTCCTCGCCGGCGGCGCAGCCGGCATGCCAGATGCGCAGCCGGGGAGCGCTGCGCAGCAGCGGCACGGCCTGGTCGCGGAAGGTTTTGTAGAAGGCCGGGTCGCGAAAGAAGGCCGAGAAATCCACCGACAGCACGTCGAGAAAGCGCACCATGCACGCCGGGTCGTGCAGGATGCGGTCCTGCAGCGCGGAGACGGTGTCCAGCCCCTCCTCGTTCATGGCGCGATGGACGCGGCGCTTGAACGAGGCCGGCGCATAGTCGCGGAAGTCGTAGCCGTAGCGCTGATACACGGCTTCGAGCAGGAGCGGCAACTCGACGTTCTCGATCGCTTCCGTTGCGGTGAGGTGCACATGGCGGCTTTCCTTCACGGGCGTAGGCATCGCGGCTGGCCCTCCGGCCTGGCGGCAGAGGCTAGCGATACAGCCAGACGCGCATCAGGGACAGCAGCTGCTCGGTGTCCACCGGTTTGCTGACGTAGTCGGAGGCTCCCGCGTCGATGCATTTTTCGCGGTCGCCCTTCATCGCCTTGGCGGTCAGGGCGATCATCGGCAGCGACTCGAAGCGCTTGATCTTGCGGATGCGGCCCATCGTCTCCAGGCCGTCCATTTCCGGCATCATGATGTCCATCAGGACGATGTCGGTGTCCGGGTTCTTTTTCAGGAGCTCGATCGCCGCCTTGCCGTTCTCGGCCGAGATCACCTCCATCTTGTTGCGTTCGAGCACGCTGGTCAGGGCGAAGATGTTGCGTACGTCGTCGTCGACGACCAGCACCTTCCGTCCGGCCAGGCTGTCCTTGCTCTGGTAAAGCTCCTCCAGCATGCGGCGCTGTTCTTGCGGCAGCTTGGCGATGACGCGGTGCAGGAAAAGGGCGGTCTCGTCGAGCAGGCGCTCGGGGGAACGCACGTCCTTGACCACGCCTTTGCTGGCCAGTGCCTTGAGCCTTTCCTGCTCCTTCTCCGGCATCTCGTTCAGGCCATAGACGATGATCGGCACGTCGCGGGTCGCTTCGTTGGCCTGGATCGACTCCAGCAGATTGACGCCGGACAGATCGGGCAGGTTGAGTTCGAGCACCACGCAGTCGTAGCGTTTGCGCTTCAGCGCGGCGATGGCCTCCTTGGCGCTGGCGACGGCGTTGATCCGTACGTCGCCGTTGCCGATCAGGGCGACGATGTTGCTGCGGTGAGCCTCGTCGCCGTCGGCGACGAGCAAGTCCTTGACCGCCTGCTCGGCGAATTTCTTCACCTCTGCCAGTGCCGTCTGGATCGCCTCCGCCGTCACCGGTTTCACCAGGTATTCGAAGGCGCCGTAGCGCAGCCCGCGGGCACGGTTCTCTTCGACCGAAATGATCTCGACCGGGATGTGCCGGGTTTTGGGGTTGCGCTTGAGTTGCTCCAGCACCGCCCAGCCGTCCATGTCCGGCAGCTCCAGATCGAGGGTGACGGCGGTCGGGGCGACGCGTTCCAGCCACTGCAGCGCCTCGCCGCCGCGGGTCGCGACGATGCCTTTGAAGCCCTTCTGCCGGGCGGCGTCAAGCAGGATGCGGGCGAAATTGAGGTCGTCCTCGACGATCAGCAGGATGCGGTCGTCGGCCTGCAGTTGCGCGCGGTCGTCAGCGACGCCTGCCCCCGGCGACGGCGCCCGCGGCTCGACGGGGGGCACCGGCAGCTCCTCGCGCGGAAGCGGTCGGACGGGGGCGGGATCGGCGTCGCCGTCGGCCGCGCCGGCGGCGCCACGGCCGCCCTTGACCGGCGCTGCAGCATGCAGGGGAAGATAAAAGACGAAGGTGCTGCCGCGGCCGGGTTCGCTCGCCGCGAGCCTCAGTTCGCCGCCGAGGAGGCGGGCGATTTCGCGGCTGATCGACAGGCCCAGGCCGGTGCCGCCGTATTTCCGCGCGGTACCGGTGTCGGCCTGCTGGAAAGCCTCGAAAATGATCTTCTGCTTTTCCGGCGAGACGCCGATGCCGGTGTCGGTAACGGCGAAGGCGACCACGGCCCTGGCGCCGTTGAGGCCGGCGTGGTCGGCGCTCCAGCCGGCAGCCGCCGGCTCGATGCGCGCCGCGACGCCGCCCTTGTCGGTGAACTTGAAGGCATTGGAAAGCAGGTTCTTCAGCACCTGCAGCAGGCGTTTCTCGTCGCTGTGGATCGCGTCCGGCAGCTCTGGTGCCAGCTCCACGGTGAAATTCAAGGCCCGGCTGTCGGCGACGTGGCGGAAGTTGCGTTCGATCTGCTCGCGCAACTGGTTGAAGGAAATCTCGGCCAGGTCGAGCGTCACCGTTCCCGATTCGATCTTCGACAGATCGAGGATCTCGTTGATCAGCGCCAGCAGATCCTTGCCGGAGTTCTGGATGGTCCGGGCGTATTCGATCTGTTTCTCGTCGAGATTCTTTTCGTCGTTGTCGGCCAGTTGCTGCGCCAGGATCAGCAGGCTGTTCAAGGGCGTGCGCAGCTCGTGCGACATGTTGGAAAGGAACTCGGACTTGTACTTGGAAGTCAGCGCCAGTTGCTCGGCCTTGTCCTCCAGCGCCATCTTCGCCGTCTCCACCTCGCGGTTCTTGCGCTCGACTTCCATCTTCTGTTCTTCCAGCAGGCGCGCCTTTTCCTCCAGTTCCTCGTTGGTCTGGCGCAATTCCTCCTGGCCGCTCTGCAGTTCCTGCGCCAGCGACTGCGACTGCTTGAGCAGCTCCTCGGTGCGCATGTTGGCTTCGATCGTATTGAGCACGATGCCGATCGATTCGCCGAGCTGGTCGAGGAAGGTCTGGTGGATCGGGCTGAACAGCGTGAACGAGGCCAGCTCGACCACCGCCCTGACCTTGTTTTCGAAGATGATCGGCAGGACGATGATGTTCAGCGGTCGCGCTTCGCCCAGGCCCGAGGTGATCTCGATGTAGTCGTTCGGCACGTTGGTCAGCAGGATGCGCTGCTTCTCGGCGGCGCACTGGCCGACCAGGCCCTCGCCGATGGCCCACTGACTGGAGAGGTTCTTGCGCTCCTTGAAGGCGTAGGCCGAGAGAAGCTGCAGTTGCGGAGCTTCGGGCCGGCTCTCGTCCATGATGTAGAAGACGCCATGCTGGCCGTTGACCAGCGGCGCCAACTGCGATAGCACTGTCCTCGACACCGCGGTGAGGTCGCGCTGGCCCTGCAGGAGGCGCGTGAAGTTGGCCAGGTTGGTCTTCAGCCAGTCCTGCTCCGAGTTCTGCTGCGTGGTTTCGCGCAGGTTGCGGATCATCTCGTTGACGTTGTCCTTCAGCTCGGAGACCTCGCCCCTGGCCTCGACCTTGATCGAACGCGTCAAATCCCCCTTGGTCACTGCCGTCGCCACTTCGGCGATGGCCCGCACCTGGGTGGAGAGGTTGGCCGCCAACTGGTTCACGTTGTCGGTCAGCCCCTTCCAGGTGCCGGCCGCGCCCGGCACGTTGGCCTGGCCGCCGAGCTTGCCGTCGACGCCGACTTCGCGCGCCACCGAGGTCACCTGGTCGGCGAACAGGGCCAGGGTGTCGATCATGTTGTTGATGGTGTCGGCCAGGTCGGCCATCTCGCCCTTGGCCTCGACCGTCAGCTTGCGCTTCAGGTCGCCGTTGGCCACCGAGGTCACCACCTTGGCGATGCCACGCACCTGGCTGGTCAGGTTGGCGGCCATGAAGTTGACGTTGTCGGTGAGGTCCTTCCAGGTCCCCGAAACGCCGCGCACCACCGCCTGGCCGCCGAGTTTGCCCTCGGTGCCGACCTCGCGCCCAACCCGCGTCACCTCGGCCGAGAAGCTGTTGAGCTGGTCCACCATGGTGTTGATGGTGTTCTTGAGCTCCAGGATCTCGCCCTTGACGTCGACGGTGATCTTCTTCGACAGGTCGCCGTTGGCTACCGCCGTGGTCACCGTGGCGATGTTGCGCACCTGGTCGGTGAGGTTGGAGGCCATCATGTTCACGCTGTCGGTGAGGTCCTTCCAGGTGCCGGCGACGCCGGTGACGAATGCCTGGCCGCCGAGGCGGCCCTCGGTGCCGACCTCGCGCGCCACGCGCGTGACTTCGGAGGCGAAGGCGCGTAGCTGGTCCATCATGGTGTTCATGGTCTCCTTGAGCAGCAGGATTTCGCCGCGCACATCGACGGTGATCTTCTTCGACAGGTCGCCGTTGGCCACCGAGGTCGTCACTTCGGCGATATTGCGCACCTGGTCGGTGAGGTTGGAGGCCATCATGTTCACGCTGTCGGTGAGGTCCTTCCAGGTTCCGGCAACCCCCGGCACCTGCGCCTGTCCACCGAGCTTGCCCTCGGTGCCGACTTCGCGCGCCACGCGCGTCACCTCGGAGGCGAACAGGCCGAGCTGATCGACCGTCTTGTTGATGGTCTCCTTGATTTCGAGGATCTCGCCCCGGACATCGACGGTGATCTTCTGGCCCAGGTCGCCGCGGGCGATCGCCGCCGCCACCTTGGAGACATCGCGCAACTGCACGGTGAGGTTGCCGGCCATGGCGTTCACGCTTTCGGTCAGATCCTTCCAGGTACCGGCGACGTCCTTGACCTCCGCCTGGCCGCCGAGCTTGCCCTCGGTGCCGACTTCGCGTGCTACCCGGGTGACCTCGGAGGCGAACAGGCCGAGCTGATCGACCATGGTATTGATGGTGTCCTTGATCTGCAGGATCTCGCCCTTGACGTCCACGGTGATCTGCTGGGAGAGGTCGCCCTTGGCGATGGCGGTCGCCACCTTGGAGACGTCGCGCAGCTGCACGGTGAGGTTGCCGGCCATGGCGTTCACGCTGTCGGTGAGGTCCTTCCAGGTGCCGGCGACGTCCTTGACCTCCGCCTGGCCGCCGAGCTTGCCGTCGGTGCCGACTTCGCGCGCGACGCGCGTCACCTCGGAGGCGAACAGGCCGAGCTGGTCGACCGTCTGGTTGATGGTCTCCTTGATTTCGAGGATCTCGCCCTTGACGTCCACGGTGATCTTCTGGCTCAGGTCGCCACGGGCGATGGCGGTGGCCACCTTGGAGACGTCGCGCAACTGCACGGTGAGGTTGCCGGCCATGGCGTTCACGCTTTCGGTCAGGTCCTTCCAGGTGCCGGCCGCGCCCGGCACCTGCGCCTGTCCGCCGAGCAGGCCCTCGGTACCGACTTCGCGCGCCACCCGCGTTACCTCTGAGGCGAAGCCGCCGAGCTGGCCGACCATGGTGTTGATGGTGTCCTTGATCTGCAGAATCTCGCCCTTGACGTCCACGGTGATCTGCTGGGAGAGGTCGCCCCTGGCGATGGCGGTAGCCACCTTGGAGACGTCGCGCAACTGCACGGTGAGGTTGCCGGCCATGGCATTTACGCTTTCGGTGAGGTCCTTCCAGGTGCCGGCGACGCCTTTGACCTGCGCCTGGCCGCCGAGCTTGCCGTCGGTGCCGACTTCGCGCGCCACGCGCGTCACCTCGGAGGCGAACAGGCCGAGCTGGTCGACCGTCTTGTTGATGGTCTCCTTGATTGCGAGGATCTCGCCCCTGACGTCCACGGTGATCTTCTGGCTCAGGTCGCCCTTGGCGATGGCCGCCGCTACCTTGGAGACGTCGCGCAGCTGCACGGTGAGGTTGCCGGCCATGGCGTTCACGTTCTCGGTCAGGTCCTTCCAGGTGCCGGCGACGTCCTTGACCTGCGCCTGGCCGCCGAGCTTGCCTTCGGTGCCGACTTCGCGCGCCACGCGCGTCACCTCGGAGGCGAACATGCCGAGCTGGTCGACCGTCTTGTTGATCGTCTCCTTGATTTCGAGGATCTCGCCCTTGACGTCCACGGTGATCTTCTGGCTCAGGTCGCCGCGGGCGATGGCGGTGGCCACCTTGGAGACGTCGCGCA
>JACPEH010000015.1 GCA_016183655.1 Rhodocyclales bacterium
CGGCGGCTTCCTGTTCCTTCAGCCATTCGTCCTTGTTGTCGAACTGCGGGTGGTAGGCCGCCACCACCTTGTGACCGGCCTTCGCCAGTTCCTGACAGACGGCGGTACCGATGCCGCCCATGGCGCCGGTGACGAGTGCGACTTTTTGCTGCCTCATTGCTGCTGCTCCCTATGTTGCTGCGGTTGAAGAATTCAGTGCTCCGTCATTCCGCCCCTTCGACTGGTAGTCAGTCATGTTGGAGCGGATAGATAGGTTCGTCATTCCGGCGAAAGCCGGAATCCAGAAGGCCCACTGGATTCCGGGTCAAGCCCGGAATGACGGAGGGGTCATCAGTGGCGCCGGTCCTCGCTCGGCAGCCAGACGCGGGTGCGGTAGGCGCCCTCGACCGGCTCGATGCTGACCACGCGGGCGCGCCGGGCGAGCGTGGCGAGGTTGCGGAAACGGGTCATCTCGGCGTTGTTGACCAGCACCTCGACCGGGCCGACTTCGCGCTCGATGCGGTCGAGCAGCGGATCGAGCTGGCTGCCGTCGGCGTTCTCGTATTCCTCGGAGAGGAACTCGAAGCCGAGCGCGCGCTGCATCGCCAGCCACTCGTCCTTGAAGCGGTAATGCGACGGGCAGCCGGCGATCACGCGCAGGCCGTCGCGGGCGAGCGACTGGCAGATGGCGGCGCCCATGCCGCCCATGGCGCCGGCGACGAAAGCTACTTTCTGTGCGGACATGTCTTCCTCCTGGGGTGGTGCATCGGTTTGCGTCTTGTCCGCCCGTATCAGCAACCGCCGTGCCTGCGACGAAATGCATTGATTGAAAAGGGAAATGTTGAATCCATGGACGCCGGTTTCCATCAGGGGAGACAATCGGGTGTCTCTTGTCGTAGACAGAGTCGCATTTGCTGTACGGAATGCCGCGGTTGAAATCTGCCGCTTCCCCCCCATCTGCGAGCCAACCCGCTCCCGAGAGGAAACGAAATGCGCTTCGACAAATTCACCACCAAGTTCCAGCAGGCCATCGGCGAGGCCCAGAGCCTGGCGATCGGCCACGACAACCAGATGATCGAGCCGCAGCATCTGCTGCTGGCGCTGATCGAGCAGGAGGAGGGCGGCACCAAGTCGCTGCTCGCCCGCGCCGGCGTCAACGTGCCGGCGCTGCGCACCGATCTCGACAAGGCGATCGACCGCCTGCCGCAGGTCTCCGGCCACGGTGGCGAAGTCAGCATCGGCCGCGACCTGTCGAGCCTGTTGAACGTCACCGACAAGGAAGCGCAGAAGCGCGGCGACCAGTTCATCGCCTCGGAAATGTTCCTGCTCGCGGTCTGCGAGGACAAGGGCGAGACCGGGCGCCTGGCCAAGCAGCACGGCCTCGTGAAGAAGGCGCTGGAAGCGGCGATCGACGCCGTGCGCGGCGGCCAGGGCGTCGATTCGCAGGAGGCCGAAGGCCAGCGCGAATCGCTGGCGAAATACTGCATCGACCTCACCGAACGCGCCCGCCTGGGCAAGCTCGACCCGGTGATCGGCCGCGACGACGAGATCCGCCGCGCGATCCAGATCCTGCAGCGGCGCACCAAGAACAACCCGGTGCTGATCGGCGAGCCGGGCGTCGGCAAGACGGCGATCGTCGAGGGCCTGGCGCAGCGCATCGTCAACGAGGAAGTGCCGGAGACGCTGAAGGGCAAGAAGGTGCTGGTGCTCGACATGGCCGGCCTCTTGGCCGGCGCCAAGTACCGCGGCGAGTTCGAGGAGCGGCTGAAGGCGGTGCTGAAGGACGTGGCCAAGGACGAGGGCCGCATCATCCTGTTCATCGACGAGCTGCATACGATGGTCGGCGCCGGCAAGGCCGAGGGCGCGATCGACGCCGGCAACATGCTGAAGCCGGCGCTGGCGCGCGGCGAGCTGCACTGCATCGGCGCGACGACGCTCGACGAATACCGCAAGTACATCGAGAAGGACGCCGCGCTCGAGCGCCGCTTCCAGAAGGTGCTGGTCGACGAGCCGAGCGTCGAGGCGACCATCGCCATCCTGCGCGGCCTGCAGGAAAAGTACGAGCTGCACCACGGTGTGGACATCACCGACCCGGCGATCGTCGCCGCCGCCGAGTTGAGCCACCGCTACATCACCGACCGCTTCCTGCCGGACAAGGCGATCGACCTGATCGACGAGGCGGCGGCGCGGATCAAGATGGAGATCGACTCGAAGCCGGAGGCGATGGACAAGCTCGACCGCCGTATCATCCAGCTGAAGATCGAGCGCGAGGCGGTGAAGAAGGAGAAGGACGAGGCCTCGATCAAGCGCCTCGGCCTGATCGAGGACGAGATCGCCAAGCTGCAGAAGGAATACTCCGACCTGGAGGAAATCTGGAAGGCCGAGAAGGCCGCCGTGCAGGGCTCGGCGCACATCAAGGAAGAGATCGACAAGCTCAAGGTGCAGATGGCCGAGCTGCAAAGGAAGGGCCAGTTCGACAAGCTGGCCGAGCTGCAGTATGGCCAGCTGCCGCAGCTGGAGGCGCAACTGAAGGCCGCGGAAAAAGCAGGCGACGGCGAGGTGAAGAACAAGCTGCTGCGCACGCAGGTCGGCGCCGAGGAGATCGCCGAGGTGGTCAGCCGCGCCACCGGCATCCCTGTAGCCAAGATGATGCAGGGCGAGCGCGACAAGCTCTTGCAGATGGAAGACAAGCTGCACCGGCGCGTGGTCGGCCAGGACGAGGCGGTGCGGCTGGTCGCCGACGCCATCCGCCGCTCGCGCGCCGGCCTCGCCGACCCGAACAAGCCCTATGGTTCGTTCCTGTTCCTCGGCCCGACCGGCGTCGGCAAGACCGAGCTGTGCAAGGCGCTGGCCGAGTTCATGTTCGACTCCGAGGAGCACCTGATCCGCATCGACATGAGCGAGTTCATGGAGAAGCACTCGGTCGCCCGCCTGATCGGCGCGCCGCCCGGCTACGTGGGCTACGAGGAGGGCGGCTACCTGACCGAGGCGGTGCGCCGGAAGCCGTACAGCGTGATCCTGCTCGATGAAGTCGAGAAGGCGCACCCGGACGTCTTCAACGTGCTGCTGCAGGTGCTCGACGACGGCCGCATGACCGACGGCCAGGGCCGCACCGTGGACTTCAAGAACACGGTGATCGTGATGACCTCGAACCTCGGCAGCCAGATGATCCAGCAGATGTCGGGCGACGACTACGGAATGATCAAGATGGCGGTGATGGCCGAGGTCAAGACCTACTTCCGCCCCGAGTTCATCAACCGCATCGACGAGGTGGTGGTCTTCCACGCGCTCGACGAGAAGAATATCGCGGCGATCGCGAAGATCCAGCTCGGCTACCTCGAAAAGCGGCTGGCGCAGATGGAGATGGCGCTGTCGGTCGACGAGCCGGCGCTGCTCGAACTGGCGCAAGCCGGCTTCGATCCGGTGTTCGGCGCGCGGCCGCTGAAGCGCGCGATCCAGCAGCAGATCGAGAACCCGCTGGCGAAGGCGATCCTCGAAGGCAAGTTCGGGCCGAAGGACACGGTTCGCGTCGGCGTGATCGACGGCACGATCCGCTTCGCCCGTGGCTGAGGACGGTATTGCCGGCTGGCAGGCATGGCGTCAGGCGCGCGTCGCCAGCCTGGCGGCGCCCGACAGCTGGCTGGGCCTGACCGGCCTCTACTGGCTGGAACCCGGCGACAACGCGGTCGGTACCGCGGCCGATGCCGCCGTCCCGCTCCCGGCCGGACCGGTGCGCCTGGGCGTGCTGCGCTGGGCGGACGGTGAGTTGAAC
Source organism: Rhodocyclales bacterium (assembly GCA_016183655.1). Taxonomy (GTDB): domain Bacteria; phylum Pseudomonadota; class Gammaproteobacteria; order Burkholderiales; family Rhodocyclaceae; genus Proximibacter. Next base: position 3,752 of record JACPEH010000015.1, read on the forward strand.
TGGCGCCCGGCAGCGGGCGAGCCGCAGCCGTTGCGGACCGACGCCGGCGGCGCGCCGACCGTGGTCACGGCGGGCGCCACCACCTTCTTCGTGATCGAGCGCGACGGCCGGCTGGCGGTGCGCGTGCGCGATCTCGACTGGGCGGCGAAGCAGCCGCAGGCTTTTTCCGGGATCGAGACCTTTCCCTACGACCCGGCCTGGTGCATCGAGGCCGAGTGGCGGCCGCTGGCTCAGCCGCAGACGATGGAAGTGCCGAATGTCAGCGGCGAGCTGAAGCCGGTGCGCGTCGAGTGGCAGGCCGTCTTCCGTGTCGGTGACAGCGAGGTGGCGCTGCTGCCGATGTCCGTGTCGGATAGCCGCGCGTTTTTCGTCTTCCGCGACGCCACCAGCGGCCGGCAGACCTACGGCGCCGGGCGCTTCCTGAACGCCGCGGCGCCGGCTGGCGGCCGCATCGTGCTCGACTTCAACCGTGCCTATAACCCGCCCTGCGCCTTTACCGCTTTCGCTACCTGCCCCCTGCCGCCGCCGGAAAACCGGCTGCCTTTTGCCGTCCCGGCCGGCGAGCTGCGCTACCGTCCTCAGCAGTAATCTCCGACCTTTGGCTAGGGTGCGGATTTTTGTTGCACCTCGCCCGCAAGATGTGGTCAGATGGGTTGAAAGGTGCCAGTTCGTCTCCATGTTCGCAGTGCAGCAACGCAAGGTGAAAGGAGTGGGCCATGAACGTCGTCTATAACAGCGAGCATTTCTCGATACTTGCCTATCCGGCGCAGGAAGGCTTCGAGCTGGTCGACAAGGAATCCAGCCGGACCCTGTTCATCCAGGGCGAGGTGGCGTTCCGCTTCCGCCAGGCGATCGATTCGATCCCCGAGGAAGAGCGCGACGAGGAAACCATCGACGGCTTCATCGAGCACTACTGCTCGGGGGTGGCACGGCCGATCCGCTTCCACTGAGCGGCACCGGGAGATCGGGTATAATCGCCTCCTTTCGGTATGTCGACGGGAGAGTTTGGAATGTTTGGGACGCTGTACGAATCCGATCACACCAAGTGGATGCGCGAGATGCTGGCCAAGAACCCGGCCTGGGTGGAAGACCAGAAGGCGGGCCGTGCGATCTGGTGGGACAAGCGGATCGATCTGGACCAGCAGGCACGCTATCAGCAGTCGCAGGAAGCGAACAAGTCGTATCCTTACGACGTCAATTTCGATTTCTGAGGATTTCCGGGATTCGGCGCGCCGGCGGTTGCGGCGGCCAGTGAATAAAGAAACGGCAAGGCATCGCGCCTTGCCGTTTTCGTTTGCGGGGCCGCCCGTCAGCCCTGCAGTGGCTTGACCACGCGCTTCACCGCCGCATCCTCGGGGTGCGGGTGGATGGTGAAGCCGAGGCTGGTCATCAGCTTGAACATCTTGGTGTTCAAGGCCAGCACGTCGCCGACGACGGCGCGGTAGCCCTTCATCCGGGCGCAGTCGATCAGCGCCGTCATCAGCTTGCGGCCGATGCCGTGCTTCTGCCAGTCGTCGGCCACCGCCAGCGCGAACTCGACCGACTCGCCGTCCGGGTTGGTGACGTAGCGCGAGACGCCGATCTGGTGCTCCATGCCGTCCTCGCCCTCGATCGTCGCCACCAGCGCCATCTCGCGGTCGTAGTCGATCTGCGTGAAGCGCACCAGCATCGGCTGCGTCAGCTCGCGGATGGTGTCCATGAAGCGGTAATACTTGCTCTCGTCGGACATGCGGGCGACGAAATCCTTCTCCATCTCGGCGTCTTCCGGGCGGATCGGGCGGACGGTGACGATCTGCCCGTCGGGCAGCTGCCATTCCTTGATCAGGTGCACCGGGTAGGGGTGGATCGCCATGTGCGAGTAACGGTCGCCGGTCGCCGGCGCGTAGTCGATGACGATGCGGGCGTCGGCGGCGATCGCGCCGTTCTCGTCGACGATCAGCGGGTTGAGGTCGAGCTCCTGCAGCCAGGGCAGTTCGCAGACCATCTCGGAGATGTTCAGCAGCACTTCTTCCAGCGCGTCCGTATCGGCGGCCGGCATGTTGCGGAACTCGCCGAGCAGTTTCGAGGCGCGCGTCGAGCGGATCAGGTCCTGTGCCAGGAAGCCGTTCAGCGGCGGCAGCGCGACGGCGCGGTCGCTGAAGATCTCGACTTCGGTGCCGCCGGCGCCGAAGGTGATGATCGGGCCGAAGATCGGGTCGCGGACGACGCCGAGCATCAGCTCGCGGCCGTGCGGCCGGGCCAGGTAGGGCTCGATCGAGACGCCGTTGATGCGGGCGCTGGGGTGCTTCTTCTGCACCGTTTCGATGATGTCGTGGTAGGCGTTGCGCACCGCCGGCGCGTTGGTGATGTTCAGCCGCACGCCGCCGGCGTCGGTCTTGTGGATCAGGTCCGGCGAATCGACCTTCATCGCGATCGGGAAGCCGATCTGCTCGGCGAGCAGCAGCGCCTCGGTCGGCGTGCGCGCGACCATGGTCTGTGCCACCGGGATGCGGAAGGCGCGCAGGATCGCCTTCGATTCCATCTCCGACAACACCTTGCGCCGCTCGGACAACACCGCCTCGATCAGCATCTTGGCGCCTTCCGTCTCCGGCCGCTCCTGGCGGCTGGTCGGCATCGGCGTCTGCAGCAGCAGCTTCTGGTTACGGTAGTAGGTGGAGATGTGGTAGTACAGCTCGACCGCCGTCTCCGGCATGCGGAAGGCCGGAATGCCGGCATCCTCCAGCATCTTGCGCGCGGCGGAGACCTGCTCCTCGCCCATCCAGCAGGTCAGCAGCGCCTTGCCGGTCTGCTCGTGCGCCTCGATCACCGCCTTGGCGACTTCCGCCGGCTGCGTCATCGCCTGCGGCGTCAGCATCACCAGGATGCCGTCCACGTCGGCGTCGGACGCGACCGCGAGGATCGCGTCGCGGTAGCGTTCCGGCGTTGCGTCGCCGACGATGTCGATCGGGTTCGCGTGCGACCAGGTCGAGGGCAGGCAGGCGTTGAGCTTCTGCACCGTCTCCATGTTCAGCGTGGCGAGCGGGATGTCGAGGTCGCCGGCGCGGTCGGCGGCCATCGCGCCCGGGCCGCCGCCGTTGGTGATGATCGCCAGGCGCTTGCCGAGCGGCCGGAACTTCGAGGCGAGCGCCTTCGACGCGTAGAACAGCTGGCCGACGTTCTTCACGCGGACGACGCCGGCACGGCGCACCGCGGCGTCGAACACTGCATCGGAGCCGGCAATCATGCCGGAGTGCGTCTGTACCGCCGCCGAGCCGGCGGCGTGCCGCCCGGCCTTCAACAGGATGATCGGCTTGATGCGGGCGGCCGAACGCAGTGCGCTCATGAAGCGCCGCGAATTGCGGATGCCTTCGATGTACAGCAGGATGTAGTGGGTGCGGTTGTCGTAGATCAGGTAGTCGAGGATCTCGCCGAAGTCGACGTCGGCGGTGCTGCCCAGCGAGACGACGCTGGAGAAGCCGACGCCGTTGGCCTTGGCCCAGTCAAGCACGGCGGCGCACATCGCGCCGGACTGCGAGATCAGCGCCAGGTTGCCGGCATTGGCCGAGACCTTGGCGAAGGTGGCGTTGAGCCCGAGCGGCGGGCGCAGGATGCCGAGGCAGTTGGGGCCGAGCACGCGCACGCTGTAGCTGCGCGCGATCTCCAGCATCTTGCGCTCGAGCGCGGCGCCGGCGTGGCCGGCCTCGGCGAAGCCGGCGGTGATCACGATGACGTTCTTGATGCCGCTGCGGCCGCACTGCTCGACGATCGCCGGCACCGTCTGCGGGCGTGTCGCAATGATTGCCAGCTCGACGCGGGCGCCGATCTCCTCGATCGAGGCATAGGCCTCGACTCCCTGGATCGTCGGGTGCTTCGGGTTGATCGGGTAGAGGCGGCCCTGATAGCCGGAATCGAGGATGTTCTTGAAGATGATGTTGCCGACCGAATTCTCGCGGTCGGAGGCGCCGATCACGGCCACCGATTTCGGTTCGAACAGGCTGGTCAGGTAGTGCTGTTCTAGCATCACGGGACACCTTGCAGGTGAAATTGTTATGGGGTTGTGCGTCGCAGCAATCTAGCACAATACCCATACAAAATCTCTGCGTATTATCCGCATTTGATTCGAAATTTTTCGCCCATCCGGCGCCTGCTGTATCGCAATTTTCCGGCCGTTCAACCGCCCGGGGTCGACCGGCCTTCGCGGCCGTTTTCGGCGACGGCGACGTGGGAGATGCATTTGCTTCTTGCCTTGGCGGCGACTCGCGGCAGATCATGGCTGGATCGACCATCTGCGGAGCTTCCCGAAATGCTGTCTGAGCCCATCGACCCTTCCCCCTGGGTGCGGCGTTTTGCGCCCCTCATTCCGGCCGGCGGCGAGGTGCTCGATGTGGCTTGCGGCGGCGGGCGTCACACGCGCCTGCTGGCGGCCCTCGGCCACCATGTCGAGGCGGTGGATCGCGACCCGGCGGCGCTGGCGCGTCTTTCCGGCGTTGCCGGCGTCACCGTGCGCGTCGCCGACCTGGAGCACGGCGCCTGGCCCTATGCCGGCCGCCGCTTCGCCGGCATCGTCGTCACCAATTACCTGCACCGTGCGCTGCTGCCGCTGATCGAGGGGGCGCTGGCCGACAACGCGGTGCTCATCTACGAAACCTTCATGCTCGGCAACGAGCGCTTCGGGCGGCCGTCCAATCCCGATTTCCTGCTTCGCCCGCAGGAGCTGCTGCAGTTGGCGCAGGCCGCCGGGTTGCGCGTGCTGGCCTACGAGGAAGGCGAGGTCGCCGAGCCGAAGCCGGCGGTGGTGCAGCGGCTGTGCGCGCTGCGCGGAGAATGGCTGCGTCCGGGGAGCTGACGCCGGCTGCAGCGCCGCCGCCTGGAAACCGGCCGGCTGCGCGATCTGAGGCGCGGTGCCGCGCCGTGCCGGCGGCTTGGAGAGATTGGGGCTTATCGGGTAAAATTGCGCTTTCCCGCTGCAGAAAAATCCATGACCAAATATGTATTCGTCACCGGCGGTGTGGTGTCCTCCCTCGGTAAGGGCATCGCCGCCGCCTCGCTCGGGGCGATCCTCGAATCCCGCGGGCTGAAAGTCACCCACCTCAAGCTCGATCCCTACATCAACGTCGACCCGGGCACGATGAGCCCGTTCCAGCACGGCGAAGTGTTCGTCACCGAAGACGGCGCCGAGACGGACCTCGACCTTGGCCACTACGAGCGCTTCACCAGCGCCAAGATGCGCAAGGCGAACAACTTCACCACCGGCCAGATCTACGAGTCGGTGATCAAGAAGGAACGGCGCGGCGAGTACCTCGGCAAGACGGTGCAGGTGATCCCGCACATCACCGACGAGATCAAGCAGTCGATCAAGCGCGGCGCCAACGATGCCGACGTGGCCATCGTCGAGGTTGGCGGCACGGTCGGCGACATCGAATCGCTGCCTTTCCTCGAAGCGATCCGCCAGATGGGGCTGGAAGAGGGGCGCAACAACGCCTGCTACATGCACCTGACGCTGCTGCCGTACATTCCGACCGCCGGCGAGCTGAAGACCAAGCCGACCCAGCACTCGGTCAAGGAACTGCGCGAGATCGGCATCCAGCCGGACGTGCTGCTGTGCCGTGCCGACCGCCACATCCCGGAAGATGAGAAGGCGAAGATCGCGCTGTTCTGCAACGTGCAGCGCGAGGCGGTGATCGAGGCGCTCGACGCCGATTCGATCTACAAGATCCCGGCCATGCTGCACGACCAGATGCTCGACGAGATCGTCTGCCACAAGCTCGGCATCCTCGCCAAGGCGGCCGACCTGCGGGTGTGGAACAAGCTGGTGCATTCGCTGACGCACCCCGAGCACAAGATCGACATCGCCTTCGTCGGAAAGTACGTCGACCTGACCGAATCGTACAAGTCGCTGACCGAGGCGCTGGTGCATGCCGGCATGCATACCAAGAGCAAGGTCAAGATCCACTACATCGACTCCGAGGAAATCGAGCAGAAGGGCTGTGCCGCGCTGAAGGGCATGGACGCCGTGCTCGTCCCCGGCGGCTTCGGCAAGCGCGGCACCGAGGGCAAGATGGCGGCGATCCGCTACGCCCGCGAGAACAAGGTGCCCTACCTCGGCATCTGCCTCGGCATGCAGCTGGCGGTGATCGAATTCGCCCGCGACGTGGCCCAGCTCGCCGGCGCCAACAGCACCGAGTTCGAACCGAACGGTCCGCACCCGCTGGTCGGCCTGATCACCGAGTGGCAGGACGCTTCCGGCAAGACCGAGAAGCGCAGCGAGAATTCCGACCTCGGCGGCACCATGCGCCTCGGCGCCCAGTCCTGCCCGGTGAAGCCCGGCACGCTGGCGCACGCGATCTACGGCGACACGGTCTGCGAGCGCCACCGCCACCGTTATGAGGTCAACAACAACTACGTCGACCGCCTCGAAGCGGCCGGCCTGGTCGTCTCGGCGCGGACGCCGAGCGAGAACCTGTGCGAGATGGTCGAATTGCCGAGCGAGGTCCATCCGTGGTTCGTCGGCTGCCAGTTCCACCCGGAATTCACCTCCAACCCGCGCACCGGCCATCCGCTGTTCATCGCCTACGTGCAAGCGGCGCTGGCGCATCAGGCAGCCGGCAAGAAATGAAACTCTGCAACTTCGACGTCGGCCTCGACAAGCCGCTGTTCCTGATCGCCGGTCCGTGTACGGCCGAGTCGCTGGAGCTGTGCGTCGAAGTCGCCGGCCACCTCAAGGAAGTCTGCGGCCGCCTCGGCGTGCCGTACATCTTCAAGGCGTCCTACGACAAGGCCAACCGCAGCTCGGGCAAGTCGGTGCGCGGCCCCGGACTGGACGCCGGCCTGAAGCTGCTCGACGAGGTGCGCCGCCAGGTCGGCGTGCCCATCCTCACCGACGTGCATACCGAGGAAGACATCCCGGCCGTGGCCTCCGTCGTCGACGTGCTGCAGACGCCGGCCTTCCTCTGCCGGCAGACCGACTTCATCCACGCCGTGGCCGCCTGCGGCAAGCCGGTGAACATCAAGAAGGGCCAGTTCCTCGCGCCTGGCGACATGAAGAACGTCGTCGACAAGGCGCGCGAAGTGAACGGCGGCGCCGACAACCTGATGGTCTGCGAGCGCGGCGCCTCCTTCGGCTACAACAACCTCGTCTCCGATATGCGCTCGCTGGCGATCATGCGCGAGACCAACTGTCCGGTGGTGTTCGATGCGACGCACTCGGTGCAGTTGCCGGGCGGGCAGGGCACCGTTTCCGGCGGCCAGCGCGAGTTCGTCCCGGTGCTGGCACGGGCGGCGGTGGCGGTCGGCATTGCCGGGCTGTTCATGGAAACCCATCCGTGCCCGGAGAAGGCCTTCTCCGACGGTCCCAACAGCTGGCCGCTGGCGCGCATGGAAAGCCTGCTGGCGACGCTGGTCGCGCTCGACCGCGCGGTGAAGGCCGCCGGCTTCGAGGAAATGAAACTGTGAGCGGCAAGGGCTATCTGGTCGTCGAGTCGAAGGTCACCGATGCGGTCGCCTACGAGGGCTACAAGAAGCTGGCGGCGGCAGCGATCGCGCAATATGGCGGACGCTATCTGGTGCGCGGCGGTGCCGTCGAAATGCTCGAAGGAAAATGGACCGGTGCCCCGCGGCTGGTCATCGTCGAGTTCGACTCGGTCGCGCTGGCGAAGGAATTCTACGATTCGCCCGAATACCGGGCAGCACGCGAGGCGCGTGCGGGAGCGGCCGACATGAACATGCTGGTCGTCGAAGGTTTGGCAGGTTTTTCGCAACTTTAATCAGGGTAAAGGAAACAACATGAGTTCTGTTGTCGATGTCGTCGCCCGCGAGATTCTCGATTCGCGCGGCAATCCCACCGTCGAGTGCGACGTGCTGCTGGAAAGCGGCGTCATGGGCCGCGCCGCGGTGCCGTCCGGTGCCTCGACCGGTTCGCGCGAAGCGATCGAGCTGCGCGACGGCGATGCCGGCCGCTATCTCGGCAAGGGCGTGCTGCAGGCCGTCGAGAACGTGAACACCGAGATCTCGGAAGCGATCATCGGCCTCGACGCGCAGGAACAGGCCTTCATCGACAAGACCCTGATCGACCTCGACGGCACCGACAACAAGTCGCGCCTCGGCGCCAACGCCATGCTCGCCGTGTCGATGGCCGTCGCCAAGGCCGCCGCCGAGGAATCCGGCCTGCCGCTATACCGCTACTTCGGCGGCTCCGGCCCGATGCAGATGCCGGTGCCGATGATGAACATCATCAACGGCGGCGCGCACGCCAACAACAGCCTCGACATCCAAGAATTCATGATCATGCCGGTCGGCATGGGCTCGTTCCGCGAAGCGCTGCGCTGCGGCGCCGAGATCTTCCACGCGCTTAAAAAATTGCTCGACAAGAAGGGCTTCTCGACCGCCGTCGGCGACGAAGGCGGCTTCGCGCCGAACCTCGGCAGCCACGCCGAAGCCATCCAACTGTGCATGCAGGCGATCGAGAATGCCGGCTACACCCCGGGCCAGGACGTGCTGATCGCGCTCGACTGCGCCGCCTCCGAGTTCTACAAGGACGGCAAGTACCAGCTGGCCGGCGAAGGCCTGCAGCTCTCCTCGGCACAGTTCGTCGACTACCTCGCCAACCTCGCCGACCAGTTCCCGATCGTCTCGATCGAGGACGGCATGGCCGAAGGCGACTGGGAAGGCTGGAAGCTCTTGACCGACCGCCTCGGCGACAAGGTGCAGATCGTCGGCGACGACCTCTTCGTCACCAACACCAAGATCCTCAAGGAAGGCATCAAGAAGGGCGTCGCCAACTCGATCCTGATCAAGATCAACCAGATCGGCACGCTGTCGGAAACCTTTGCCGCGATCGAGATGGCCAAGCGCGCCGGCTACACCGCGGTGATCTCGCACCGCTCCGGCGAGACCGAGGACAGCACCATCGCCGACATCGCCGTCGGCATGAACGCGCTGCAGATCAAGACCGGCTCGCTCAGCCGTTCCGACCGCATCGCCAAGTACAACCAGCTGCTGCGCATCGAGGAAGATCTGGGCGACACCGCCGGTTACCCCGGCCGCGAAGCCTTCTACAACCTCAAGTGAGGGACTGGGGGCTAGCGGCCAGGGGCTAGAGGGGAGCGAGGTTTTCGCCGGCCCCGAGTCCCTGCTCCCTAGCCCCTTTCGCCATGCGCTGGCTCACTCTCGGACTGGTCGCCCTGCTCGTGCTGCTGCAGTATCCCCTGTGGCTGGGCAAGGGAGGCTGGTTGCGGGTGTGGGATTACGACCGACAGCTGGCCGAGCAGCGGGACGCCAACCGTAAGCTCGAAACCCGCAATGGCGGGCTCGACGCCGAAGTCCGCGACCTCAAGCAGGGCTACGAGGCGATCGAGGAGCGGGCCCGCTTCGAACTGGGCATGATCAAGCAGGACGAAGTGTTCGTGCAGATTCCCGAGCGTCCGGCCGGCGACAAGCCGGCGAGCGGCGGCGCCTCCCGAGCGGCGGCGCCGGCGCGCTAGTAGTCAGGCAACCCGAATCCGGCTGATATAACCTCGTCATTCCGGGCTTGGCCCGGAATCCAGGCGCTCGGCTCGTGCGTTGGAGGGGCAGGCGCTTGCCGATTTTCCCCGATTCCGTTTCCCGGCGGCCAGGGCCATTACTGGTAGCGCAACGCCTCGATCGGGTCGAGGCGCGACGCCTTCCGCGCCGGGTAGAAACCGAAGAAGATGCCGATGCCGGCGGCGACGCCGAAGGCGACCAGCACCGAGCTGCCGGAAATGACCACCGCCGTCTTGGTCACGGTGTTCACCAGGATGGCGCCGCCGATGCCGATGATGAGGCCGATCAGGCAGCCGGCGATGGAGATGATGATCGCCTCCAGCAGGAACTGCGTCAGGATGTCCTGCTGCCGCGCGCCGATCGCCATGCGGATGCCGATTTCGCGCGTCCGCTCGGTGACCGAGACGAGCATGATGTTCATGATGCCGATGCCGCCGACGATCAGCGATACGGAAGCGATGGCGCCGAGCAGCAGCGACATCACGCGCGTCGTCTCCGCCGCCGAATCGGCGACCGCGGTCAGGTTGCGCAGGAAGAAATCGTTCTCCTGCCCGTCGCGGATGCGGTGGCGCTGGCGGAGCAGGGCCGTCATCGACTGCTCGACGGCAGGCATCGTTTCCTGTGCCACCGCCTGCACCATGATCTGGCGCACCGAGCCCTGGAACGGTGTGCCGAACACCTTGCGCTGGGCGGTGGTGAGCGGAATGACGACGACGTCATCCTGGTCGCGGCCGTCGAGGTTCTGCCCCTTCGGCGCCAGTGCGCCGACGACGGTAAACGGCGTCTGGCCGATGCGCAGCGTCTTGCCGACCGGGCTGTCGTCGCCGAAGAGATTCTTCGCCGCCGTCTGGCCGATCAGTGCGACGCGGGTTGCCGAGCGCAGGTCGGAATCGGTGAACGGCGCGCCTTCGAGCGTCGGCCACGAGCGCAGGTCGAAGTAGGCGGGCGTCGTCCCGATCACCCAGGCGTTCCAGTTGTTGCCGGCATGCACGAGCTGCGCCGAGCCCTGGTGGAGAGGGGCAACGCCCTGAACGCCATCCAGTTCGGCGATCGCCTCGGCGTCGGCGACGCGCAGCGTCGGCCCGCTGCCGGCGCCGCTGCGGACGCCCGTAGTGGCGGTGTAGCCGGAGAGGAGGACGAAGATGTTGCTGCCCATTGTGCTGATCGTCTGCTGCACGGCCATCTGCGCGCCCTGGCCGATGGCCATCATCAGCACCACGGCACCGACGCCGATGACCATGCCGAGCATGGTCAGCGCCGTGCGCAGGCGGTTGGCGCCCATCGCCATCCACGCTTCGTGCAGCATCGCCTTCAGCATGGCAGCACCTCCCGGTGTCGTTGCGTCGGTTCGTCGGCGACGATCACGCCGTCGCGGAAGCGCACCTGGCGCTGCGCATGGTCGGCGACGTCATGCTCGTGCGTGACCAGCACGATGGTGATGCCCTCGCGGTTGAGCGACTCGAACAGCGCCATGATCTCCTCGCTGGTGTGGCTGTCGAGGTTGCCGGTCGGCTCGTCGGCGAGGATCAGGCGTGGTTCGTTGATCAGTGCGCGGGCGATTGCGACGCGCTGCTGCTGGCCGCCGGAGATGCGGTTCGGGAGCGACTTCGCGTACGGTTCGAGACCGACCCTGGCCAGCATGCGCCGCGCCCGCTCGCGGCGCGTGTGCACGTCGACGCCGGCATAGACCAGCGGCAGCGCGACGTTATCTTCCAGGCTCATGCGCGGCAGCAGATTGAAGCCCTGGAAGACGAAGCCGATGGTGCGCCCGCGCAGCGCCGCCAGCTCGTCCGGCGACAGCCGTTCGACGTGGCGGTTGTCGAGAACGTAGTCGCCGCTGCTGGCGCGGTCGAGGCAGCCGAGGATGTTCATGAAGGTCGACTTGCCCGAGCCGGACGGCCCCATCACCGCGACGAACTCGCCGCGCGCGATGACCAGGTCGACCCCTTTCAGCGCCGGGAACGGGCCGGCCGCCGTCATGTACGACTTGCACAGGCCGGCGACGCGGATCAGCGCCTCGGCCATCAGAACATCCTCAGGCGGACGCCGCTGGCGCTGCCGGCGTCGGGCGCGGGCAGGTTCTCGCCGACGACGACGCGGTCGCCGGCCTTCAGTTCGCCGCCGGTGACCTCGGTGGCGCGGTTGTCGGTGATGCCGATGCCGATGCTGACCGGCTTCAGCTGGCCGTCGGCGAGCACGTAGACGGTGCCGCTGCCGGTGTCGCGGCGCTTGCCGCGCTTGTCGCCGTCGCCGCGCGGCGCGCCGTTGCCGTTCGCCTCCCGGGCCCCCTCCTTGCCCGCCTCGGTCTTCGCTGCCGGGGTGGCCGGGCGGAAGCGCAGCGCGGCGTTGGGCACCGTCAGCACGGCCTGCTTCTCCGCGACGGCGATGCTGACGTAGGCGGTCATCCCCGGCAGCAGGATCTGCTCGGGGTTCTCGACCTCGACCACGACGTTGTAGGTGACGACGTTCTGCGTCGTCGTCGGGTTCAGCCGGATCTGCTTCACCGCGCCCTTGAAGCTGCGGTTGGGGAAGGCGTCGACGTTGAAGCGCACCGCCTGGCCGACGCGGATGTTGCCGATGTCGGCCTCGGCGAAGCTGGTGTAGATCTGCATCCGCGTCAGGTCCTGCGCGATCTTGAACAGCACCGGCGTCTGGAAGCTGGCGGCGACCGTCTGCCCGACATCGATCTGGCGGTCGACGACGACGCCGGAGACCGGCGAGCGGATCACCGAATAGCCGAGGTTGGCGCGGTCGCGGTCGTTCTGCGCGCGCGCCAGGCGCAGTGCGGCCTCGGCCGCCTTCCTCGCCTGCACCGCCTGGTCGAGTTCCTGCCGCGACACGTATTCGTCGGCGAACAGCGAGCGGATGCGCGCTTCGCTGGCCCTGGCCAGATCGAGCGAGGCGTTGGCGCTGGCGATGTTGGCCTCGCTCTGCCCGGCCGCCGCGGTGTACAGCGCATCGTCGAGTTCGGCCAGCACCTGGCCGGCCTTGACCACGTCGTTGAAATCCACGTGCAGCTTCTTCACCGTGCCGGAGACCTGGGTGCCGACGTTGACCAGCGTCACCGGGCTCAGCGTGCCGTTGGCGGAGACGTTCTGCACGACGTCGCCGACGGCGATGGCCTGGAACTTGTAGCGCTGTTCCGGCGACTGGGCGGCATTCTGCCGCCAGGCGAACCAGCCGCCACCGGCGACGAGGAGGGCGATGAGGAAGAGGAGCGGACGCGTCGACAGGAGTTTCATGGCTTTCCGATGGCGGGGCGCGGGTTTTCCCCGGTAAGGACGGGCAGGATGCCGGCGTCGAGGGCGCCGACCGATTGCGCCAGCGCGGCGCGCGATACGTTCCAGTCGTAGTTCGATTGCACGCGCTGCTGGCGGGCCGAGGCGAGCGCGCTCTGCGCCGAGAGCAGGTCGAGGATGCTGCCGACGCCGGCGCGGTAGCGACCGAGCGCGACGCGCTCCGACTGTTCGGCGGCGGCGAGCAGGTCGGCCGTGCTGCGCAGCGACTGGGTGGCGGTGATCAGCGACTGGTAGGACTTCCAGACGTCGAGCGCGACCTGCAGGCGCAGGCGGTCGCGCTGGGCATTCTTCTGTTCGGCCTGGGCTTCGGCGGTGCGCACCCGGTAGGTCTGGCCGAAGCCGGAGAAGAGCGGGATGTTCACCGTGAGGCCGATGCTCGACGTGTGCGTGTTCAGCCCCGAGTTGTCCTGCCAGGTCGGCGCCGCGGTCAGCGACACGGTCGGCAGGTGCGCGGCCCGCGTCGCGTCGACGGTGGCGCGCGCCGCCTGCGCCTGCGCCTCGGCGGCGGCGAGGTCGGGCCGGCGGCCGCGGGCTTCCCCGATCAGTGCGTCGACGTCGCGCTCGAAGCCGGTCGGCGGCTCGGTCGCGGCCAGCGTCGCCAGCCGCAGCGGGCGGTGGGCGTCGAGCCCCATGGCGTTGGCCAGCGTGCCGCGCGCGTTCTTCAGCTCGCCATCGACGCGGATGCGCGTCAGCGTCGCCTGCGACAGCGCCGTCTGCGCCTGCAGGCGGTCGGCCGGCGTCGCGCTGCCGGCGCGGTAGCGGGCCTCGGCGGCGGCGAGGCTCTCGCGCGCCGATTTTTCGGAAAGCTCGGCGGCCTCCAGCGCCGCCTGCTGCGCATGCACCTGGTAGAAGGCCTGCAGCGCGGCGAGGAAGACCGCCTGCGTCGTGCTGTCCTGCGTGGCGACGGCGGCGGCGAGCAGCTGGCGGGCGCTCTCCAGCGTCGCCTCGCGCGCGCCGAAGTCGTAGAGCAGCCAGGAGAAGGCAAGGCTGCCGCTGTTGACGGTCGCGTTGGTGGTCGCCTTGTCCTCGATCTGCGTGCGCACGCGGCTGCTGCCGAGCGTGGCGTTCAGCCCGGGCAGCCAGGCGGCGCGGGCGACACCGACGGCGCCGGCCTGGGCGCGCGCGGCGGCCCAGACTTCGCGGGTCTGCGGGTTGTTGCACAGCGCCTGGTCGATGACGTCGGCGAGGCCGAGCAGGTCTGCGCTCCGCGGTTGCGCGCAGGGCACCGGGCGCAGGCCGGCCTCGGTATCGAACGGGTCGGCGACGCCGGGGCCGTCGCCGGCCTGGCTGGTGCCGGCAAGCCCGCAGGCGAGCAGGAGGAGGGTGGTCAGGGCAGGTCGGAGCATGCGTGGCGGGAGGCGCTGGATTACGGCGGAGTATAGCGTGGCGCCGCCGCCGGCCATGTACCGCAATGTATCGCTCAGGTGCGGCACCCCGAGGGCACTTGAGCCATAGGCCCCTTCGCTTCGCGATGCGCATTGCGCATCGTTCAGGCGCACCCCGAGGGCACTTCCTCGCGATGTGCCGGGCACATCGCTCAGGCGCCGAGAATCTCGCCGGCGATGGCGGCGATGCCTGCCGGCGACAGGTCGGGGGCGGCGATGGTGCGCGGTTCACCGAAACCGCTGTAGTTGCGGTTCTGCGAGTGCGCGTAGAGCGGGTCGTAGTGGCCGGCGAGCAGTTCCTCGACCAGCTCCGGCCAGCGGCCGGTGCTGGCATATTCCTGCCAGCGGGCGACGGTTTCGCCGCCGCGCAGGTCCTTCAGCGCCGCCAGCCGCGTGTTGAGCCAGGCCGGGTCGCTCAGGAAGTAGTCGTAGTCGCGCAGCAGGAAGGCGACGCGCTCGGCGCGCGGCGCCTCGACGCCGATGCAGCAGCCGGCGCGCATCGTCTCGATCATTGCATCCGGCACCTGCAGGCGGCCGATCTTGCGGCTTTCCGCCTCGACGTAGACCGGGCGGGCGGCGTCCAGCCCGCGCAAGGATTGCAGCAGCTGCGACTCGAACATCTTCTGCGATGGCTGCGGCTGGTCGGGCAGCACGCCGAGCACCGAGCCCTTGTGGCAGGCGAGCGCCTCCAGATCGACGATCTGTCCCCCGAGGCGGCCGATTGCCTGCAGGATGCGGCTCTTGCCGCTGCCGGTGGCGCCGCAGATGACGCGGAAGTCGAAGCGGCGGGGCAGTTCGGCGAGCGCGGCGACGACTTGCTGGCGATAGGCCTTGTAGCCGCCTTCGAGCTGGCTGGCGCTCCAGCCGATACTGCGGAAGATGGTGACCATCGCGCCGCTGCGCTGGCCGCCGCGCCAGCAGTAGATGAGCGGCTTCCATTGCTTCGGACGGTCGAGGAAGGATTCCTCGATATGGCGGGCGATGTTGCGGGCGACCAGCGCGGCGCCGCGCTTCTTCGCCTCGAAGGGCGAGACCTGCTTGTAGAGGGTGCCGATCTCGGCGCGTTCCTCGTTGTTCAGCACCGGGCAGCTGATCGCGCCGGGAATGTGGTCTTCGGCGTATTCGGCCGGGGAGCGGACGTCGATGATGTCGCTGAAGGAGGTGTTGCCGAGGTCTTCGACGGATGCGATGCCAAGTTTCATCCCGCTATTTTAGCAGCGCCGGCTGCAACAGCGGCTCCAGGCCAATCCAGACGTTGTCGAGCAGGCGCGGCTGCGCCGCCGCCGTCGGGTGCAGCGCGTCCGGCAGGAAGAGCGCGGGCTGGTCGGCAACGCCGTCGAGCAGGAAATCGACCAGCGGCGCCTTTTCCTTGCGGGCCAACTCGCGGTAGCTCTGCGCGAATTCGGTTGCATAAGGGCCATAGTTCGGCGGCAGGCGCATGCCGACCAGCAGCACGCGGGCCTTCGCCTTGCGCGTGGCGGCGATGATGCCGGCCAAGTTGTCGCGCATGCCGGCGAGCGGCAGGCCGCGCAGGCCGTCGTTGGCGCCGAGCGCGACCACCACCACCGCCGGCTTGTGGCGGGCGAGCGCCTCGCCGATGCGGCTGCGGCCGCCGCTGGTGGTTTCGCCGGAGATGCTGGCATTGACGACGCTATAATCGAGACGCTTCTCGGCCAGGCGCTGCTGCAGCAAGGCCGGCCAGGCGGCGTCCTGGCGGATGCCGTAGCCGGCCGAGAGTGAGTCGCCGAGGACCAGGATGGTGCCGGCCGCATGGGCCGCCGGAACGAGCAGGACGACGGCGCAGAGAACCAGCAGACGAAGCGTGGAAGACATGGACGAAGCGGCTGTAATGGAAACGACGATGGAAACGACGACGGAAACGGCGGTGATTCGGGTCGAAGGGCTCGGCAAGCAGGTCGAACGTCTGGATGACGGCGGCGAGCCGCTCGTCATTCTGCACGAGATTTCCTTCGCCGTGGCCCCCGGCGAAACGGTGGCCATCGTCGGCGCCTCCGGCTCCGGCAAATCGACCCTGCTCGGCCTGCTCGCCGGGCTCGACCAGCCGACCTGCGGCAGCGTCCGCCTCGACGGCCGTGAGATCACCGCGCTCGACGAGGATGCCCGGGCCGTGCTGCGCGGGCAGATGCTCGGCTTCGTCTTCCAGTCCTTCCAGCTGCTGCCGTCGCTGACGGCGCTGGAAAACGTCATGCTGCCGCTCGAACTGGCCGGCCAGCGCTCTGCCGGCGGCGAGGCGCGCGCCTGGCTGGAGCGGGTCGGCCTGGCGCATCGCCTCAACCACTACCCGAAGCACCTCTCCGGCGGCGAGCAGCAGCGCGTCGCGCTCGCCCGCGCCTTCGCGCCGGGGCCGAAGCTGATCCTCGCCGACGAGCCGACCGGCAACCTCGACGCCGCCACCGGCCACCAGATCATCGACCTGATGTTCGCGATCAACGCCGAGCGCGGCACGACGCTGATCCTCGTCACCCACGACGAGGAGATCGCTGCCCGCTGCGGCCGCCGCTTGCGCATGCATGCGGGACGGATGGAGAATCTCGACTAGCCAACCGAAGAGGGCCGGCTATGCACGACGACGGACACTGGCTCAACGCCGATCGCCTGCGCGGCTATCCGCGCATGTTCCTGGTGCTCTACGTGTTGTTCTGCCTCGGCTGGGGATTGGCGGCGACGGAGATGATGGATCCCTTCGGCAAGCCGATCGGCTACGACTTCATGGCTTTCTGGTCGGCGTCCCGTGTCGCTCTCGACGGCGCGCCGCTCGACGCCTATGACCCGACGCGCCTCTTCCTGGCGCAGCAAGGAGCACTGCCGGCGTTGACCATGCCCTTTCTGTGGCATTACCCGCCGACCTTCTATCTGGCAGTATTGCCGCTGGCGTTGCTCCCGTATTTCTGGTCCTACGTCGTCTTTACCGCGCTGACGCTCGGCGTCTATTGGGGCGTCGTGCGCCGGATCGTCCCGCAGGCCGGCGCTGGCATGCTCTTTCTCGCTTTCCCCGGGGTGTTCGTTAACGCCTTCCACGGCCAGAACGCCTTCCTGACCGGCGCCTTGCTCGGCGCGACGCTGCTCCTGCTCGAACGCCGCCCGTTGCTGGCCGGCGTCTGCGCCGGCCTGCTCGCGATCAAGCCGCACCTCGCCGTGCTCCTGCCGATTGCCTTCATCTGCATGGGCGCCTGGCGCGCGCTGTTCGCCGCGGCGCTGACGGCGCTGGTTTTCCTCGGCGTCAGCGTCGCCGTCATGGGTGACGGAACGCTGCATGCCTTCATCAGCAACCTGCGGCTGGTACGTTTGATCATGGAGTCAGGCTGGCTGCCGTGGATAAAGATGCCGACCTTCTTCGCTTTCGCGAAGTTACTCGGTGCGCCGACGGCCTTTGCCTACGCGCTGCAGGCGATCGGGGCGCTGGCGGTGATTGCCTGCGTGGCCTGGATCTGGCGGCAAGCGGTCGATTACCGCTTGAAGGCTGCGGGGCTGGTGAGCGGAACCTTGCTGGTCAGCCCCTATCTATTCGACTATGACCTTGCCTTGCTCGCCTTGCCGCTCGCCTGGTATGGCATGTATGGCTTGCGCAGCGGCTGGCGTCGAGGGGAGTGCGAGATAGTGGCGCTCTGCTGGACGTTGCCGGGGCTTGTCGCCCCCCTGGCCAAGACCGACATACAGATGGCCCCGTTCGTGTTGTTTCTGATGCTGGCGATGATTGTGTGGCGGGTGCAAACCGATAAGCGGACTTAGCATCTCGCCGGAGATATCCATGCGTATGCTTTCGCAGGCCGGAAACTGGTTCTCCAAGCTCGACGCAGCGTTGCTGCTGCTGGTCGTTCTTCCGGTGTTGGCATGGCTGTCGTGGTTGAAATGGACTGCGGTTATGACGAGCTCGCCAGTCTCCGGTTTGGCCGCCGTTGATTTTTTGCGCCTCGATCTCGCCTATCACGGTGCGATTTTTCTGTGGTGTTCAGTGATGCTGTGCCGAGCAGGTGCGCAGTATCTGATTCGCCCTATCACCTTGCTGTGTTTTGTCTTTCTGGCGGCGGAGAGTTTTCAGGCAAGCACCGCAATAGCCATTACCGGGGCGCTCATGCCATTGGGTACCGCTGCCTACTTGGCCTATTCCGCCGGCTGGAGTCCGCTTCCGATCAATCTTTCGGAGGCGATTACAGCGTTGCTGATGCCGGCGCTGCTGGTGGGGCTAATCTTTTCCAAGCTGTACCTAGTGCGAATCGAGCGGGGCAGGAACCGGATGCTGCCACGTATTCTGCTGTGGGGATTGGCCGGTGCGTTAGTTGTCGCGTTTCCTGGTCCGTTTCATCCGGATCTTGAATTGAATACGGCCAGACCGTCGTATCTCTACCAGATGTCGCAGTACTTGAAGAGCGATCAGTGGGTTGATGCCGCAATCGCAAGCGAGGAGATGCCGCCTGTGCGCAGGGCTGCGCTCGTGGATCGAAAGGGAGAGGGAAATCCGAACCTGGTATTCATCGTTCTGGAATCCGTCGGCAGCAGGGCTACGAACCTCGGCAATACGCAGCGCCGGCTGGTGACGCCGCATCTGCAGGCACTGGCCGCCGATAGCCTTGTCCTTGAACGCGCGTACACGGCTATACCCCACACCTCGAAGGCGCTGGTGGCCATGCTGTGTGGCACCGAGCCCTTTTACCGCTACCCCATTTTTGAGTCGCATCTTGGCATCCCTGCCCGCTGCTTGGCTTCTCTACTCGATGAGCATGGATACGAGACGGCTTTTTTTCAATCGCCAACGAAGAATTTCGAAAATAGGAGCGGGTTGGTCGCCCAAATGGGATTCCGGTCCTTTCGCGGCGGCGAGGATTTCACGGTCTCCGGATTCGAACCGGCGAATTATTTCGGCCATGAAGACGCAGTGATGCTTGAGCCGAGCAGGCAATGGCTCGCACGACAGAATGGACCGTTTTTTGCCGTTTACCTGACCGGAACTACGCACCATCCCTATTGGGCGCCCAGTCGCCTCGGGTTCCAAGAATTTGCCGACGGCCAGGACTACGAGGAGAAGAACCGCTATCTAAACGCGGTTCGTTACCTAGATTGGTTTGTCGACCAACTGCTTCAGCAATACAAGGCAGCGGGAGCATATGACAACACGGTTTTCGTCATCGTCGGCGATCACGGCGAGAGTTTCATCGAGAACGGCAGAAGGCAGCACAACGCCTCGCTATACGAGGAAACGCTTGCCGTCCCCCTCCTCATCCATTCGCCGCGCTGGGTTGAACCGGCAAAGGACTCGCGCATCGTGTCGTTGACCGACATCGTGCCATCTGTCGTAGATATCATGGGATTCGATCTGGTTGGCGAGACAGCAGGCCGTTCCTTCATCGGTGGTGCATTACCCCGAAATCGGGCAATAGCCGTCTGCTGGTACGACGATTGGTGCATAGCCAGTATCGACGCTCGTTATAAGTACATCTATAACTTCGGCGAGAAAAAGGAAGAGCTATACGATTTGAGTGCTGACCCACAGGAAACCACCAATCTGGCGGAGCAAGAGCGGGATATGGCCGCGGTGCGGCGCCAGGAACTGCTGCAGCACTATGTGGAAAACCTGCGGCGTTATGACCGCTTCTACCGGAGACTTCGGGCTGACTATTGGTCGGCGCGAGGTGATTCCGTCAGCACTCCTACCGCGCTGCTCGCGCTCCCGCTCGATGATCATCGCAGGACGATTCGCGGGTTTGACAAGCCGACGTTTTCGAAATAGTTGCGCATGCAAAATACGTTAACATCGACATGCGCAGCTCCCACCTGCACTGTGTTTCGGTTACCAACCAACTCGTGAGAGTCGTTCATGCCCCTCGTCCCTTGCCGCGCCTGCGGCCACAACGTAGACACCTCCGCGCTGGCCTGCCCGAGTTGCGGCGCCACCGATCCGGGAAAGAAAATCAGCCGGCAGCAGCGCGAGACGCGCGCCTTCGTGCTTCAGCTGGTCGTCGCGCTGCTCTTGTTCGGCGGGGGGAGCTGGTACGTCTGGCACGAGTTCATGCCGGTGATCAAGGCGGCGATCGTCAAGCAGAACCAGGGCGGCTGATCACTTGCCGGCGAGCACGGCGCGGGCGGCGGCGACGCCGCTTCTGACGGCGCCTTCGAGCGTTGCCGGATACTCGCCGCAGGTGTAGTCGCCGGCCAGCCACAGGCCGCGTTCGGCGGTAGCGGGGCCGGGACGCGGCAGGTCCGGGCGGCAGCGGAAGGTGGCGCGGCGCTCGCGGATGCTGCGTTGCCAGTGCGGCGGCGGCAGCGGGCCGACGGTGGCGGTGAGCTCCGCATGCAAGGACGTCGCCAATTCCTCATCATCGAGCTTTTCCCAGTCGCCGTCTGCCGACAGGACGAACGCCAGCAGGCCCGCCGGGCCGCCCTGGGCGCTCCGGTCGAAGACCCATTGGCCGAGCGGGCCGCGCAGGCCGAGCATCGGGAACGGCAGCCGCACTGGCTCCGGGTAGGCGAGGTAGGCGGTGCCGATCGGCTCGTAATCGTAGTCCGCCAGCAGGCGCAGCAGCGGCTCGTGCGCGGGCCGGGAAACCAGCAGTGACGGAACGTGCTGCGGCGCCACCGCAAGCACCACATGCTCGAAGTGCTCGCCGGCGACCCGCCAGCCGTTGCCGCTGCGCTCGATTTCCCGGATGCGGTGCGCGCAGCGGATCCGGCCGCCGCGCTCGCCGAGGTAACGCCCCGCCTGTTCGGGGAAGACCCGGCCGAGGTCGGCGCGCTGCACGAGCAGGTCGGTGGCGTCGCGCGGCCCGCCCAGGCTGTCGCGCAGGACGTTGGCGAACACCTGCGCCGAAGCGTGCTGCGGCGGCGTGTTGAGTGCCGCGAGGCAGAGCGGCTCCCACAGGAAACGGCGGATCGCTCCGTGCTGCCGGTGGCGGTCCAGCCACGCGGCGACGGTGGTGTCGCGGTCGAGCCGGAAGCCGCTGGCCTTGAGCCGCTGCATGAAAGCGGCGGCCGAGAGCTTTTCGCGCAGACTGGCGCCGTCGGCGGCCAGCAGCCCGGCGGCGAGGTGCCAGGGGGCCGGGAGTCGTGGCAGCGCCAGGCGGAACGCGCCGGGATAGTCGAGCCGCAGCGGCATCCGCAGCAACAGGGCGTCCGGCGCGGCGCCGACCAGGCGCATCAGGCGCAGCGTCTCGACGTAGGCGCCGACCAGCAGGTGCTGGCCGTTGTCCAGCGTCCGCCCGTCGAGTTCGACGCTGCGCGCCCGCCCGCCGAGCTGGCGGGAGGCTTCGAAAACGGTGACCGGAATTTCCGCGGCGGCAAGTTCGGCAGCGCAGGCGAGGCCGGCCCAGCCGGCGCCGACGACGGCGACTTGTCCGAAGCCGGTCACGTCAGGCCGCTCGCCGGGCCGCCCGAAGCGCGGCCCGCGCCCCCTCGTAGGGGCGCGATCGCAGCGGGCGCGGGGGGCGTTTCATCCGGCCTTCACCCAGGTTTTCACTGCCAGCCACAGCTTCCTGAGCGGCGTCAGCGAGGTGCGCTGCGTCAGCACCTGGCAGCCGTCGCGGCGGATCTCGTCGAGCAGCGTGCGGTAGATCGCCGCCATCACCAGGCCGGGCCGCTGCGCGCGGCGGTCGCCGGCGGGGAGCTGGGCAAGGGCCTGCTCGTAGTAGCGCTCGGCGCGCTCGATCTGGAATTCCATCAGCCGGCGGAAATTGTCCGAGTATTGCGCGTTGAGGATGTCCGCGGCCTTCACGCCGAACTGCTGCAGCTCGTCGATCGGCAGGTAGATGCGGCCGCGCCGCGCGTCCTCGCCGACGTCGCGGATGATGTTGGTGAGCTGGAAGGCCATGCCCAGGTCGTGCGCGTACTTCTGCGTGTGCCGGTCCTCGTAGCCGAAGATTTCGGCGGCGAGCAGGCCGACGACGCTGGCGACGCGGTAGCAGTAGAGCGACAGCGCCTTGAAGTCGAGGTAGCGCGACTGCGTCAGGTCCATCTCCATGCCGTCGATGATTTCGAGCAGTTGCTCCTGCGGCAGGTTGAACTGCGGCAGCACGCCCTGCAGCGCCTGCGTCACCGGATGGCCGGCCTGGCCTTCGTAGAGCCGGGCCACCTCCTGCCGCCACCAGACCAGCTTGGTCGCGGCGATCTGCGGGTCGTGGCATTCGTCGACGACGTCGTCGACCTCGCGGCAGAAGGCGTAGAGCGCGGTGATCGCGCGCCGCCGCTCGGGCGGCAGGAAGAGGAAGCTGTAGTAGAAGCTGGAGCCGCTGGAGGCGGCCTTTTCCTGGCAGTATTGGTCGGGATTCATAGTCCTACATCCTGAGGCTGCGGGCGAACATCAGCAACCAGTCCGAGGGGGCGAGCACGGGGCGGTGGCGGAAAACGTCGCCGCGCACCTGGCGGGTCTTTTCCAGAATGCGCAGGCCGCCCTGCACTGTGAAGCGGATTTCCCAGCCCATGCGGCCGGGGAGTTGATGTACCAATGGTGCGCCGGCCAGCATCAGCGCCTGCGTCCGCCCGACCTGGAAATCGAGCAGCGCCCGCCAGCTCTCGCTGCAGCGCCCGTCGGCGATCTGTGCTTCGTTCACCGCAAAGCGGGCGAGGTCTTCCTGCGGCAGATAGACGCGATCCTTCTTCCAGTCGATGGCGACGTCCTGCCAGAAATTGGCCAGTTGCAAGGCGCTGCAGATTGCGTCCGAGCGGGCCAGGTTGTCCGGCGTGGCGCGGTCGACCAGATGCAGCAGCAGGCGGCCGACCGGATTTGCCGAGCGCCGGCAGTAGTCGAGCAGCTCGGCGTAGCTTGCGTAGCGCGTTTTCACCACGTCCTGCGCGAAGGCATCGAGCAGGTCGCGGAACAGTTGCAGGGGCAGTTTCCACGCCGCGACTTCGGCTGCCAGCGGGGCGAAGATCGGGTCGGACACCGGTTCGCCGCGCTCGATGCGGTCAAGCGCTTCGCTGTAGGCGGCGAGCCCGGCCAGCCGCTCGTCCGGCGTGGCGTCGCCCTCGTCGGCGATATCGTCGGCACTACGGGCGAAGCGATAAATCGCTTCGATCGGCTGCCGTAGCCGTTGCGGTAGCAGCAATGAGGCAACCGGGAAGTTTTCGTAGTGGTCGACGGGCATGGAGGGTGGCGGCAGGCGGCGGGGGCAGCGACGGAACGGTTTTTGCGCCCCGGATTTTACAGGCCGCCGGCCGGCGAGGGACAAAAAATTCGGGGCGGGAGACAGGGCTTGCTGAAGATAGTTCGCCGCTACGACTTTTGGCGTAGACGACGACTTCCCGCTTGTCTGCCCATGATCGCAAGCCTATAAAGAAACAGACCGGGCGTGTGCTTTCCGAATGAATGTGGAAAGCGCGGGGCAAGAAGCTCGAACCGGCAATGAGATCGGGCAGGGATGGAAAGGGGCTTTTTTCACCCGACCCGGAAGTTGGAAATTCTAGTGGAGATCGCCATGAAATCACTCATCCTAGCTATCAAGGGCTTCCTTCTGGACGAAGAAGGCGTGACCGCCATTGAATACGGTCTGCTGGCCGCGCTGATCGCCATCGTGCTGATCGTCGGTGCGTCGCTGGCGGGTACCAACCTGAATGCGCTGTTCGCGTACATCGCGGGCTGCCTGACTCCGCTTCCGGGAGCAAGTTGCGGCTGAACGGCCGCAGGTTCGCGGCTTGCCGAGCCGACAAATAGAAGCGCTGTCCGTGTCCGCGGACAGCGCTTTGGTTGGCAACGGAGTGGCGAGTCGAAGTCTGGCCCTTGGCCCGCACATAGCGGCGGGTGACCGAAGCGTCGATTTCGTGCTGAAGGCTCGGCGCGAAGCTTGACGATAGCCGGAGAGGAACGAAGGAACGGGCAGGTCATTCCGGTGAAAGCGGCAATCCGGAGTGATCAGTTGCCTGAACCGCCTCTTTCGCCGGCGTGAGTAGTAAGCGTTGTTCATGCGGTGTCTTGACATGAGCAGCTACGAACAGAGCTTGGGTGGGCAGAGGGAGTGCATATACGCTGACCGATGCGTTCGGCAGCGATAGGGTTTCTTCGGCAGCGGTTCGTTTGTGCGCGAAGTGCCAGCAGGAGAATGTGTGACAACCCTGTGTGTTTTCAGTGGGGGCGCTTGCGTCGCGCAAGCGGAGGGCTGTGGCACATAGGTGACGGAGGGGCGCGGTCATGCAACTGATCGACGGATATCTGGTTTTCTCCGATGCATGGTTTTTCGAGGTGCGCCTGTTGCTGCTTGGCGGCTTGCTGCTCGCGGCTGCGCTAAGCGACATCCTTTGGCGGCGGATACCGAACCTCCTGGTGCTCGGCGGTTTGTGCGCCGCTTTTGCCGTTCATCTGGTTTTCCCTTCCGACCTCGGCTGGCGGCGCGCCGCGTCCGGCATGGCGCTGGGCTTTTCGCTGCTGCTTCCGTTCTACCTGTTGCGCGGCATGGCGGCCGGCGACGTCAAGCTGATGGCGATGGTCGGAGCGTTTCTCGGCCCGCAGCTCACTGTCGCAACGGTGGTCATGACGTTTCTGGTCGGTGGCGCATGGGCCGTCGTGGTGGTGTCGCGCGGCGGCGCCTGGTCGCAGTTGTTTGTGAACTTCCGCAGTTTGAAGCGGTCAGCCGCAAGAGGCAGCGATGGCGCTGCCAACGTCTCCGTGTCGATCAATCCGTCGAGCGCGTCGGTGGGCCGCATGCCCTACGGTGCCGTCATTGCGATCGGGACGGGGGTGGCGCTGCTGGCGTTTCGGGCGGGGTATTTTTTGTGACACCGGTGCGCTCAGATGACGACAGGAAATTTTTTTGTCATGCGTTGTCGCGTGGCGGCGAATGGAGTAGTCTGAAATTGCAGAAGGGGTAGCGGTCAGGAGAAGTTTTCTTGCCCTGCTCCGCTCCTGGTCAACCGGCCAGCTAAATGAGAGGTGCCCATGTCTGACATGAACGTGGCACGAATAGACAGCTCGGGTAGCTTGGGTAGCTCGGGTAACCTTGGCAACCCGCCGGAATCTCAAGCACCCGGCCGCACAGGGGCGCCGCAGGCGCCTGCGGAAGTCGGCGAACGGCGGCGGGCAGCGGCGAAGGACGAGCTGCCGACGGCGCCGCAGGCGCCGCGGAATCTCGAAGAATGCGGGCTGGATCTGCTCTTCCTCGCCGACCTCATCGGCAAGATCGTCTTCCAGCGCGGCAAAATTTCCCTGACCGACCTGACGGCCTACATCTGCCTGCCGGCAGTGGTCGTTAACCCGGTCATCGATTTCATGCGCAGCGAGCATCTCGCCGAGATCGCCCGGCGCGGCGCCAGCGAGGGCGATGTCGACTACCAGCTTACCGAGGAAGGCAAGCGGCGCGCGATCGAAAGCCTGCGCCGTTGCCAGTACGCCGGTCCGGCGCCGGTGACGCTGCAGGCCTACACCGAGGCGATCAACCGGCACTCGGTGGGGGCGCTCGAAATCCATGCCGACATGGTGCACCGGGAGTTCGCCGATCTGGTGATCTCTCCCCGGATTCTCGATTCCTTCGGCGCCGCGATGAACTCCGGGCGCGCGATCTTCGTCTATGGTCCGGCCGGCAGCGGCAAGACCTACATGGCGGAGCGGCTGAGCCGCCTGCTCGGCGGGACAGTGCCGGTGCCGCATGCGGTGGTGGTCGATGGCGAGATCATCCAGGTCTTCGATCCGCTGGTGCACAAGCCAGTGCCGCCTGTCGTGCATACGGATCGGCTGATCGATCGTCGGCGGCAAGCGGATCAGCGCTGGCTGGTCTGCCACCGGCCCGTGGTCATGACCGGCGGCGAGTTGACGCTGTCGATGCTCGATCTGCATTTTGACCAGAGCACCCGCTTCTACCAGGCGCCGCCGCATTTCAAGGCGAACAACGGCATCTTCATCATCGACGACCTCGGGCGACAACTGGTGTCGCCGCGCGATCTGATGAACCGCTGGATCGTCCCGCTCGACCGCCGCTGTGATTACCTGGCGCTGCATACCGGCTACAAGTTCCGCGTGCCTTTCGACGTCGTCGTCGTCTTCTCGACCAACGTCAAGCCTACCGATCTCGCCGACGAAGCCTTCCTGCGCCGTCTCGGCTACAAGATCTTCATCGGGCCGGTTCCCGAGCACGACTACCGGGAAATCTTCGAGCGTTGCTGCAACGAGTACGGCGTGCGCTTCGACGCCGGCGCATTCGATTTTCTCGTCAAGGAAATGCATGTGCACAGCAATCGTCCGCTGCTGGCGTGCTATCCGCGCGATCTGGTCGGGCAGATCAGGGATTTCGCGATCTACGAAGGCAGCGAGCGCGCGATGAGTGAAGCCACGCTGAAGCGGGCGTGGGCAAGTTATTTCGTATCGGAGCAGTGATGGACGTTCGGTCAGGGTTTTTCCGGAGATGTACCTTGGAGGCTTGAGAGTCGTTTGCGGCGGCCCCGGTGGTCGCGATTGGGGGACAACATGAAGAACATGAAGGCAATCGTGATGATAGGCATCTCGGTGGTGGCCGGGCTGGTCGCCGTGCTCGCCGCCGCGCGATGGGTCAGCCAGCAGAGCGCCGTGAGCACCAATCGCCTGGCTGTTGCGGTGGTAGACATGCAGGTCGGCCAGCAGATCAACCCGGAAATGATCAAGCTTGTCGACTGGCCGCGCGACAGCATGCCGGCCGGTGGATTTTCGGACCTGACGACGCTCGCCGGCCGGGTGACGAAGATGGGGGTCGGGCGCGGTGAACCCATCCTGGAGTCGAAGCTGGCGCCGGTCGGCAGTCGCGCCGGCCTTTCCGCGCTGATCGCAAGCGGCAAGCGGGCGATGACGGTGCGCGTGAACGAGGTGGTCGGCGTCGCCGGTTTTGCGCTGCCCGGCA
Organism: Rhodocyclales bacterium; assembly: GCA_016183655.1. Lineage (GTDB taxonomy): Bacteria > Pseudomonadota > Gammaproteobacteria > Burkholderiales > Rhodocyclaceae > Proximibacter. Next base: position 30,737 of record JACPEH010000015.1, read on the forward strand.
ACTACGTCGACATCATGGTCAACACGCAGGAGGAAGGCGGCCAGGTCGGCGACAAGGAGCGGCAGATTTCCAAGATCGTGCTGGAGCACATCCTCGTGCTGGCCGTGGCGCAGGAGGCGAGCCGCGACGAGTCGAAGCCGAAGGTGGTCAATGCCGTGACGCTGGAAGTGACCCCCGAGGAGGCGGAAAAACTCGATCTTGCCCGCAGCGTCGGCAGCCTTTCGCTGGTGTTGAGGAACCAGGTTGAAGCACAGGCCGTGAAAACGGTGGGGGCGACGAAGGGTTCGCTGCTTTCCGACAAGCTCAAACCGTCGCCGGCCGAGGTCAAGGCCGAGGCGCCGAAACCGGAGCGGCGGCGGAGCAGCGGCAAGGCTGTGCAGTCGAGGAATTGCGTACAGGTGCTGAGAGGGACGCAGTCTTCCCTCGAGTGCTTCTGACTTTCAATCCGGACGCGAAGGAGAATAACGATGGACTACCGGATACATTCGTTGATCTGCGGCATGGCTCTGGCGTCGCTGGCGGTAGCGCAGACTGCCGTGGAATATGGGGCGATCGGTTCCCGCCAGGCGGGAGTGGCTGCAGGCGCCGGGACGGCAATGGCGCCGGCTGCCGGGCCGGTGGCCGCCGTCGATCCCGGGGCCGCACGGCGACGTGCGGCGAGCAGCGAGGGAACGACCTCGCGCGCGGACGGACCGAACTGCGTCGGAGAAATGTCGGCGCCGACGGTCGTCGGCATCGCGGTCGGCAAGTCGACGCTGCTGAAAATGCCGGAGCCGGTCGTCAAGCGCACTGTCGGCGACCCTGGTGTCGTCGAAGCCCGTCTCGTGTCGCCGCAGATGCTCTATGTGCTGGGCATCGAAACCGGCTCGACCAACATGATCCTGCAAGGCAAGAGCGGCCGCTGCGTGGTCGTCGATGTCCAGGTCGGCCTGGATGCCGCGGGGGTGGAGGCCAAGGTCAGGGAACTGTTCCCCGGGGAGAAGGGGGTCAAGGTTGGGGTCGCGGCAAACAGCCTGGTCCTGAGCGGCATGGCTTCCGATGCGATGGTGGCCAATCAGATCGTCCAGGTTGCCGGCGCGTATGTTCGTGGCAGCCAGGGGGGAGGCGGCAGCAGCACGGCGGTTTCGCCGCGGATCGTGAACATGTTGTCGACGGCAGCACCCCAGCAGGTGATGCTGGAGGTGAAGATCGCCGAAGTCTCCAAGACCTTGCTTGAAAAAATCGGCGCGCAAATCAGTGCCACCGCCGGTGGAGACTGGGTCTATGGGCTGAGTTCGGGTTTTCTGTCTGGCGGCGCCGGGGTGCTCAAGATCCTGAAGACTCCCGACTTCTTGAATCTGGACGCCGAGCAGAAAGAGGAGCTCGTCAAAATCCTGGCCGAGCCGACCGTCATGGCGATCAGCGGGCAGGAAGGCAGTTTCCTCGCCGGGGGAAAGATCTTCATCCCCGTCGCGCAATCGGCGGCCAGCGGTGGCGCACCGACGATCACCCTGGAGGAAAAGGAGTTCGGCGTCGGCCTGCGTTTCACGCCGACCGTGCTCTCCGGGGGGCGGATCAACTTGCGGGTGGCGCCGGAGGTGTCCGAAGTGAACCCGGAGGGCATCGGGGTCTCGATCAATACCGGCCTGCTGACAGGTACCTCGATCCTGCCGTCGATCACTACCAGGCGGGCGTCGACCACCGTGCAGCTGTTTGACGGTCAAACCTTTGCCATCGGCGGCCTGATCAAGAACAACGCCAAACAGACGATCAAGGCTTTTCCGTTCCTGGGTGAGATACCGATTCTCGGCGCGCTGTTCCGGAGCAACAATTTCCAGAATGACAAGACCGAACTGCTTTTCATCGTCACCCCGCGTTTGGTGAAGCCACTTCCGCCGAACTATGCGTTGCCGACCGATGCCTACATCGAACCGACTCGCGGTGGACGCCTGCTGAATGCCGACATGGAAAGGGCTCCGGCGGAAAACGAGGAGAAGGCATCGGCACCGGCGCCCGCGGCGGCAGCCCCCCAAGGCAAGCCTGCCAGCGGCTTCGAGGTGAAATGAGGAGATCGTCATGAAAACAGTCGAAATGAAATCGTCTCTTGGCGTGTTGGCGATCCTGCTCGCGCTTGCCGGCTGCAGTTCGGGGTCGAGTAACTTGCTCAGCCGGACGCCGGTTCTCGATTCGCAGTTCGGGCAGGCCGTTGAAATGGCCAAGGCGCAGCAGACGATCAACAAGGACGCCGGCAAGAATCCGGACCCGGTGAACGGGCTTGACGGACGGGCGGCGCGCGAGGCGGTCGAGCGTTACGAAACGAGCTTCCAGAAACCACCGCCTCCGCAGAACGTCTTCAACATCGGCGTTTCCAGCGGCTCGGGCGGGGGAAGTCAGTAGGTCGGCGCGGCGGCAGACAGATTCGGTCGTGCGGCGGCGATGCGGTACAGGAGCACATCATGGCCAGGCATCATTCGTTACGGGAGCGGCAGCGCGGCGCGGTAGCCCTCATTGTCGGGTTGCTGTCCGTGCTGTTCCTCTTCGGCATGATGGGGATCGCCATCGACCTGTCGCATCTCTATGCGCGCAAGACCGAGCTGCAGAACGCCGCCGATGCCGCCGCATTGAGCGGTGCCAAGGATCTGAACCAGACTGCCGCCGGCGTCACCAGCGCAGTCGCCAGCGCGATCGCCACCTTCGGCCAGAATGCGATCGGCAACCTGATCGACGGCGAAACGATCACCATCGACAACATCCGCCTGGGGAACTGTCCCAACGCGACGGACCATCTGCCTCTGCGGACGCCGAACTGCACCTTCGTCGACGCCGCCACGGTGACTACCGACGGCTTGGCCGCAGGGTTGACCTTCCTTGAAGTCGATACCGGGGCGGCCAGCAGCAAGCAGGTCTTCTTCATGCCGGTGATCGGCGGGCAGAACAGCGCCGCTTCCTTCGGTTATGCGGTCGCCGGGCGCTTCCTGGCGCAGATTACGCCGATCGGCGTCTGTGCGGTGTCGCCGACCAAGTACGACTACTATGCGCACGGCGAACTGCTGGAATACGGATTCCGCCGCGGCATGGGCTACAACATCATGGAGTTGGGGCCGCTTGGCAGCAACAGCGTGCCGTATCTGGTCAACCCGGTCGATAGCGATCCGGCGACCTGTGATCCGTCCCATTCCAGCGCCAATTTCACGGCCCCCTTCGTCTGCATCGGTAGCAGCGCGGTCGGCCAGGGGGTTGGTTCGGTCTATGCTCTCGGGAATACCGGCTTATCCGACGTCATCCTGCGGGCATTGAATTCGCGCTTCGGGCTCTATGGCGGAGGCAGCGGATCACTGGGAACGAACCAGTGCGATCCTTCATCCGCGCCGCCGGACGCCAACGTAATGCAGTATTGCTACAAAGCATCTCCCCCCGGCGCCTGCTCGAATCAGGCGCCGCGGATGAGTGCCCATGACGCGGCCTACGACTACGATCCGAACAATGTCGTTGGCTGGTCCAGCACCGACCCATTCCAGTCCGTCCAGCTCGATGCGACCACGAAGAAGCCGCTCTATAACGCAACGCCGGGAGGCACCGGGAATCCCGGCATGGCGTTCGGTACCTCCCCCTCCGGGCCGCAAAATGGTGTGCTTTGGGCCTACGGGCCGGCCTTCCGCGCGGATACCAGCACCAGCCCGATCAGCGTCGGAACGGCGTTCACCGCGGCCCAGACCAACGCTCTCGGGCAGATGTACAACAACGGAACGGCCATGACGTACTTCGGCACCGCCTATCCGGCAACTTATCCCTACTGGCAGAACAGCGGCTCGTTGTTCGCGGCGCCCACCTATCCGCCAGGGGTAGCTGGTGTGCGTAATCGCCGGATCATCAACATCCTGATCATCGACTGTCCGAACGTCACCGGCGGTGGCGCCTGCGGACAGAGCCTGCCAGTCCTCGGCATCGGCCGCTTCTTCATGCAGGTTCTGGCTGATCCGACCGGCACACCGAAGCGCATCGATGGCGAGTTTGCGGGACTGGTGAATCCGGTGCCGATGTCCGAGATCAAGCTATACCGGTGAGATCATGAGCCCGATCCGTCCTTTCTCTTCCACCTCGATGCACGTGAAGTCGGGTCGCTGCGGCCAGTCGGGCGTGGCAGCGGTCGAACTGGCCTTTCTCCTTATCCTGCTGATGCTGATGGCGGCCGGTACCTTCGAATTCGGTCGGGCCTTCTGGTACTACAACGCACTGGCCAAGGCGACGCGGGACGGTGCCCGCGCGATGTCGGTGGCGCCGAAGGCGACGATATCCTCGGTCGCGGTCGGTGCCACCCAGACTCTGGTGGTCGATGCTGCCAACGGCGCCAACGTCGATCCGCTGCTGATTACTGCCAATGTCGACGTCACCTGCGATGGCGGCGCCTGTGTCGATGGCACGGCCCCCGCCGATGTCCGCGTGGCGATTACCGGTTATTCGATCGACATCGGCGGCATCTTTCCCTTCTTCAATCCGTCGACCGCCGGCGTGCATTCGATCAGTGGCGTCTCGCTGACGCCGCATACCGTCATGCGCTACATGAATTGAGGGGTACGCCACCATGAGATTGCCCGCTTGCACTCCCGACGTTCGCGGCCCCCGCGAGAGGGGAGCGACTGCGGTCGAATTCGCGCTGGTCAGCCTGTTTTTCTTCACTCTGCTGTTCGGTATCGTCGAGCTCGGCCGTCTCATGTACGTCTGGAACACGGTGCAGGAAGTGACGCGGCGAGCTGCTCGCGAAGCCGTGGTACGTAACTTCAGCACCGACGTGGCCGCCCTGCAGCGCGAGTCCATCTTTCGCGCCGGGACCGCCGGTGTTGTGCTGCTGCCGGCGGCGGCAGAGATCAGCAACGCCGAGATCAGGATCACCTACCTCGACGTCAATCAGGTCGAGGTCAGCCCGGCGCCGACCGATCCTGCTGACAATCTGTCGGCCTGCGCCGATGCCGGCCGTGTCAACAGCTGCATCCGCTATGTCCGGGCCGAGGTGTGCGACACGGACAATTGCCAAGGCGTGTTCTATGAGCCGGTGGTCGGCTTCCTGCTCGCGGTGGCCGGTGTCGATTTTCGCATCCGTATCCCGATTTCCCCGGTGGTCATGCCGGCCGAAGGTCTGGGCTTCGTGCCATCATAGGTGGGTGGGAAAAGTGATTTGCAAACCGAGTATCAACGAACGATCGGGGAGAAAGTGGTGAATCTGGTTGTCGTCTCGAAAGCCCGTCAAACGCTGCGCGACATCTGCGCCAACCTCGATGCGATGGAGGAGCCGATCGAGGTGACGCCGATCGAAGGCAGCCTGGACGATCTGGCGAAAATTCCCGCCCACCAGGATCCGGAGGTGATGATCCTCGACTGCAGCGGCGGCAGTTGCGCGCCGCTGGAGCGGATCGAGCAGTTGCGCCAGCTTTACCCGGACATGGCGCTGATCCTCGTTACCGACAATGCCGCCCCCGATTTCCTGATGGGGGCGATGCGTGCTGGGGTGCGCGAGGTCCTGCCGCTGCCGGCGACGACGCCGGTGCTGGCGTCGGCGCTCGGCCGTCTGGTGACGAAGGCCAACGGCCACGAGCGCAGGCATGGGCAGATCCTGACCTTCGTCGGCTGCAAGGGCGGTGCCGGGACCAGCTTCCTCGCCGCCAACCTCGGCTACGTGCTCGCCGAGCACGAACAGAAAGTCCTGCTGCTCGACCTCAACCTACAGTTCGGCGATGCGGCGCTGTTCGTTTCCGACCAGAAGTCGACAAAGACCATCGCCGATCTGGCGGAAGAGATCCACCGCGTCGATGCGGCCTTCCTCGCCTCCAGCGTCGTCCACATCTCGGAAGGATTCGATGTCCTCGCGGCGCCGGAAGATCCGTCGCGGGCGTTGGCGGTGAAGGCCGAGCACGTCGATACGCTGCTGCGCCTTGCGCGCCACCAGTACGATTTCGTCGTCATCGATGCCGGCCGCGGCCTCGATGCCGTCAGCCTGCGCGCGCTGGACCATGCCGACGTGATCTATCCGGTGCTGCAGCTGACGCTACCCTTCATCCGCGACGCCAAGCGCCTGGTCGAGGCGTTCCGTTCGCTGGATTACGGCCGGGAGAAGGTCCGCATCATCGTCAATCGTTACCAGAAGAGCGACGACATCGGCCTCGCGGATGTGCAGAAGGCGCTGGGCTACGAGGCCGCGCACGTGGTGCCGAACCAGTTCGAGCCGGTTGCCGCGTCGGTCAATCAGGGGGTGCCGGTGCGCAAGCTGGCTCCGGCCAGTTTGGTATCGAAAGCCCTGGTCGACATCGCCGCGACCCTGACCAGTGCCGAAACCAGGGTCGAGCCGGCCGGCTGGTTCGGCCGCTTGCTGGGGCGCTGAGCGAACGATATAGAGGAGCATGCCATGTCCCTGAGAGAACGACTGAGCGAATACGACGGCGGAGCGAGCCGCGCAGGCGACACCCGAGGCGGGCTGGGCAGCAAGTCGTACCAGGACCTGAAGGTGAGCCTGCATCAGAGCCTGCTGGAGCGCGTCGACCTCGAGCGCATGCAGCGGATCAGCAGCGACCAGTTGCGCGACGAGCTGAAGGATCTGGTCGAGCGCCTGCTCGATGAGAGCGACGTCGTCCTCAATACCACCGAGCGGCACAATCTGGTCCGCGACATCCAGCATGAAATGCTTGGCCTCGGCCCGCTGGAGCCCTTGCTCGCCGACCCGACGATCTCCGACATCCTGGTGAACACCCACGACCAGGTCTTCGTCGAGCGCCGCGGCAAGCTGGAGCAGACCACCGTCACCTTCTACGACGACGCGCACCTGATGAAGATCATCGACAAGATCGTGTCGCGCGTTGGCCGCCGCATCGACGAGTCGAGCCCGATGGTCGATGCCCGCCTCGCCGACGGTTCGCGCGTCAACGCGATCATCCCGCCGCTGGCGATCGATGGGCCGATCCTCTCCATCCGGCGCTTTTCGGTGACGCCGCTGACGATGGCCGACATCCTGGAATTCAAGACGCTGACCGGGCCGATGGCGCAGATCCTCGAAGGGCTGGCGCGGGCCAAGGTGAACATCCTGGTCTCCGGCGGCACCGGCAGCGGCAAGACGACGCTGCTCAACATCCTCTCCGGCTTCATTCCCGAAGACGAGCGGATCATCACCATCGAAGACGCGGCCGAGCTGCAGCTGCAGCAGCCGCACGTCGTCCGCCTGGAAACCCGGCCGGCCAACATCGAGGGCAAGGGCGAGGTGACGCAGCGTTCGCTGGTGCGCAACGCGTTGCGCATGCGCCCGGACCGCATCATCCTCGGCGAGGTGCGCGGCCCGGAGGCGATGGACATGCTGCAGGCGATGAACACCGGCCACGAAGGCTCGATGGCGACGATCCACGCCAACACGCCGCGCGACGCGCTGACCCGCCTGGAGAACATGATCGGCATGGCCGGCCTGAACCTGCCCTCGCGCGTGATGCGCCAGCAGATCAGCTCGGCGATCTCCGTCGTCGTGCAGACCTCGCGGCTCACCGACGGCAAGCGCAAGGTGACCAGCATCCAGGAGATCACCGGGATGGAGGGGGAGATCATCACCATGCAGGAAGTGTTCGCCTTCCAGCAGACCGGGATCGATACCAGCGGCAAGGTGGCGGGACATTTTGCGGCGACCGGCGTGCGTCCGCGCTTCGTCGAGCGTTTGCGTACCTACGGCGTGCAGCTTCCCGACAATCTGTTCGATCCGTCGCGGCATTTCGAATAGGCGAGGCGACAACAACCGGAGCCGGCCATGGACTATCTCTTCTATCTCTTCATCGTACTCATCTTCATCGCCGTCACCTTGCTGGCCGAGGGGGTCCTGATCTGGTGGAACACCACGCGCGGGCCGGAGGCGCAGCGCATTGCGCGGCGGATCCGCCTGATGTCGGCCGGCGCGCACAAGGGAGGGGACGAGCCGCTGCTGCTGAAGAAGCGCCTGCTGGCCGAAGTGCCGGCGCTGGCCAAGGCGCTGCTGCAGGTGCCGCGGGTGCACCAGATCGATCGCTTGCTGGAACAGTCGGGCTTGTCATGGACGGTGGGCCGCTTCTTCGGGCTTTCGCTGGTCTGCTTCGTGGGCGGCTTCGTCGTCGCCCGCGTGCTGTCGCCGGTGCTCGCGTTCCAGATTTTCGTCGCGCTGGCGGCGGCCTTCCTGCCGTTCTTCTACGTGCTGCGCAAACGCCAGCAGCGTCTGGAAAAATTCGAGGAGCAGCTGCCGGAGGCGCTCGACCTGATCGGCCGGGCGCTGCGCGCGGGGCACGCTTTCCCCAGTGCGTTGAAGATGGTCGGCGACGAGATGCCCGACCCCATCGCCATCGAATTCCGCGTCGCCTTCGACGAGGTCAATTTCGGCATCTCGATGCAGGCCGCGCTGACCAACCTGGCGGTGCGGGTGCCGAGCATGGACCTGCGCTACTTCGTCATCGCCGTGCTGATCCAGCGCGAGACCGGGGGCAACCTTTCGGAGATCCTCAACAACATCAGCACGATCATCCGCGAGCGCCTGAAACTCCTCGGCAAGGTTCGCGTGCTGGCGACGGAAGGCCGCATGTCGGCCTGGATCCTCGGCCTGCTGCCCTTCGTCACCGCCTCCGTCATCTTCCTGATCAATCCCGGATTCATCCGCGTGCTGTGGGTCGACTCGGCGGGGCAAAAACTCATCGCCGCGGCGCTGGTGATGATGCTGATCGGCTTCTTCTGGATGCGCAAGATCATTCGCATCCACATCTGATTCGGGACCGGGACAAAAGAAAAAGGCCAAACCATGGATACCGCAAATACCCTGCAGTTTGTCTTCCTCGCCTTGATCTTTCTCTTCGTGTTCGGGGTCGTCATGGGCGTCATGCTGCTGCTGACGCCCAATCCGGTTCGCCAGCGCCTGCAGGAACTGCTCGGCGGCGAACTGGAAATCCCCAAGGTGCCGCCGCAAGGCCAATGGATAGAGCGCATCGTCAAGGCGGCGAGCCCGCTTGCCCGTCTGCAGTTGCCGGAGACGGGCTGGGAGGGCTCCGCGCTGCGCATCCGCTTCATGAATGCGGGCTTCCGCAGCAAAACCGCGCCGACGCTGTTCTTCGCGGCAAAGATCGTCTTCTCGGTCGGCCTGCCGCTGCTGCTGTTCTTCTACGTGACCCTGTCCGGTGTCTCGGTGAAGCCGCAGCTGGTCTTCCTCTTGCTGCTGCTGCTCGGCGGGCTCGGCTACTACCTTCCCAACGCCGTGCTCTCCCACCTCGTCGAGTCGCGCAAGCGGGAAATCTTCGAAAACTTCCCGGATGCGCTCGACCTGCTGACGGTCTGCGTCGAGGCCGGGCTCGGGCTCGACGCCGCCCTGCAGCGGGTGGCTGATGAGATGCGCCTGAAGAGCGCGCCGCTGGCCGAGGAGCTGACGCTGGTGACGCTCGAACTGCGGGCCGGCAACAGCAAGGAGAAGGCGTTGCGCAACCTGGCGCTGCGCACCGGCGTCGACGATGTCGATACGCTGGTGGCGATGCTGATCCAGGCTGAGCGCTTCGGCACCAGCATCGCCGATTCGCTGCGCGTGCACGCCGACACGCTGCGCACGAAGCGCCGCCTGCGAGCGGAGGAGGCAGCCGCCAAGATTGCGCTGAAGCTGTTGTTCCCGCTGATTTTCTGCATCTTTCCGACGATGTTGCTGGTGCTGCTCGGTCCCGGCTTCATCCAGATTTACCGCATCCTGCTGCCGACGATGGCCGGCGTGCGTTGAAGGACCTTCCGGGCTCTAGGAGGTTGCCATGAACAAACTGTCAGTTGCAGTGCAGGCGGCGCTGGCCGCCCTGGTGGTCGTCGGTTGCGCTTCCGGGTCGGGCTCGGGGGGCTACGGCGGCTATAGCAGCATCATTCCGGTACAGCGCGTCAGCGGAGAAGGCGCTGCCGACGCGTGGTATCAGCTCGGGCGCTACCAGCAGGGGCAGGAGCGGCTGGCGCAGGCGGAGCAGTCTTTCCGCCGCGTGCTCCAGCTCGACGCCGGTCATGCCGAGGCGCACAACGCGCTCGGGGCGGTGCTCGCCGGGCAGGGCCGGCTGGCGGCTGCGGAAGCAGAATTCCGCGCGGCGGCACAGTCCGCGCCCAAGGCGGCGCATATCCAGGGCAACCTCGGCCGGATCCTGCTGCTGCAGGGCCGGACCGACGAGGCCATCCTGGCGCTGGAGGAGGGCTTGCGGCTCGATCCGAACAACCGCAGCGTGCGCAGCAATCTGGTGGCCGCGCTGGAGGCTTCCGGCATCGTCGAGCCGGCGCGGCGGGAGACGGCGGCCGTGGAAACGAACGCCACTTCGCACGCAGTCGGCAGCGAGCCGGTTGCGCCGTCCTCCTTGCCCGTCGTTGCGGCGGCGCCAACGGCCAGCGGCGTCGTCGTGCTGCCGGCGGTGCCGGTCGCCGACAGCCGTTCGGTGGTCAAGGTGGTCGAGCCCTTGCCTGCTCCCGTGGCGATTTCGGCGAGCGGCATGAGTTACCAGGATGTGCGTACCCGGGGCGCGGTAACGGTGGTCGCGACTCGCTCCAGTGAGAGCGAGGTTCAGATCATTGCCCCGCAGCCGGCTGCCGCAGCGCCGCAACCGCTTGCGGGAGAGACGCCCGTCGTCTTGGCGACCGCCGAACCAGTTGCCGCACCGCTTGCAGCGTTGGCTTCAGCACCGGATGCAACACCGGTTACGGCTGCGGTCGCAACGCCGGTTGCGGCACCCGCTGCGGCACCGGTTATGGCACCGGTTATGGCACCCGCTGCGGCACCGGTTATGGCAGCGGTTATGGCGGCGGCGCCGGATGCTTCTGTCCCCACCGCCGCACTGTCCGCCCGTGACGCCGAGCCCGTTGCGAACCCGCCTCCCGTCGCAGCGGCCAGCCCGGCTCTCGTCGCAGCGGCCAGCCCGGCTCCTGCCGCAGAGGCTAGTCCGGCTCCCGCTGTCGTGGCCGCTGTGGCTCCCGTCGCAGAGGCCACTCCCGCTCCTGTCGCCGAGCTTGTGCCGGCGCCTTCCGCCGAGGCTGCTCCGGTTTCTGCTGTAGTGGCCACGCTTCCCGCTGCAGAGACCGGCCCGGCTCCGATTGCAGAGCTTGCGTTGGCTCCGATTGCAGAGCTTGCGTTGGCTCCTATCGCAGAGTTGGCCCCGGCTCCGGCCGCGGAGGTTGCCTCGGCTCCGGCCGCGGAGGTTGCTCCGGCTCCCGCCGCGGTGGCCAGCCCGGAACCGACGAGAGCCGTGGTCGCGGTGACGACGCCTCCGGGCCAACCGTTGGCATCGTCGCCAACGGAACGTTTCCGCCTGGAAGTGTCGAATGGAAATGGTGTCGAAGGGATGGCCCGCAGGGTGCGTGGCACGCTGGCCGGCAAGGGCCTCGGCCGCATCCGGGTCACCAACGACAAGCCGTATCGGACGGAGGTCACCGTTGTCCAGTTCCGCGAGGGCTTCGAATCGCAGGCGAATTCCCTGGCGCGCCGCTTTCCGCAGTCGGCGAAGGTGGTGTACAAGGGACGCCTGGATCCGCGCGCCGACGTGCGCGTGGTGCTCGGCCGCGATCTGCCGCGCAGCTTCGCGCTCAATGCTTCGGATCTGGAAGCGCCCGCGATGCTGGCCTCGGCTGCCACGGACAAGTGAGACGGTTTGCAGCAGCAGGCAGGCGGGAGTTGCCGCCTGCAAGGGGCGGGCAGGCGGAATGCGTGCCTTGCGTAATGGGAGCCGGGACGTTCGTGAGTTGGTGCGGACGGAGAGACTCGAACTCTCACGCCAAGGGCGCCAGAACCTAAATCTGGTGCGTCTACCAATTCCGCCACGTCCGCACGGCCGGAATTGTAGAGGATCGACTGCCGGGAAACCAGCACTGTTTCCGGTGCCTCGTTCTACCGCCCCGACACGGGGCGATGGATGTCGGCGAACCCCCGGAGGATCGCCATGACCTCGCTCTCGCTCGCTGCCTTCCCTGCGGTCAGCACACCTCGCTGGAGCAACTGGTGCAGCCTCCTGGCGGGGCTTCTCATTCTCTGGCTGGCCTACGTTTCGCTGCCCGGTTTCGCCACGCAGGAGCCGGTGGTCGATGACGACGAAGCGCCGCAGATCCGCGCCCTGCTGGCGCAGGCCTGGGCCAGCGAAAGCGGGCGGGGTGTGCGCCGCAATCCGCTGGTGGCCTCCGCCCTGTATGGGCAGGCGGGAAAGCTGGGCAGCGCCGAGGGTTTGTTCCGCGCCGGGAAAATCCAGCTGTCGCTGGGATGGAGCGCGGTGCAGCGGAATTATGCCGCCTGCCTGTTTGCGGCAGCCAGCCAGCTTGGCCACCACGAGGCGCGCCTGGAGCTGGATCGCCTCCACGGCCTCATGCCGCTGGATATCCATGATTGCAGCGAGGACGCCGGGGCCATCCTGCAACTGGTGAATTTCGATCTGGATCGCTATGTATCCGGATTGCCGCTGCCGCGGCGGCGGATTGTCGCGCTGATCCGCGATCTGGCGCCGCGCTTCGGCATCGATCCCCGACTGGCGCTGGCGGTGGCGACGGTCGAGTCGAACCTCGATCCGTGGGCGGTTTCGCCGAAGCGGGCGATGGGGGTGATGCAGCTGATCCCGGAAACGGCGGAACGCTTCAACGTAAGGAAACCCTTCGATGCCGAGCAGAACATCCGCGGCGGGCTTGCCTATCTGCGCTGGCTGCAGCACTACTACCGCGGCGACACGGTGCGCGTCGTTGCCGCCTACAACGCCGGCGAGGGGGCGGTCGATCGTTTCGGCGGCGTGCCGCCGTATCTGGAAACGGTGCTCTACGTCTCGCGCGTCATGGGCTTTTCCGGCCGTGGCGTCAGCGCGCTGCCGCCGCCGGCCGCTGGCGGCAAGGGCATTGTGTCGGCAAAGTGAAATATGGAAAACCGTTTGCGTTTTTCCAACGGGATGGAATAACCTGTCCTCGTCTGATCCACAGCGATCTGTATCCCTCGAAAACCTCTCGCTGCGGCGCTGGGGCGAATGTCGCGCTGCATCCGGACTGGGGCTTAAATGGACACGGTAACTGGCAAGGCTGACGTTGCTGAAAAGGCCGAAAAAGCCGACAAGGATGCTAAATGGCAGGTGCCGCGCTCGGCGATCTTTCCCCATGACCCGCTGGCTGACTGCCTGGCAATCCTGACCCGCTATTACCAGCAGCCTTTCTCCACCGAAACGCTGGTCTCCGGCCTGCCGCTCGTCGATGGGCGGCTGACGCCGGAATTGTTCGTCCGCGCCGCCGCGCGCGCGGAAATGTCGGCACGGGTGATGTTGCGGGCGCTCGACGAGATCGCTCCGAGCACGCTTCCCGCCGTGCTGCTGCTCAAGTCGCACGGCGCCTGCGTCGCGCTGCGCTGCAATGAGGACAGAAGCAGCTGGACCCTGCTGCAGCCCGAGTCCGGCGGCGAGGTCATGATGTCCGCCAGCCAGCTTGCCGCGCTCTATGACGGCAGCGTGATCTACGTCAAGCCCGGATTCAAGTACGCCGAGGATGCCGCACAGGCGGCGGTACCGAAGCCGCAGCACTGGTTCTGGGGCGTTCTCCGGCATGCCTATCCGCTGTATGGCGAGGTCCTGATCGCCTCCTTCCTGATCAATATCTTCGCGCTGCTATCCCCGTTGTTCATCATGAACGTCTACGATCGCGTGGTGCCGAACGAGGCCTACGGGACCTTGTGGACGCTGGCGATCGGCCTGTTCATCGCCTATTGCTTCGATTTCGTGATGCGCGGGCTGCGCGGCTACTTCCTCGATCTCGCCGGCAAGCAGGTCGACGTCATCCTGCTTTCCTCGATCTTCGAACAGATCCTCGCCTTGCGTTCGGCCGTCCGGCCGCGCTCGATCGGCAGCCTGGCCAACCACCTGCACGAGTTCGAAGGCTTCCGCGACCTGATGACGGCGGCGTCGATATCGACGCTGATCGACCTGCCGTTCGCGTTGCTGTTCCTCGGCCTCATCTGGTGGGTCGGCGGCTGGATCGTCGTCGTGCCGCTGGTGCTGATCCCGATCGCCATCACGGTTGGCATGCTGCTGCAACCGATGCTGTCCGACCTCGTGCGCAAGGTGATGCACGTGACGACGCAGAAGCAGGCGATGCTCATCGAAACTCTCGGCGGCGTCGATACGCTGAAATCGCTCGGCGCCGAAGGCTATTTCCAGCGGAAATGGGAACAGACCATTGGCGAAATCGGCGAGCGCAGCCTGTCCTCCAAGCTGCTCTCCGCCGTCATTTCGAATCAGGCGGCGTTCCTGCAGAACCTGGCCGTGGTGCTCGTGGTCATCGTCGGCGTCTACCAGATCGGCGAGCGCAACGTCTCGGTCGGCGGCCTGATCGCCTGCACACTGCTGGTCACGCGCGCGATGATGCCTTTTTCGCAGATCGCGGCGCTGATGACGCGGATGTATCAGGTCAAGGTGGCCATGCAGGGCATCGATTCGATGATGAAGCTGCCGGTCGAACGCCCGGTCGGCAAGAGCTTCGTCCGCCGCACCGGCTTCGAGGGCAACATCGAGTTCCGCGGCGTTTCGTTCTCCTATCCCGGGCAGGAAATCGGGGCGCTGGACAATGTTTCCTTCCGCATCCGTGCCGGTGAGCGGGTCGGCATCATCGGCCGCGTCGGCTCGGGCAAGACGACGATCGAGAAGCTGATGCTCGGCCTCTACCAGCCGAACTCGGGCTCGATCTGGCTCGACGGCATCGATCTGCAGCAGATGGACCCGGTCGATATCCGCTACAACATCGGCCATGTGCCGCAGGACGTCTTCCTGTTCTCCGGCTCGGTCCGCGAGAACCTGATGCTCGGTGGCCTGTTCGTGGACGACGAGGCGATGCTGCGGGCGGCCGAGATCGGCGGCGTGATGGACATCGTCAAGCGCCATCCGAAGGGCCTCGACATGCAGATCGGCGAGCGCGGCGAGAGCCTCTCCGGCGGCCAGCGCCAGGCGATCGCGATCGCCCGCGCGCTGATGCGCGATCCGCCCTTGCTGCTCCTCGACGAGCCGACGAATTCGCTCGACAACCGCAGCGAGGAGCTGTTCAAGGGGCGCCTGGAGAAGAATTTGAGCGTCCGTCATACGATGGTTCTGGTGACGCACCGGGCGTCGATGCTGAGCATGGTCGACCGGCTGATCGTCCTCGATAGCGGGCGGATCGTCGCCGACGGCGAGAAGAAGCACGTTCTGGAAGCACTGTCGGGAGGCAAGATTCGTGTCTAGGCAGGCGTTGTTCGAACGGATCAGGCGCTGGCTCGATGCCGCGCTCTTTCCCTCCGCGGCGGCGACGCCCGAGGAGCGGGCCGAAGCGCGCTTCATGCCGGACCGGCTGGCGGCCTTTTTCATGCGTCCGCCGCGCGCCGCCTTCCTGATCATCCGCGGCATGCTGGCTTTCCTGGTGACCTTCCTGCTCTGGGCCAGCCTCGCCACGCTGGAGGAAGTCACCGTCGGCGAAGGCAAGGTGATCCCTTCCAGCCACGTCCAGGTCATCCAGAACCTCGAGGGCGGCATCGTCAGCAAGATTCCGGTACGCGTCGGCGACGTCGTCCAGCGCGACCAGGTCGTGCTGAACATCGATCCGACGCGCTTCTCGTCGTCGCTCGGCGAAACCAAGGCCAAGTACCACGCGCTGCTGGCGCGGATGGCGCGCCTCACCGCGGAGGCCAACGGCACACCTTTCGTTGCGCCGGGCGAGGTGGTGCGCGAGAGCCCTCAGGTCGTACGTGAAGAACTCAGCCTCCACAACGCGCGGCAGGCCGAGCTGGAGGCATTGCTCTCCGTCCTCCGCCAGCAGGTGCAGCAGCGGCAGCAGGAGCTGGTCGAAAAGCGGGCGCGGGTGCAGCAGCTCGGCGAAAGCTTCCGGCTGGTGACGGCCGAGCTGGAGCTGACCCGGCCGATGGCGAAGCAGCAGGTCATTTCGGACGTCGAGTTGCTGCGCCTGGAGCGCCAGGCCAACGACATTCGCGGCGAACTCGATGCGACCCGGCTGGCGATTCCGCGCATGGAGGCGAGCCTGCACGAGGCCAACAGCAAGCTGGAAGGCGCTCTCGCCAAGTACCGCTCGGATGCCGGCGTCGAGCTGTCACAGGCACGAGCCGAATTCGAGGGGCTGAGCGCCTCCAGCGTTGCCGCCGAAGACCGTCTGGCGCGGACCACGGTGCGTTCCCCGGTGGCCGGGGTGGTGAAGACGATCAAGGTGACGACGGTCGGCGGCGTCATCCAGCCCGGCATGGAAGTCATGGAAATCGTTCCGATCGAAGACAATCTGCTGATCGAAGCGCGGGTTCGCCCGTCCGACGTCGGTTTCCTGAGTCCGGGGCAAAGCGCCATGGTCAAGGTGACGGCCTACGATTTCTCGATCTACGGCGGCCTGGAGGCGAAGCTGGAAACGATCACCGCCGATACGATCACCAACGACAAGGGCGAGAGTTTCTATCTGGTCCGGGTGCGGACGACGGCGAATCATTTCGGTACGAGCAAGGAGCGCCTGCCGATCATTCCCGGCATGCTGACGACGGTGCATATCCGCACCGGCGAAAAGTCGGTGCTGACCTATCTCCTGAAACCGATCGTCAAGGCACGCAGCGAGGCGTTGCGCGAACGGTAAGGAAGCGGCGGAGGGGGCTGACGGCTGGTGCGGCGTACCCGTCATTCTGGGCGTCTCCTGGAATCCATGCGAGCCTCGAATCAGCTCCGGCGGGCGATCCTTGGACTCCGGCTTTCGCCGGAGTGACGGAGGCGGGGTTTCGGGACGGGGGGATTAGAGACGAGGGGCGGTGGCCGTGACGGTTCCGCAACGCCACCGACACCCCCCGTCATTCCGGCGAACGCCGGAATCCAGGAAAAACCCGCAAACACTTGCCTCGCCAGCGTACGAGCCTGCCACCTGGATTCCGGGTCAAGCCCGGAATGACGGGGGTTACATCAACCGGGTTCGAGTTGACTGACGACTAGGCCTTGTCCGAGTTGTCCGGCCACGGCGCCGGCTTGCTGATGCCGTAGCCCTGCAGCGCATCGATGCCGAGCGTGGCGAGGAGGGTTGCGACTTCGGCGGTCTCGACCGCTTCGGCGACGACGATGATGTCCAGCCC
>JACPEH010000005.1 GCA_016183655.1 Rhodocyclales bacterium
TGCCTGCAACTCTTCGGCGGCTACGGCTACATGGCCGAGTACCCGATCGCCCGGCTCTACGCCGACGCCCGCGTGCAGCGCATCTACGGCGGCGCCAACGAGATCATGAAGGAGCTGATCGCGCGGAGGCTGCCGGAATGAGAGCGCCGCTCGCCGGCGTCCGCGTCGTCGAATTCGAGGGCCTCGGCCCTGGCCCACTGGCCGGCCGGATGCTCGCCGACATGGGCGCCGAGGTGACGGTGGTCGCCCGGCCGGCGCCGGGCGCGGTGAGCGAGCGGCTCGGCGGCGCCGCGGAGAACCCGCTGCGCCGCGGCAAGACGGTCGTCGCGCTGGATCTGAAGCGGCCGGACCAAGTCGCCGCGGCGCTGGCGCTGGTGGCCGGCGCCGACGCCCTGATCGAAGGCAACCGCCCCGGCGTGATGGAGCGGCTGGGCCTCGGGCCGGCCGCCTGCGCCGCCCGCAATCCGCGCCTGGTCTATGGCAGGATGACCGGCTGGGGCCAGTCGGGGCCGCTCGCCCAGGCCGCCGGGCACGACCTCAACTACGTTGCGCTGAGCGGCCTGCTGTCCCTCTCGGCGCGCCGCGGCGAGCGGCCGATGGTGCCGCCGACGGTGGTCGGCGACGCCGCCGGCGCCCTCGGGCTGGCCTTCGGCATCGTCTGTGCGCTGCTGGAGGCGCGGACGAGCGGCCGCGGTCGGGTGGTGGACGCGGCGATCGTCGACGTGCTGGCGATGCTCGGCGGCATCGCCCACTGGCTCCACGCCGGCGGCCAGCTCGACGGGGCGGCGCCGAGCCCGTTCCACGACTCGCCGTTCTACGACGTCTATGCCTGCGCCGACGGCGGGCACATCGCCCTCGGCGCGCTGGAACCGCAGTTCTACGCGCTGCTGCTGGACAAGCTCGGCCTCGCCGACGTGGACCCGGCGGCCCAGTACGACGCCGCCGCCTGGCCGGCGCTCAAGGCGCGTTTCAAGGCGCTCTTCGCCGGCCGGCCGCGGGCGCACTGGTGCGACCTGCTCGAAGGCAGCGACGCCTGCTTCGCGCCCGTCCTCAGCCTCGCCGAGGCGGCGGCGCATCCCCACCACCGGACACGGCGCCTCTACCGCGTCGGCACTGCCGGCGCCATCGACGCCGCCGCCGCCCCCCGCTTCCTGCCGCTGACGGGATGAGGGGCGGGGTCGCCCCGCTGCCCACCAATACCACCGAAGGATCGGCCGCGACGAGCCGGGTTGCGCTCGTCTCGTCGCGGCCAAACACAGCCGCAAGGCATTCATAACCAAGCGAAACATGGAGGAGCGTATGAAGAACGGAAAGAATCCCTGGCAACGCAAGCGGGTGCTGGTCGGCGCACTCGCCGGCATCCTCGGCTCGGTGACGGCGCTGCCGGCGCTGGCCGATGCCGAGCTGGAGGCGTTGAAGCGGGAACTCGCCGAGCAGAAGAAACTGATCGAGCGCCTGCTGGCGACCCAGCAAGCCCAGCAGGAGGCGACCGCCAGGACCAAGGCGGAGGCCTGGGCGGCCTCGGGGGTGCCGGTGACGGCGCCGACCGCCGGCAAGAAGGCGGCGACGATCGAGGTCTACGGCGTCGCCGACGTCAATGTCGCCAGCATGGACAGCGGTGCCGGGCGGAAAGTCAGCTTCGGCTCGGGCGGCCTGTCGTCGTCCCGTCTCGGCGTCAAGGGCGAGCGCGCGCTGGGCGACGGCTGGAAGGCGGTCGGCCTGGCCGAGGCCGGCCTGCTGCTCGATACCGGCTCGGTCGGCAACGGCGCCGTCGTGCCCGGCATCAACAATTCCTCGCCCTCGTCCGGCGGCCAGCTCGGCGACGGCTCGCAGATCTTCTCCCGGCAGGTGTACGCGGGGCTGGCCTCGGATCGCCTGGGCTCGTTCACCGTCGGCCGGCAATACGCCGGGTCCTACGTCGCGGCGGTGATGGCCAACGCCATGGGCGTCGGCCTGTACGGGTATTCGGGCGCCATCCTGCCGGCGGCCGGGATGCCGACTCGGGTCAACAATTCGCTGGTGTACATGACGCCCAGCCTGAAGGGTTTCTCCGGCCACTTCACCTACACCACCGGCAGCGAAAACAACGTCAACACCGATACCGCCGTCAGCGCGACGAAGAAGACCACCGACAAGGCGGGGCAGGGGCTGGACGCGGCCCTGCTCTACCGGAACGGGCCGGTCAACGCCATGGCCTCGGCATGGAGCCTCTACAACGCCAGCTACGCCGTGCCCGCGGCCGGGGCGGCGGAGACCGGGCTGGCCAGGCGGAGCGGCTGGCAGCTCGGCGGCAGCTACGACTTCGGTGTCGTGAAGCTCTACGGCCAGGTCGTCGCCGGCAAGATCGCCGGCGGCAACTACGAGAACGTCACCAAGGCCTTGTCGAAATCGTCGGGCTGGAGCGTCAGCGCCCTGGTGCCGCTGGGCAAGCACCGGCTCTATGCGAGCTACACCGCCTTCGACGACAAATCGGCGCTGAACCGGGACGCGGAACTCGTCGGTCTCGGCTATTCGTACGACCTGTACGAGAACACCAAGCTCTACGCCAGCTGGGGCCGGATGATCAACAACGAGAACGCCAGCTACAGCCTGCCGGACGGCGGCAACCTGGTCGGCAACGTGACCACCCGCGGCTTCGACCCGGAGGGCTTCATGGCCGGGGTGAACTTCGTCTTCTGACCCCGGCGCCGATGTCCGGGAAGGCGTCCGCGCCTTCCCGGACAAATGCCCACCCCGCTTCGCCGCGGGGAAACGGCAACACCACCCACCATGAGGAGACTCGAAACATGATCGCCCACATCTTCCGGCTCGCCCTGGCGAGCCTTCTGTTCCTGTCCTGCCACGCCTTCGCCGAGGAGCGCGGCAGCGCCGACGAGGCCAGGGCGCTGGCCGCCCGGGCGCTTGCCCACATCAAGAGCGTCGGCGTCGTCAAGGCGATGGACGATTTTTCCGATGCCGGCGCCAGTCAATGGCGCGTCAAGGATCTTTACATCTCCGCCGCCCGCTTCGACGGTACCGGCCTCGCCCACGGGGCCAACCCGGCCCTGGTCGGCCGCAACATGCTGGAGCTCAAGGATCCCAACGGCAAGTTCATGGTCAAGGAAATGA
This sequence comes from Rhodocyclales bacterium, assembly GCA_016183655.1. Taxonomy (GTDB): domain Bacteria; phylum Pseudomonadota; class Gammaproteobacteria; order Burkholderiales; family Rhodocyclaceae; genus Proximibacter. Next base: position 3,109 of record JACPEH010000005.1, read on the forward strand.
TCGAGCTGGCGAAAAGCAAGGGGGCGGGTTGGGTGGACTACACCTTTTTGCATCCCGTCACCAAGGCCCTTGCGCCGAAGTCCACCTACGTCGCCAGAATCCCGGACTACGACGGGCTCATTGCGGTCGGGATCTACAAGTAACGCATCCCGGGAGACGTGCCGATGAGAACCGTCCTGCGCCCCGCCGTGGCGTTCATGAACCGCCTGCGCTACCCGTACAAGTTCGGGGTGCTGGGCCTCCTGGCGGCGGGAGCGATGGCGGTGCTGCTGTTGCTGCTGGCCGGCAAGCTGCAGCAGCGCATGGCGGATGCCGAACGCGAGCTGGCGGGCATCGAGGCGGCGCTTCCGCTGGACCGCCTGATCCACAGCCTGCAGGACCATCGCGGCCTGTCCGCCGGTGTGCTCAACGGCGAGCGCAGCATGGCGGCCCGCCTCGCCCCCCTCGACCGGGAAATCGCCGCGCGGATCGCCGCGGCGGAGCAAGCCCTGCCGGCCGAACTGCGCACCGGCAAGCGCTGGCTCCAGGCGGTCGAGGACTGGCGCCGGCTCGGTGCCGACGGTCCGGCCATGCCGGCCTGGGAGAATTTCGCCGTGCATACCCGGATCATCGACGCGCTGCTCCTGCTGGAGATCGACCTCGCCGACGCCAGCGGCCTGACCCTGGACCCGGATCCGGCCACCCATTACCTCCTCGCGACCGCCCTGGCGGGCTTCCCCCGCATGCTCGAAGAGATCGCCCTGGCCCGCGGCAAGGGCACGGCGATCCTGGCGCAGAAGAAGATCGAGCCCCGCCAGGTGGCCGAACTGGACAGCCTGGCGATCCGCATCGGGGAGTCCCTGCGCTTCCTGACGATGAACCTGGACAAGACCTCCCGGCACAATCCCGCCGCCCAGGACGCCCTCGACCGGGCCGGCGCCGACCTCAAGGAGGCGGTGCAGGCGATTCTCCGGGTGATGGACCAGGAGCTGGTCACCGGCTTGTTCCTGACCAGTTCCGGCGACTACTTCGCCCGGGTCAGTGCGGCGATCGACCGGGGCTACCGGCAGCTCTACGACACCTTGCTGCCGACCGCCTCGCGCCTCCTGGAGGAGCGGCGCCAGGCGCTGCGCCGGGAGATGCTGGCGGCCCTCGGCATGGCGCTGCTGGTGTTGGCGGCCTTCGTCTATCTCGCCGCCGCGGTCTACGTCTCGGTGGCGTCGAGCATCGCCGCCTGCGCCTCGGCGGCGGCCCGCATGTCGGCGGGAGACCTGGCGGTGCGCATCGAGCTCGATAGCCGCGACGAGCTCGGTCGCGTCGCGGACAGCTTCAACACCGTGGCGGCCTCGGTGAACCAGCTGCTGCGCGGCGTGCTCGCCAGCGCCGAGGAGGTGCTCGACGCCTCCCGGCAGGCATCCGCGACATCGCGGCAGATCGCCGACGCCTCGCGGCAGCAGAGCGACTCCGCCGCGGCGATGGCGGCCGGGGTGGAGCAGATGACCGTCGGCATCGACCACATCCGCAACAGCGGCGAAGCGGCGCAGCGCATCACCGGCGACAACGGCGAGGCGACCGCCGCCAGCGGTGAGCTGGTCGTCGCGGTGGTGCGGGAGATCGAAGACCTCGCCGGAGCGGTGAACACCTCGGCGGCAAGCGTCGCCGAACTGGGCGAGCGTTCCGAACGCATCTCGGAAATCGTCGTGGTGATCGGCGAGATCGCCGGCCAGACCAACCTGCTGGCCCTCAACGCGGCGATCGAGGCGGCCCGCGCCGGCGAACACGGGCGCGGCTTCGCGGTCGTCGCCGACGAAGTGCGCAAGCTCGCCGAACGCACCACCGCCTCCACCCGGGAAATCGCGGCGACGGTCGCCGCCATCCAGGACGACATGCGGCGGGCGGTCGGCAGCATGCAGGCGGGCGTCGCCCGCGTTGCCGCCGGGGTGCAGCTCACCCGGCGCGCCGGCGAGTCGATGCAACAGGTGCGCGCGGGGACCGCTCAGGTCGGCGTCGCCGTCAGCGAAATCGCCGCCGCTCTCAAGGAGCAGACCGCCGCCGCCGCCGAGATCGCCCGCAGCGTCGAGCGCATCGCCCGGATGACCGAAGAGAACAGCGCCGCGGCGGCGGGCAATTCCGGCACCGCGGCGCGGCTCGAAGGGCTGTCCCTCGGCCTGCGCGAAGCGGTGGGGCGCTTTCGGCTAAGCTGAGCGGCGCCCGGCCTCAGCCCTTGCCGGTGCTGCCGAAACCGCCGTCGCCGCGGTCGCTGGCGACGAATTCCTCGACCACGTTGAACGCCACCTGCAGCACCGGCACGACCACCAGCTGCGCCAGCCGGTCGAGCGGATTGAGCGTGAACGGCTCCTTGCCGCGGTTCCAGGTCGACACCATGATCTCGCCCTGATAGTCGGAGTCGATCAGCCCGACCAGGTTGCCGAGGACGATGCCGTGCTTGTGGCCGAGCCCCGAGCGCGGCAGGATCATCGCCGCCAGGCCGGGGTCGGCGAGATGGATGGCGATCCCCGTCGGCACCAGCATCGTTTCGCCGGGGTGGATCTTCACCGGTGCCTCGATGCAGGCGCGCAGGTCGAGGCCGGCGGCGCCCGGCGTGGCGTAGTGCGGCGGCGTGTCGCGCAGGCGGGAGTCGAGGATGCGGACGTCGATTCGATGCATGGGGGTTTCCTGTTCAGGGGCTAGGGGCTAGCGGTAAAACCAGTTGAAGAGGGCGAGGCCGAGCAGCGCGGCGAGGGCGAGGCCGGCGATGAAGCGCTTCGCCAGCGCGGCCTTCGCTGCTTCTTCCGCCTGCCATTCGTGCACCAGGCTGCTCAGGCGGCGCAGCGCTTCTCGGCCGACGATGCGGCGGGTGCCGGCGTGGACGATCTCGTCGTCGTTCATCAACGTGAAAGACGCGAAGCGTCTCGCGAACCTCCCCTCGCCCGCGAAGCGGGAGAGGGGCCGGGGGTGAGGGAAACGGGCATGGGTAAGGCTGTCATGATTCGGGGCGGTCTCAATCCATGCCCGTTAGTTGCCGGCGAGCAGCCGGGCGATGCGCGCGACCAGCGCGCGCGCCAGCTCGGATTTGGGGCCAGGGGGCAGCGGCGTCTGGCCGGCATCGTCGAACAGGATCAGCGTGTTGTCCTCGCCGCCGAAGCCGTGCTGGATCAGGTTGCCGGCGATCAGCGGGATCTTCTTTGCGGTGCGCTTTTTCTGCGCGTACTCGGCGAGGTTCTGGCTTTCGGCAGCGAAACCGACGCACAGCGGCGGGTTCTTCAGCGCCGCGACCTCGGCGAGGATGTCGGGGTTCTGCACCAGTTCGATGATCGGCGGGGCGCCCCCGTCCTTCTTGATCTTGTGTTCCGCCGCCGCCTTCGGCCGGTAGTCGGCGACGGCGGCGACGCCGACGAAGATGTCCTGGGCGGCGATCCGTGCCATCACCGCGGCGTGCATCTCCAGCGCGCCGGCCACGTCCACGCGCGTCACGCCGCGCGGCGTCGGCTGTGCCACCGGGCCGCAGACCAGCGTCACTTCGGCGCCAGCCTCGCGCGCGGCGCGGGCGACGGCGAAGCCCATCCTGCCCGAGGACAGGTTGGTGATGCCGCGCACCGGGTCGATCGCCTCGAAGGTCGGGCCGGCGGTGATCAGCACCTTCCTGCCGGCCAGCAGTTTCGGCTGCAGGAAGGCGATCAGGTCCTCGACGATCTCCTCCGGCTCCAGCATGCGGCCGTCACCGGTCTCGCCGCAGGCCTGTTCGCCGCAGCCGGGACCGAGCAGGGTGACGCCGTCCGTGGTCAGCGTGGCTACGTTGCGCTGTGTTGCCGGGTTTTCCCACATCTGTTTGTTCATCGCCGGCGCCGCCAGCAGCGGGCAGTCCTGAACCGCGCCGTCGGTGCCGGCGCGGGGGCGCGCCAGCACCATGGTCGTCAGCAGGTCGTCGGCCTGCCCGTGCGCAACCTTGGCCAGGAAGTCGGCCGAGGCCGGCGCGACCAGGATCAGGTCGGCTTCGCGCGAGAGGTCGATGTGCGCCATGTTGTTGGCGACGCGGCCGTCCCACTGGTCGGTGAACACGGTGCGTCCCGAGAGCGCCTGGAAGGTCACCGGCGTCACGAAGTGCGTCGCCCCCTCGGTCATCACCACCTGCACCGTGGCGCCGGCCTTGGTCAGCAGCCGGGTCAGTTCCGCCGCCTTGTAGGCGGCGATGCCGCCGCTGATGCCGAGAACGATGTGCTTGCCCTGTAATTCCATGGTCATGTCGGTAGAATGCTTTAACGTGAAAGACGCGAAGCGGCTCTCGAACCTCCCCTCGCCCGCGAAGCGGGAGAGGGGGCGGGGGTGAGGGAAACGGGCATGGGCAAGGCTTTCATTCATTCGGGGTGGCCTTCGTCCATGCCCGTTCGAACCAATTGTACGTGAGGGGATGCGGCATGGCGATCACCGACTGGCCGGCGGACGAGCGTCCGCGCGAGCGGCTGCTGGCGCAGGGCGCCGGCGTACTTTCCGACGCCGAACTGCTGGCGATCTTCCTGCGCGTCGGCATGAAGGGGAAGAGCGCGGTCGACCTCGGGCGCGAGCTGATCGCCCGCTTCGGCAGCCTCAACCGGCTGTTCGCCGCCTCGCAGGCCGAATTCGCCGCGGTGCCCGGCATGGGTGAGGCCAAGTTCGCGCAGTTGCAGGCGGTGCTGGAGATGGCGCGGCGCGCCCTCGGCGAACAGCTTGCCGCCCGGGAACTGCTCTCCTCGCCGCAGGCGGTGCGCGACTACCTGCGGCTGACGCTGGCCGGACTGCCGCACGAGGTCTTCCTCGCGCTGTGGCTGGATGCGCAGAACCGGCTGCTCGCCAGCGAGGAACTGTTCCGCGGAACGCTGACGCAGACCTCGGTCTATCCGCGCGAGGTGGTCAAGCGGGCGCTCGCGCACAACGCGGCGGCGGTGATCCTGGCGCACAACCATCCGTCCGGCGTCGCCGAGCCGTCGTCGGCCGACGAGGCGCTGACACGGGCGCTGAAGGAGGCCTTGAACCTGGTCGACGTGCGGTTGCTCGACCACTTCATCGTTGCCGGCACGGCGCAACCCCTGTCGCTGGCCGAGCGCGGGCGGGTTTAACGTAAAGACACGATTGCCGCCTACCCCCGCGGCTTCAGCAGCGGCCGCATGTCGATCAGGCCCTTCGGCGACGCCGGGTCGCCGACCAGCAGCGGGCGTTCCTTGAAGGTCTTGCCGACCAGGCTCTTGCTCGGGTCGAAGCCGGCGAAGCGCATGCCGATCAGGTCGGCCCAGGTGTGGATGAAGTGCGAGGTCTGCCACGGGCGGTTCAGGTAGGCGGCGTAGTCGCGCGGGTGCGCCTGCCGCCAGCTTGCCGATTCCCAGATGAAGAAGGGTACGGCGTACATCGGCACCGTCGGCCGGCCCTCGTTGCGGCCGAGGACGTTGTGGCCGGGGGAGTCGAAGACGTCTTCGCCGTGGTCGGAGAAGTAGACCATCAGGCCGTTCGGCTTCGCTGCCGAGAAGCGTTCGATCAGGCTGGCGACGACCTGGTCGTTGTAGCGCACGGCGTTGTCGTAGTTGTTGATCACCGGCACCTGGTCGTCCGTCGCCCACTCGGCGAGGCCACTGCGGTCGGTGAAGTGGGCCGCTTCCGGCGGGTAGCGGTATTCGTATTTCATATGCGTGCCGAGCAGGTGCACGACGATGAACCTCTTCTCGGCCGGGTCGGCGAGCACCTTCTGGAACGGTTCGAGCACGCTCTCGTCGTACGAGCGCGAGTTCTGGTCGCGGCTGTTGTTCAGGTAGAACTGCTCGTCGGTCTGCTGCGAGAAGTTGGTCAGCATCGTGTTGCGCTTGGTCATCGTCTGCTGGTTGGTGATCCAGAAGGTCTTGTAGCCGGACTGCTTCATGATGTTCATCAGCGACGGCTGGGTCAGGTAGAGGTCCGGATTCTCCTGGTCGGCAAAGGTCAGCACCTGCTGCAGCACCTCGATGGTGTAGGGGCGCGGGCCGATCACGTTGTTGAAGACGGCCAGTTCGCCCTGCAGCGCATCGAGCTTCGGCGTCGTCGGCCGCGGGTAGCCGTAGAGGCTCATGTGCTGGCGGTTGGTCGATTCGCCGATGACCAGCACCAGCGTCGTCGGCTGGCCGTCGTTGGCGTCGACGAGGTTGGCCACCGGCGGCAGCTGCTTGTTCTGTTCGAGCAGCTCCTGCATGTTTGCCAACTGCTCCTGGTATTGCAGGTAGCCGACCACCATCTGCCAGGGCACCGCCGGCTCCATCCGCTTCTGGATCGTTTCGGCGGCGACGGCCGGCGAGAGCAGGCCGCGGCGGACGTTCTTGATCTGCGGGAAGGCAAACAGGGCGAGCGCGATCAGGGCGACGGCGACCCACGCCGCACGGCGCGACAGGTAGACCGGGCGAACCCGGCGCCACAGCAGCCAGGCGACGGCGCTGTAGATCAGGAAGGCCGGCACCATCCACCAGACGAAGTACTGCGCGAAGTATTCGCTCGCTTCGGCCGGATTCGATTCGAACATGATGAAGATCACGCTCTGCGAGAACTCCTGCCCGTAGACGCAGTAGTAGCCGAGGCTGACCAGCGAGAAGGCCCAGAGCACGAGGCCGATGCCGGCGGCGATCTGGCGCGTGCGCCGCGGGAAGAGCAGCAGCGGCGCCAGCCACAGGATGCTGGCGACCGTTGCCTGGCGCAGGCCGTAGGAGGTGGTGGCGCCGCCCAGTTGCAGGAAAACGTGCATCAGGCCGGAGAAGTACCAGAAGAACAGGTAGGCCCAGCCGAGGCCGCGCCAGTCGATTCTTTCTGCAGGGGTGGGGAGTGCCGTGGTCTGCGCCAATTCCATCTTGGAGTTCCTTGGGGTTTCGGATTATGCGACAGGCGGCACCTGTTGCAGTGCACCGATTTTGAATCGGCGTGTCGCCGGGTTGCCGGCATTGTTGCCGACCAGTCTGAAGCGAGTCTTAAGGGCGCGGGGAGGGAGGTGCTTCGGTGCTGCCGGGACACCAGCGCAGCGTGGCGACGAAGCCGCCGCCTTCGGCGTTTGCGACTTCCAGCCGGGCGCCGTGCAGTTCGGCGATGCGGCGGACGATGGCCAGCCCGAGGCCGCTGCCCTCGGCCGTGGTCTCGCGGCCGCGGTAGAAGCGCTCGACGAGGTGGGGCAATTCTTCCGCCGGGACGCCGGGGCCGTTGTCGCTGACGGCGAGCCGCGCCTCGCCGTGTTCGCTGCCGGCGCGAACGCTGATATGTCCTCCGTCCGGGGTGTGGCGCAGCGCGTTGTCGATCAGGTTGCGCAGCGCGGCGGCGAGCAGGTCGCGGTCGCCGAGGATCGTCGGTGGTGTTTCTTCGTCGACCCGCAGCGTCAACGTCTGGCCTTTCTCGTTGCTGGCGCTGCGGGCGTCGTCGACGGCCGCGTGCGCCAGTTCGGCCAGGTCGACCGGCTGCGGGTCCGGCAAGCGGAGCAGCGGATCGAGCCGGGCCAGGCGCAGCAGCTGCTCGACCAGCCGCGTCGCGCGGTCGGCGCCGGCGATCACCTGCGTCAGCGCGTGCCGGCTTTGCTGCGGATCCTTGGTGGCCATCGCCACCTGGGCGTGAATCTTCAGCGCCGCCAGCGGCGTGCGCAACTCGTGCGCGGCGTCGGCGGTGAAGCGGCGCTCGTTGTCGAGGGTCGCCGAGAGGCGGCCGAGCAGGCGGTTGAGCGCGCGCACCAGCGGCTGCGCTTCCAGCGGCGCTGCCGTCGGCGCCAGCGCCGTCAGGTTCTCCGGCGAGCGTGCCGCGACGTCGGCGGCGAGGTCGTCGAGCGGCTTCAGGCCGCGCCGCACCGACAGGTAGATGAGGCCGATCATCAGCGGCAGCAGCAGCGCCAGCGGCAGCACCGTCTTGGTGGCGATCTCCAGCGCTTCCTTGTCGCGCGAGTGGAAGGAATGCGCAACCTGCACGCGGTAGGCGCCGCTCGCCGTTTCCAGGATCAGGCTGCGCCATGGGCGGCCGCGGTGCTCGATGTTGGCGTAGCCGAGCGCGCCGGTGAGCGGCGTGTCGGGGGCGTGCTCGCTGCTGCGCGCGAGGATGGTGCCGTCGCCGCGGCCGATGCGGAATTCCAGCACCAGTTCGCTGCGCCGCGTCTTCACGCCGCGCAGGCTGGCCATCTTCGCCGGCAGGTCGTTCAGGTGGTTGGCGTCGTCGCGCACCTGGGCGAGCAGCAGGCGGGCGGTCTTCGCCATCTGCCCGTCCATCAGCTCCTGCACCTCGCGCCGGGCCTGGTTGTAGCTGAGCGCGGCGGCCAGGCTCCAGATCAGCAGCGTCGCCAGCGACACCCAGCGCAGCAGGCGCCAGCGCAGCGACGCCGGGGCGCGGCCGTGCAGCGGACCGACCATCAGTCGTCCTCGTCGCGCACGTCGCGTTCGCCAAGCTGGTAGCCGAAGCCGCGCACGGTGCGGATGAAGTCGGCGCCGAGCTTCTTGCGCAGGTGGTGCACGTAGACCTCGACGGTGTTGCTTTCTTTTTCTTCGCCCCAGGCGTAGAGGCTTTCCTCCAGTTGGGCGCGCGTGCGCAGCTGGCTCTTGTGCGCCAGCAGGTCGTGCAGCAGCGCGTATTCCCGGGCCGACAGCGTGACCGGCCGGTCGTCGCGCGTCACTCGCTTGCTCGCCGGGTCCAGCGTGACGCCGGCGTGCGCCAGCGTCGGCGTCGCGGCGCCGGCGGCGCGGCGGATCAGTGCGCGCAGGCGGGCCTGCAGTTCGCCGAGGTCGAAGGGCTTGGTCAGGTAGTCGTCGGCGCCGGCGTCGAGCCCGCCGATCTTGTCGGCATGCGTGTCGCGGGCGGTGAGGATCAGCACCGGCAACGTACTGCCGCGGGCGCGCAACTCCTTGAGCACCGCGAGGCCGTCCTTCTTCGGCAGGCCGAGGTCGAGCACGCAGGCGTCGTAGGCGTGGTCGGCCAGCGCCAGCCGCGCCGCCTCGCCGTCGCGTACCCAGTCGACCGCGTAGTCCGCCAGTTTCAGTCCGGCGCGGATGCCGTCGCCGAGCAGGGCGTCGTCTTCAACCAGCAGAACCCGCAATTACTTCGCTTCCTTGTTCAGTTTGGCCAGCAGCGCCTGGATTTCCTGGCGACGGCCGCTGTCGGCCAGTTCGCGGCCGGGGCGCGGCGGCGCCTTGAGGGCCGCTTCGAGGTGAGTGCGCGCTTCCGCGACGCGGTCGCGCTCGGCCAGATACTCGCCATAAAAGAAGTTGGGGTCAATACCGCCGGGATTGATCGCCAGCGACTTCCTGAAATATTCCTCGGCGCGTTCCCTGTCGCCGAAACCGATCGGCCAGCCCGGCACCTTCGCGTAGAGCGTGGCCAGGCTGGTGTAGGCGGAGCCGGCGAGCGCCTTGTCGTTGAGCTTGAGTGCCTCGTCGAGCCTTTGCCGGGCGTCCTTGGCCAGGCTCAGCGCGCCGAGGCCGCCCCTGGCGCCGGCTTCGCTGGAGAGGACGATGCCTTCCCAGATCAGCGCCTCGGCGATGCCGGGATTGCTTTCGACGAGCTTGCGCGCCTGCACGGCGAGCTTGTTGTAGCTCTCCGCCTGCTGCTTTTCCGGCTGCTTGTACTTGATTTCGGCCCATTGTTCCTGGATCGGGCGGATCAGCTCTTCAGGCGTTGCCGCGGCGGCCAAGCCAGCGGTGGCCAGGCCGAAGGCGAGGGCAAGGATGCGGTGGATTTTCATGGAGGAATTCCTTTCGTGCTATCGGGTGGGGGCGTGTTGCTTGATCACGGCCAGCTTGCCGGCGAGGCCGCGGTCGATCAGCGCCGGGGCAACGCCGTTGAGCCAGGCGAAGAGGCGCTCGGGAAAACCGAAATGGTGTTCGCCGTCGCCGCGGCGCAGCGCCGCGACGACCTGACGGGCGACCGCCTCGCTGCTGTCGCTGCGGTTGTTCAGCGCGCGGTTCAGCGCGTTGACCGCGTCGCTGTTGAGCGGCGTGTCGATCGCCCGCGGCGCCAGGTGGATCACCGCCACCTGGCTGTCGGCGAGCTCGCGGCGCAGCGCCTGCGAAAAGCCGCGGAGCCCGGCTTTCGCCGCCGAGTAGGCGGCGAAGCCGGCGAAGGGCAGGCTGCCGAAGGTCGAGCCGATATTGACGATGGCCGCCTGCGGCTGTGCCTTCAGCCAGGGCAGCAGCGTGTGCGTCAGGTGCATCGGTGCCGCCAGGTTGGTGGCGAGCAGCGCTTCGATCTCGGCCCTGTCCTGTTGTTCGTAGAGGCCGAAGCCGCCGACGCCGGCGTTGTTGATCAGCACGTTGGCGCAGAATTCGCGCGCGGCGCCGGCCGCGGCGACGACGCCTTCCGGCCGGGTGAGGTCGGCGCGCACGCTGGAGTGGCCGCCGCCGAGCGCGGCGTTGAGCGAGGCCAGCTTCGCGGTGTCGCGGCCGGCGAGCAGCAGGCGGGCGCCGTCGGCGGCGAGTTGCTGCGCGAGCGCCTGGCCGAGGCCGCCGCTGGCGCCGGTGAGCAGGATGCGGGCGTTGTTCAGCTGCATGCGGCCTCCTCGGCAGGCGCCGTGTCGCGGTAGGTCGGCAGCGCGCGGAAGATGTCGCCGTACAGGCGGAAGAAGACCTTGGCGCAGCGCACCACCTCCGCCTGGTCGTCCGGCGTCATCGCGTTGACCAGGTTGGCGAGGTGCTTGGTGTGCTGCTGGTCGAGCGTGCCGTGCGAGCGCAGGTAGGAGAAGGCCTGGTTCGGCAGGCCGAGCGCCTGCTGGATGCGGTCGGCGGCGGTCAGCGCCAGCGCCACGCTGGTGCCTTCGAGGACATAGACCATGCCGAAAAAGCCGGCTGGGTTGCCGCGGTTCACCAGGTCGTAGGCGTAGGCCACCATCAATTCGGCCGGCAACTCCGGGGCGCTGGCACGGACGGCCTCGACATCGCCGCCGGCGGCGGCGATGTCGTTGAGGATCCACTCCTCGTGGCCGATCTCCTCCTCGATGTATTCGGCGACAGCCTTGCGCAGCCAGCCGAGGCGCTCCGGCAGGCGGCCGCCGAGCAGCATCAGCAGCGGGGTGGTGTGGCGCACGTGGTGGTAGGCCTGGCCGAGGAAGGCGAGGTAGCCCTCCGGCGAGACGCGACCGTGCAGGCAGTCGGCGATGATCGGTGCCGACAACAGTTGTGTGCGGTCGGCGGCAGTGGCGGCGGTCAGCTCTTCATAGAACGGCATGGGCGGGTTCCTCTTCGGGAAATGATTCCTGGTAAAGCGCCGCCAGCGCGGCGCCATGATGGTTCAGGATGGCCGCGCGAAGCGGGCGGCCGTTGCCGGTGGCCTGCCCGTTGTGCGGGGTGAACGGTTCGGCCGCCAGCCAGCCGCCGATGCGTGCGTAGTCGGGCAGGCCGGCGTTGGCATGGGCGACGGCGTCGGCAAGTTGCGCCGGTCCCGCCCCGGGTGCCGCGACCAGCACCGCGGCGAGCCACGGCCGCGCCTCGCCGGAGACCACCGCCTGGGCGACCGCCGGCTGCGCGAGCAGCGCCGCCTCGACCCATTCCGGCGCGACGTTGCGGCCGAAGGAGGTGATCAGCAGGTTCTTGCGCCGGCCGGAGAGGTGCACGTGGCCGTTCGTGTCGAGGCGGCCGAGGTCGCCGGTAGTGAAGTCGCGGCGCTCGCCGGCTGCGTCCTGATGCGGAGCCTCCGTGCCGAGGTAGCCGAGGAAGGCACGCGCGGCGACGACGATCTCGCCGTCCTCGACGCGCAGCGCGACATGGTCGAGCGGCCGGCCGACGTCGTCGGCATCGTCGCCCGGGCGGTTCAGGCTGACCACCGAACCGCATTCGGTCAGGCCGTAGCCCTGGTAGGCCGGTAGGCCCAGCGCGCGGGCGCGGTGCAGCGCTTCCGGGGCGACGCGGGCGCCGCCGACGGCGGCGTAGACGAGGCTGTCCGGCACGCCCTGGCCGCTGGCGGCGAGGTACAGCGTCCACGCCTTGAGCAGCTCCGGGACCAGGATCACGCTGTTCGGCCGCAGCGTGGCGACGCTGCGCTGCAGCGCAGCGGGGTCGAAGCCGGCCATGCCCTGCCAGCCGAGCGCGGCCAGCCGCGGCAGATGGATTTCCACGCCGCGCAGCAGCGGGGCGTAGATGCCGGCGCTGTTCTCGAGCAGCAGCGCGAGTGGCAGCACGGCGAGGTGGCGCGTGATCGGCAGGTCGGCGAGGCGGGCGGCGACGGCCGCAGCCGTGTCGATCAGCCCGTCGGCCGAGAGGCAGGCGCCTTTCGGGCTGCCGGTGCTGCCCGAGGTGAAGGATATCTTGGCGGTACCGGCCGGCAGCGCCGCCGGTACCGCCCGGCGCTGCAGCAGGACTAGGTCGTTCCACTTGCCGCCGGGGTGGAAGCCGGCGCCGAGCGGGGTGATGCGCTCCGGCTGGTCGGTGAGCACCGCGTCGGCCCCGCTCTGTGCGAGCACGTGCGCCAGCTGCGCCGGGGTGAAGAACGGCGGCAGCGGCACCTGCACGACGCCGGCGCGCAGCGCGGCGAGGTCGGCGATGACCCAGTCCGGGCCGTTGTCGGCGAGGACGGCGACGGTCCGGCAATCGGCCAGGCGGGTCGCCAGCTCGTCGACGGCGACGCACAGCGCGGCGGCGTGCCAGGTTTGCGTATCGCCGTGCAGTACCGGGGCATCGGGCGTGCGCGCATGCAGTGCGGCGAACAGTCGGTCGATGCTCACGTCGCGTCTCCTGCGTTCCTGCCGGCGCGTTCCAGCCCAGTCCGGATGCGGCCGGCGACGACGATCGGCTGCGTGTCGTAGTAGTTGCCCCAGGCGGCGGCTTCGTCGCCGAGGCGGGCCGGGTCGGCCGGCGCCAGCGCCAGCAGCGGCAGGCCGAGGCGGGTGAAGATGCCGACCAGCTCGCGGGTGGCGGTGAACACCACCCATTCGTAGCCGAGGCGGTCGAGGTGCCCGGCCAGCGTGAGGATGACGTGGAGGCTGCTGCCGGGCTTCTCGGCGGCCAGGTTGCCGACCTCGACGATGCGTTCGCGCTTGACCGGCAGCTTCGCCTGCTGTGCCATCGTCGCCTCGATCGGCAGGTTGATGTAGCGTTCGAGGAACAACGCCCCGTCGCCGGCGGGCCGCCAGCCGGTCGCGGCGATGACGCGCTGGTTCTGTTCGAGCAGCGTCAGGTTGGGGGCGAAGGCGGAGACCTGCGCGCCGTAGTGACGGGCGAAGACGGCGCGGACGAATGCCTCGGCTTCCTGCCGGCGCGGCGATCCGGCAACGGTGTGCGTTGCCGTCACGGTCGGGGCGCGGTAGTCGAACATGTTGCGCTTGGTTGCGGGCATCTGGGAGTTCCCGGAAATGTGGATGTGCCGAGCTTAGGCAACGATCCTTAACCGCGTCTTAAGCCGGCAGCGCTGCGTTTACGCTGTCTGCCGCAGGCGGCTGCGCACGAAGCTGATGCCGGTCTTCAGCAGCTCGCCGGCGCCGTAACGGTTGCGCATGTTGCAGTCGTCGCAGAGCGCGGGAATCTCTGCCATGCCCTCGCGCCGCCGCAACACCTCGCGGATCGATTCGCTGCCGACGTGGCCGATCGGGTGGCGGTGGCCGACGTCGTTGTAGCAGTAGAGGTATTCGCCGGCCGAGGAGACGAACAGGTCGACGTTGCGCGGCACGCACTTGTAGCGGTTGCTGCACCACTGGCGGAAGATCTCGCGGCCGCTGGGGATGAAGTCGAGTTCCTGCGAATGCAGGCCGTGCTGACGGATCAGCTGGCGCAGCTTGTCGCTGGCGAGCTGGTGCTCCTTGAGGTTGCCGCCGCGGTTGTAGAGCGTCGGCGACATGGTCAGTGCGTCGATCCCCTGCGCCTTCAGCCAGCCGATCGTCTCCGCCAGCGAGGGCAGGCATTCGGGCATCGGCGTCAGGCTGATGCCGAGCTTGGTGCGCTTGAGCAGGCGCTGTGCTGCCTTCAGGTTTTCCATTACCCGCTGCTGGTCGAGCTTGACGTGGACGCGACGGTAGACGTCGGGGTCGATGCTGGAGAAGGAGACGATCAGCAGGCCGACGGCGCCGTCGAGGTGGACCAGCTTGTCCGGGTCGAGCAGATGGCCGTTGCTGACCATGTCGAAGCGCACCGGATGCCGGCGCGCATCCTCGACGAAATCGAAGAACTGCGGGTGCGTCGTCGGCTCGCCGTAGCCGGCGATGACGACGCGGAACACTTCCTGCGGCGATAGGCGCTGCAGCGTCTGCTGCCAGGTGGCGTCGGACATGATCTGCGGATGCTCGATGGCATCGCGCGGGCACATCGAGCACAGCGCGTTGCATTTGCTCGTCCATTCGACGTTTACGGCGATGCGGTAGGAATCAGCCATTTTCTTCTTGCCTTTCATGGGGTAGCGGAGCGGGAAGCAGGCGGGGGATGTGTTGCGGGCAGTTCGGCACGACCTGCTCGATGTCGACGGCAACGACGCGGGGGCTGCCCGGAAACAGCCCGGCGATGTCGCCCGACTCGTGGATCGTCGCTCGGCCATTGACGCGCAGGCGGGCGCCGTCGTTGAAATCGATGAACAGGCAGCCGACCTGCGGGTTCTGCAGGAGATTGCCGAGGCTCATGAAGGCGCCGTTGCCGTCGAAATCCGGGAAGGCGAAGCGCCGCTCGTCGAGGATGCGCACCAGCCCTGGTCCGCCGCCCTTGAACGAGCAGTCGCAGCGGCCGTCGGCGCCGCTCGTGGCAAGGAAGAAGAAGGGCGCGGCCTCGATCCGGGCGTGATACGGCGCCGGGATGTGGTCCCACAGCAGGCGCTGGCGGCGCGCCTTGTCCCACAGGGCTTCCGTGTTCCAGCGCCGCTGCGCCTCCTGTTCGCCGGCGTGGAAGGCGCCGCCGGGAGGGTTCGCGCTCATTCGGCGCTGCCGGCGGCGCAGGCTGGATACTCGCGGCCGCTGCATTCTGCTGCGGGCTGGCGTTCCGGTGCGGCGAACAGCGGCCTGGCGAAGACGGCGATCAACGCCAGCAGCAGCGCGCTGGCGATCCACGCGGTCCACAGCGTATGGGTGAGGAAATGCGCGCCGCGCATCTGCTGTACCCAGCCGAGCGCCATGCCGGCGGTGAGCCCCGCGAGATAGGCGGCGAACGCGCGGCGCGGCTGGGTGGGTAGCCAGAACACGGCCAGCGCGATCAGCCACATGCCACTGCTGGCGTGTCCGGCCGGAAAGCAGTGCCCGTCATGCCAGCCGGCGGGGACCGCGTCGAACAGCCGGAGCAGCGGCTCGCTGCCGCCGTAACGGTCGATCGACCAGGGACACTGCAGGCTCGACTGCTGCTTCAGCGCCTTGATCACGTTCGGCACCAGGAAGGCAGCGAGAGTCACGATGCGCAGTTGGGCGCGGTGGCGGGCCGAGATCCCCGGCAGCTTGAACAGCAGGTCGAGGACCGTGGCGCCGAGGAGCAGGAAACCCAGCCAGACGATGGCGTTCTTGACGTGGCCGTGCATGAAGGCGGTGGCGAACCAGCTGTTCCGCCACGGAAAGTCGCGAAGCTGCGGGTCGTAGTAGAGCGCGGCGAGCCACTGGTCGAGCTCGGTGTATTGCGCGACGGCGACCAACAGGACGGCGACCGTCGCCATGCCGGCCAGCAGTGCGGGCAGCGCCGAGCTGGCGGTTTCCAGGGTCAGCGGGCGGGATTCGGTGCGGCTCGGGAACTTCATCATGGGAACAGGGCTCCGTGGACGGTTGGCGCGCAGTCTCCACCGCCCGTCTTAACGACGCCTTAAGGGCGGCTCCCGCGTGCCACTGCCCCGCCCATGCCCTTTTCCCGCCCGTGCTCTTTTCCCGGGCGCGGCGGCGCAGCGGGCTTAAGACTGGTTTAAAATTCGCTCCCTAGACTCCATATAACCTCTTGATTTCCCCACCAGAAAGCAGTCATGTCTCCTTCCTCCCCTGAGCGCGCGGGCGTTCTTGAGCGCCTCTGGCGCCGCCTGGCCTGCTGCGGCCCCTATGCGCCGCTGGCGATGTTCCTGCTCTTGGTGCTGCCGCTGCTGACGCTGTCGCGTGCGGCGCTGATGCTGTGGCAGGCCGACCGCGTCGGCGCCACCGGCATCTGGCTGGAAATGCTGCTGCAGGGCGTCCGTGTCGACATCATCCAGATCGGCCTGCTCAGCATTCCCCTGCTGCTGCTGATGCCGATCCTGGCGGCGTCGCCGTTCTGGAAAATCTGGCGCCGCCTCTCCGCCTTCTGGGTGATCCTCGCCACGGCGCTGCTGGTGCTGCTGGAAGCGGCATCGCCGGGATTCATCGCCGAATACGACGCGCGCCCGAACCGCCTCTTCGTCGAGTACCTGAAATATCCCGGCGAGGTGCTGCCGATGCTGTGGGAGGGCTTTCGCGTGCATCTCGTCGGCGGCGTGCTGGCCACCGCGGCTACGGTCTGGGCGATCGCCCGCCTGCTGCGGCCGTGGCTGGACCAGCCGCGTGCGTGGTCGAACCTGAAGCTGTGGCTGACCTGGCCGGTGGTCTTCCTGGTCTGCGTGCTGGCCGTGCGCTCCAGCGTCGACCATCGTCCGGCGAACCCGGCGAGTTTCGCGCTGACCAGCGACCCGATGGTCAATACGCTGGTCCTCAACTCCGCCTATTCCGTGACCTATGCCATCTACGGCATGCGCCACGAGGCGCGATCGAGCGAGGTGTACGGAAAGATGAGCGAGGAGGAAATCCTGCAGCACGTGCGGACGACCCGGGAAATGCTGCAGGATCCGCGGCCGCTGCTCGGCGACAAGGAAATCCCGACGCTCACCGAACAGCGCTCGACGGTGCGCCGCGAGCGGCCGCTGAACCTGGTGATCATCCTCGAGGAAAGCCTCGGCGCAACCTTCGTTGAATCGCTCGGCGGCGTGCCGGTGACGCCGGAAATTGAGAAGCTGAAGGCGCAGGGCTGGTGGTTCGAGCAGCTCTACGCCACCGGCACCCGCTCGGTGCGCGGCATCGAGGCGGTGACCACCGGTTTCCTGCCGACGCCGGCGCAGGCCGTGGTCAAGCTGTCGCTGGCACAGCGCAATTTCTCGACGCTGGCGCAGATTCTCGGCCGGGCAGGCTATGACTCCGAGTTCATCTACGGCGGCGAGTCGCATTTCGACAACATGCGCGGCTTCTTCCTGGCCAACGGCTTTTCGAAGGTGACCGACGAGAACGACTACGTGAACCCGGTCTTCAAGGCGAGCTGGGGCGTTTCCGACGAGGATCTGTTCAACAAGACGCACGAACGCCTGTTGGCCAAGCACGGCGACGGCAAGCCGTCGTATACGCTGGTGTTCACCTCGTCGAACCATTCGCCGTTCGAGTTCCCCGATGGCCGCATCGAACTCTACGAGCAGCCCAAGGGGACCGACAACAACGCCGTCAAATACACCGATTACGCGCTCGGCCGCTTCATGGAGAAGGCGAAGGCCAGCGACTACTGGAAGGACACGATCTTCGTCGTCGTTGCCGACCACGACATCCGCGTGCGCGGCGAGACGCTGGTGCCGATCGAGCGCTTCCATATTCCCGGCCTGATCCTCGGCGCCGACATCAAGCCGCGCGTCGTCAAGACCGTTGCCAGCCAGATCGACCTGCCGCCGACGCTGCTCTCGCTGCTCGGCGTCGACAGCCGCCATCCGATGACCGGCCGCGACCTGACGCGGGAAGCGGAGGGGCTGCCGGGGCGGGCGATGATGCAGTACAACGAGAACTATGCGTGGATGGAGGGCAACCAGGTCGTCGTCCTGCGCCCGGAGAAGGCGCCGACGCATGGCCGCTACGACCCGGCGAAGAAGCATCTCGACAGCGTGCCGCCGCCGGCCGACGGGCAGGCGATCGAGCAGCGCGCGCTGGCGCATTCGTTGTTGCCGGCCTGGCTCTACCGAGAGCAGCGCTACCGCCTGCCTGCATCGGGGGCGGCGCAGGCGGCACGCTAGGTCCGGCATGTTCCTGGCGCAAAAAGGGCTTGATATTTTTCGGAAAGTTGGATTAAAATCGTCGGCTTTCCTCTTCCAAGATTACTAACGGAGCAACAACCATGGCGCGAGTCTGCCAAGTGACGGGCAAAGCCCCGATGGTTGGGAACCACGTTTCCCACGCAAACAACAAAACGAAGCGTCGCTTCCTGCCGAACCTGCAGTACCGTCGTTTCTGGGTCGAGAGCGAG
The DNA here is from genome assembly GCA_016183655.1 of Rhodocyclales bacterium. Lineage (GTDB taxonomy): Bacteria > Pseudomonadota > Gammaproteobacteria > Burkholderiales > Rhodocyclaceae > Proximibacter. The sequence continues at coordinate 21,192 of JACPEH010000005.1, forward strand.
AACCGCTTCGTGCGTCTGCGCGTGTCGAACGCCGGTCTGCGCGTCATCGACAAGAAGGGCATCGACGTGGTGCTGGCCGATCTGCGCGCCCGCGGCGAAGTCTGATAGATAGGAACCCGAATCATGCGTGAAAAGATCAAGCTCGAGTCGACCGCCGGTACCGGCCACTTCTACACGACGACCAAGAACAAGAAGACCATGCCGGAGAAGATGGAGATCAAGAAGTACGATCCCAAGGCCCGCAAGCATGTCGCCTACAAGGAAACCAAGCTGAAGTAATCGGCTGCCTTCCCGCAGAAACCCGCCCGAGCGTGCTCCGGCGGGTTTTTTGTTTTTGCGGCCCGCTGCCGGACGTGGCGCAGGCTGCCCGGTTCACCCGGTTTGCTTCAATTTGTGGTGACTTTGCCGGGCAGGTGCCTATGATGGCGAGAGCACCGTGGTACTTCCCGAGCCTCCTCCCGTCCGGCTGCGTTCGAGCGGCCGCGTCATCCCGCCGGCCCCGTCCGGCTCATCATCTACGCATCACGCCAGCGAAAGGCATGTCATGCAACGTTTCGAATACATCATCCGCAGCGATTTCCACGCGGCGGCAGAGGACGTCGCCCGCAGCTTCGGCGGCCGGGAGCGCGAGCGGCTGAACGCCTACACGCAGGTGGTCGTCGGCGAACTGAACAAGCTCGGCGCCGAAGGCTGGGAGCTGATCCAGGCGCCGGATCTGGCAACGAATCGCAACTGGATCTTCAAGCGGCCGCTGGCCTGATCGGCGCCGGACTGGCTCAGGTCAGCATGTCGGCCCAGATGTTCTTCGCCCAGCCGGCGGCGTAGGTGCCTTCCAGCTCGTTGCGCGCGGCGGAGACGCCGCTGGCGCCGGGAACGACGAGCATCGTCCGCTTCTCGGCGTCGTACCTGTGCACCGAGGCGACGTGGATGACGTTCTTCGCGTCGACGAAGCTGTAGCAGGTATTGGTCATCATCGGCTCGGGGTTCGGCGCCTCGCCGGCAAGCAGGTTGAGGATCGCCGCAGCGGCGACCTTGCCGTGCTGGTTGGCCATGAAGCCGGACTTCGGCATCAGCGGCGCCGACAGCGTCGAGTCGCCGAGGACGTGGATGCCCTTGACGTTGATCGACTCCATGCTCAGCCAGTCGACCTCGGCCCAGCGGTTGTTGGCCAGCTTGGCGCCGGATTGGGCGACGAGGTCGCCGGCGCGGTGCGGCGGCACGACGTTGAGCACGTCGGCGCGGACCTTGTCGAATTCGAGGATCGCCGTGCGGTTGGCCACGTCGACGTCGCGCAGCTCGCTGTTCGGGCGGTACTCGACGATGCCCTTGTACAGCTCCTGCCAGGCCTTGACGAAGAGGCCCTTCTTCGAGACGACGTCCTCGTTGGCGTCGAGGATCAGCACCTTCGACTTCGGCTTGTGCGTCTTGAAGTAGTGGGCGATCACCGAGGCGCGCTCGTACGGTCCCGGCGGGCAGCGGTAGGGGGCCTTCGGCACGGTCAGCGCGTAGACGCCGCCGTCCTTCATCTCCGCCAGCTGCTTCCTGAGCGCGACGGTCTGCGGGCCGGCCTTCCAGGCGTGCAGGATCTTCGTCTGCGCGTCGGCGTTGTTCAGCGCCGGCACCTGGTCCCACAGGAAGGCGATGCCGGGCGAGAGCACGGCGCGGTCGTAGGCCAGCTCGCCGTGCGTGGCGAGCCGGATGCGGCGCTTGTCCGCGTCGATGCCGACGACGTCGTCGTGGATCACGCGCACGCCCCATTTCTTCAGGCCGTCGTAGCTGACGGTGATGTCGGCGAGCGTCCGCTCGCCGGCGACGACGAGGTTGGAGATCGGGCAGGAGATGAACTCGCGGTTGCGCTCGACCAGCGTCACCTCGACGCTGCCCTTGCTCCACATGCGCAGGTACTTGGCGGCGGTGGCGCCGCCGTAGCCGCCGCCGACGACGACGACGTGGCCGCCGGCCTTGCTGCGGGAGTCAACGCTCCCGGCGCAGCCGCCGAGGGTGACGATGCCGGCGCAGCCGCCGGCGGCCTTCAGGAAATCGCGACGATTGAGCATGGTCTTCCCCTTATTTCTGCGCGGCGAACCAGGCCGCGAGCAGTTCGACCTGGGCGTCGGTGTAACCCTTGGCGATCTGGTGCATCACCGTCGCTTCGCGCTTGCCGGCACGGAATTCCTGGAGGCGCTGGACGATCGTTTCCTTCGGCTGGCCGGCGATCGCGGCCATGCCGGCGCCGGGAACGGCGTGGCCGTTGGTACCGTGGCAGTTGGCGCAGGTGGCGGCGAGGTTGCGCGCCTGGTTCGGGTCCTGGGCCGCGGCCGGGCCGGCGGCGAGCGCCAGGGCGGCCAGGCAGGCGAAGGTCAGCCTGTTCATGTTCTTCTCCGGTGTCGATTTTGCAGGGAAGGCCGCGGGCCGGGCGCCGTGCAAGCCTGTGCCGAGTCTAGTCCGCATCGGATGATGCAAAAAATAATGATTCGGTACGAGCTTATTCTAACGGGTTATTAGCACCCGGCCGGACGGCCGGATAGGCGTTACAGAAGCGCAGCTCCTCGGGGTAGGGGAAGAAGTCCTGGACCTTGCCGCTGCGGATCTGCTCCTGGGTCTGCTGCCAGAATTCCGCAGTCAGCAGGTCGCGGTGGTATTTGAGGAAAGCCTGCCGCACCTTCGGCGAACCGAGCAGGAAGGTGCCGAACTCTTCCGGGAAGATGTCGTTCCTCGCCACCGCGTACCAGACCTCGCCGGACATCTCGGTTTCATAGTCCGGCGCTTCCGGGATGTGGCGGAAGTTGCAGTCGGTCATGTACTCGATCTCGTCGTAGTCGTAGAAGACGACGCGGTTGTAGCGGGTGACGCCGAAGTTCTTCCACAGCATGTCGCCGGGGAAGATGTTGGCCAGCGCCAGCTCGCGGATGGCGTTGCCGTATTCGCGCACGGCGTGCTCGGTCTTGTCGACGTCGGCCCGGTCCAGATAGAGGTTGAGCGGAACCATGCGGCGTTCGATGTAGAGGTGCTTGATCACGATGTCGTTGCCGTCCTCCTCGAACATCGACGGTGCCAGCGTGCGCAGCTCGTCCATCAGCTCGTCCGAGAAGCGCGCGCGCGGCAGCGCCACCTGCGAGAACTCCAGCGAGTCGGCCATGCGGCCGACGCGGTCGACCTGCTTGACCATCTGGTACTTGCGCTCGACGGTGGCGCGGTCCACTTCCTTCGAGCTGCCGAAGACGTCCTTGATGATCTTGAAGACGTAGGGGTACGAGGGCAGCGTGAACACCAGCATGACCATGCCCTTGATGCCGGGGGCGATGATGAACTGGTCTTCGGAATGGCGCAGGTGCTGGTAGAAATCGCGGTAGAACATCGTCTTGCCCTGCTTGCCCAGCCCGATCATCGTGTACAGCTCGGAGCGCGGCTTGTTCGGCATGATCGTGCGCAGGAACTGCACGTAGCCCGAGGGTACTGCCATGTCGACCATGAAGTAGGCGCGCGACAGCGAGAACAGCAGCGAGATGCGCCAGGCGTCGAGCAGGATGGTGTCGAGGTAGAGCTTGCCGTCGGCGTCGTGCAGCACCGGAATCGCGAACGGCAGTTCGAGGTGGCCGTTGATCGCCTTGCCGATGATGTAGGCGCCCTTGTTGCGGTAGAAGGCCGAGTACAGCACCTGGATCTGGAAGTTCGCTTCAGGCTGCGGCCAGGCGCCGCCGAGGTGCTTCTCGGCGGTGCGCATGATGCAGTCGATGTCGCGGTCGAGGTCGGCGAACGGGCGCTGCCAGTCGAAGTCCTGGATGATGTGCTTGATCGTTCCGCGCAGGCCGCCGTGGGCCGACGGGTAGTAGCTCGAATAGACCGGCGGATACGACTCGATGTATTCGGTGGAGACGGCCGGCCGGGCGAAGATGAAATCGTTGTGGAAGTAGCTGCGGTGCAGGATCTTCGTCGTCACCGAGTTGAAGAAGGTCTCCGCCAGTTCCGGCTGCTTGTGGTTCACCAGCAGGCCGATGTAGTTGAGCTTGATCTGCTGCCAGGTCTGGTCGTCGATATGGTCGGCGTCGAATTCCTCGCGCAGCCGCGCCACGTTGTCGTCGACGCGCTCGTCGTAGGAGCGGATGCGTTCGCGCACCGCCTTCTGCACCGCCAGCCAGGCAGCCGCCTCGAACAGCGTCTTGGCCTGCTGGCCGTACAGTCGGATGTTGCGGTAGTGGCGGTTGAAGCCCTCGATCATCGCGTCGGCGACGCGCTGGGCAAGCGGATTCGGGGCGGTCGGGATGTCCATCGGCGTCGGCGGGGGCGGGGCGTGGTCGGAGCGGGAAATTCTAGCACCCGGGGTGTTGCGCCGCAGCATCGTCCCGTTATCGTCACGCGACCATGCGGGCGCTGTTTCAAACAAAACTTTCTTTTTCCAATCAGTCGCTTGCAAGCCTGTAATTATGGCGTAAGCGCGACAGGGTAAAATCGCCGCTTTCCGCGTAACTCAATCCTATTCGAGGGGGTAGCATGGCAGCAGGCAAGTCGAAGATCATCTACACGCTAACTGACGAGGCACCGCTGCTGGCGACTTGTGCTTTCCTGCCGATCGTCCGCACCTTCACCGCGCCGGCCGGGATCGACGTCGAGGAGGCCGACATCTCCGTCGCCGCCCGCGTGCTTGCCGAATTCCCGGACTACCTGAGCGACGCGCAGAAGGTGCCGAACACCCTCACCGAGCTGGGCAAGAAGTGCCTGCTGCCGGACACCAACATCATCAAGCTGCCGAACATCAGCGCCTCGGTCGGGCAGCTGATGGTTTGCATCAAGGAACTGCAGGCCAAGGGCTATGCGATTCCCGACTATCCGGAAAATCCGACTTCCGACGAGGAAAAGGCGATCAAGGCGCGCTACGCGAAGTGCATCGGCAGCGCCGTGAACCCGGTACTGCGCGAAGGCAACTCGGATCGTCGCGCACCGGCGGCGGTCAAGAATTCCGCCAAGAAGCGCCCGCACTCGATGGGCGAATGGAAGCAGTGGTCGCAGTCGCACGTCTCGCACATGCACCACGGCGATTTCTACCACGGCGAAAAGTCGATGACGCTGGACAAGGCGCGCGACGTGAAGATGGAGCTGGCCACCAAGAGCGGCCAGACCATCGTGCTCAAACCGAAGGTTTCGCTGCTCGCCGGCGAGATCATCGACTCGATGTTCATGAGCAAGAAGGCGCTGTGCGAGTTCTACGAGAAGGAACTGGAAGACTGCCGCGAGGCCGGCATCCTCTTCTCGCTGCACGTCAAGGCGACGATGATGAAGGTCTCGCACCCGATCGTCTTCGGCCACTGCGTCAAGATCTACTACAAGGACGCTTTCGAGAAGCACGCCAAGCTGTTCGATGAAATCGGCGTCAACGTCAACAACGGTATGGCCAACCTGTACGACAAGTTGGCCACGCTGCCGGAGTCGAAGCGCGACGAGGTCATCCGCGACCTGCACGCCTGCCAGGAGCACCGCCCGCGCCTGGCGATGGTCGATTCGGCCAAGGGCATCACCAACTTCCATTCGCCGAACGACATCATCGTCGACGCCTCGATGCCGGCGATGATCCGCGCCGGCGGCAAGATGTGGGGCGCTGACGGCAAGCAGTACGACAGCAAGTGCGTGATGCCGGAGTCGACCTTCGCCCGCATCTACCAGGAGATGATCAACTTCTGCAAATGGAACGGCAACTTTGACCCGGCGACCATGGGCACCGTCCCGAACGTCGGCCTGATGGCCCAGCAGGCCGAGGAATACGGCTCGCACGACAAGACCTTCGAGATCGCCGAGGACGGCGTCGCCAACATCGTCGACCTCGCCACCGGCGAAGTGCTGCTGACGCAGAACGTCGAGGCCGGCGACATCTGGCGCATGTGCCAGGTCAAGGACGCGCCGATCCGCGACTGGGTCAAGCTGGCCGTCACCCGCGCCCGCAACTCCGGCATGCCGGCCGTGTTCTGGCTCGACCCCTACCGTCCGCACGAGAACGAGCTGATCAAGAAGGTTAAGCTCTACCTCAAGGATCACGACACCAGCGGCCTCGACATCCAGATCATGAGCCAGGTGCGCGCCATGCGCTTCACGCTCGAGCGCGTCATCCGCGGCCTCGACACCATCTCGGTCACCGGCAACATCCTGCGCGACTACCTGACCGACCTGTTCCCGATCATGGAGCTGGGCACCTCGGCCAAGATGCTGTCGATCGTGCCGCTGATGAACGGCGGCGGCATGTACGAGACCGGTGCCGGCGGTTCGGCGCCGAAGCACGTGCAGCAGCTGACGCAGGAAAACCACCTGCGCTGGGATTCGCTCGGCGAGTTCCTGGCCCTGGCGGTGTCGCTGGAAGAGCTCGGCATCAAGGAAAACAACACCCGCGCCAAGCTGCTGGCGAAGACGCTTGATGCCGCCACCGGCAAGCTGCTCGACAACAACAAGTCGCCGTCGCCGAAGACCGGCCAGCTCGACAACCGCGGTTCGCAGTTCTACCTGGCCATGTACTGGGCGCAGGAACTGGCTGCCCAGGCCGACGACAAAGACCTGGCGGCGCACTTCGCCCCGCTGGCCAAGACCCTGGCCGAGAACGAGCAGAAGATCGTCGACGAGCTTTCCGCCGTCCAGGGCCAGCCGGCCGACATCGGCGGCTACTACCTGGCCGACGCGGCCAAGCGCGAGGCGGTGATGCGCCCGAGCGCGACGCTCAACGCCGCCTTCAGCGCCTGATCGATCCGCCGTACCGGCGGCCGGCTTCCCGGCCGGCCGCCCGGTTTTCCCCGTGCCGCGACCGCGTCGTGCGGGGCAGTTCCCGTACCACTTTCTTGCGATGCCGCTGTCGGCAGGTCGTCGCATGGCCGCCTCGGAAGGCAGCGCGGCTGACAGCCCTCTTCGTTTTGCGCGATAATTCTCGATGCTGCCGGCCCGGGCCAAATGCCTTCGGCCGGCCTCCCCCACGAGGGGTCCCGACGTAGATCCCCGGTCGTATCTGACAATTCATGGAGTGTGCAAATGGCATCTCACATCAAAGTCCCGCAAGGTGGCCAGAAAATCGTTCCCGGACAGACCGTTCCGGACAACCCGATCATCCCGTTCATCGAAGGTGACGGTATCGGCGTCGATATCACCCCGGTGATGATCAAGGTGGTCGATGCGGCGGTGGCCAAGGCCTACGGCGGCAAGAAGCAGATCCACTGGATGGAGGTCTATGCCGGCGAGAAGTCGACGCAGATCTACGGCGCCGACGAATGGCTGCCGAAGGAGACCTTCGACGCGCTGAAGGAATACTCGGTGTCGATCAAGGGGCCGATGACGACCCCGGTCGGCGGCGGCATCCGCTCGCTCAACGTCGCGCTGCGCCAGGAGCTCGACCTCTACCAGTGCGTGCGCCCGGTGCAGTACTTCAAGGGCGTGCCGTCGCCGCTGAAGCAGCCGGAACTGTGCAACATGGTGATCTTCCGCGAGAACACCGAGGACATCTACGCCGGCATCGAGTGGGCCAACGGCACCGACGCCTGCAAGAAGGTGATCAAGTTCCTGCAGGAGGAAATGGGCGTCAAGAAGATCCGCTTCCCGGAAACCTCGGGCATCGGCATCAAGCCGATCTCGGTCGAGGGCACCGAGCGCCTGGTGCGCGCCGCGATCAAGTACGCGATCGCCAATAACCGCAAGTCGGTGACGATCGTGCACAAGGGCAACATCATGAAGTTCACCGAAGGCAACTTCCGTGACGCGGCCTACGCACTCGCCAAGCGCGAGTTCGGCGGCGTCGAGATCGACGGCGGCCCGTGGCTGAAACTCCCGAACGGCATCGTCATCAAGGATTCGATCGCCGACGCCTTCCTGCAGCAGATCCTGCTGCGCCCGGCCGAGTACGACGTGATCGCCACCACCAACCTGAACGGCGACTACATCTCCGACGCGCTGGCGGCCCAGGTCGGCGGCATCGGCATCGCGCCGGGCGCCAACATCTCCGACCGGTACGCCTGCTTCGAAGCGACCCACGGCACCGCGCCGAAGTACGCCGGCAAGGACAAGGTGAACCCCGGTTCGCTGATCCTCTCGGCCGAAATGATGCTGCGCCACATGGGCTGGACGGAAGCCGCCGACCTGATCATCAAGTCGATGGAAGCGGCGATCGGCGACAAGGTCGTGACCTACGACTTCGCCCGCCTGATGGACGGCGCCACCGAAGTGTCGTGCTCGGCCTTCGGCGACGCGATGATCGAACGCATGTAAGCGTGGACAGGGCGCCCTCGGGCGCCGGAAGACGAAGCCCCCGTCCGGGGGCTTCGTCTTTTCCGGGACCGGAGAATCGGTCGCGGAGTATGATCTTCGTCATAGGCCGGCGTCGTCGCCGCCGGTGTCGAGGTGAGACATGCTCAAGGCTCTGCTGATTGACCCTTCGCGCTTCCAGCGCTCGGTGATGGCGTCGGTGTTCGCCCGCCGCAACGTCGCGGTGACGCTGGCGGACAGCGCCGCGGCCGGCTTGCAGATGCTTGCCGACGGCGGCTTCGACATCGTCTGTTTCTCCCACGAACTCGGCGACATGCGCGGCACCGATTTCTTCCGCGAGGCGAAACGGCGCAACCTGTTCGGCTTCTGCCCGGCGTTGATGCTCAGCGCCAGCCCCGACAAGCGCTTCTTCGACGAGGCGATCGCGCTCGGCATCACCGAGTGCTTCCCGAAAACTGATCTGCTCGGCCTCGAACAGTACGTCGAGCAATGGGAGAGCCGCGCCAACCGCCGTCTTTCCGGACGCGTCCTGCTGGTCGAGGACAGCGACACCGCGGCCAATTTCTGCAGCGAGGTGATGCACGGCCTGGGGCTGCAGGTCGTCCGCTTCAAGACCGCCGAGGAAGCCATCGCCTCGCTGGAACGCGAGGACTACAAGGTGGTCCTCACCGACTTCGTGCTCGAAGGGCTGCAGACCGGCCTCTCGGTGATCCGCGCCGTGCGCGCGCAGCCCGGGCGCAAGCGCGAGCTGCCGATCCTCGCGCTGTCGGCGATCGACAGCGTCGCCCGCCGCGTCGACATCCTGCGCGCCGGCGCCAACGATTTCGTCACCAAGCCGGTGGTTGCCGAGGAGCTGGCGGCGCGCCTGGGCAACCTGCTCGTGCTGCGCGAGCTCTTCGACCAGCTGGAGGTGCAGCACGAACTGGTCAAGGAAATGGCCCTGCGCGACCGGCTGACCTCGCTGCACAACCGCCATCATCTGGTCGCCGAGATGCCGGCGCTGATGGCCGAAGCCGCCGCCAAGGGAACGCCGCTGACGCTGGTGGTGGTCGATATCGACCACTTCAAGAAGATCAACGACGGCTACGGGCATTCGCGCGGCGACGAGGTGCTCGTCGCCGTTGCCGACATCCTGCGCGGCGCCTGCCGCGGGCGGCAGCTGCTGGTGCGCTACGGCGGCGAGGAATTCGTCCTGGTGCTGCCGGGGACGGTGCCGATCCAGGCCGCGCTTGCCGTCGAGCGCTTGCGCGAGCGGATCGAAGCGGCGAAACCGGGCGACATCCCGGTGACTGCCAGCTTCGGCATGGCGACGCTGCATCCGGGCGAGACCTTCGACCAGTTGTTCACCCGCGCCGATGCCGCCGTCTACGAAGCCAAGCGCGGCGGCCGCAACCAGGTGGTCAGCGCCTGATTCCCGGCATGCCTGACGGCATGCAAGCACAAACGGAGCTGCGGGTTTAAGATGCTCCCGCCCCGCTCGGGCGAAGATTTCCTTTCCAGGTGTTTCCAGGCTTATGAACGAACAGAAGAAACCGCTCGCCGGCCTCAAGGTGCTTGAACTCGGCACGCTGATCGCCGGCCCGTTCGCCGCGCGCATCCTCGGCGAATTCGGTGCCGAGGTGATCAAGATCGAGTCGCCCGACGGCGGCGATCCGCTGCGCAAGTGGCGCAAGCTGTACGAAGGCACCTCGCTGTGGTGGACCCTGCAGGCGCGCAACAAGAAGTCGGTGACGGTGAACCTGAAGCATCCCGACGGCGTCGCCATCGTCCGCGCGCTGGCGAGGGAAGCCGACATCGTCGTCGAGAACTTCCGTCCGGGCGTGCTGGAGAAGCTCGGTCTCGGCTGGGAGACGCTGTCGGCGGAGAATCCGGGGCTGGTCATGCTGCGCCTGTCGGGCTTCGGCCAGAGCGGGCCGATGGCACAGCAGCCGGGTTTCGGCGCGATCGGCGAATCGATGGGCGGGCTGCGCTACGTGACCGGTTTCCCCGACCGGCCGCCGGTGAAGACCGGCATCTCGATCGGCGATTCGATCGCCGCGCTGTGGGGCGCGCTCGGCGCGATGATGGCACTGCGCCACAAGGAGGTGAACGGCGGCACCGGGCAGGTGGTCGACGTCGCGCTGTACGAGGCGGTGTTCGCAATGATGGAGTCGCTGGTGCCGGAGTTCGACGTGTTCGGCTTCGTGCGCGAGCGCACCGGCAACATCATGCCCGGCATCACGCCGTCGAACACGCACACGACGAAGGACGGCCGGCACATCACCATCGGCGCCAACGGCGATGCGATCTTTCGCCGCCTGATGGCGGCGATGGGGCGGCCGGACCTGGCCGACGATCCGGCCTTGGCCGACAACGCCGGCCGCGACGCGCGCCGCGACGAACTCTATGCGCTGATCGATGCCTGGGTGGCGCAGCACGACGAGGCCGCCGTGCTGCGCGTGCTGGCGGACGCCGAGGTGCCGGCCTCGCGCATCTATTCGGTCGCCGACATGTTCGCCGACCCGCAGTTCCTGGCCCGCGAGATGCTGCAGACGGTGACCTTGCCGGACGGCCGCGAATGCCGGATGCCGGGCATCGTGCCGAAGCTGTCGGCAACGCCGGGCAGTACCGAGTGGCTCGGCCCGGCGCTCGGCGAGCACACCGACGTGGTGCTGGCGGCGCTCGGTTACGACGCGGCGCGCATTGCCGCCCTGCGCGCTGCCGGCGCGATCTGACCGCGGGTTGTTCGCGGGCGGTACGCGGTCAGCGGCCGTTCGCAGCGCGTTCGTAGAGCGGCATCACCTGCGGCAGCTGGCGCTCGATTTCCTTGATGCGATTGGGACCGGAGGGGTGCGTCGACAGCCAGGCGAACGGTTCGCCCTTGCTCGCGGCGCTCATCTTCTGCCACAGCGTGATGCCGGCGCGCGGGTCGTAGCCGGCGCGTGCGGTCAGCTCAAGGCCGACGACGTCGGCCTCGGTTTCGTCGTCACGCGAGAACTTCAGCGTCAGCAGGTTGCCGCCGAGCTGGAAGGCGTCGGTGTAGCGGCCGCCGCCGACGAACTCGCCGAGGATGATGGCGCCGAGGTTGGTCAGCTCGCTCTTCGCCACGCGCTCGCGGGCGTGTTCGCGCAGCGCATGCGCCACCTCGTGGCCGACGACGACGGCGATCTCGTCGTCGGAGAGCTTCAGTCCGTCGATCAGGCCGGTGAACACGGCGATCTTGCCGCCCGGCATGCAGAAGGCGTTGACCTGTTTCGAACCGATCAGGTTGACCTCCCAGCGCCATTTCCCGGCACGCGGATTGAAGCGCGCCGCGTGCGGCACGATGCGCCCGGCGATGCCGCGCAGCCGTTGCAGTTGCGGATGGTCGTCCGGCGCCAGCGCCTTCCTGGCTGCCGCTTCGCGCAACATTTCCCGATACTGCCGCGCCGACGAGCGTTCAAGCTGGTCGGCCGGCACCAGGTTGCGCAGCATCGACGGCTTGCCGACGTCGACGCCTTCGGCGGCGGCGGGCAGCGGCGCGGCCAAGGCCAGCAGGCCGGCGAGGAGGAGGAAGGGGCGGCGGATCACGGCGGTCGCTCTGGTCAGTGACGGGTCGGGGCGATACAGTAGCACACCCCTGACTGCCCTTGGACGCCATGACCCAGCTCGAAGAACTGCGCGCCGTCGTTCGCGAATTCGTCGCCGAACGCGGCTGGGACCAGCATCACAATCCGAAGAACCTGGCCATCGCCCTGTCGGTCGAGGCGGCCGAGGTGCTCGAACATTTCCAGTGGTGCTCGGAGGCGGAAAGCTTCACGCTGCCGCCGGAGCGGAAGAAGGCGGTGGCCGACGAGCTGTCCGACGTGCTGATGGGCGTCATCCGCGTTGCCGACCTGCTCGACATCGACCTTGCCGCCGCCTTTGCCGCGAAGATGGCGGAGAACCGCAGCAAATACCCGCCGGAGAAGGTGCAGGGGCGGGCGGTGAAATACACCGAGCTGTAGGTTGCCGCCCGCGGCGCCGGCTCATTCCGGCGCGGGGCTGGGCGTGGCCAGCAGGCTGGCCAGCTGCGACGGCTCCATCGGCCGGCCGAAGTAGAAGCCCTGGGCTTCGTCGCAACCGTGGGCCAGCAGGAAGTCGATCTGCCGGGCCGTTTCCACGCCTTCGGCGACGATCGTCAGCCCCAGGCCCCGCCCCATCGTGATGATCGCGCGCGCGATCGCCGATTCCGCCTCGCTGTCGGGCAGGTCCTTGACGAAGGCGCGGTCGATCTTCAGCACGTCGATGGGGAAGTGCTTCAGGTGGGCGAGCGAGGAATAGCCGGTGCCGAAATCGTCGATCGCGATGCGCATGCCGGCGTCCTTGAGGGTGCGCAGCGTCGCCGAGGCCCGTTCGGCATCCTGCATGACCATGCTTTCGGTGATCTCGATGTCGATCAGGCCGAGGTCGGTGCCGCTGCGCGCGGCGGCGGCGCGGATGTCGTCGAGCAGATGGTGGTCGTTGAACTGGCGCGGCGAGAGGTTGACGGCAACGCGCAGCGGCGGCAGGCCCGCGTCGCGCCAGCTGGCCTGCTGGGCGCAGGCGGATTCGAGCACCCAGACGGTCATCGGCACGATCAGTCCGGTCTCCTCGGCCAGCGGGATGAAGTAGGCCGGCGGCACCAGGCCCAGTTCGGGATGGCGCCAGCGGATCAGCGCCTCGACGCCGACGATCCGGCCGCTGGCGAGGTCGACCTTGGGCTGGTAATGGAGCAGCAGCTCGTTGCGGGCGAGCGCCTGGCGCAAGGCGGCTTCGAGCGTGAGCAATGCCGACGAGTGGACGTCCATCTGCGCCGAGTAGAACTGGTAATTGTCCTTGCCGTGCGCCTTGGCCCGGTACATCGCGATATCGGCGTGCTTCATCAACGTCAGCTCGTCGTTGCCGTCGTCCGGGAAAATACTGATGCCGATGCTGGCGGTCACATGGACCGGATGCCCTTCGATGCGGCACTCGCCGACCAGCGTGGCGAGGATCTTGCGGGCAATCCGGTCGACCTGGGCAACGTCGTCGATATCTTCCACGAGCACGATGAATTCGTCGCCGCCGAGACGCGCGACGAGATCGTCCTCGGTGCCGATGCGCGCAATGACGTCGCCCGCGCGCAGGCAGTGCGAGAGGCGTTGCGCCATCTCGCGCAGCAGGCTGTCGCCGGCGTCGTGGCCGAGGGTGTCGTTGATGTTCTTGAAACGGTCGAGGTCGAGAAACATCAGCGCCAGCCGCCGGTCGTGCCGTCGCGCCCGGGCCAGCGCCTTGCTCAGGGCGGCGCTGAACATGGTGCGGTTGGGCAGCCCGGTCAGCGCGTCGTGGTAGGCGAGGTAGCGGATGTGCGCCTGCAGTTCCTGGCGCTCGGTGACGTCGCGGGCGAGCGAGAGGAGGTGCCGTTGGCCGCGGATTTCGATCGGCGCGATCGACAGCTCGACCGGAAAGACACTGCCGTCCTTGCGCCGGAAGCGGCTCTCGCGGGCGGTCGAACCGCCCTTTTCGAGGCGTTCCCGCAGCCGCTGCTGTTCCTCCGGCGAAAATCCCTCGTCGATGTCGGTGATCTGCATCTGCAGCAGTTCGTCGCGGGTGTAGCCGAGGCTCTCGCAGCCGCGCCGGTTGACGTCGATCAGGCGGCCGGATGGGTCGTGGACGAGAAGACTGTCCGAGGCCTGTTCGACCAGCGAGCGGAAATGGGCTTCGCTTTCGCGCAGCGCCTGCTCGGCTTCCTTGCGGCGGAGGAACATGCCGATCAGGCGGCCGACGAAATGGCAGCTGCGTTCGAGCGTGACGTCGCGGGGGCGGACCCGGCGGGAATAGAACTGCAGCGCACCGTAACGTTTCTCGCCGATGCGGATCGGCAGGACGATTCCTCCGTCCGGGCGGCAATCGAGGTCGGGGCTGTCGGCGGCTTGAAGCGCGTTGCCCGTGCCGGCGCCGCTCAGCACGCGATCCTCGTCGAGTGCGCGCAGGACGAGCGGCGGCGCCGCCGCTGCTGTGTGCGGCGGGCAGTGGCCGGGGATTGCCGGACAGGCGCGGGGGGATGACAGCCAGGTGGCGCTCTGCCGCAGCGTGCCGTCGTCGTGGTCGGCAAGCCAGGCGATGCCGCACGAGGCGTCGAGAATCTCGCCGACGATGGCCATGATCTGCGGGAATACCGCCAGCGGCGTACCGGCCTCGGCGAGCTGGCGGGTGACCGCGTATTCCATCGACTGACGGACCTCGATCGTCTTGCGCTGCGTGATGTCGGTGATGGTGCCGTGCAGGCGGCTGATGCGACCCCCCTCGTCGCGCAGCGGTTCGCCGCGGACCCGTACCCACAGCGTCCGCTCCGCCGGGGGCGGCAGCAGCCTGAATTCGATGTCGAAAGCGATGCCGCGCCGCATCGCGTCATGCACCGATTTACGCAGCAACGGGCGGTCGCGCGGATGCGTCAGCTGCAGGGTCTCGTGGTACGACGGCGGCGGTGCGTACGGCGGGCGGCCGAGCAGGCGCTGCGTTTCCGGCGAACAGCGGGTTTCCCGGCGGCGCCGGTCGAACGACCAGTTGCCGAGGCCGGCGATGCGCTGCGCTTCCTCGACCTGGGCATAGAGCGCCTGCATTTCGCGCGAGGAAATGTCCTGCGAGCGCTCCAGCAGATAGCGTTCCTGGTCGGCCTCGGTGTAGGCGCGGCTGACGCGCTCGACGAACTGCCGCCACTGCTCCGCATTGGGCTGCGTGCCGGCCTCGCCGATGCCGAGGCGCTTCAATTGGCGGAGCAGCAGGGGATGCAGTTCGCTCATGGCCTTGCTGTTGCCGCGTCAGAGCTTGTGAAGAAATCGTAGCGAGCGGTCCGAGTGCGAGGCGGGCGGAGCGCAGCGACGAGACATATCAACCGGATAGGCGAGGAGCGAGCACCGCCCAACGAAGCAATCGGATCGCGCAGTAGATTTATTCACAAGCTCTCGGGTGTCGGGGCCGTCCGACGGCGTTTTGTTCGCCATTCGCTCAGCGCTCCATGACGGTGGTGAGCGTCATCGTCTGGTTGTGCAGATCGCAGGAGCCGGAGGCATAAGGCGAGATCTCGCCGTAGGAATAGAAGCCGACTTGCTGCGTGCCGTCGGGCAGGTGTTCGAGGGCGACCTCCGTTTCCTCCTCGATCCTCTCGCCGAGGACCAGGCGACGCCCGACGCAGCTGATCGCAACCGCCAGCGTCGGCCCGGCGGGCAGCGACTCGGCGGCCTGGTCGGCGGCGATGCTGGCGCCGTTGACCAGGCGGTCGAAATTGGCGCGCATCAGGCGGGCCATGCAGCCTTGCGGAATGTCGCCGGCGAAGGTCATCGACTGCGCGGATTCGTCGACGGCGAGAATGGTGCGCACCAGGTTCGGCGCGTCCTCCGTATCCAGGCGAATGGAGAGCGGAAACAACAGTCCGGTTGCCGGCAGGCCGGCGGCGCGTTCGCCGAGATATTCCTTGTACAGCGCCAGCGCCGGTTTGCCGTCGAGCTCATAGAGCACATTGCCCACCGCGCGCGTGACGCGCCGCTCGGGGCCGAAGCTGTCCCAGCCGCCGCGCGAGCCGTGTCCGATGCGCAGCCGGTCGCCGTAGAGTCCGGCGGCGACGATCACGCCGCTCTGCAGGCGATCTTCATGGAGAACCCAGGTGCGCTCAAAACGGTCGCCGTCGGCCGCCATGCCGCCGGTGACGACGGTTCCCGTCGGCAGGCTGGCGTTCAATCCCTTGACCAGTTCGCTGCCGTTGACGTTGAGCCCGTCGGAGAGCACGAACACCGCGCGCAGCCCGTCGGGCGGCAGCGATTCGCCGATCCGGGCGCCGGCCGCGAACGAATCGGCGGCACCGCTGACGCTCGCCGCGGCGATTTCGATGTCGCTGTGTTCGAAACGGACGATGGCGACCGACAGGCTGCGGTCGTTGACCAGGGTGCCGGCGATCTCGCCGGCCGTCGAGCAGCCGAGCAGGTGCGAGCGGGGAAGCACGCGCCGCAATCCGGCAATGGCGCGGTCGTCGTCGCGGAATTCCGGGGCGGCGAAAACCAGCACCAGCGTCCGCTCCGAATCGAGCGCCGACGGAATCTCCTTCGTCCAGCCGCCCTCGGGCGTGAACGAACATGTCAGTAGTTCCATTTGCTCCTCCTGCCCCCTGGGGGATGCCGGTTATCGTCGGGCGTCCGGCGCGCCTCTCGGTTTTCTCCAGTATGCGACCGGATCCCGGGCGATTCAAGGCTCGGCGCTTGTGAAGAAACCGCGACGTCTACCGTCGAGACGCAACGGCGCAGAGGTTCGCCGAGGCGACCATCGACGCACCGGCCCGAGCCGGCATTCGCTTGCTCAGCGCCGCTCAGGCGAGGAAGGCGTGGCCGAGCGTGCGGACCGCGATGCCGACGCAGGCGCCGAGTGCCGCCGGCTTCCACACCGTGGCGACGCGTTTGCCGGCGGAAATGAGCACGGCGACGCCGGCCAGGTCGAGCGGGTGGATCAGGAAGCCGGCACTCTGGTTGAGCAGCACGACATCGACCTGTTTCTGTCGCAGCATTTCGTCCATCACCCCGAGCATCGCGTTGCCGCCGGCCAGGTATTTGGTCAGCGCCGGCAGGATCAGCGCACTGTCGATCTGCACCGCCGACAGCAGCGGGGAAAGCAGGTAGGTCAGCCCGTCGACGGCGCCGCCGACGCGCAGTGCGGTGACCACGACCAGCGACAGCACCAGCATCGGCATGGCGCCAATGGCGATCTTGAAGGCTTCGGCGCCGGCGCGGTTGATCACGTCGAGCACGCCCTTGGCATCGTCGGCGACCGGGTGGTGCAGCGTTTCATCGAGGCGCACTTCGTCGCTGTCCAGCCGCCGGCCGAACAGGTGGTAGGTGAGCGCCGCCGCCACCAGGCCGCCGAGCAGCGACAGCGCCAGCACCGGCGCGAGGGTCAGCCCGAGGGCGGCCAGCGGGAACGAGGCGTTGGCTTGCGCCATCGCCATCACCATCGCCAGCGTGGCGGCGAGGTGGCGGTCCGAGGCGCCGCGCTGCTCCATCATGGCCAGCGTCGCCACCGGCGCGGCGAAGCTGACGAAGTTGATCTGCATTGCCGCGAACACACCCAGCCCGGTCAGCCCGAGCGGCTTCAGCCAGGGCGTCAGCCGGGCCACCAGCCAGTCGAGTACGCCCCGGGCCTCCAGCATCCGCATCAGCGACAGCATCACCACCATTACCGGCAGCAGGACGAACAGCGACAGCTCGATTGCCGAGCGGCCGGCCTTGAGGATGATTTCGATCAGGATCGCCATGGCGGCGATTATCGCATTGCCGCCGCCGCTCAGCTCCAGACGATGCCGTCGGTATCGCCCATCAGGTAGGCCCGGTTCTGGTCGGCACGTTCGCGCAGGAAGTCCCACAGCGCACGCACGCGGGCGATCTCGCGGCGCTCGCTCGGCGCAATCAGCCAGAACGAGCGGACCACCTCGACCGTGCGCGGCAGCACGGGAACCAGGTCCGGGCAGGTATTGCCGATGAAGGAGGGCAGTACGGCCAGCGCATGCCCCTGACGCGCCGCGAAGAACTGGGCGACGATGCTGGTGCTGCGCAGCTTGACGGCGGCGCCGGGCGCCAGCTTGGTCAGGTAGCGCAGTTCGGTGCTGAAGGTCAGTTCATCGACGTAGCCGATGAAACGGTGCATCTGCAGGTCGCTCAGCGTCGAGATGGTCGGGTTCCGCTCGAGGTAGGTACGCGTGGCGTAGAGCTGCAGGCGGTAGTCGGCGAGCTTGCAGACGACGTAGGCGCCGCTCTCGGGGCGTTCGATGCTGACGGCGAGATCGGCCTCGCGCTTGGAGAGGTTGACGAAGCGCGGCACCGGCAGCAGGTCGACGGTGATTCCGGGGTGCCGCGCGCAAAAATCGGCGAGATGCGGTGCCAGGAAAAAACTGCCGAATCCCTCGGTCGCCCCGAGGCGAACCTGGCCGGTCAGTACCTGGTTGTCGCCGCCGATTTCGGCGTCGACGGTACTCAAGGCGTTTTCGATGCGCTCGACGGCCTCCAGCAGCCGGTCGCCGGTTGGCGTCAGCCGGTGGCCCTGCGGCGTGCGGTCGAACAGCTTGCTGCCGATTTCCTTTTCCAGCCGGTGCAGGCGCCGGGTCACCGTCGAGTGGTCCAACTCCAGTTGCCCGGCCGCTTCCAGCGCCGATTGGCTGCGCGCGACGGCAAGAAAAATCCGCAGGTTGTCCCAGTCGATCCGGAGATTGTTCATGGCTTTTTTGCTTTGCAAAAATGCACAGCTTGTTTGCTTGTATCCCCTATTCTATTGCAGAAATGTCTCAATATACTCGCCGCACGGTAACAAAAACGACATGCAACCGTTACCCGACAACCCCACGAGTAGGAGACAACTCATGCTGCAACCGAAAAAATCCCTGGCCGCCGTTCTGCTGGCCTTCTCCGCCGCCGCGCAGGCGCAGATTTCCGATGGCGTCGTCAAGGTCGGCGTGCTTACCGACATGGGCGGCACCTACTCCGGCATGGGCGGTCCCGGCTCCGTCGTCGCCGCCAAAATGGCGGTCGAGGACTGCCTGAAGGCGGAGTGCAAGGGGATGAAGATCGAGGTGCTGTCGGCCGACCACCAGAACAAGGCCGACATCGCCTCGGCCAAGGCGCGCGAGTGGCTGGACCGCGACAAGGTCGACGTGCTCGCCGACCTGACCAACTCGGCCGGCGCGCTGGCGATCCAGAAGCTGATCAAGGATAAGGGCGGCGTCGCGCTGTACAGCGGCCCGGCGACCACCCGCCTGACCAACGAGGACTGCGCGCCGAACGGCTTCCACTGGATGTTCGACACCTACTCCGCGGCCTCCGGGACGGCGGCGGCATTGACCCGTCAGGGCGCGAAGTCGTGGTACTTCGTCACGGTCGATTACGCCTTCGGCCACTCGCTCGAGAAGGAAGCCGGCGAGGTCGTCAAGTCCTACGGCGGCAACATCGTCGGCAACGTCCGCCACCCGCTCAACGCCAACGATTTCTCGTCCTTCCTGCTGCAGGCCCAGGCCTCGAAGTCGCAGATCATCGGCCTGTCCAACGGCGCCCAGGACACGGTCAACGCGATCAAGGCCGCGCGCGAATTCGGCATCGGCGGCGACAAGAACCAGCAGCTGGCGGCACTGCTGCTGTTCCTCACCGACGTCCATGCGATGGGCCTCGAAACTGCCCAGGGGCTGGTCTTTTCCGACGGTTTCTACTGGAACATGGACGACGAGACGCGCGCCTTCTCGGCCCGCTTCGAGAAACTGCACAAGGGCTTCAAGCCGACCATGGTGCAGGCCGGCGTCTATTCCAGCGTGCTGCACTACCTGAAATCCGTCGCCGCCGCCAAGACCGACGACTGGAAGGTCGTCACGCAGAAGATGCGCGAACTGCCGATCAAGGACCCGGTGATGCGCAACGCCACGATCCGTCCGGATGGCCGTGTGGCGCACGACATGTACCTCTTCCAGGTGAAGAAGCCGAGCGAGTCCAAGGGAGCGTGGGACTACTACAACCTGGTTTCCACCATTCCCGCGCAGATCGCCTTCAAGCCGCTGAAGGAGTCGACCTGCGCGCTGGTCGTCGCGAAGTAAGCCGCCACAAGACACCAACCCCGGCTGTCGCGCCAGCAACACCCCGTTCCGGCCTGCCTTCAGGGCAGATCGGCGGGGGAGGGTTCGCCCGCGTCCGGCGCAGCGTCAGGAAATGCCACCCACCCCAGCATCCGTAGATCCGTTTTTTGAAAAGGAAGATCCATCATGCCCGCAGCCAAGACTGAAGTCGCCACCATCCATCATTTCATCGGCGGCAAGGCCTATCCGTCGCGTTCCAAGGAATGGCGCGACGTCACCAACCCGGCGACACAGGAAATCGTCGCCCGCGTCCCGTTTGCCACGAAGGATGAAGTCGAGCTCGCGGTGGCGACCGCCAAGGATGCGTTCAAGACCTGGCGCAACACCTCGCTGTCGACCCGCCTGCGCATCATGCTCAAGTTCCAGCAGCTGCTGCGCGAGAACATCGGGCCGCTGGCCGAGATGATCACCCGCGAGCACGGCAAGACCCTGCCCGACGCGGAAGGCGAGGTCAGCCGCGGCCTCGAGGCGGTCGAGCACGCCTGCACGATCACCAGCCTGCAGCTGGGCGAGATCGCCGAGAACGCCGCCACCGGCGTCGAGGTGTACAACCTGCTGCAGCCGATCGGCGTCGGCGCCGGCATCACCGCCTTCAATTTTCCGGTGATGCTGCCCTGCTTCATGTTCCCGCTGGCCATCGCCGCCGGCAACACCTTCGTGCTGAAGCCGTCCGAGCAGGATCCGACCTCGACCATGATGCTCGTCGAACTGGCCCACAAGGCCGGCATCCCGGCCGGCGTGCTCAACGTCGTGCATGGCGGCGCCGAGGTCGCCGACATGATCTGCGACCATCCCGACATCCGCGCACTGTCGTTCATCGGCTCGACCCACGTCGGCACGCACATCTACCGCCGCGCCTCCGACGCCGGCAAGCGCGTGCAGTCGATGATGGGCGCCAAGAACCATTGCGTGATCATGCCGGACGCCAACAAGGAGCAGGCGCTCAACAACCTGATCGGCTCCGCCTTCGGCGCCGCCGGCCAGCGCTGCATGGCCAACTCGGTGGCGGTGCTGGTCGGCGACGCGCGCAACTGGCTCGACGATCTGGTCGAGAAGTCGCGCGGCCTGAAGGTCGGCCCGGGCACCGACCGCTCGGCCGATCTCGGCCCGCTGGTCAACAAGAATGCCCGCACGCGCGTCATCAAGCTGATCGACAGCGGCGTCGCGCAGGGCGCCCGGCTGCTGCTCGACGGCCGCGAGTGCACGGTGCCCGGCTACGAGTCCGGCAACTTCGTCGGCCCGACCATCTTCGCCGACGTCAAGCCGGGCATGGACATCTACGACCAGGAAATCTTCGGGCCGGCGCTGTGCGTCGTCGGCGTCGATACGCTGGACGAGGCGATCGCCTTCGTCAATGCCAACCCGAACGGCAACGGCACGTCGATCTTCACGTCGAGCGGCTGGGCCGCGCGCAAGTACCAGAACGAGATCGACGTCGGCCAGCTCGGCATCAACGTGCCGATTCCGGTGCCGGTCGCCTACTTCAGCTTCACCGGCTCGCGCGCCTCGAAGCTCGGCGACCTCGGCCCGAACGGCAAGCAGGCGATCGCCTTCTGGACCCAGACCAAGACCGTCACCGCCCGCTGGTTCGAGGAAGGCAGCTCGGCCGGCAAGGTCAACACCACCATCTCGCTGAAGTGAGGCCAGCATGAAGATCGCTTTCATCGGCCTCGGCAACATGGGCCTGCCGATGGCCCAGAACCTGGCCCGGGCGGGATTCGCGGTGGCTGGCTTCGACCTCGCGGCCGGCCAGATGGACGCGCTGGCCGCCGTCGGCGGCGAGCGGGCGGACTCGGCCGCCGCCGCGGTGGCCGGTTCCGACGTCGTCATCACCATGCTGCCGGCCTCGCGCCACGTCGAATCGACCTACCTCGGCGAGGGCGGCGTGCTCGACTATGCCGCCCCCGGAACGCTGTTCATCGACTGCTCGACGATCGCCCCCGACGCGGCGCGCAAGGTTGAGGCGGCGGCGGCTGCCCGCGGCTTCGCGATGATCGACGCGCCGGTTTCCGGCGGCACCGGCGGCGCGCAGGCCGGCACGCTGACCTTCATGGTCGGCGGCGCGGCGGCCGATCTCGATCGCGCCCGGCCGCTGCTCGAAAAGATGGGCAGGAACATCTTCCATGCCGGGGGCAGCGGCGCCGGCCAGACGGTCAAGGTCTGCAACAACATGCTGCTCGGCATCCTGATGGCCGGAACGGCCGAGGCGCTGCGCCTGGGCATGGCCAACGGCATGGCGCCGACGGTGCTGTCCGAGATCATGGCCAAGAGTTCGGGGCGCAACTGGGTGCTCGAGGTCTACAACCCGTGCCCCGGCGTGATGGACAGCGCGCCGTCGTCGCGCGGCTACCGCGGCGGCTTCGGCGTCGACCTGATGCTGAAGGACCTCGGTCTGGCCGTCGAGAACGCGCTGTCGGTCGGCGCCAGCGTGCCGGTCGGGGCGCTGGTGCGCAACCTGTACGACCTGCACAGCAAGGCCGGCAACGGCGGGCTGGATTTCGGCAGCATTTTCAACCTGCTGGGAGCGAACTCGAACTCGAATGCGCACGCGTAAAGCGCGCGCCTGAAGCTCCGGGGCCGGTTCCGTCCGGCCCCGGAAAGCAAAGAACAACGGATGGAGGAGACAACCATCTTGGCAAACGGACATGACTACATTCTCGAAACTTCGGGCATGACCAAGGAGTTCCGCGGCTTCGTCGCGGTCAACGAGGTCAGCCTGAAAGTGCGGCGCGGGCATATCCACGCGCTGATCGGGCCGAACGGGGCGGGCAAGACCACCTGCTTCAACCTGCTGACCAAGTTTCTCGAACCGACGCGCGGCGAGATTCGCTTCAACGGTATCGACATCACGCGCGAGGCGCCCGAGCGCATCGCCCGGCGCGGCGTTGTCCGCTCCTTCCAGATCAGCGCCGTTTTCCCGAACCTGTCGGTGCTCGAAAACGTACGTATCGCGTTGCAGCGCAAGCTCGGCACCAGCTTTCATTTCTGGAAGGCGGGACGCAGCCTGCACAGCCTTGATGAACGGGCGCTGGAACTGCTGGCCTCGGTGGGCCTGGAGAACTACGCGGCGATGCGTACCGGCGACCTTCCCTACGGGCGCAAGCGGGCGCTGGAAATCGCCACGACGCTGGCGCTCGATCCGGAGTTGCTGCTGCTCGACGAGCCGACGCAGGGCATGGGGCACGAGGACGTCGACCGGGTGATGCAGCTGATCAAGCAGGTCTCGGCCAACCGCACCATCCTGATGGTCGAGCACAACATGAAGGTCGTTGCCGGGATCAGCGACCGTATCACCGTCCTCGCGCGCGGGTCCATCCTGGCCGAAGGCGCCTACGCGGAGGTCTCCGCCAATCCGTCGGTGATCGAGGCCTACATGGGCAGCGAGGCGGCGGCACTGGCTTCGCCGGCAGGGAAGGATGAAACGTCCGCCGCGCCCGCTTCGTTTGCTGCCCCCCGCGGGGTGGCCCTGCAGGAGGCCTGAGATGAGCGCTACCGAATACCTGCGGGTCTCCGACCTGCACGCCTTCTACGGCGAATCGCACGTGCTGCACGGCATGGATTTCTCCGTGCGGCGCGGCGAATGCGTTTCGCTGCTCGGCCGCAACGGCGCCGGGCGGAGCACCACGCTGCGCGCGCTGATGGGGCTGACCGGCCGGCGGACCGGGTCGATCATGGTCAATGGCCGCGAAGTCGTCGGCCTCTCCCCGCACAAGATCGCCCAGCTCGGCGTCGGCTACTGCCCGGAGGAGCGCGGCATCTACGCCGGGCTGTCGTGCGAGGAAAACCTGCTGCTGCCGCCGCGCGTCTCCTCCGGCGGCATGAGCGTCGACGAGCTCTACGCGATGTTCCCCAACCTCAAGGAGCGGCGGCACAGCCAGGGTACGCGCCTGTCTGGCGGCGAGCAGCAGATGCTGGCGATGGCGCGCATCCTGCGCACCGGCGCCCGGCTGCTGCTGCTCGACGAGATCTCGGAGGGGCTGGCGCCGGTGATCGTGCAGAAGCTGGCCGAGATCATCGTCGAGCTGAAGAAGCGCGACTACACCATTGTCCTGGTCGAGCAGAACTTCCGCTTCGCCGCGCCGCTGGCCGACCGCATGTGCATCGTCGAGCACGGCCAGGTGGTGGCGGAGATCGCCCGGCACGAGCTGGCCGAGAAGCAGCCGCTGCTGCAGCAATATCTGGGAGTGTGAACGTGATGAGCGTGAACCTGTACCTGTACGACTTAGCGGCAACCACCATGGCGAGCGCAGACCGACTGCCGCCCTCTTCGGGGAAGCAACCATGACTGAACTGTTCGGCATTCCGCTGGCCGCCCTCTACGGGCAGCTGGTGCTGGGGCTGGTCAACGGCTCCTTCTACGCAATGCTGAGTCTCGGCCTGGCCGTGATCTTCGGCATGCTCAACATCATCAACTTTGCCCATGGCGCGCTGTACATGGCCGGCGCCATGCTCGCCTGGATGGGGCTGCAGTACCTCGGCGTCGGCTACTGGTGGATGCTGCTGCTGTCGCCGCTGGCCGTCGGCGTCATCGGCATCGTGATCGAGCGCCTGCTGCTGCAGTGGCTGTACAAGCTCGACCACCTCTACGGCCTGCTGATGACCTTCGGCCTGGCCTTGATCATGGAAGGGCTGTTCCGCGACTCCTACGGCGTCGCCGGCCAGCCCTATCCGATCCCGGAAGGCCTGGGCGGTGCCCTCAACCTCGGCTTCATGATGCTGCCGAAGTACCGTGCGTGGGTCATCGTCGCCTCGCTGGCGATCTGCTTCCTGACCTGGTACATGATCGAGAAGACGCGTCTCGGCGCCTACCTGCGGGCGGCGACGGAGAACCCCCGGCTGACCCAGGCCTTCGGCATCAACGTGCCGCTGATGGTGATGCTGACCTACGGCTTCGGCGTCGGGCTGGCCGGGCTGGCCGGGGTGCTGGCGGCGCCGGCGACGCAGGTCGGACCGTTGATGGGTTCCAACCTGATCATCGTCGTCTTCGCCGTGGTGGTGATCGGCGGCATGGGATCGATCCTCGGCACCGTCGTCACCGGCCTCGGCCTCGGCCTCATCGAGGGGCTGGCCAAGGTGTTCTGGCCGGAGGTCAGCGCCACCGTCGTCTTCATCATCATGGCCATCGTGCTCATGCTTCGCCCGTCCGGGCTTTTCGGGAGGCAGCAATAATGAACTCCGTTTTCGGCAAGACCGGCGCGGCCTACCTCGCCGGCGTCATCCTGCTCCTCCTGGCGCCGCTGGCGATCTATCCGGTGCTGGTCATGAAGGTGCTGTGCTTCGCGCTGTTCGCCTGCGCCTTCAACCTGCTGCTCGGCTATACCGGGCAGCTCTCCTTCGGCCATGCCGCCTTCCTCGGCAGCGCCGCCTATCTGACCGGGCATGCGCTCAAGGTCTGGGAAGTGCCGACGCTGCTCGGGCTGCTGCTCGGCACCGCCGGTGCCGCCGTGCTCGGCTGGGTGGTGGGCAGCCTGGCGATCCGCCGCCAGGGCATCTATTTCACGATGACCACGCTGGCATTGGCGCAGATGATGTTCTTCGTCTTCATCCGTTCGCCCTTCACCGGCGGCGAGGACGGCCTGCAGGACGTGCCGCGCGGCAGCGTGTTCGGCATCGACCTGAACGACGACGGCAACCTCTACTACCTCGTCG
The DNA here is from genome assembly GCA_016183655.1 of Rhodocyclales bacterium. GTDB lineage: Bacteria > Pseudomonadota > Gammaproteobacteria > Burkholderiales > Rhodocyclaceae > Proximibacter. The sequence continues at coordinate 46,678 of JACPEH010000005.1, forward strand.
TGGCGATCTTCTGCGGCGCCTTCTGGCTGATCCGGCGCATCATCGATTCGCCGTTCGGGCAGATCCTCAAGGCCATCCGCGAGAACGAGCCGCGCACCATCTCGCTCGGCTACGACGTCGCCCGCTACAAGCTGCTCGCCTTCGTGCTGTCGGCCGCGCTGGCCGGCTTGGCCGGCGCAACCAAGACGCTGGTCTTCACCTTCGCGACGCTGACCGACGCGCACTGGCACGCCTCCGGCGAAGTGGTGCTGATGACGCTGGTCGGCGGCGTCGGCACGGTGTTCGGGCCGCTGGTCGGCGCGACCATCATCGTCGCGTTGCAGAACCTGCTCGCCGACAAGGTCGGGTCGCTGGTGACGGTGATCATGGGGGGCATCTTCGTGCTCTGCGTGCTGGCCTTCCGGCGCGGCGTGGTCGGCGAGTCAATCGCCCTCTATCGCCGGATGATCGGGGAAAGGCCGTGAGCGGGAGGGGCGCACGGTGAACGATCGCCTGAACGCAGCGGAAGTCCTGTTCTCACGCCTCGACGGGGTCGGCATCGTCTCGCTGAACCAGCCGCAGGTCCTGAATGCGCTCGATCTGCCCACTATCCGGCAGATCGCCGCGCAGCTCGACGACTGGGCCGACGATCCGTCGCTCCGGGCAGTGCTGTTCCGCAGCGCCGGCGGGCGGGCGTTCTGTGCCGGCGGCGACATCCGGTCGCTGTATCGCCACGCGCTGGCCGGGGCGCCGGAGCTCGGGCAGTTCTTCGACGAGGAGTACGCGCTCGACTGCCGTATCCATCGCTATCCCAAGCCGACCATCGCGCTGATGGACGGCGTGGTGATGGGGGGCGGCATGGGCATCGGCCAGGGCTGTTCGCTGCGCATCGTCACCGAACGGACGCGCATGGCGATGCCGGAAACGGCGATCGGCCTCTTCCCCGATGTCGGCGCCAGCTTTTTCCTGTCGCGGCTGCCGCCGGCGCTGGCCAACTACCTTGGACTCGTCGGCCTGGCCATCAGCGGTGCCGACGCCCTGGCCTGCGGGCTGGCCGACCGGCTGGTGCCGAGCGACGTGCTGGATGAGCTGCCGACGCTGATCGGGCGGATCGATGACGACGCATGGCCGGCGGAAATCCCGCGCGGCACGATGCCGGACGTTTTCGCGCCGGACGTCCGGGCGGCCATCGATCGCCATTTCTCCGTCGCCGGCATCGACGGCATCATGGCTTCGCTCGCCGGCGACGGCGAGCCGGGCAGCCGCGACTGGTCGGCGCGCACGCTGGCGCAGATGGAGAAGCATTCGCCGCTGATGCTGTGCGTGACCCATGCGCAGCTGCAGCGCGGACGCGGGCTCGCGCTGGAGGCCTGCTTTGGCATGGAGCGCGGACTGATGCGGCATTGCTTTGCCCACGGCGATGCCCGGGAAGGCATCCGCGCGCTGCTGGTCGACAAGGACCGCGCGCCACGCTGGCAGCATGCAAATGTTGCGGACGTCGATCCGGCGCTGGTCAATTTCTTTTTCAGCTAGATATCTAGCCGAGCAGCGGGATCAGCGAGGGGATCAGCAGGGCCGTGAGGATGCCGTTCATGCCCATCGCCAGCGCCGCGAAGGCGCCGGCCTCCTCGCCCACCTGAAAGGCACGCGCGGTGCCGATGCCGTGCGCGGCGACGCCGATGGCCAAGCCGCGCACCGCCGGCTCCTTCACCTTGATGGCGTCGAACAGGTAGCGGGCGCTCACCGCGCCGAGGATGCCGCCAGTTTATTGGATACTTTTCGATCTGTATGGGCGGCCATCGCGACCGTCTAAGCTTCGTTGCCGACAAACGGATTGCAGATGGTCAAGCCGGCAATTCGTTGCCCGTGCTGCAGGTCTTCGCTGTAAAGCAGCTCGCAGCCGGCGGCTTCGGCGCTGGTGATAATCATGCTGTCCCAGAAGCTGAAGCCGGTGAGTTCCATGATTTCAGTGGCGCGCAGGATGTCTTCGACCTTGCCGTCGCGCCTCACCCAAAGCCCGTAGGCGCGCACGACATCGCGGGCTTTCGCCAGCACGAGCGGCGTTTGCAGTTTGCGTACGGCATTGACCAGAAATTCCTGCAAGACCTGCGGACTCAGTACGCCGTTGCGGTCTTCCCAAAGTCGTGCCAGCAGGTCCGCGGCACGGGCTTGCTTGTCGCCGGCATTGCGGTCGTGGGCATAGAGCAGGATGTTGGTGTCGAGAAAGGCCAGCGGCGCGTTTTTAGCGCTCATGGGCGTCGTTCCGGCTCAGGTATTGGCCGCCGAGTTCCAGGTCGCCGGCTTTCAGCCAGTTGAGGGCCTGGCGTCTGGCCTGGTCATAACGTTGTTGGGAATCCACCTGCTCGGCCAGGTCGGCGGCGAGCAGCTTGCTGACGCTGAGGTTGCGTCGGGCGGCTAGCTGTTTGGCACGCTGCAGGGTAACGGCGTCGAGCGAGACGGTGATGTTCTGTTTCATGAAGGCTGTCCTTCGTGGAGCTGTCAATGGTCAAATTCTGCACGTAATTTACGTGATCGACAATTGGAGCAAAAAAACGGCGCCTGGTTTCCCGTGGCGCCGTTTTGTTTGTGCTGCTGTGTGGCGTGCCTTATTCCATCGCCTCGTACAGCGGCAGCGTCAGGAACTCCGGGTACTCCGGGGTCAGCGACATCTTGTCGAAGATCACCGCGGCCTGGTCGTAGGTGGCGGTGTCCTCGCCCTGGGCGGTGACGGTGGCCTTCACCTTGGCCAGCTCTTCCGGGATCATGCCGCGCACCATCTCGACGGTGACCTTGCGGCCGTCGTCGAGGACGCCCTTCGGCGAGATCACCCACTGCCACACCTGCGAACGGGAGATCTCGGCGGTCGCCGCGTCTTCCATCAGGTTGTGGATCGGCACGCAGCCGTTGCCGGCGAGCCAGCTGCCGAGGTAGTGGATGCCGACGTTGATGTTGTTGCGCAGGCCGGCTTCGGTGATCGGCTGCTCGGGCTGGAAGTTGAGCCAGTCCTTCGGGCCGAACTTGCCTTCGACCTGCTTCTCCCACTGGTTCGGACGGTCGCCGAGCACCTTGACGAATTCCTCGTGGGCGATGGCGACGAGGCCCGGGTGCGCCACCCAGCCGCCGTCGAAGCCGTCGTTGGCGTCGCGGGTCTTGTCGTGGCGGATGCCGGCGAGCGCCTTCTCGTTGGCGACCGGGTCGTTCTTGATCGGGATCAGCGCCGACATGCCGCCCATCGCCGGCGCGCCGCGCTTGTGGCAGGCCTGCACCAGCGCCAGCGCGTAGCTGCGCATGAACGGCACTTCCATCGTGATCGCGCCGCGCTGGGCGAGGCAGAAGTCCTTGTTCTTCTTGAACTTCTTGATGCACGAGAAGATGTAGTCCCAGCGCCCGGCGTTGAGGCCGGCGGAGTGGTTGCGCAGCTCGTAGAGGATCTCTTCCATCTCGAAGGTGGCGAGGATGGTCTCGACCAGCACGGTGGCCTTGATCGTTCCCTGCGGCAGGCCGATGTGCTCCTGCGCCATGACGAAGATCTCGTTCCACAGGCGGGCTTCGAGGTGCGACTCCATCTTCGGCAGGTAGTAGAACGGGCCGGCGCCGCGGGCGATCTGCTCCTTGGCGTTGTGGAAGAAGACCAGGCCGAAGTCGAAGATGCCGCCGGAGACGCGCGCACCGTCGACCAGCACGTGCTTCTCGTCGAGGTGCCAGCCGCGCGGACGGATCTGCAGCGTGGCGATCTGGTCGTTGAGCTTGTATTCCTTGCCGGCTTCGTTCTTGAACGACAGTTCGCGGCGGATCGCCTTGTACAGGTTGACCTGGCCCTGGATCTGGTTGTCCCAGTTCGGGCTGTTCGAATCCTCGAAGTCGGTCATGTACGAGTCGGCGCCCGAGTTGTAGGCGTTGATGATCATCTTCGCCTCGACCGGGCCGGTGATCTCGGTGCGGCGGCGCTCCAGCGCCTTCGGCAGCGGCGCGATCTTCCAGTCGCCTTCGCGGATGGCCTTGGTTTCCGGCAGGAAGTCGGGCATCTCGCCGGCGTCGATGCGCGCCTGGCGGGCGACGCGGGCCTGCAGCAGTTCCTGGCGGCGGGCTTCGAAGGCGCGGTGCAGCTTGGCGACGAAGGCCAGCGCGTCGTGGCTCAGGATCGCTTCGTATTCGGGTTTGATCGGGGCATTGATTTGCACACCGGCGGGCAGATTGAGGCTCATGCTTGCTCCTTGGGTTGAAGTTCAGAAGTACGTTTTGAAGAAATAGATGACGGTCAGGCTGGCGCCGACGGTAACGACCAGGCGGCGCAGCCAGGCGGCCGGCAGGCGGCGGGCCAGGGATGCTCCAGCATAGCCGCCGATCAGCGCGGTCGCCAGCATGACCAGCGTGTGCGGCCAGCTGATCGCGCCGGCGATGATGAAGGTGAGCGCGGCGACGGTGTAATTCACCGCCGAGGCGACGTTCTTCAGTGCGTTGAGCTCCTGCATGTCCTTGAAGCCCTGGATCGACAGCGCGGCCAGCGTCAGGATGCCGAGTCCGGCGCCGAAGAAGCCGCCGTAGATGGCGACGAACAGCTGGAACAGCGCACCGCCGGCGTTGCCCGGTTCGCTCGACGGCACCGCGCCGAGCTTGGCTTTGATCCAGCCGACGACGCGTTGCACCTGCCCGGAGAAGGCAAACAGCGCGGTGGCGACGAGCAGCAGCCAGGGAATCAGCTTCGAGAAGGCGGCGTTCGAGGTGGCGAGCAGCAGCAGGCCGCCGCAGATGCCGCCAACGAAGGACACGGCGATGAGGATGAGCGCCCACTTGCGATGCTTCATCACTTCCTGCCGGTAGGCCCAGGCGCTGGACAGGCTGGCCGGCCACAGCGCGACAGTGTTGCTGGCGTTGGCGGTGACCGGCGGCACGCCGGCGGCGAGCAGCGCCGGAAAGGAGAAGAAGGTCCCGCCGCCGGCGATCGCGTTCATGCCGCCGGCGAGGAAGGCGCCGGCGGCGATGAGGGCGAAACCGGCAATCGAGGAGGTGTCCATGGGTGCCTGCGGTCTTATATAGGACTGCAGTGTATTGCGTTATCCGGAGCGCCGGAAGATGATATTCGTCGCGTTTATTATTTACTTTTTGTATAAAGTCGCCCGATGGATACCTTCAAGCAGATTTCCGCCTTCGTCGCCGCCGCGACGCGCGGCAGCCTCTCCGCCGCCGCCCGCGCGGAAGGCGTGACACCGGCCATCGTCGGCCGCCGCCTCGACGCGCTGGAGGCGCGGCTCGGCGTACGCCTGATGCTGCGCACGACACGTAAGCTGACGCTCACTTTCGAGGGGCAGGCCTTTCTCGAAGACTGCCAGCGCGTGCTGAACGACCTGGCCAATGCCGAGGCGGCGGTCTCGCTCGGCGGCATCCGTGCCGCCGGCCATCTGCGCCTGTCGGCGCCGGCCGGCTTCGGCCGTCGCCATGTCGCGCCGCTGGTCGGCACCTTCATGGCCGCCAACCCCGAAGTGACGGTCAGCCTCGACCTCTCTGACCGCATCGTCGACCTGATCAACGAGGGCATCGACTGCGCCATCCGCATCGGCGAGCTGAGCGACTCCAGCCTGGTCAGCGTCCGCCTCGGCGAGATGCGGCGGGTGGTCGTCGCCAGCCCGGCCTACCTGGTGGCGAACGGCGTGCCGCGGACGCCGGCCGACCTGGCGCAGCACAACTGCTTTTCGCTCGGCCAGCAGCGCGGCTGGATCTTCCAGAATCCCGACAGCGGCGTCAGCGAGTCGTGGAAGGTGAGCGGTCGCTTCGAGTGCAACGACGGCGCCGTGTTGCATGAATGGGCGCTGGCTGGGCGCGGGCTGGCCTGGCGCTCGCTGTGGGAGGTTGGCCAGGACCTCAAGGAGGGGCGGCTCTCCTCGGTGCTCGACGCCTGGCAGGCGCCGCCGATGGGCATCTTCGCCGTCTTCCCGCAGCGCCGGCACATGCCGCTGCGCCTGCGGCTGTTCGTCGACCTGCTCAAGGAAACCTACGGCCGGCCGGCGTACTGGGAACTGGCCTGATCTAAAGGATGGGGACTTTCCAGACGTAGTAATGGTCATAAGAGCAGCATGGAGCGAAGCTTGTCGTCACCCCCGGCCGACGCCGAACGAAGGGATCGTGGTGGATAGACATCGACAGCACTGGGGCTTCCCGCAATGGGTGGCCTACCTGCGCGAAAAGGACATTCCGATCATGCCGCGCTCGAAGGCGGCGATCGAGGCGCTCGACGTCGACAACGTCTCGCCGCGCGAAATGGCCGGCCTGGTCATGTGCGATCCCTTCCTCAGCCTGCGCCTCCTGCGCCGCGCCGAACGGCGGCGCAGCACGACGCTGGGCCACGACACGACGACGATCCTCGGCGCGGTGCAGCAGGTCGGGGTGCGCGGGCTGGTCGAGTCGGCCGCCGAGAGCCCGCTGTGCGACGACGCCAACCTCGGCCTGTCCGCCTGCGAGGCGCGGGCGGTGATGTCGGCGTCGATCGCGCTGCACTGGGCGGGGCACCGCGCCGACGTGGCGCCGGAAGAGGTCGCTTTCGCCGCGCTGCTCGCCGAGATCGGCGAATTGATGCTGTGGGCGTTCGAGCCGGGGCTGCCGCAGCGGGCGCTCGACGAGTTGCATGCCGGGCGGGCGGCGCGCAGCGTGCAGGCGCAGCAGCAGACGGCGGGCTTTTCCTTCAAGCAGCTGTCGCTCGGGCTGATCGAGGCCTGGGAACTGCCACCGCTGATCGCCCAGCTGGTGAAGGGCGCCGACACGCCGCGCACCAACATCGCGCGCATCGCCTCGGATGCGGCGCGCCACATCCTGACCAATCCGCGCAACCCGGCGCTGCCGTCCGACGTCATCGCGATCCGGGCCTTCCTGCCCGGCGTCACGTGGGAATCGCTGCTGTCCACGCTGCCGATCGACGACGACTACCGCGAGGCCGTGCTCGCCACGGTCAGCGGCTCGGGCGAGGACGTGCCGACGCTGTGATCGTGCGCGTGGCGGCGGGTTGATCGTCCACTGATTCGCCAATGAAAAAGGCCGCACCCTTTCGGGTACGGCCTTTCCCTGGCTTCCGCCTTGCGGCAGAGGAGAAGCTTGGCGGAACTTAGTGGAACTGCTCTTCTTCGGTCGAGCCGGTCAGCGCGGTGACGCTGGACTTGCCGCCCTGGATCACGGTGGTGACGTCGTCGAAGTAGCCGGTGCCGACGCGCTCAAATGGGGGCAAGCTCGATTGGCTCCCGCCGCGGCGATCTCTAGCCTGATCAGCACGGCCAAACTCAACGGCCTCGACCCGGAAGCCTATCTGCACTTGGTGCTGGCGCGTATCGCCGATTATCCGGTCAATCGCGTCGCGGAGTTGCTGCCTTGGGCGGTTGCCGGGCAGGTCGCCGCTGTGGGGGCCCCAGACGCTGCTCGTTGAGCGGGGTTACGGTCAAGAGACGGTGGTGGCCGGACGGTTATGCTCAGCTGGCATGTCGATCGCCGGTGTCTTGCCGGAATCGCCGGATTTCGAGGAACTCGCCGACCATTTTGGCGAACTGCATCGCGTTCTGTGTTCGCTGCGTTTCCGGGTCCGCATAGATTTCCCGCAGAACCGCAACCGCCTGCGGGTTGTTGCAGATGTCGAGGCAGAGCTGACAGGTATCGGTGTAGTACGCACGGAGCGGCACAATACGGGCATGTCCGTGTGCGTGGAGATCGTCGAGCAATCCCTTGGGGCCGCGCGTATTGATGACCTTCATGAACGGATTTGCGAGTGCTTTCTGGATGATCGCAAAGAGGTCTTCCTCCAGCGCATTGCCGAGTGCCAGCGGATTGCCTCCATGCATGTAGGGGCCGGGGCCGCAGCAGGCGTAGACCTTTCCTCCGGGCTCTATGTCGAGCGCAGTGACGGTCTCGCAACTGTCGGCGGGCGGCGTCATCGAGTGGCGGAACGCGGCGGCGGCAAGCGTTTCAGCTCGCCCGAGCCGGACCGGAAAATGGGAGTGCACTGAGGCTTTCGTGTGCGCCAGCAATGCCTTGACCTGTTCCGCGAAATCGTCCCCGGGCTCGGCGATGACGCGAACGGCAAGCGGGATTCCGTGCTCGTCTGCCGCTTCGGCTATGTTGCAGCATCGCGAGACATCGATGAAATCGAGGTGATAGCGATCAAGACTGACCCCGAGCATGTCGAGCCCGGCCGCCTTCATCCGGCCGATGATTTCCTTCGCGTGGTCGGGCCGCGCGCCCCAGTGACCGCTCGTCATCACCGAAACGACGTAGCGCTCGGCTTTGGCCGCCTCGATCAGACGCAGCAAACGCGCCTGATCGAGAAGCGGCTCGCCGCCCGTGAACCCGATGTGATCGACCGCGTGACGCGCCGAGCGGATGTAATGAAGCGCTTCATCCTCGCTCATCTGTCGCGTGATTTCCGGACCGGAGCGGGTGATGCAGTGCCGACAACGCAGCGGACACTGCATCGTTACGGAGATGCCGAGACAGGTAAAGCTGAAGATAGCGTTCTCGGCCATCGCAGCCGTCATTCCTGCGAGACCTTGCCGACGGCAAACCGCCGGTAATTCTTGAAGTTCTTTTCCCAGGATTTGTCGAACCAGCGAATGATGGTGTCTGGGGTGAAGAGGCCGGCCGGGATGGTGCAGGTATGGGCGGGACAGGTCTTTATCGGACCGTCGGTGACGTTGGGTACGATGACGCTGATGTCGCCGGCGCTGATCAGCATGCCGCCCGTCGCACGCAGTTCGGTCCAGACGTTGCGGATTCCGGGGGTATAGTCAGCCGCGTCGGCGCTGCGCTTCCCGGCGATCAGGTCGCCCAGCGAGTTGAGACAGACGGCGCCTTTCGCGGCGCCGGCCTTGATGCTCCTGACGAAGCCGTGTTCGCCCAAGGTACGCAGCACGGCCCTCCCCGCCTCCTGGATGGCGCCTTTCTTCTGAGCGCCGAGACGCGCCATCTCGGCACACACTGCATCGTGATCGGTGAAACCGTCAAGGTTCTCGATCAGCGCGAACGCGGCACGGTTCAGGCACATCACGGTATCGCACGTTTCTAGCGTCATGTAGATGTCGGCGCCGACTTCGGCAAAGAACAGACCTTCGCTGCGGATATACAGATCTCCTTGCATCGCAACCTCCCGAGTAACCACAATCAAAATAATGACAAACAACGCGCGTAATGCCGTTGTAGTATGACAAAATCCTGATGTCAATGACGATTTTCGTCGCCGTACAACAAACGGAAGTGACTCTGGATGCGGCACAAACGTGAATTGAAGGGTGAATTAAGAATTAAAGGGGAGAGTAGAGAACAGGCTCTCGCCTACCCTCTACTCTCCCTTTTTTCGCCGTTTTCCGGGCGAGGACGTGCCTTCGCTCTGATCGTGCGCATGGCGGCGGGTTGATTTGCCACTGATTCGCCAATGAAAAAGGCCGCACCCTTTCGGGTACGGCCTTTCCTTGGCTTCCGCCTTGCGGCAGAGGAGAAGCTTGGCGGAACTTAGTGGAACTGCTCTTCTTCGGTCGAGCCGGTCAGCGCGGTGACGCTGGACTTGCCGCCCTGGATCACGGTGGTGACGTCGTCGAAGTAGCCGGTGCCGACGTAGTCCTGCGCCAGATCGAACATGTTGTACCACATGGAGTGGATGCCGGCGAGGGTGATGAACTGGTACTTGTAGCCCATCGCGCCCAGTTCCTTCTGGAACTTGGCGATGGTGGCATCGTCCAGGTTCTTCTTCCAGTTGAACGACGGCGAGCAGTTGTAGGCGAGCATCTTGCCCGGGTGCTTGGCATGCACGGCTTCGGCGAACTTGCGGGCGAATTCCAGATCCGGCGTGCCGGTCTCGCACCACACCAGGTCGGCGTAGTCGGCGTAGGCGATGGCGCGGGAGATGGCCTGCTCCAGACCCTTCTTGGTCTTGTAGAAGCCTTCGGCGGTGCGCTCGCCGGTCAGGAACGGCTTGTCGTTCTCGTCGTAGTCCGAGGTCAGCAGGTCGGCAGCTTCCGCGTCGGTACGGGCGATGACCAGGGTCGGCACGCCATAGACGTCGGCAGCCATACGGGCGGCGATCAGCTTCTGCACAGCTTCGGTGGTCGGCACCAGCACCTTGCCGCCCATGTGGCCGCACTTCTTGACCGAGGCCAGCTGGTCTTCCCAATGCACACCGGCGGCGCCGGCGCGGATCATGGCCTTCATCAGTTCGTAGGCGTTCAGCACGCCGCCGAAACCGGCTTCGGCGTCGGCAACGATCGGCAGGTGGTATTCAACGTGGCCGGCGTCGCCCGGGTTGATGTTCTTCGACCATTGGATTTCGTCGGCGCGGTTGAAGGCGTTGTTGATGCGCTCGACGACCTTCGGCACGGAGTCGACGGGGTACAGCGACTGGTCCGGGTACATCGCGGCGTATTCGTTGTTGTCGGCAGCGACTTGCCAGCCCGACAGGTAGATGGCCTTGATGCCGGCCTTGGCCTGCTGCACGGCTTGGCCGCCGGTCAGGGCGCCCAGGCAGTTGACGTAGGGGGTGTTGTTGACCAGGTCCCACAGCTTTTCGGCGCCGCGGCGGGCCAGGGTGTGTTCAACCTGGAACGAACCGCGCAGGCGGACGACGTCAGCAGCGGAGTAGCCGCGCTTGATGCCCTTCCAGCGGGGGTTGGTGGCCCAGTCTTTTTCCAGTTCGGCGATTTGCTGTTCGCGAGTGCTCATGGTCTGTCCTCAGTATGGATTGCCAATCAAATGGGGTAAGCGCGGCGTCCGGTGGCTGTTGCAAGCTGCTGCGGACCTTCAGCCGATGGGGCCAGTATAGAGAGGATTGGGTGGCAAGACAAGTGTCTTATATAAGACATAAGATGTTTTTTTATTTGTTTTTTTACAGTGGCTTAGCTGTTTTGTTTTGCATTGCGAAATGCTGCCCGCCCTGTGAAATTCATGCGCCCTCATGAGCTTCCCGGGATTTCATGCCGGAAACAATTCAATTCCCGGCCGACAGTGCCGTTGCTACAATTCACGCAGAGGCGCGCACGCGCACGGACAATAATCAGGGAGAGGGAAATGAAGGTGTTCTGGGAGTTCTACGACTGGTTCGAGCGCGCCTGCTGGGGGAGCCTGACGCGCAAGCTGTCCAGTTTCCTGCTGCTTTTCCTCCTTGACCTCGCCTATCTCGCAGTTTACGTCTACCAAAGCGGAAAAATCGGCGGCCTGATCGCCAAGGGCGGAGTTTCCGCCGAACTGCTGGCATCGGTGCAGGCGGCCTTCGACAGCGGGCTGTGGGTGATGGTCGGCATGACCGTGTTTGCCCTCGTCTGGAACGTCGCCCAGATCGTTTACATTCGCCACCTCATCGTCCGCCCGGTGCGGGCGATCACCAAGATTTTCGACGAGATCGGCCGCGGCGAGGGCGATTTCTCCAAGGACCTGCCGGTCTATTCGCACGACGAGCTGCGCGAGCTGGCGAACAGCTACAACCGCTTTGCCGACAAGATGCGGCAGATCATCCACGAGGTGCGCAAGAGCAGCGTCAGCATCGCCCGCGAGGCCGTCGTGGTGCGCAAGAACGTCAGCGAAACCTCGGCCAAGGCGACCAAGCAGGGGGAAATCACCGAATCGGTGTTTACCGCCAGCAACGAGGCGACGCGGGCGATCGAGGAGGTCTCCGGCGCTGCCGAAGTGATTTCGCACTCGACCGAGACGAACCTGGAGACGGCGCGCGGCTCGCTCGCCGAGATGCTCGACATCGTCACCAAGGTGCAGTCGGTCAGCGACAAGCTCGGCCGTTTCAACGATACCGTCAACAACCTCAGCCAGCGCTCCGACAGCATTCGCCAGATTGCCGGCCTGATCAAGGAAATCGCCGACCAGACCAACCTGCTTGCGCTCAACGCGGCAATCGAGGCGGCGCGTGCCGGCGAAGCGGGGCGCGGCTTCGCCGTCGTTGCCGACGAGGTGCGCAAGCTGGCCGAGCGCGTCAATGTCGCGACGACCGAGATCAACGACAACATCGGCGGCATGATCGGCCTGGTGCGCGAGACGCAGACCGAGAACGAGGTGATCAACACCGATATCACGACGACGCGGGAAGTGGTCGAACGCTCGTCCGGGCAGTTCCGCCAGATGGTCGACGATTTCGAGCGCACCAGCGAACAGCTGGCGCAGATTGCTTCGGCAATGGAGGAGCTGACCGCAACCAATGCCCAGGTGCACGACAACGTGACTCATATCCACGCGCTGTCGTCGGAAGTGGCGGCCAACATGACCGGCTCGGCGCAGTCCACCGTTGGCCTGTCGGGCGCGACCGAAAGCGTCCAGGAGCTGGTCTCGCGCTTCAAGATCGGGCGCGGCGCCTTCGACTACAACGTCGACAAGACGCGCGAATTCCGCGATGCGATCCAGGCGAAGTTCGCCGAGCTGGCGAAACGCGGCGTCAATATCTGGGACCAGAATTTCCAGCCGATCGCGAACACCAATCCGCAAAAATTCAATGTCAGCTACCTCGCCGATTTCGAACGCGAGGTGCAGCCCTTGTTCGAGGCGGCGCTGGCGCAGATGAAGGGCGGCCTGTACTCGATCGTGATCGACAGCAAGGCCTACATCGGCATCCACAACCTGAAGTATTCGAAGCCGCTCACCGGCGACTATCAGGCCGACCTCGTCGGCAACCGCACCCGCCGCATCTGGACCGATCCGACCGGGCAGCGCGCGGCGAAGAACACGTCGCCGATGCTGCTGCAGACCTACGCCCGCGACACCGGCGAGATCCTGTCGGAGATCAACATGCCGATCGTGGTCGACGGCCGCCCGTGGGGGAACGTTCGCATCGGGGTCGACAGCGCGGTTTTGCTCGAAGTCTGAGTCGGAAAAAACCTCGCGTGAAAAAAGCAACGGCGCCCACGGGCGCCGTTGCTTCATGGAAGGACAGGATCGGGTCAGAGCAGCGGCTTGCTCGACACCAGTACGCCGTCCTCGTCGGCATACAGGTACTCGCCGGGGTGGAAGGTGACGCCGCCGAAGGTGACGGCGAGGTCGCGGTCGCCGACGTTCTTCTTGATGCTCTTCTGCGGATGCGTGTCGAGCGCGCGCACGCCGAGGTCGATCCCGGCGATGTCGGCAGAGTCGCGGATGCAGCCGTAGACGACGACGCCTTCCCAGCCGTTCTGCTGCGCCAGGATTGCCAGCTGGTCGCCGACCAGCGCGCAGCGCAGCGAGCCGCCGCCGTCGATGACCAGCACCTTGCCCCGGCCGTCCTCGGCGAAGGCGGTGCGCACCAGCGAATTGTCCTCGAACAGCTTGAGCGTGGCGATCTGGCCGCTGAATGCGTTACGCGCGCCGTAGCGCTTGAACATCGGTGCGACGACGCGCAACGACTTGCCCAGTTCGGCCTCGAATTCGTCACAGAGGTCCGGCGTCTTGAAACTCATCGATTCTTCTCCCTGAATCGGTTGGCAAAAAAATGGCCATGCCGGCGGGCATGGCCATCGGGATCGTTCCGGATCAGACGACTTCCGCCGTCTCCTCCTCGAACAGCAGTTGCACCTTGTCGTCCGGGCCGAGGTCCACGGTGACCTTGCCGCCGTTGGACAGCTTGCCGAACAGCAGCTCGTCGGCCAGCGCGGCGCGGATCGTATCCTGGATCAGCCGGGCCATCGGCCGCGCGCCCATCAGCGGGTCGAAGCCCTTCTTCGCCAGGTGCTCCTTCAGCGCGTCGGTGAAGATCGCGTCGACCTTCTTCTCGTGCAGCTGCATTTCGAGTTCCATCAGGAACTTGTCGACGACGCGCAGGATCACCTCGTGGTCGAGCGCCTTGAACGAAACGACGGCGTCCAGCCGGTTGCGGAACTCCGGCGTGAACAGGCGCTTGATCTCGACCATCTCGTCGCCGGCCTTCTTCTCGGTGGTGAAGCCCATCGTCGTCTTCTGGATCGCTTCCTGGCCGGCGTTGGTGGTCATGATGATGACCACGTTGCGGAAGTCGGCCTTGCGCCCGTTGTTGTCGGTCAGTGTGCCGTGGTCCATCACCTGCAGCAGGATGTTGTAGATGTCCGGGTGCGCTTTCTCGATCTCGTCGAGCAGCAGCACGCAGTACGGCTTCTTGGTCACCGCCTCGGTCAGCTGGCCGCCCTGGTCGTAGCCGACGTAGCCCGGCGGCGCGCCGATCAGCCGCGAGACGGCGTGGCGCTCCATATATTCGGACATGTCGAAGCGCAGCAGCTCGATGCCCATACAGTAGGCGAGCTGCTTGGCGACTTCGGTCTTGCCGACGCCGGTCGGGCCGGAGAAGAGGAAGGCGCCGATCGGCTTGCCCGGGTTGCCGAGGCCGGAGCGGGCCATCTTGATCGCCTTGGCCAGCGCGTCGATCGCTTCATCCTGGCCGAAGACCACGGCTTTCAGGTCGCGGTCGAGGTTCTTCAGGCTGCTGCGGTCGTCGGTGGTGACATGCGTCGACGGGATGCGTGCGATCTTGGCGACGATCTCCTCGATGTCCTGCTTGCCGATCGTCTTCTTCTGCTTCGACTTCGGCAGGATGCGCTGCGCCGCGCCGGCCTCGTCGATCACGTCGATCGCCTTGTCCGGCAGGTGGCGGTCGCTGATGAAACGGACCGACAGCTCGACCGCCGAAGTCAGCGCCGAGGCCGAGTACTTGATGCCGTGGTGCGCCTCGAAGCGCGCCTTCAGGCCCTTCAGGATCTCCACCGTCTCCGCCACCGACGGTTCGGAGACGTCGATCTTCTGGAAGCGGCGGGATAGCGCGTGGTCCTTCTCGAAGATGCCGCGATATTCGTTGTAGGTCGTAGCGCCGATGCACTTCAGCGTGCCCGACGACAGCGCCGGCTTGAGCAGGTTGGAGGCGTCGAGCGTGCCGCCGGAAGCGGCGCCGGCGCCGATCAGCGTATGGATCTCGTCGATGAAGAGGATCGCGTTCGGGTTGTCCTGCAACTGCTTGAGCACGCTCTTCAGGCGCTGCTCGAAATCGCCGCGGTACTTGGTGCCGGCCAGCAGCGCGCCCATGTCCAAGGCGTAGACGTTGGCGTGCGCCAGGATCTCCGGCACTTCGCCTTCGACGACGCGGCGCGCCAGCCCTTCGGCGATCGCCGTCTTGCCGACGCCGGCCTCGCCGACCAGCAGCGGGTTGTTCTTGCGCCGGCGGCACAGCGTCTGGATGACGCGTTCCAGTTCCTTGTCGCGGCCGATCAGCGGGTCGATCTTGCCGGCCAGCGCCATCGCGTTGAGGTTGAGCGTGAAGTTCTCCAGCGGGCCGGCACTGGTCTGCTGCTCGCCTTCGGTCTCGCTCTCGGCCTCGGCCGGCGCTTTTTGCTGCGGTACCTTGCTGATCCCGTGCGAGATGAAATTGACCACGTCGAGTCGGGTCACGCCCTGCTTCTGCAGGTAATAGACGGCGTGCGAGTCTTTCTCGCCGAAGATGGCGACCAGCACGTTGGCGCCGTTCACCTCCTTCTTGCCGGAGGACTGCACGTGCAGGATCGCGCGCTGGATGACGCGCTGGAAGCCGAGCGTCGGCTGCGTGTCGATCTCATCCTCGCCGGCCACCGTCGGCGTGTGCTCGGCGATGAACTTGTTCAGGTCGCGGCGCAGCACCTCGATGCTCGCCCCGCAGGAGCGCAACGCTTCCGCCGCCGACGGGTTGTCCAGCAGCGCCAGCAGCAGATGCTCGACGGTGATGAACTCGTGCCGCTTCTGCCTGGCCTCGACAAAGGCCATGTGCAAGCTGACTTCCAGTTCCTGCGCGATCATTCAGTTTTCCTCCATGACGCAAGCCAGCGGGTGCTGGTGCTCGCGGGCAAAGGCCGCAACCTGTTCAACCTTGGTGGCGGCGATGTCGCGGGGGTAAACCCCGCACAGGCCGCGACCCTCGTTGTGGACTTTGAGCATGATTCGCGTCGCTTGTTCTCGGTCCATGCCAAAAAACTTCTGCAGCACGGTGATCACGAAATCCATCGGCGTGAAGTCGTCGTTCAGCAGCAGTACCTTGTAGAGCGGAGGCAGTTTCGCCTGCGTCCGTTGTGCTTCGAGAAGCCCGTCTCCTTGATGCCTTGTCGCCATAGTTTGATTCTAAATGGTCGGCTTGAATGTGCAATAGCGTCGTGTCGGGAGGCTCGCCGGAAGGAGGCTGCTGTGTTGCAGCATCGAAAATGCTTGACGCATCGGAATGAGTCGAGTAAAAAAGCCGCAGTTTGGTTTCAAGTGGTTGCAGTCGCGCGCTTTCTCCAGCAGAGATCGCTCGGCATCCGATGTTGAACTCAAACACACGTAGGCGGGAAAAAACCCGGATTCAGTCTTTTTTCAAGGAAGTCGCAATATGGCAACTGGTACGGTCAAGTGGTTCAACGACGCCAAGGGTTTCGGTTTCATCACTCCGGATGACGGCAGCGAGGATCTGTTCGCTCACTTCTCCGCCATCACGATGAACGGCTTCAAGACCCTGAAGGAAGGCGAGAAGGTTTCCTTTGATGTGACCCAAGGTCCGAAGGGCAAGCAAGCCTCGAATATCCAGAAGGCCTGATTTCCCATCAGGTCGCTTGAAGAGCCCGCCGCGAGGCGGGTTTTTTTATGCCTGCGCGGCGCGATCGTGCAGGCGGGCGAAGCGGTTCAGGAAGTGCCGACTACGCCCTCGTCGCTGCGCCGCTCGCCCCTGCTGTCGATCCAGCTGACGACGAGCTTGTCGCCGGCCTTCAGGCCCCTGGCCTTGAACGCCAGCATCGGGTTTTTCGAGACCGCGGTGTTGGTCTGGCCTTCGATCAGCGGCTTGCCGTTCGCCGTGACGAGGAAGGTCTGGATGAAGTGCGCCGGCACCAGCTTGCCGCTGACCGGGTCCTTGCGCTGGCCGGTTTCCATCGGATGCTGCAGCAGGATGCGGATGTCGGTGATATCGCCCTGCACCGTCGCGCGGATCTTGATCGGTTCGCTCATCGCCTGCTTCGTCCTAGCCGGCGCAGCCACCGAGGGTGACCCGGATTTCGCGCTGCGCGTGCCAGATCCTGCCGTCGGCGGTCTTCACCACCGCCCGTACGCGCGTCGTTTCCGCCAGCTTGAGCGGAATGCGCACCTGCGGCAGCGCGCCGTTGGCAAACTGCAGCGTCGCCGCCAGCGGCATCGGATTCTTCTCGGCGAAGACCGCGATCGACTGGCTGCCGGGCAGGTTGCTGCTGATCTCGACGACGACCTGGGCGCCGTTCTCGGCGATGTCCGGTGCCGAGAACACGATCTCCCGGCTTTCGGTCGAGGCGGCCGCAGCATAGGCTTTCAGGGCGGCCGGAAAGGTGTTGGCAGTGAAGGCGCTGCGCTGCCATTCGGTGGCGAGCACGCGCACCGGCTGCAACAGGCCGGCGGCGGCCAGCGCCATCATCGCCGTGCTGGCTCCGCCGGCGCGCAGGAAGCGGCGGCGGCCGAAGTCGCCGATGGCGTTTCCGTTGCCCATCGCGTCAGTTCTACCCGGCCTGCCAGTGGCCGGATTTTCCGCCCTGTTTCTCCAGCAGCCGTAGGCCCTCGATACGCATGCCGCGGTCGACCGCCTTGCACATGTCGTAGACGGTGAGCAGGCCGACGCTGGCGGCGGTCAGTGCTTCCATCTCGACGCCGGTGCGGCCGGTACATTCGGCGGTGACCTCGATATGCACAGCATGGCGCTCCGGATCGACGGTGAATTCGGCGGCCACCCGGGTGAGGGCGATCGGGTGACAGAGCGGGATCAGCTCGGCGGTGCGTTTCGCGGCCTGGATTGCGGCGACCCGGGCGATGCCGATGACGTCCCCCTTCTTCGCCGAACCGCTGGCGATCAGCGCCAGCGTCTCCGGCAGCATGAAAATGCTGCCGGCGGCCCGGGCGACGCGGTGGGTCTCGGCCTTGGCCGCGACATCGACCATGTGCGCCTGTCCGTCGGCGTCGAAATGGGTGAGCGGGTTGGCGGTCATGCTAAAGGATGTAAAGGGTGGGGAGGCGTGCGGGCGGGGGCTGCGGGTGCGATATCATAGCACCATGAACCGACGGCTGCCATTTGGCCTTTCCCCCCGCCGCGCCTTCCCGCACAAGGCGCTGAGCCTGCTACTGTGCGCCTTGCTGGCGCTGACGCCGCCGCTGCCCGTAGTCGCCGCCGACAGCCTGCCCGACCTAGGCGAGTCGGCCCGCGCCGACCTGTCGCCGCAACTGGAGCGGAAAATCGGCGAAAGCATCATGAACGACATCCGGCTGCACGAGCCGAGCTACGTGGACGACCCGGAGGTCAACGAATACCTCAACCGTCTGGGCCAGCGCCTGGTGTCGGCGAGCACGGAACCCGGCGGTGATTTCCACCTC
Source organism: Rhodocyclales bacterium (assembly GCA_016183655.1). Classification (GTDB taxonomy): domain Bacteria; phylum Pseudomonadota; class Gammaproteobacteria; order Burkholderiales; family Rhodocyclaceae; genus Proximibacter. The sequence goes on from JACPEH010000005.1 coordinate 64,939, forward strand.
TTCGCCATCCGCGACAATCAGGTCAACGCCTTCGCGATGTTCGGCGGCTTTGTCGGCGTGAACACCGGCACCATCCTGACTTCGCAGAGCGAGTCGGAGCTGGCCGGCGTCGTCGCCCACGAAATTTCACACGTGACGCAACACCACCTGGCGCGGCAGATTTCCAGCCAGAAGCAGCAATCGGTGCTGGGCATGATCGCCATGGCGGTGGCGCTGCTGGCGGTGCGCTCCAACTCGCAGGCGGCCGGTGCGGCGATCGCCGGCAGCGAAGCGGCGATGGTCCAGTCGCAACTGGCCTTCTCGCGCGATTTCGAACGCGAAGCCGACCGCGTCGGCTACGAAATTCTGCAGAAGGCCGGCTTCGATCCGCGCGGGATGTCGGACTTCTTCGAGCGCCTGCAGCGCTCGACGCGCGTCTACGAAAACAATGCGCCGGTCTATATGCGCTCGCACCCGATCACCGTCGAGCGTATCAGCGACATGCAGAACCGCCTGCAACAGGCGCCGTACCGGCAGATCCGCGACAGCCTGGACTACCAGCTGGTGCGCGCCAAGCTGCGCGCGCAGCAGGGAACGGCGAAGGAGGCCGTGGCCGATTTCGAGGTGTTGTTGCGCGACCGCAAGTTCGCCTCGGAGCTGGCGACGCGCTACGGACTGGCGTTTGCGCTCCTGCGGGCGAAGAACTACGCGGCGGCCGAGCGCGAGGTGGAAGCGCTGCGGCGACAGAAGGGCGGCTCCGGGTCGGCGATGGTCGAAAGTCTGGCTGGCGAAATCAAGGCCAACGCCGGCGACCTGAACGGCGCAGCGAATGTCTTCCGTGAGGCGCTGGTGCGCTTCCCGCTGTCGCGCGCGCTCGCCTACGGCTATGCCGACACGCTGTTCTCGCTGCGGGCCTACGACCGCCTGGAATCCTTCCTCGAAGAACAGCTGCAGTCCTACGCCAGCGATCCGAAACTGTACGGGCTGCAGGCCAAGACGCACGCGGTGCAGGGGCGCAAGCTGCAACAGCACCGGGCGCTGGCCGAGATGTACCTGGTCCAGGGCCGCCTGCTGCAGGCGATCGAGCAGCTGCAGTTCGCGCAGCGCGCCGGCGACGGCAATTTCTACGAGCAGTCGGTGGTCGATGCCCGCCTGCGCGAGCTGAAGAAGCTGCAGGCCGAAGAGGCGAAGCAGAAGAAATAGCGGGTAAAATACGCGCCTCGCCCCAACCATCCACCCGGACCCCTCCATGCAGTACGACCGCGAACTCGACGTCAAGGGCCTCAACTGCCCGCTGCCCATCCTGCGCACGAAAAAGGCGCTCGCCGAGATGCAATCCGGGCAGCTGTTGCGCGTGCTGGCGACCGATCCCGGCTCGGTCAAGGATTTCCAGGCCTTCGCCCGGCAGACCGGCAACGAGCTGGTGTCGAGCGGGCAGACCGACAGCGTCTTCGAGTACGTGCTGAAGCGCAAGTAACCCGCCCCGGCCGTTGCCCGGCCGGGATCTCCGCTGCCTTCCATGCCTACCCCTTTCGCCCTGCTCGACCTGCCGGGCGGCGGTGCCTTTCGCTTCGCCAAGCTTCGGCGCACGCTGCGCGCGAGCGACCGCGACGCTGTCCGTGCCTGCTGCCGAGAAGCGGAAGCCGCCGCCGCCGCCGGCCTGCACGTGGTTGCTGCGCTCGACTACGAACTGGGCTACCTCTTTGAACCGCACGCCGGCCCCGCTCCCGCAGCGCCGTCGGCCTGCTTCTGGATCTTCTCCGAACGCGAGGCGCTCGGCGCGGCAGCCCTGGCGGCCTTCCTCGGCGGACTGGCCGGCGAGCCGCCGCGCCCCGCCACCGTGGCCGACTTCCGGCCGCTGCTGGATGCGGCCGGACATGCGCTCGCCGTGGCGCGCATCCACGACTACATCGCCGCCGGCGACTGCTACCAGGTCAATTTCACCTTCCCCTTTGCCGGCACCTGCGTCGGCGATCCGCTGGCGCTCTACGCCCGTCTGCGCGCCGCGCAGCCGGTCGCGCACGGCGGCCTGGTGGTGACTCCTGAGGCCTGCATCCTGTCGCTGTCGCCGGAGCTGTTCGTCGAACGGAGCGGGGGCATCCTCAGGTCCCGGCCGATGAAGGGCACCGCGCCACGCGGTGCTGGCGCGCAGCAGGATGCGGCGGCGCGTGCGGCGCTGGCGGCGTCGGCGAAGGACCGGGCGGAAAACGTGATGATCGTCGACCTGATCCGCAACGACCTCGGTCGCGTCGCCCGCCCCGGCAGCGTCCAGGTCGAGTCGATGTGCGCCGTCGAGACCTATCCGAGCGTGCATCAGATGACGTCCACGGTGTCGGCGGCCTGCGATGCCGACCTGGAAACCGTACTCGCCGCGCTCTTTCCCTGCGGCTCGATCACCGGTGCGCCCAAGGTGCGGGCGATGCAGATCATCGACGAACTGGAGGACGCCCCGCGCGGCCTCTATACCGGTGCCCTCGGCTGGCTCGGGAAGGACGGCGAATTCCGTTTCAACGTGGCTATCCGCACGCTGCTGGTCGATGCTGCCGGTGCGGTGCGCTACGGCGTCGGCAGCGGCATCGTCTGGGATTCGCGGCCTGCCGAGGAATACGCCGAATGCCTGCTCAAGGCGAGCTTCGTGACGCGCGCCGACCCGGGGTTCCGGCTGATCGAGACGCTACGCCTCGTCGACGGCGACTATCCGCTGCTGGCGCTGCATCTTGACCGTCTGCAGTCGTCCGCCGGCACGCTGGCATTCGCCTGCGACCACGAGGCCGTCGCCGATGCCTTGCGCGACCTGGCGGCGCAACACGCCGCGGGGACGTACCGCGTTCGCCTGACGCTGGGGCGCGACGGCGACCTCGAACTGGCGACGGCGCCGCTGGCGGCGACCGGCAGCGGCATGCGTGCCGTGTTCTCGTCGCAGCGGCTCGACTCGCATTCGCCGTGGCTGCGCCACAAGACCACCGTGCGCGCGCTCTACGAGGATGAGCTGGCGCGTCTGTCGGCCGACCCGATGGTATTCGATGCGATCTTTCTCAACGAGCGCGGCGAGGTGTGCGAGGGCGCGCGCAGCAACGTCTTCGTGCGCCAGGCGGCCGGCGGCTTGCTGCTGACGCCGCCGCTGTCCAGCGGCCTGCTGCCGGGGGTGCTGCGCCGGCAGTTGCTGGAGCGCGGGGAGGCGGAGGAAAGGGTGCTGCGGGAGGAGGATCTGCGCGGGGCGGCCGAACTCTATCTCGGCAACGCCCTGCGCGGATTGGTCCCGGTCAGCCTCGCAGGCGCCTGAAGTAGATGCCGAGCAGCGTGAACAGCGCCGCCGGCAATGCGTAGAAGAAGACGCCGGCGTCGTAGTGGCGGTACTGCACCAGTTCCGGCGTCTCGCCGTCCAGCTTGTAGCGCAGCGTCGTCTCGAAATGCCAAGAGGAGAGCGAGGCCTCGATCTGGTACGGCTTGTCGCTGACGCTCTTCCAGCGCAGCCAGGCGTCCGGGTCGTTGATCTCGCCGGCCGGCTCCTTCGGCACGATGCTGGTGATCTTCTTCTCCGCCAGCGCACCGGCCAGCTTGTCGTAGGTGATCGAACACATCTCGCCGCTGGCGCAAACCGCGGGCAGGCGGGCGTCGGCTTTCCAGGTGCTGGTGTTTTCCCATGGCCAGGCCATGATGATGGCGACGGTCCATACCCAGACCAGCAGGCAGAAGAACATCAGCGCCGGGAAGACGCGCGAGAGAAGCGGTTTGTTTTGTTCGGACATGGCGATTCCTGTCAGCCGCCGAGGCGGGCCAGCTGGGGTTTGAGTTTGGCCAGCGTATCGCCGAAATCGACGACCCGCTTCTTTTCCTGCTCGACCACGGCGGCCGGAGCGCGGGCGACAAAACTTTCGTTGGCCAGCTTGGCGTGGGCCTTGGCGATCTCGCCTTCGAGGCGGGCGATCTCCTTGGCTAGGCGCTCGCGTTCGGCGGCGACGTCGATTTCGACCTTGAGCATCACCCGGAACTCGCCGATCACGGCGACCGGTGCCGCTTCGTCGGTCGCGAATTTGTCAACTTCGTCGCTGACGATCTGCACTTCCGAGAGTTTGGCCAGGCCGGCGATGTAGGGCGCAAACACCTTCAGCGTGTCGGCGTCGCCGGCAGCGATCAGCGGCAGCTTTTGTGCCGGCGAGATGTTCATCTCCCCACGCAGGTTGCGGCAGGCGTAGACGATGTCCTTCAACAGCTTGACCCTGGCCTCGCTGGCCTCGTCGATGCGCTCCGGCTGCGCCACCGGGTAGGGGGCCTGCATGATCGACTCGTGCGACTTGCGGCCGGCGATCGGGGCGACGGCCTGCCATAGTTCCTCGGTGATGAACGGGATCAGCGGGTGGGCGAGACGGAGCACGGTCTCCAGCACGCGCGCCAGCGTCCGGCGGGTGCCGCGGGCCTCGGCCGGGCTGCCCGACTGCATGCGCACCTTGGCCAGTTCGAGGTACCAGTCGCAGAACTCGTCCCAGACGAATTCGTAGATCTCGCGGGCCAAGAGGTCGAAGCGGTAATCGGCGAAGTGCTTGGCGACTTCGGCTTCGGTGCGCTGCAGGCGGCTGACGATCCAGCGGTCGGCGAAACCGAAGTCGAGCTTCGCTTCGCCGCCCGCCGGTGCCGAGCAGGCGCCACCGGCGCCTTGTTCATGGCCGAGCGCCAGGTCGTGGCCCTCGACGTTCATCAGCACGAAGCGCGTCGCGTTCCACAGCTTGTTGCAGAAATTGCGGTAGCCCTCGCAGCGGCCGAGGTCGAACTTGATGTCGCGGCCGGGGCTGGCCAGCGACAGGAAGGTGAAGCGCAGCGCGTCGGTGCCGAAGGCGGGAATGCCGCTCGGGAACTCCTTGCGCGTCCGCTTCTCGATCTGCTCGGCCTGCTTCGGGTTCATCAGGCCGGTGGTGCGCTTCTTCACCAGCTCCTCGATGCCGATGCCGTCGATCAGGTCGATCGGGTCGAGCACGTTGCCCTTCGACTTCGACATCTTCTGGCCTTCCGCGTCGCGGATCAGGCCATGCACATAGACGTGCTTGAACGGGATCTTGCCGGTGATGTGCTTGGTCATCATGACCATGCGCGCGACCCAGAAGAAGATGATGTCGAAGCCGGTGACCAGCACCGTCGATGGCAGGTAGAGGTCGAGCGCCGGGTTCGACTTCTGCGGCCACTCGGGCGTCCAGTCCAGCGTCGAGAACGGCCACAGCGCCGACGAGTACCAGGTGTCGAGCACGTCCGGATCGCGGGTGAGTGCACCGGCGTAGCCGGCCTTGTCGGCCTGCTGACGGGCTTCGTCCTCGCTGTGCGCGACGAAGACCTCGCCGTTCACGCCGTACCACGCCGGGATCTGGTGGCCCCACCACAGCTGGCGGGAGATGCACCAGTCCTGGATGTTGTTCAGCCACTGGTTGTAGGTGTTGACCCAGTTCTCCGGAACGAACTTGATCTCGCCGGAGGCGACGCAGTCGAGCGCCTTCTCGGTGATCGACTTGCCATCGGCGCCGGGTTTGCTCATCGCGACGAACCACTGGTCGGTCAGCATCGGCTCGATGACGACGCCGGTGCGGTCGCCGCGCGGCACCTTGAGCTTGTGCTTGTCGGTCTTCTCCAGCACGCCGAGCGCTTCGAGGTCGGCGACGACGGCCTTCCTGGCGTCGAAGCGGTCTAGGCCGCGGTACTTCGCCGGCGCGTGGTCGTTGATCTTCGCGTCCAGGGTCAGGATCGAGATGATCGGCAGGTTATGGCGCTGGCCGACGGCGTAGTCGTTGAAGTCGTGCGCCGGCGTGACCTTGACGCAGCCGGTGCCGAATTCGAGGTCGACGTAGCTGTCGGCGATGATCGGGATTTCGCGGTCGCACAAGGGCAGCTGCACCGTCTTGCCGATCAGGTGCTTGTAGCGCTCGTCCTCGGGGTGGACCATCACCGCGGTGTCGCCGAGCATCGTTTCCGGGCGGGTGGTGGCCACCGTCAGGCTGCCCGAGCCATCGGCCAGCGGGTAGCGGATGTGCCACAGGAAACCGTCCTCTTCTTCCTGGACGACTTCGAGGTCGGAAACCGCGGTGTGCAGCTTCGGGTCCCAGTTGACCAGCCGCTTGCCGCGGTAGATCAGGCCTTCGTTGAACAGGCGGACGAAGGTCTCGGTAACGATCTTGGAGAGGCCGGCGTCCATCGTGAAGCGCTCGCGCGTCCAGTCGGGCGAGGTGCCCAGCCGGCGCATCTGCTTGGTGATGGTGTTGCCCGAGTATTCCTTCCACTCCCAGACCTTCTCCAGGAACTTCTCGCGGCCGAGGTCGTGGCGCGAAATGCCCTGGGCGTCGAGCTGGCGTTCGACGACGATCTGCGTGGCGATGCCGGCGTGGTCGGTGCCCGGTTGCCACAGCGTGTTGTGGCCGCTCATCCGGTAGTGCCGGGTGAGCGCGTCCATGATCGCCTGGTTGAAGCCGTGGCCCATGTGCAGCGTGCCGGTGACGTTCGGCGGCGGCAGCAGGATGCAGAAGGCGTTGCTGTTGGCGGTGTCGAGGCCGGCCTTGAAATAGCCGTTCTCTTCCCATTGCGGGTACCAGCGGCGCTCGATGTCCGCCGGCTCAAAACTCTTGGCCAGTTCCATAGGGAGAAGGAGGGGAAGCTTGGTGAAACCGGCGATTATACCGGATCGACCGCGGCCGCCGGCCGGCTTTCAGCTACCCTTGCCGGCTCCGCTGTCCGGCTCGTCCAGCGGCAGTCGCAGCTGCTCGCGGCGGGCGAGGAAATCCTTGATCGCGCCGTCGGCGGTGTCGAGGATGCCGCGCCGCAGGTCGGCTTCGAGCACGGCGAGGCTGGCTTCGACCAGGCTCGGCAGCTCGGCGGCCAGCCGCCGTTCGAGCGTGTGTGCGAACTCCGAGGCGAGGCGGGCGGCCAAGGTCTCGTCGAAGCGGTCGCGGGGCGCCGTGCCGGCGGGGGTTTCCGGCAGCACTTCCTCGGTGAGGACCGGGATGTCCTCGTCCGTTTCGGCGAGCGCTGGCGGCGGCGGGGCGGGGACGTCCGCCGTGCCCGGCGATGGCGTCCCGGCGACGAAGCTGCGCCGCCGGCGCATCAGCGAATCGGCCCGGGATACGATGTCCTCGCTGCCCATCAGGCCTTCCCGGCGAGGTCGAGGGTCTGGATCTCGTAACCGCGATCCTTGTAGAACTTGAAGCGCTCGCGCGCCGGCTGCCGCACTTCCGGTTCCTCGCTGACCACCTCGATGACGCTGGTGAAGCGCGAGAAGCCCGGCGGCACCTCGCCGGAAAGGTTCATCAGGCGCTCATCCTGCGGCAACTGGTCGAGCGTGCCGGCGATGATCACCGGGGTTTCGCCGGCAAGCGGCGAGCCGGCGCCGACATGCGGCACGAAGTCGATCGGGTTGCGCACCCACAGCGCCCGGTCGAGGGCGCCGGCGACGGCCGGGTCGGGCGCGTAGACGAGCAGTGGTTTCCGCTGCGCCCAGGCCTTGGCGATCAACCCGGCGGCGGCCGCGATGCGGTCGGCGGCGCCGTGGTAGAAGAAGATCTGCGTCAATTGAGCTTCCCGGCGCGGGCCAGCAGGAAGTGCGTGAGCAAGGGAACCGGGCGGCCGGTGGCGCCTTTGTCGTTGCCCGATTTCCAGGCGGTGCCGGCGATGTCGAGGTGCGCCCAGTCGTACTTCTTGGTGAAGCGCGACAGGAAGCAGGCGGCGCTGACCGAGCCGGCCGGGCGGCCGCCGATGTTCGCCATGTCGGCGAAGTTGCTCTTCAGCTGCTCCTGGTAGTCGTCCCACAGCGGCAGTTGCCAAGCGCGGTCGCCGGCTTCCTCGCCGGCGTCGAGCAGGTCGCGGGCCAGTCCGTCCTTGTTGGCGAAGAGGCCGCTGGCGACGTGGCCGAGGGCGATCACGCAGGCGCCGGTGAGGGTGGCGACGTCGACCACGAGTTCGGGGTCGAAGCGCTCGACGTAGGTCAGCGCGTCGCAGAGAATCAGGCGGCCTTCGGCGTCGGTGTTGAGGATCTCGATGGTCTGCCCGGACATCGAGGTGACGATGTCGCCGGGCTTGCTGGCGCCGCCGCCGGGCATGTTCTCGGCGGTCGGCACGACGACCGTCAGGTTGAGCGGCAGCTTCATCAGCGCGGCGGCCTTGATCGTGCCGAGCACGCTGGCGGCGCCGCACATGTCGAACTTCATCTCGTCCATCTCGGGGCCGGGCTTCAGCGAGATGCCGCCGCTGTCGAAGGTGATGCCCTTGCCGACCAGTACGACCGGCTTGTCGCCGGCCTTGCCGCCCTTGTGCTGCAGCACGATCAGCTTCGGCGGCTGGTGCGAGCCCTTGGCCACCGAGAGCAGCGAGCCCATGCCCAGCGCCTCCATGTCGGCGCGCTCCAGTACCTGGCATTCCAGTCCATGGTCCGCGGCGAGCTTCTGCGCGGTTTCGGCGAGGTGGGTCGGCGTGCACACGTTGCCCGGCAGGTTGCCGAGGTTCTTCGCCAGCGCCATTCCTTCGGCCAGCGCCAGGCCCTGGGCCAGCGCCTCCTCGGCGGGCGCCAGCTCGTTGCGGCGTTCGACGGCGAAGGTCAGCTTCCTGAGCGGCCGGCGGACGTCGTCCTTCTTGCTCTTGAACTGGTCGAAGCGGTAAGTCGTCTCCTGCGCGACGAGCGCGGCCTGGCGTACGCGCCAGCCGACGCTGCGCTTCCTGACCGGAATCTCGGTGAGGAAGACGGTGCCGTCGAAGGAGCCGGTTTCGTTCAGCGTCTTCGCGGCGATGCGGATCGCCTGGCAGTATTCCTTCTCGCGGAATTCCTTTTCCTTGCCGAGGCCGACCAGCAGCACGCGGTCGCACAGGGTGCCGGGGACGTTGTGCAGGAGGAGGGTGGTGCCCGCCTTGCCTTCCATGTCGCCGCGACGAATGATGTCGGAAAGATAGTTGCGCGAAGCGTTGTCGAGCAATTCGCCGGGAAGTGTCAATTTCCGGGGTTCGAAGACGCCGACGACGACACAGGCGCTGCGCTGTTTTTCCGGGCTGCCGCTTTTTATGCTAAATTCCACTCGACGCTCCTGAATGCAGGTTTTGCACTGAAACCTGATTATCACCGCAGCTTTTCGCATAAGTCAAAGCATGGTCTTCCAGCGCGCCGTCCGGCGTGAATTTGCTCATTCCGCCGCGGGCGTCTTTGTCGCGCTGTTCGCGATCATGGTCGCCATCCAGGCGATCCGTCTGCTTGGTGACGCCGCGGCCGGCAAGGTCGCGTCCGAGGCGGTGGCGGCGCTGCTCGGTTTCGCGGCCTTGAACTATTCGGCCTATTTGCTCTCCCTGACGCTGTTCGTCGCCGTTTTGCTGTCTTTGTCGCGCAGCTACCGCGATTCCGAGATGATCGTCTGGTTCTCGTCGGGCATGTCGCTGACGGCCTGGGTGCGGCCGGTAGTGGTCTTCGCCCTGCCGCTGGTGGTGGCCATCGCGGCGCTGACGCTGCTGCTGTCGCCCTGGTCGCACGAGATGAGCGCCGATTTTCGGCAAAAGATGACGGTGCGCAGCGACGCCTCGCAGGTGGCACCGGGCAGCTTCAAGGAAGCGTCGTCGACCGACCGTGTGGTTTTCGTCGAGACCCTCGGCGAAGACGAAAGCTACGTGAAGAACGTGTTCATCAGCTCCGTGCAGAACGGCAAGCTCGGCGTGACGATGGCCAGCAAGGGCTATCAGGAGACCGCAGAGAACGGCGACCGCTTCATGGTGCTGGAGAAGGGGCGGCGTTACGAAGTGGTGCCGGGGACTCCGGAATTCCGCATCATGGAGTTCGACCGCTACGCCCTGCGCGTCGAGACCAAGGAGGCGCGCGGCATCGAGCGCACGGTCGCTGCCGAGTCGACCAGTGAGCTGATGCAGTCGAAGGACCGGCGCGACCGGGCAGAACTGCTGTGGCGGATCAACGTGCCGATCTCGGCGATCGTGCTGGCCCTGCTGGCGATCCCGCTGTCCTTCGTCAATCCGCGCGCCGGCCGTTCGGCCAACCTGATCCTGGCGCTGCTCGTCTATACGATCTACAGCAACCTGCTGTCGATGACCCAGGCCTGGGTGGCGCAGGGCAAGATTTCGTTCGCGGTCGGGCTGGTGTCGGTGCACCTGGTCATGATGCTGGCGCTGCCGCTGCTCTTTGCGCGCCGCATCCTCGTCTTCTCCTTCCTGCGGCTGCAACGATGAAGCTCTTCAAGCGCTATCTGGCCCGGGAAGTTTCCGCAGCCATCCTGCTGGTGCTGGTGGCGTTCCTTGCGCTGTTCAGCTTCTTCGATCTGATCGGCGAGATGCGCGACGTCGGCAAGGGCGGGTATCAGCTGCATCATGCGCTGGCTTTCCTGGCCTTGAAGTTGCCGGGGCGGGTGTACGAACTGATGCCGATCGCCGTGCTGATCGGTGCGCTGTATGCGTTGTCGACCCTTGCCCGCCACTCCGAGATCACCGTCCTGCGAGCCTCCGGCTTGTCGACCGGGCGCCTGCTCGGCACATTGCTGCAGATTGCGGCGGTGTTCGGGGCGATTACGCTATTCGTCGGCGAAGTCGTGGCGCCGCCGGCGGAGCGCGTGGCCAAGCAGCTGCGTCTTTCCGCCGTCGGCAAGCTGATCGCGGCGGAGTTTCGCACCGGGCTGTGGGTCAAGGACGACATGACCTTCGTCAACGTGCGTGCGGTGACGCCGGACGCACAACTGCGCAGCATCCGCATCTACGAGTTCGATACAAAGGCGCAGCTGGTTTCGGTCAGCGAGGCCGGCGAAGGCGAGTATCTGCCGCCGGCGAGCTGGCGCCTGAAAAACGTCGTGCGCACCGAGCTCGACGGCAACCAGGGGCGCGTCAGCACGCAAGCGGAAATGATCTGGAAATCGGCGCTGAATCCGGACATCCTGTCGGTGCTGCTGGTGCGGCCGGAGAGCATGTCGTTGCTGCACCTGACTTCCTACCTCAAGCATCTGCGCGACAACAAGCAGAAGACGCAGCGCTACGAGATCGCGTTGTGGAAGAAGGCCGTTTATCCGATCGCGGCGCTGGTGATGATCGCTCTCGCGCTGCCCTTCGGCTATACCCACAACCGGGTAGCAGGCGTCAGCCTGAAAATCTTCACCGGCGTCATGATCGGGATTTTCTTCCACATGCTGAACGGCCTCTTCTCCAACCTCGGCGCGATCAACAGCTGGCCACCGTTTACCAGTGCGGCGGCGCCGTCCTTGATCTTCATGGTCGCGGCCGCCGGCATGCTTTGGTGGGTGGAGAGAAGATAGGGCGGCTGTCCAGTCCGCCGCGTGCGGCGCCCCCGGGGCTTGCCGGGATTGTGTCGGTCAGGCGGCGACGATGCGCGTGTCGGCGATGCGGTCGTGCAGGAACTGGCCGTCGCGATCGAACAGCGCCCAGACGATGCCGATTCCGCCCAGGCCGAGACTCATCCACGCCGCCATGTAGCGCAGCACGGCCTGCGCCGGCCGTAGCCGCCCGCCGCCGACGTCAACGACGCGAATCCGCCAGGTCTTCATCGCCAGCGTCTGCCCGCCGTTCACCCAGAACCAGGTGAAATAGACCAGCAGTACCAGGAACAGGTGGATCTTGATCACGGTGTGTGGCAGCTGCATGTGGGCGAATGCGCCGAGGAGCATGTGCGGCAGAACGAGCGCAACCGCGAGCACGGCGACCACCAGAAGTAACTCGTAGCACATGGCCGCGAGGCGCCGGACGATGCCGGGCGAGGGGCGGGTCTCGGTCATCAGCGTTGCTCGCCGGGGTTGGCGGGCGGTACCGGATTCGGTTCCCGTGCCCGGCGTCGGTCATCTTCGGACAATTGGTTGTATTCCTGCCACTTCTGCCGCACCGTGGCCTTTTCTTGCGGGCTCATCTGGTTGAATTCCTTGAATTTCTCACGCGCGGCTAGGCGCTGCTCGGGCGTCAGTCGCGCCCAGTCGCGCATTTTTTCCTGAAGGCGCTGCTGCTCCTCCGGCTTCATTGTCCGGTAGCGCTGCGCGATGCCGAGCCATTTCTTGCGCCGGTAGTTTTCCATGCGATCCCACTCGCCGGCCAGTGGCGCCAGCACTGTCTGCTGTTCGGTGCTCAGGCCGCGCCAGGTCGGCTGTGGCGGCGTGGCGGCGACCACCGGGCTGGGCGTTGCCGCCAGTGCCCCGGTGTTCAGGCTCAGCACGAGGATCAGCGCTCCGGCGAGCTTTTTAGCCATGAGTCGAAATCCTTGTCGAGCAGGGCCTCCACCGGCATGTCATCGGACAGCAGGGCGCTGTCCAGGTCCGAGAGTTCCGCAATCTGTTCGTCGATGTGCCACTGGACGAAGAGCCCGGTAGCCAGTGCCAGCAATAGCGCGGCGATCAGGTGTCGCGGCCGGATGCCTTCCGCGTGGAAACGGAAGAAATGCCCTGCTCCTGCCAGCACCGGATGGGTTGCGGGGCGCTTCTGCGCCGACAACGCACGCTCGCGCGCCTGCCGCAAGCGGTCCAACTTGTCGTTGTCGATTTCCTGCAGGCCGCGGTTGAGGTTCTGCCGGAGCCGATAGGCAAAATGAAGCTCGTTCATAAACTCACCCCCTTGGTTTTCAGGGCCAATGCCAGCGCGTGCGTGGCGCGCGAGCAATGTGTCTTGACGCTGCCCTCCGAGCAGCCCATGGCCAGTGCGGTCTCGGCCACATCCATTTCCTCCCAGTAACGCATGAGGAAGGCCTCCCGTTGACGCGGCGGCAACTTGCGGATTTCGTGCTCGATCAGTGCGAGGATCTGCGCCTGCTGCAGGCGGCCGTCGGGCGTGTCCGCGAGCTTGGAGGTGTTTTCGACGGCCATCGATTCGAGCAGGTCGAAGTCTTCCTCGTCCTTGGGGGCGAGTGCCGAAAACAGCGTGGTCCACAGCGAGCGCACCTTGTGGCGTCGGTGGTGGTCGCGGATGCCGTTCTGCAGGATGCGCTGGAAGAGCATCGGAAATTCTTCCGGCGGCCGGTCTCCGTACTTCTCGGAGAGCTTCATCATCGAGTCCTGGACGATGTCCAGCGCCCCCTCGTCGTCACGGATCGCGTACGCCGCCTGACGAAAGGCGCGACGTTCGACCGAGGCGAGAAAATCCGACAGTTCCCGTTGTGTTGCCAGAGGGGTTCCTTCAGGAAATCAGGGGGCTAGCGGCCTGAGGTAAACGGTTCTCGACCTTGACCAAACGAGGCCTAACCGATAAGGTTACACGTTTTTCGAGAACTAGGTTTGTAAGGCGGAACCAGATGAAGATGACCGGTGCGGAGATTTTAATCAGGTGCCTGCAGGAAGAAAAGGTCGAATACATGTTCGGCTATCCCGGCGGGGCTGTGCTGCACATCTATGACGAACTGTTCAAGCAGGATCAGGTCAAGCACATTCTTGTCCGCCACGAACAGGCGGCCGTGCATGCCGCCGACGGCTATGCGCGCTGCTCGGACAAGGTCGGCGTCGCGCTGGTGACCTCCGGCCCGGGGGCGACCAATGCCGTGACCGGCATCGCCACCGCCTACATGGATTCGATTCCCATCGTCGTCATTTCCGGCCAGGTGCCGACGCCGGCGATCGGCATGGATGCCTTCCAGGAAGTCGACATGGTCGGCATCACCCGGCCGTGCGTGAAGCACAACTTCCTGGTCAAGGACGTACGCGATCTCGCCGACACCATGAAGAAGGCCTTCCACATCGCCAAGACCGGCCGCCCCGGTCCGGTGGTGGTCGATGTGCCGAAGGACGTCACGGCGCAGGTGTGCGACTTCGAGTATCCGCAGACGGTGCAGATGCGCTCGTACAACCCGGTGGTCAAGGGCCATCTCGGCCAGATCAAGAAGGCCGTGCAGCTGCTGGCCGAGGCCAAGCGCCCGATCATCTACGTCGGCGGCGGCGCGATCCTGTCCGATGCCTCGGACAAGCTGCGCAAGCTGGCGCACCACCTCGGCTACCCGGTGACCAATACGCTGATGGGCCTCGGCGCCTTCAGCGGCATCGACAAGCAGAATCTCGGCATGCTCGGCATGCACGGCACGGTCGAGGCCAACATGGCGATGCACTTCGCCGACGTCGTGCTCGCCGTCGGCGCCCGCTTCGACGACCGCGTCATCGGCAACCCGGCGAACTTCGCCGAGGAACCGCGCAAGATCATCCACATCGACATCGACCCGTCGTCGATCTCGAAGCGGGTCAAGGTCGACGTGCCGATCGTCGGCAACGTGCCCGACGTGCTCGACGAAATGCTCAAGCTGGTCGAAGGCAGCAAGCCCGATCCGGCGCAGACCGCCGACTGGTGGGCGCGCATCGACGAGTGGCGCGGCAAGAACAGTCTCGGCTACAAGCAGGACAGCGAACTGATCATGCCGCAGTACGTGGTGCAGAAGCTCTACGAGGTCACCAAGGGCGACGCGATCATCTGTTCCGACGTCGGCCAGCACCAGATGTGGGCGGCGCAGTACTACCCGTTCGACAAGCCGCGCCGCTGGCTCAACTCTGGCGGCCTCGGCACGATGGGCGTCGGCCTGCCGTATGCGATGGGCGCGCAGTTCGCGCATCCCGATGCGACCGTCGCCTGCGTCACCGGCGAAGGTTCGATCCAGATGTGCATCCAGGAACTGTCGACGGCCAAGCAGTTCCGCCTGCCGATCAAGATCATCAGCCTGAACAACCGCTACCTGGGCATGGTCCGCCAGTGGCAGGAGATGTTCTACGGCAGCCGCTACTCCGGCTCCTACATGGATTCGCTGCCCGACTTCGTCAAGCTGGCCGAGGCCTATGGCCACGTCGGCATGCGCATTGAGCGGCCCGAGGATGTCGAGCCGGCGCTGAAGAAGGCCTTCATCGACCACAAGGACGATCTGGTCTTCATGGATTTCCAGACCAACCGCGAAGCCAATGTCTTCCCGATGGTGGCGGCCGGCAAGGGCCTGACCGACATGATCCTGGCCGAAGATCTCTAAGCGGGGAAAAAGAAAAATGCGTCACATCATTTCCATTCTGATCGAGAACGAAGCCGGTGCCCTGTCGCGCGTCTCCGGCCTTTTTTCCGCCCGCGGCTACAACATCGAAACGCTGACCGTGGCGCCGACCGAGGATCCCTCGCTGTCGCGCATGACCATCGTCACCACCGGCTCCGACGACGTCCTGGAACAGATCACCAAGCAGTTGAACAAGCTCGTGGACGTGGTCAAGGTGGTCGATCTGTCGGAGGCCGCGCACATCGAGCGCGAGCTGATGCTGATCAAGGTCCGCGCCACCGGCAAGGACCGCGAGGAGATGAAGCGCATGGCCGACATCTTCCGCGGCCGCATCATCGACGTCACCGATTCGACCTACGTCGTCGAATTGACCGGCAGCAGCAGCAAGCTCGATTCCTTCATCAGTGCCATCGATGCCGGCCTGATTCTCGAAACCGTTCGTACCGGCGTCAGCGGCATCGGCCGTGGCGACCGCATCCTCAAAGTCTGATTGAAAGAAAGGCCAAACTAAAATGAAAGTCTATTACGACAAGGACGCCGACCTCTCCCTGATCAAGGGCAAGAAGGTCACCATCGTTGGCTACGGCTCGCAGGGCCACGCCCACGCCCAGAACCTCAAGGACTCCGGGGTCAAGGTCACCGTCGGTCTGCGCAAGGGCGGCGCCTCCTGGTCGAAGGCCGAGAAGGCCGGCCTCAAGGTCGAGGAAGTGGCGAAGGCGGTCAAGGGCGCCGACGTCGTCATGATCCTGCTGCCGGACGAGAACATCCCGGCCGTCTACTACAACGACGTCGAGCCGAACATCAAGAAGGGCGCCGCGCTGGCCTTTGCGCACGGCTTCAACGTGCATTACAACCAGGTCGTTCCGCGTGCCGACCTCGACGTGATCATGGTCGCGCCGAAGGGCCCGGGCCACACCGTGCGCTCCGAGTACCTGAAGGGCGGCGGCGTGCCATCGCTGATCGCCGTGCATCAGGACGTCTCGAAGAAGGCCAAGGACATCGCGCTGTCGTACGCCGCGGCCAACGGCGGCACCAAGGGCGGCGTGATCGAGACCAACTTCCGCGAAGAGACCGAGACCGACCTCTTCGGCGAGCAGGCCGTGCTCTGCGGCGGTGCCGTCGAGCTGGTCAAGATGGGCTTCGAGACCCTGACCGAAGCCGGCTACGCGCCGGAAATGGCCTACTTCGAGTGCCTGCACGAGCTGAAGCTGATCGTCGACCTGATGTACGAGGGCGGCATCGCCAACATGAACTACTCGATCTCGAACAACGCCGAGTACGGCGAGTACGTGACCGGCCCGGAAGTCATCAACGAGGAATCCCGCTACGCCATGCGCAATGCGCTGAAGCGCATCCAGTCGGGTGAATACGCCAAGATGTTCATCCTCGAAGGCAAGACCAACTACCCGTCGATGACCGCGCGTCGCCGCCTGACCGCCGCCCACCCGATCGAGACGGTCGGCGAGAAGCTGCGCGACATGATGCCGTGGATCAAGAAGAACAAGCTGGTCGACCAGTCGAAGAACTGATCGCCGCTGCTTCCTGCCGCTGATGAACTCGCCCGGACCTGTGCCGGGCGAGTTTCTTTCAGCCCCGCGAAAAGGTATCCTTTCGCCACTCATTTGCTGAACCGGCGCCATTGCGTGCCCGGTGGACACGACTCATGGCGGATCCCAAACTTCCCCGCAAAGCCATCTTCAACCCGGAACTGCGTCGCAAGGGCATCTACATCCTGCCCAACCTGTTTACGACGGCGGCTCTCTTTTCCGGTTTCTTCGCCATCGTCATGGCGATGCAGGGCAGCTTCGAAAAGGCCGCGATGGCGATCTTCGTCGCTATGGTGCTCGACGGTCTCGACGGCCGGGTCGCACGGCTGACGCGCACGCAGTCGGCCTTCGGCGCCGAGTACGATTCGCTGTCCGACATGGTTTCCTTCGGTGCTGCGCCGTCGCTGGTGATGTACGAGTGGGCGCTGAAGGACCTGGGCCGCCTCGGCTGGATCGCCGCCTTCATCTACTGTGCCGGTGCCGCGCTGCGCCTGGCGCGCTTCAATACCACGCTGGAAGTGATGGACAAGCGCTACTTCCAAGGGCTGCCCAGCCCGGCGGCGGCGGCGCTGGTCGCCGGCTTCATCTGGGTGGCGATCGACAGCGGTTTTGCCGGTGCCGACTTCCCGCTGCTGGCGGCGGCGACGACGGTCTTCGCCGGGGTGACGATGATCACCAACGTGCGCTATTACAGCTTCAAGGATATCAACCTCAGGAAGAGCGTGCCGTTCATGGCGGTAGCGGCAATCGCGCTGGTCTTCGCACTGATGGCGCTGAAGCCGGAGGTGACGCTGTTCGGCTTCTTCGTCGTCTATGCGCTGTCCGGCTATGCGATGGCCGCCTGGCGCGCCCTGCGCCGCAAGGCGGCAACGGGCGCGTGAGTGCATTGACACCGGCGCCGGGCAGTGTTTATAGTCGGTTCATGGTCACGTTTCTGCACACCGGCTTCCTTTCCCTGCGCGCCTTGCTGCTGGCCCGGCCGCTGCTGCGCTGCGCGCGCTAAAAATTTCCCCGCCCACAATTTGCGCAGTTTCTGGTCGGCCCCGCGGACGCGGCGCCGCTGATGGACATCCACATCCGGAGTCAGACATGAAAGAACGTTTGGTAATTTTCGATACCACCTTGCGCGACGGCGAGCAGAGTCCGGGCGCCTCGATGACCAAGGAAGAGAAGATCCGCGTCGCCCGCCAGCTCGAGCGGATGCGGGTCGATGTGATCGAGGCCGGCTTCGCCGCCGCCTCGCCTGGCGATTTCGACGCCATCCATGCCATTGCCGAGACGATCAAGGAGTCGACCGTCTGCTCGCTGGCGCGTGCCAACGAAAACGACATCCGCCGTGCCGGCGAAGCGATCAGGCCGGCCAAATCGGGCCGCATCCATACCTTCATCGCCACCAGCCCGATCCACATGGAGAAGAAGCTGCGCATGACGCCCGACCAGGTTGTCGAGCAGGCAGTGAAGGCGATCGGCTGGGCGCGCGAATATACCGACGATGTCGAATTTTCGGCCGAGGACGCCGGCCGTTCCGAGATCGATTTCCTCTGCCGCATCTTCGAGGCGGTGATCAAGGCCGGGGCGACCACGATCAACGTGCCGGATACCGTCGGCTACAACCTTCCCGGTCAGTTTGCCGAGACCATCAAGCAGCTGATCGCGCGCGTGCCGGGGGCCGACAAGGTGGTCTGGTCGGTGCATTGCCACAATGACCTGGGCCTTGCCGTCGCCAATTCGCTGGCGGCCGTGCTGGTCGGTGCGCGTCAGGTCGAGTGTACGATCAACGGTCTCGGCGAGCGTGCCGGCAACGCCTCGCTGGAAGAAGTCACCATGGCGGTGCGCACCCGTGCCGACATCTTTCCGGTCGAGACCGGCATCGACACGACGCAGATCGTTCCGGCCTCGAAGCTGGTGTCGCAGATCACCGGCTACCCGGTGCAGCCGAACAAGGCGGTGGTCGGCGCCAATGCCTTCGCCCACGAGTCGGGTATCCATCAGGACGGCGTGCTGAAACACCGCGAAACCTACGAGATCATGCGTGCCGAGGATGTCGGCTGGACGCAGAACAAGCTGGTGCTGGGCAAGCATTCCGGACGCAATGCGTTCAAGACCCGCCTGGCCGAGCTTGGCATCGAGCTGGCCGGGGACGAGGCCCTGAATGCGGCGTTCGCCCGCTTCAAGGAGCTTGCCGACAAGAAGCACGAAATTTTCGACGAAGACCTGCAGGCGCTGGTTTCCGATGAGACGGTAACGCCTGAGGCCGAGCACTACAAACTGGTGTACTCGCGCGTCTGCTCCGAGACCGGCGAGACGCCACGGGCGGCGGTAACGCTGACCGTCGGCGGTGCCGAGCAGAAAGCCAGCGCTTGCGGCAGCGGGCCGGTGGACGCCACCTTCCAGGCGATCGAGTCGGTGGCGGCCAGCGGCAGCGAATTGCTGCTCTACTCGGTCAACGCCATCACCACCGGCACCGATGCGCAGGGCGAGGTGACCGTGCGCCTGTCGCGCGGCGGCCGCATCGTGAACGGCAATGGCGCGGATACCGACATCGTCATCGCCTCCGCCAAGGCCTACCTCAACGCCTTGAACAAGCTCTATTCCTCGGGCGAGAAGGTGAATCCGCAGGGTAACGTCTGACCACGCGTCGAGCGCAAGCCCCGGCATTCATGCCGGGGTGAGCGAGACGAAGACCCAACCAGGGCGCGCATCGCGCGCCCGCTCTGTATCGTGGGAAGCCCCGGACCTTCAGGTCGGGGAGCTTCACGGCCGCGGGCGGTAAATCGCAGTAAAAACGCCGGACTCGTTCCGGCGTTTTTTATTGGTTTCGCGTGCCGCGCACGTAGGTGACAGCGGCGGCGAAGAAGGTCGCGGCCAGCGCAATTTCAGCAATGGCCAGCCATCGCGCCGGCGGCGCCTCGGTGGTGCCGCGTACCAGGCCTTCGGCGAAATAGACGAGAATCAGCAGCGAAGACCATTTGTAGGTGTAGCGCTTGCCGTGCAGGATGCCGAAGAGTGGCGCCAGCAGCGGCAGGACCTTGAATACCAGGGCCGAGCCGCCGGGGCGGAGCGGGGCAAGGCGCAGTTCCCAGGCGATGCCGAGGAAAATCAGTGCGATCAGGCTGATGCACGCGGTCAGATAGGCGGCGCGGGTCATTGCGGTGGTGGTTGGCGAAGGGTGGCGAACGATGGCGGGGCTGGAGTGGCCGACTGCTGCCATCGAGAAGAGCGGGAAAGGCCCGCAAGCGGCTATTATAGCGACCCTATGGCCGTCTCCAGACCTTTCCTGATCCCGTTTCTGCTGCGTATCGTCCGCCGCTTCGGCGAAGAGGATTTCGACCAGATCAGCGCCAGTCTGGCCTTCACCACGCTGATCTCGCTGGTGCCGCTGGCGGCGCTCATCCTCGCCCTCGTTTCCGCGTTCCCCGCCTTCGCCAACTTTGTCGACCACGTCGACAAGCTGCTCGTTGCCCACCTGCTGCCGGCGGGGTCGGCCGGCCTGATCTCGGGGAAGTTGCTGCAGTTCTCGCGGCGGGCAGCCGAAGTCAGTGCCTTCGGCGTCGCCGTCCTCGTCGTGACCACCTTCCTGCTGATGAACACCGTCGAGCGCGCCTTCAATCACGTCTGGCAGGTGCGGGTGCCGCGCCCGATGTGGCAGCGTCTGGGGCTTTATGCGGTCGTCGTCGCCGTGTGGCCGGTATTTATCGGCGCACTGCTTGCCGCTACTTCGTCCGCATTGACCGCCTCGTTCGGCCTGCTTGGCGAGTTGCGCTGGATCCGGGCGCCGTTGTTCAAGGGGTTTTCCCTGGCGGTGCTGATCCTCTTCTTCGCCTTCCTCTACCACGCGGTACCGAATGCCGTGGTGCGCTGGCGGCATGCATTCATTGCCGGCGCTTTTGCCGCGCTCGGATTCCTGCTGCTGCAGAAATCCTTCGAGCTCTACCTCACCTATTTTCCTTCCTACAAGGCGGTGTACGGGGCGTTTGCAGCGCTCCCGATCTTCCTGCTGTGGGTCTACCTGTCCTGGGCGGTCGTGCTGCTCGGCGGGCTGGTGGCGGCGACCTTGCCGGAATTCGGGCAGTCGCCGGGGCGCCGCCGGCGCCGGGTCTGAGCGCCGGACTCAGGGGGCGGTGTCGGGTTCGATGGCGACTATCTCGATGCTGGCGGTCTGCTCTTTGAGTTCGATGGCTCTCACCTGGCGGACTTCCAGGTTGTCGCGCTCGACCAGCAGGATCATCCGGTTCGGCTGCGGCAGCGTGGTGCCGACTGCGGCCACCAGCGCCTCGGTCGGGTGAAGGGGCGGCAGCGCGGGGAGCAGCAGGACCGGCAGTTGCCCGCCTGCGTCGCCGACTGCCGGGTTTGCCAGGGTCGCCGCCGTGGCGCGTGTCGCCAGTATCTGCAGGCCGAGTTCCAGGTGTTCCGGATTTTCGGAGAGTGCCCAGCGGACGATGCAGACTTGCCAGTCGCTGCTGTTTTCGGTGCGCAGGGCGACGACGTCGCCGGCCGCGAGGCGGCTGGTTTTTCCCGAGACGTGCATGACTGCGTAGCCGTCCGGGCTCTCGTTGGTGACCATCCAGCTGGTGAGGTCGCCGGCGAGCGTCTGCTGTTCGCGGAAAAGTTGCCACAGCGCCGGCAGGCCGACGCAGAGGACCGCGCGGTAATTCTGCCGGCGGCGCAGGAAACGGCGCTTCCCGGGGTGTCCCCAGTGCTGGGCCAGACGGCGCAGCACGCCGTGGCCGGCCGGCGTCGCCGCTGTCGCCGGCAGGTCGAGATCGTCGGTGCCGGCGCCGGCGGCCAGCGCATCGACCTGTTCTTCCGCCAGCTGCGCCAGCTGCTCGCACGCGAAACACAACGCGCCTTCCGGCGGCGGGCGCCGGTTCGCCGAAGTCGGCGGCATGTCGCGGTCGAGGTCGACCCAGAACACCCCTTCCGCGCTGGCGGCTTGCGCTTGCGGCAGCAGCGTGGCACGGCTGCCGAAGCGCCTGATGTAGTCAACGACGAGGCCGATTTCGCGCGAGGTGAACGAGGCCGGTTGTGTGCAGGCGAGCAGGCACGCGCGCAGGTAGACGTCCTCGATCGTGCCCTCGGTGTCGCGCAGGTGGACGTCGGCGTAGCCGCCTTCGCGAGCGATGCGGTAGGCCCGGTTGGCCAGCTTCCAGACGCCGCTGCCATAGGGCGAGGCGGCATGGTTGCTGATCAGCTGGTGGCGCGCAAGGGCGTCGATGGCGCGCCAGACGGTTTGTTCAGGCGGGCGCCGCAGGCCCTTGACGAGATGGTCGTCGAGTTCGTCGAGCGTCGCCAGATAATCCTCGGCAACCATCAGCAGCACGCCCTGCATGCCGCGGACGGTATGCCTGACGCGCCGCGAGAGGGGCAGGGCGACGCCGACCAGGTCCGGCAACAGGCGCGTGACGATGCGCTGGGTGCGGTCGTAGAGCAGGTCCAGCACCTTGTGGCGCTGGTGGGCGGCTGTCCGCGTGTCGCGCAACGCGGTCAGGTGCTTGTGCAAGGGGGCCAGTTCGTCTTCGGCCTGGACGGACGGCGGCGTGGCAAGCCAGTCCAGAATTGCGCGCAGGTCGATCAATGTCAGCGCGTCGTCGTCGTTGATGCGGAAATCGTTCATTCTTCGAGGTCGGTTGGGGGCGCTGTGATTATAGGAGACCTTCGTTCGTTCGCCGCCGGAAAGGCAGGGCCGCGGTGATTTTTTCCGGCCGCCGGCCGGCGGTTTTCTCCGGCGCAGACTAGGGGATTGTTTTGTCTTGCTTTCTTGCTATAATCTCCCCCTTTTTCTGAATCCGGAAGAGAACACAATGGTCGTGATTCGCCTTGCCCGTGGTGGCGCCAAGAAGCGCCCCTTCTACAACATCGTTGCCGCCGACTCGCGCAACCGTCGCGACGGCCGCTTCATTGAGCGCATCGGTTTTTACAACCCGGTGGCGTCCGGCGCCGAGCAGCCGCTGCGCATCGCGACCGATCGCCTGACCTACTGGCAGCAGAACGGCGCCCAGCTGTCGCCGACCGTTGCCCGCCTGGTCAAGCAGTCGGCCAAGGCTGCCGCCTAAGGTATTGATTCTGGCTTCCTCGTCCGGTCAACACTTCGTCATCCTCGGCAAGATCGTCGGGGCCTATGGGGTGCAGGGCTGGGTGAGGGTGCATCCCTTCGCCGACGACCCGCACGCCTGGGGCAAGCTGTCGGCGTGGTGGCTGGGCCGGGAAGATGCGCCTCCCGACAACTGGCGCGAGCTGGCGGTTGTCCGCAGCCGGGTGCACCTCGGTGCCGTGGTTGCGCAGCTCGAAGGGGTTGCTGACCGCGACGCGGCCGAAGCCCTGAAGGGAACGCTGGTCGGTGTGCCACGCGCAGCGCTGCCGCCGGCCGGGAAGGACGAGTATTACTGGGACGATCTGATCGGCCTGGAAGTGGTGAATGTCCGCGGCGAGGGGCTCGGCAAGGTGGAAAGCCTGATCGAGACCGGTGCCAACGACGTGTTGTGCGTCCGTGCGGACGACGGACGGGAGCTTCTGCTGCCCTTCGTCGGTGCCGTGGTGCTCGACGTGGATCTGGCAGCAAAGCGCATCCGCGTCGAATGGGAAGCGGACTGGTGACAGATGCGGTGACGAATGCGGTGAAGCCCTTCGTCGTCGATGCGGTGACCATCTTCCCGGAGATGTTCGCGGCGCTGACCGATAGCGGAGTGACGCGCCGGGCGCTGGAGGACGGTATCTGGTCGCTGGGTTTCCATAATCCGCGCGACTACGTCGAGAGCAACTACCGGACGGTGGACGACCGGCCCTACGGCGGCGGCCCCGGCATGGTGATGCTGCCCGAGCCGCTGGAGAAGGCGATCGCTGCGGCCAAGGCGCGGCAGCGCGAGGCAGGGGTGGCGGCAAGCTGCGTCATCTACCTCTCGCCGCAGGGCAAGCCGCTCTCGCATGAGCGCGTGATGTGGATGGCGAACGCGGACGAAGGCCTGATCCTTCTCTGCGGGCGCTACGAAG
The DNA here is from genome assembly GCA_016183655.1 of Rhodocyclales bacterium. GTDB lineage: Bacteria > Pseudomonadota > Gammaproteobacteria > Burkholderiales > Rhodocyclaceae > Proximibacter. The sequence continues at coordinate 88,402 of JACPEH010000005.1, forward strand.
GAATCGACGAGCGGCTGATCGAGCGCTGTGTCGACGAGGAAATCTCGATCGGGGATTTCGTGCTCTCCGGAGGCGAAATTCCGGCGATGGCGCTGATTGACGCCATCGTCAGGCAGTTGCCGGGTGTGCTCAACGATGCACAGTCGGCTGTTGAGGATTCGTTCGTGTCGGGCCTGCTGGATTGCCCGCACTACACGCGGCCCGAGGAATACGAGGGCATGCGGGTGCCGGAGGTGCTTCTTTCCGGTCACCACGAGAAGATTCGTCGCTGGCGGCTGAAACAGTCGCTGGGGCGGACCTGGCAGCGTCGCCCGGAGTTATTGGCTGGGCGCAAGCTGTCGAAAGAGGAAACGCAACTCCTGGCGGAGTACAAGGCCGAACAGGAGCAATGCGGTCAGGATAACTTAGGAGCTTTAAAATGAATCTGATTCAGCAACTCGAGCAGGAAGAAATCGCCCGTCTGGGCAAGAGCATCCCCGATTTCGCCCCGGGCGACACCGTTGTCGTCCAGGTGAAGGTCAAGGAAGGCAACCGTGAGCGTCTGCAGGCTTACGAAGGCGTCGTCATCGCCAAGCGCAACCGCGGCCTGAACTCCGGCTTCACCGTGCGCAAGATCTCGTCCGGCGAAGGCGTCGAGCGTACCTTCCAGACCTACTCCCCGCTGGTCGCTTCGATCGAAGTGAAGCGTCGCGGCGATGTGCGTCGCGCCAAGCTGTACTACCTCCGCGAGCGTTCCGGCAAGTCGGCCCGCATCAAGGAAAAGCTGGTCAGCCGCAAGGCCGAAGCGCAGTAATCCTGCTGCTTCCAGTAAAAAAGGCGCCGATCGGCGCCTTTTTTGTTGCCGCTGGAGCGGCAGGGGGCGGTGTCAGCCGCGCGTCTTGTCGCATTCGATCAGCGCGTAGGCCGAGTGGTTGTGGATCGACTCGAAGTTCTCCGATTCGACCACGTAGGCCGAGATGCGCTTCTCGGCATTGAGCCGGGCGGCGACGTCGCGCACCATGTCCTCGACGAACTTTGGGTTGTCGTAGGCGCGTTCGGTGACGTACTTCTCGTCCGGGCGCTTCAAGAGGCCGAACAGTTCGCAGGAGGCCTCGGCCTCGGCCAGCGCGATGATCTCCTCCAGCCACATGTGCGCGTTCAGGCGCGCAGTGATGGTGACGTGCGAGCGCTGGTTGTGCGCACCGTAGTCGGAAATCTTCTTCGAGCACGGGCACAGGCTGGTCACCGGCACCACCACCTTGACCAGGGAGACGACCTCGCCGCTGCAGATTTCGCCGGTGAAGGTGACGTCATAGTCCATCAGGCTCTGCACGCCCGAGACCGGCGCCGTCTTGTTCACGAAATACGGGAAGTTCATCTCGATGTGGCCGCTCTCGGCTTCGAGGCGTTCGACCATCTCGGCCAGCATGGCCGGGAAGCTCTCGACCGAGATCTCGCGTTCGTGGCTGTTGAGGATCTCCACGAAACGCGACATGTGCGTGCCCTTGAAGTTGTGCGGCAGGCTGACGTACATGTTGAAGACGGCGATCGTGTGCTGGACGCCGCCGCTGCGGTCCTGGACCTTCACCGGATGGCGGATCGACTTGATGCCGACCTTGTTGATGGCGAGCTGGCGGGTGTCGGCCGAACCTTGGACATCTTCCATGGCTGCCGGGGTCTGCGGTGCGTTCATTGCGGTTCTCTGATCGGGGGCGATTTGTCGTTGGGGCTCAGGCCTGCTGCGTCTTCGACTGGATCGCACGGACGATGCCGTCGCGGTCCAGACCGAGTTCCGCCAGCAGGCGGGCGTGGTCGCCGTGATCGATGAAGCGGTCGGGCAGGCCGAGGCGCAGGAGCGGCGTCTTGCTGCCGATTTCCTCCAGCACCCGGGCGATTTCCGAACCGGCGCCTCCGATCAAGGCATTCTCTTCGACGCTGACGAGCAGGGAATGTTCCC
>JACPEH010000016.1 GCA_016183655.1 Rhodocyclales bacterium
CGCCGACGCCGCAGAACCCGAACGCGGCGGCCGACGCCTACCTGCAGTACGGCCGCGGCTTCGACCTCTCGAAGATCAAGGGCTGGTACTCGCAGGAGAGCTACTTCGACCGCGAGTCGAAGGAAGGCAGCGCCACCGTCCGCTTCGCCCTGGGCGGCGCGGTGTGGTGGGAGCGGATCATCGACAAGCCCGGCCGCTTCGGCAAGCGCAAGGCCACCTTCCGCGGCGAGTACGGCGGCACCTGGTGGCAGCCGCCCACCGGCATCGGCGCCCCGAAGGAAGCCCCCTCGGGGGGCACGCCCAAGGAACTGTGGATCGTCGAGGGCATCTTCGACGCCATCGCCCTGCTCCACCACAACCTCGCCGCCGTGGCGGCGCTCTCCTGCAACAACTACCCGGCGCTGTCGCTCAAGGGCCTCGCCGAGCAGTGCGCCGCCGCCGGGGCCGACCGGCCGACGCTGGTCTGGGCGCTCGACGGCGACAACGCCGGCCGCCGCTTCGCCCGCAAGTTTTGCGAGCAGTCCCGCAAGGACGGCTGGTCCGCCATTGCCGCCGTGATCCCGCAGACCGGGCGCGGCAAGCTGGACTGGAACGACATGCACCAGCGCGGCCGGCTGACGCAGGAGGCGCTGAAGGATTACCGCTACGAAGGCTCGCTGCTGATGGCCAGCAGCGCCAGCGAGAAGGGCAACCTGATGTACAGCCGGCACGGCTGGAACACCTTCCCCTTCGACTTCGACAGCCGCATCTGGTGGTGGAAGACGGACCTCGAAAAGTTCGCCAAGGAGCAGGATCGCGCCGCCGAGAACAAGAGCCTCAGCGAGGAGGAAATCCGCGCCATCGCCATCAGCAACAGCCACACCGTCAGCGAAATCTGCAACTGCCGGCCGGAGCCGCTCTATTACCTCAAGAACGAGGTCACCGACGAAGCCTGGTACTACTTTCGCGTCGATTTCCCGCACGACGGCGCCAGCGTGAAGACCGCCTTCACCGCCGGCCAGCTCTCGGCCACCGCCGAGTTCAAGAAGCGCCTGCTGCACGCCGGCGCCGGCGCCATCTGGTCCGGCAACGCCGGCCACCTGGACCGCCTGCTGTCGCGCTGGACCTTCAACATCAAGAAGGTCGAGACCGTCGACTTCATCGGCTACTCGATCCTTCGAGCTGCCGAAGCTGGCGATCAAGAGCCTGCAGCGCACGCTGAAGCTCGATATCAACACCGACCTCAAGGACCAGCGCGAAGACTGGTTCGACAAGCTCTACCTGTGCTTCGGCGCCAAGGGGCCGGTAGCGCTGGCCGCGTGGCTGGGCAGCCTGTTCGCCGAGCAGATCCGCGCCCGCTTCGAGTCCTACCCCTTCGTCGAGATCGTCGGCGAGCCGGGCGCCGGCAAGACGCTGCTGCTGGAAACCATGTGGAAGCTGCTCGGCCGCAACGGCTACGAGGGCTTCGACCCAATGAAGGGTTCCTCGGTCGGCTTCATGCGCAGCATGGCGCAGGTGGCGAACCTGCCGGTGGTGCTGATCGAATCGGACCGCGAAACGGAAGCCGACGGCACCAAGGGCCGCCCGCAGCAGGCCTTCCACTGGGATAGCCTGAAGAGCCTCTACAACGGCGGCAGCCTGCGCACCACCGGCGTGAAGAGCAGCGGCAACGACACCTACGAGCCGCAGTTCCGCGCCGCGCTGGTGATCAGCCAGAACGCGCCGGTGCAGGCCTCCACGCCGATCATGGAGCGGATCGTGCACATCGGCTTCGACAAGAGCCGCCACACCGACGAGGGCCGCGAGGCGGCGCTGGAACTGAACCGCATGGTGGCGCGCGACGTGTCGGGTTTCCTGGTCAAGGCCGTCACCCACGAGGCCAAGGTGCTGGAACTGATCGAGCAGCACCAGCGCAGCTTCGAGAAGCGGCTGGAGGCGGCCGGCGTGAAGAACCAGCGGATCCAGAAGAACCACGCCCAGCTGATGGTGCTGGTGCACGCGCTGCAGCTGGTGTGCCCGATCACCGACAGCATCCGCACCGAGGCCATCAAGATGCTCGCCGAGCTGGCGCTGGAGCGCGAACAGGCGCTGGCCAAGGACCACCCGGTGGTCGAGCGCTTCTGGGAGGCCTTCGAGTACATCGACAGCGCCGTCGCCATCGAGGGCGAGGACGGCAGCATCGGCCGCCTCAACCACAGCGCCGACCCCGAACTGATCGCCATCAACCTGAACCACTTCGTGCAGATCGCCGCGGAAATGCGCCAGCAGATCCCCGACCTGCACGACCTCAAGCGCCTGCTCAAGACCAGCCGCCAGCGCAAGTTCGTCGAATACACGACGGTCAATTCCGCGATCAACCGCCGCTACAACCAGCGGCTCGAAGCCAATGCAATCCGCCGGCCCAGCACCCTCAAGTGCTGGGTCTTCAAACGCTGATTTCACCCGTAGCCAGAGGAGGCTCCACCATGTGTTACATCGTCCTGCCCCAGACGCCGATCAGGAAGCTGCTCGGCGCCGCCGCCAACATGATCGAACTGCTCGGCGACGGCACGCTGCCCGCTGCCTGCGCCACCGCCGAGCCCGAGGCCACGGCGCGCGCCGTCGTCGCCTTCGACCAGCTCGCCGAGACCGCCAACGCCGTCTGCAACGAGATCAAGGGCGTCAGCCCGTGCCTGCGCTACCGGCGCGAGATCATGGCCGACACCGTCGCCGGAAAGCTCCTGCGCAGTCTGGTGCTTCACCTCGGTATCGGCAGCGGCATCAGCCTTCGCCTGATCGTCGCAGGCGTCGACGACTACCACAAGCGCATCGCCCTCGACCTGATCGTCGCCTACGCCAACGTCGGCGACAACGACCCGCACTTCATGGCGCTGGCCGCCGAGATCGCCGAGGCGCAGAGCAGCGAGGTGGCGGCATGAACACCATGACCATCCCGCAAGCGCAAGCCCGCCAGCTCGTGGCCGACCTCGAAGCCCTCGGCGAGCAACTGGAAGCACAAGACAACCCGCTCTGGTACCGCGCCGCGCGCGCCGCTGCCGCCCTCGAAGGCATGCGCCTCGGCGTGGCCGCCATCGAGCCGTTTCCCTACGTCGACGGAGGGCTGCCGCAATGAGCACCGATGACCGCAAGTTCCTGCACACGCTGGCTCTGGTCGATGGTTCCTCGATCTGCCCGCGCTACCTCATCAACGGCGACGAGTGGTACGGAAGCGACAACGGCGGACATCACGAATCGATGTCCCTGCACCCGGCCGACGGCGTCATCCTGCAAATCACCCGCGCCTACGAGGGCTCCGGTTTCTGCTGGCGGTGGTCGCTGAAGCTCGCCGACGGCGTTTACGCGAACCACAACGGCAGCGCCGACAGCGTCGAGGCGGCGGCAGCAGCAGCCATCGCCTACGCCCCGCGCGTGCTCACCTTCAACTACATCAACGAGTCGACCTGGTACGAGACGAGCGAGGGCCGCTTCGCCGCAGCGATCGATGGGGAGGGTGCGGAGATCAACAAGTACAGCGGTACCGACGGCTACCGCTGGCAGCGCACCTGGTCACCGGCGAAGGAAATCAGCCAGGCGATGACCGGCTACAGCTTTCATATCGGCCAACTCGCCGGCGATGCGCCGACACCGGAGGCCGCGATGATCGCCTGCATCGAAGCGCCGCACCGCCTCAAGGCCGCCTGCGCCACGCTCATCGCCAGCCTGCGCGAACAGGAAGCGCCCGTGCCGGATGCCGAACAGACCCGCCTGCGCGCCGCCCTCGACGAAATCGCCCATTCCAACCGCACCAAGACCGGCCTCAAGGAACTCGCCAAGGCCGCCCTGTTCCCCGCTCAGGAGGCAGCATGCTGAAAATCCACCTGTCCAAGAACCTCGGCAGTGGCGGCGCGACCGCATGCATCGCCAACGAGCACGAGGACGAAATCTACGTTGCCGGCGGCCGTACCGTCTCGCCGAAGCGCGCCTGCCTCAACGCCGCCAAGCGACTTCGTGAGGCCGCCGCTCGCTTCGAACTGCTGGCTAAGGAAGGGAAGCCTTTCCACGAGGACACGCACCGCAAAATCAACGCGCGGCACTTGGTAGTCCCCCATCGCATGGATCCGTTCGAGCGGAGCTACGATTTGCGCGCCAAGCAGATCCTCGCGTTCAACACCTGCAAAGGCGACCTCGACGACAAGCTCGACGCCGTGCATCGGGAACTGGCCGCGGTCACCGCACCGCAGGGAGAACAGGCATGAACCGCGACCCCTTCACCCTAGCCCCGCCCGACGTCCGCGAGATCCGCCACTTCCACCTCTTCTGCGGCCTCGGCGGTGGCGCCAAGGGCTTCAACAAGGCATCGCCGCGCGTCGGCAACATGGTCGGCAAGTTCCGCTGCCTGGGCGGCATCGACGTCGACGCGCCGGCGATCCGCGACTTCGAGCGCCTCTCAGGCACGCGCGGCACGGTGCTGGACCTCTTCGACCGCAGCCAGTTCATCGACTTCCACGGCGTCGAGCCGCCGGCGGGCTGGCGCGAGGCTGGGCCGATGGAGATCCGCGCAGCGGCCGGCGGCGAGTTCCCGCACATCGTCTTCCTTTCGGCGCCGTGCAAGGGCTTCTCCGGCCTGCTCGCCGAGGGCAAGAGCAAGACGGCCAAGTACCAGGCGCTCAACCGCCTCACCGTGCGCGGCGTCTGGCTGATGCTCGAAGCCTTCGCCGACGAGCCGCCCGAGCTGATCGTCTTCGAGAACGTCCCGCGCATCGCCAACCGCGGCCGCCGGCTGCTCGACCAGATCGGCGACCTGCTGCGCGCCTACGGCTACGCCGTCGCCGAGACGACGCACGACTGCGGCGAGATCGGCGCGCTGGCGCAGAGCCGCAAGCGCTTCCTGCTGGTAGCGCGCCACGTCGAGAAGGTGGCGCCCTTCCTGTACGAGCCGGAGAAGAAGCGCCTGCAGGCCGTCGGCACCGTCCTCGACCGCATGCCCCTGCCCGGCGACGCCGCCGGCGGCCCGATGCACCGCGTGCCGCAGCTGCAGTGGAAGACGTGGGTCCGGCTGGCCTTCGTCGAGGCCGGCAGCGACTGGCGCAGCCTGAACCGGCTGGCGGTCGAGGATGGCGTGCTGCGGGATTATCTGGTCGTGCCGGAGTACCACCGCGGCTTCCTCGGCGTGAATCGCTGGGAGGAACCGGCTGGAACCATCGCCGGGCACAGTCGGGCCACCAATGGCAACTTCTCCATCGCCGACCCTCGCTTCACCGCCGGCGGCGAGTATGGCCAGCTCGGCGTCCGTGCCTGGAACGACTCGACCGGCACGGTCACCGGGCAGCGCTCGCCGATTCAGGGCGGCTTCTCTGTGGCCGATCCGCGCCACCACGGCCCGGACAAACACTCCAACGAGTTCCGCATCGTGCCGTGGGACAGCGCAGCGCAGGCCGTCACCAGCGCGCACGGATCTGGCCAGTGCATCGCCGATCCGCGCGCGCCCCAGCGGGAGAACTACAAGGTCATCAAGTACAAGGTCGCCGGCTGGGACTGCCACGCTAAAGCGGTCATCGGCGCCAGCCACTCTGGCGACGGCGCCTACGCCGTCGCCGACCCGCGCCCGAACCTCGATCGCGCCAAGGGCGACCACTACCTGACCGGCGGCCACTACGGCGTCACGCGCTGGGAGGAATCCTGCGGCGCCGTCTCGGCCTCGGCCAACCACGACAACGGCCGCTGGTCCGTCGCCGATCCGCGCATGCCGGCCGCCGCCGACAAGCTCGTCGCCGTCATCCGCGCCCTCGACGGCACCTGGCACCGCCCCTTCACCACGCTGGAACTCGCCGCGCTGCAGTCGCTCGTCGAGCCGGAAGAGCAGCTCGAACTCGACGGCCTCAGCGACAGCGACTGGCGCGAACGCATCGGCAACGCGGTACCGCCCGCCGCAGCCGAAGCCATCGCCGGCGTCATGGGCACCACCCTGCTGCTGGCTTGGTCAGGCGAGACCTTCCTGCTGTCGGCAGCGCCGATCTGGGTGCGGCCGGTAGCGGTGGCGCTGTCGGTGGCGCAGGGAGTGCACCATGGCTGACAAGACCAAGATCGAATGGGCCGACGCCACCTGGAACCCGGTCACCGGTTGCTCGAAGGTCTCGCAGGGCTGCAAGCACTGCTACGCCGAGCGCCAGTGGCCGAGGATGACGCGCCTGGTGCCGTCCTACGCCGGCCGCGACTTCACCGACGTGGCCTGCCACGCCGACCGGCTCGACCAGCCGCTGCGCTGGAAGAAGCCGCGCCGGGTGTTCGTGAATTCCATGTCGGACCTGTTTCACGAGGTGGTGCCGGATGACTTCATTCTCTCGGTGTTCGTCACGATGGCGGCAGCACGCCAGCACACGTTCCAGATCCTGACGAAGCGCCCGGCTCGCATGCTGGACCTGATGACCCGATGGAAGGCCGCCGGGCTGCTGCTGCGCGAGGGCTGCGGCGTCGAACTGCGTAACGTCTGGCTCGGCGTCAGCGTCGAGGATCAGGCCACGGCCGACGAGCGGATTCCGCTGCTGCTGCAGACACCGGCGGCCGTGCGCTGGATCAGCGCCGAACCGCTGCTGGGGCCGGTTGATCTGACGGCAACGCCAGCGGGAGACATCCTTTGCCGTTGTGGCGGATGCATGGAAATGACCCCGGACACCCGTATCGATTGGGTCGTCGCTGGCGGGGAATCCGGCAAGAACGCCAGGCCGATGCATCCGGCGTGGGCTCGAAGCCTGCGCGATCAGTGCGCCGCAGCCGGCGTGCCGTTCCTGTTCAAGCAGTGGGGCGAGTGGCTTCGCTCTGACTTAGTCGATTCAGAAACACAGAGCACGGTTTGGCGAGACCGCACTCATTTCGAGATGCGCGACGCTGGAATGCTGCATGAATTCAGTCCGGCTCTGCCGCCTGGCCCGCCGCACTTTTCCTGCAATCACTTCCTGCGGGTCGGCAAGAGGGCCGCCGGCCGCCTGCTCGACGGCGTGCAGCACGATGCGTATCCGGAGGCGCGGCCATGACCCCCACCTCCCCCGTCATCCGCTACCACGGCGGCAAGTTCCGACTGGCGCCGTGGGTCATGAAGCACTTCCCGCCGCACCGGATCTACTGCGAGCCGTTCGGCGGCGCCGCCGGTGTGCTGATGCAGAAGCCGCGCGCCTACTCCGAGATCTACAACGACCTCGACGACGAGCTGACCAACCTCTTCCGCGTGATGCAGGACGCTGGACAGCGCGAGCGCTTGGTTGAAATGCTCGTCCTCACGCCCTACGCCCGGCGCGAGTTCGAACTGGCGTGGCAGCCGGCCGCCGATCCGCTCGAGCGAGCGCGCCGGCTGATCATCCGCGCCCAGATGGGCTTCGGCAGCGCCGGCGCCACCAAGGGCTCCACCGGCTTTCGCATCGACACCAAGCGGGAGTACGAGACGGCGCAGCACACCTGGGCGCAATACCCGGCCAACCTGACCGCCGTCGGCCTTCGCCTCACCGGCGTGCTGATCGAAAACCGTCCGGCGATCGAGATCCTGAGCGGCCACGACACGCCGGACACGCTGTTCTACGTCGACCCGCCCTACGTGCACGAAACGCGATGCCGCATGGGCGGCGCCGGCCGCGCCTACCGCCACGAAATGGACGCCGACGACCACGCCGCGCTGCTGGCGGCACTGCAGGACGTGCAGGGCATGGTGGTCCTCTCCGGCTACCCGCACCCGCTCTACGACGACACCCTGCGCGGCTGGGAACGCCGCGAAACCAAGGCGAGGATCAGCGGCGGCCGGGGAACGGCCACCCGCGACGAGATCCTCTGGCTCAACCCGGCCTGCAGCACCGCCCTGCATGGCGGCGTCGGACTGTTCTCGATGGCGGAGGTGGCATGAAGCGCAAACCCGACCCCCTGCTCAAGACACAGCCCTGGCGCATCCTCGGCGTGTTCTCGCCGCTCGAACGAGTCCTGCACCGCCTCGAAGTCGACGGCACAGTCGAAACCGACGGCCGGCACGTGGTGTTCCGCGAGGACGGCCGCGGCGGCTGGTTCGACATCGTCTCGGCGCTGCGCGGCGTGATCGAGTTTCACCAGATCGCCACCGCCCGCTACGGCCACCCGGCCGACGTCGACGCGCTGGAGAAGTTCACCAACAAGCTGCATGCCGGCTCGCCGATCTTCGAAGACGACCTGGTCGCCGTCCGCGCCAGCATCGCCAGCTGCAAGTCGCAGGCCATGCGCCTGCGCGTCAGCCAGGCGGCCGACATCCTCAAGACCGTGCAGGTCGGCGCCGAGCTCGACCGCATCGGCCGGAAGGCCGCCTGATGAACAACTACGCCCGACTCAAAGGCAGCGCCACGGCGCCGGCGGCCCCCGCCAGCCGGTCAGCCGCAGTGCCGGCGCGCGAGCTTTCCGACCAGGAAGCCCAGCGCGTCGCCGAGAACCGGGCGTTCGTGCTCGAACACCTCCCCGAACTCGTCCCCTTCATCAAGGATCTGCACGCCGAAGGCCTGATCGACGGCTGGCGGGCAGTCCGCAACTGCACCCTGAGCAACCCGACATGAATCAAGATCAGAAGTCCGTCATCGAAATCGCGGCACGCGCCGTGCAGCTCTACGCCGAGACGCACCCGCGCCCGGCGCAGGTCACCCAGGCGCAGGCAGCGGCGATGATCGGCGTCAGCCGGCCGACGCTGTCGCGCATGGTCAAGGCCGGCACGCTGCGCCTCAACGCCTGCGGACAGATCCCGATTACCGAGGTCGACCGCGTGCTGGCGTCCGGCCGTGCGGCGTAGCGTTCAGCAGCGCGGCGATCGAGCTGGCCGAGGGGTTGTAGTAGGCCAGCGCCTGTTTCGGGTTCGCCCAGCCGAACATCCGGCACAGGTCGAGCACATCCAGCCGACGCGCCAGCCACGTCGCGGCCGTGTGCCGCGAATCGTGGAAGGTGAAGCCCTCCAGCCCGGCGCGGTTCCGGTGCTTGCGGAAGAGGGCATCGAGCGACGCGGCCTTGATGCCGAACACGAGATCCGGATCGAACCCGCGCATCTTCTCGACCAGGCGCACAGCCTTTGATGTGAGCGGCACATCGCGCGGCGTGGTCTTCGTCACCGGCAGCTCACAGTGATCCTCGGCGACCCGGTCCCACGTCAGGCCGCACAGCTCGCCGGCGCGCATCCCTGACCGTAACGCCACCAAGAAGCACACCGCCACCGCCTGCGACACGCTGCGCACCGGCCCGCGCGGCCGGTAGCCCATGCTCTCCAGCATCATCCGCACCTGCTGGCGCGTGATGACCACCTCCCGATGATCCGGCGCCCGCGGCTTGCGCACCTCGCGCAGCGGATTGCTGGCCAGCCACCCCCACTCCCGGCGCGCCACCTCAAGCACCGACGACAGTAGGCCGAATTCGCGGATCACTGTCCCTGCGGCAACCTGGCCGAGCCGGGCATCGCGCCACGCCGCGAACATCGCCGGCGTGAGGCTCCCCATCTTCTCCCCAGTGGGGAACGAAGGCTGCCGCTGCATCGCCTGCAGCGCAATCCCCTCTCGCCGCGCGCCACGCTTCGACGGCAGCACCTCCTCGACGTAGCGCTCGATCGCCTGCGCCAGCGTGTGGCGATCACTGAGCGGCGCCGCCACCATCGCCCGCAGCTCAACCTCCCGCACCGCCGCCCAGGCCTCGGCCTCCCGCCTGGTGCGGAACATCGCCGAATCGCGCTGCCCACGCACGAACACCTGCGCACGATATCCCTTCGCCGTCTTCTGGATCGACGCCACGTGGGGAACTCCTTGGGGAAAAAGTGGGGAGTAGGACTTTACAAACTGAGGTTTTAGGCGTCAAAAGAATTTCACGCTGCCACGATAACCGCGTGAAATGAAACGCTTTTTACTTTTGAGCGAAAGCACTGCGAATGCTGATGGTGCCCGGAACCGGGATCGAACCGGTACGGCTTGCGCCGAGGGATTTTAAGTCCCTTGTGTCTACCAATTTCACCATCCGGGCGGGAGGCGCGATTATAGCCCGAGCCCTGAAAAGCAAAGAGGGAAAGCGTGCTTTACGCTTTCCCTCTTCTATTTGGAGCGGCAGAAGAGTCTCGAACTCTCGACCTCAACCTTGGCAAGGTTGCGCTCTACCAACTGAGCTACTGCCGCGATATTTTCCTGGAGGCGCGAGCCGGAGTCGAACCGACCTACACGGATTTGCAATCCGGTGCATAACCGCTTTGCTATCGCGCCACTGGCCGGCATCGCATCCGGCACTAAAAAGGGAAAGCCTGAAGCTTTCCCTGAAATTCTGGAGCGGCAGAAGAGTCTCGAACTCTCGACCTCAACCTTGGCAAGGTTGCGCTCTACCAACTGAGCTACTGCCGCTTGGAGAAGTCGGCATTATAAGGGCTGTTTTTCCGCTGTCAAGCGCGCGACGCGCGATTCGAAACAATTCAGAGATGGCGTTCGCGCTTGACGATTTCCGGCCACGCCATGCGCATGTAGTAGCCCATCGACCACAGCGTCAACACGGCGGCGATGTAGATCAGCCAGGTGCCGGCTTCCTTCATGTCGAGGCCGCCGATCGGCGTGTAGAAGAGCAGCATCGGAATCGCCAGCATCTGTGCCGTCGTCTTGATCTTGCCGACCATCGAGACGGCGACGCTCTTGTGCGCGCCGATCTGCGCCATCCATTCGCGCAGCGCGGAGATGGTGATCTCGCGGCCGATGATGATGGTGGCGATGATGACGTCGGCGCGCCCCAGCTGCACCAGCACGATCAGCGCCGCCGCGACCATCAGCTTGTCGGCGACCGGATCCAGGAACGCGCCGAAGGCCGAGGTCTGGTTGAGCTTGCGCGCGAGGTAGCCGTCGAACCAGTCGGTGATCGCCGCCGCGCAGAACAGCACGGTGGCCGCCAGATCGCGGCTGTGGCCGTGCAGCCAGGGGTCGGGGACGTAATACACCGCGATCAGCAGCGGAATCGCGACGATGCGCAGCCAGGTGAGGAAGATGGGCAGGTTGAATGGCATCAATGGGGCATCAGTGGAGGGCTGCGTAAATTTTCTCGGCCAGTTCGTCGCTGATTCCCGGAACGCTCGCCAGTTGCTCGACGCTCGCCGCAACGATGCCCTGCAGCCCACCGAAATGCGCGATCAGCGCCTTGCGCCGCTTCGGGCCGACGCCGCCGATCTCCTCCAGCGTCGAGGTGCGGCGGGCCTTGCCGCGCGCCGCGCGGTGGCCGGAAATGGCGAAGCGATGCGCTTCGTCGCGGACTTCCTGGATCAGGTGCAGCCCGGGGTTATCAGGCGCCAATTGTAGCGGCTCGCGGCCGTCTGCGAAGATCAAAGTTTCCAGCCCGGGCTTGCGCTCCTCGCCCTTGGCGACGCCGATCATCGGCAGCTGCGACAGCCCCAGCTCGGCCAGCGCGGCGGCGGCGGAAGCGACCTGCCCCTTGCCGCCGTCGATCAGGATCAGGTCCGGCGCCACGCTTTCGCCCGCCGCCACCTTCTCGTAGCGCCGCTGCACCGCCTGCCGCATCGCCGCGTAGTCGTCGCCGGGCTGGATGTCGCGGATGTTGAAGCGGCGGTACTCGGATTTCTTCATGCCGTTGCCGGCATAGACCACGCACGAGGCGACCGTCGCCTCCCCCTGCGTGTGGCTGATGTCGAAGCATTCGATACGATCGATGCTCTCCAGCCCGAGCGCTTCGGCCAATGCCAGCTGTCGCTTGCCCTGCAGGGAGAGCGTGGTCCGCCGTGCGGTGATCGCCAGGCGGGCATTCTGCAGCGCCATCTCCACCCACATGCGCTGCATCGTCTGCCGAGGCTCGACGATCGGCACCGGCCGCCCGGCAATCTCGGCCAGCGCTTCGCCGATTTCGTCGTCGGCCGGCAGCGGGCTGACGAGGATCTTGCCGGGGATCGGGTGATCAAGGTAGTGCTGATGCAGGAAGGCGGCCAGCGCTTCATCCGGCGGGCAGGAAACTCCTCCGGCGGGAAAATGCGGCCGGTCGCCGAGGTGCCGGCCGCCGCGCACGATCGCCAGGTTGACGCAGACGGTGCCGCCCTCCTCCGTCGCGACGACGACGTCGACATCCTCGCCGCGCGCGCTTTCGACGTACTGCTTCTCCTGCACATGGCGCAGCGACTGGATCTGGTCGCGATAGGTCGCCGCCTGCTCGAAGGCGAGCTCCGCAGCAGCCGCCTCCATCGCCTGCGACAGGCGCTTGATCACCTCCTGCTGCCGTCCCTGCAGGAACATCTTGGCCAGCTGCACATCCTCGGCGTAGGCCTCGCGGCCGACGAGATCGACGCACGGCCCGGAACAGCGCTTGATCTGGTAGAGCAGGCAGGGCCGCGAACGGTTGGCGAAGACCGAATCCTCGCAGGTGCGCAGGCGGAACATGCGCTGCAGCAGATGCACGCTGTCGCGCACCGCCACCGCTGACGGATACGGCCCGAAATACTCGGCGCGCTTGGTGTCCAGACTGCCGCGGTAGTAGCCGATGCGCGGGAATTCGTCCTTGGTGACGACGATGTAAGGATAGGACTTGTCGTCGCGGAAGAGGATGTTGTAGCGCGGATTCAACCCCTTGATCAGGTTGTTTTCGAGCAGCAGCGCTTCAGCCTCGGAGCGCGTCACCGTCGTCTCCACCTTGGCGATCTGCTTGACCATCAGCGCGATGCGCGGGCTCGGCTGGTTGTCGCGGAAGTACGAGGCCACCCGCTTCTTCAGCACCTTGGCCTTGCCGACGTAAAGCACGTTGCCGGCGGCGTCGAGCATGCGGTAGACGCCGGGCAGCTCGGGCAGCGACGCCAGCAGCGTCTTGTGGTCGAACGGTGCCGGAGCGTCGGCGGTTTCTGGCTTTTCGGGGACTTCTGACATGAGCGCCGAGCGTAGTTGATGCGGTACGATGACGGGCTTCGATGGTATCACGCACCCACATGGCACCCGCTTCCGACCCGCAACGCTGGGACATTTTCTGCACCGTCGTCGACAACTACGGCGACATCGGCGTCTGCTGGCGCCTGGCGCGGCAGCTGGCTGCCGAGCACGGCTGCCAGGTGCGGCTGTGGGTGGACGACCTCGGCGCCTTCGCCCGGCTGTGTCCGGAAATCGACCCCGGACGCACGCAGCAGAGCTGCGCCGGCGTCGACATCCAGCGCTGGCAGCAGCCTTTCCCGGATGTCGGCGACCCCGCCGACGTCGTCGTCGAGGCCTTTGCCTGCGAGCTGCCGCAGAATTACGTTGCCGCGATGGCGCGGCGGCAACCGGCGCCGCGCTGGATCAACCTCGAATACCTGTCGGCGGAGGCCTGGGTGGCGGATTGCCACGGCCTGCCCTCGCCTCACCCGCAGTTGCCGCTGGTCAAGCACTTCTACATCCCCGGCTTCGACGAGAAGAGCGCCGGTCTGCTGCGCGAGCGTGACCTGCTCGCGCGTCACGCGGCTTTCGATGCCGCCGCCTGGTGGCAGGCCCGGGGCGGCGTTCCCGCCGTCGGCCAGCTCACCGTCTCGCTCTTCGCCTACGAGAACCGCTCGCTCGCCGCACTGCTCGAAGGCTGGCGCGCTGGCCGGCCGTTGCTGTGCATGGCGACCGACTCCCGCGTGCTTGCCTCGCTTGCCGACGCCCTCGGGGAAAAACTCGCCCCCGGTGACACGCGGCGCGACGGCTCGTTCGAACTGCGCGTGCTGCCCTTCATGCGCCAGGAGGCCTATGACGACCTGCTCGCCGCCTGCGACCTCAATTTCGTGCGCGGCGAGGATTCGCTGGTGCGGGCGATCTGGGCCGGCAAGCCCTTCGTCTGGCACATCTACCCGCAGGACGACGACGCGCACCGGGTGAAACTCGACGCCTTCCTCGACCGCTATTGCGCCGGGCTTTCGGCCGCGGCAGAACAGTCGTTGCGCGATTTCTGGCACGCGTGGAATGCGGAAACGGCCTCGCCGGCGCAATGGGAAGCGCTGGTCGCGCATCTCGCCGAACTCGCCGGGCACACCCGTCGCTGGCGCGACAGGCTCGCGCAACTCCCTGATCTTGCGGCAACACTGGTGGATTTTTGCCGGAGCGCCTGAAAATTTCGCTATAATGCCGGGTTTCCATTTCCACCCGAATCCACAGGACACCCGATGAAAACCGCCCAGGAACTCCGCTCCGGCAACGTATTCATGGTCGGCGCCGACGCCATGGTCGTGCTCAAGGCCGAATACAACAAGTCCGGCCGCAACGCCGCCGTCGTCAAGATGAAGATGAAGAACCTGCTCACCGGTGCCGGCGCCGAAACGGTGTACCGTGCCGACGACAAGTTCGAAGTCGTCCAGCTCGACCGCAAGGAAGTGAGCTACTCCTACTTTGCCGACCCGATGTACGTCTTCATGGACGCCGAGTACAACCAGTTCGAGATCGAAGCCGAGGCGATGACCGACGCGCTCAAGTACCTGGAAGACGGCATGCCCTGCGAAGTCGTGTTCTACGACGGCAAGGCGATCTCGGTCGAACTGCCGACCTCGGTCGTGCGCGAAGTGATCTACACCGAGCCGGCCGTCAAGGGCGACACCTCGGGCAAGGTGATGAAGCCGGCCAAGCTGGCCACCGGCTTCGAGCTGCCGGTCCCGGCCTTCGTCGATATCGGCGACAAGATCGAGATCGACACCCGCACCGACGAGTACCGCAGCCGCACCAAGTAAGCTCGGCGCTTGCCGCTACAATGAAGGGGCGACTTCGGTCGCCCTTTTCGTTATCTGGAACCGCAATGGACCCCAGCGTCATCGCTGCCATGGCCAAATGGCCGAACGTACCGGACTGTGTCGGCTGGCTCAGCCTCGACCGCCGTGGGCAATGGCGTCTGCAGGACAAGCCCGTGTCGCACGCCGGACTGGCCGAGTTCATCGGCCGCAACTACGAGCGGCACGACTCGGGGGCGTGGTTCATGCAGAACGGGCCGCAGCGGGTATGGGTGACGCTGGAGGCGACTCCCTGGATCTACCGGCTTGGCGACGGCGAGGCGCTGCTGACGCACACCGGACAGGCGGTCGCCGAAGTCCGGGCGGCCTGGCTGGTCGATGGCGAAGCACTCGCCGTGGCGACCGAGCGCGGACTCGGTCTGGTCGATGACCGCGACCTGCCGGCATTTCTCGAACGGCTGCGGACCGCGACGGGATTGCCGCCCCCGGACGACTGGGACGGCGTGCTGCTTGAACTGCGCTGGGCCGGACTGCGGCTGCCGCTGCAGCGCTGCACGCTGGCCGACCTGCCCCGGATCGGCGACTACCGGCTTCAGGCCGCCGCGACCAGCGCTCCGGCATAGGCGACACCGGCCCGGTACAGCGGGTCGTCCTGCAGCGCGGCGCGGGTCGGTGCCGGACGCGTCGGCAGCAGGCCCGCTATGCGCGCCGAGCGTTGCGGGTCGAGCGGTTCGTGCCAGCGCTGCAACAGCTCGCCAACCGCCTCCGGCGCATTGCACACCAGCAGCATGTCGCAGCCGGCGCGGTAGGCGGCTGTCGCGCGGGCGAGCACATCGCCGGCGACACTGGCGCCCTCCATCGACAGGTCATCGCTGAAAATGACACCGCCAAACTTGATGTCATTTCTCAGAAAACTTATCCAATAGTTTGAAAAACCAGCAGATTTAGAATCAACTTTCGGAAAGCTGACGTGTGCCGGCATGACCGCATCGAGTTCGAGCTTGCGGTACGGCAGCATATCGGCGGCGAGTTCATCGAGCCCGCGCTCATCCACCGGAATGGCCACGTGCGAGTCGGCCTCGACCCAGCCGTGGCCGGGAAAATGCTTGCCGCAGGCGATCATGCCGGCCTGCCGCAGTCCGACGATCAGCTCGCCGGCCAGGGCGGCGACGACTTCCGGGTCGCGGTGGAAGGCACGCGTACCGACGACCGTGCTGCGCCCCCAATCGAGATCGAGCACCGGCGTAAAGGAAAGGTCGACGCCGTGCGCCCGCAGCTCGGCCGCCAGCACGTAACCGATGGCGCGGGCCATCTCCTTCGCCCTGGCGGGATCGGCATCCCACGCCTCGCCCAGGCTACGCATCGCCGGCAGGCGCGTGAAGCCCTCGCGGCAACGTTGCACCCGCCCCCCCTCATGGTCGATGCCGATCGGCAAGGGCGGCGTGCGCAGGACATGGATCTCGCCGCAGAGGCGGGCAAGCTGCTCCGGGCTGGCGTAGTTGCGGGCGAAGAGGATGATGCCGCCAACCGACGGGTGCGACAGGCGTTCGCGATCGAGGTCGGTCAGTCCGGTGCCGGCGATGTCGATCATCAGCGGTCCGAGCGGCAGCTGCTTGGGGGAGTGCATCACGACTGCTCCAGGATGACGAAGGCAACCGCGTAATCGCGCTCGTCGGAAATCGAGAGGTGGGCCGCGAGCCCCTTGGCCTGCATCAGCGCCGCCAGTTCGCCGGAGAAGCGGAGCAGCGGCTTGCCGAGCGCGTCATGCCCGACGGCGATCGCCGGCAGCGTTGCCGGGGCGCGAACGCCGGTGCCGAGCGCCTTGCCGAAGGCTTCCTTGGCGGCGAAGCGCTTGGCGAGGAAGCGCCCTTTGTCCGCCGCCTTGGCGAACTCGTCGAGCTCGGCCGGCGCCAGCAGCTTCTCCGCCGCGGCCATGCCGTGCCGCTCGAACATGCCGGCCAGCCGCGCCACGGCGGCAATGTCGGTGCCGATGCCGTAGATCATGCCGCGCTCACTCGCCGATCATTCACCTACGCGCGCCGCTTCGCGCAGCAGCGCCTTCATCTCGCGCACGGCCTCGCGCAGGCCGACGAAGACCGAGCGGCTGACGATCGAATGGCCGATGTGCAGCTCGCGCACGCCGTCCAGCCGCGCAATCGGCTGCACGTTGTAGTAGTTCAGTGCATGGCCGGCATTGAAGCGCATGCCGAGGTCGCGGATGGCCCGGCCGGCGCGGCGCACCTTGTCCAGTTCGGCCAGCACCGCCGGCGCCTCGGCGTCGCGGCCGTTGGCGTGGAAGGCATGGGCGTAGGGACCGGTATGGATTTCGCAGACCCTGGCGCCGATGCGTGCGGCCGCCTCGATCTGCGGCAGCTCGGCGTCGATGAAGACGCTGGTGACAATGCCGGCGTCGGCCAGCCGGGCGATGGCCTCCTTGAGCTGAACTTCCTGTCCAACGCAATCGAGCCCTCCCTCGGTAGTCACCTCATGCCGTCCCTCGGGCACCAGCATGGCCATTTCCGGCTTGAGGCGACGGGCGATGCCGACCATCTCGTCGGTGGCCGCCATTTCCAGGTTGAGCTTGACCTGCGTCAGGGCGCGCAGCTTCTCGACATCCGCATCCTGGATATGGCGCCGGTCCTCGCGCAGGTGCACGGTGATGCCGTCGGCCCCGCCGAGGTGGGCCTCGACGGCCGCCCAGACGGGATCGGGTTCCCAGGTGCGGCGCGCTTGGCGCAGCGTGGCCACGTGGTCGATATTGACGCCGAGTTCGATCATCAGAGTTCCTGCAGTTCCATGAATATCTTTCGCGTTTCCAGCGGCTTCCCGCCGAGGTAGTGCGACATCAGCGCCCGCATCAATTGCTTGGATTCGAGCAAGGAGCGCGCATCGGAAAAGTCCTCGCGGTCCAGGTCGAGCAGCGTCTTGCCGCGCACCGACAGCGCCGAGCTCCCCGCCTGTGCGAGCCTCGTTGCGCCCCGCTCGATCTCGTAGGCGTAATGCGCGTCCGGTTCGATCGCCCGCCCCTCGGTATCTTGCGTCAAGGTCAGACCGTAGCCAAGCTCGGCCAGCAGCGCATGCTCGAAGCAGCGCAGATCCGCCTCGCGCACGCCATCGGCGAAGCGCCGCAGGATCTCGCCATAGGCGGAAAAAAGGCGTTCGTGCGCATCCTCGCGCGGCAGCAGGTGCAGCAGCAATTCGTTCAGGTAGTAGCCGCAGAACAGCGCCTTGCCCGAGAGCAGCGGCTGGCCGCCGACCCATTCCGCCTTCATCAGCGTCTGCACTTCGCCCTTGCCGGCCCAGCCCAGTTCAAGCGGCTGGAAGGCCAGCAGCAGGCCGCGCAGCACCGAACGCGGCCGGCGCGCACCGCGCGCCAGCAGGGCGACGCGACCATGGTCGCGGGTAAAGACCTCGACGATCAGGCTGGTCTCGCGGAAAGGATAGGCATGCAGCACCCAGGCGGGCTGCGCGTCGACCCGTTGCCGCTGCGAGGCGACCATCGCCGGCAGCGCTCCTATTCGTAGCCGAGCGAGCGCAGCAGGCGCTCGTCGTCGGTCCAGCCCGACTTCACCTTGACCCAGATTTCCAGGTAGACCTTGCCGCCGAAGAGGCGCTCCATGTCCTGGCGTGCCTCGGAGGCGATGCGTTTCAGCGTCTCGCCGCCCTTGCCGATGACGATCGCCTTGTGACCGGAACGGTCGACGACGATGGCGGCGAAGATGCGCTTCAGCTCGCCCTCTTCCTCGAACTTCTCGATCTCGACGGTGGTGGCGTACGGCAACTCGTCGCCGAGCAGGCGGAACAGCTTCTCGCGGATGTATTCGGCGGCGATGAAGCGCGAACTGCGGTCGGTCAGCTCGTCCTCGCCGAACAGCAGCTCCTCGTGCGGCAGGCGCCGCCGCACTTCGCCGAGCAGTTCGTCGAGCTGCTTGCCGTTGGCAGCGCTGACCGGCACCACCGCTGCAAAGTCACGGCGGCCGCCGACGTCGGCGACGAACGGCAGCAGCGAGGCCTTGTCCTTGATCTGATCGATCTTGTTGACCACCAGGATCACCGGCTTGTCCACCGGCAGCAGGTCGAGTACGGTCTTGTCCTTGCCGCCGAAGCGCCCGGCCTCGACGACGAAGAGGACCACATCGACGTCGGACAAAGCCTGCGTCACGCCGCGGTTCATCGCCCGGTTGAGCGCGTTGGTGTGCTGGGTCTGGAATCCCGGCGTATCGACGAACACGTACTGCGCGTTGGCGTCGGTGCGGATGCCGGTGATGCGGTGCCGGGTCGTCTGCGCCTTGCGCGAGACGATGCTGATTTTCTCGCCGATCAGCGCATTGAGCAGGGTCGACTTGCCGACGTTCGGACGGCCGACGATGGCGATGTAGCCGGAACGGACAGCACTCATTTCAGATTCTCCAGGGCGCGTTCGGCAGCCATCTGTTCGGCGGCCCGCCGACTCTGGCCGACCCCCTCGGTCTTCAGGCGCAAGGCGCCAATCTCGCAGGCGACACGGAAGTTCTGCGCATGCGCCTCGCCGGTGGTGTCGAGCAGCACGTATTGCGGCAGCGCCATGCGCCGCCCTTGCAGATATTCCTGCAACCGCGTCTTCGGATCCTTGATCTGCTGCCCCGGCACGATTTCAGCAAAGCGCGAGTCATACAGCCGAAGGACCAGCGCCGCAGCGGCATCGAAGCCGGCATCGAGCTGGACGGCACCGATGATGGCCTCGACGGCGTCGGCAAGGATCGACGGACGACGATGGCCGCCACTCTTCAACTCACCCTCGCCGAGGCGCAGGCAGTCGCCCAGCGCCAAGGCATCGGCAATCTGGTGCAAGGTATCCTGACGGACCAGATTGGCCCGCAGGCGCGACATCTCGCCTTCCGTCAGAGCCGGAAAGCGGCGGTAGAGTTCAAGCGCGACGGCGCAGTTGAGGACCGAGTCGCCGATGAATTCGAGACGCTCGTTGTGCGGCGTACTGTGGCTGCGGTGCGTCAGCGCCGTCTGCAGCAGGCCCGGATCGGTAAATGCGTGACCGAGCGCCTTCTCCAGCCTGCTGGCAATCATTGGCCGTTGCTGGAGGCGTGGTAGTCGATGAGCAGGCTGACCGGGCCGAACAGCGTGATTTTCTTTTCGTAGGCGAACGAGATGACGATCTGGTTGCCTTCCTTGGCAATGTCCAGATCTGCAGGCCGAATATCGGAAATATGGTCAATTTCCGCGTACTTGCCGAAGGAATTGCGCAGCTCGGGAACGGTCGCGTTGGGGCCAGCATTCTGCACAACGGCCTTGATGTCCTTGCGAATCTTGTAGAACTCGATCGCCGACGGGGCAATCTTGATCAGCACCAGCGACACCATCGCCAGGATGAAGCCCCACACCATCAGGCCGGACAGGCTGACTCCCTTTTGCTTGTGCATCGCGTTCCTCCTATTTGAACGAGCCGATCCGGCCCAGATCGCTGAAGTTGAACCAGATGAAAAAAGCCTTGCCGACGATGTTCTCGTCCGGCACGAAGCCCCATACCCGGCTGTCCCGGCTGTTGTCCCGGTTGTCGCCGACCATGAAATAGTGGCCGGCCGGCACCGTGCAGATCACGCCGGCATTATTGTAGAGACAATTTTCCCGATGTGGGAACAGCGCAGCGTCGTTGATGAACGACGGCGCATCCTCGTCGTTGAGGATGCGATGCTCGACCTCGCCGAGCTTCTCGACATACTGTTTCGAGTAGTAGAGGCGTTCCGGGTGAAGATAATCGGCCGCCTTGCTGAGTGCAACCGGCTCGCCGTTGATCGTCAGGCGCTTGTTCTGATACGCCACCTTGTCACCGGGCAGGCCGACGACGCGCTTGATGTAATCCAGCGACGGATCTTCCGGGTAGCGGAAGACCATCACGTCGCCACGCTGTGGCTTGCCGAGGTCGATCACCTTCTTGTTGATCACCGGCAGGCGGATGCCGTAGGTGTACTTGTTCACCAGGATGAAATCGCCGACGAGCAGTGTCGGGATCATCGAACCCGACGGGATCTTGAACGGCTCGACAATGAACGAGCGCAGCACGAAGACGATCAGGATCACCGGGAAGAAGCCGGCGCCATATTCGACCCACCACGGATCCTTGCCGCCCGGCTCGCGCTTCGGCTTAAGGATCAGTGAGTCGACAGCCCAGATGGCGCCGGAGACAAGCAGCAGGATGAACAGGATCAGGGCGAAATTCACAGCGTTCTCCGTTTATTTTCCGTCGACGCGCAACACCGCCAGGAAGGCCTCCTGCGGAATCTCGACCGAGCCGACCTGCTTCATGCGCTTCTTGCCGGCCTTCTGCTTTTCCAACAGTTTTTTCTTGCGCGTGATGTCGCCGCCGTAGCACTTGGCGAGCACGTCCTTGCGCATCGCCTTGACGTTCTCGCGGGCGACGATGTTCGAGCCGATCGCCGCCTGGATCGCGACGTCGTACATCTGGCGCGGAATCAGCTCACGCATCTTCGAGGCCAGTTCGCGGCCGCGGTACTGCGAATTGGCGCGGTGCACGATGATCGACAGTGCATCGACCTTGTCGCCGTTGATCAGGATGTCGAGCTTGACGACGTCGGCTGCGCGGTACTCCTTGAACTCGTAGTCGAGCGAGGCGTAGCCGCGCGAGACCGACTTCAGCTTGTCGAAGAAATCCATCACCACTTCGGCCATCGGCATATCGTAGACGACTTTCACCTGGCGGCCGTGGTAATGCAGGTCGACCTGGTTGCCGCGCTTCTGGTTGCACAGCGTGATCACCGCACCGAGGTAGTCCTGCGGCACGAAGATGGTGGCGGTAATGATCGGCTCGCGGATTTCCTCGATCTTCGAGAGATCGGGCAGCTTGGCCGGGTTCTCGACCTGGATGATGCTGCCGTCGCGCATCGACACCTCGTACACCACGGTCGGCGCCGTCGTGATCAGGTCCTGGTCGAATTCCCGCTCCAGCCGCTCCTGCACGATCTCCATGTGCAACAGGCCGAGGAAACCGCAGCGGAAGCCGAAACCCAGCGCCTGCGAGACTTCCGGCTCGTAATGCAGCGAAGCGTCGTTGAGCTTCAGTTTCTCCAGCGATTCGCGCAGCTGGTCGTACTGGTTGGCCTCGACCGGATACAAGCCGGCGAACACCTGCGACTTGATCTCCTTGAAACCGGGCAGCGGCTCGGCCGCCTGGCGGTCGGCATGGGTCACCGTATCGCCGACCTTGGCGGCGTGCAGTTCCTTGATGCCGGAGATGATGAAGCCGACCTCGCCCGCGCGCAGTTCGTTGCGCGCCTGCGACTTCGGCGTAAACACGCCGACCTGCTCGCACAGGTGCGTGGTGCCGGTCGCCATCAGGCGGATCTTTTCCTTCGGCTTCAGGACGCCGTCGACAACGCGCACCAGCATGACCACGCCGACGTAGTTGTCGAACCAGGAATCGATGATCAGCGCCTTCAGTGGCGCCTCGAGGTCGCCTTTCGGTGCCGGGATGCGCTCGATGATGGCTTCCAGGATGTCCTCGACGCCCAGCCCGGTCTTGGCGGAAGCCAGCACGGCATTGGAGGCATCAATGCCGATCACGTCCTCGATTTCCTGGCGAGCGCCGTCCGGGTTGGCCGACGGCAGGTCGATCTTGTTCAGCACCGGCAGCACTTCGACGCCGAGTTCGATCGCCGTGTAGCAGTTGGCTACCGTCTGCGCCTCGACGCCCTGCGAGGCATCGACCACCAGCAGCGCGCCTTCACACGCCGATAGCGAGCGCGACACTTCGTACGAGAAGTCGACGTGCCCCGGGGTATCGATCAGATTGAGGTTGTAGACCTTGCCGCTACGCGCCTTGTAGCTCAGCGCGGCAGTCTGGGCCTTGATGGTGATCCCGCGCTCGCGCTCGATATCCATCGAATCAAGGACCTGGGCCTCCATTTCGCGATCGGAAAGGCCACCGCAGAGGTGGATGATGCGATCCGCCAGCGTCGATTTGCCGTGGTCGATGTGGGCGATGATGGAGAAGTTGCGGATGTGGTCCATGAGGCACGAAAAAGGGGGCTGTCGAGCCCCCTTGGGATAAGCGTCAAGGCGCGGATTTTAGCGGATTTGGCTCAAATAATCACGGACTTTGGGGCCGTCGAGGAAGTAATGGCAGAGCTCGGTGTCGCCATGCAGCAAGACCGGCACCAATTCCCCCCAGCGCGACTCCAGATCGTCGTCCGCATCGACATCGACCACGGTCACGGCAGCGCCGAATTCACTGGCCAGCGGCGCCAGTGCCGCCTCCATGTCGTGGCAGAGGTGGCAGTAGGTGCGCGAGAGCAGCGTCAGTTCCATGATTTACTTGTCACCGTTGAGGCCCTTGATGGTGACGAAGGTTTGCATCTCGCCGCGACGGACCAGCAGCGTCACGTTCGCGCCCTTGTCGAACTGCGACAGCACGCGGTTGAACTGCTCGGCCGAACGCAGCTCGGTCGTTGTGCCCTTGTTGATCACCGCCAGGATGATATCGCCCGGGCGCAGGTCGGCACGAGCGGCGTTGCCGCGGATGTCCTCGACCAGCAGGCCGCCGTTGATGCGGAGCTCCTTGCGCTGCTCCGGCGTCAGCTCGGAAACGACCAAGCCAAGGCGGTTGGCCGCCTGTTCGGTCTGCTTGGGCTTAGGCGTGCGCGCCGCCGCCTGCTTGTCGTCGGCCGGCATTTCCGCAACGATCAGGGAGACATCCTTGCCCGCCCCCTTGCGCCACAGGCTGACCGAGACCTGCGAGCCTGGCCGGGTCATGCCGACGATACGCGGCAGGTCGGACGAGGCGTTGATCGCCTTACCGTCGAATCGGAGGATCACGTCGCCCGGCTCGATGCCGGCCTTTTCCGCCGGCCCGCCCTTCTCCACCGAGTTGACCAGCGCCCCCTGCGGGCGGGCCAAACCGAAGGATTCGGCAAGTTCCTTGGTGACTTCCTGGATGACGACGCCCATGCGGCCGCGGCTGACACGGCCATGCGCCTTGAGCTGGTTCTGGATGTCGATCGCCAAATCGATCGGGATGGCGAAGGAGATGCCCATGAAACCGCCCGAGCGACTGTAGATCTGTGAATTGATGCCGACCACCTCACCCTTCATGTTGAACAGCGGCCCGCCGGAGTTGCCCGGGTTGATCGCGACGTCGGTCTGGATGAACGGAACGTAATTCTCCTGCGGCAGCGAACGCCCCTTGGCGCTGACGATGCCGGCGGTGACGCTATTGTCGAAGCCGAACGGCGAGCCGATCGCCAGCACCCATTCGCCGACCTTGAGCGCAGTCGGGTCGCCAAGGCGGACCGTAGGCAGGCCGCTGGCCTCGATCTTCAGCAGCGCGACGTCGGTCCGCTTGTCGGCGCCGATCACCTTGGCACGGAACTCGCGCTTGTCGGTGAGCTTGACGACCACCTCGTCGGCGCCGTCCACCACATGGGCATTGGTCAGGATGTAGCCGTCGCCGCTGAGGATGAAGCCGGAACCGAGCGAGCGATGCTCGAAATCGCGGGGCGCGCCGCGCCCCGGCCCCTGCGGCGGCATGAAGCGGCGGAACAGGTCGAACATCGGATCGTCTTCGTCAAAGGGAAGCTGCGGCTGCAGGTTGCGCCCCTGCCCCTTGATCACCTGCGTCGTGCTGATGTTGACGACGGCCGGGCCCTGCTTGTCGACCAGCTCGGTGAAATCCGGCAGACCGCGCCCCTGCGCCAGGGCGCCGAAGCTCAGGAAAAGCAGGAAAAATACGGAAAGCAATCGCTTCATGGAATGACTCGCCTCCTGAAAAACGGGAAGAGAAAAACCGAACCGCGCGTGCGGACGCGCTTACACGATATGGGGATGAAAGCGCGGATCACAATGCCTTTGCTTCTGCCGCCAGGCGACCCAGCGCCACGCACCGAGCAGCCCCGACACGCCGCCGGCGATGGCTCCCGGCTCGCCGGCAAGCAGCGAGCCGACAACGGCACAAGCAAGCAGCAGCAGCAGGGGTTGCACGTAGATCAGGGTTGCGCTGGCACTGACGGCACCGTCGCTGACGGCGACGCGGACTTCCTCGCCGACCAGGGCGCCGCGCGGATTGAGCACCCGCCATTCGCGCGGCGAGGTGCACAGCGCCTGGCTGACGCTGACGCCGCCGCAGCCGCCGGCTTCGTAGCAACGGCCACAGCCGGTATCCTCGGTTTTGACGACGGCGTAGTCGCCATCGATGGCGACTACGACACCCCGGGTTTCACTCATGCTTCAGCGTCCTTGTACGTCGCAGTCACCCGTCGCGCTACCAACGACGATCGGGAGAGATGTCGAGCAGCGGCCGCAGTTTCGCGGCGACCGCCTCGCGCGCCCGGAAAATCCGCGAGCGGACGGTGCCGATCGGACAGTCCATGATGCGGGCGATTTCCTCATAGCTCAGCCCCTCGATCTCGCGCAGCACGATCGCGGTGCGCAACTCCTCGGGCAACGCCTCCATCGCGGCATTGACCGTTTCGCCGATCTGCTTCGAATGCAAGACGCTTTCCGGCGTGTTGATGTCGCGCAGCTGATCGCCGTCATCGAAGGTTTCCGCTTCTTCCGAATCGTAGCTCGTCGACGTCGGCGCGCGCCGGCCCTGGGCAACGAGAAAATTCTTTGCCGTATTGGTGCCGATGCGATACAGCCAAGTGTAGAACGCACTGTCCCCCCGGAAGGAAGGAAGGGCGCGGTAAGCCTTGATGAAAGCTTCCTGCGCGACGTCCTCGACCTCCGCCGGGTCCCGGATGAAGCGGGACAGCAGTCGGGCCAGTTTCCGCTGGTACTTCTGCACCAGCTGTTCGAAAGCGTGCTTATCGCCTCGCTGCGCCCGCTCGACCAGCACCTGGTCAATTTCGCGCTCGCTCATGCTTGTTGCGTCCCTGTCGGATGATCTTGTGTTTTGTGCGGAAAAGTATAGCGCAAGGCTCAAGACCGCGACCAACACGCATGCACGAACTTTGCGTCGGACTGCATTTTCCCGCCTGAGTTCAACGTCCGCGCTGCCGCCGCAAACGCCCGCCCATGCTATAGTTCCGCCTCCCTTGGCGCCATCCCGGACTCTCCCGAACCGTGTCTCTCCACTACGACGTTCTCATCATCGGCAGCGGGCTTGCAGGCCAATCCGCTGCCCTCCGTCTCGCCGACACGAAACGGGTCGCGGTCATCAGCAAGCGCACCGTTGATGTCAGCGCCTCGGCTTGGGCACAAGGAGGGATTGCCGCCGTCCTCGACAGCCGCGATTCGATCGAAGCCCACATCCGGGACACCTTCGAGGCCGGCAGCCACCTCAACGACGCAACGGCCACCCGCTTCGTCGTCGAAAACGGCCGCCGCGCGATCGACTGGCTGATTGACCAGGGCGTCCCGTTCACCCGCGGCGAAGGCGGCTACCACCTGACGCGCGAAGGCGGGCACAGTGCCCGGCGCGTGATCCACGTTGCCGACGCCACCGGGCTGGCGGTACAGCAGACGCTCACCGAAAAGCTGCTGGCGCATCCGAACATCACGGTGCTCGAGAACCACATCGCCATCGACTTCATCACCGGCGACAAGCTCGGCCTTGGGGACGACCGCTGCTACGGCGCCTACGTGCTGGACACCGCCAGCGGCAAGGTACTGACCATCGCGGCGCCGGCGACGCTGATCGCCACCGGCGGCGCCGGCAAGGTCTATCTGTACACGACCAACCCGGACACGTCGACCGGCGACGGCATCGCCATGGCCTGGCGGGCGGGCTGCTCGGTCGCCAACATGGAATTCATCCAGTTCCATCCGACCTGCCTCTACCACCCGCAGGCCAAGTCTTTCCTCATTTCCGAGGCCGTGCGCGGCGAAGGAGGCATCCTGCGCCTGCCCGACGGCACGCGTTTCATGCCGCAGCACGATGCGCGCGCCGAACTGGCGCCGCGCGACGTCGTTGCCCGCGCCATCGACTTCGAGATGAAGAAATACGGCCTCGACTGCGTCTTCCTCGACATCGCGCACAAGGGCCGCGATTTCATCCTGCACCATTTCCCGAACATCCACGCACGCTGCCTGGAACTCGGCATCGACATCACCCGTGAGCCGATACCGGTGGTACCGGCCGCGCACTACACCTGCGGCGGCATCGTCACCGACCTGCGCGCACGCACGTCCATCGACGGGCTGTATGCGGCCGGCGAAGCGGCCTGCACCGGCCTCCACGGCGCCAACCGGCTGGCCTCGAATTCGCTGCTGGAATGCCTGGTATTCGCCGAGGCAGCGGTCAACGACATTCTTGCCCAGCCGGCCCGCAAGCTGCCGAAACTGCCGAAGTGGGACGAAAGCCGCGTTACCGATGCCGACGAGGAAGTGGTCATCTCGCACAACTGGGACGAGCTCCGGCGCTTCATGTGGGACTACGTCGGCATCGTGCGCACCACCAAGCGGCTGCGCCGGGCACAGCATCGCATCCGCCTGCTGATGCGCGAGATCGACGAGTTCTACGCCAATTTCCGCGTCACCAACGACCTGATCGAGCTACGCAACCTGGTGGTGACCGCCGACCTGATCATTCGTTGCGCGCTGAAGCGCAAGGAAAGCCGCGGCCTGCACTTCTCGCGTGACTATCCGGAAACGGCGCCGATCGCCCGACGCTCGTTACTCAGACGGGCTCGGCGGAAGACCTGAACTTCGCCTGCCAGCGCAACCAGATCCGCAACATCCGGAATTCGCCGGGCGCCAGGCTGTCCGCCAGCACCACCTGCGAACGGGAGCGCCCGCCTTCGTCCCGCACCCGCATCACGACCAGCCAGCTGAAGACCACGGCACCCGGCAGCAACTCCAGTCTTTCCCCATCACCCACCGCCTCGATGCGGGACAAGCCTCCGTCCTGACCAAGACGAAGCCTCGCCGGCGGCGACAATCGCCACGCGCGGAGGAGCGAAGCGGCCAGAACAGAAGCGCTGGCGAGCAGCACAAGACGGTCGATGCCGCTCGACAGGAGTGCCAGAAGGGCTGCCAGATGCGCAAAAAACAACGCCACCCGAAGGCGGCGCGATGGCTGGATGTCAAACGTGACCGGGAAATGCATTTCCCGGCCGTCGCCGATCAGACCCGGCGGAAGATGACGGAACCGTTGGTACCGCCAAAGCCGAAGGAATTGGAGATGGCGGCGTCGATCTTCATCTGCCGCGCCTCGTTGGCGCAGTAGTCGAGATCGCACTGCTCGTCCTGGTTGAAGATGTTGATCGTCGGCGGCGAGATCTGGTGGTAGATCGCCAGCGCCGAGAATACCGCCTCGATACCGCCGGCGGCGCCGAGCAGGTGGCCGGTCATCGACTTGGTCGAATTGACCACCAGCTTCTTCGCATGATCGCCGAAGGCGCGCTTGACGCCGATCGTCTCTGCCAGGTCGCCGAGCGGCGTCGACGTGCCGTGCGCATTGACGTACTGGATCTGATCGAGGTTGAGGCCGGCGTTCTTCAACGCTGCCAGCATGCAGCGGCGGCCGCCGTCGCCATCCTCGCACGGCGCGGTCATGTGGTTGGCATCGGCGCTCATGCCGTAGCCGGCGAGTTCGCCGTAGATGCGGGCGCCGCGCGCCTTGGCATGCTCGTACTCTTCCAGCACCAGCACGCCGGCACCCTCGCCGAGCACGAAGCCGTCGCGGTCCTTGTCCCACGGACGGCTGGCCGTCGCCGGATCGTCGTTGCGGGTGGACAGTGCGCGCGCTGCACAGAAACCGCCCATGCCCAGCGGCGACACGGTCGCTTCGGCACCACCGGCAATCATGATGTCGGCGTCGCCGTACTCGATGATGCGACCGGCCTCGCCGATGCTGTGCGTGCCGGTCGTGCAGGCAGTGACGAGGGCGATGTTCGGGCCCTTGTAGCCGTACATGATCGACAGGTTGCCGGAGATCATGTTGATGATCGAACCGGGAACGAAAAACGGCGAGACCTTGCGCACGCCGCCCTTGAGGTATTCGTCGTGCGTGTTCTCGATCAGCGGCAGGCCGCCGATGCCGGAACCGATGGCGACGCCGATGCGCTCGGCGTTGGCCGGATGCGCTTCGAGGCCGGCGTCCTTGATCGCCTGGATGCCGGCTGCCATGCCGTAATGGATGAAGGTATCCATGCGGCGGGCTTCCTTCGGCGACAGGTAGGTGCCGATGTCGAAGTCCTTGACCTCGCCGGCGATCTGCGTCGGAAAGGTCGAAGCGTCGAAACGCGTGACGCGGCCGATGCCGGTACGGCCGGCGACGATGTTCTGCCAGGCCTGATCGATGCTGTTGCCCACGGGCGAAACGATACCCAGGCCGGTAATGACGACTCTACGGCGTGCCAAGTTGAGCTCCGGAAACGATGGGGAGTGAAACGGAATAGGGTCGGGGCGCTCCGCGCAAAACTCGGGCCGGCGTGTCTCCGACACTGGCCGGCCCGCGTTGGGGAGTCCCGAGAGAATTACTTCTTGTTGGCGAGGATGTAATCGATCGCCTGCTGAACGGTGGTGATCTTCTCGGCTTGCTCGTCCGGAATCTCGGTCTCGAATTCTTCTTCGAGGGCCATCACCAGTTCAACGGTATCCAGCGAATCCGCGCCGAGATCATCGACGAAGGAGGACTCGTTCTTGATGTCCGCTTCGTTCACGCCGAGTTGTTCGGCGACGATCTTCTTGACGCGTTGTTCGATGTTTTCCATTAAGGGCTCCTTCCCTGTTACAGGTATGAAACGAAAAGCGGATTCTACCAAAATGACCGGCGCTTACCAATCGGGGCGCCAGCCCAGGC
The DNA here is from genome assembly GCA_016183655.1 of Rhodocyclales bacterium. Taxonomy (GTDB): domain Bacteria; phylum Pseudomonadota; class Gammaproteobacteria; order Burkholderiales; family Rhodocyclaceae; genus Proximibacter. The sequence goes on from JACPEH010000016.1 coordinate 29,373, forward strand.
AAATCCGGGGGTTAATCCATGTACATGCCACCGTTGACGTGGATCGTCGATCCCGTCACGTAGGCCGCACCCGGAGAGGCGAGGAAGGCAACGGCGGCAGCGATGTCCGCCGGCGTGCCGAGGCGGCCGAGCGGGATGCTGCCGACCAGCCCTTCCTTCTGCTTGTCGTCCAGGGCTTTGGTCATGTCGGTATCGATAAAGCCCGGGGCAACGCAGTTCACTGTGATGTTGCGGCTGCCCAGTTCGCGGGCAAGCGAGCGGGTCATGCCGGAAACACCGGATTTCGAGGCGCAGTAGTTGGCCTGCCCCGGGTTGCCGGCATGGCCGACCACCGAGGTGATGTTGATGATGCGGCCGGTGCGCGCTTTCATCATGCCGCGCATGACGGCCTTGGAGAGGCGGAAGACCGACTTCAGGTTGGTGTCGATGACCGCGTCCCACTCGTCGTCCTTCATGCGCAACGCGAGGTTGTCGCGGGTGATGCCGGCATTGTTGACGAGGATGGTGACGGGAACGCCGAATTCCTTCTCGACCTCGGCGATCAGCGCCTCGACCTGGGTCTGCTCGCGCACTTCCAGCGCGGCGCCCTTGCCCTTGATGCCGGCTTCGGCGAGGTAGGCGCCGATTTTCGCCGCACCGTCGGCGGTGGTGGCGGTGCCGACGACGATGGCGCCGGCCTTGCCGAGTTCGAGGGCGATGGCCTGGCCGATGCCGCGCGAAGCGCCGGTGACCAGGGCGAGTTGTCCGTTTAGCATGAAAATCACTCCAGATTCAGGTTGGCGTCGATCGCGGCGGCATCCGCCAGCGCCACACCATTGATGTTGTCTGCGCAGCAGCGCTTGGTCAGGCCGGCGAGCACCTTGCCCGGACCGCACTCGGCAACCACGGTGACGCCCATGCCAGCCATTTTCTGGATCGTCTCGACCCAGCGTACCGGGTTGTACGCCTGACGCACCAGGGCGTCCTTGATTTTCGCCGGATCGCTCTCGATCACGACATCGACGTTGTTGATCACCGGAATCTGCGGCACGGCGAGGTTCAGTTCGGCGAGACGTGCCGCCAGCTTGTCGGCGGCCGGACGAATCAGCGAGGAGTGGAACGGCGCCGATACCGGCAGCGCCACCGCGCGCTTCGCACCACGGGCCTTGCAGGCGTCCATGGCGCGCTCGACGGCGCCCTTGTGGCCGGCGATGACCGTCTGGCCCTGCGCGTTGAAATTGACCGGCTCGGCCACCTCCCCCTGCGCCGCTTCAGCACAGGCGGCACGAATGCCGTCATCGTCGAGGCCGAGGATGGCGGCCATGGCACCGGTGCCCATCGGCACGGCTTCCTGCATCGCGGCGGCGCGCAGGCGGACCAGCGGCACCGCATCCTTCAGTTCGAGCACGCCGGCGGCGACCAGCGCCGCATATTCGCCGAGGCTGTGGCCGGCGACGACGGCCGGCTTCCTGCCGCCCTTTTCCAGCCACAGGCGCCAGGCGGCAACACCGGCGGTGAGCATCACCGGCTGCGTATTGACTGTCTGCGCGAGCAGTTCGGCGGGGCCGTCGGCGACCATTTTCCAGAGATCGTCGCCGAGCGCGGCCGAGGCTTCGTCGAAGGTGGCGCGGACGACGGCGGCGTCGCCGTAGGCGGCCATCATGCCGACCGACTGCGAACCCTGACCGGGGAAGACAAAGGCGAAGGACATGGAAGTCTCCTGATGCGAAACGTCGTGATTTTCAGAATTCGAGGAGCACGGCGCCCCAGGTGAAGCCGCCGCCGACCCCTTCGAGCATGACCTTCTGGCCGCGGCGGATACGCCCGTCGCGTACCGCGGCATCCAGCGCCAGCGGCACCGAGGCAGCCGAGGTGTTGCCGTGCTGATCGACCGTGACCACCACCTTTTCCATCGGCAACCCCATCTTCTTCGCCGTCGCTTCGATGATGCGGATATTGGCCTGGTGCGGGATCAGCCAGTCGATCGCTGCCGGCGCCAGCTTCGCCAATTCGCAGCATTCATGCGCGACATCGGCCAGCACGCGCACCGCAAACTTGAATACCGCCTGACCGTCCATGCGCAGGAAGGGGTCGCCGATCACCTTGCCGCCGCAGAGGTTGCCGGGCACGGAGAGAATGCCGTGGTGGGCGCCGTCCGCGTGCAGCGCGGTCGCCAGCAATCCGGGGCGCTCAGACGCTTCGAGCACGACCGCACCGGCACCGTCGCCGAACAGCACGCAGGTGCCGCGATCGTTCCAGTCGAGAATGCGCGAGAACACTTCGGCACCGACCACCAGAGCCTTCTTGTGAGAACCGGAGCGGATGAATTTCTCGGCGATGGTCAATGCGTAGACAAAGCCGCTGCACACCGCCTGCACGTCAAAGGCAACCGCGCCCTTGTTGCCGAGCTTGGCCTGCAGCAGACAGGCGGTGCTGGGGAAGACGAAATCGGGGGTCGAGGTCGCGACGATGATCAGGTCGATGTCGTCGGCGGTGGCGCCGGCCATATCGAGCGCACGGCGGCTGGCCTCGAACGCCAGCTCGCTGGAGGTCTGCCCCGCTTCGGCGAGATGGCGGGCACGAATGCCGGTGCGGGTGACGATCCACTCGTCGTTGGTATCGACACCGCGATCGACCAGGTCGGCGTTTGAAACACGGTTTGGCGGCAGGAAGCTGCCGACACCTGCAACACGGGCAAAGGTCACTTAAACACTCTCCTGCGGAGCATGCAGACGCGCCATGCGCTCGGTAATGCGCTCGATCACGCCGTTGGCGGCGGTTTCCAGCGCGACGTTGATCGCGTTGCCGAAGGCGAAGGCATCGGCCGAGCCGTGGCTCTTGACGACGATTCCCTTGAGACCGAGCAGGCACGCACCGTTGTAGCGCCGATGGTCGGCACGGCGCTTGAAGGCGTTGAGCACCGGCAGCGCAGCCAGTGCGGCCAGCTTGGTGAAAATGTTCTTCTTGAAGGCCTGGCGCAGGAAGGTCGCCAGCATCTGCGCCAGCCCCTCGGAAATCTTCAGCGCCACGTTGCCGACGAAGCCATCGCAGACAACGACGTCGGCATCGCCCATGTAGACCCCGTCGCCCTCGACGTTGCCGATGAAATTCAGGCCGGACTCGCGCAGCAGCTCGGCGGCCTGCTTGACCACCTCGTTGCCCTTGATCTCTTCCTCGCCGATATTGAGCAGGCCGACCGTCGGCCGTTCCTTGTGCTCGACGGCGGCAACGAGGGTCGCCCCCATGATGCCGAACTGCAGCAGATGCTCCGGCCCGGAGTCGACGTTGGCACCGAGATCGAGCACGTGGACGTGGCCGTTGACCGTCGGCAGCGTCGTGCAGATCGCCGGCCTGTCGATCCCCGGCAGCATCTTCAGCACGAAGCGCGAAATGGCCATCAGCGCCCCGGTATTTCCCGCCGACACGCAGGCGCCGGCGTCGCCGGACTTGACCAGGTTGATGGCCACGCGCATCGACGAATCCTTCTTGTTGCGCAGGGCGAGCGCGGGCGACTCGTCCATGGCGACGACTTCGCTGGCGTGGCGGATGCTGACGCGGCTGCTTTCGCTCCCGGCAAGCAACGGACGCAACTGGTCCTCAAGCCCGACGAGGATGATGGAAAGGTCGCTATGTCGCTGCAGAGCGGCGAGCGCCGCCGGCACGGTGACGCGCGGACCGTGGTCCCCGCCCATGCAGTCGATGGCGATGGTGATGGCCATGGGAGGCAAAAGAAAAGGCAGGCAGTCCGCCCTTAGGCCAACTGCCTGCCCGATTTGGAGAGCTTACTCGCCCTTGCCCTTCAGCACTTTCTTGCCGCGGTAGAAACCCGACGGGCTGATGTGGTGACGCAGGTGCGTCTCGCCGGTGGTCGGCTCGACGGCCAGCGGCGGGTTGGTCAGGAAGTCGTGCGCACGGTGCATGCCACGCTTCGACGGGGACTTCTTGTTCTGCTGAACGGCCATAAAACACTCCTAAAAACGAGTCAGGACGCCTTTCCCTTGAGTGCGGCGAGCGCAGCGAAGGGCGATACCTTGGTTCCGCGCGAACTGCCGTCGGGCAATTCGCAATCTTCGTGTCGCGGCGCCACCGGCAGGGCGAGAATGATCTCGTCCTCGATCAGCGCTGCAACGTCCAGTTCCTTTTGCGCCACCAGAAAATCCCGGCTGTCGTCCTCCAGCTCATCCTGAGTCAGGTCGGCCTCATCGGCAACCAGTTCCAAGATGCTGACGATCGACAACGGGTGGTCGAGCCGGCCGAGACAGCGCTGGCAGACGAGGGGAACCTCGCCAACAACCTCCAGCACCAACTGCGGTTTGCCCTGCCGGCCGCTTCGGCCATGCAGGCGGTAGCTGATCACCCCGGCAATTTCCGCCAGCGCATCGTGCAACCGTTCCAGCCCGGAAACCGGCAATTCGCCTTGCAGCGAACGCCCTTCCCGCGCAAACGACAGACTGTCAATCACAATCTGTTGCGACATAAGGCGCGCATGATATTATTTTTGGCTTTCCAAGTCAAAGTTTGTCGAAGGTTTCTTCAGAAAAAGCACGGACTTGGCCGCCACTGCTTCCCTGCTTCCTCACCAACCCCTCGTCTCAACGCCCTCATGCACCGACCGCAGATCGTACTTGCCTCGACTTCGCCTTTCCGCCGTGAGCTCCTCGGCCGCCTGGGCTTCCCTTTCGCAACCACAGCGCCGGAGACCGACGAATCGCCGCTTCCCGGGGAGTCTCCGGAAGCGACCGCGCTGCGCCTGTCGGAAACCAAGGCACGCGCCGTCGCCGGCCAGTTCCCGGATGCGCTGATCATCGGCAGCGACCAGGTTGCCGTACTTGACGGCCGGATCTACGGCAAGCCGGGGACGCACGAGCGGGCCGTCGAACAGTTGCGTACGATGCGCGGCCGGACCGTCAATTTCTTCACCGGCCTCTGCCTGTTCAATGCCGCGAGCGGAACGGCCCGCGTTCGCGGCGTGCCGACCCTCGTCACTTTCCGCGACCTGAGCGACGCCGAGATCGAGCGCTATCTCCGCCGCGAGCAGCCTTACAACTGCGCCGGATCGGCCAAGTCGGAAGGGCTGGGCATCGCCGTCATCGCCCGCATGCAGGGTGACGACCCGAACGCGCTGGTCGGCCTGCCGCTGATCGCCCTCTGCGACCTGTTGCGCGACGAGGGCTTCGGCGTCCTGTAATGGCTGGCGGAACGCTCTACCTGATCCCGGTTCCGCTGGGCGACAACGCGACCGACGAGGTCCTGCCGGCTGCCGTCCTCGAACGTACGCGCCGGCTCGCTCACTTTGTCGCGGAGCACGCCAAGTCGGCCCGTGCCTTCCTGAAGGCCGTGGGCCATCCGCTGCCACTGCAGCAGATCGCCATCGACGAACTCAACGAACACACGCGCGACAGCCAGCTTGCCGCGCTGCTGGCACCGCTGCGCGCCGGCCACGATCTCGGCCTCGTTTCCGAAGCCGGATGCCCCGCCGTCGCCGACCCCGGCGCCAATCTGGTGGCGCTGGCGCAACGCGAAGGGATCCGTGTCGTACCGCTGGTCGGCCCCTCCTCCATTCTGCTGGCGCTGATGGCGTCCGGCCTGTCCGGACAGAATTTCGCCTTCTACGGCTATCTGCCGGCGAAGGAAGACGAACGCAGGAAGCGGCTGAAGGAACTCGAAGCCGAATCGCGCAAGGCCGCCCGCACGCAGATCTTCATCGAGACCCCGTACCGCAACCGGCAGATGCTGGAAACCTTGCTCGCCACATGCGCGGAACAGACCCGGCTGTGCATTGCCACCGATGTCACCCTGCCCGGCGAACGGATTGCCGCACATACCATCGCGGAATGGCGCAAAAAAGAGGCGCCGGAGATCGACCGGCGCCCGACGGTATTCCTGCTGCTCGGCTGAGCAGCGCACTCGACCGGTCAGCGGATTGCCGGCCCCTCGCCCAACAGGCGGACGGCCAGGCTTTTCGCCATATCGGCGCCAAGCCGCTTGGCAAAACGTTCGGCGATGTTCTCGTGCACCGAATAATCCACCGTCTTCTCGGCCTTGAAGACATCGCGGGCAACGCTATCGACCGTGCCGAACCCGTCGGCAAGACCGAGCTGGATGCTCTGCGACCCCGTCCACATCAGGCCGGAGAAGATTTCCGGAGTTTCCTTGAGACGCTTGCCGCGCCCCTGGCGGACGACCTCGATGAATTGCTTGTGAATGTCGTCCAGCAGCACCTGCGCATGCTGTTTCTGGCGCCCGTCCTGCGGCGAGAACGGATCGAGGAAGCCCTTGTTTTCCCCCGCAGTGAGCAGCCGCCGCTCGACCCCGAGCTTGTCCATGCTGCCGGTAAAGCCGAAGCCGTCCATCAGCACGCCGATCGAACCGACGATACTCGCCTTGTCGACATAGATATTGTCGGCGGCCGCAGCGACATAGTAGCCGCCGGACGCACACATATCCTCGACCACTGCATGCAGCGGGACATCCGGATGCTTGGCGCGCAGGCGGCGGATCTCGTCGTAGATGATCCCGGACTGGACCGGACTGCCCCCCGGGCTGTTGATGCGCAGCACGACGCCGACCGTTCCCTTGTCCTCGAACGCCGACTGCAGCGAACTGATGATGTTCTCGGCGCTGGCCTCACCCTTCGGCTCGATCGTCCCGTGCAGATTGACGATGGCCGTGTGCCTGCCGTCCGCCAGCTTCTCGGCGCTGCCGGTATCGACCACGAGCAGCAGCACGGCGATCAGATAGGCGAAGGTCAGTACCTTGAAGAAGATCCCCCATCGCCGCCGCGCTCTTTGCTCCTGGAGAACATCCTGTGCCAGTTTTTCCAGCACGCGGCGCTCCCAGTTGTCGTCCTTACGGGTTTCCTTGGTCGGGTCTTCCATGCATCACTCAGTGGGGATCAGATAAACATGCCCTTCCCGTTCTTCGACGGGGATGGCCTCCAGCCCCCGGCCATTGCAGCGGCCGCCTAGACAGCGGCCGCTTTCGGGGGCATACAGCGCGCCATGGGTGGCGCAGATCAAGTATAGCTTGGAATGGTCGAAGAACTCGCCATGCTGCCAGTCGAGTTCCACCGGGACATGGCCGCAACGGTTGAAATAGGCGTGCACGCGGCCGCAGAAGCGGATGACGAAGGCCGGCTCATCGACCCCGTGTCGAGCAACCGAAAAGCGAATCCCCGGCCCGCCGTCGACCAGCGCCTCGCTGGCGCAGATCAGGCGTTGGCTCTCAGCCACTCGCGAAGCTCCTCGACGGCATGCAGACGCGCCAGCGGCTCCAGCGCGTCGAGCGCTTCCGGCGGGTGGGCGCCGTAGGCCACCGCCAGCGAGGGAACGCCGGCATTCCTGGCCATCTGCAGGTCGTGCGTCGTATCGCCGATCATCAGCGTCCGCGCCGGCGTCACGGCGAATGCCGCCATCAACTCCTCAAGCATCTGCGGATGCGGCTTCGAGTGGCACTCGTCGGCGCAGCGCGAATCGTGGAAATACGGACCGAGGCCGCTCACCTTCAGCGCCCGTTCCAGGCCGAGCCGGCTCTTTCCCGTCGCCACCGCCAGCATGAAACCGGACTCGGCCAGTTCGGCGATCAGCTCGCCGGCCCCGGCGAACAGCGCCAGTTCGTGGTCGCGGGAGAGGTAATGGTGGCGGTAGCGCTCGACCATCTGCGGGTAGCGCGCTTCCGGCAAGTCGGGAACGGCGTGGCGCAGTGCATCGCCCAGGCCGAGGCCGATCACGTGCCGCGCCCGCGCTTCCGGCGGCTCCTCGACGCCGAGGTCGCGGCAGGCCGCCTGGATCGCGGCGACGATCGCCGCCGCCGAATCCATCAGCGTGCCATCCCAGTCGAAAACCAGCAGGTCAAAACGCTTCGCCATAGTCCTTTTCTTCCGTGGCCGTCAGATGCGCAAGAAATTCGCCCAGCGCATCCGGCAGCGGCGCCTCCAGACGCAGGCGCTCCTCTTTCAGCGGATGCGGAAACTCCATTTTCCAGGCATGCAAGAACATCCGCTTCAGGCCTTCCCGCTGCAACGCCTTGTTCAGCGCGAAGTCGCCGTATTTCTCGTCGCCGGCGATCGGAAAGCCGAGGTGCGCCAGATGCACACGGATCTGGTGCGTACGGCCGGTCTTGAGTTGGGCCTCGAGCAGGCTGAAGCGTTCCCAGCGTGCCAGCAGGCGGAACACGGTGTGCGAAAACTTGCCGTCCTCCGCCACGCGTACGCGCCGCTCGCCGTTGTCCAGCAGGTATTTGTGCAACGGCAGGCGCACGTCGCGCTTCTTTTCCAGCCAGCGACCGGCGACCAGCACCAGATAACGCTTGTCGGCCTGCCGCCCGCCGTCACGGAACATGTCGTGCAGCGCGGTCAGCGCCGAGCGCTTCTTGCCGACGAGCAGGATGCCGGAGGTCTCGCGGTCGAGCCGGTGCGCCAGCTCCAGGAATTTCGCCAGCGGCCGCTGCTGCCGCAGCGCCTCGATGACCCCGAAGGAGACCCCGCTGCCGCCGTGCACGGCGATCCCGGCCGGCTTGTTTACCACCAGCACGGCATCGTCCTCGAAGAGAATCGGCAAATCCGAACGCATCATGGCGCCGGCATCGACCTCCTCCCGCTTCTCGGCGATGCGCACCGGCGGCAGGCGCAACTCGTCGCCCGCCTGCAGCCGGTAGGAAGCCTCCGCCCGCTTCTTGTTCACCCGGACTTCGCCGCTGCGCAGGATGCGGTAGACGTGACTTTTCGGCACGCCCTTGCACACCCTAAGGAGGTAGTTATCGAGGCGCTGGCCGGCCTCTTCTTCGCTGATCTGGGCCCGGGTTACGGAGTTTTTGCTTATATCGGGCATTTTGAATATACTGGCCGGGATTTGCGTCTCGGCTAGAAAGAGGCGCTGACCCGTGAGACCGTCGAGCCGCGCCATCCATGCGGCAGATTTCCGGCAGGCCTCAGTCGTCTCGCTTGCGCCAACCTGCGCAAGATCTTCCAACGCAAATCCTGGTTAAGTTCGCTCACCAAAAGTAGCGATACTACTTGATTTGCGCGTGCCCAGCACGGCCGGATCACCCCGAGCAGATTCCCCGGCCACGGTTTTCGTGGCCCGAAGAACCGAAACATTCAGCGAACCAGTACTTAGTTGCCAACCCGGAAAACGATGAAACGTCTCCCCCACAACTAACCTCGCTGCCTGCTTGCGGGAGCTCCAGCCGCGCTTACGTGCGGGAGCCCTAGCATCATGAAACGCATGCTCTTCAATGCGACACAAGCCGAGGAACTCCGTGTCGCCATTGTCGACGGTCAGAAACTGATCGATCTCGACATTGAATCGGCCTCGAAGGAACAAAGGAAAAGCAACATCTACAAGGGTGTCATCACCCGCGTGGAACCCAGTCTGGAAGCGGCCTTCGTCAATTACGGCGAAGAGCGCCACGGCTTCCTGCCGTTCAAGGAAATCTCCCGCGCCTACTTCCAGCCCGGTGTCGAGCCGTCCAAGGCCCGCATCCAGGATGCCATCAAGGAAGGCCAGGAGCTGATCGTCCAGGTCGAGAAGGACGAGCGAGGCAACAAGGGTGCCGCGCTCACCACCTTCGTCAGCCTCGCCGGCCGCTACCTCGTGCTGATGCCGAACAATCCGCGCGGCGGCGGTGTTTCCCGCCGCGTCGAGGGTGAAGAGCGCAACGAACTGCGCGAGATCATGGATCAGCTGCAGGTTCCCTCGGGGATGAGCCTGATCGCCCGCACCGCCGCCATCGGCCGCAATGCGGAAGAACTGCAGTGGGACCTCAACTACCTGATGCAGCTGTGGACCGCGATCGAAGGTGCCGCCGGCACGCAGTCCGGCCCCTTCCTGATCTACCTCGAAGGCAGTCTGGTCATCCGCGCCATCCGCGACTATTTCCAGCCGGACATCGGCGAGATCCTGATCGACACCGACGACGTGTTCGAGCAGGCCCGCGCCTTCATGGGCACGGTGATGCCAGCCAACATCGGCCGCGTCAAGCGCTACCGCGACGACGTGCCGCTGTTCTCGCGCTTCCAGATCGAACACCAGATCGAGTCGGCCTACTCGCGCCAGGTGAACCTGCCGTCGGGCGGTGCCGTCGTCATCGACCACACCGAGGCGCTGGTCGCCTGCGACGTCAACTCCGGCCGCGCCACGCGCGGTGCCGACATCGAGGAAACGGCGTTCAAGACCAACTGCGAAGCGGCCGACGAAATCGCCCGCCAACTGCGCCTGCGCGACCTCGGTGGCCTGATTGTGATCGACTTCATCGACATGGAGAGCAGCAAGAACCAGCGCGAAGTCGAGAACCGCCTGCGCGATGCGCTGCGCCATGACCGTGCCCGCGTGCAGATGGGCAAGATCAGCCGCTTCGGCCTGATGGAGCTGTCGCGCCAGCGCCTGCGTCCGGCCCTCGCAGAAACCAGCTACATCACCTGCCCGCGCTGTACCGGCACCGGCCACATCCGCTCGACCGAGTCGGCGGCGCTGCACATCCTACGCATCCTCGAAGAGGAAGCGATGAAGGACAACACGGCAGCTGTGCACACCCAGGTTCCGGTCGACGTCGCCACCTTCCTGCTGAACGAGAAGCGCCCGGAAGTCGCCGCGATCGAGCTGCGGCACAAGGTCACCATCCTGCTGATCCCGAACATCCACCTGGAAACGCCGGCACACACCATCGTCCGCCTGCGTCACGACGACCTGAATCAGGATGATCTCAACCAGCCGTCGTACAAGATGGTCGAGGCGCCGGCGGAAGAGCTGAAGGCGTCGAGCGCCCAGGCGGAAGGCCGCCAGCCGCGTCAGGAAGCGGCGATCAAGCACATCACGCCGGACCAGCCGGCACCGATGACCGAGGAGAAGCCGACCGAGCCGACCAAGGCAGCCGCCCCGACGCAGGAATCGGGCATCATCGCCAAGATCTTCTCCTGGTTCCGCGGCAACAAGACCGCCGAACCGACCCCCGCGCCGGCCAAAAAGACGGAAGAACGTCGCCCGGGCCAGGGTCGCGAGCGGAGTCGCGATGGTCAGCGGGACGGGCAGCGCGAAGGCGCCGGTCGTGGCCGTGGCGGCCGCGGTGGTCGTGGCGGACGCAACGAGGAAGAACGCGAAGCCCGCGAGCCGCGCGAACCCCGCCAGCCGCGTGAGCCGCGCGAGCCGCGTGAGCCGAAGGAAGGTCGCCAGCAAGGCGCCCCGCGCGAAGAAGGCCAGCGCGAACCGCGCGAGCCCCGCGAACCGCGTCGCCAGCGCGAGCCGCGCGAGCCTCGTCCGGAACGCAACAAGGAAGCGCAGCAGGCTGCCGCCATCGAGACCAAGGTTGCAGTCCAGGCCGGCGCGGAAAATGCCCCCGCCCCCGAGGCAGCAGCCGACGAGGAAACTCGCGGTCGTCGTCGCGGCCGTCGTGGCGGTCGCCGCGAACGCGGAGAGGGCCGTCCGGAAGGTCAGAGCAGCACGCCGGCGGTAGTCGAGGCCGAGACCACTGCGGCCGTGGCCGCAGCCGAAGCGCTGCCCGTGGCCGCCGCACGAGCGGAAGCTCCGGCGAGCGAGCCGTTCATTACGACGGAAGTCCCGCAGACGGTGGAAGCGGTCGTTGAAGCAGCCGCGCCTGTTATCGCGGCAGCCGAACCGGTCGTTGCATTTGCCGCCGCACCGACGGCCGCCGTCACGACGGAAACGACAACGGAAACAGCCGTTGCAGCGGCGCCGGTGGTTGCAGCCGAAGTGTTTGCCGAACCCGACACGGTTACGGCCATTGCCCCGACACAACCGGAACCGCCGGTTGCTGCCGAGCCGATCGCCGTCCCGACGCCGGCCCCGGCGGTGGAAGTTTCGGCCAACCTTGGTTCGACGCTTGAATCGTCCGGACTGGTGATGGTCGAGACCAGCCAGGACAAGGCCCGCGCCTGGGCACCGGAAGCAGCTCCGGTGTCCACGCAGCCCCGTCGCCGCCGTCCGGTACCGGTGGCCACCAGCGACGAGCCGCTGGTCATGGTCGAGACCCGCAACAAGTAAGTCGCAGAAGAAGCAAAACAAAACGGGGCACCTTCGGGTGCCCCGTTTGTTTTTCAGGAAACGGGCAAGGGGGCGGCGGCGCCCGCTACGTCGCTGCCGCGGACTTTTTCTGCTGGGATGGTACCGGTGACAAACGGATAGTCAATTCATCGAGCAGCCCGTTCGCGGCATCCTCGACCATATCGATCACCAGGTCGAAGCCGTGCCCCAACCCGTAGTAGGGATCCGGCACTTCGTCATCGTCGAAATTGCGCGCATAGCGCATGAAAAGATCAAGTCGCCCCGCCAGTTCCGGCGGGCACATGCAGCGCAGCACTTCGAGGTTGTTCCTGTCCATTGCCAGCACCAGATCGAAATACTCGAGGTCCTGGGCCGCCACCTTGCGCGCCCTGATGCTGGAAAGATCATAGCCGCGGGCAGCAGCAGCGCGCTGCGTGCGCGGATCGGGGGATTCTCCGACGTGGTAGCCGTGCGTGCCTGCCGAATCGACTTCGACACGCCCTTCCAGCCTCCGCTCGCGCAACAGCTTGCGAAAGACCCCCTCGGCCGTCGGCGAACGGCAGATGTTGCCCATGCAAACGAACAAAACCTTGATCACGTACTCGGCTCCGTATCATGAGTCGCCGCGCCGAATGCCCCTGCCCGGAGCCGGAACAATGCATCACGCGCCGCGGCAGCCTGTTCGAACTCCAGGTTTTTCGCGTGCTCCTGCATTTCCTTCTCCAGGCGCTTGATTTCGCGCGCCAGCTCCCGCTCGCTCATCGCTTCGTAGGTCGCCGTCTCCTGGGCGGCCTTCAGCTCGCGCTGCGCGGTCTCGGCGTCATAGACGCCGTCGATGATGTCCTTGATCCGCTTCGAAACGCTCTTCGGCGTGATCCCGTGTTCCTCGTTGAAGCGGACCTGCTTCGTGCGGCGCCGCTCCGTTTCCATCATGGCGCGACGCATTGACTCGGTAATGGTATCAGCATAGAGAATCGCTGTCCCGTGCAGATGTCGGGCCGCCCGCCCAATTGTCTGAATCAGCGAGCGCTCCGAGCGCAGGAAGCCTTCCTTGTCGGCGTCGAGGATGGCCACCAGCGATACCTCGGGGATATCGAGCCCCTCGCGCAGCAGGTTGATGCCGACCAGCACGTCGAATTCGCCGAGGCGCAGGTCGCGGATGATCTCGACACGCTCGACGGTGTCGATGTCCGAGTGCAGGTAGCGAACGCGGACGCCGTTCTCGCCGAAATAGTCGGTCAGGTCTTCGGCCATGCGCTTGGTCAGCGTCGTCACCAGCACGCGTTCGCCGACTCCGACACGCTTGCGGATCTCCGAAAGCAGGTCGTCGACCTGCGTCGAGGCCGGACGAACGATCACCTCGGGGTCGATCAGGCCGGTCGGCCGTACCACCTGCTCGACCACCTGCGCCTGATGCTCCAGCTCGTAGTTGGAAGGGGTTGCCGAGACGAACACCGTCTGCCGCATCATGCGTTCGAACTCGTCGAATTTCAGCGGCCGATTGTCGAGCGCCGAAGGCAGGCGGAAGCCGTAGTCGACGAGGTTCTCCTTGCGCGAGCGGTCGCCCTTGTACATGCCGCCGGTCTGGCCAATCGTGACGTGCGATTCGTCGATGAACATGATCGCGTTCGCCGGCAGGTAGTCGATCAGCGTCGGCGGCGGCTCGCCGGCCTGCCGCCCCGACAGATGCCGCGAGTAGTTCTCGATCCCCTTGCAGAAGCCGAGCTGGTCGAGCATCTCGATGTCGAAACGGGTGCGCTGCTCGATGCGCTGCGCCTCGACCAGCCGCTGGTGCTGGTTGAAGAACTCGATGCGCTCGCGCAGCTCGATCTTGATCGCCTCCAGCGCGCGCAGCACGGTATCGCGCGGCGTCACGTAATGGCTGGACGGGAAGACGGTGAAGCGCAGCAGCTTATGCTGGATATGACCGGTCAACGGGTCGAACAGTTGCAGGCTCTCGATCTCGTCGTCGAACAGCGAGACACGCACCGCGTGCTCGGCGTTTTCCGCGGGGAAGATGTCGATCACGTCGCCGCGTACGCGGAAGGTGCCGCGGGAAAAGTCGATCTCGTTGCGCTCGTACTGCATCTCGGCCAGGCGCTTGACGATGGCGCGCTGCTCCATGCGGTCGCCGACACGCATGGTCAGCACCATGCGCGCGTAGTCTTCCTTGTCGCCGATGCCGTAGATGCAGGAAACGGTGGCAACGATGATGCAGTCCTCGCGATCGAGCAGGCTTTTCGTCGCCGACAGGCGCATCTGCTCGATGTGGTCGTTGATCGCGCTGTCCTTCTCGATGAACAGGTCGCGTGCCGGCACGTAGGCTTCCGGCTGGTAATAGTCGTAGTACGAAACGAAATACTCGACCGCGTTCTCCGGGAAGAACTCCTTGAACTCCGAGTACAGCTGCGCCGCCAGCGTCTTGTTCGGCGCCATCACCAAGGCCGGCCGCCCCGTTCGGGCAATGACGTTGGCCATCGTATAGGTCTTGCCGGAACCGGTGACGCCGAGCAGCGTCTGGAACGACAGGCCATCCGCCAGCCCATCGACCAGCTGTGCGATCGCTGCCGGCTGGTCGCCGGCCGGCGGGAACGGCTGGTGCAGACGGAACGGGCTCCCCGGAAAAGTGGCGATTCCGGTGCTTGCCGGCGGGGCGATTTCGGCGACGATTTTACGGCTGCTGTCGGGTGCGGTCATGATAGAATTTTGCGCTGCGTCAAGCCCGGAATCACCGGATTCGGGCGATTTTTGATTATCCCATGGAGTGCATATGAGTTCCTCGATCTTTGCGGCGGTGGAGATGGCTCCCCGCGACCCGATCCTTGGCCTGAACGAAGCGTTCAACGCGGACACCCGCGCCACCAAGGTCAACCTCGGCGTTGGCGTCTATTTCGACGACAACGGCAAGATCCCGCTGCTCGCCGCCGTCAAGGCTGCCGAAGAGGCCCGCCTGAAGGCCGCCCCGCCGCGCGGCTACCAGCCGATCGAAGGCCCGGCCGCCTACAACAACGCGGTGCAGAACCTGCTCTTCGGCAAGGACTCGGCGCTCCTCGCCAACGGTCAGGTCGTCACTGCCGAAGCCCTCGGCGGCACCGGCGCGCTGAAGATCGGCGCCGACTACCTGAAGCGCCTCAACCCGGCGGCCAAGGTCTACATCAGCGACCCGTCGTGGGAAAACCACCGCGCGCTGTTCGAGTCCGCCGGCTTCGTCGTCGACAACTACGCGTACTACGATCCGGCCACCCGCGGCGTCAATTTCGACGGCATGAAGGCCAGCCTCAAGGCCATGGCACCGGGCTCGGTGGTCGTGCTGCACGCCTGCTGCCACAACCCGACCGGCGCCGACCTCAGCGACGCGCAGTGGAATGAAGTGGTCGAGCTGTGCCAGGCCGGCGGCCTGGTTCCGTTCCTCGACATGGCCTACCAGGGCTTTGCCGAGGGCATCGACGCCGACGCCGTCGCCGTCCGTGCCTTCTCCGCTTCCGGCCTGCAGTTCTTCGCCTCCAGCTCGTTCTCGAAGAACTTCTCGCTCTACGGCGAGCGCGTCGGCGCGCTGTCGATCGTCACCGCCGGCAAGGATGAAGCGGCACGCGTCATGTCGCAGCTCAAGCGCGTCATCCGCACCAACTACTCCAACCCGCCGATCCACGGCGGCGCGCTGGTGGCGGCGGTGCTCGCCTCGCCGGAACTGCGCGCGATGTGGGAGCAGGAACTCGGCGGCATGCGCGACCGCATCCGCGCCATGCGTACCGGCCTGGTCGACGCGATCAAGGCGGCCGGCGTCACGCAGGACTTCTCCTTCGTCATCAAGCAGCGGGGCATGTTCTCCTACACCGGGCTGTCGGCGGCCCAGGTCGACGTGCTGCGCAACGAGTTCGGCATCTACGCCGTATCGACCGGCCGCATCTGCCTGGCAGCGCTGAACACGAAGAACATCAACTACGTCGCGGAAGCCATCGCCAAAGTGCTCTGAACCCGGCGCCCAGGCGCAGCACCCAAGAAAACGCCGGCATCTGCCGGCGTTTTTCTTTCCATGCCGCCCGACGCTAACGCCCGGCCTGCAGCGCCGGCGTCTTCAGGGTGCCGCTAGCCGCCACCGGCATGCGGATCACGTTTGCCGAGCCGCGCATCTCGACATCGAAACGCCCCGACAACTTCCCGTCGCGGGCGACATCGAGCGTCCCGCCCGAGCGCAACGCCCCCGAGCTCATCGCCAGATCGGTGAAACGGATCGATTCCGGGAAAAGCTTGATCCGCCCGGCGATCTGCTCGAAACGCGTCGAACCGCCGGCCACGCTCCCCTTGCCCGCCCGCCGTACCGCCTCGACCAGATCGAAGCCCCCGAGCACCCCGCGCTGCACCGCAAACTCGCCCTCGCCCGCCGCCGCTTGCAGCACGCTTCCCCACTCCGCGGCATAGGCCGAAAACTTCAGCGTCCCCGCCACTTCGCCTTCGAACTGCTCCGGGTAGCCCAGCGCCCGCGACAGGCGGGCAACGTTCATGTGCTTGACGGTGAGGTCGGCGGTGAGCTTCGCTTGCGCCTCGCGTTCGAAAACCAGAAGCCCCTGCACGGCACCGTCGAAAATGCGCGCGTCAAGCGAGCGGATCGCCAGCGAGCGCCCGTCCCAGACGGCCTTCCCCTGGATCGAATCGAAACGGTACGGCGAATCGGCAAGCGCCTGCCAGCCATAACCTTCGAAATCCGCCGCGACGGAACCTGCCTCTGCCTTCATCTGCAGACGCAGCGAACGATCGGCATTGCTCAGGCTGAAGCCGCTCCCCTTGGCCAGTTCCGCCGGCAGGATTTCGCCATGCAGCTCACCCGGCGACAGGCCGAACAGCGACAGCTGCAGGCGACTGAAAGACAAGGCCTGGACCTGTACCGGCGCATCCGGCTGCGTCGCCGCAGCCACGGCCTTCGGCAGCAGCGTCAAGGCTTCGCCGTCGATCGCCGCGGAAACGACCTCGACGCTGGAGAACACCGGTCGCGAGCCAAGCAGCGACAGGAGCTCCGGCACCACGCGAATACGCGCCGCACGCGCCTTCGAGCCATCGCCGACGCTGACCGAATCGAGCGAAATCGCCGGGCGCGGCAGGAAGCTCGCATTGACTGCGCCGATGCGCACGGTCTGCCCGACGATGCGGCCCAGGCCGGCCTCCAGATCCGGGCGGTGACGGTCATACGGGTACAAGAAAAACACCAGCGCCGCCAGCACGACGACACCGGACACGCCGAGCGCGATGGCCAGCGGCAGCGACACATAGGGAAGCGACGAACCGCGGCGGATCGGCTTGATCGACTCGTCGTCGGAGCTGCGGGAAAACACGCCCGACAGCCGCTCGACAATGCCGCGGCCTGCCTCTTTGCGCCCCACGACGGGAGCCGCGGTCGGCTCGGCAAGCACCGGCACCGGGCTTGGCGGCGGCGGTGCAGGCGGCTCGCTGCCGAACAGCGACGGCGGCGCCATGCTCTCCGGCGGCGGATAGACCGACTGCGGGGAGATCGACATCGGTGCAACCGAATACGGCTCGGCTGACCGAGGCGGCACGACCGGCTGCAGATCCACCGGCGGCAGCGGCGGCATCGACGGAGGCGCAAGCTCGGCCGCATCCTCCTCCTTCACGTCTTCCTTCGCCAGGCGCTTGAGGGCCGCCGCCTTGATTTCCTCGGCGACCTTCCGGCTCTGCTCCCACACCGAATCCTGCTCCAGCTGCGGCGTCACCAAGCCGTCGCGTTCGAGTTCCTGCAGCGCATTCTCGACCAACTGCTGATTGCCGGTTTTGTCGCACAGATCGGCAACGGTCGACTTTCCGTCGACGAGAATCAACACCATGCGCGTATTCCGCTGAACCACGCGGGTTCGCTGGCGCACCGCTTCTTCGCCTGTCGGCGTTTTCCTGTAGATCAGATTAGCGTCCATTTTTATCAAAAAAGTTGACGAACGATCTTCATGTGTCTAATATGCGCGCTTCCTGATCCCCGATAGCTCAGTCGGTAGAGCGCCGGACTGTTAATCCGTAGGTCCCTGGTTCGAGCCCAGGTCGGGGAGCCAGCCGAAAATTGATGAAAGGCCTTCGTTTGAAGGCCTTTTTTCATTTCTGCGGCCGTTTCCATCGATTTGCTCCCGTTGCCGTCGATGGTAGCACAACGTCCTAGCGCGCAAAGCGCGAGTCGCGCGCAGAATCCCCGGCGCACATTTCCCCTGTCAGCCCTGCAGGTCGCGGGTCACCTGCCGCTGCAACAAGGCCTTGGCGAACCGATGACGCGCCCGCAGGCGCGGGTCGGAAAGCACGGCCCCGAGGGTTTCGCCGATCACCGCGACGATGCCGAGCAAGGGCAGGACCAGCACCAGCCCGGGCACCCCGGCCACCGCGCCGCCGGCGAAAATCATCAGCACCGTCAGCAGCGGATGCACCTCCAGACTCTTGCCGACCGTTGCCGGCATGAAGATGAAATCGTCGAGCAGGCGGACGCCGATGAACAGCGCGATGGCGGCATAGGCCACCGACGGGCTCCCCGGGTGGTCGGTCGCCGCCACGAGGACGACGAGCAGACAGCCGGCGATCGAGCCGACATACGGAATCCACGCCAGGATCGCCGTCGCCACGCCGAGCAGCAGCGGGGAGGAGACGCCGATCAGCCACAGGCCGAGGGCGAGGCAAACGGCATCGAGCACGGTCAGCTTGATCAGCCCCTGGAAATAGCTGCGCGCGGTACGGTCGACCCGATCGAGCAGATGGAGGGTGCGCTCGAAGAAGGCATTGGGCACCGCCCGGCTGAGGAAGCGCTTGAAGCGCCAGCCGTCGCGCAGCATGAAGAAGGCCAGGAAAGGAATCAGCAGCAGCGATGGAAACCACGCTGCCGCCGCCAGCGCGGCATCGGCGAGATGACGGGCAGCAAAGTTCTCGATGAAGTCGCCGATCCCGGCCATCACCGCCTGCCCGATCTGCGCCCGGGCGGCAAACGCAAAACGCGCCTCCAGGCCGGCCAGCGTATCGGCGAGGAAGCGCAGCCCTCCTTCCAGGTAGCGCCCGCCACCGGACTGCAGCGCCGATAGCTGTGCCGACAGCCACGGGGCGCTGAGCAGCATCGCCAGCCCCAGCAGCGTGAAGATGCCGATGCTGACGATGACCGCGGCGCTGTCGTGCGACAGGCCGCGCAGCACCAGCCGCTGTTTCAGCGGCAGCACGAGGTAATAGGCCACCAGTGCGAACAGGAAGGGCAGCACCAGCCACAGCACCTTCTGGAAAACCGCCAGCAGCAGGCAGGTTGTCAGCAGCACGCCGGCCCAGACCAGCGGCCCGGCACGGTAGCGCTGCGGGCTCACGGCTGTGCCCCGCCCGCCGCCAGCCGGCGGACGATGCTGGCGTAGTGGCGCGCCAGCCCGAACGAAATCCGGGTCGCGATCAGCGCATGCGACTCCATCAGGTTGAAGAAGTCGCCGCGGAACATCACTCCCAGCTCGCAGTCGCTGGCTGCGCGCGCCTGCGCCGAACGCGGGCCGCCATCGATCAGCGCCAGCTCGCCGAAGACCTGTCCGGCTTCAAGCACGGCGATCGGACGCTCGGCCTCGCCCTGGCGGCAGATCGTCACCTGGCCGGCGAGGATGAAGTAGATCGCCTGCCCTTCCTCGCCCTCGTCGAAGATCACTTCGCCGGCAAGCATCCGGCGTTGATGGACAAGGGCGGCGACGATCTTCAGCTCGCGCGGCGACAGTTCGGAGAAGAGGGACAGCCCGCCCAGTTGCTGCAGCAGGGCACTCGGCCGGGACGTGTTGAACAGGCGAAACACGAGAGGAATCCCATAACAAGACGGAGAGCCGCCGATTCTAGCAGCCTGTCGGACTTGAAGAATCGAAGCGAAAAATGAGGGGGCCGAGGACAGATTTTTGCGGGTTTCAAGCGAATAGTCGTTCTATTCGCGCCGAACGCCGCGGAAATATGGACCGGCATCCCTCGTTTTGCAGCCGATTTCCTTTAAGTCCGACAGGCTGCCAGGGGAAACGTCATGACGGCGCCATCGAGGAAAACGGGCGGCGGTAGCAAGCTGCGCCGCCGCCCGCCGCAGAATCGCCCGGGATTTCCTGGCGGCTTACTTGGCGGCGATTACGCCGCAGGCCACGCGGGGGCCGGAATTGCCGGCCGGCTGCGAGCTGAAGTCGTCCGGCCCGGCGTGGACGATCACGCCCTTGCCGACGATGTCGTTCGCGCCTTCGCCGATCGACAGCCCGTCCAGCGTCACTTCGACCCA
Organism: Rhodocyclales bacterium; assembly: GCA_016183655.1. Classification (GTDB taxonomy): domain Bacteria; phylum Pseudomonadota; class Gammaproteobacteria; order Burkholderiales; family Rhodocyclaceae; genus Proximibacter. Next base: position 49,599 of record JACPEH010000016.1, read on the forward strand.
GGCTTCGCCTTTGGCGTTGGCCGCCAGCTGCGGCAGATCGCCGGCATGGTGATTGGCATGCAGCGGGTAGCCGTGCATCTTCGCCGCCGGGTTGAAATGGCCGCCGGCGCTCGTGCCATCCGGCGCGCTGCAATCCCCTTTTTCATGGATGTGGAAACCGTGCGCGCCGGGCGGAAGCCCCGACACGTCCGCACGAACCATCATCTTCGCGCCGTTTTGCTGGAAAGTAATGATGCCGCTGGCGGTATTGCCCTGCGTCGGGGCGAGCGTCGCTTCGGCACGCGGGCCGCTGGGCTGTCCCGTCGCACAGGCCGCCAGCGCGGCGATCAGGGGCAGGAGCGCAATCTTCCGGAACTTTTCCATCTTTTGATCCTCCTCACAGGTAACGAACGGCCGTTGGCTATAATCTGTCGAAGCGCGCTGCGACGCCCGCCCCGTCCAACCGAGACACCCTGCCCGAAGATTGGTTCCATGCGAAACGAATCACTGAACCCGGAAACACTGCCCGCGAGCCTTGTGGCACAGGGGCCGACGACCACCCGGGAGAGTTCGCGCCATGCCGACGGCACGCTGATCGACAAGTACGGCCGTCATATCACCTACATCCGCCTGTCGATCACCGACCGCTGCGACTTCCGCTGCACCTACTGCATGGCCGAGGAGATGGAGTTCCTGCCGCGCGAGCAGGTGCTGTCGCTGGAGGAATGCCTGCGCGTCGTGCGCACCTTCGTCGGCCTCGGCGTGACCAAGGTGCGCATCACCGGCGGCGAGCCGCTGGTGCGGCGCAACGTGCTCTGGCTGCTGGAACGCATCGCCGCGCTCGACGGCCTCAGGGAACTGGTGCTGACCACCAACGGCTCGCAGCTCGAACGCTACGCGCCGGACCTGCGCAACGCCGGCGTCAAGCGCCTCAACGTCAGCCTCGACACGCTGCGCGCCGACCGCTTCAAGGCGATCACCCGCATCGGCGACCTCGACAAGGTGCTGCGCGGCATCGACGCCGCCGTTGCCGCCGGCTTCACGCGCACCAAGCTGAACACGGTGATGATGCGCGGCACCAACGACGACGAGTTCGTCGACCTCGTGCGCTACGCCGTCGCGCGCGACCTGAACATCTCCTTCATCGAGGAAATGCCGCTCGGCGACGTCGGCCACGGGCGCAGCAACACCTATTTCTCGACCGACGAAGGCCTCGCGCTGCTGTCGTCGCTGTTCGACCTGGTGCCGACCGTCGAAACGACCGGCGGCCCCGCGCGCTACTGGCGCATCCCCGGCAGCGAGACGCGCGTCGGCTTCATCTCGCCGCACAGCCACAACTTCTGCGACAGCTGCAACCGCGTGCGCATCACCGCCCAGGGCGAGCTTTACCCCTGCCTCGGGCAGAACGACGCGATGAGCCTGATGCCGCTGCTGCGCGCCGGCGATGACGACGCGCCGTTGCGCGAGGCGATCGTCCGCTCAATGGGCATCAAGCCCAAGGAACACAACTTCACCGAGCAGCTCGACGCGCCGAAGGTCGTCCGCTTCATGTCGATGACCGGCGGCTGATCGGTTTCACCCCAGCCGGATCCGCTCGCCGTAGCCGGTCATCTCCAGATAACCGCGGCCGACCTCGCGGCCGTTCTCGGTGACGCGCACCGCCCCTTCCCAGTAAATCGCGCCGGTCGTACGCCGGCTGTCCAGCTCCTGGTCGTCGAACAGCGGCCACAGCACGAACACCCGTGCGCCGGCGCGCAGCCGCCATGCGACCGGCCAGGCGATGCCGCTGCGCGGCGAGCGCCACGAGCGCAGCGGCTCGAAGGCGACGGCCTCCGCCGGCAGGTTCCGCGCACCGCCGTCGGGCGCGCGCTCGGTCGCCGCCGCCCACAGCGGCGAGCCGTCCGGGCGGCGCAGGCGGAAGGCCATCAGCGCGCCGCCGTCGTCGAGGTTCAGGCCGACCCAGTCCCAGCCTTGCGCGCCCTCGGGCAGCGGCTGGCTCGACCATTCGTGGTCCAGCCAGGCGCGGCCGCTGACCGCCTGCCGGCGGCCGGCGATCGTCACCGTGCCGCCCGCCGCCAGCTGCGGGCGGCTGTAGTAGTAGCTGGCGTGGCGCGGGTCCGCCGCTTTGGCGCTGAAGCCGCCGACGCCGTTGGCCAGCGGCGGGCCGTCCGGGGCCAGCGTCAGGTCGTAGGCGAAATCGCCGGCGCGGACAGTGGCGCGATAGCGGTCGCCGTCCTGCTCGAAGCGCCAGTCGCCGATCCAGGCGCCGGTGCGCTCGTCGGCAAAGCCGGCGCGGCCGAAGCCGGCGCGGGCGACGCGCTGGTCGTGGCGCAGGCGGCCGAGGCGCGGGTCGGCCAGCGCCGCGTGCGCGAGGAGCAGTTGGCGCGGCGCGAAGGCGCTCGGGTTGCCCTCGCCGACGCCGCTTCTGACGCGGAAGAAGGTGCTCTGGAAACCGAGCGGGCTGCCGTCGGGGAGGGTCAGCCAGCCGGTCGCGTACCACCACTCGTGGCGGAAATCCGGATGCGCGCCGTGGTCGCGCGGGAAGACCAGCCGGCGGCCGGGAAGCACCGCGGCGAACTCGACCGCCGCCGCCCGCGCTTCGCCTGCCGGCCAGATCGGCAGGCTGGCCAGCGCCGCGAGAAAGGCGCGCCGATCCATCTCACCAGTCCTCGCGCACCGCCAGTACCGCCTCCTGGCGCATCGCCTGCCGCCCGGCGAGCACCGCCGCCAGCGCGGCCAGCGCCACCAGCGCCAGCGCGAAGACGGCGAGCGAGCCCCATGGCACGTGCAGGTCCATGCTCCAGTGGAAGCTCTGCCGATTGACCACCTCGATCAGCACCAGGCCGATGGCGCCGCCGGCGACGAGCCCGCCGGCGACGCCGATGCCGGCCGCCAGCGCCCCCTCCTCGGCCAGCATCCAGCCGATCTGGCGGCGCGAGACGCCGAGATGGCGCAGCATGCCGAACTCGCGCCGCCGCGCCGCCGCCAGCGCCGCGAAGCTGGCGGCGACACCGGCCAGGCCGATCACCACCGCCACCGCTTCGAGCAGGTAGGTAACGGCGAAGGTGCGGTCGAACAGGCGCAGGCTGACGGCGCGAATCTCCGCCGGGTGGGCGACTTCGAGCGCGCCCGGCGGCGCCAGCGCGCGCAGCGCCGCGGCCACCGCCAGCGGCGCGGCGTCGGCGGCGAGGTCGATGGCGGCATCGTTGGCAAGAAGGTCGCCGGTGAGCCGCCGATAGTCGGCGAGGTCGACCATCAGCGCCCCGCCCTGGCGCACGTAGTCGCGCCAGACGCCGGCGACGCGCAGGCGCACCGCGCGCCCGGCCAGCGGCAGTTCGACGCGCTGGCCTGGGCGCCAGCCGTAGAGGTCGTGCACCGCTTCCGAAATCCACAGTGCCGGTTCGTCGCCCGCCCGCAGCACGCCGCCGACCAGCGGCAACTCGCGCCCGTCGGCCGAAACGGGGCGCGCGATCAGCGGCAGCGGCGCCCGGCCGGCGGCCAGCCGCAGCGTCTCGTGGCGCGTGAAGCCGACGCGGGCGACGCCGGGCACGGCGGCGATGCGCGCCTGCAGCGCCGCGTCGAGGTGGCCGCTGCCCGCCGCGCGGCCGGCACGCAGATAGAGGTCGGCGGGCAGCAGCTGATGCAGCCAGGCGTCGACCGAATCGCGGAACGAGGCGACCATGATCGCCATCGCCGCCGCCAGCGCGACGCTGGTCAGCACCCCGGCCGCGGCCACCACGGCATGCCCCGGCGCGGCGCCAAGCCGGGCCGCCGCGAGGCGGGCCGGCGCCGGCCCGCGCCGCGGCAGCAGCCGCGCGCAGCCGGCGGCGAGCGCCGGCAGCAGCAGGATGCTCCCCGCCAGCAGGCAGGCCACTGCCAGATAGCCGCCGAGCGGCAAGCCCGTCACCGGCGGCAGCGCGGCGGCGCCGAGGCTGGCCAGCAACGCCGCCAGCCCCAGCCGGGGATGGCCACGCCCGCCGGGGATGGCCGCTTCGTCGCCGGCCTTCAGCGCCTGCGCCGGCGCCACCGTCGCCGCCTCGCGCGCCGGCAGCCAGGCGCCGGCGATGCCGGCGACGACGCCGAGCGCGACGAAGGCGGCGCTGGCCAGCGGATCGAAGCGCAGTGGCGGCCGCAACCCGGAGAAATAGCCCGCCCCGAGGTCGCCGCCGAGCAGCGCCAGCGCCGCCCAGGCGAGGCCGTGGCCGAGCGCGGCGCCGGCGATGCCGCCGGCCAGCCCGACCACCGCGCCCTCGCCGAGCAGCCAGGCGAACAGGCGGCGGCGCGAAAGCCCGATCGCACGCAGGAAGGCGAACTCGCCGCGCCGCCGCACCACCGACAGCGCCTGCGCCGAGAAGACGAGAAAACCGCCGGTCAGCAGCGCCATCGCCGCCAGCATGTTGAGGTTCACGCGGTAGGCGCGCGACAGCCTGGCCGCCTGATCCTCGGCCGCCTGCGGCACCTCGATCTGCACCCCGGCCGGCAGCAAGGCCTGCAGCGAGGCACGCGCCGCCGCCGGCGAGACGCCCTCGGCCAGGCGCAGGTCGATCCGCGTCAATCGCCCGAGCCGGGCAACGCGGGCCTGCACGGCGGCGATGTCCATCACCGCCAGGCGGCGGTTCTCGTCGACGCCGGGCAGGTCGCCGGCGACGCGCACGGTCTGGGTCGCGGTACCCGACTGCACGGCGAGCCTGTCGCCAACCTTGACGCCGAGCGCCGTCTGCGCGGCGGCGCTGAGGAAGACGGCATCGTCGGCCAGCGCCGCGAAGCGATCCGCCCCGGCCGCCGGCTGCGGCAGCAGCGCCGGCGTCACGCGGGCCAGCGCGAAGACGTCGACGCCGAACAGCGGCAGCGTCTCCTCGTGCCCGGCGAGGCGCGCCTCGATCTCGACGAGCGGGCTGGCGTCGGCCACCTCGGGGCGGGCGGCGAGCTGCGCGTAGAGGTCTTCGTCGAAGCCGCCGCGCGGCCCGAGCACCTGCAGGTCGGCCGTTCCCGCAAGCGTGCGCAGGCTGCGGCCGAACTCGGCCAGTGCCGACTCGTGCACCGCCTGCACGGCCATGCCGAGCGCGACGCCGAGGACGATGGCGGCGAAGGAAAACAACGTCGCCAGCCGCCGCCGCGCCAGCGCGCCGAGGAAGACCGGCGCGAGGTTCATGGCACGACCCGCCTGCCGCATTCGCGCAGTCCCTCGGGGGTCAGCTGCAGCACGCGGTCCGCCGTTGCCGCCGCAGCCGGCGAATGCGTGACCAGGATGCCGATGGCGCCGGCCGCGCGGATGCGCTCGCCGAGCAGCGCCAACACCTTGGCGGCGTTGCCCGGATCGAGGTTGCCGGTCGGCTCGTCGGCCAGCACCAGGCGCGGAGCATGCACCAGCGCGCGGGCGATCGCCACGCGCTGCAGCTCGCCGCCGGACAACTCGCGCGGCCAGCTCGCGGCGCGCTCGCCGAGGCCGACGGCCGCCAGCAGTTTCCTCGCCGCCGCGGCCGCCAGCGCATCGTCGACGCCCTGCAGCCACAGCGGCAAGGCGACGTTCTGGCCGACGGAGAGATGCGGCAGCACATGGAAGGCCTGGAAGACGAAGCCCAGCCGGTCGCGCCGCAGCCGCGTCAGCGCCTCCTCGTCGAGCCCGGCGTAGTCGACGCCGTCGAGCGCCAGCCGCCCGCCGTCGGGCCGGTCGAGCCCGGCGACGAGGTTGAGCAGCGTCGACTTGCCGACCCCCGACTCGCCGACGATGGCCACGTACTCGCCGGCTTCGAGGCGCAGCGAAACCTTGTTCAGCACGCTGCGGCCGTTGAACTGGCGGGAGAGGTTTTCGATTTCGAGCATGGCGGATGGGATGCCGGCGGAGCGGGGTCGGTTCCGTCGAGTATGCCGCAGAAACGCCGGGCGGGGATGCGGCGGGCTGTCCGCCCCTGAAGCTTGACGACCAGCGCCATCACCGACCTCGTCAACGCGCATGTTGGTGTTGCGCAGCGCCAGCAGCGATTCATGACGCCCCTGCACGCGTGTCGTTGCTTCATACCGCGGCACCGTGCCAGAATCGGTTTTTGAACGGCTGGGCGCGGCGGCGGCCGAGCGCAAGGACCGGCTGTTTGACTACCGCGCCATCGGGATCGCACTCGAACGACTGGTGTCGAAAGAACTGTCGGCACCACTCCAGGTCATGTAATCGCTATCGCAAGGAGGATCGCACCATGGTCGCCACCATCGCCATTGAGCCGGATATGCAGCGCCAGTTTCATCAACTCGCCGAAGAGGCACAGCGTCCGGAAAGCGAAATCATTCGCGAGGCGTTGGCCGGCTATCTCGCTGCCGACCGGCGTTATGTCGAGGTTTTGCGCCAGCGCATCGAATCGGCCGATCGTGGCGAATTGGCCAGTGACGAGGAGGCCGACGCCTTCTTTGCCAAGTACGCCGCCTGATGGCTTTGCGCTGGCTTCGCCAGGCGCTGGACGATCTGCGCGGCATTCATGACTACATCGCCGCCGAAAACCCGGTCGCCGCGCGGCAGGTGATTTCGCACCTGCGCGAGCAGGCAAGGCTGTTGCCGCTGCATCCGGAGATCGGCCGCCCCGGACGATTGCCGGGAACACGCGAACTGGTCATCGTGCGCTTTCCCTATATCCTCGCTTATCGGGAACGTGGCGCGGATATCGAGATTCTTCTTGTCGTCCATACCTCCCGCCTCTGGCCCGACCAGTTGCCGACATTGCGATGAGCGACTGCACCAAGGTCGAGCGAACCTTTCTGCGCCAGTTCGCGGCGCACGGCTGGACACCCCCTTCCACCCCTACCCCAACGCAAACACCTCCCGCAGCTCCTCGTTCCCCAGATTGCCGATCCACGTCTCGCCCGTGCCCACCGTCAAACTGGCGAGTTCGCGCTTGGCCCGGATCATCGCGTCGATGCGTTCCTCGAAGGTGGCGCGGGTGATCAGGCGGTGCACCTGGACATTCTGCCGCTGGCCGATGCGGTAGGCGCGGTCGGTGGCCTGGGCTTCGACGGCGGGATTCCACCACAGGTCGTAGTGGATGACGTTCGCCGCGGCGGTGAGGTTCAAGCCGGTGCCGCCGGCCTTCAGCGAGAGGAGGAAGACGCGCTCGGTGCGATCGTTCTGGAAGCGTTCGACCATCGCGTCGCGCTTCGCCCGCGCGACGCCGCCGTGCAGGAACTGCGGCGCGCGGCCGTGGCGCTGGCCGATCCAGTCGGCGAGCAGTTCGCCCATTTCGCGGAACTGCGTGAACACCAGCACCTTCTCGTGGCTGGCGTGGATGTCGTCGATCAGTTCGAGGAAGCGCTCGGCCTTGCCCGACAGCGCCGGCGCGCCGCCGCCCTGCTTCAGGTATTGCGCCGGGTGGTTGCAGATCTGCTTGAGCGCCAGGATCATCTGCAGCACCAGCCCCTGGCGCTTGAAGGTGTCGGATTCGCCGTCGATCACGCGCAGCGCCTCCTGCAGCACCGATTCGTAGAGCGCGGTCTGTTCCTTGCTGAGGCCGCAGTACTGGTTCTGCTCGATCTTGTCCGGCAGGTCGCCGATGATGCTTTTGTCGGACTTGAGGCGGCGCAGCAGAAAGGGCGCGGTGACGCGCTGGAAGCGCTGCGCTACGTGCCGGTCGTGGTGCGTCTGGATCGGCACCGCGTATTCGCGGCCGAAATGCGCGAGGCTGCCGAGATAGCCGCGGTTGGCGAAATCCATGATGCTCCAGTACTCGGCGAGCCGGTTCTCCACCGGCGTGCCGCTCATGGCGACGAAGCTCTGCGCCGGGATGGCCTTCACCGCCTTGGTCTGCGCGGTCGCCGGGTTCTTGATGTTCTGCGCTTCGTCGATGACCAGCACCTGCCAGGGCATGGCCTTCAAGGTCGCCGCCTCGCTGCGGGCGACACCGTAGCTGGTGAGCAGCACGTCGGGGCGGCGCTGCCGCAGTTCGCGTTTGGCGCCGTGGTAGACGGCGCACGAAAGGCCCGGCGCGAAACGTTCGATTTCCTTCTGCCAGTTGGTGAGGAGGCTGGTCGGCACGACCACCAGCGCCTTGGCGTCCGCCAACGCGCCGTCCTCCTTGAGCTTCTGCAGCAGGGCGATGACCTGCAGCGTCTTGCCGAGGCCCATGTCGTCGGCGATGACGCTGCCGAAACCGGCGCAGGCATTGCGGTAGAGCCAGGCGTAGCCGCGCTGCTGGTAGGGGCGCAGCGTCACCGTCGCCGCGAGGCCGGTCGGCAGCGGCACCTCGCCGACCTCGACCAGCGCCTGCACGATGCCCAGCGCCGCCGCATCGAGGCGGATCGCCGCGCCGGCGTATTCGCCGGCGAGCGCGACGCGCAGCAGTTCGGCGCTGGAGAGTTGCGGCGGCTTCGCCAGTTGCGCACGCAGGCGTTCGATCTCGGCCGGGTCGAGGTAGACGTATTCGCCCTTGAAGCGGATGACGCCGGTGGCCTGCTTGAGCAGCCGGGCGAACTCGGCGCGCGTCAGCAGATGGTCGCCGACGGCGACCTGCCAGTCGAAGGCGAACAGGTCGCCGGCCTTGAAGAAGCTGTCGCCCGCCGCCGCAGACTTGCCGCTCACCTGCATCGACAGGCGCGGCCGCAGCAGGCGGTCGAGCGCCTTCGGCAGCAGCGCGCGGATGCCGAGCAGGCGCACCACCGGCAGCGTGTCGAAGAGGAAGCCCGGCAGCGCGTCGGCAGCGACGGCCAGCGGCGTCTTCGCACCGGCGCTGAGGTAGCCGTTGAGCGGCGGGTAGAACTCGGCGATCAGCGCGGCAGTCTGCAGGACGGCGAAGCGCTGCTTGCGCCAGGCCTTTTCGCTGAGCACCCTGGCCAGCGGCAGCGGCGTTGCGAGCGCGCCGCGGTCGAGCGCCAGCGACAGGGCGAAGTCGCCCGCCTTGGCTTCGTCGAGGCACAGCAGCGGCGCATGCGCACGCTGCGCCAGATGGAAGCGCGCCAGCCAGGCCTGGATGCCGGCGGCGACGGCGCCCTCGCCGGGGCCGTCATAGTTCGCCCGGCCATTGCCGAAAAAGAGCGCGACGGTCTTGTCGCCGAGGGGCTTCTCGCTCGCAGCCGCGCTCCAGCGCCGGAGGTAGTGGTCGAGGCACAGCGAGCAGAGCACGCCGGCCTGGGTCGCCGGCGCCAGCGGCACGTGGCGCCGCCCCTTGGCGGTCACCACGAGGCCGGCCGGCAGGCCGTCGCGCAGGCGCTGCAGGAGGTCGCGCACGACCGGGTCGAGCGTCGCCGGCAGCCAGCGCAGGCCGACGCCGTCCTTGCCGAGCGCGAAGACCTGTGGCACGACGGCGCCGCGTGCGAGCAGGTGCAGCGCCAGCAGGCGCACCGGATGCAGCGCCGCGAGCTCGGGCTGCAGGTCGGGCAGGCGCGCCGCATCGAGGCCGTCGAGGGCGTCGAGCAGGGCCGGCAGCGTGTCGATGGCGGAAAGGCCCGACAGCTTGACGGTGTAGGCGGCGTCGAGTTCGATGCGAGGCCGGTCGTCGGCGTGGAGGCGACTCGCCTGCGCTTCGGCGGCGGCGGACGGCGCCGCGTCGAGCGCCTGCCGCGCCGCCTTGGCGACGCGCGCCAGCACGCGCTGCAGCGTGGCGCGGAAATCGCCGGCCGCGGCGAACGCCGGTTTTTCCGGCAGGACCTGCAGCAGCGCATCGGCCAGCGCCGGCAGCAGCGAGAAGTCGAGTTCGTCGAGTTCGTTGACTTCGCTCGCCGCCCCGGCAGGGACCTCCCCTGCTTCCGCCTTGGCCGCCAGCAGCTCGGCGACGGTGGGCAGCGCCGCGCCGGCCTCGCGCTCGATCAGCACGTCGCGCGACTTGAGCCCGGCGGCAAGGTCGATGCCGCGCAGCGAGAAGACGAGGAAGGGATTGCCGTCGATCTCGCGGCTTAGGAGGTAGATCGCTGCCGCCAGGTGCTTGCACGGTACCGCCCAGTCCGGGCACGAGCAGTTCATCGCCAGGTCCTGCCACTGGCGCGGAAAGACGGCGATGCCGAGCTCCTTGGCCAGCGCCAGCACGGCCGGGTCGAGCTCGCGGTTGAGCAGGCGGGCGATCAGCGCCGGGTCGGCGGCGATGGCGTCGAGCAGGCGCCTGGCGTCCTTTTCAGGAATCGGCGGCACGCCGATGCTGACCTTGTATGGCTGCGGCCGGCTGCCGGCGACCCTGGCGTGGATGACGCCGTCGTCGATGCGCAGGTCTTTCACCGCGCCCTTGTTGGCATAGGCGCGCCCGCGCGGCAGGCGGTTGTCGTAGTCGATGTGCGCCAGCGCATCGAGCCACTGCTCGCCCCACCATGTCTTGCCGAAGCCGGGTCGGGGCGTTGCCATCAGGGCTTGGGGGAGATTGCGTTTGGAACAGCCGGGAAACTCATTGTGGAAGAGCCTGTTTCAGTGGCGACAACGCATCACGGCGACTCGTCGCCGGCCACCGGCGGGGCTTCCGGGCTGGCGGCCAGCCAGTCGTCGAAGGCCGACAAGTCGCCCCGCGCCTGCCGCTCGCGGAAGTAGGCTTCAGTTTTCAGGGCGGATACCTTTTCGGCAATCGCCGTGACAAAAAACTGGTTCATCGACACATGTTCTTCCTCGGCGACCTTGCGCGCGTAGGAAAACAGCGATTCGGGAACGCGCAGCGCATAGTTGGCCATCAGGTTTTCTCCTCGTTCAGCTGTCGCAGAAACGCGCCGGGAGTCAGCACCGGCAAGCGGAAATTCGCCGCCGCCGCGAAGTCGCCGGTATTCAACGTCACCAGCGCCTCGGCGCGACCGTTCAACGCGGTTTCCAGCACCATTTCGTCGGCCGGGTCGCGCAATTGCGGTCGCCACAGGTAATGCAGGTGCACCGGCTCGACGAACAGGCATAGGGCATCGAGAAAAGCATCGGTCATTGCCGCACTGCGCCCTCTGGCCTGCAATTGCTCCAGCCGATGCAGCACGGCTTCATATTCCAGCAGCAACGGCACCGACACGAGGGCCTTGTAACGCCCCGCCCGCAAGGCCTGCAGCAAGGCGAACGACGCCCCCAGTCGGCTCCGCGACGCGGCCACCAGCACATTCGTGTCGAGGACGACGCGTGCGTTATTCATATCGCCGATGATATGCAATCATTTCGGAAAGTCAAGCTGTGGAAATTTCCGGCGCCAGCCCAACGGCACAAACAAAAAGGGCACAGCCCGCGAAGGCTGTGCCCTGTTTTGTTTCCGGCGCAACGCCCCGGGGATCAGGCGCTTTCGCGCGAGGCGCGCTTGCGCTCGATTTCGGTGAGGTAGCGCTTGCGCAGGCGAATCGATTTCGGCGTCAGCTCGACCAGTTCGTCTTCCTCGATGAACTCGACGGCGGCTTCCAGGCTGAGCTGAACCGGCGGCACCAGGCGCACCGCCTCGTCGGTGCCGGAGGCGCGCACGTTGGTCAGCTGCTTGCCCTTGATCGGGTTCACGACCAGGTCGTTTTCACGGCTGTGGATGCCGATGATCATGCCTTCGTACAGCTTGTCGCCCGGATTGACGAACATGCGGCCGCGATCCTGCAGCTTCCACAGCGCGTAGGCCACGGCCTCGCCGTTATCCTGCGAAATCAGCACGCCGTTGCGGCGCTCGGCGACGTTGCCCTCCTTGACCGGCGCGTATTCGTCGAAGACGTGGCTCATCAGGCCGTTGCCGCGCGTCAGGTTCATGAATTCGCCCTGGAAGCCGATCAGGCCGCGCGCCGGGATGCGGTACTCGATACGGACGCGACCGCGACCGTCCGGCACCATGTCCTGCAGCTCGCCCTTGCGCTGGCCGAGACTTTCCATGACGCCGCCCTGGGTGTCTTCCTCGACGTCAACGGTCAGCTGTTCGTACGGCTCGCATTCGACGCTGTTGATCGTCTTCTTGACGACGCGCGGGCGGCCGACCGCCAGCTCGAAGCCTTCGCGGCGCATGTTTTCGAGCAGGATGCCGAGGTGCAGTTCGCCGCGGCCGGCGACATCGAACACGTCGCCATTCGGCGTGTCATGCACGCGCAGCGCCATGTTGGTCAGCAGTTCCTTGTGCAGGCGGTCGCGGATCTGGCGGCTGGTGACGAACTTGCCTTCGGTGCCGGCCAGCGGGCTGGTGTTGACCATGAACTGCATCGACAGTGTCGGCTCGTCGATCTTCAGCAGCGGCAGCGATTCCGGCTGTTCCGGATCGGTCACCGTGCAGCCGAGGACCAGATCCTCGATACCGGTGATCTGCACGATGTCGCCGGCCAGGCCTTCGTCCAGCTCGATCTTGTTCAGGCCCTTGTAGCCGAACACCTGGCCGATCTTGGCCTTGACCGGGGTACGCTCGTGCTCGGCGGCTTCCTCTTCGGTACCGAACATCACCAGCACGTTCTGGCCGGTCTTGACGCGACCACGATTGATCTTGCCGACGCCGATGCGGCCGACGTAGGAAGAGTAGTCGAGCGCTGAAATCTGGAATTGCAGCGGCGCATCGATATCGGCATCCGGCGCCGGCACATGGCGCAGGATGGTATCGAACAGCGGCTTCATGTTTTCGCGCGGGTGATCCAGCTCCATCGCCGACCAGCCGTTGAGGCCGGAAGCGTAAACGATCGGGAAGTCGAGTTGCTCGTCGGTGGCGCCCAGCTTGTCGAACAGGTCGAAGGTCAGGTTGACCGCCTGGTCCGGATCGGCGCCGTCGCGGTCGACCTTGTTGACCAGCACGATCGGGCGCAGGCCCAGCGCCAGGGCCTTCTTGGTCACGAAACGGGTTTGCGGCATCGGGCCTTCGGCGGCATCGACCAGCAGCACCACGCCATCGACCATGCCCAGCACGCGCTCGACCTCACCGCCGAAGTCGGCGTGGCCCGGGGTATCGACGATGTTGATGTGAACGCCTTCGTACTCGACCGCCGTGTTCTTCGACAGAATCGTGATGCCACGCTCTTTTTCCAGGTCGTTGGAGTCCATGACGCACTCGACCAGTTGCTGGTGAGCGGCGAAGGTGCCGGACTGGCGCAGCAGCTGGTCCACCAGCGTGGTCTTGCCGTGGTCGACGTGGGCGATGATGGCGATGTTGCGGATCGGGCGAACGGACATGGAGGAATACCTAAGCCTTTGAAAAAGGCGGTAATTCTAGCACATCCGGCGCCGCTTTTATTGCGCCGCAAAAACTATTCCGCAGCAGGCGCCCCGGCATCGCCGCAAGCGGGCGAGACCGTCAGGCGGGGCCTCAGCCCTCGCGGTTGCGCATGAAGTCGGCGGTATTGAAAAAGGACTGCAGCAGCCGTTGCCGCATCCCGGCCTCGATGCCGACCTCCTCCATCGCCAGCGCCATGCAGGCCACCCACTGGTCGCGCTCGGCGCTGCCGATCGCGAACGGCAGATGCCTTGCCCGCAGGCGCGGATGGCCGAAGCGCTGCACGAACAGGTCCGGCCCGCCGAGCCAGCCGGACAGGAACATGAACAGCTTGTCGCGGGAGTCCTGCAGATCGCCGGGGTGCATCGCACGGATGCCGGCGAATTGCGGCGCCGAGGCCATCAGTTCGTAAAAACGGTCGGTCAGGCGGGCGACGACGGCTTCGCCGCCGATCGCCTCGTAGGGAGTCATTTCCTTCATCGGGGATATCTACAGTGAGCTACGGAATTGGCCTTGCGCATAGTAGCAGCAGCGCGCCTTGCCGGCCTGCTTGGCGTGGTACATCGCCTCGTCCGACGCGGCCAGCAGCATGTCGGTGGTCTGCTGGTCCTCGGGGAACAGCGCGATGCCGATCGACGCCGACAGCTCGGCGCGGATGTCGCCGATCCGATACGGCGCGTTGATCGCATCGAGCACCTTCTGCGCGAGGTATGCGACGTCCTGCTTGCTGGCGACGTCGGCCACGCCGAGCACGAACTCGTCGCCGCCGAAGCGCGCGGCAACGTCGGTGCTGCGCACCGCGGAGGACAGTCGCCGGGCGACCTCGATCAGCACGGCATCGCCGGTGGCGTGGCCGTAGCGGTCGTTGACCGGCTTGAATCCGTCGAGATCGATGAAGAGCACGGCCGCCGTGCGCCCGGCGCGCGCCTGCAACGCCAGTGTCCGCTCCAGGCGATCGAGGAACAGGCTGCGATTGGCCAGCCCGGTGAGATGGTCGAAGTTCGCCTGACGCCAGATTTCCCGTTGCCGGGCCTGGCGCTCGGTGGCATCGACCAGCGAGATCACGGCGCCCATCACGTGCCCGGATTCGACGATCGGATCGACGCGCACTTCGACCGAGAGGTTCGTCTCCGTGCCGACCGCCACCGATACCGCCTCTTCGGCCCGTGGCACCCCGTCGAGTGCGTTGAGCAGCATCGAGGCCAGCTTCGGGCTGCGGCCGGCGAGGATCGGCGCCAGTTGCGCGCCGTGCAGCATCTGCGTCTCCGCCAGCCCGAGCAGGCGTGCGGCCATCGGATTGCAGACCAGACAACTGCCTTCGGCGTCGACGCCGATGATGCCGCCCGAGGTCGAGTCCACCAGATGGCGCAACTGGCTCTCCGCCTGCCGCCGCTCGCCGGCCTCGGCGCGCAGTTCCGCCGTGCGCAGCTCGACCAGCTGCTCCTGTTCCGCACGCGCCCGCTCCAGCGCCGCGACGTGGGTGCGGATGCGCCGCATCGCGTAGATCGTCAGCAACACCAGTCCCGCCCACGACAGGATATGGCCGAACAGGACCGTCTTCCGGTGCGGGATGATCGCCGCCTCGATCGGCGCCGCCGCAAAACTGACGCTGATACCGCCGCGGATGTCGCCGACCCGGTAACCCTGCTTGGCATGACAGGTCAGACAGGCCTGATGCGTTACCAGCGGCGCCATGTAGCGCACCAGCGCATTCTCCCCCGGCAGGACTTCGGCATATTCCTTGAGCCCCTGTTCGAAGCGCCTGAGCGCACTGGCCTCCCAGGGGTCGGCCTGATTTCCGGGGTTGATCGGCTTCAGGCTGGTGATGCGCACGCGGATGCCGGTCTGTTCGAGGATGGTGCCGGACATCTGCCGCGTCATGTAGGCCGGATTGACCATCGTCAGCTTCTTGCCCGAGGTCGTCACCGGATCGCGTTCCGGCACGTCGAGGTAGGGATTCGGCGGCGTCATCTCCGACTGCACCACGTAGAGCCCGCCGTGCAGCGAATTCCACAGGCGCATCGCCTCGACCATGCGAAAGATGTCCCGGCCGTGGTTGGCCGCCGTCTCGAACACCTGCTGGTCCAGTTGATGCCAGTTCCAGCGAAACGACGCACCGACGACCACGCCCCAGAAAACGAGCGGAATGAGCCAGAAATATTTCAACCTCATGAAGCCATTCTGGACCGATTCCCTGGCGGATTCCAGCACTGACCCGGCATCCGGCGATTTCTTGCCCGGCATGTCCGGCGAATGCTAGATTGCCTGTATTCCAAATGCTGGAGCAGCGCATGAGCCCCACCCACCTCACCGGCTTCGTCGTCGTCCTGATCGGCCTGTTGTCGGGGCTGATTCTCGTTGCGCAACCGTTTTTCGAGCTGGGCGGCATAGCCCCGGTGGTGCTGCTGACGCTCTTTCTCGGCTGCCTCTCGTTCGGCCTGCCGCTCTATGCCGGCGGCAGCAATCGCCAGCGGGCGCTGCGCTTCGCCGGCGGCGCCTTGCTGCTGCTCGGCCTGACGGCGCTGATCGGGGTCTTTGTCGATGCCGCCGGCGTGCGTGCCGCCGAGCGGTCGACGGCCTTGCTCTGGCTGCTCGCGCCGACCGGAATCTTTGGCGGGCTGCTGCTCGGCTACTTCGCCGGCGCCCTCGACCGCTTGGGCGGCAAGGCACGCTGACCGGTCTTCGTACCGCCGGCCTTCGCCGCAATCTTCGCTCCGGGCTTCGCCGCCGGCCCTTCGGGCCGCGCGACGATCTTCGCCGGTTTCGGCACCGCCGGCCAGCCCTCGCCGCGCTGCTGCGCGGCCCGCTGCTGAGCGGTCCGTTTCTCGGTCGCGCGCCGCACCTGGCAGCTGCCGCCGGTGCCCGCCGGCTGCCAGGCCGGCACCAGCTGCTTCTTTCCGTTGCCGATCAGGTCGGCACGCCCCATCGCGCGCAGCGCGTCGCGCAGCAGCGGCCAGTTCTCCGGGTCGTGGTAGCGCAGGAAGGCCTTGTGCAACTTGCGCATGCGGCCATTGCGCACCGTCTCGACCGTCTCGCCGTTGCGCTCGACGCGCTTCAGCGGGTTCTTGTGCGAGTGGTACATCGCGGTGGCCAGCGCCATCGGCGTCGGCAGGAAGGTCTGCACCTGGTCGAGGCGGAAATTGTTCTTCTTCAGCCACAGCGCCAGGTTGAGCATGTCCTCGTCGGTCGTGCCCGGGTGCGCGGCGATGAAGTACGGGATCAGGTACTGCTCCTTGCCCGCTTCCTTCGAGATCTTCTCGAACATCGCCTTGAACTTGTCGTAGGTGCCGATGCCCGGCTTCATCATGTGCTTGAGCACGTTCTCCTCGGTGTGCTCGGGCGCGATCTTCAGGTAGCCGCCGACGTGGTGCGAGACCAGCTCCTTGATGTATTCGGGCGAGCGCACGGCGAGGTCGTAGCGCAGGCCGGAGCCGACCAGCACGCGCTTCACGCCGGGAATCGCCCGCGCCTTGCGGTAGAGCGAGATCAGCGGCGCGTGGTCGGTGTCCATCTGCGGGCAGATGTCGGGGAAGACGCACGACAGGCGGCGGCAGGAAGCCTCGATCTTCGGGTCCTTGCAGGCCATGCGGTACATGTTCGCGGTCGGCCCGCCGAGGTCGGAGATGGTGCCGGTGAAGCCCGGCGTCTTGTCGCGGATCTCCTCGATCTCGTGCAGGATCGACTCCTCCGAGCGGCTCTGGATGATCCGTCCCTCATGCTCGGTGATCGAGCAGAAGGTGCAGCCGCCGAAGCAGCCGCGCATGATGTTGATCGAGAAGCGGATCATCTCGTAGGCCGGGATCTTGGCGTCGCCGTAGCTCGGGTGCGGCTTCCTCTGGTACGGTGCGCCGTAGACCGCATCCATTTCCGGCGTCGTCAGCGGGATCGGCGGCGGATTCAGCCAGACGTCGCGCTCGGAGGCACCCACCCCATGCGCCTGCACCATCGCCCTCGCGTTGCCCGGATTCGATTCGAGGTGGAAGGTGCGCGAGGCGTGGGCGTAGAGCACCGGGTCGTCCTTGACCTGCTCGTACGACGGAATGCGGATCACCGTCTTCGCCCGGTCGGCGCGGCGTGCGGCGAGTCGCGTCTGCGTCATTTCCTGGCGGCCGACGATGCGGATGCCCTTCACCTCCGGGCCGCCCTCTTTTGCCGAACAACTCGAAGCGGTTTTTTCCTCTTCCATCGCATAGGGATCGGGGTGCTTCGCCAGCGGCCCCGGCGTATCCAGTTCGGTCGAGTCGGTGACCTGCCAGTCCTCGCCCGGCAGCCAGCCCGGCGGCACCATGAAGGCGGTGCCGCGCAGGTCGCGGATGTCCTTGATCTTCTCGCCGGCGGCCAGCCGGTGGGCCAAGGCAACGATGGCGCGCTCGGCGTTGCCGAAGATCAGCAGGTCGGCCTTCGAATCGGGCAGCACCGAGCGGCGCACCTTGTCCGACCAGTAGTCGTAGTGGGCGATGCGGCGCAGGCTGGCCTCGATCGAGCCGATCACCACATTGGCGTCGGCAAAGGACTCGCGGCAGCGCTGGGCATAGACCACCACCGAGCGGTCCGGCCGCTTTCCGGCCTCGGCGTTCGGCGTGTAGGCGTCCTCGGAGCGGATCTTGCGATCCGAGGTGTAGCGGTTGACCATCGAATCCATGTTGCCGGCAGTAACGCCGTAGAACAGGTTCGGCTTGCCGAGGCGCTTGAAGTCGGCGGCCGAATGCCAGTCCGGCTGGCTGATGATGCCGACGCGGAAGCCCTGCGCCTCCAGCAGCCGGCCGACCAGCGCCATGCCGAAGCTGGGGTGGTCGATGTAGGCGTCGCCGGTGACCAGGATGATGTCGCAGGAGTCCCAGCCCAGTTCGTCCATCTCGGCGCGCGACATCGGCAGGAACGGCGCCGTGCCGAAGCGTTTCGCCCAGTACTTGCGGTAGGAAAAGAGGCCGGGAACGGCAGGCCGGGAGGGTTGGAGAGCAACGGCAGACATCGGGAGCGGACCGGAAAGAGGGAACTAATGGTGGAAACGAAGGTTATCGGACCGGGAAATCGCCAGAAGATTCCCCGAGCCGACAAAGATTCTGCGAGCCGGCGTCAGGAAGCGCAGCGCTCCAGGCGGTAGCCGTGACCATAGACGGTGGTCAGCAGCCAGCCGTTGGCAGGTTCGAGGCCGAGCTTGCGGCGCAGGCGGCTGACGTGCGTATCGACCGTGCGCGTGTCGATCTCGGCGTCGACCTCCCAGACCTTCTCCAGCAAGGTCTGGCGGTTGAACAGCGTCCCCAGGTTGCGCAGCAGCAGCAGCGCCAGGTCGAATTCCTTGCCGGTCAACGCCACCGGCCGGCCGTCGACCAGCGCGCTGCGCGCGGCGGGATCGAGCGCAACGTTGCCGGCCACCAGCGACGCCGTATCGCGTGCGCCGCTGCCGGACAGCGCCCGCCGGCGGATCAGCGCCTCGATGCGCGCCGACAGCTCGACGTAGCGGATCGGCTTGCAGACGTAGTCGTCGGCACCGAGGCGCAGCATCGATGCGACGTCGCCCTCGGCGACGCGGGCGGTGACGAAGATGACCGGGATCGACCAGCCGAAGCGCTCGCGCACCCAGCCCAGCAGCTCGTCGCCGGAACCGTCGGGGAGGATCCAGTCCATCAGCAGCAGGTCGAACGGCTGCCCCTCCAGGCCGCGCCTGAACTCCAGCGCCGAGGCGAACACCGTCCCCTCGTGACCGAGTTCTTCGACCATGGTCTTGAGCAGGAGGGCCTGGCTGCGGGAATCTTCGAGTATCGCGAAACGCATGGCTGGATTATTTCACGGCAGGACACGCAAAAAGCTGATTTCAATCAAATCGGCCGGTCGCGCAGTCGCAGTCAGTGACTCGTCGACACCCTCAGCGGCTGCACGCCATGATCACCTGGTTGCGCCCCTTGCGCTTGGCTTCCAGCAGCGAATGGTCGGCCGCTTCGGTCAGCTCGGCGGCGGTCGGGTAATGCAGGCTGCAGGAAAGCCCGGCGCTGAAGGTGGCGTACAGCGTGCCCTCGTTGTGGGCATGCGGCAGCACCGCGAAGTCGCGGCGGATGCGTTCGATCACCGCGTGCGCGCGCTCCGGCGGCGCATCGGGCAGCGCCAGGATGAATTCCTCGCCGCCGTAGCGGCCGATCAGGTCGGTGGCGCGCAGGCGCCCCTTGAGCAGCCAGGCGAGGTTGCGGATCACCTGGTCGCCGACCGGATGACCGTAGGTATCGTTGATCGCCTTGAAGTGGTCGATGTCGAGCATCGCCACGCACAGGTTGCCGTGCGCCGGCAGCAACTCGACCATCGTCTTCAGGCGCGCTTTCGACGCGGTGTGGTTGAGCAGGCCGGTGAGGCCGTCGGTGCGCGTCGAGCGCAGCGCGTCGCGGTAGCGCTCGATCTTGGTCCGCACCACCGCCGCCAGCACCACCGGGTTGAACGGCTTGGTCAGGAACTGGTCGCCGCCGAGGCGCAACGCCTCGACCTGCATGCCGATGTCGGACTCGCTGGAGAGATAGACGATCGGCAGCGCCTGGTAGCCGGACACCTGGCGCAGCACGCGCGTCGCCTCGACGCCGTTGAAGCGCGGCATGTACATGTCCATCAGGATCAGGTCGGGCCGGTAGTTGCCCAGCGTGTCGAGCAGCGTTCCGGGGTCGGCGACGACCAGGCTGTCGATGCTGTGCTCGGCCAGCGTGCGCTGGATGACGACGGCGGCGACGCGCGAATCCTCGACGATCAGCACGCGGTACTTCTCCTGCTCCCGCGTCTGCACCAGATCGAGAATGCGGGTCAGCACCGAGGTCACCCCCTCCTCGCGCGGCACGGTGACGTCGATGCCGGCGCGCATCAGCAGCACCACCGACTCCATCGCCCGCTCGGCGCCGAGGTAGAACAGCTGGCTCGCCGGCACCGCCACGCGGACGGCGGCGACGTGTTCGAGCTGCTCGTCGAGCGTCGGCGCGGCGTCGCCGATGAAGAGGACGGCCAGCGGCTGCTCGCCTTCCGGCAGCGGGTCGCCCCAGGCGCAGAGCTGCGGGCGGAAACCGAAGTGGTTCAGCTGTTCGGCGAGGCCGGCCGTCATCTCGCTGCCGTTGGTCGCCATCACCCACACGGCGCGCGGGCGGACCCATTCCGGATCGGGCACCGACGACGGCAACTCCTCGATGCGGCGCTCGCCGACCGGGCGCCGCGAGGAGGAAATCGCCCCCGACAGCGACTCCAGCTGACGCTGCAGCGCGGCGATTTCCTGCGGCGCCAACGGATGGCTTTCCGGGTCGCCGAAACGCGCCAGCGCGGCGTTTTCCAGACCTTCGGAGATGCGCAGCAGACCCGGCAGACGCAGGCGGCCAAGCTGTTCGGCAAGGCTGTTCAGTGCCACCGAAAATTCGACGAACTGCTCGAAGCCGCCCTTGGCAACGTAATCCTGCCAGCGGGCATTGAGCGCGCTCAGTCGTTCATCCAGACGATGTGAAGTGGTTTCGGACACGATTCTCGGGCGGAAATCGGAAACGCTGCATTATGCGACAAAGATGCCAGCGAGCAATGCCCAAATACACAAAAACGGAGCGATTTTCATCCGCCGGCGCGCAACACCTGCAGCGGCGAGCTGCCGAGCAGGCGCCGCGCGGCCAGCCAGCCAGCCGTCGCCACCAGCACCGCGCCGCCGAGCACGGCCGCCGGGAACGGCCACAGGCTGGTCGCCACCTCGAACTGGAAGGCTTTTGCCGCCAGCACCTGGCCGACCACGGCGGCGCCGGCGGCGGCGATCGCGCCGGCCAGGCCGCCGACCGTCGCGAACTCGGCGAGCAGCGCCCGCCGCAGTTGCTCGCGGCGGGCGCCGAGCGAGCGCATCACCGCCAGCTCGTAGCGCCGCTCCTCGAAGGCCGAGCCGAGCGCCGCGTAGAGCACGACCAGCCCGGCGGCGAGCGCGAACAGGAAGATGAATTGCACCGCCTGCGCCACCTGGTCGAGCACCGACTGCAACTGGCGGACGATGGCGGCGACGTCGATCACGGTGACGTTGGGGAACTCACGGACCAGCGCGTTGATCAGCCCGGCACGCTCCGGCGGCAGGTAGAAGCTGGTGATGAAGCTGGCCGGATAGGGTTCGAGCACGCCCGGCGGCGTCAGCACGAAGAAATTGACGCGCATCGAATCCCAGTCGAGCTTGCGCAGGTTGACCACCTCGACCGCCACCGGCTCGCCGGCGATGGTGAATTGCAGGCGGTCGCCGACGGCGATGCCGAGCGTCTTCGCCAGCCCCTCCTCGACCGACGCGCCGCGCGCGTCGCCCGCGGCGAACCAGCGCCCGCGCGTCACCGTGTTGCCCGGCGGCAGCTCGGCCCGCCAGGACAGGTTGAACTCGCGCTCGACCAGGCGCTTGGCGCGGTCCTCCTCGTAATCGGCGGCGCTCACCGCCTGTTCGTTCTTCAGCGCCAGCCGCCCGCGCACCATAGGCGCCAGCGCAGCGTCGATGCCGGCCGCGCGCAGGTGGCGTTCGACCGCCGCCTGCTGTTCGGGCTGGATGTTGATCAGGAAGCGGTTCGGCGCATCCGGCGGCATCGCGCGCCGCCAGGCGTCGAGCAGGTCGCCGCGGGTCGCCGTCAGCAGCAGCAGCGCCATCAGGCCGATGGCCAGCGCGACGATCTGCACGACGCTGCCGAGCGCCCGCCGTTCCAGATTGGCCAGCCCGTAGCGCCAGCCGAAGCCGGCCGCGGCGTGCGCCCCGCCGCGCAGGCCGGCCGCGAGGCGGATCGCCAGCCGCGCGACCAGCGCAAAGACCAGCAGCGCGCCGAGAAAACCGCCGACCACCCAGGCGCCGAGCACCGCTTCGCCGGCCACCCAGAACATCGCGCCGGCCAATGCCGCCAGCCCGAGCAGGTAGCCGCCGACCAGGGCGCCGGCCGGCGGCCCGAACTCGCGGCGCAGCACGCGGATCGTCGGTACCTGGCGCAGTTGCAGCAGCGGCGGCACGGCGAAGCCGAACAGCAGCAAGAGGCCGACCGCCATCCCCTGCCCGGCCGGCAGCCACGACGGCGGCGGCAGCGGTGTCGCCAGCAGGCTGGCGAGCCAGGCGTGCAGCGCGAAATGGCCGGCGTAGCCGAGCAGGCAGCCGGCCAGCGAGGCCACGAGACCGAGCAGCGCGAACTGGCTGAGATAGAGGCGCAGCAGGAAACCCTGCGTCGCGCCGAGGCAGCGCATCACCGCGCAGGGGTCGAGGTGGCGCTGGCTGTAGCGGCGCGCAGCAAGCGCCACGGCGACGGCGGCGAGGACCACGGTGAGCAGCGCGGAGAGGCCGAGGAAACGCTGCGCCCGTTCGAGCGCGGTGCGGATTTCCGGACGACCGGTGCGCGCATCCTCGATCTGCTGGCCGCGGCCGAGGCGATCTTCCGCCCAGCGCTGGAAGTCGTGCACCGCCTTCGGCTCGCCGGCAAGCAGCAAACGGTAGGCAACCCGGCTGCCGACCTGGACCAAGCCGGTCGCCTCCAAGTCGGCGAGGTTCATCAACAGGCGCGGCGCGACGCTGAAGAAATTGACGCCGCGGTCCGGCTCCAGCGTCAGCACGCCGGCCACGACGAGACGGACACGGCCGAGCGCCAGCGGGTCGCCGACCTTGAGGTCGAGCGATGTCGCCAGCCGTTCGTCCACCCACACCGTTCCCGCCGGCGGAATGCCGGCCACCGGCGCATCCACCGCATTGACCGCCGGCGCCAGGCGCAGGCTGCCGCGCAGAGGGTAACCCGGGCTGACCGCCTTCACTTCGCTCAACTGCGCCCGTTCGCCGTGCAGCACCATGCTCGGGAAAGCCCGCGTCTCGGCCACCGCCAGCCCGCGCCGGGCGGCTTCGTCGGGCATCGCCGCCGGCCACGGCTGGTCGGCGGTCAGCAGCAGGTCGGCGCCGAGCAACTGGTGCGCCTCGCGCTCCAGCGCCTGGCGCACGCGGTCGGCGAAGAAACCGACCGCGGACAGCGCGGCAACGGCGATCACCATCGCCGCCGCCAGCAGGCGCAGCTCGCCGGCCCGCGAATCGCGGCGCAGCAGGCGGCAGGAAACGAGGAAGGCGTTCACGTTGCGGTCACCCCGGCGCCGGTCTCACTCCAGCGCGCGGATCTTCTCCACCGCTTCCTCGACGCGCGATACGGCGACCACCTCCAGCCCGGCGATCGCCTGCCGCGGCTTGTTCGCCTCCGGGATCAGCGCCCGCGTGAAGCCGAGCTTGGCCGCTTCCTTCAGCCGCTCCTGGCCGCGCGGCGCCGGCCGGATCTCGCCGGCCAGCCCGACCTCGCCGAAAACGATCAGCTTCTCCGGCAGCGGCCGGTTCTTCAGCGACGAGATGATCGCCATCAGCACCGCCAGATCGGCCGCCGGTTCGCTGATGCGCACCCCGCCGACAGCATTGACGAAGACGTCCTGGTCGAAGCAGACGACGCCGGCGTGGCGGTGCAGCACGGCGAGCAGCATCGCCAGCCGCTGCGCCTCCAGCCCGACGGTCAGCCGGCGCGG
The DNA here is from genome assembly GCA_016183655.1 of Rhodocyclales bacterium. Classification (GTDB taxonomy): domain Bacteria; phylum Pseudomonadota; class Gammaproteobacteria; order Burkholderiales; family Rhodocyclaceae; genus Proximibacter. The sequence goes on from JACPEH010000016.1 coordinate 73,151, forward strand.
GTTGCCGTGCGCCTGGTCGACCAGCGCCTGGATCTCGACCAGCAGCGGCCGCGTCCCCTCCTGCGTCACCAGCACGCAGGAACCGGGCACCGCCTGACCGTGCTGCGAGAGGAACAGCGCCGACGGGTTGCTGACGCCCTTCAGCCCGCGGTCGGTCATGGCGAAGACGCCGAGTTCGTTGACCGCGCCGAAGCGGTTCTTGAAGGCGCGGATCAGGCGGAAGCTGGAATGCGTGTCGCCCTCGAAGTAGAGCACGGTGTCGACGATGTGTTCGAGCACGCGCGGCCCGGCCAGCGCGCCCTCCTTGGTGACGTGGCCGACCAGGATGACGGTGATGCCGGCGGTCTTCGCCAGCCGGGTCAGCTGCGCCGCGCATTCGCGCACCTGCGCCACCGAGCCCGGCGCCGACGAAAGCTGATCCGACCACAGCGTCTGGATCGAGTCGATCACCGCGACACGCGGCTTCTCCGCCTGCAGCGTGGCCAGGATCTTCTCCAGGTTAATCTCGGCGAGCAGTTGCAGGCGCTGCGTGTCGAGCGCCAGCCGCCGTGCGCGCAAGGCCACCTGCTCGCCCGACTCCTCGCCGCTGACGTAGAGCACCGGCTGCGTCGCCGACAGCGTGGACAGCGCCTGCAGCAGCAGCGTGCTCTTGCCGATGCCGGGGTCGCCGCCGATCAGCACGACGCCGCCGAAAACGAGGCCGCCGCCGAGCGCGCGGTCGAATTCGCCGATGCCGGTGGCGATGCGTTCGGTCTCGCGCGGCTCGATCTCCGAGAGGTTCTGCAGCCGCGCCGCCGGCGCCAGCGACTGGAAGCGCGCCGCCGGCGAAGCCTTCTCCGCGACGCCCTCGATCAGCGTATTCCACGCATTGCAGGCCGGGCACTGGCCCTGCCACTTGGGCAGCGAGGCACCGCACTCGCTGCAGGTATAGACGGTTTTTGACTTGCTCATGATGTGCGGAGCATACAATAGACGGCGTCCCCTCACCTCACGCCAACACGATGGCCCACTGGATCAAGGAACACTTCTCCTTTCAGGACCTGCAGCGGATCATGTTCCGCCTGATCGACCGCGTCCCGGTTTTCCACGGCATGAGCGGCGAGGAGCTGCTGCAGTTGCTGGAGGCCGCCGAGAAATGCACCTTCGGCGGCGGCGAGACGATCCTGCGCGAAGGCAGCACCGGCGCCTGGCTGTACGTGATCATCGACGGCACGGTCGCCGTGCAGAAATCGGCTGGCGGCCTGGCGGCCGAACTGGCCGAGCTGCACGCCGGCGATTCCTTCGGCGAAATGTCGCTGGTCGACCATGAACTGCGCTCGGCCTCGGTCGTCGCACAGACGCCCTGCGTGCTGCTGCGCCTCTCGGAGAAAGCCTGCGACAAGCACCCGATGGGCAGCGCCAAGATCTATCGCAACATCGCCGGCATCCTCTCCCGCCGGCTGCGCGAGATGGACGACGCCTATGTACGGGGGCGCAAGTAGAACTCCGGCGTTCAGCCGGCGGCCGCGACGCGCTTGACCAGGACTTCGCTGGCGTGGGTCTTCGACAGCGCAGTGTTCTCGAACCGCTCGCCGCTGGGCGAATAACCGCAGGCGCGCCAGAAGCGGCGGCTGGCCTCGTTGCACTCCTCGACGCCGACGGTGAATTCGCGCACGCCGAAGCGTTCCCGCGCCCATGCCTCCAGCAAGCCAAGCACCGCACGCCCGACGCCGCGGCGCTGATAGCCTTCGGCCAGCATCAACAACCCGATGCAGGCGCGACCAGGTTCGGGATAGGCGGAAAGGATGTCCGCCACGCCGATCAATTCCCCGCCGTCGCGCGCATAGATTCCCATGAAGTGCTTGCAGTGCTCGTACCCGGGCGGCGCCTCGCCGATGTCGCCGATCACGTAGTCCAGCGGCGGAGCGTCAATGCCGCAGAGCAGACGAAAGAACCGGGGATTGGCCGCATAGACCGGCATCGCGTCGGCAGCGGCGTCCACTCCCAGCGGACGCAGGCTCCAGTTCGCATCCGACAATAAGGTGTCGGTATCGTCGGTCGGCACCAGGGCACCCTCCGCTATGAGTTCGTCGATGACCGCGTTCAAACGCGCCGCCACGTCGGCGTCGAGGGCTTCGCCGGCAAAGGCTTCGATCGCCTCGGCCGGATGGAGCGGGTGCCGGAACGATTCCAGCAGCTTCCCCATCGCCGGGTTAATGGCCTGGGTGATGCTACCATCGGCGCGCCGCACGGTCATCAGGATGCAATCGCCCGGCGGCGCGTCGCCGAGACCGAGCCGCGGGTCCGCCACCAGAGCGCGGATATCGGCCGCCAGCGCGACGATGCGCGCCGCCGGACTGAGGCGGTAGCGGCGGCCGTCGATCCGCCGCGCGGCATGCGCTCGCGGGCGCGGCAGGCAGGACAGCTCGTCCATGACGCGCAGTTGTTCGAGCAAGGCCAGCGCGGCGGCGCGCGCCGGTTCGTCCAGATGCCGCGCATGTCCGGCAAGGCGGGCGACGGCATCGCAGCGCAGGCGACCGCGCAACGCGCTCATTTCCGGCGCCAGCGACGGATCGGTGCCGGCATTCCACCAATGACGCCGCCGGCAGAGTTCGGCGAAGGCCGGCTCGTCCGCCAGGCACTCGGCGTGTGCGGCGATGACGGCCGACGGCGCCGGCCCGCCGACCGGCGGCAAGCGCCGCAGCAACGGCAGATACGGCCCGAGCAGCATGCGGGCGAAGCCGAAGCGGTTGTAGCGCGCCAGGTCGGCGAGGCTGAATTCCGGATGGCACAGCACGTCGTGCGGCGCCTCTTCGAGGTGGGCGATGCCTTCGCGCCGCGCCCGCTGCGCAAGCCCGGTTCCGGGCAACACGCGGGTATGGAACAGGCAGACCTCGGCGCCGCGCGCCATCGCCCAGTCGTGGGCGGCGAAGGTGCGCTCCAGGCGCTCGCCGGGCAGGCCGCCCATGACGTGGACGAAAACGTTGAGGCCGAGATCGACGGCGTCTTTCAGGTTGCGCTCGAACGGACCGAGCCGGTTGCGCCGCCCGGCCTTTTGCATCGTCCCCTCGTCGAGGGACTGCAAGCCGGTTTCGATGTCCAGGCAGTTCGCCTGCCGGCAGGCCAGCGCAATTTCGCGGTCGAACAACTCCATGCGCACTTCCGCCCCGAGAACATGCCGCCGCCGGTTGTGGCGGCAGGCATGGTCGAGGATCGCGAGGGTCCGCTCCCGGTATTGATTGAACGTGGTGTCGTAGAACTTGATGCTGCGGCAGCTTCGGGCGAGCACGAAAGCGAGTTCCTCGCGCACCAGGTCGAGCGGAAACTTGCGCACCGTGGCAAAACCGCGGCCCTCGTGGCAGAAATCGCAGCGATAGGCACAGCCGCGATAGGTTTCCAGATGCACGGCGCCGAGCCGGTCGGGGTCGAGGACGCCGGCGAGGTAGGGCGAAACCGCCTGCGACAGATCCAGCGGCGGCGGCGGCGAGTTGCGCCGCGGCACACCGTCCACCCGCAGTGCCAATCCTGCCAAATCGTCCAGCGGCTGCCGCCCGAGCAGGCGCCGCAACAGCTCGGCATAGGCGATCTCGCCCTCGCCGCAGACGATTGCGTCCACCTCCGGATGCCGCGACAGCACGCGCTCCGGCGCCATCGAGGCGTCGATGCCGCCGAGCACCAACAAGGCTCCCGGGCATAGCTGCCTGAGTGTCGGCGCGAGGCGCAAGGCATGCGCGAGGCTGCCGTGCATGGTGTTGAAGCCGATCAGGTCGGGGGTGCCGGCAAGTATTTCGGCGAGGGCAGACTCCGGAGCGACGTAGTAGTCGAAACCGAGCAGGCGCGTCTCGACCCGCTCCGCCAGGTCGGGCTGCGCCTCGGCGTACGCCTGCAGGCAGGCGAGCCCGAGGGGCGGATTGCCGCCCAGGTTGAAACCGACCAGGGCGACGCGCAGGCGCTCAGGCATGGCCTGCCGTTGCCGACACGCGCGCCAGCATACCGTGCTGCGCCAAGCGACCGAGAAAGGCGGCGAGGCGCTCGGCAGACATCTCCTCGCCGAGCATCCGCCCCGCCTTGTCGGCGATTTCGGCAACGGACAGGTTCGCCGGCTGGATCAGCAGCCAGAGCAGAGCGCCGCTCAGATTGAGGCGCATCGCACGTTCGCGCAACGGATCGTAGAGCACCGCGTCGCTCTCGCCGAGGAACATCAGCTCGGCGGCTTCGTTGGCGACCACAGCCTCGCCCTCCGCCCCGCCTGCGTCTGGCACCAACCAGTCGAGCGCCAGGGACAACATGGCGCGCTCGGCGGCGGCCAGCGTTTCGCCGCGTTCCGCGCGCTGCGCCGTGGCAGCGAGCTGCGGCGGCAGGCGGACGACGCGACAGCCGAGCGCGTCAACCAGCACGCTGCTGTCCTCGGCGACGACCAGTTGCGCCCATGGCGGCATCCCTGCGCCGCGATGCGCCAACCAGTCACCGGGAAAAACGCCGACCGCGTGCTTGCGCAAGCCGAGGGCTTGCGGGTCCCGCGCGGCAACGGCGGCGACGAAGGCTTCTTCCTCGCGCGGCGCGGCCGGCGCCAGGCTGCGGTTGGGGAAGCCGTCGCGACGACGGCGCGCGATCAGCGCATAGACGTCGGCGCCGACGTAACGGTCGAGCAGTTGCGCCGCGTCCCGGGCACCAAGGGCGAGTTCCATCTCCACGTCGTAGGCGCAATCGAAAGCCAGATCCTTGTCGTCGGCGGTGGGCAGCAGGCGGACGCCGTAGCTCGCGGGGTCGGCATGGACCGCCGAACCGTGCTCCAGACCGAAGGTGCCGACACCCTTGGTGCACCAGGAAATGCCGTACTCGCCGCGCGCCGCGGCCAGCACCTCGTCGCTGAAGGCCAGGGTGCGCAGCGCTTCCTCGGCGGTTTCCCCGGGAAAGCCGATCATGCAGAAGAGGTGGAAGCCGATGCCGTGCCGCAGGCAGCGCTCAAGCAGCGGGCGGACCTCCTCCTCGCGCACCCCCTTGCGGATCCGGTCGAGGATGCGCTGGTTGTAGGATTCAAGTCCGAACTGCAGCAGGCGCAGCCCGGCCTTTGCCGCCTCGGCCACCAGCTCCTCGGTGAAACCCGGCACCAGGCGCGTTTCGCCGTACCAATGCACCGCCAGTCGGCGCGCCTCGATCGACCTGGCGAGCCGGCGGACGACGCCGGCGGGCAGCGATTCGTCCACCAGGGTGAACATGTCGGTGCCGTAGCGCTCGCGCAAATAGGCCATTTCGTCGGCGATCTCGTCGGCGGGACGGGTACGGAACTCGCCGCTGGTGCTGGCGATGGTGCAGAAGGTGCAACGGTTCCACGGGCAGCTGCGGCCGGTGTAGGTAGGCAACACTAGGCTGGGCGACAGGTACAGGTCGAGCGGAAGATCGTCGAAATCCGGCGGCGGCGCCTGCAGGATAGACACCGTTCGCGCCGGCGTATCGATCAGGGCGCCGTCCGCCACGTACTGCAGGTTGGGGACGCCCGCCAGCGCGCCTTTTCCGGAAAGCGCCTCGACCAGTGCGACGATCGACTCCTCGCCCTCGCCGAGCACGGCAAAATCGATCAGGTCGTGAAAGGGATGCGGCGCCCGCCAGCGCCGGGCGATCCGTGTCAGATAGTTGCCGCCGAGGACGATCCGCGTCGCCGGCGCCAGGCGCCGGATACCGGCGGCGATGGTCAGCGCCGGCACGAGCTGCTCGCGGTCGGCCACCGACATGCCGACGAGCCCGTAGTCGCGCGCAAGGATGGGGGCGATGCACGCCGCGAAGAACTCGCGCACCGGATTGTCTTCCCAGTCGTGCACCGCTGCGAGCACGTTGCGGCTGCTGTCGGCGGGCAGCGTCGCGTGTGCCAGCTTGTGCAGCGAGAGCGACAAGCCGGCGTGCGCGGCCTCGACGAGACGCAGCGAGGCGCCGACGATCCTCCGGCACCATTCGTAGCGCTGCGGGTCGGAAAAGCACTCGTGGGAGCGGAAGCCGCACTTCGCCGCATCGATGGCATCGATCAGATGCGGGGCGAGCAGCATCAACTCGCGATGTTCGCCCTCGCCTTCGCGCTCGCGCAGGCGTTGCAGCATCCGGCGCAGGTAGTCGGCGGAGAGCAGCCGGTCGATGAAGGCGATGTTGCCGTCGAACTGGTCGACCGGATGCCCGGCGGCCTTCAGCCGCGCGGTCAGGAGCGGCAGCGCCAGATAGGGGGAATGCGGACTCCACCCGGGCGGAAAGAGAAGAAGCGTCTTCACGGCCGGTCGCGCACGAGGTCGACGAAACCGCCCCGCTGCAGGCGGCGCACGAAGGCTTGCACGGTCTCCCGGCCGCGGCCGTCGACCAGCGAGGCGAAGCGCGGGCCGGCGGCAATCTCCGACCAGATGCCGGCCTCGTCGCCGGATAGCGGTTCCGGCGCCACCTGCGGCGAGCGCGGACTGAGCAGCAGCGCGGCGCCGTCGCGCCGTTCGAGCGCCAGGCCGACCAGCGGAACGACCTTCCAGTTTCCGTCGATGTCGCCGTCGCCCAGGGTTTCCCGGCAGGTCGGCGGCAGCTCGGGACAGGAATCCAGTCCGTAGCCAAGGCAGCCGCCCTGGCAATGACCGATCCGGTAGTAGCGGCACTGCGCGCACTCGTCGAGCAGCTGGTGAGCAGCCTTGTAGGCGCTCATGCGGGTGAAGAAATAGCGCTCCATCGCCGGCACGTCGGCGAACCAGGACAGCGGCACGCGCTCCTCCTCGCGCTGCGAAGGGCATGCCTTGACCGTCAACTCCGGGCTTATCTCCAGGGTCAGGCCGCAATTGCCCCAGTTGATGACGCTCAAGGACTGGCTGGCGACGAAGCCCATGTCCTCGTCGGAGAACATGCAGTACGGCAGCGGGCAATCGACGTAGCTGCGCAAGCCAGCTGCGGACAGCTCGCGCAGCATCGCGGCGATGCGCACCCCGGTCGGGCGCAGTTGCTCGACCGGGATATGGGAGGCGCCGCGCACGACCGGAAAGGCCAGCGCCCAGCGCACTGCCTGGATGTCGAATTCGCGCGCGTAGTCGAGCAGGAAGCGATGGTCGAAATCGGGACGGTGGATGACGAAGCTGAGATCCGTCTGCAGCCCGGCGTCGCGAAAGCGGCCGAGGTTTCGCCGCAGGTGGAGGAGCGACACCGGCTTTTCCTCGCACGGATCGAGGACGTTGATCGAGACGATCAGCTTCCGCCCGTGCCCGACGATCTCTTCGACCATGCGATCCGAAAATATGCCGTTGGTAAACAACAGCGCCTGCTTCAGGGCGGGACGTTCGTCGATGATTTCCAGCAGGCGGCCAAACTGCCGGTGCAAGGTCGGCTCGCCGCCGACCAGCGTGACCTTCTCCTCGCCGGAAGCCTCGCAGAAATCCAGGATGGCGTTGAAGGCGTCCAGGGAAATCTGCGTCCAGCCCCCCGCCCCGGCCGATTTCATGATCGACGACTGGTAGCAGAACGCGCATGCGCGCGAACATTGATTGGTGATGGCGATATTCATTGCGCTCGAATCTCCCGATCGATGATGACGATTCCCGCGTCCTGCAGGGTTTCCATCAGCCTCTCCACCCCGGGGACGAACTCGCCTCCCCAGTTGCGGCCAACCTCTTCGAGCAGGACGGCGGTGCGGCACGGCTCGCGCAGCAACTGCCAGATCGCCAGCGCGGCATCGTTGAGGCGGATCGAATCGAGGCGACGGTCTTCCGGGAAGAACAGCACGCCACCGTCGTCCTTGGGCAGCAAGCGCACCCCGCGGTTGACCCGCGCCAGCGTTCCTGGGCGACGCAGTTCCTCGCTGCGGCAGACCGCCGGCTGCGGCTCCGACGGATTCGGCAGGCCGTGCGCGACGGGGGCTGCACAACCGCGAACGCCGCGCCGCGGACAGGCGGCGCACGCCGCCAAATAGCCGTCCCCCGCATCATCCATCGCGCGCGCCAGCAGGTAGCCGACGATCCGCCGCTCGACGCCGTCGCCGCGCGGCCAATGCAGATTCCGGAAAGGTCCGCGCCAGGGGGAGAGGGTGTCGGATGCAAGGTGCCAGGCGACCTCGGTCGACGCGCTGCGATAGTCCCCCAGCGGCAGGCACTCCTTGGCCAGGCGGCCGAGGTCGCCGGCAGAAAACGCGCAAACGGGCGGGCAGCCGTCGATGCGCACGGACTGCCAGCGGCGCGCCAGGCATTCGACGGTAGCCCCCAGCTCCGCGGCCAGCACCGCCAATCCGGCGTGCCGTTCGGCGGCGGGCAGGCTATCCGCATCCGGCCACGACAGCGACAGGGCGTCGCACGACCACTCGAAGGGCGCCAGTGCGACGCCCGGCGCCATCTCGACGACCACGGCCGGTGCGAGTTTCCGCACGCCGCCGGCCCAGGCGGAAAAGGCCGTGATCGCGGACGCGGGGAGATGCAGGACCAGGCCGCGCGGCGGATCGCTCGCCCACGCCATGGGCAGCGCGGATTGCCAGTCAATGTGTACCCGGGTTCCGGGCGGCAGGGTGCAGCACAGCTCGGCCACCCATGCCGCCAGCGACGCATCGCCGCCCCGCGCGTCGATTCCGGCAACGCGGTGAGCGTCATCGCCGACGGCCTCGATCCGGCGGCAAAGCGCCGCCGCTCCGAGGCGCGCCGGGCCAACGGGCACCACGACGATCACGATGGCGCCGCCTACGACCCGGCGCGCCGGTCCGGCATCGGCACGATCAGCCCTTGTACTTCTTACACAGGGCGTCCAGGCTCCCGGCGATGGTTTCGGCGAGCGGCGCGCGCATGTCGATTTCGCTCGCCGCGGTGTATTTCTTGGCCAGCGCCTCCAGTTTGCCGGCCAGCAGTTCCGCCTCCGGTGCGCCGAAGGTCTTGGCGTTCTTGACGCTGGCGAGCACCTTGGCGATTTCCTCGTTGACCGAGGCGGCGGTGATCGGCCGCAGCCCGGCTTCGGCGGCCGCCTTGTACTTCACCGCAAGATTGTCGAGGGTGCCGGCGATCGCCTGCGCTTCGGGCATGGACAAGGGACGATTGCTGCTATCTGTCATGATTTCCTCCTTGGATGGGTCGGATGACCGGAGTGGAGGCTGCGTCACAACCTCCCGGGGGCCAGCGGCGCGGTACATGACGCTCTTCGAACCAATTGTCCTTACTGCCGGCAGGGAAAATCTAGCAGCACTTCTCTATGACTACAACATTTTTATATGACAAATTTATTTATGGGCCTATGCCACCGTCACCGGCACCCGCTTGGCCAATGCGCAGAACAGCTCGTAGCTGATGGTGCCGGCGGCGGCCGCCACCTCGTCGGCCGACAGCCCCTCGCCCCATAGCGTCACCGGCGTGCCGACGCCGGCCTCGCGCAGGTCGGTCAGGTCGACCATCAGCATGTCCATCGAGACACGGCCGAGGGTGCGCGTGCGCCAGCCGCCGACCAGTATCGGCGTGCCGGTCGGCGCGTGGCGCGGGTAGCCGTCGGCGTAGCCGCAGGCGACGACGCCGACGCGGGTCTCGCGCTCGGCGGCGAACAGGCCGCCGTAGCCGACGCGCTCGCCGGCGGCGATCTGCTGCACGGCGATGACCTCGCTCGTCAGCGTCATCGCCGGGCGCAGCCCGAGCGACTCGGCGCTCTCATCGGCGAACGGGCTGCTGCCGTAGAGCATGATCCCCGGGCGCACCCAGTCGCGACCGGTCTGCGGGTAGCGCAGGATCGCCGCCGAATTGGCCAGCGACACCGGCCCCCGCCACTCGCCGACCATCGCCCGGAACTGCGCGAGCTGCCAGTCGATGCCCCGCCCCGCCAACCTGTCGCCGTCGGCCTCGGCGAAGTGGCTCATCAGCGTCACCTCGCTCACCGCCTGGTTGCGCGCCAGTTCGTCGCGCAAGGCGCCGAGCTGCTCCGGGCGGAAGCCGAGCCGGTTCATGCCGGTGTTGAACTTGACGTAGACCGGCACACGCAGCGGCAGGCCGACCTGGCGCAAGAGCTGCAGCTGATCAAGGCGATGCACGACCAGGCTCAGCCGGTGCTCGGCGACCAGCTCCAGATCCTCGGCAGCGAAGAAGCCTTCGAGCAGCAGGATCGGCTGGCGGATGCCGGCCTCGCGCAGCGCTACGGCCTCGTCGAGGTCGAGCAGTGCGAAGCCGTCGGCGGTTTCGGCGAGCGCATCGGCGGCGTTGAGCAGGCCGTGGCCGTAGGCATTGGCCTTGACCACCGCCCAGGCGCGGGAGCCGGGGACATGGGACTTGGCCAGCAGGTAGTTGTGCAGCAGGGCCTCGCGGTCGACGCGGGCACGGATCGGACGAGGCATCAGGCGGCAAGCTCCCGCAGGCGGCGTTTGGCGAATTCCATGAAGGTGGCGACCACCCGCGAGCGGAAGCGCTCCTTCGGGCAGACCACCGACAGGCGGCGGGTCAGGCGCGGCGACAGCGGAATGGCGACCAGGCTGCCCAGCTGCAGTTCCTTGCCGACGCTGGCGCGGGAGACGATGGCGAAGCCGAGGCCAGTACCGACCACCCCCTTCAGCGCCTCCAGGCTGCCCAGCTCCATCAGCATCTTCAGGCGTTCCGGCTGCACGCCGGCCTCGCGGAAATAGGCGTCGGTCACCTCGCGCGTGCCGGAGCCCGGCTCGCGCGAGATGAATTCGTAGTCGAGCAGCACCTTCGGCGTCACCGACGCCATGCCGTTCAGCGGGTAATCGGGGGCGCAGATGACCTGCAGCTCGTCGTCGCAGCAGGGTTCGGTGAGCAGGTTGGGCAGTTTCGTCTGCGACTCGATCAGCCCGACGTCCAGCGAATGCTCGGCGATGCGAGTCTCGATGCTCTCCGAATTGGCCACCGTCAGCCGGGCGCGCACCTGCGGGTAGAGCGAATTGAATTCGCCCAGGATGCGCGGCAGCATGAACTCAGCGATCGTCGTACTGGCGCCGACCATCAGCAGGCCGCGCATCTGACCGGTCATTTCGGCCAGGCGGGTCTCCATCTCGGCGGAGAGATCGAGGATCTTCTCCGCGTATTCGAGCACCAGCTCGCCCGCCGGCGTCAGCGAGATGCGGCCGTGGCCGCGCTCGAACAGACGCGTGTTGAACTGCTCCTCCAGCTGCTTGATCTGGAAGGTCACCGCCGGCTGCGTCATGAACAACGCCTCGGCCGCCTTGGTGAAACTCAGGTGCCGTGCCACCGCATGGAAAACCTGCAGACGACGATCCGCCATAAAAAGAAACGTCCTGTGTATTGACTGACTCTATTCAAGCACAATTGGCCCCGCGCCGCATCACCCCGTGAGCCAGTCGCCCGTCCCCTCCGATGCGGTGAAGCTCCCCGACCTGAAGGTCCGGGGCTTCCCACGATACAGAGCGGGCGCGCGGTGCGCGCCCTGGTGGTGTCTTCGTCTCGCTCACCCCGGCATGAATGCCGGGGCTTGCGCTCGACGCGTGGTCAAAGCGGCGCCTACGACTTTCGTGGTATAAACCCGCGACTCGCAAAACAAGCACAGGCCAAGACCGACCCGATGCCCTTCGGCTTCTACATCATCATGGCGGCGCAATTCTGCTCCGCGCTCGCCGACAACGCCCTGCTCATCGCAGCCATCGCCGCCCTGCGCGAAATGCAGGCGCCGGCGGAATACGAGCCGCTGCTGAAAACCTTCTTCACCGTTTCCTACGTCATCCTTGCCGCCTTCGTCGGCGCCTTCGCCGACTCGATGCCCAAGTGGCGCGTGATGTTCATCAGCAACACGATCAAGATCGTCGGCTGCACGATGATGTTCTTCATGGTCCATCCGCTCGCCGCCTACGCCGTCGTCGGCCTCGGCGCCGCCGCCTACTCGCCGGCCAAGTACGGCATCCTCACCGAATACCTGCCGCACCGCCTGCTGGTCGTCGCCAACGGCTGGATCGAGGGCCTCACCGTCGGCGCCATCATCCTCGGCGTCGTCGTCGGCGGCACGCTGATCAAGCCGGAGATTGCGCAGACGCTGCTCGCCTTCGACTTCCCGCTGATCGACACCGGCATCGACAGCACCGCCGAAATGGTCATCGGCATCGTCGGCATCCTTTACCTGCTCGCCGCGATCTTCAACCTGTACGTCCCCGATACCGGCGTCGACCACAAGCCGCTGAAAAAGAACCCCTGGTACCTGCTGCACGAATTCAACCACTGCCTGATGCTGCTCTGGCGCGACAAGCTGGGCCAGATCTCGCTCGCCGTCACCACGCTGTTCTGGGGCGCCGGCGCCACGCTGCAGTTCATCGTCATCAAATGGGCCGAGGTTGCGCTCAATCTCGACCTCTCCAAGTCGTCGATGCTGCAGGGCGTCGTCGCCGTCGGCGTCGCCGGCGGCGCGATCGTCGCCGCCAAGCTGATCACGCTCAGGAAGTCGATCCGCGTCATCCCGCTCGGCATCGCCATGGGCGTCATCGTGCTGACGATGAATTTCGTGCACACCCTGTGGCTGGCGGTGCCGCTGCTGATCCTGATCGGCGGCCTCTCCGGCTTCTTCGTCGTGCCGATGAACGCGCTGCTGCAGCATCGCGGGCACATCCTGATGGGTGCCGGCCACTCGATCGCCGTGCAGAACTTCAACGAGAACCTGTCGATCCTGGTGATGACCGGCCTCTATTTCGTGATGATCCGCGCCGAGCTGTCGATCTACTGGGTGATCACGATGTTCGGCCTGTTCGTCGCCGGCGCCATGTACCTGGTCAAGCGCCAGCACGAGATGAACCAGCGCCAGCACGATGACGTGATCCACCTCGACGACGACGGCGCGCACCACTGAAGCGAAATCCCGGACGATGGCAAAGCCCCGCCGGCCGGTACCCGCGGGGCTTTGTTGCTTTCCGACCGGGGTTCTTGCCTGAAAACTGGTTGTCATTCCCCGGCCGGGAACCGAAAATCGACGGTGATCGGCTGCCGCCCGGATGAGGTCCGGCGCCGCGCCCCCATCAACCACTGCCAGCGCACGCCCCGCCCAGCATGAATCCGAACCCGCCGCCGCAATCCGCCCTGCCGTGCCCCGCCTGCCAGGCAGCGATGGGCACGCACACGCTCAAACGCCAACTGCACGGCGAAGTCGTCCTCGACATCTGCTTTCCCTGCCAGGGCATCTGGTTCGACGAGTTCGAGAGCACGCAACTGGCACCTGCCGGCGTGCTCGAACTGTTCCGCCTGCTGCACGAGCACCACGACGAATTGCGCCAGCCCTGGCGCGACTCGCTGCACTGCCCGCGTTGCCGCGAACGCCTGATCCACGGCCTCGACCGCACGCGCAACGGCCATTTTTCCTACCACCGTTGCCCGCAGCAGCACGGCCGCTTCAGTTCCTTCTCCGCCTTCATGATGGAAAAGGGTTTCGTCCGCCAGCTCAATGGCGCCGAGATCGCCGACCTCGCGAGCAAGGTGCAGACCATCCGCTGCTCCGGCTGCGGCGCGACGGTCGACATCCGCCGCGAAAATGCCTGCGGCCACTGCCGCTCGCCGATCGTCATCCTCGACCCGGACGCCGTCGACAAGGCCCTCGCCAACTTCAACGACAAGGCGCAACGGCAGCAGCACATCGACCCGCTGCTGTACGCCGACGCGCTGCTGGCCAACGAGCGGGCGAAGTCGCAGGCGGCCCGCGAGAAGCAGCTGAAGCGGCTCGACACCGACCTCTCCGACCTCGTCAGGGAAGGCGCCGAAACGCTCTGGAACCTGCTGCGGCGCTGAACGCCCGCGCGCCACGACGGCCGCCGCGCTTGTGCTTGCCCACGTTGCCGGAAGAAAATGACGGAACACTAACAGCCGCGGCCCGCGCACCCTGCCCATGAGCGAAGAAAGCCAGTTTTTCCGTCCGGTCCGCGATTTCTGCCAGCGCGCGGTCGTCACCTGCACCGTCGACGAGCCGCTGGTCGGCGCCGCCGGCCGGATGCGCGCGCGCAACATCTCCAGCCTCGTCGTCGTCGACGGCGACCGGCCGCTCGGCATCTTCACCGACCGCGACCTGCGCAACAAGGTCGTCGCCGCCGGCGCCGACCCGGCGACGCTCTGCGTGCGCGACGTGATGAATTCGCCGCTGGCCACGATCGGCGAGGAGGCGCTGCTCTACCAAGCGCTCGCGCGCATGTCGCAGCGGAACATCCACCGCCTCGGCATCGTCGACGCCGGCGGCCGCCTCGCCGGCATCATCACCGACACCGACATCCTCCGCCTGCAGGCGCACTCGCCGCACCAGCTGGTGCTCGACATCGAGAAGGCGCGAAACACCGACGACCTGAAGGCGATGCACGCCCGCATCCAGGCGCTGGTGCAGCACCTGGCCGGCACCGGCATCGGCATCCGCGACCTCGTCCGCCTGATCGCCCACCTCAACGACCGGATCGCGCTGCGCCTGATCGACTTCCTGCGCACCCGACACTTCAGCGACCTGCGCGACGACAGCTTCGCCTTCCTCGTCCTCGGCAGCGAAGGCCGCAGCGAACAAACGCTGGCCACCGACCAGGACAACGCCATCGTCTACGCCGACGACCTCGGCGCGGACGAAGTGAAGCGCATCGAGGAATTCTCGCAGGCGCTGATCGACGGCCTGATCGCCATCGGCGTCCCCGCCTGCCCCGGCGGCATCATGGCGAAGAACGCCGCCTGGCGGCGCAGCCTCGGCGACTGGCGGAAGCGCATCAGCGGCTGGGTAGAGACGCCGACGCCGGACAACATCCTCGCCTGCAGCACCTTCATGGACCTGCGCACCGTCCACGGCAACGCTGGCTTCGAGCAAACGCTGAAGCAGCACATCTACGACCTCTCCGCCGCCAACAACCTGTTCCTGATGCGCATGGTCGAGAACGGCCTGCGCTTCGCGCCGCCGCTCGGCTGGTTCGGCCAGGTCAAGGGCGAAAGCGGCGGCGCGCACTCCGGCCAGCTGGAGATCAAGAAGGCCGGCATCTTCGCCGTCACCGACGGCATCAAGGCGCTGGCGATCCAGGCGCGACGGCTCGACGGCAGCACCGCGCAGCGACTGGAAGCCCTCCGTGCCGCCGGCGTGATGCCGGAGAAGGAAGCCGAGGACATCGAGGAAGCCTTCGAATTCCTCGTGCACCTGCGCCTGCGCGGCCAGATCGAGGATCTCCGCGAAGGGCGCGAGCCGGACAACTACATCCAGCTCGACCGCCTCAACGTCATGCAGCAGGGCCGGCTGAAGATCGCGCTGAGCAGTGTCGAGAAATTCCAGGGATTCATCAGGCACCACTTCGGGCTGCATCTGGTGCGCGGCTAGGCGCCGGCCGCTTCATTCCGCCTTCATCCAATTTTCCGCGGTTGGACGCGGCCAAGCCCTTCGATACGCCCACTGCGTGGGCTACTCAGGGCGAACGGAGCCTCACCCGCTGAGTGCCCCCCCGTTCGTGGTGAGTAGCCTTGCGGAGCAAGGCGTATCGAACCATGAACGGGCGCCAACTGCGGTTTTTAGGTTCATTTCACCTTCACGCCGGCGTCACAAACGCCTGCGAGCATTCCGGCACCCCCAACGAAAAGGAGTTGCCCGATGCGCGACGAAAAGAACACCTGCACCGCCTGCTTCCCCGACGGCAGCCGCACCGAATGCCGGGTCTTCGACCACAGCAGCGGTGCGCTGACGATCTACAGCAGCCTGCACGCGACCGGCCGCTTCGCCGCGATGTGCCTGCAGGCCGACAATCGCTATCGGGTATGCCACGCGCCGGGGGCGGACGCCGCCATGCATCCGCTGCTCAGGGCGCGGGCCGCCTGAGCAGCGGTACCGGACGCCGCTTCCGCGATCCCCGGCCGGTGCGGCGGGGCGGGCCGTCGCCGTCAGCGCTTCCCGCGCTTCGTCCGGCGCCCCTTGCCCCGCCGCTTTTTGCGCCACGGCGCGGGCGCCTGCGCCAGTGCGTCCAGGGCCGCCGGCAGGCGTGCGCTGAGCAGCGCCGAACGGCCGCCGAACCAGCCGCCGAGCAGGTCGCCGCCGCTGCGCAGGCGGTAGCCGACGACCAGCGTCCCGGCGACGTGGATGTCGTTCAGCGCCCCGAGCAGCGCCTGCAGTTCGGCCGTCGCCGCCTGGTAGCGGCGCAGCCGCCGCCGGCGATAGAGCGGCGCCAGGCATTCGAGCGCGTAGCGCAGCTGCTTGACCGCGATGCGCAGCCGGTGCTGCGCCGCCGGCTCGCCGGCGGCCACCGAGGCCAGCCGCGCCGCCCGGCGGGCGAGCCGGCGCAGGCGGCGCTCGCCGAAGTCGGCCAGCGGCGCCGGGACGGCAAGCTCCGGCAAGGCATGCACGGCCGCGGAAAAATCGAGGGCCAGCCGCCCCGACGGCGGCGCGGCGAACGCCGCGCGGACCGCCCGCGCCGAACGTTCGCGCTGCCGCCCGGCGGCAGCGGCCAGCCGCTTCAGCACGGGATATCCGGGAAACGAAGCGGCCAGCAGCGGCAGCGTCTCGGTGGCGAAGACGTCCTGGTTGCGCGCCTCGCCGAGCAATTGCGCAAACGCCCGCCAGGCCGGGCGGAACGCCGCCAGGAAGTCGTCGGGGAGCAGCGGCTGCCACAGGCGCATCGCCGAGCGCAGCCGGCGCACCGCGACGCGCGCCTGATGCACGAACTCCGGGTCGTCACCGCCGGCGCGGATGCCGGCCTCGTTGCGCAGCAGCTGTTCCAGGCAGTCGAAGGCCACCGCGCGGAACGCGGCAATCGGCGACATCCCGGCATCGACCGGCGAACGGCCGGCGCGTACCGGCTGCAAGGCTTCGTCGCGGAACAGCCGATAGCCGCGCTCGGCCTTGCTCGCCGCTTCCGGGCGCAACGGCAGCGCCGCCTGCAGCGCCCGCGCCAGGTCGAACAGCGCCGCCACCGGGCCGGCGAGTAGTTCCAGTTCGATCTCGCACAGCGGCTCCGCGCGTTCGCCGTGGCGGATGCTGCCGCGGTCGAGCGCCAGCTCGACCTGCACGCCCGGCGCCGGTTCGAGCAGCCAGGTGGTGCGCTGGAAGTCGGTGAAGAAGGCCGGCTGCAACGCCGCCCGCCAGGCTTCCAGCCTGCCGCGCAGCCGCTTGTCGTCGACGTGCGAGAAATCGAAGGCGTCGGGCTGGCTCGGCGCCTCCCACTCGCTGCGCCGCGCCAGCCCGCCGGCCGCCGGTTCGGCACTCTTCACCGTGAGCAGCCAGCCCCATGCCGTCCGCCGGTGGCGCACGGCGATGCCGGCGTGCAGCAGGTCCAGGTCGGCCGTGTCGTAATAGCAGTTGATCAGGCGCTGGCGCGCCGGCGTCACCGACGCCAGCAGCGGATGCCGGCGCAGGCGGCCCGCCGCGGCGGCGGAGAGACTCAGTTTCAGTTCGGTTTCGACGGCCATCGGCAGACTATCGTTGCCCGGCCGCTCAGGCCTTGTCCTGCTTGGCGCCGAGGCGGGCGTCGAATTTCGCCTTGTCGATCACGAAGCGTTCGTGCTGGCCGCGCGAGATCAGGTCGACGCCGTCGTGCGCCTCGACCGCGAAGCTCAGCTTCTTGCCTTCCACCGCGACCAGCTCGACCGTCGCCGTCACCTCCATCCCCGGCGGCGTCGCCGCCTCGTGGCTGACGTCGATATGGGTGCCCACCGTCTGCTCGCGCGGCCAGTCGAGATGCGGGTTGATCGCCTTGATGCAGGCCCATTCGAGGAAGCCGACGAGGAAGCCGGTGGCGAACACCTCCGGCATCGCAACGAACTCCTCGGCCTCCGGGTACAGCGCCGGCACGGTCTTCGACGCGGGGATGCGGAAGCGGTGGGTGTAGACGATGCCCGGCTTGAGCGTGTCCTTCATGGGCGGATTCTCCTGTGCGTGTCACGGTCGCCGTCGCAAGGGAACGGCGGGAACCAGGATGCCATTGTCGCGCAGGAGCGGCGTGCGGCAAATGGAGCCGTTTATTCCTGGATTCCGGCGCGGGCGTAGCCCGGCCTGTCGTCATTCCGGGCTTGACCCGGAATCCAGTGACTTACGCCTGGATTCCGGCGTTCGCCCGAATGACGATTCAGCGCCGCTTCATCACCTTCACCGTCTGCAGCGAGGTGTATTCCGCCAGCCCGTGCCGGCCGAACTCGACGCCGATGCCGGACTGCTTGACGCCGCCGAAGGGCGCATCCGGCTGCACGGCGCCGTGCTCGTTGACCCACACCGTGCCGCATTCGAGACGCCTCGCCAACTCGCCGGCGCGTACCGGATCGGCCGACCAGAGCGAGCCGCCGAGGCCGTTGTCGCTGGCGTTGGCGCGGGCAATGGCGTCGTCCACGTCGCCGTAGCGGATCACCGGCACCAGCGGCCCGAACTGCTCCTCGTCGACCACGCGCATGCCGTCCTCGGCGTCGGCGATCACGGTCGGCGCATAGAAATAACCGCCTCCCGGCAGGCGCCGGCCGCCGCAGAGGACGCGCGCACCGCGATTGCGGGCGTCGTCGGCGAGCGCCTCGACGACGGCGAGCTGTTCGCGGTTCTGCAGCGGGCCGAGCTGCGTTTCCGGCTGCAGGCCGTCGCCGACCACCGCCGCTTCCGCCAGCCGCGCCAGCTCGGCGCACAGCGGCTCGTAGATGCTGTCGTGCACATAGAGGCGCTTCAGGCAGGCGCAGGTCTGCCCGTTGTTGTGCAGCGTCGCGGCGAGCAGTTGCGGCGCCACCGCCTTGACGTCGACGTCGGGCAGCACGATGCCGGCATCGTTGCCGCCGAGCTCCAGCGTCAGCCGCTTCAGGTTGCCGGCGGCGGACTGCATGATCCTGCGCCCGGTCTCGGTGGAGCCGGTGAACACGATCTTGGCGATGCCCGGATGCGTCGCCATCGCCGCGCCGACCTCGGCGCCGCCGGTGACGACGTTGAGCACGCCCGGAGGCAGGAGGCCGTTGGCCAGCTCGACGAAGCGCAGCGTCGCCAGCGGCGTGTATTCCGAGGGCTTGATCAGCACCGTGTTGCCGGCGCGCAGTGCCGGGATGACGTGCCAGACGGCGATCAGCAGCGGCCAGTTCCACGGCGTGATCGAGCCGACCACGCCGAGCGGCTTGCGGTGCACCTCCACCCGCGCCTCGTCGTTGTCCTGGATCACTTCGACCGGCAGGTCGAGGTCGGCGGTGACGTGCGTCCAGGCGATGGCGCCGCCGACCTCCATGCCGGCGCCGACGCCGTTGAGGCCGTTCAAGGGCTTGCCGCTTTCCCGCGTGACCAGTTCCATCAGTTCCGGCATGTGCGCCTCAAGCGCGTTGCCGAGTTCGTGCAGCAGGCGTTGACGCTCGCCATCCGGCATCGCGCTCCACGCCGGAAACGCCGCCTGCGCGGCGGCGACGGCCTGGTCGACGTGAGCGGCGCTGCCCTGCGCCACCTCGGCGAAGACCTCGCCGCTGGCCGGGTTGATGACGCCGAATCGGGCATCGGCGGTGACCGGCTGGCCGTTGATGATCATTGGGTAGAAGCGCATGGTTCCTCCTCGCATTAGTCAGCTGCTGCGTTCAAACTGCCCCGCCCTCCCGGCGCACGCAAGCTGTCGGTATCGACGGTCATCACGGCCACAGGCGCCGCACTGGATTCCGGCTTTCGCCGGAATGACGGTGGTGGCGTTTCCACGTCGACGCCGGGCCTGCCGCGGGGGTGGCATGACGGCGGAAGGCTGCTTGCGCTGACACTTCCTCCGCACGGGATGCGGCACCGCCGCCTGTTGCACCCGTCACCCCGGCGAAAGCCGGGGGCCAGCAACGGCGATCGTGCGGCCACAGGCGCCGCACTGGATTCCGGCTTTCGCCGGAATGACGGTGGTGGCGTTTCCTCACCGGCGCCGGGCCTGCCGCGGGGGCGGCATGACGGCGGAAGGCTGCGTGCGCTGACACGTCCTCCGGACGAGGTGCGGCACCGCCCCCTGTTACACCCGTCACCCCGGCGAAAGCCGGGGTCCAGCAATGGCGATTGTGCGGCCATAGGCGCCGCACTGGATTCCGGCTTTCGCCGGAATGACGGGGGCGGCGTTGCCTCACAAGCGCCGGGACTGCCGAGGGAGTGGCATGACGACGGAAGGCTGCTTGCGCTGACACCTCCTCCGAACGGGATGCCCCCCCACCCGTCACCCCGGCGAAAGCCGGGGTCCAGCAATGGCGATTGTGCGGCCACAGGCGCCGCACTGGATTCCGGCTTTCGCCGGAATGACGGGGGTGGCGTTGCCTCGCCGACGCCGGGCCTGCCGCGAGGGTGGCATGGCAATGTTCTTTCATGGCTTCGACGCATTCAATCGCCGCACGCCGGCGACAAAACGCTCCAGCGTCTGCGACAGCACGCCGCGCGGAATCATGATCTCGACCAGCTGGAAGCGGCCGCGGGTCGCCACCGCCCGGTCCAGCGCCGCCTTCAGCTGGCGCCGCGTATGCACGCGCACGCCGTCGCCGCCCATGCCTGCCGCCATCGACGCGAAACCCCAGTCGTCGAGGTTGTTGAACTTCGACTCCGGCTGGAAGGTGCGCAGCATCTCCCAGCTGGCGTTGTTGAACAGCAGCACGATCGGGTCCCAGCCGTAGCGCCGGCAGTTTCCCAATTCCCAGCCGGTCATCTGGAAGGCGCCGTCGCCGACCAGGATCAGCGGCCGCTGCCCGGTCGCCGCCTGCAGGCCGAGGCCGGCGGGAACGCCGTAGCCCATCGTCGCGTAGTAGCCGGGCGCGACCAGCGCGGTGTGCTCGATGTCCATCGCCGTGAACAGGCAGTCGCCGACGTCGGAGGCGATCGGCAGCTTGCCGTGTTCGGCCATCAGGTCGTTCACCGCGGTGGCGATGTCGTTGGGGGCGATCGCCGCGTCGTCGGCGACGAGGCCATGCGGGTAATGGGTGTGGCTGACCTCGCGCTGCCGCTGCGGCTCGCCGGTGCGTTCGAGCAGCGCATCGACCAGCGCCGCCAGCGGCATCTCGGGATAGACGTGGTAGCCCAGGCGCACCTCGCCGTTGCAGGCGACGATGCTCTTCCGCAAGTCGATCTTCTTCGCGGAGACGGCGAAGTTGGTGTCGGAGAGGATCACGCCGAGCAGGAACAGGCCGTCCGAGTTCTCGACCAGTTGCGTCACCTCCGGCAGCCCGGCCACGCCCATGTAGGTGCCGACCAGCGCCGCGTCGGAATCGGCGAGCAGGCCGCGCCCCATGAAGCAGGTGGCGACCGGCAAGGCGAGGCGACGCGCCAGTTCGGCGACCTTGTGCTCCAGCCCGTAGCGGCGCACCTCGACGTCCACCATCAGCACCGGCCGTTCGGCGGCGGCGAGCCGGCGCAGCACCTCGTCGGCGCAGGCGGCGAGCGCCTCGGCATCGACCTCGGCCGCCGCCGGCGGCGGCACCTCGGCGCACGGCACGGCGACCATGTCGCGCGGCAGCTCGATGTACACCGGCCGCGACTGCCTGAGGCAGTTGCCGAGCACGCGGGCGATGTCGGCCGGCGCGCGGCTGGCATCATCCAGCCGCACGCGGTCGCAGGTGATTTCCTCGAAGATGCGGAACTGCGAGTCGAGCGTCTTCGCCTGATGGTGCAGCAACAGGCCGGAGCGCGACTCGCCCTTGCCCGGCCCGCCGGAGAGCACCACCAGCGGCACCTTCTCGGCGTAGGCGGCGGCCACCGCGTTGATCATGTTCAGCGCGCCGGCGCCGTAGGTCACCGCGGCGACGCCCAGCGACGTTCCCCCGCCCTCGATGCGCGCCGCCGCGTCGGCGGCGAAACCGACCGCCGGCTCATGCGACAGCGTGAACAGCGGCAGGATCTGCGACTCCTCGATGATGCGGAAGAAAGGCAGCGCGAAGTCGCCGGGAATGCCGAAAATCTGGCGGGCGCCGTTGGCCTTGAAGGCGTGCAGCAGGGATTCGGTGAGGTTCATGGGGTCGCTTTCCTTGCGCTGGGAACTGCCCACATTATTCCGACAAGCGGACGAACATTGTGTTCGTAATTCGATCAATCGCCGCTACGATATGCACGTTTCGTGCATATCCCGGGAAAATCATGAGCGAACTCAGCATCGACCGCTACGACCTGCAGCTACTCGCCGCGCTCCAGCGCGACGGCCACGCCACCAACGCCGAACTCGGCGAGCAGGCCAGCCTCTCCGCCTCGCAGATCAGCCGCCGCATCCAGCGGCTGGAGGAAGCGAAGGTCATCACCGGCTACGCCGCGCTGCTCGACCCGCACGCGCTCGGCCTCGGCGTCACCGCCTACGCCCAGATCATCCTCGAACGCCACGACAAGACGCGGCCGGCCGAATTCGAGCGCGCGGTGCTGGCGATGCCGGAAGTGCTCGAATGCTTCGCCGTCACCGGCGAGGCCGACTACCTGCTGCGCATCGTCTCCCCCGACCTCGCCGCATTCTCCGACCTGATGATGAAACGCCTGCTCACCCTGCCCGGCGTCGCCCAGGTGAAAACGAATATCGCGCTGTCGAAAGTGAAGGAAACGCACGAGCTGCCGCTGGACCACGTCGCGCAGCCGCGGCAGCAGCGGCGACGGGTGAAGTACACCGGGTGAGGACGGGGTGGGGAAGCACGGTTTGGCGGGTAGCTATTGCCGACAGCGGTAGTTTTGCTTGGCCGGCCGAAGCCGCAACTGCTGATACTACGTATCGCTTCTGCGTAAGTGCTTTACGGAAAACATGCCAAACACCTACCTTCGAGCAGATCATCCCTCTTTGTTCTTTATGACCTTGGATTGATCGCGGCGTCCACTCCCGGCATGATGCATGGGATCATTTTCCTACCCTTCCATCAGCACCAGAGAGAGCGCCAGTGGCTTCGGCTTACCCAGTTGCAGTGTTCATCGTATACGCCCTGATGGGGCTTATTGTGCTGCCGGCGGCATGGTGGCTAATGGCTTATTGGCAAAAGCGAAGGAAGCTCAAGAAGCTTTCGGTGGCATCCCTCTATTGGTCGGCTACTCCCATGCTTTCATTTGTCGCCCTGTATCTTGGGGCAGAGGACATATTGATCCCGCCGATAGTTGCCGGCATCGTCTTCTTTCTCACCCCGGTGATTAATACGGTTGCGCTGATCGTGGTTGCAATACTGACGGTGACGCAATCGAATTAATAACCGGGCCGCAATTGCACCTGTTGCAGTTCGCGCGCAAGCATCTGGGTAAATTTACGAGGCGCGATCCATGTGTAGATGACGAAACCCAACCACGCAACGTCGAGAAGTCTCGACGCTTGGCCCTGGTTGGCGTCATGAAGTACCAGCGAGACGACTTGATATGCGAGAAACACACCGACAAGCAACAACGTCGCTCGCAGAGGACCTCCCGAACCCACTAGTGCTTGCCAGCGCCACCACAGGCCGAGTGACCAGCTCTGCCGCGCCTTAATACTGCATAGCAATCCCAGCGCACCCGGGTCGCTCGGGTCCTGTCGCAGCGCCCATATGGCATGCTCTCGAGCACCTTCAAGGTCACCTCGGCGCAACAGAATTCTGCCCATAAGCACTAGGGCCTCTTGGTGTTCAGGCATGACTCCGAGCGCGGCATGTGCATCCTGCCAGGCGTGGTCGACTTGCCCTTGGGTCAGAGCGAAGTAACCGCAGGCAGTCAGTACGGCCGGATTATTGGGCTCCGCCTCGCGTGCTTTCTTTAGAGAACGCGCCTGCTCCTCAACGCGATGGTCGAGTGACGCGATGAACGCTTGGGTGCAGAGTGCGTCCACGTCTTGTGGATCGAATGCCAAGCATTGCTCAACGTGAGATTTTGCCTCCAGTGGGCGTCGGTGAGCGATCAGTGCCCAAGCCATCGCGTGGTGCGCAAGCGGGCTCTCGGGTGCCAGCAATAGACCGATCTCAGCTTCGCGTTGCGCCGCGTGGATGCGCTTGGCACCGACAAGTGCGAGCGCCAGAATGCTATGCGCGTCGGCGTTTTCAGGATCTTCACTAAGAATTCGCCGTAGTACCTCAATCGCCGCATAATGCTGGCCCTGCCGGTTGAGGGCGATCGCACGGTCTAAGTCTCGGCTGCCATGAGAAGGTGAAGTCATGCGAATAAGACTTGGAGCAGTGAGGAACCAGCCAGCGCGCTAGCGACGGCAGGACGAAGCAGGAACACCGCAAACAACAATGGAATTACTCCGTTCGCCTTGCTGCCACCATAGTGCTCGTGGAGTTCCAGCGCTCGCTGTTGCAGGAAACCAGCCATGTAGGCAAAACCGAGCTTACTGACCAGCGCCAGTAGAACCAAGTACTTTGCTGCATGCGCGCTGATCATTCCGGCATCCTTTCCGATACCGACGAGAACGAGCACCAGCAATGCACCAAAGACACCGGCCAAACACGTCGACAATTCGCGTACCCGTGTCGGCGAACCGAGTGCGAAGCCGTTAAACGCCAACCAAGCTAGGCCAGGGATACCACCGACCACCATACACGCCAGTACAGGCCAGAACGGATCGACGACAAAGCGCGATAGTGTGCTGGGCATTGGCTCGTCGGCAATTTGGTAACGCGCGCGGCTCATGGTTTGCCGAACGTCTTAAGAAAATCCAGTACCTCGTCGTACTGACCGCCCTCATTCGCGTAGCGCGCGTAATTACGCGCTGTGCTTAGCCATTCGAGCGTGGTCGATCGTGCCTGCTTGAGCGCGAACTTGAGCAATGCATCCGTAAGGGGCACTTCTTCACCACGATCGATTGACGCTTCGATTGCCTCGTCGACTGCGGTTTCGACGACGTCAGCGATGTCAGCCCCAGAAAAACCGCTAGTATTCCGCGCGATGAAGTCGAGGTCGATCGGACCGGAGGTTGGTCGATTCGACATCAGGCCGGCGAGGATATCCCGGCGCGCTGCCTGATCCGGCGGCGGCACGAAAAGCACGCGATCGAACCGACCAGGCCGGCGGAAAGCCGGATCGACAGCCCAAGGCACATTGGTCGCGGCGAGGATCAGCACACCGTCGTTGTCCTGGGCGAAGCCGTCTAATTCGGCAAGGAACTGGCTGACCAACTTGGCCGATGTGGCCTCTCGGTTATATTGCCGCTTTCCGCCAAGTGCCTCAACCTCGTCGAAGAACAGCACAGCGGGTTTATTACGGCGGGCTTGGTCGAATAGCGCATGTAGCTTACGTTCCGATTCACCGATGTACATGTCGAGCACATCCGATACCTGAACGTTGTAGAACGTAGCACCACACTCGCCGGCGGTGGCCCGCGCTAGCAGCGTCTTACCGCATCCGGGCGGCCCATACATCAGCACGCCGCCCCCAGCCTTTTTTGCGAAGCGTTGAAACAGCGTGGGCTTCTGGAAGGGAGTGAGGATGCGCCGACGAATCTGCTTTTTGATCTCGTCTAGTCCACCGACGTCGGCAAAGACGATGCGCCGCTGCTCAGGTTGTATTAGCCGCATTACATCGCTTTCGCGAGTCTCCTCATTGGCAATACTCGTCACACGAGCGGCGTTGCGTGCCGCATCAATTCGGACCACACGGCCGTCAAGCTCAGACTTCAGGGCGAAGTCCTCCAGTGTCGGGTTCTCAGCGACAGCGTGATAGTAAGCGTCGGTGGCCTCACTGCGCTGCCCCATCGCGAGCAGTGCTCGGGCGCGCCATAGCTGCGATTCGGCTCCCTCTTCCGGCAGAAACTCAAGCGCCTCGGCATACAGGCCTTCATCGCAAAGAGCACGCCCAAGTTTCAGACGAAGAGGGATGCCAAGTTGGTTCAAGTAGGCAGCCAGAAACTGCCCTGCACGCTGCGTCTGGTGGGTGGCGAGCGCGGTTTCCAGATAAGCGCTTACAAGCGCACCGTTGCCGGGATTCTCGTTCAGAGTGGATTCGATTGGCAGGAGAATGTCGGGAGTCGTCATCGAATAAGCTGCAGGGCAAAGACTTACAAATGGTAATGGAGTTCGTCGGATACACATCGCGTGCACAATGGCCTACTGATCTTCAGTCAAGCGACCTCGTTTCGAGGGAGCGACTCCATGCATTACGAAATTCTTTTCCCGTCAGCTATGGCGACTTGGATTCGAAAGCCATCACTGTCCTCCTGGAGAATGACCACAGGAGAGTGACGCCCCATCCTAGCAATCCCAACAGAGGGAATGGCTCTATTTGCGGTATGGAACCAGCCCCAGGGATGCCGTATGCAACGACCAATGAAATTGCATTCAGAACAAAGATCGCCTTTTCCTGCTGATGGCTGCGCATGACCCCAATATAGGTCGGCAAGAAGGATGCGAAGAGCACAATTAGATTGAAAATGAATTCGCCGGTCATAGAAAGTGGGCGGCCTCAATGGCGCATATGGCAAAAAAATAATTTTTGGGCGGCTACTACGCCCCCCGGAAACGGTCTATTAGGCTAGATCAGATATCCCGATCTTTCGCACCCAGGTGCGAGGTTGGAAGGTTACAGGGTGTCTCAGGCGCCATTTATTCATCATTGGTTGTTGCCTTGTAAAAGGATATCAGCATAGGTGTACTTCATATCACCGTTGTCAAAATACAACTGTCAAATGGAACCGCTGGGTTGGTGCGCGAATTGATATGCATAGTTTATTATCCCCTTGGAATCGTTCCCCCAGCAAGAAAATGCCCTGGCTGCGTCCGTAACAACTCCAAAGATACGGACGAAGCGGCGGGCAGCACGTATTCTCCGAAAGCCCGAAAGCTGCCGTTTATGGGGAACTTAGCCACGGTCGGTCGGCCGCGACCAGCCGCCGCATCGAAGCGATTCAGGCATCTATCGCCCCCGGCACAATCCGCCCCCTAGATCAGCACCTGCCGCGTCTCCGCCAGATACCTGTAGATCGCCTCCTCCGTGCGCGGGTCGGTCATTACCGCGGGGGATTTCCCGTTCGGGCATACGAGCCGGGGCGTGGTGCCGAACAGGCGGCAGATCAGCGGGCGTTCGAGGTAGGCTTCGCAGCCGTTCTTGCCGAGGTAGGGGCAGGCCCATTCGGCAAGCGCCGCTGCCCGCTGCTGCGGGCTTCTCGGGGGAAGCTGCGCCGCTTCCTCGCTGGAGGCGGTGACCGGGCCGCAGCAGTCGTGGCAACCCGGCGTGCACTCGAACTGAGGGATGTGCCGTCGAAAAAAACGAATTTTCTGGCTGTTTTGCGTCATGCTTCCCTGCCGGCCGACGGCCTCCGATCGCGAGTGCGCAGTCTCACGGCCTGGCGCCGGGTCGTCAACCGGCTTGTTCAACGCTGCTGCCGCGTGCCGGCGGATTATTTGCAGGACCCGCAACCCTTTATGCCTCGCCGACTTACGATCCCGCTCGACGATGTCGAGATTTCCGCCATCCGTGCGCAGGGCGCCGGGGGGCAGAACGTCAACAAGGTGTCGAACGCCGTTCACCTGCGTTTCGACATCAAGGCATCATCGTTGCCGGAAGCCGTGCGCGAGCGTCTCCTGGCGCTCGGCGACCAGCGGATCAGCAAGGACGGCGTGATCATCATCAAGGCGCAGGAGTTTCGCAGCCTGGAGGGCAATCGCGAGGAAGCGCTCCGGCGCCTGCAGGAGATGGTCGATCGCGCCGCCGTCGTGCCCAGGAAGCGGCGGGCGACGAAGCCCACCCGCTCCTCCGTGGCGAAGCGCCTGGAAGGGAAGACCCGGCGCTCCGGCGTGAAGGCCGGGCGGCGGAAAGTAAGCAAGGCAGGCGAATGAACCTAAAAACCGCACAGTTGGCGCCCGTTCATGGTTCGATACGCCTTGCTCCGCAAGGCTACTCACCACGAACGGGGAGTCACCCAGCGGATGAAGCTCCGTTCGCCCTTAGTAGCCCACGCAGTGGGCGTATCGAAGCCTGTCCTGAGCATGTCGAAGGGGGCTTGGCCACGTCCAACTGCGGTGTCCAGGATCAACCGAACCCCGCCAATCCGACGACGACTGACCGATGACCAACATTCAACAAAACAATCCCCTCCACGGCGTGACGCTGGAAAAGCTGCTGAACGAGCTGGTGGCGTTCTATGGCTGGCAGGCGCTGGGGAAGCAGATCGACATCCGCTGCTTCACGCAGGACCCGAGCATTGCGTCGAGCCTCAAGTTTCTCCGCCGCACGCCGTGGGCGCGGGAGCGTGTGGAATCGCTCTATCTCGACATGCTGCGGCAGGCCGCCAAGCCTTAGTAGTCAGTCATGTTGGAACGGATGGATAGGTTCGTCATTCCGGCGAATGCCGGAATCCAGGAAAACCCCGCAAACACTTGCCACCAACGTACGAGCCTACCACCTGGATTCCGGGTCAAGCCCGGAATGACGGGGGGTTACATCAACCGGATTCGAGTTGACTGACTACTAGCGCCGCAACGCGCGCAGGCGCTGCAGCGCTGCGGCGTAGTCGTAGGCTTCGATGGCCTGTTCGAGCGCGACGAACTCGACACCGAAGGCCTGCTGCAGTACGGCGGCGGACTCGGCAAAGGCGCGGTTGGCCAGGGCGTCGTCGCGGGCCAGCAGCGTTTCCAGCTGGGCGAGCAGGGCATCGACGTCCGGCGGCGCGCTGCCGGCGGCTGGGGCTGGCACAGCCGCCTCCGGCAGGGCCGCGCGCAGGGCCGTCGTCAATGCCGAGAGGTGGTGGTCGACGCCATTCAATGCGGCGTCGATCGCCGTTGCCGGCTGCCCGTCGCGCAGCGCGGCTTCCAGCGCCGCGGCCGCCGCTTCGAGGTCGCGCGCGCCGAGCGTCGCCGCCACGCCCTTGAGCGTGTGCGCGGCCAGCCGGGCGGCTTCGCCCTCGCCTGCAGCCGACAGTTCCCGCAAGCGGCCGGCGTCGTCGCCGTGCATCCGGACAAAGCGGCGCAGCAGCTCGGCATAGCGGCCGACGCGGCCGAGCACGGTGCGCAGCCCGGCCGCCGTGTCCAGCCCGGCGATGCCGGCCAGATCCTGCAGCACGCCGCCGTCGGCGGAGGCACCCTCCCCTTCGCTTGCGGGGAGCGCCTCGACCGGTACCGGCAGCCAGCGCAGCAGCGTGGCGAACAGCGCGTCGGGGCTGACCGGTTTGGCGATGAAGTCGTTCATGCCGGCCTCCAGGCAGCGCTGCCGATCGTCGCCGAAGACGTTGGCCGTCATCGCCAGGATCGGCGTGTCGGCGCCTCCCGACAGCCGGCGGATGCGGCGCGTCGCCTCGATGCCGTCCATCACCGGCATCTGCATGTCCATCAGGATCGCGGCGTAGGCCGTCGCCTCGGCCATCGCCACCGCTTCGGCGCCGTCGCCGGCGAGGTCGACCGTCAGCCCTACCTCGCGCAGCAGGTCGCCCGCAACCTCCTGGTTGATCGGGTTGTCCTCGACGACGAGGACGCGGGTGCCGCCCTGCCGGCGCGACGCCCGGGCCAATGCCGCCTCGCTGCGCTCCGCCGCGCGCAGCGGCAGCTCGGCCGGCAGGTCGTGCAGCAGGCGCACCAGCAGGTCGTTGAGCGACGACAGCGTCGCCGGCTTCACCAGCTGATGCGCAAAACCGACCTCCTCCGCCGACAGGCGAACGCCGGGGAGATCGGGCACCACCGCCAGCAGGCGCGGCAATTGCGCGTGCAGCGGCAAGGTGCGGATTTCTTCCGGCACGTTGCGTTGCGCCAGGTCGGGGGTCTGCCAGTCGAACAGGGCGATGTCGATCGGGGCGCCCTCGCCGTCGGCCAGCGCGATCGCCGCCAGCGCACCTTCAAAACTCACCGCCTCGTCGACCTGCATCCCCAGCGTCTGCAGCATCTGCCGCAGCACGGCATGGGCCGCCGGCGAGCCATTGACGAGCAGCGCGCGCCGGCCGCGCAGCGCCGCCGTTCCCCACTGGCGGGCCGCCCGCGCGCTCTTGCCGAGGCGCGCCGTGACCCAGAACAGGCTGCCAACGCCGGGCTTGCTGTCGACCCCGACTTCGCCGCCCATCAGCCCGGCGAGCAGGCGGTTGATCGACAGGCCGAGGCCGGTGCCGCCGTAGCGGCGCGTGATCGACGCGTCGCCCTGCTCGAAGGACTGGAACAGGCGGGAGCGGGCTTCCGGCGCGATGCCGATGCCGGTGTCCTCGACCTCGAAACGCACCAGCAGGTCGCTGTCGCTCGACTCGACGATGCGCGCACGCAGCGTGATCGATCCCCGCTCGGTGAACTTGACGGCGTTGCCGGCGTAGTTGAGCAACGTCTGCCGCAGGCGCGTCGCGTCGCCCAGCAGGTGCGGCGACGCGGCCAGCGCCGGCTCGATGTCGATCACCAGTTCCAGGCCGTGCGTCTGCGCGCGCTCGGCAACCAGCGCGGCGACGTTCTCGATCACCTGCGTCAGGTCGAACTCGGCGATCTCCAGCGAGAGCTTGCCGGCCTCGATCTTCGACAAGTCGAGAATGTCGTTTATCAGCGACAACAGGTGGTGGGTGGCGTCGACGATCTTGTCCAGCCGCTCGCGCTGCTCCGGATCGACGACATGCCGTTGCAGCAGGTGGGTGAGCCCGACGATGGCGTTCATCGGCGTGCGGATCTCGTGACTCATGTTGGCAAGGAAAACGCTTTTCGCCTGGTTGGCCGCTTCCGCCTGCTGCCGCGCCTCGACCAGCTCGGCCGTGCGCCGCGTCACCAGGTCTTCCAGGTGATGCCGGTATTCGTCGAGTTCCTCGCCGATGTGCTTGCGCTCGGTGATGTCTTCCTTGACCGCGACGTAGTGGGTGATCGTTCCGTCCGGCTGGCGCAGCGGCGCGATGATCGCGAACTCGACGTACTCGCTGCCGTCCCGGCGCCGGTTGATCAGCTCGCCCTTCCATTCGCGGCCGTGCGTCAGCGCATCCCACAGCGCGGTGAAATTCTCCACCGGCGTCCGGCCGGAATTGAGCAGGCGGGGATTGCGGCCGGCGACTTCCTCGCGGCTGTAGCCGGTAACGCGGACGAAGGCCTCGTTCACGTATTCGATCTCGGGAACGACGTTGGTAATGACGATGCTGTTCGGGCTCTGCTCGATGGCCAGCGAGAGCTTGCGCAACTGCTCCTCGGCCGCCTTGCGTTCGGAGATGTCGCGCACCATCGACAGCACGCGCGGCTGCTTGCCGATGTGCGCGAAGCGCAGGCTGACCTCGACCCAGAACAGCCGGCCATCGCGCGTCCGTACCCGCCAGTCGAAGGTATGCCGGCCCTTGGTGCGCACCGCATCGATCATGTCGCCGGCGCCGAGCCGCGAATGAGGCGGCAAGCCGGCGCCGAGGTCCGCGAACTCCAGCTGCACCGCCTCTGCGCGCGAATAGCCGAACATTTCGCACATGCGGCGATTGACGTCGAGGACGTGCCCGTTGTCGGCATCGTGAATCAGGATGGCGTCGCTGACGTTGTCGTAGATTTCCCGGAAACGGCTCTCGCTTTCGCGCAACGAGGCCAGCGACGCCTCCGACTGCCGGCGCGCGGCGAGCGCGTCCTCCATCAGATTCAGTGCCGCCAGGCGCGCCTCGCGCTGCGCCTCGACGCGCGCTGCCGCCTGCTGTTTCACTTCCTCGGCGGCAGCCTCGGCGGCCTGGCGGGCGGCCCGCATCTCCTCGTAGAGCTGCAGGTTGTCGAGCCCGACCGCCATCGCCTTGGCCACTGCCTGCTGCAGCTCCAGCTCCTCGTCGCTCGCCCGGTGCCGGGTCGCCCAGTAGCAGCCGATGGCGCCGGCCGGGTTGTCGCGCCCGATCGGAACCATGCACAGGCTCTTGACGAAGGTCGGGCGGTAGGCCTCATGGGGAATTCGCGGGTCGGCGTAGATGTCCTCGATCACCACCGATTCGCCATGCAGCATCGCCCAGCCGGAGATGCAGGATTCCAGCGGGAAACGCTGCCCCTTCCACAGCGGACCGATGGCGTCCTCGTCCACGTAGTGGCAGTCACCGTGGTCACGCATCACCAGCGTGACGCCGTCGGCGCCGGTGAGGTCGCGCAACGCATGGCGGACGATGGCCATCAGGCCGGCGAGATCGCGCACGCCGGCGACATCCTCGACGATGCCGGTCAGCCGACGCAGGCGCTCGGCGCTGCGGACGGCCAGTTCCTGGCTGCGACGCTGCTCATCGAGCGCCGCTTCCAGCTGCTGCCGGCGTTCGCTTTCGTTCCGCCGCGCGCGATGCAGCGCACCACTGAACAGGCTCAACAGCGCCCCGTTGGCAACCAGCAGCAGCCATTGGGCGATGTCGTGGCCGGCGGCGAGGGCGAAGCTGCCGACCGGCGGGACCAGGAAAAACGCCGTCAGTACGGCCGTCACCAGTGTCGCGACGAGGCCCGGGCCAAGTCCGGCAAGCAGCGCGACACCGATGATCGGCAGCATGAACAGCACCAGCAGCGGACGGTCGCCGAAGGCAACCGGAAGCTTGTAACGGATGGACAGCGCCAGCAGCGGCAGCACGATGGCCAGAGCATAGGCGCCGAGGCGGTCGCGCAGGTCGGCGCGGATCATTCCGGCCCTCCGCCGGTGGAGCTATCGAGCTGCGCAAGATCATGGGGCGGCTCACGCCCCAGTTCGAACGACAGCTCGTTGATCCGCCGCTTGAGCGCGATCATGTCCAGCTCGCGCCCGACCATGGCCCGGTTGAAGCGCTCCAGCTCTGCGTTGCGGGCGGCCAGCTCGTCGGCCTGCCGGCGGCGGGCATCCTCCGCCTGCCGGCGGTCGCTGATGTCCTCGCCGGAGCTGAGGATGCCGACGATCCGCCCCGCGTCGTCGGTGAGCACGGCGTTGTGCCAGGCCAGCAGGCGTTCGCGACCGTCGCGGCAGCGCACGGTGTTCTCGAAGTACTCGGCGGCCTGGACATCGCCGGCGATGATCCGGAGAAACATCGGCAGCCCCCGCTCCAGGCCATCGGGTTGCGGCAGTGCGATCTCGAACCAGTTGTGCCCGAGCAGTTCCGACTCGGCATAACCGAGCAAGTCGCAGCCGAAGCGATTGACCATCGTCACCCGGCCGCTGTCGTCGAGCGCCACCATCAGCGTCTGCACCGTGTCGAGGTAGCGCTGGTTCAGGTCGCGCTCCTTGCGCAGTGCCGTTTCCGTCTGCGCCAGCTTGGTGATGTCGCGGGAGACGCCGAAGAGGCCGAACACCTGTCCGTCGGCGTTGCGCAGCGGCCCCTTGGTGGCCAGGAAGACGGCCTTGCCGTCGGCAGTATCGAGCGTTTCCAGGAAGGTGGCGGTCGCCTCGGCGGACATTGCCGCCCGGTCGTCGGCCGCCAGCCGCGCCGCCTGCTCGGCGGGAAAAAGCGCGGTGTCGTCCCGCCCGAGCACCTGTTCCGGGGTCTTTCCGGTCAGGCGCGCAGCTTCCTTGTTGAACAGCAGATAACGGCCCGCCGTGTCCTTGGCGTAAATGGCGTCGGTCGAACCGTTGGCAATCGCTTCGAGCAACTGCAGCGCCTGCAGCTTGTCGGCCTGCTCCCGGCGCTGCGCCTGCGCGTGCAGCAACTCGCGCCGCTGGAAATACAGCAGGCCGAGCATCATCGCGGCGAACCACGTCAGCAGGCCGGAAAAGCCGATCCACATGCTTTCCTTGCGCGCACCGCTGAAGCTCTCGTCGCGGTCGACCTTGGCCACCAGCCACCACGAGGTGCCGGCGATCGGCCGCACCACGCCGAGCGCCGGCACGTCGCGATAGTCGACGCCTTCGAGCAGCGTGCCGGGCCGGAGGCCCGGGGCAAGCGCCTGGACGCCGAGCACCGACTGTGCGCTGAGCGGCCGGCGCTTGTTCAGCGCGGTGTTCTTTTCATGGCGCAGTTCGTTGAGGAAGAGAATGCTGTCGCCCTCCTGCCGGAACAACATGATCTCGGCACTGGCACTGGGGGTCGGCCAAGACTGCAGGAAGGGGTAGAGCGACGCTTCGACATCGATGCGCAGGACGATGGCGACCGGCTCGGCCGCGGCCTCCGGTGCCGGCGACAGCGGCACCACGATGTCGAAATGCACGTGCTCATGGCCAGGCTGCTCGACCCGGAACAGGTCGGTCATGGCGATCCGGTTCCCGGCCAGGGCTTGCTGCACCGTCGCCTGTAACTCGCGCTCCACGTCGTGCATCGGTGCCCCCGCAACCAGCAGGATTTCGCCGCGGGCGTCGGCGATGGCGACGCTGCCGTAGCGCATCGCCGAACGATAGGCCTCCAGCCGGGCGAGCAGCTTCTGCCGCGCGCGCGCATCGCCGCCCTTGCGCCACGCTCCGCCGGCCTCGCCGAACAACAGCGCGCTGCGCACGGCCTCGGCATCGCGACTGCGCTCGGCGAGCCACTCCTCGATCTGGCTGGCCTTCAACTCGGCGACCGAACGCAGGAACGCCCCCTGATGGGCGCGATGCTGCTGCCAGTTCTGCACCATGCCGCCGCCGGCGAGCGCCAGGAAGACCAGCGAGAACAGCACGACGCTGCCGGGCAGTCCGCGCCGGGTCGATTGCGCCGGCGCGCCGGCTGCGTCACCCGCCGCGCCGCCCCCGTGCTGACGCCAAGCCAGGCGCAGCACCAGGAAGAACAGCAGCACCGAGGTGACGGCGACGAACAGCAGGCCCTTCAGCGTCCCGGCAGCGCGGAGGCTGTCGATGTCTTCGAACAGCCAGCCGAGCACGCGGTCGGAAAGCAGGATCCAGGCAGCCGCGAAAAACGCATAGAGCGAGACGACCCGCAGGATCGAGCGCAGCGTGTCGGGGGGCAGCGCACGCGTTTGGGCGATCGCCTGCGGCAGTTTCACGGCGTCCGTCCGGAACGGTGCGCGTGGCGGATTTCGTAGCGGCGGAAGGCGTCGCGCACGACCTCGACCAGCTCCCTGTCGTCCCAGGGCTTGGTCAGGAAGCGGAAGAGTTCGCCGGAATTCACCGCCTGCGTGACGGCCTGCAGGTCGGTATAGCCGGACAGCATGATGCGCACGGTGTCCGGATGCATTTCGCGCACGCGGCCGAGGAACTCGGCGCCGGACATTCCCGGCATCCGCGCATCCGAGATGACCACGCCGACCTCATGCGTGGCCAGCCGCTCCAGCCCTTCGGCGCCGCCGTCGGCGGTGAAGATGGTGTAGCCCTCCCGGCGCAGCACGCGCTTCAGCGCGGCGAGGACCGACGGCTCGTCGTCGACCAGCAGGATGCAGCGCCCCGGCGATTCCGGATTGGCCGGCAGCGACAGCCGGCGCTCGGCACGCAGCATGGCTTCGAACTCCGCCGCCGGCAGCGGCCGGCTGAAATGGTAGCCCTGGATTTCGTCGCAGCGCCCCGTGCACAGGAAGTTCAGCTGCGCTTCGGTTTCGACCCCCTCGGCGATCACCGCGAGGCCCAGGTTGTGCGCCAGCGAGATGATCGCCTGCGCGATCGCGGCGCTGTTCGGGTCCTGCGTCGAATCGCGGACGAAGGATTGGTCGATCTTCAGCCGGTCGATCGAGAAGCGCTTGAGATAGCTGAGCGACGAAAAGCCGGTGCCGAAATCGTCGATCGAGAGCGTCACCGCGAGCCGCTTGAGCCCCTCGGTGGCGTGGATGAAGGCCTCGGTATCGGCCATCAGCATGCTTTCGGTCAGCTCGATTTCGAGATACTGCGCATCGAGGCCGGTTTCCCGCAATACCGTGCCGGTCAGCTGGACGATGTCCTGCGCGGCGACCTGGCGCGCCGACAGGTTGACGGCGACGGTGATCGGCGGCAGCCCCGCCGTCTGCCACGCCAGGTTTTGCGCGCAGGCGGTACGCATCACCCATTCGCCGAGGCGGACGATCAGGCCGCTCTCCTCGGCCAGCGGGATGAAGCGCGCCGGCGGGATCAGCCCGTGCTGTGGATGCTGCCAGCGCACCAGCGCCTCGGCGCCGACGATGGCGCCGCTGACCAGGCTCAACTGCGGCTGGTAGTGCAGCACCAGTTCGCCGTTGTCGATGGCGCGGCGCAGGTCGTTTTCCAGGTCCAGCCGCTCCAGCGTGCGGGCGTTCATCTCGACCGCATAGAAATTGAAGGCGTTGCCACCGGCGGCCTTGGCCCGCGCCATCGCGGCGCCGGCATTCTGCAGCAGGGCCTCGTGGTCGTCGCCGTCGCGCGGATAGAGCGCGACGCCGATGCTGGCGGTGAGGAAGAACTGCCGCTCGCCGATGCGGAAAGGGACGGCCAGCGCGTCGAGCAAGGGCTGCGTCAGGCGGGCGACCTCTTCCGCGCCGCCGACCTCCGTCGCCAGCACGAACTCGTCGCCTTCGATGCGCGCCAGCGTGACGCCGGGCGGCACGTGCGCGAAGATCCGCTGCGCCGCCTCGTGCAGCACCGCATCGCCGGTCGCGTGGCCGAGCGCGTCGTTGGCGCTCTTGAAGCGGTCGAGGTTGATGAGCAGCACCGCCAGCAGGTCACCCGACTCGCGGCAGCGCTCGATGCCCTGCGCCAAGCGGTCGGTCAGCAGGTTGCGGTTGGGCAGGCCGGTGAGCGCGTCGAAGTTCGACTTGCGCTCGATCTCGGCGACGTAGCGCTTGCGCTCGCCGACATCGCGGAAGGTGACCACGGCACCGACGACTTCGTCCGCTTCGGCCATCGGCTGGCAGGTGATCTCGACCTCCAGCACCTCGCCATCCCGGCGCCGGAAAGCCGTCTCGCTGTCGCGGACGCCGAGCTTGCCGGCGAGGTAGCCGGGCAACGGGCAATCGGCGCTCGCGCAGACGCTGCCGTGCCGCAGGTGGAAGACCTCGTGCGCATTGCAGCCGAGCAGCTCGTCCCGCGTGTAGCCGAGCATGGCGACGGCGGCGGGGTTGATGAAGACGATGTCGCCCGCCGTGTCGGTGCCGAAGATGCCTTCGCCGGCCGACATCAGCACCAGTTCGCGCTGCCGGATGCGCAGTGCCACCTCGGCTTCGAGCCAGGCGTTTTCGTCGCGCAGGCGATCGCGTGCGCGCTTCAGATCCAGGTGCGCGCGCACCCGGGCGAGGACGATGATCGGCCGGATCGGCTTGGTGATGTAATCGACCGCGCCGAGTTCGAGGCCGCGCCGCTCTTCGTCGCTGGTGCTGAGCGCGGTGACGAAGACCACCGGGATGTCGCGCGTGGCGGGGTCGCCCTTGAGGCGTTCGAGCACGGCATAGCCGTCCATCTCCGGCATCATGATGTCGAGCAGGATCAGGTCCGGCTTCGGCTCGGTGGCGGCCACCGCCAGCGCCCGCGCGCCGCTGTTGGCGACGCGTACGGTGTAGTGCCGCTGCAGCAGGCCGCTAAGCAGGGCCAGGTTTTCCGGCGTGTCGTCGACGACCAGAACGGTCGCTTGGTCCTTCGGTCGGGCAGTGTCGTTCACGATGATCTTAGGCGTTGGAAATAGGCCCTGCTCGGCGATGATTCTACACGCCTATAAACCAGGGGGATAATCGGCAGGCGCCGCGGCATCCCTTGCTTTTCCGGCCGATCGCAGCCGCTTCGCGGGCCGGGTTGACGGGCGGAGCGGATCGTCCCGTTAGCCGCTACAAAACCAGCGGCCGGTCCGGCAGCTCGTTCGGATTTTCCGCCCCGGGCGGGAAGTGCGCGACCAGCGCCGCCGTGATCTCGCCGATCGCGGCGAGGGCGCCGGCCTCGAAGCGGCCGTCGCGGAAGGCCGCCTGCAGGCGGCCGCAGACCGCATCCCAGAAGGCCTGGCCGACACGGGCATGGACGCCGCGGTCGGCGACGATCTCGACCTGGTGGTCGAGCAGTTGCACGTAGATCAGCACGCCGCTGTTGGCCTCGGTGTCCCACACGCGGAGCTGCGCGAACAGTTCGACCGCCCGTTCGCGCGCGCTGCGGCCGGCGAGCAGGTGCGTCGGCGGCAAGCCGCCCTCGACGACGAAGCGCAGTTCGCCGGTATGTTGCTGCTCGGAAGCGGCGATCGCCGCCTCGATCGCCGCCCGCGTCGCCTTCGGGAACGGGCGCAGCGCCCACCATTGGGGAAGCAGCGTGTGTTTGAGGAAACGCATCAGTGCCGTCATCACCAGTCCCCCGAAGCGCCGCCGCCGCCGAAACCACCGCCGCCGCCGGAGAAGCCGCCAAAACCGCCGCCGCCGGAACCACCGCTCCAGCCGCCCCAGCCGCCCCCTCGGCCGCCGGAAAACAGCGCGACAACAAAGACGATGATGCCGGCGGCGATGGCGATGAACAGCGAGGAAACGACGACCATGACGATGAAGCCGGCGATGCCGCCGACGATGGCGGCGCCGAGGAAACGGCCGAAGATCGCGCGCAGGATGCCGGCGACGACGGTGGCGAGCACCAGGCCGATGATCAGGATGTCCTCGAAGTCGAAGCCATCGCCGCCCGCCTTGCCGGCCGAGGCGCCGCCGGCGGCAGCCTTCGGCGGTGGCAGCGGCTCGCCGCCGACCACCGCGATGATCCGTTCGACGCCGGCGTCGATGCCTTCGTAGTAGCGCCGCTCGCGGAACTGCGGGGTGATCGTCTCGGCGATGATGCGCTTGGCGGTGGCGTCGTTGAGCGCGCCTTCCAGCCCGTAGCCGACCTCGATGCGCAGCTTGCGGTCCTGCTTGGCGATGAGCAGCAGCGCGCCGTCATCGACGCCCTTGCGGCCGAGCTTCCACTGCTCGGCGACGCGGATCGCGTATGGCTCGATGGCTTCGGGCTGCGTCGTCGGCACCAGCAGCACGGCGATCTGCACGCCCTTCTCCTGTTCGAAGGCGGCGAGTTTGGCGTCGAGCCGGCTGCGCTGCTCGGCGGAGAGCGTCCCGGTGAGGTCGGTGACGCGCGCCGTCAGCACCGGCACCAGCTGCAGGTCCTCGGCGCCGGCGACGGCAACCCAGCCGGCGAGCAGCAGCGCGGCGACGGCGCGGAGCATGGGTGGGGCTTACTTGCCGAACTCGACCTTGGGCGCGGTCGAGATCGCCTTCTCGTTCTCGACTGCGAAGTTCGGCTTCACCTCGTAGCCGAAGACCATCGCCGTCAGGTTGTTGGGGAAGGTGCGGACGGCAACGTTGTAGGTCTCGACCGCCTTGATGTAGCGGTTGCGGGCGACGGTGATGCGGTTCTCGGTGCCTTCGAGCTGCGCCTGCAGGTCGCGGAAGGCGGCGTCGGCCTTCAGGTTCGGGTAGTTCTCGGCGACCACCAGCAGCCGCGACAGCGCGCTGGTGAGGCCGGCCTGCGCCTGCTGGAACTGGGCGAAGGCCTGCGGGTTGTTGATCAGCTCGGGCGTCGCCTGGATGCCGCCAACACGGGCGCGCGCCTCGGTGACCTGCGTCAGCACCTCTTTCTCGTGGCTGGCGTAGCCCTTGACGGTATTGACCAGGTTGGGCACCAGGTCGGCGCGGCGCTGGTACTGGTTGAGCACCTCCGACCAGGCGGCCTTGACCTGTTCGTCGGTGGTCTGGAAGGTGTTGTAGCCGCAGCCGGAGAGCAGCACGGCGAACAAGGCGAGGACGGCGAGGAGGCGCAGGCGCATGGTCTTTACTCCAGGAAAGGATGCCGGACGGATACGGTACCTCAGATGGCGGCCGCCCGGCGGAATTTCAAGCCGCTATCTGGCCGGAGCCGGCAGCGGCGCGGAGGCTGGCGCCGGCGCGGGCGGGTTGCGCCGCGGCAGGCCGTCGGCGTCGAGGTAGGCGGGGATCGTCCGCCAGTGGCTGACGCCGTTGGCGCCGACGGTCAGCTGCAGCAGCCAGCCCTCGCGCTCGGCCGGCGTGTCGAAGCCGTCGAAGACGAAGTTGCCGAGGCTGTAGATGATCGGCTTGCCGGCGTAGGTTTCGCTGCCCTGGGTGACGTGCGGGTGGCCGCCGACGACGGCGTCGGCACCGGCGTCGATCATCAGCCGGGCCAGTTCGCGCTGGCGCGCCGACGGCGTGCGCTCCCCCTCCCAACCCCAGTGCATGAAGGGGATGACGATGTCGGCGCCGGCCGCGCGGGCGGCGGCGATGTCGCGCAGCACGTGGCTGTCCTCGCTCCAGGCGACGCCCGGCCAGTCGGGGCCGGCCTCGAAGGCACGCGGCTTGTATTCGTTGTAGGCGAGGATGGCAATGGAAAGGCCGCTGCGCTCGACCCGGTACGGGGCATGCGCCTCGGCCAGGTTGTGGCCACCGCCGATCGCCTTGATGCCGGCGAATTCGAGCAGCGACAGGGTTTCCAGGAAAGCCTCCGGGCCGTAGTCGCCGGAGTGGTTGTTGGCCACCGACAGCGCGTCGAAGCGGCCGTGCAGGCGCTCGATGACGCTCGGGCGGGCGCGGAAGGCATAGACCTTGTCCGGAACCGCGCTGCCGCTGGTGGCGATCGACGTCTCCAGGTTGCCGATGCGGACGTCGGCCTGGTTGAACTCGTCGGCGAAATCGGCAAACGGGTCGCGGCCGGCGGCGATCGCCCGGCCGGGGCCGTCGTCGAGCATGACGTCGCCGACGAAGAGCAGGCGCACCACCGGCGCCGCGCGCT
This sequence comes from Rhodocyclales bacterium, assembly GCA_016183655.1. Classification (GTDB taxonomy): domain Bacteria; phylum Pseudomonadota; class Gammaproteobacteria; order Burkholderiales; family Rhodocyclaceae; genus Proximibacter. The sequence goes on from JACPEH010000016.1 coordinate 113,318, forward strand.
CGGCGACGCTGACCGCGATCGGGTTCGCCACCTGCTCGCCGCCCGCATCGGCGGCAGCGGCCGCTGCCGGCAGGGCCAGCAGCACGCAAACGGCGGCAGTCAGTCGCCGGACCAGCGGTGAAACTCCGACCATCATTTCGTCCCCTCGCCGGTATCGCGCACCGTGCACCAGTATTCGAACTCGCTGCCGTAGAGCGGCTCATAGACGCGCTGCAGGCCGCTGAAGCCGTAGCGCTGCCCCGCCGCCTCGCTCGCCGGCCACGGGTAGACGCCCTGGTGCAGCAGCACCGGCCCGCTGTCGCGGTCTTCATAGACGTAGGTCTTCAGCGCCGCCGGCGCGCCTTCGGCGACGACGCGGAAGCGGAAGAAGCTGCCGACCTTGATCGCCGGCACGGCATACGGCGCATCGGTCGGCGCCGCGCGCAGCGTCCGCGTCTCGCCGCCATAGACGTAGTGGCAGGTGGCGGTTCCGGCGGCGGTCTGGGCCGCGGCGGGCCAGCCCGGGGCGGCCAGCAGCAGCGCCGGAAGGAATCGATACGGCAGGCGCATTCAGTCTCCCGGCAGCGGCAGGTCCTGGCCCGCCCGCTGTTGCTGGCGCATCGTGCGCCGGGCGAAGCACAGATCCTCCCAGGCCTTGGCCTTGTCGGGCAGGTTGCGGAGCAGGTAGGCGGGGTGGTAGGTGACGATCACCGGCACCACCCGTTCGCCGTCGCGGTATTCGAACAGCTTGCCGCGGCTGGCGCCGAGCGCGCCCTCCTCGTTGAGAACGGCGTGCATCGCGGCGCGGCCGAGCAGCACGATCAGCTTCGGCCGCAGCAGCGCGATCTGGCGCTGCAGATACGGCCGGCAGGCGGCCATCTCGTCGGCTTCCGGCGTGCGGTTGCCGGGCGGGCGGCACTTCACCGCATTGGCGATGTAGACGTTGTCGCCGCGTGTGAGGTCGATCGCTGCCAGCATCGCGTCGAGCAGCTTGCCGGCCTGGCCGACGAAGGGCTCGCCGCGGGCATCCTCCTCGGCGCCGGGGCCTTCGCCGATGAACAGCCAGTCGGCCTGCTCGTCGCCGACGCCGAGCACGGCCTGCTTGCGCTCGCGGCACAGGCCGCAGGCGGTGCAGCCGGCGACCGCGGAACGCAGCGCCGGCCAGTCCATGCCGGCGACGGCGCCGGCGTCGACCGGCAGCGCCGGGCGATTCTCCGTGCCGTGGCGGGCGGCGGCGGGTTCCGCGGCAGCGACGGGGACCGCCGCGGCCTCGTCGGCGGCATCTTCCGCGACCGGCTCGCCGCCCGGCGCGTCGCGCAGGCGCCACACCGGACCGAGCCCCATTTCCTGCAGCAGGCGCGAACGGGACAGGCTCATTGGACTCCCCTCCTCCCAAGCCCCTCCCCACGGGGGGCGGTGAGCACGCTTCCGGAGAGCGGCTGGCACCGCAGCGGGCGGACGTACGGGGCGCTCATGCCGACACCTCGGCCAGCGAATGCACCAGCACCAGCGCGTCCTCGCGCCCGTCGCTCGCCGGGTAGTAGGCCTTGCGCACGCCGATGCGGACGAAGCCGAAATGCTTGTAGAGGTCGAGCGCCGCCGTGTTCGACGGGCGCACTTCGAGCAGCAGCCGGCCGGCACCGAGGCGCCGCGCCACCTGTAGCGCGTGGCGCAGCAGGCGGGCGCCGAAGCCCATGTGCTGGCGCTTGCCGGCGACGCTGATGTTGAGCAGATGGGCTTCGTCGACCGCCATCATCACCACCACGTAGCCGACCAGCTCGCCGCCGACGCGGCAGACCCAGGCGCTGTAGCCGGCCGAGAGCGAATCAGTGAAGTTGCCGCGGGTCCACGGGAAGGGATAGACCGAGGCCTCGATCGCCATGATTTCGTCGAGGTCGCCGGCGTTCATCGGCAGCATCTCGACCTGCGGTGCGAGCACGGCGCTCATGCCTTGCCTCCGGCCGCAAGCCGCTCGGCCACGGTCAGCGCCACCTTGTCGCGGACATAGACCGGCACCGCATCGGCGGCGTCGATGCCTTCGCCGCGCGCCAGCCGCGGCGCGGCGAGCGCGGCGACGGCGGCGGCGGTGGGCAGGACGTCGGGGAGCATGCCTTGCACGCACGGCGCCAGGCGGTCGTACAGCGCCGGGTACGCGGTCAGCGCATTGCCCGCCGCCACCCAGCCGCCGCCTTCCGGCAGCGGCACCGCCGCCGGCGGGAAGACGCCGGGAGCGCCGACGGCGACGCCATCGACGAACAGGCCGAAATAGACCTCGTTCATCCGCGCGTCGAGACAGACCGCGACACGCGGCACGGCAGCCGCCTGCGCCATCGCGTCGAGCGTGCCGACCGGCAGCACCGGCAGGCCGTGCGCGAAGGCCAGGCCCTGCGCGACGCCGCAGGCCACGCGCAGGCCGGTGAAGGAGCCGGGGCCGGCAGCGAAGGCGATCGCATCGAGGTCGACAAGGCGCACGCCGGACTCGGCCAACAGTTCGGAAACCAGCGGCAGCAGCGTCGCCGACGACGGCTGCCCCGGCGGGCAATGGCGCTCGCTGACGACGCCGTCGCGCCACAGCGCGACGGAACCGGCGTCGGTCGAGGATTCGAGGGAGAGAAACTGCATGGCCGGCATTTTAACCGGGTATCGCCGCTCCGGCCCGACTCGTGCGCCGGAAAGGCGCCGGCACACGCGCCGGATGCCTCTGCAGGGGGTCCGTTCTCACCCCGTAAATTGGCACAGTCCGGTCACAATCGCGGGCGTCCGGCAACGTAGAATGGCAGCCTCTCGAACCCGCTTCCAGACGTGCCCCGATGGCTCTCGGCAGATTGATGAAGCACCTGCTTGGCGGCGCCGAGCCGGCGACGTTCAACGACGATCCGTTCGGCTCGCGACCGCCGTCCCCGACCGCGAAGATGCCGATCGACGCCCCCGCGGTGCGCAGCGCGATCGTCCACCGCGACGAACTGATCGACGGGCGCTCGCGCATCGCCGGCTACCGTTTCGTGGTCCGCCGCCTGGGCAGCGAACTGCCCCCCGATCCGGCGGAAACCGTCGGCGCGCTGCGCGCCGAAAACCTCGTCGCCTTCGCCGGCCGCCGCCTGGCGCTGCTCCCGATCACGGCCGGCGACTGGCAGCGTGCCGATTTCCGCCAGCTCGTCGCCGCCAACACCACCTTCCTCGTCGCCACGCCCGCCGCCGGCGAGGACGGCGACGGCTGGCTGGCGACCTTGCGCGAGATCAGGGAAGCCGGCGGCCGCGTGGCGCTGAACGACGCCGGCGCGGCCGTGCCGGCGGCCGTCGCGCTGGCCGACCTGGTCCTTCTCGATTTCCGCGCCTACGCGCTGGAACGCTTCGAGCAGCTGGCACGCAGCCTGCGCCGGCGCCATCCGGACCTCGCGCTCGCCGCCGACGGCATCGGCAACTGGGCCGAGCATCGCCTCTGCCTGTCGCTCGGCCTGACTTATTCGCTCGGCGGTTTCGCCGTCACGGCGGACGATGCCGACCAGACCGAGAAGCTCAACCAGAGCCGGCTGGTGCTGATCGAGATGCTCAACCTGCTGCGCGGCGACGCCGAGCTCGACGAGATCTCGGCGGTCGCCAAGCGCGATCCGGGCATTGCCGTGAAGCTCATCGGCATGGCCAATTCGCCGGTATCCGGCCTGGCCTCGCCGGTGGCGAGCCTGGAGCAGGCGACGATGGTGCTCGGGCGGGCGACGATCTACCGCTGGCTGTCGATCGCGATGTTCCGCTCCGGCAACGGCGGCGGCCGCGACGAGGCCCTGCTCGAACTCGCGCTGTGGCGCGCCCGTTTCCTCGAACTGGCGGCGCAGGACCGGCGCCCGAAGCAGGAATGCGACGAGCTGTTCCTGGTCGGGCTGCTGTCGCTGCTCGACAGCCTGCTCGGGCTGCCGATGGCCCAGCTGGTGCGGCGGATGAACCTGCCGGCGCAGGTGGTCGAGGTGCTGCTGAACAGCGACGGCCCCTACGGCCGCTTCCTGCTGCTGGCACTGGCGGTGGAAAAAGGGCGCGGCGAGCAGGTGCAGAAGCTCGCCGACAGCCTCGACATCGCGGAAGACCGGATCGACGCCGCGGCACGGGAAGCGCGGCAGTGGGCGGAAGCGGCGCTGAGCGCCGGCTGAGCGCCGCCAGCGGAATCAGCCTATTTTCCGCAGTTGGACGCGGCCAAGCCCCCTTCGACAAGCTCAGGACAGGCTTCGATACGCCCACTACGTGGGCTACTCAGGGCGAACGGAGCTTCACCCGCCGGATGACTCCCCGTTCGTGGTGAGTAGCCTTGCAGAGCAAGGCGTATCGAACCATGAACGGGCGCCAACGGCGGTTTTTAGATCGGAAAAGGAAGATCAGCGACGGAAGTCGCGGCGCCCCGGACGCAGGTCGCGGTTGGCGTCGTGCAGGTCGCGGCGCAGCTGGCGGCGTTCGTCCGGCGACAGGCGTTGCGGATACTGCGGCGCCTGCCGGCCCTCGTCGCGCTGGAAATCCCGCCGCCGGTCCTGCCACTCATCCCGCCGCTGCGGCGGTGCGAACTGCCGGTCGCGCTGCAGCCGCTCCTGCACCCGCAGCCAGCCGCCGCGCCCGCCGTCGAAGGCTTGCGCGGGCAGCGCCGCCGCCAGCAGCAGCACGGCCAGCAAGGGGGCGAAGGCGCGACGCAGGATCATTTGTGCACGGCCTCCGCCAGCGCCAGCGCGGCCGAATGCAGCGACGCACGCAAACCGTCGCGCGAATCGTCGTTCAGGACCAGCATCACGACTACACCGATCAACATGCTCAGGAAAAGTTTGCCCATGAGATCACCCCGCTGCCATGCCGTGGCCGATTGCCACGCCTTGCATCCTGCGGGGGACTTGTAAGCGAAGTTTGTTTACGCCGGCGCGAATTGTAAAGCTTTGTAATCGCTCCCGCAGCCGGCATGGCGGACTTTGCTCCGCCCCGGAAATTTCCCGCCGGAATAACGGTCTATAGTGTCGTTATGGCCACCTGCCGCGCTGCACCGGCGCGGCGGCGAAGGTAGTGCGCATGCGCGGCGGCCATCGCTGGGAGGGAATGTCGGCATGGACAAGGAATGCTTCCTGACGAGTCCCCGGCAAGCCAGGCGCCGGTGGCGGCTGCGTTGGCTGCATCGGACGCTGGTCGTCACGCTGCCGGCGCTGGCGGTGGCCAGCATTGCCTGGGAAATGCACGATTCGACGGTGCAGGCGCGGTTGTTCGCGGCGATGGCCGGGGGGGCCGGCTGGGAAATGGCGGACGGCGCCGACGGCGAGGCCTGGCTGCCGCGCTCCGGCCCCTACGACATCCGCCTCGGCTACAGCCGCATGAAGGACATGCTGCCGCAACTGGTCAACGGCGGCTATACGATCACCGAGCAGGCCCGGCAGACGGAAGGCTTCCGCGAACTGACGGCGCACGGTTTCTATCCGATCTACCGCGAGAAGTCGCAGGCCGGCCTGGCCCTGTTCGACCTGCGCGACGAGCCGCTCCACCAGCGCCGCTATCCCGAACGCCAGTACGCCTCCTTCGACGAGATCCCGCCGCTGCTGGTCGACGCCCTGCTCTATATCGAAAACCGCGGCCTGCTCGACGAAAATGCGCCGCGCCACAACCCGGCCGTCGACTGGGGCCGTCTCGGCCAGGCAGCACTCGGCCAGGCCCTGCGCGCAGCCAACGCCGATGCCGCACGCGCCGGCGGCAGCACGCTGGCGACGCAGATCGAAAAATTCCGCCACTCGCCCGGCGGACGCACGCGCCACGCCGACGACAAGTGGCGGCAGATGGTCTCGGCCTCGCTGCGGGCTTATCAGGACGGCGAGGATACGCTGGCGGCCCGGCGCCGCATCGTGCTCGACTTCCTCAATTCGGTGCCGCTCGGCGGCCAGCCCGCCTACGGCGAGGTGAACGGCCTCGGCGACGGCCTCTGGGCCTGGTACGGCCGCGACTTCGCCGAGAGCAACCGACTGCTCAACGACGCCGCCGCCGACCCCGAGCGCCGGGCCCGCGCCTTCAAGGAAGCGCTGTCGCTGATCATCGCCCAGCGCCGGCCGTCCGACCTGCTCGCGCAGAACCCGGCGCGGCTGATCGAACTCACCGACAGCCATATCCGCCTGCTCGCGCGCGACGGCGTGATCGACGAGGATCTGCGCGAATGGGCGCTGGCGGTCCAGGTCGCGCCGCAGAAACGCGGCAGCGACGGCGAGCGCATCGCCTTCGCGCAAAAGAAGGCGGTCAACGACGCCCGCGTGCATCTGGGAGAACTGCTCGGCGAAAGCGACTTCCACACCCTCGACCGCCTCGACCTGGAGGCGCGCAGCACGCTCGACGGCGCCACGCAGGCCGCCGTCACCGGCTATCTGGCCCGGCTCGCCGACCCCGACTACCTGCGCTGCGCCGGCTTCGTCGCGCCGCGCCTGCTGGCCCGCGGCAACCCGGCGGCGGTGCATTACAGCTTCACCCTCTACGAACGGAGCGGGCTCGGCAACCTGCTGCGCGTGCAGGCCGACAACCTCGACCAGCCGCTCGACATCAATGCCGGCACCCGCCTCGACCTCGGTTCCAGCGCCAAGCTGCGGACGATGGTCTCCTACCTGGCGGCGATCGCCGAACTGCACCAGCGCTATGCCGGCCGCGACCGGGCGGAACTCGCCAAGGTACGGACGCTGCCGGCCGACCGCCTGACGCGCTGGGCGCTCGACTATCTTGCCCAGAGCAAGGAGCGCAACCTGACGGCCATGCTCGACGCCGCGCTGGCCCGCCGCTACTCGGCCAGTCCCCACGAAACCTTCTTCACCGGCGGCGGCGCGCACCGCTTCGAGAATTTCAAGCGCGAGGACGACAGCAAGAACCCGAGCGTCGCCGAGGCGCTCGAACAGTCAATCAACCTTTCCTTCGTGCGGGTGATGCGCGACGTCATCCACTACCACGCCTACGAGTCCGCCGACGCCCCGGCGCGCGGCCTGCGCGACGGCGACGATGCGGCGCGCCGCGAATTCCTCGAACGCTTCGCCGACCGCGAGGGGCAGGCCTACCTGCTGCGCTTCTGGCACAAATACCGCGGCCTGACGCCCGGGGAACGGCTCGACCTGCTAGCCGAAAGCGCCGGCAAGCAGCCATCGCGGCTGGCCGCCGCCTATTTCGGCAGCGGCGCCCACGGCGCCGGCTTCGCCGACTTTTCCGTCTTCATGCACGCCCGGCTGGGCGCCGGGGCCGGCGACGAGGCCGCATTGCGCCGCCTCTACGCAAGCTACGCCGGCAAGCCGTTCAGCCTCGCCGACTGGGGCTACCTGGCGCACCTGCACCCGCTTGAACTGTGGCTCGCCGGCCACCTGCAGCGCCATCCCGAGACGAGCTGGGACGAGGTGCTGGCCGCCAGCAGCAGCGAGCGTACGGCAGCCTCCAGCTGGCTGTTCAAGAGCCGCTACCGGCACGCCCAGGACGTGCGCCTGGCGATCATCGTCGAGGTCGCCGCCTTCGAACGGCTGGCCGCCGAGTGGCGCCGCCTCGGCTATCCGTTCGGGCAACTGGCGCCGTCGCTGGCCACGGCCATCGGCAGCTCGGCCGACCGCCCGGCGGCGCTCGCCGAACTGACCGGAATCCTGCTCGACGACGGCATCCGGCGGCCGGTCGTGCGCATCAGCGAGTTGCGCTTCGCCAGCGCGACGCCGTTCGAGACCCGGCTGCTGCTCACCCCGGCCGATGGCGAACGCGTGCTGCCGGCCGAGGTCGCCGCGGTCGCCCGGCAGGCCATGCTGCGCGTCGTCGACAACGGCACCGCCCGCCGCCTGCGCGGCACCTACCGCGACGTCGACGGCACGCCGCTGGCGGCCGGCGGCAAGACCGGCACCGGCGACCACCGCTACCACATCGTCGACAGCGCCGGGCAGTCGGTCAGTTCGCAGGTGATGAACCGCGCCGCGACCTTCACCTTCTTCCTCGGCGAGCGTTTCTACGGCGTCGCCACGGCCTACGTTCCCGGCGCCGGTGCTGCCGCCTACGAATTCACGTCGGCGCTGCCGGTGCAGATCGTCAAGGAAGTCGAGCCGCTGCTGCGGCCGTTGCTGACCGGCGAAGCGGCGGCGGCGCCGGCCTGCCTGCAGGCGACGGCCCGCCCGCGCTGACCCGGCCCCCGGATGGGGTGCGGCGCAGTACCCTGACGACGGCATTTCACGCTAGCATTCCCGCCATGACCCAGAAAAAGATCCTCGTCGTCGACGACGACCAGCGCTTGCGCGACCTGCTTTCCCGCTACCTCGGCGAACAGGGTTTCGTCGTCCGCACCGCCGAGAGCGGCGCGGCGATGGACCGCTGGCTGCCGCGTGAGGCTTTCGACCTGATCGTGCTCGACCTGATGCTGCCGGGCGAGGACGGCCTGTCGATCTGCCGCCGCTTGCGCGCCGCCGAGCCGCAGCAGGCGATCATCATGCTCACCGCCAAGGGCGACGAGATCGACCGCATCGTCGGTCTCGAAATGGGCGCCGACGACTACCTGCCGAAGCCGTTCAACCCGCGCGAGCTGCTCGCCCGCATCCAGGCCGTGCTGCGCCGCCGCGGCAACGGCGCGCCGGGGGCGCCGGCAACCGAGGAGCAGGTGGTGGCCTTCGCCAACGTCGAGGTCGACCTCGCCGCGCGCACGCTGAAGAAGGGCGACGAGCACCTGCCGCTGACCACCGGCGAGTTCGCCGTGCTGAAGGTGCTCTTGCAGCACCCGCGCCAGCCGCTCTCGCGCGACCGGCTGATGTCGCTGGCGCGCGGCCGCGAGCAGGGCCCGTTCGACCGCGCCATCGACGTCCAGGTGTCGCGCCTCCGGAAGCTGATCGAGCCGGACCCGGCCAACCCGCGCTACCTGCAGACGGTGTGGGGCTTCGGCTACGTCTTCATCCCCGACGGCAAGGAAAAGTGACCGCCGGCAAGCTGCTGCCGCGGACGCTGCTGGTCCGCACCTTCCTCCTCGTCAGCCTGCTCATCGTCGTCAACGTCGGCATCTGGGCGACGCTGTTCGGGCTCGCCACGCGCGAGCCGAAGGCCCGCCACCTGGCGCAGCTGACCGCCAGCGCGGTCAACCTGACGCGCGCCGCGCTGGTCGCCGCGGCGCCGGCGAAACGCCGCGGCCTGCTCTACGAACTGTCCGAGCGCGAAGGCATCCACCTGGTGCCGGCGGAACCCGACGACCGCATCGCGCGCCTGCCCGACGACGCCTTCCACGCCCTCTTCCGCACCGAAACGCTGCGCCTGCTAGGCACCGGCACGCTGCTCGCCAGCGCGGTGAACGGCGAGGAAGGGATCTGGGCCAGCTTCCAGCTCGACGACGCCGCCGACGATCTGTACTGGGTGATGCTGCCGCTGGAACGCGCCGAGCGCGCCTTCCCCTGGCACTGGCTGGGCTGGGGCATCGCCTCGGTGGTGCTGGCGCTGTTCGTCGCCTGGCTGATCGTGTCGCGCGTGACGCAGCCGCTGCGTGCGCTGGCGCATGCCGCGCGCGAGGTCGGCCACGGCCGCCAGCCGGAACCGGTGACCGTCGCCGGCGCCGACGAGCTGCGCCAGCTCGCCCGCGCCTTCAACCAGATGGCCGACGACCTGGCGCGCATCGAGCACGAGCGCGCCGAAGTGCTCGCCGGCATCTCGCACGACCTGCGCACGCCGCTGGCGCGGCTGCGCCTGGAGGCCGAACTGTCGGTCGCCGACGAGGCCGCGCGCGACGCGATCGCCGCCGACATCGAGCAGATGGACGAGATCATCGCGCAGTTCCTCGACTACGCCCGTGCCGACGCCGAGGAGGCGCCGCAACCGACCTCGCCGGCGCAGCTGCTGGAGGAGATCGCCGCCCGCTACGAGCGCTCCGGGATGCCGGTCGCCGTCGCCGAGGCGCCGACGGCGCCGGTGCCGCTACGCCCGCTCGCCGTGCGCCGGGCGCTCGGCAACCTCGTGGACAACGCCCGGAAATACGCCGGTGGCGAGATCACGCTGGCGGCCGCCATCGCCGACGGCATGCTGCGCTTCGACGTGCTCGACCGCGGCCCGGGCATCCCCGAGGCCGAGATCGACCGCATGAAGCGCCCCTTCACCCGGCTGGAAAATGCGCGTACCGACGCCTCGGGAACCGGCCTCGGGCTGGCCATCGTCGAGCGCGTCGCCCGCCTGCACGGCGGCCGCTTCACGCTCGCCGCGCGTGCCGGCGGCGGCCTGGCGGCGTCGCTGCGGATTCCGTTGGACAAGGCGGGCTGAACACAGGAAGGGCCGTCGCAACGCCCCCGCCGGATTCCGGGGCGAGCCCGCAACGACGCCGGAAACCGCCGGCGCTACTGCAGCGGCCAGCGCGCCATCGGTTCGTAGGTCGAACCCCGGTCGGTGCGCCAGGTGCGCGCCAGCACCAGCTCGCCGGCCGACCACTCCTGCGCCGGCAGCGCCGGCAGCTCGCCGGGGTGCGCCGCCTTGCGCAGCAGCGTTACATGCGGCGTCACCGCGCGCTCGGCGTCGAGGAAGCCGGCGGCGACCAGCGCGCGCTGCAGTTCGCCGGCCAGCGTCGTCAGCTCCGGCGCCGCCTCGCCGCAACCAGCCCAGACGATATGGTTGTGCTTCCAGAAACCAAGTCGGTCGAGGCGCACCGGCACGCGCGGCAGGCGCAGATCGGCGGCCAGCCGTTGCAGTTCGGGCAGCCGGCGTTCGTCGACTTCGCCGAGGAAGGCCAGCGTCAGGTGCAGCGATTCCTCGCGCGCCAGCCGCCCGCCGCTACGGCCGACGATGCCGCCGGCGCGGGTGTGCAGCTGGCGGGCGACGGTCTGCGGCAGCCACAGGGCAAAAAAGAGGCGGGCGGGTGATGCGGCGGTTTCAGGATTCATTGCTGATCAGCACGGCGGCTTCCGCCACGATGCCCTCTCCACGACCGGCGAAGCCGAGGCGCTCGCAGGTCTTTGCTTTTACGTTGACGGCACCGCCGGCCACCAGCAGGTCGGCAGCGATGTTTTCGACCATTCCCGGAATGAACGCGGCCAGCTTCGGCGCCTGCGCGATCACCGTCGAATCGACATTGACCACGTGCCAGCCGGCCTGCTGCAGCAGGGCGACGGTGGCGCGCAGCAGCACGCGGCTGTCGGCGCCGCGCCAGCGTTCATCGGTATCCGGGAAATGGCGGCCGATGTCGCCGAGCGCAGCGGCGCCGAGCAGCGCATCGGTGATCGCGTGCAACAGCACGTCGGCGTCGGAATGGCCGAGCAGCCCCTTGTCGTGCGGGATGTCGACGCCGCCGACGATGAGCCGGCGACCCGGCACCAGCGCGTGGACATCGAACCCCTGACCGATGCGAATCATCGTTCCCTCCTTGCGAACAGGATCAGTTCCGCCAGCGCGAGGTCGGCGGGGAAAGTGACCTTGAGATTGGTGGCGTCGCCGCGCACCAGTTTCGGTCGTTGGCCGGACGCTTCGATGGCGCCGGCCTCGTCGGTGACCGCCGTGGCGGCGCCCAGCGCCGCCTGCAGCTCGGCATAGCGGAACATCTGCGGCGTCTGCGCCTGCCACAGGCCGTCGCGCGGCTCGGTCGCGGCGACGCGCTGCCCGGCATCCTGCCGCTTCAGCGTGTCGGCCACCGGCACCGCGAGCAGGCCGCCGACCGGATCGTCGGCGAGTTCGTCGACCAGCGCGTCGATCATCCCCTGCGTCAGGCAGGGACGCGCCGCATCGTGCACCAGCACCCAGTCGTCGTCGGCGACCGCCGTCTCCAGCGCGCACAGCCCGGCGAGCACGCTTTCCGCGCGCGTCGCGCCGCCGGCATAGACGGTCTCCAGCTTCGGCCCGAGGTCGCGCCAGTCGTAGCCGGCCCAGTGCTTGTCGTCCGGCGCCAGCACGACGAGGACGCGGGCGATGTGCGACGAACGGCAGAGCGCGGCGAGCGTGTGGTGGATCAGCGGACGGCCGGCCAGCGACAGGTACTGCTTGGGCAGCCCGGCGCCGAAGCGCGAGCCGCTGCCGGCGGCGGGAACAATTGCGAAGTGGCGGGGCATGGCGTAAGTTCAGGAGGCATCGGGACCGGGGCCGTTCCCCGGAGTGTTCAACCACGGATTCTACCCCCTGACGCCATGGGCAACGGAGCGATTCTTTCCGACATCGGCCTGGAATTCATCCAGGCCTTCCTGCTTGCGCTCGGCATCGGCATGCTGCTCGGGCTGGAACGCGAGCGCAATCCGGCGTCGCGCGCCGGGCTGCGCACCTTCGGCCTGGTCACGCTGCTCGGCACCGTCTGCGCGCTGCTCGCCGAGCGCACGGCGTCGCCCTGGCTGCTCGCCGCCGGGCTGCTCGTCGTCGGCGCGATGATGATTGCCGCCTACCACCGCCAGCCGGACGCCAACGATCCCGGCACCACCTCGGTCGTCGCACTGCTGCTGGCCTTCTGTTACGGCGCGATGGTCTGGTACGGGCTGCGCACGCTGGCGGTGATGCTGGCGATCCTGACCACCGTGCTGCTCTATTTCAAGGCCGAGCTGCAGACCGTAACGAAAAGCCTGACCCGCCGCGACATCACCTCGGTGCTGCAGTTCGCCGTGCTCTCGCTGGTCATCCTGCCGATCCTGCCCGACCGCAACTTCGGCCCCTACGACACGCTCAATCCCTACCAGGTATGGTGGATGGTGGTGCTCATCTCCGGCGTCGGGCTGGCCGGCTATGCGGCGCTGCGCATCGTCGGCCAGCGCTACGGCGCGCCGATCCTTGGCCTGCTCGGCGGGCTCGCGTCGAGCACCGCGACGACGCTGGTGTTCGCCCGCCATGCACGGGCGACGGCGACGCTGACGCAGCTGAGCCTGGTCGTCATCCTCACCGCCAACCTGGTCGTGCTCGTCCGCCTTGCCGGCGTCGCCGCCATCGTGCAGCCGGGCATCCTGCCGGTGCTGCTGCCGATCCTCGGCGCCGGTCTCGCCAGCGGCCTCGCCTTCGTCGCCTGGTCCTGGCGCCACCTCGGCGACAGCGGCACGCTGCCCGAACTCGACCTGCGCAACCCGACCGAACTGGGCACGGCGCTGACCTTCGGCGCCGTCTACGCGGTCGTCCTGATCCTCTCCGCCGCCCTCTCCGACCGCGCCGGCAGCCTCGGCCTGTACGCCGTCGCCTTCGTTTCCGGGCTCACCGACGTCGACGCGATCACCCTCTCCAGCCTGCGCCTGTTCGGCCAGGGCAAGCTCGCCGCCGGCGAGGCGAGCACCGCGATCCTGATCGCCATCCTCGCCAACCTGCTATTCAAGCTCGGCATCGTCGCCAGCGTCGCCGGCCGCGGCCTGGCGCTGCGCGTCGTCGCCGGCTTCGCCGGGGTCGCCGCCGGCTGCGTGGCCGGCTGGTTTATCGCTTGAACCTATTTCCCGCAGCTGGACGCGACCAAGCCCTTCGATACGCCCACTGCGTGGGCTACTCAGGGCGAACGGAGCTTCACCCGCTGGGTGACTCCCCGTTCGTGGTGAGTAGCCTTGCGAAGCAAGGCGTATCGAACCATGAACGGGCGCTAACTTCGGTTTCTAGGTTGAATTCACCTCGCCTCCCTCCCTATAGTGAAGTGAGAGGGGGGTATTTATGAATCCGACCATCCGATTGCCGGCCGTCGCCGGCATGTTCTACCCCGGTCAGCCGCAGACGCTGGCAGACGATGTGCAGGCGATGCTGCAGGCCGCGGCGGAGAATTTCGCCGATGCGTCAAGCAGCCCGCAGCCCGGCGCGATGCGTGCGCCGAAGGCGTTGGTCGCGCCGCATGCCGGCTATGTCTATTCCGGGCCGATCGCCGCCAGCGTCTATGCGCTGCTGCGGCCGGCGGCAGCGACGATCCGCCGCGTCGTGCTGCTCGGCCCGACGCACCGCGTCGGCGTGCGCGGGCTGGCACTGCCGAGCGCCGACGCTTTCGCCACGCCGCTCGGCCGGGTCGACATCGACCGCGACGCGGTGGCGCTGCTGCGGGATTTGCCGCAAGTGGTCGTCGCCGACCCGCCACACGCGCAGGAACATTCGCTGGAGGTGCAGCTGCCCTTCCTGCAGTCGGTGCTGCCGGATTTCCGGCTGGTGCCGCTGGCGGTCGGCCTGGTCTCCGCCGAAGCCGTCGCCGAGGTCATCGAGCGCCTGTGGGGCGGCCCCGAGACGCTGATCGTGGTCAGTTCCGACCTGTCGCACTATCTGCCCTACGCGGCGGCCCGCGAGATCGACGGCGACACCGCCGAGCGCGTGCTGGCCTGCGACCCGAGCATCGGCCACGACGAAGCCTGCGGCGCGACGCCGCTGAACGGACTGCTGATCGCGGCACGCCGGCACGGCCTGCAGCCGCGACTGGTCGACCTGCGCAATTCGGGCGATACCGCCGGCGACCGCAGCCGCGTCGTCGGCTACGGCGCCTTCGCCTTCATGGAGCCGGTACGTGGCCAATGATGCTTTGGGCGGCCTGCTCCTCGCGCTCGCCCGCGAAGCGATCGTCTGCTGCTTCCGCGACATTCCGGCGGTCGCCGGCGACGATCCGCGCCTCGCCACTCCCGGCGCGACCTTCGTCACGCTAACGCAAGGCGGGCGCCTGCGCGGCTGCATCGGCAGCCTGGATGCCTGGCGGCCGCTCGCCGACGACGTGCGCGAGAACGCCTATGCCGCGGCCTTCAGCGATCCGCGCTTCCCGCCGCTGGCGGCGACGGAAGTGCATGCAACGCACGTCGAGGTTTCGCTGCTGACGCCGCCGGAGCCGATCGCCTTCGTCGACGAGGCCGACGCGCTGCGCCAGCTGCAGCCCGGGGTGGACGGGATAGTCCTCGAATGCGATGGACGCCGCGCCACCTTCCTGCCGCAGGTCTGGGAGCAATTGCCGGAGCCGGAGCGCTTCCTCGGCCAGTTGAAGCGCAAGGCCGGCCTGCCGGCGGATTACTGGAATGACGCGCTGCGCCTGTCGCGCTACCGCGTCGATAAATGGAAGGAAGCATGATGTCTGTTCCCGAATCGAATTATCCCGGCCGCTGGTGGCACACCATCGAGGATGGCGCACGCATCCAGTGCGACCTCTGCCCGCGCGACTGCAAGCTGCACGACGGCCAGCGCGGCGTCTGCTTCGTGCGCATGAACCAGGGCGGCAAGATGATCCTCACCACCTGGGGACGCTCGTCGGGCTTCTGCATCGACCCGATCGAGAAGAAGCCGTTGAACCACTTCCATCCGGGCACGTCGATCCTTTCCTTCGGCACTGCCGGCTGCAACCTGGCCTGCAAGTTCTGCCAGAACTGGGACATCTCCAAGTCGCGCGACATGGACCGGCTGATGGACAGCGCGTCGCCGGAAGCGATCGCCGCCGCCGCGCTGCGCTACGGCGCGAAATCGGTGGCCTACACCTACAACGACCCGGTGGTCTTCGCCGAATACGCGCTCGACACCGCCGCCGCCTGCCGGGAAAAGGGCATCTTCAACGTCGCCGTGACCGCCGGCTACATCCATGCCGAACCGCGCCGCGAGTTCTACGCGGCGATGGACGCCGCCAACGTCGACCTGAAGGGCTTCACCGACGACTTCTACTTCAAGACCTGCGGCGGCCACCTGCAGCCGGTGCTCGACACGCTCGCCTACATCCACCACGAAACCGACTGCTGGCTGGAGATCACGACGCTGCTGATCCCCGGCCGCAACGACGGCGACGACGAGCTGAAGCGGCTCGCCGCCTGGGTGGCGAAGGAACTCGGCCCCGACGTGCCGCTGCACTTCACCGCCTTCCATCCCGACTGGAAGATGGACGACGTGCCACCGACGCCGCCGGCGACGCTGACGCGCGCCCGCAACATCGCCCGCGACGCCGGGCTGCACTACGTCTACACCGGCAACGTGCACGACCGGGAAGGCGGCAGCACGCGCTGTCCGAAGTGTTCGACGCTGCTGATCGCGCGCGACTGGTACGAGATCGGCGACTACCGCATCACCGCCGACGGCGCCTGCCCCGGTTGCGGCGAACGCATCCCCGGCCGCTTCGGCACCTTCGGCAAGCCCTTCGGCGCCCGCCGCATTCCGGTCCGCCTCGCAGCATGAGCGCCGCACACCACCGCGCCCCGACGGCGAACGGGCCTATCGCACAAGCCCCCTCGGGGTGCCCGCAGGGACAAAGCGCGGTCGCCGCCTCGCTCGGGGGGGCGGCTGGATGGAGGGCCGCCCGGTGACCCTCCACCACGAGCCGCTCGCCGTCCATCTGCCCGAGCTAACGCTGCACGGCGACTTGGCGCTGCCCGACGCGGCCAGGGCCTACCTCGTCTTCGTCTCGACCTGCGCCGGCAGCGGCGCAGCAGCGTTCGCCGCGCCCCTGCAGCAGGCGGGATTCGCCACGCTGCAGATCGACCTGCTGCAGAGCGAGGAATGCCGTTTCGCCGACGCCGGCGGCCATCTGCCGCTGCTCGCCAAGCGGCTGCTGGCAGTGATCGGCCAGCTACACCAGCAGATCGGACTGGACGTAATCCCGGCACTGCCGGTCGGCCTCGTCGCCAGCGGCCAGGCGACGCCGGCCGCCGTCCGCGTCGCCGCGCAGCGCGACCAGGACATCCGGGCGCTGGTCTGCCACGGTGGCCTGATCGACCTCGCCGGCCTGCAATACCTGAAGGTGCTGCAAGCGCCGCTGCTGTTCGTCGCCGACCCCGGCGACACCCCGGCGGTCGACAACGCCCGCCGGGCGCAGCCCCATCTCCCCGGCATCTGCAAGGTGGAAGTGCTGCCGGAAGCCGACGCGCTGGCACGCGCGGAACGACTGGCTGCGCTGAGCATCGACTGGTTCCACAGCCACCTGATAGCCAAGGGCCGCTAGTAGTCAGTCATGCTGGAACGGATGGATAAGCTCGTCATTCCGGCCCCCTTCGACAAGCTCAGGACAGGCTTCGGCAAGCTCAGGGCAGGCCGGGCTACGCCCGCGCCGGAATCCAGGAAAAACCCACAAACACTTGCCCTGCCGACGTACGAGCCTACCACCTGGATTCCGGGTCAAGCCCGGAATGACGGGGGTTACATCAAGCGGATTCGAGTTGACTGACTACTAGCCCCTAGACCGCTTCCAGGCCCGGCAGCAAACGCGCCAGTTCCTGGTCAACGGCGGCCGCCGCCGTTGCCGCGGCCTCGCGGTCGGCGGCCTGGCTCGCCGCTTCCAGTGCATGCGCCACGTCCGTGAGCGCATCGGCACCGAGACTGGCCGCCGCCCCCTTCAGGGTATGGGCGAAGCGGTAAAGCTCGGGATACTCGCCCGCGGCCAGCAGGCCTTCCATGCGCTGGCCGGCTTCGGCGTACTGCTCATGGAAGATGCGCAACAGGCGCCGGCAACTGGCCGAGCGCCCCTTCATCCGCTGCTGCAGCAGCATGACGTTGATCCCGGGCAGCTCCGGCAGCGTCTCGCTGTCGCCACCGCCGGACGGAAACGGTATTGCGCCGAGCGCATCGGCCGCTTCGGCCTCCTCGTTCCCGGCGCGGGCCGAGCCGGTGATCGCGAAGCGGTGCACCACCTGGTAGAGGTCGGCCGCTTCGAAGGGTTTGGTCAGCACGTCGTTCATCCCCGCCGCGAGGCAGCGGTCGCGGTCGTCGTGCCCGGCATTGGCGGTCAGGGCGACGATCGGCAGGTCCCGCCAGCGGGCGTCCCGGCGGATCAGCCGGGTCGCTTCCAGGCCGTCCATCTCCGGCATCATGACGTCCATCAGCACCAGGTCGAACTTCTTTTCGCCGACGCGCCGGATCGCCTCGCGGCCGTTCTCGACGACTTCGGCGAAAACGCCGGCGTCGCGCAGGATTTCCAGCACGATCTCCTGGTTGAAGCGGTTGTCCTCGGCGAGCAGAACGCGCAGCCCGTGCGGCAGCACCCAGCCGAGCGAATCGCTGCCGGGAACGAAGGCTGCCAGGCGCTCGCGCAACTCCCGGTCGGCCACCGTGAGCGGCACCGAGAAGCTGAAGGTGGAACCCTCGCCGGGCGCGCTGACGACCCAGATGCGGCCGCCCATCATCGACACCAGCTGGCGCGAGATGGCCAGGCCGAGGCCGGTGCCGCCGTATTTCCTGGCCGTCGAGCTGTCGGCCTGCGAAAACGGCTGGAACAGCCGCTCCCGCTCGTCGCGCGTCATCCCGATGCCGGTATCCGAGACCGAAAAGCGGAGCATGGCAACGCCGTCATCGAGGCATTCGCCGAAGCAGCGGACGGTCACGTTCCCCCAGGCGGTGAACTTGATGGCGTTGCCGACCAGGTTGGTCAGGATCTGCGTCAGCCGCAGCGGATCGCCGACCAGATAGCGCGGCACGTCGGCGGCGGTGTCGAACGAAAGTTGCAAGCCCTTTTCGCCGGCGAGGTGGCTGGCCACGTTGGCGACGTTGTCCATCACCTGGTTGAGGTCGAAGCCGATCTTCTCCAGCTGCAGGCGGCCGGAGTCGATCTTCGAGATGTCGAGGATGTCGTTGATGATGCCGAGCAGCAGGCGCGCCGAGATGTTGATCTTGCGCACGTAGTCGTGCTGCTGCGGCGTCAGCCCGCTCTTCAGCGCCAGCGCGGACATGCCGATGACGGCGTTCATCGGCGTCCGGATTTCGTGGCTCATCGCCGCCAGGAAGCTGCCCTTGGCCTGGTTGGCGCGCACCGCCTCCTCGCGCGCCCGGACCAGTTCGGCGGTGCGCTCGGCAACCAGCGATTCGAGGTGCGCGCGATAGCGGGCAACCTCTTCCTCCGCCTGCCGCCGCTCGGTGATGTCGGCGATGATCCAGGTGCGCGTGCCTTGCGGCGCCGCCGGGTCGTTGGCACGCCCGGCCATCACCGCCGGGAACAGGCTGCCGTCCTTGCGCCGCATCACCAGCTCCCGCGTGTAGCTGTCGCCGCGCATGAACGCGTGGCGGACCTCGATGCCGACCGCGTGGTAGAGCTCGTCGGAGTCGAACAGGATGCGCGCCGACTGCCCGTTCAGCTCGCCGTCGCCGTAGCCGAGAATGGTTTCCAGCCGGCTGTTGCAGGACACGATCAGGCGTTGGTGGGTGACCAGGATGCCGACCAGCGCATTGTTGAGCACCGCGTTCTTTTCGGCGAGCAGTGCCCTGGTTTCGTCCTCGGCCAGACGCCGGTTGACGATCGCATCGCGGAAGCGGTGCAGCGCCAGCGACAGCCGCCCGATCTCGTCGGTGCGTTCGAGGCCGGTCAGGCGGATGTTGGTGTCGCCGCGTTCGAGCTGGTCGAGCGCCGTCATGATGCTGCTGAAGTGGCGGCCGATGTGCAGGAAGAGCAGGAAGATGACGAAGCCGAGCACCGCCGCCAGGAGGCCGTTGACCACCAGCGTGTTGATGATCAGCAGCCGCCGCTCGGCGAGCAGCGCCTCCCGTGAATGGACGATCTCGATCCGCCCGACGTCGATCGCCCGCAAACCGTCGCGATGGACGATGCGGCGGCTGACGGCGATCACGTCCGCCGGGTGGTAGCGCGGCGAACCGGAGGCGGCGACCTCGATGCCGTCGACATCGCTGACGCTGACGTAGCGAACGTCGCTGTCGGCGCCGATCGCCTTGACCGTGCTGACCACCGCGACCTGGTTCAGATCCCGCATCGACCACGCCAGCGATTCGGCCATCAGCGTCGCCAGCCGCTCCGCCCGGTCGCGCAGCGCCGTTTCGGCCTGGTCCTGGCGATAGGCGATGGTCAGCGCCGCGTAGATGCCGAAGACCAGCCAGACGCTGGCGATGAGCGCGACGAGAATGCGCAGCCGCAGGCTGCCGGGACGCTGCAGCAGCGGCGCCGGACTCACTGCCGCCCCGCCGCGCAGGCAACGGCCGCCACCGCGAACGAATCCCGCCGGAGCATCTGCTGCGGCACGCCGGCAGAAGCCGGCAGCACTGTCGGGAAAACGGAAACGATCGGCATCGGCACGGGACTCCGGCGGTGACGGCAAGGCCGTCGATGACTTTCTGGTGGCATGGAATCATGCCAAGGTGATGAAGGAATGTCGACGCCCGCCGCCGGGCGCCGATTCCGGGGCAGGCAGCGGCCGTCGCCAGCCGCTATAATTCGCTCCCCCATGTCGCCGCTGCCCACTCTCCTGCCCTCGCTGCCGCCGCTGCCCGCGGCCGGCCAGCGCCTGACGCTGCCGTCGCTCGCCGGTTCCGCCGACGCGCTCGCGCTCGCCCGCCTGGCCGCTGCGGCCGGCGCCCAAGCCGCCCGCCGCCTGCTGGTCGTGCTCACCGCCAGCCCGGCCGACGCGCAGCGCCTGCTTGAGGAAATCCCGTGGTTCGCGCCCGACCTGCGCGTGCGCCTGTTGCCGGACTGGGAAACGCTGCCCTACGACAGCTTCTCGCCGCACCACGACCTCGTCTCCGAGCGGCTGGCCACGCTCTACGCGGTGACCCGCGGCGAATGCGACCTGCTGCTGCTGCCGGCGACCACCGCGCTCTACCGCTTCGCGCCGCCCTCGTACCTCGCCGCCTACACCTTCTTCCTGAAGAAGGGCGACACGCTCGCCGCCGACAAGCTGAAGACGCAGATGACGCTGGCCGGCTACGCGCACGTGACGCAGGTCGTCTCGCCTGGCGAGTATTCGGTGCGCGGCGGCCTGATCGACCTTTTCCCGATGGGCGCGCAGCTGCCGTACCGGCTCGACCTGTTCGACGACGAGATCGAGAGCATCAAGACCTTCGACGTCGACAGCCAGCGCACCCTCTACCCGGTGCCGGAAATCCGCCTCTTGCCGGCGCGCGAGTTTCCGCTCGACGACGCCGGCCGCAGCCGCTTCCGCCAGCGCTTCCGCGAAGTCTTCGAAGGCGACCCGGCGAAATCGGGCATCTACAGAGACGTCTCCAACGGCATCCCCTCGGCCGGCATCGAATACTGGCTGCCGCTGTTCTTCGAAGAGACGGCGACGCTGTTCGACTACCTGCCGGCGGACGCCGCGCTGTGCCTGCACCACGACGTGCCGGAAGCGATCCGCGCCTTCTGGCGCGACACGCAGTCGCGCCACCGCATGCTCGACGGCGACCGCACGCGGCCGCTGTTGCCGCCGGCCGAGCTGTTCCTCTCCGAGGAGCAGTTCTTCGTCACCGCCAAACCGCATGCGCGCATCGACCTGGCCATCGGCGAAGACGCCTCGGCAACGACCACCGACGCGCTGGCGCGCCCGCTGCCGCCGGTTGCCGTCGACCGCCGTGCCGACGATCCGCTGAAGGCGCTGAAGGCCTTCGTCGCCGGCTACCCGGGCCGCGTCTTCCTGCTCGCCGAATCCGCCGGCCGCCGCGAAACGCTGGCCGAGCTGCTCGCCGAGCACGGCCTGAAGCCGGACGCCGTCGCCGACCCGGCGGCCTTCCTCGCCGACGGCCCCCGCCTCGGCCTCGGCGTCGCGCCGCTGTTCGCCGGCTTCACGCTCGACGGGGCACAGGGAATCGCCTTCGTCACCGAGGCCGAGCTGTTCGCCGGCAGCCCGTCGGCGCGCGCGCGCCGCTCGGCGCGCGAGGCGCAGCGCAAGGCCTCGTTCGACAACTGGCTGCGCGACCTGACCGAACTGAAAGTCGGCGACCCGGTGGTGCACGAGCAGCACGGCATCGGCCGCTACCAGGGCCTGATCCACATGAACCTCGGCGATGGCGACACCGAGTTCCTCGAACTGCATTACGCCAACGAGGCGAAGCTCTACGTGCCGGTTTCCCAATTGCACGTGATCTCGCGCTACTCCGGCAACGAGCCGGACGCGGCGCCGCTGCACGCGCTCGGTTCGCAGCAGTGGGAGAAGGCCAAGCGCCGCGCCGCGCAGCAGGCGCGCGACACCGCCGCCGAGCTGCTCGCCCTCTATGCCAGCCGCGCTGCCCGCCAGGGGCACGCCTTCGCCTTCAAGGCGCACGACTACGACGCCTTTGCCGATGGCTTCGGCTTCGAGGAGACGGCCGACCAGGCGACGGCGATCGCCGCGGTGATCGAGGACATGAAGTCGGGCAAGCCGATGGACCGCCTGGTCTGCGGCGACGTCGGCTTCGGCAAGACAGAGGTCGCGCTGCGCGCCGCCTTCTGCGCGGTGGCCGGCGGCAAGCAGGTGGCCGTGCTCTGCCCGACGACGCTCTTGTGCGAGCAGCATTACCAGACCTTCTGCGACCGCTTCGCCGACTGGCCGGTGCGCATCGCCGAGCTGTCGCGCTTCAAGACGGCGAAGGAAAGCACGCAGGCGATGAAGGAGCTGGCCGAGGGCAAGCTCGACATCATCATCGGCACGCACAAGCTGCTGTCGAAGGAAATGGCCTTCGACCGCCTCGGGCTGGTGATCATCGACGAGGAGCATCGTTTCGGCGTGCGCCAGAAGGAGACGCTGAAGAGCCTGCGCGCCGAGGTCGACGTGCTGACACTGACGGCGACGCCGATTCCGCGCACGCTGGCAATGTCGCTGGAAGGCCTGCGCGACTTCTCGGTGATCGCCACCGCGCCGCAGAAGCGGCTGGCGATCAAGACCTTCGTCACCCGCCTCTCCGACGGCATCATCCGCGAGGCGGTGCTGCGCGAGCTGAAGCGCGGCGGCCAGGTGTACTTCCTGCACAACGAGGTCGACACCATCGAGAACATGCGCGAGAAGCTGACCAGGCTGCTGCCGGAAGCGCGCATCGTCGTCGGCCACGGCCAGATGAACGAGCGCGAACTCGAACGCGTGATGCGCGACTTCACGCAGCAGCGCGCCAACCTCTTGCTGTGCACGACGATCATCGAGACCGGCATCGACAACCCGCACGCCAACACCATCCTGATCAACCGTGCCGAGAAGTTCGGCCTGGCGCAACTGCACCAGCTGCGCGGCCGCGTCGGCCGCTCGCACCACCAGGCCTACGCCTACCTGCTGACGCACGACGGAGCGAACGAAAGAACGGGCGAGAATTCCGGCCTGACCAAGCAGGCGAAGCAGCGGCTGGAGGCGATCCAGCACATGGAGGAGCTCGGCTCCGGCTTCTACCTGGCGATGCACGACCTGGAGATCCGCGGCGCCGGCGAAGTCCTCGGCGACAGCCAGTCGGGCGAGATGCAGGAAGTCGGCTTCAACCTGTTCACCGAGATGCTGAACCGCGCCGTCGCCGCGCTGAAGCAGGGCAAGGAGCCCGACCTGACGCGGCCGCTGGGCATCGCCACCGAGATCAACCTGCACACGCCGGCGCTGCTGCCGAACGACTACGCGCCGGACGTGCACGAGCGGCTGACGCTGTACAAGCGCCTGGCCAACTGCGAGGCCGGCGAGGCCATCGACGACCTGCAGGAGGAATTGATCGACCGCTTCGGCGAACTGCCGCCGCAGGCGCAGTCGCTGCTGGCGACGCACCGCGTGCGCCTGCTGGTGAAGCCGTATTGCGTCGCCAAGCTCGACGCCACCAGCGAGCAGATCGTCGTCCAGTTCAGCGCCGATTTCGCCCGGGAAGCGCCGATCGAGCCGATCCGGATCATCAACCTGATCCAGAAAAATCGCGCCTACAAGCTCGCCGGGCAGGACAAGCTGTTATTCTCACGGCATTCATCGACCCTGAACGACAAGGTCGCGGCGATCCGGGAACTGTTCAAGCAGCTGACCGGCTGAGTCCTGTCGTTCCCTGCAAGGAGCGCACATGGGCAAGACGGCACTGATCCTCGGGGGCGGCGCCCCCAACGCAACGCTGATGTCCGGGGCGCTGGTCGCCTTCGCCGAGGCCGGCGTCGAATTCGACGTCATTTCCACCGCCGGCGCCGGCGCGCTGATCGGCCTGCTCTACGTCGCGCCGGCGCAGGGCACGCCGATCGAGGCGCTGAAGCGGACCACCGACATGGGCGTCGCGGATGCCATCTACGACCACTTCCCGGTCAACTACAAGGTCTTCCAGAAGCCCGGCGCCGTCGCCGACCTCTACCGGCAGATGCTGGCGATGAATCCGCTGACGCAGACGCTGGCCGCGCAGCACGGCGAATCGGCGATGGAACAGCTGTTTGCCGACTGGGTGCGCCTGCTTTTCGCCAGCGCCTGCCCGACCGACCTCGGCCCGAAAAGCCTCGGCCTCTGCGCCAGCGTCCCCTTCCTGGAGGAGACGGTCGATTTCGACGCGCTGAAGCAGGTCGAGCCGGCCTTCTACATCAACGCCTACAACATCAGCGACCGGCGCATGGAGAACTTCGCCAAGGACCGGATCAACGCCGACCACTGCCGCGCCGCGCTGGCCTTTCCCTTCCTCTACCCGCCCTACCCGATCGCCGATCCGCAGACCGGCGCCGAGAAGTTCTACTACGAAGGGGCCGCGCACGACTGCCTGAACTACAAGGCGCTGGTGGAGCACGAGCCGGAGGTCGATCGCATCGTCGTCTTCGACGTGCTCGGTGCCGAGGAGCTGATGCGCACGCCGCGCAACCTCTATGACGCGTGGCTGCTGTCGATCATCGTGCCGCTGGTCGAGATCGCCCGCGACGACACCAAGATCTTCGAGACGGTGCACAACGCCGACGGCCGGCGCCGGCTGTTCAAGGTGCCCTTCGACATCCCGACGGAACACGAGGTCGAGGCGCTCGACTGGTCGCGCTCGAACCTGGAGACGCTGTTCGGCGTCGGCTACCGCTCGGCGCGGGACTACCTCGCCGGCGCCGGCAAGGAGCTACTTCCCTGACGCGGTAGCGGCGACCAGCGGGCAGCCACCCTCGCCGATCGGCCGGAAGGCGCGGTCGCCGGGCACCTTGCGCAGGATCTCCAGGTAATCCCAGGGTTCCTTGACGTCGGCCGGCGCCTTGACGCGCAGCAGGAAGATGTCGTGCACCATCCGCCCGTCCTCGCGCAGGCGGGCGTTGCGCACGATCGGGTCGCGGATCGGAATCTCGCGCATCTTCTTCACCACCGTCGGCCCGTGGTCGCTGCCGGCCGCCCGCACCGCCTTGAAGTAATGCGTCAGCGACGAATAGACACCGGCCTGCAGGTCGCTCGGCATCGCCCCGGTGCGGTCGAAGAAGCGCTGCGACCAGGCGCGCGCCTCGGCATCCATGTTCCAGTAGAAGGAATGGGAGAGGCGCAGCCCCTGCGCCAGTTGCGGCTTCATCAGGTGCACGTCGTTCAGCGCCGTCGCCACCGCCGCCAGCATCGTCTCGCCCTTGCTGACGCGCAGCAGGTCGAAGCTCCTGCGCACCGCCTGGATCATGTCCTGCCCGGCGTTGACCAGCGCGATCACATCGGCGCCCGACAGCGCCGCCTCGCGCAGCTTGGGGAACATCTCGCTCTCGCCGAGCGAGTGGCGCACGCCGCCGACCACCACGCCGCCGTTCTCGCGGACGATCGCCGACAGTGAGGCCTCGACGTTCTGGCCGAAGGCGTTGTCGACGGTGACGAAATACCAGCGCCGGGCGCCGGCTGCCGTCAATTCGCGGCCGATCACCGTGTTGAAGGCGTGGCCGTCGTACATCCAGTGGATGCCCAGCGGCGCGCAGCGGCGGCCGGTGATGTCGCTGCTCATGACGCCGTTGTAGAAGACGACCGCCCCCCGCTCGCCACGCTCGCGGTTGATTTCCTGCACGGCGTGCGCCTGCGGCGAGCCGAGGACGTCGGCGATGACGTCGACGCCGCCGCTGGACAGCCACTCCCGAGCGACGCGCGAGGTCTCGCCGACGTCGTTGGCGTGATCGGCGACGAGCAGCCGGATCGGCTTGCCGTCGATGCTGCCGCCCGCGTCCTCGATCGCCATCTGCGCGGCGACGACCGAGCCCTGGCCGGCGATGTGGGCATAGGTGGACTTCATGTCGAGCAGCGCGCCGACGCGGATCTCGCCGTCCGAAATCTGCGCGCCGGCGGCGCCCGCCTGCAGCAGCAGGGCGCACCACGCCAGCCGCCCCGCCCGGCGCCACCGCCCGGCGACGATCGTCCGCAGCCTTTTCCCGTCCGTTTTGCCCATGTCGAAATACTTGTTGTTAGTCGTGTGTTCGACGGAGAATGTTGCAACTCCTCCCGATCCCCGGAGTTTATAGCCCCGCTCAAGCCGGAACAACGACCGGATACGACAACAAGCAACCATGCCCAGGATCACACCGGCCAGACTCAGCTGGACACTGCTGCTCACCTACGCTGCCGCCGCCATCGGCGGACTGGTGCTGGTCATCGGCTTTGCGCGCTTCAATGCGCTGCACCAGCAGTTCCTCGGCGCCAACTTCGACGCCGTGCACGGCGCGCGAACGCTGCTCAAGGCCCGCTTCTTCGTCGACATCGCCGCCCGCACCGTCGAGGAAGCCGCCGCCTCGCCGGCCCTGCGCGAACCTTTGCTGGCCAGCGCCGACAAGCGCCTGCTGAGCGCCGAGAGCTACGCCGCCGAGGGCCGCGACAGCGATCCGGCGGCACGCGAGGCGCTGACCGCCCGCATCCGCGCCACCCGCGCCGACCTCGCCCGCCCCGCCGCGAACCTCACCGAAGCCGCTGCGCTGTTCCGCATGGCGGAGGAGATGCGGCGCCTCGCGCAGGACCTCGACGCCGCCGAACTCGACCGCTGGGGGAACCTGTCGGCGTTGAACTCCGAGCTGAGCGCGCGCATGCGCACGATGAACCAGCTGATCGCCGCCGCCTTCTTTCTGTTTGTCGGCGTCATGCTGACGCTGGCCTGGGCGGTGCTGCGCGCCCGCCGCGCCGAAGCGCAGCTGAAGACAGCGAAGAGCGAGACGGAAGCGATCCAGCAGACGACGCTGGAAGCCTCGCCGATCGGCATTGCCTTCATCGACACCGCCGATCCGGAGAGCCGCCGGATCCTCACCGTCAATCGCCAGATGGCGGAAATCTTCGGCTACGACGCCGATACCATGCACGGGCTGAACATCCGCCGCCTCTACGCCAGCCAGGAGGCGTACAGCCGCTTCGCGCAGACCGCCGCGGCGCGGCTGGCCAGCGGCGAAGTGCTGCGCGAGGAGATGGTCATGCAGCGGCGCGGCGGCATGCCCTTCTGGTGCGCGCTGTCGGTCAAGGCGATCGATCCGCAGGACCCGACCCGCGGCGTCGTCTGGACCTGCGAGGACATCAGCGAACGCAAGGCGGCGGAAGCCGAACTGCAGCAGGAGCGCAGCCGCGCCGAGGCCGCCAGCCGGGCGAAGAGCGACTTCCTGGCGAACATGAGCCACGAACTGCGCACCCCGTTCGCCGGCCTGTTCGGCCTGCTCGGCCTGCTCCGCAGCAGTTCGCTCGACGACACCCAGCGGCGCCACCTGCAACTGGCCCACGAGAGCGCCGCGCAGATGCAGGCGATCGTCAATGACATCCTCGACTTCTCGAAGATCGAGGCCGGCAAGCTGATCATCGAATCGGCGCCGTTCAACCTGCGCAGCCTCGTCTCCGGCACCGCCGAATTGCACGCCGCCGCCGCCGAACGCAAGGGGCTGCGCTTTACGCTCGACCTGGTCGAGCCGCTGACGCCGTGCGTCGTCGGCGACGCTGTCCGCCTGCGCCAGATCGTCGACAACCTGGTCAACAACGCGATCAAGTTCACCGAACGCGGCGAGATCCGCCTGATCGTCCAGGCGCTGCCGGTCGGCGAGCGGGCGCAGCTGCGCATCACCGTCGAGGACACCGGCATCGGCATCCCGCAGGCGATGCAGAGCCGCATCTTCGAGAAATTCACCCAGGCCGACTCGTCGACGACCCGCCTCTACGGCGGCACCGGCCTCGGGCTGGCGATCAGCAAGCAACTGGCGACGCTGATGGGCGGCCACATCGCGCTGTCCAGCCGCGAAGGCGTCGGCAGCCGCTTCAGCGTCATGCTGCAGCTGCCGGTCGCCGACGAGACCGCCTGCGGTGGCGACACGCCGGCGCCGATAACGGAGCACCTCGACGGGATCGTCATCCTGCTCGCCGAAGACAACGCGATCAACCGCAGCATGCTCGCCGAAACGCTGGAGCTGCGCGGCGCCGTCGTGTGGACCGCGGAGAACGGCGAGGAGGCCGTTCGCCAGGCGGCCGAACTGGCGCCGGACGTGATCCTGATGGACTGCCAGATGCCCGGCGTCGACGGCCTCGAAGCGGCCCGGCGCATCCGTGCCGCCGAAGCGCCGGGCCGCCGTATCCCGATCATCGCCCTGACCGCGTTCGCCACCAGCAACTATCGCGAGGATTGCCTGCGCGCCGGAATGGACCGCTTCCTGGCGAAGCCGGTGTCGATCAACCTGCTGCACGAGGAGATCACCGGCCTGCTGGCGCGCAAGGACGCCGTCAGTGCACCGGCAACGGCGGCCCCCCCGGCACCCGCCCCCGTCCGCGCCGGCTCCGAGCCGCGTACCGTCCCGGAGCCCGGGGACATTTCCGGCCGCCTGCTGCTGGTCGACGACAACGTGCCGATCCTGGAAGCGACGCGCGGGCTGCTTGAACGCGCCGGCTGCAGCGTCGTCACCGCCGACAACGGCGCGGCGGCGCTGGCCCGCCTGAACGAGGTTGCCGGCGATCCGCAGCGCGAATTCGACCTGGTCCTGCTCGACTGCCAGATGCCCGTGCTCGACGGCTGGGAAACCGCCCGCCGCTGGCGCGCCGAGGAACGCAGTCGCCAGCTGACGCCGGTGGCGATCGTCGCCCTCACCGCCGACGACCGCGCTGCCGTGCTGCCGCGCTGCCGTGCGGCGGGCATGGACGACGCGCTGACCAAGCCGTTCTCCGAGGAACAGCTGCACACGCTGCTCGCCGACTGGCTGCATTGAAGTGCCGCCCCTGAACTCGCCGCGCTCGCCAAACGCCCCGCCGAGGCGGTAAACTCCAACCCTTTCCCGGCATCGCCACGGCAGCGGGACGCATCGCCGAGACGCATCGTTCGTACCGTTCGCATCGTTTCCCCCGCCGCCGCCCTGCCCCAACCCCGCTTGTTATACGGTTTCCGACCATGACCACACTCGACATCGACAACATCAACGTCGCCGCCTTCGATCCGATGCCCTCGCCCGAGGACGTCCACGCCAAGCTGCCGCTCTCGACCCAGGCCGCCCGCACCGTGATGCGGGGGCGCGAGGCGCTGCGCAACATCCTCGACCGCAAGGATCATCGCCTGTTCGTCGTCGTCGGCCCGTGCTCGATCCACGACCCGGTCGCCGGCCTCGACTACGCGAAGCGGCTGAAGGCGCTCGCCGACGAGGTCTCCGACACGCTGTTGATCGTCATGCGCGTCTATTTCGAGAAGCCGCGCACGACCACCGGCTGGAAGGGCTACATCAACGACCCGCACATGGACGACTCCTTCCAGGTCGACGAAGGCATGAAGAAGGCCCGCCACTTCCTGCTCGAAGTGAACGAGCTGGGCCTGGCGGCCGGCACCGAGGCGCTCGACCCGATCTCGCCGCAATACCTCGGCGACCTGATCACGTGGAGCGCGATCGGCGCCCGCACCACCGAATCGCAGACGCACCGCGAGATGTCGTCGGGCCTGTCGACGCCGGTCGGCTTCAAGAACGGCACCAACGGCGACATCGGCGTCGCCGTGAACGCGATCCTCTCCGCGTCGCGCCCGCACTCCTTCCTCGGCATCAACAGCCAGGGCCGCACGGCGATCGTGCGCACCCGCGGCAACCGCTACGGCCACGTCGTGCTGCGCGGCGGCGACGGCCGCCCGAACTACGACACGGTGTCGGTGTCGATGGCCGAGCAGGCGATGACCAAGGCCAAGCTGCCGGCCAACATCGTCGTCGACTGCTCGCACGCCAACAGCTACAAGAAGCCGGAGCTGCAGCCGCTGGTCATGGCCGACGTGGTCAACCAGATCCGCCTCGGCAACAAGTCGATCGTCGGCACGATGATCGAATCGAACCTCGTCGCCGGCAACCAGCCGATCCCCGAGGATCTCTCGCAGCTCAAGTACGGCTGCTCGGTGACCGACGCCTGCATCGACTGGGACGCCACCGAGAAGTCGCTGCGCGACGCCGCGACGCTGCTGCGCGACGTGCTGCCGGAGCGCCTCGCCTGATGGATCTGGTCATCCAGGGCGGCGCGCTGCCGACCTTCCTGCTCGACCGCTGCGTCGCCGCCACCGGCGCTTCCGCCGTACAGCCGCAACCGCCGCAGGTGGTGCGGCTGGCCGGCGCCGAACGCACCGCCGAGTTCGACGACGAGATCGCGCCGCTGCTCTACGGCGAGCGCCTCGACTGGTGCTTCGTCGACAGCGGCAGGAAGTTGTCGGACTTCGGCCTGATCGCCTTCGACATGGATTCGACGCTGATCACCATCGAATGCATCGACGAGCTCGCCGATTTCGCCGGCCGGAAGGCCGAGGTCTCGGCGGTCACCGAAGCGGCGATGCGCGGCGAGATCGACTACCGCGAAAGCCTCCGCCGGCGGCTGGCGCTGCTCGCCGGGCTGGACGCCCGCGTGCTCGCCCGCGTCTTCGGCGAACGCCTGCTGCTCTCGCCCGGTGCCCGCGAGCTGCTCGCCGCGGTGCAGGCCGCCGGCCTGCGCACGGCGATCCTCTCCGGCGGCTTCACCTACTTCACCGAGCGCCTGCGCATCGAGCTCGGCGTCGACTTCGCCACCTCGAACGAGCTGGAAATCTCCGGCGGCAAGCTCACCGGCCGCGTCGTCGGCGACATCGTCGACGCGCAGGCCAAGGCGCACCACCTGGTGCGGCTGCGCGACGAGCTTGGACTGAAGCAGGAACAGGTGATCGCCGTCGGCGACGGCGCCAACGACCTCCTGATGATGGCCGAAGCCGGCGTCTCGGTCGCCTTCCGCGCCAAGCCGGCGACGCGGGCGAAGGCCAGCGTCGCGCTCAACTTCGTCGGCCTCGACGGCCTGCTCAACCTTTACCCGGCCTGAAACCCGGGCGCCGCGAGCGGTGCCCGAGTCGCTCCCCACCGGGACCATCCGCAGCATGGCCTCCACTCCCTACCGCCCGCCTGAGCACCGCGGGCTTTCCGTCCTCTATCTCTCGGCTCAGCTGATCGTCGTCGACAAACCCAGCGGCTTGCTGAGCGTGCCGGGGCACGACCCGGGCAAGGAGGATTGCCTGTCGCGGCGGGTGCAGGCCGAGTTTCCCGACGCCCTGATCGTGCATCGCCTGGACATGGGCACCTCGGGCATCGTCGTCATGGGGCGCGGCGCCAGCGCACAGCGCGCGCTGAGCATCCAGTTCCAGGAACGCCGGGTGCGCAAGCACTACCAGGCCCTGGTCGACGGCCAGTGGACGGCTGCCGCAGCGGGCGAGATCGGGCTGCCGATTGGCGTCGATGGACCCAGGCACCCCCGGCAGAAAGTCGATCACGCCACGGGCCGGCCGTGCCTGACCCGCTATCGCCTGCTCGACATCGACGCGACGTCCGCGATATCGCGCATCGAACTCGAACCCATCACCGGGCGTTCACACCAGTTGCGGGTACACATGGAAGCGCTGGGCCACCCCATCCTCGGCGACGACTTCTACGGCTCACCGGCGTCCTGCGCCAAGGCCGAGCGCCTGATGCTGCATGCCTGCCAGATCGAACTCGGCCACCCCGAAACGGGCGCGCCGCTGCGCATCGAGTGCCCGCCGCCGTTCTGACCGGTGCGCCCATCAATAGGCTGCTCCACTCTGCACGCTGCTGAGTCTCTAACGGCAGGACATCGGCCAATCCTGTCATTGGCCAGTCGTCCTGACTCGGGCAGTTGTCCACCAGTAAGCTGCCGTTCAGCCGCCGACTGCCTCGAATGGCAGCTTTTCGATCCCGCGAAATGGTGCTCTCGACCCTCAAGAGTCACTTACCATCTTGGCAGTTCAGTGGCCGGTTACTGAGCGGAGCAGTCGTACAGCCCAAAGGCCAACTGCGTACTACTCAGCCAAAGCGGATGCTCTGCGTTGCAATGACCATAGGCTGGCTTGTAGAGAAATCGAGGCTCCTAACGACTTGCGGAAGCACTACGTCAGAAAACCTTGGAGGGCATTGGCAAGGTTTTCATATGTTCAGGTGTAGACATCTAAGGCATAGCGCACTTCTGGAAGAGCATCATTCTGTGCTTCATCAAGCAAACTTTTTAGGGAGGACGAACTGGGTGCTTGGATGACAAGGGTATTGGCCAATTTGACACATTCCTCTCTTAAGCTGGAAACACTAATGGCTTCTTGGCTATGTGGATTGATATTTGCGTATTCGTTTACACCAAACACGTTCGGAATGGCCTCTGTCAGCGTCGCGACTTGTTGTTCAGATAAACGCTTCTTTTTGGCTAGTTCCCCAGAAACCCAAAGTAACTGCTGCAACCCAACGACACGACCTGATTCAATGATGTCCACTAGTCTTGCAATCAGACGGCCAACTTGGGGCAAGTCAGATGCCTCTGATAGCTCTGTCCATTTATGCACCGCAATCGCTGCAAAGCTTACCTCGCGTGAGGTACGACCTTGCAAGGATTTGCGGATCATTGCCTCCACGGAATTCGCAATGTCAACATCTATCGTTACAAAATACACAAGTGCAGGCATTACACATATTGCATCATCAATTTCTTTAAAAAATAACCTTAAATTTTCAAACCTATCTTTGTTCTTATCCGTACTAGATAACGCGGGCACAATCGAATATGAAAGGGCGTGTCCTATGCTATCAAGTAAGCGTTTCCGTTCCCCATTTTCTGGATAGAAATTATCATCACAATTTTTCACTGGTCGCCACACCACCAAACGATCAAACAATGACAATGCTTGCTCAGGTGATGGCAACAGGGCAGAAACTCCACTGGCGGCATTCGCCATACCCCCATAAATCATGATTGCCTGATGAATTTCAGGGGAAGGGAAGCGACGCAATTCGTTCTGAGTATCTGTCAAGATCGTTTCGTTATGTTCATACAAATTGCGGCATACCAACTCCCTGACCTTTTCGCCGTCGGGTGCGGGAAGAAATAGAAATACATGAGGAAATAGGTTCGCTACATGAGGTATATTTTGGTAGGTTGGACTGCTTCCCCAAAGTACATGTCCTAACTTTTCATACTCAGCTTTTGTAAGAAATCCATCTTTTTTGCACAAGGGTAAAAGGCGCAACAAAGCAGCACTCGAAGTTGCTTCGCTGGGCCTTGCTAATTCCACCAACTCATCAATACGCCTTTCCAGGCTTGAGTAGGTATCCCGCGAATTTGGATAGTCAATAACGGGATTAGGCCAACGAGGTTCACTGAGCAAAGGAAATGCGAGTGCATCAATCAACAATACACCTTGCTCTGATCTGGGGACGCTCTCTAGTGAATTAGTCAGCAGTGAATCAAAAACATCGAAAAGCCAAATGTGCTGAAAATCGCGCTGTTGCCCGAGTGTGACAGCAAGTCGGAATATCTCCTTGGCCTTATCAGATGTCACCCGCACAACTAGTCGCGCTAGAACCTCCATTAGCACGCGAAGGGCGGATAAGGCATGACCTTGCTGATCAGTAGTTCCATGACTTCGCTTTTGTCGCCAGAAGTCAATCGCATGCAAGATGCGGCTAACAGTGACATTCACGGCACTGTGCGATGCTTTTGCGACGCCAATGCGCGTAAAAAAATTCTTTATTGACGGTGAACTCTCACTACTGGCGGCACGAAGTGCCATGGTGAAGTCCCTTAGTTCCTCGCCAACACCACCAGCCAGAAGCAATTTTTCGGCATCGCCCGCAAGCAAGTTGACGTTCATGAAGGCACTACCTGAACGCAAGGGGATTCCTACTTCTCTAGTCACACCATCCAACACCAGGAATGCAGAAGTCTCATTGCTGAACGAGCGCTGACTGGAATTGTCTCGGTAGTGCCCTTGCTCAAACAAAGGCTCAATGGGATTTTGATTTTTGATGTAATTTTCTTGTTGCTTGCTGACTTTTGCCCGAATTTCCTCGATCCAAGTCCAAGGATCACAGTACAAATCTTTAACGATAGGAGGCAATGCCCGGATTTTTTCGTCAGTTTGGTATTGCGTAGCAGCTTTCAACAAAAAATGCGCCCAAGCCATCCTAGACAATATGCCTAATGAGTTCTGGTCGTAGCGATAACGTTCTTGTAGTTCTCGATAGGCATCCATAATGAGGCGTCTGCCATCGTCAAATCTACCCAACTCCATCTGTAATGCAGCCTGGCGAAGTTTCCAAACAGGGTCTTCGCCAGCGATGTTTTCTATCACCGCTTCTATACTCGCGTAATCTAGTGCATCACGCGCAACTAGGGCTTGGTGGTAGGCAAGTTCCCCCGCACAATCAGGCAAATATTGACGATGTTTTTCCAGTAATGCGGTTAGTGCACTAATGTGTTCTTGAATAGCCTGCTTGCCAGCATCATTATTTGCATCCAGCCAGCGACTGTTTTTTAGCAATGCCAGAGCAATTTCCATTTGCTGGCGCTTGCTGATCCCGGTGGTGGTGTCTGAGTTGGCAACCTCAAAAAGTTGATCTGCCAGCCAAGGGGCAATGTATTCAAAAGTGATGCTGTGCTGCCATGAAATTTCATACAGTAGTTGAGCGCGTTCGGCAGGAGGGAGTGAAGCAATATTTTTGGCGTTTGGCCATGGGGCACTCAATTGTGACTTAACTTCCCACCGTAAGGCGGAGGGACAAATCAGCCACCCGGGATAGGACTCTCGGTTCTGTTGCAACGTCCCCAATTTTCCCTTTAACAGGGTGGCTGCGTATTCATGATCTTTGAAGCCGCGAGATAGGTCTGCCTCGGTGATTTGTGTGCGATGCAATTTTTGTGGCGACCATTTATGTGGCATCGTCTTCGATTTTCCTTCGTCCGACATCGCCTGTAAAAACAACTCTGTGGCGGTCTGATGCTGTAAGTCACGATCATCGATATGCTTCACTACATCCCACAAATCAATTGGTGCAATATTGATAGACTCTAAGTGAGTGCGTCTCGCCGCCGTCAGTTTCAATGCACCGACCAAATATATTTTTCGCGCATGGTCAGCTAAGTGATCGCGAACCCAGCCAGCCCAGTGCAAAAAATTTGGGTCATCACCAGAAAAACCTAGTAGGCAAAGTTCATTTTCGATAAATACTTGTCGTGCAAGGTTAACGAAAGGAGCGAACTTTTTGGGATAGGTACGGTAATCCTCTTGTGCAGCAACAAAGGTGTCCGTCACGCCTATTGTTCCGTGGAGCTTAACGATGCGCGGCGAGGAGGCCCACGTCAGGTCGGTCGGTTTGGTGACGGGGGTGTAATACGGCCCGTGAACACCTTCTGCTGCGCGTTCCAGCAACGTGTCCCAATTTGTAGTCATTACTTCGGACCATGGCAACTCCAGTAACGATTTATAAAGCTCTCCGGTTCTCCATGCATCGTTATCTATTTCCGAGCGAATTCGATCATTCAGCGCGGCTTGGCCAAAGTACGCTCGATACTCTTCAGCTATACGTAATGGGTCAAAAAAACTCCAATTTGTTTCGCCAGGGTTAAGTTCTGCTATCAGTTTTTTGGTAAAGCTATCCCACAACGGCATTTTCTTGTCGCCGCCAATATGACGCGCAGCACTGCGACTAAAGCCAGCACCGATCATAATGGCCGCGCCGTGTTGACTTGCATCCAGGCGATGTAGGGCCGACGCCAGTTTTTTTATGGACGGGTAATCCGAAAGATCTCTTATCAGCATTTTTCTTTGACCCAGTATCTGAGTGTTAAATTTTGTTATCGACGACAGCCGGATCAAGTCAGATTCAAACGGATGAAATTCGCTTGCTAGCAGCCATCCCAGCATCATGCATTGTCAGACCTGACCTTAAGGTGGTCAAGGCCGTGCAATAAGCCGGGACTTGACAATTAGCGGCTGAGCGGAAAGTAACTGGCGCATTGCTGCCGGATTTTTGTCAGAGGCCGAAGGTCCGCTTTGGCCGATATCCAGCCCTCGCCGAAACGACTCGCCAAACCCGCTGAAGAAAAACGGCCGATGCATCCCTGCACCGGCCGTCTCAATTCAACCCGCCATTCAGGCCGCCTGCCGCCGCCCTTCTGCGCTCGGCAGGCCTTGCATCCGGTTCACCCCGCTCAGCAGGGCCTTGATCGAGGCGGTGACGATATTGGCATCGATGCCGATGCCGTAGCACTCGCCACCGCTGCCGGCGATCTCGACCATGGCGCAGGCCCGCGCGTCGCCGCCGTTGCCGCTGGCGCCCATCGAGCGTTCCTCGTAGCTGCGCACCTCGACGCCGATGCCGGCCTGCCGCAACGCGTGCACCGCCGCGTCGATCGGCCCGTTGCCCTCGCCGCTCAGCAGGTGCGGCGTGCCGTCGATGTCGACCTCGATCCGGATGCCCTGCGCCGTGCCGTGCTCGTAGAGGTGATGCGCGCGGTAGCGGACCAGCGCTCCGAGATCGAGGTAGGTCTGCGCGAACAGCGTCCAGATGTCGGCCGCGCTGACCTCGCCGCCGTGGGCGTCGGCATGGCGCTGGACGACAGCGGAGAACTCCACCTGCAGGCGGCGCGGCATGACCACGCCGTACTCGCTCTCCAGCAGGTAGGCGACGCCGCCCTTGCCCGACTGGCTGTTCACGCGGATCACCGAATCGTAGCTGCGGCCGAGGTCGGCCGGGTCGATCGGGAGGTAGGGCACTGACCATTGCTCTGCCGCCTTTTGAGCGGCAAACCCCTTCTTGATGGCGTCCTGGTGGGAGCCGGAGAAGGCCGTGAAGACGAGATCCCCGGCGTACGGATGGCGCGGGTGGATCGGGAGCTGGTTGCAGTGTTCGACGGTACGCGCGACGGCGTTGATGTCCGAGAAATCGAGCTGCGGATCGACGCCCTGCGTATAGAGGTTGAGCGCGAGGGTGACCAGGTCGACGTTGCCGGTGCGCTCGCCGTTGCCGAAGAGGCAGCCCTCGACGCGGTCGGCGCCGGCCATCAGGCCGAGCTCGGCGGCGGCGACGGCGGTGCCGCGGTCGTTGTGCGGGTGCAGGCTGATGATGACGCTGTCGCGGCGCGCGAGGTGGCGGTGCATCCACTCGATCTGGTCGGCGTAGACGTTGGGCGTCGCCATCTCGACGGTGGTCGGCAAGTTGAGGATCACCTTGTTCTCGGGCGTCGCGCCCCAGGCTTCGGTCACCGCGTTGCAGATTTCGAGCGCGTAGTCGAGTTCGGTGGCGGTGAAGGTCTCCGGGCTGTATTCGAGCACCCATTCGGTTTCCGGCTGCGCGGCGGCGAGTCGCTTGATCTGCTCGACCGCAGCGACCGCCATGGCGATCACCTCGGCCTTGCTCATGCCGAAGACGACGTCGCGGAACGGCTGCGAGGTGGCGGTATAGACATGGACGATCGCCCGCCGCGCGCCGCGCAAGGATTCCATCGTGCGCTCGATCAGCGGCGCGCGGGCCTGCGTCAGCACCTCGATGGTGACGTCGTCGGGAATGTGGCCGTCCTCGATGAGGCCGCGCACGAAGTCGAAATCGGTCTGCGAGGCCGACGGGAAGGCCACCTCGATTTCCTTGAAGCCGATCTCGCAGAGCATGCGGAACATGCGCATCTTGCGTTCGCCGTTCATCGGCTCGAACAAGGACTGGTTGCCGTCGCGCAGGTCGGTGCTCATCCACACCGGCGGCTTCTCGATCACCCGGTTCGGCCACTGCCGGTCGGCGAGCGCGACCGGCGGGAACGGCGTGTATTTGGCGGCGGGGTTCTGCAACATGGCGGCTCCTGGAGCGGAAGATTTCGATGGATGAATCTTACGGAACTTCGCCCCGCAGGTGCTTGCGTTATGTGGCCGAAAACCCGACCGATCGGCAATTTAATTGCTCAATTCGTCGTTTTTTGAGATAGTAATTTCATTGCAATCGAAAAGCGCAGGATACTCATGCAACTCGACCGCTACGACCTGCAGATCTTGCGGACCCTCCAGGAAGACGGCCGCATCAGCAACCAGGACCTGGCCGACCGCATCGGCCTCTCGCCCTCCCCCTGCCTGCGCCGGCTGCGCGCGCTGGAGGAGTCGGGGCTGATCACCGGCTACCGCGCACTGATCGACGCGAAGAAGCTGGGGCTCTCGCTGATGGCGCTGATCCACATCTCGATGGACCAGCACACGCCGGAGCGCTTCGCCAACTTCGAGGCCAAGATCGGCGAAATTCCGGAAGTGCTGGAGTGCCTCCTGATCACCGGCCAGGACGCCGACTACCAGCTGAAGGTGGTGGTCAGGGACATGGACGCCTACCAGGACCTGCTGCTCAACCGCATCACGCGGATCAAGGGCGTCACCGGCGTGCATTCGAGCTTCGTGCTGCGCCGGGTGATCGACCGGACGGCGCTGCCGCTGCCGTAGTACTGCATTCCGCCAAACCGCTTACATGAAATCGCGCCTTCTCACGCCATGCTGCGTTGCAAATCCTCGCCATAGCTACCCCGTCATTCCGGGCTTGACCCGGAATCCAGGGGGTAGGCTCGTACGTTGGCAGGGCAAGTTTTTGCGGGGTTTTCCTGGATTCCGGCGCGGGCGTAGCCCGGCCAGCCCTGAGCTTGCCGAAGCCTGTCCTGAGCTTGTCGAAGGGGGCCGGAATGACGAATCTATCCATCCGTTCCAACATGACTGACTACTAGACGGCTTGGCGCACCCAGCGCTGCAGGCTGGCGGCATCCATCGCCCCGGCCTGCCGCGCGACTTCGCGCCCGCCGACGAAGACCGCCAGCGTCGGAATGCTGCGGATGCCGAAGCGCTGTGCCAGTCCCGGTTCGGCCTCGGTATTCACCTTGACGAAGCGCACGCCCGGCGCCAGCTGCGCTGCCGCCTGCGCGAAGGCCGGCGCCATCATCCGGCACGGGCCGCACCACGGCGCCCAGAAGTCGACGACGACCGGCAGGTCGCTGCGACCGACGTGGCGGTCGAAGTTCGCCGCGGAAACTGCCAGCGCTTCGCCGGTCAGCAGCGCCTGCCGGCATTGCCCGCAGGCTGGCCGCTCGGCCAGGCGTTCGGCGGGAAGGCGATTGACCGCATCGCAATGCGGACAGACGACGTGCAGGCTGGACTGGCTCATCGGGCAACTCCGTATATCAGACCCTCCTGATATTGAGCCATGGTCCGGGAATTCAAGAGCGCGGCAACGCATCGGGCCGATCCCTGTGGTAGAACGGAGCCACACCATGACGCGGAAGCGGAGCCGATGCGCGAACATATCGACGAACTGCTGGCGAGCATCCGCCAGCTCGAAAACGAAGTCGAGGACGAGTACCGCAAGCGGCGCGACGAGTTCGACGCCCGCCGCGCGCAGCTCGCCGACGAATTCCTGGCGCAGCAGCGGCGCTACAAGACCGGCCTGCTCCGCTTCGTGCTCGGCGCGCGCCCGCTGGTCGCGCTGACTGCACCGCTGATTTACCTCGGCTGGATTCCGTTCCTGCTGCTCGATCTGTTCGTCAGCGTCTATCAGGCGGTGTGTTTCCCGATCTACGGCATCCCCAAGGTACGGCGCGCGAATTACCTCGTCTTCGACCGTGCCGACCTGCCCTATCTGAACATCATCGAGAAATTCAACTGCTTCTACTGCTCCTACGGCAACGGCGTCGCCGCCTACTTCCGCGAGATCGCGGCGAGAACCGAACAGTACTGGTGCCCGATCAAGCACGCCCGCCGCATCCGCAGTGCGCACGCCCGCTACCCGGGCTTTTTCGAGCACGGCGATGCCGAAGCCTTCCGGCAAGGACTGGAGCGCCTGCGCCGCCAGTATGCCGATGACGGAGAGGATACCTCCGCCCGCTGACGGCGTTCTTGACGACGACGGGGCGCACCGTCTAGCCTGAAGATATGCCGCCAGGCCAAGGGCACAAGGGTTCCCGGCCTGCCCGGCGGGGAGGAAGCCGGATGTTCCGCGATCGAATCGAGGCGGGTCGTTGCCTGGCAGCCGCGTTGAAGGGCTGCTCGACGGCGCATCCGCTGGTGCTGGCGATTCCGCGCGGCGCGGTACCGATGGGCAAGGTACTGGCCGATGCGCTGGACGGCGACCTGGACGTGGTGCTGGTACGCAAGATCGGCGCCCCGTTCCAGGCCGAACTGGCGGTTGCCGCGATCGACGAAAGCGGCTGGATTTATCGCAACCCCGGCTTCGGCGACGACCCCGGCCTGCAGGACTACATTGCCGAGGAAGGCGCCGTCCAGCTCGACAACATCCGCCGCCGGCGCGCCCGCTATACGCCGGAGCGCAATGCGCTCGACCCGCGCGGCCGCACCGTCATCGTCGTCGACGACGGCCTGGCAACCGGAGCGACGATGATCACGGCCCTGCACTCCCTGCGCGACAAGCAACCGGCCCGGCTGATCTGCGCCGTGCCGGTGGCTCCCGCCGAAACGCTGGCGAAGATTCGCCCGTACGCGGACGAAGTCGTCTGCCTGGAGACGCCGGCGTTCTTCGAGGCCGTCGGCCAGTTCTACGCCGACTTCACGCAGGTCGAGGACGAGCAGGTCGTCGCAACGCTGCGCGCCGCCGAGCTGCGGCCTGACGAACCACTGCAACGAATAAAGGAAATGCCATGAACACGCACGCCATCCCGCAGGGATTCAAGAGCATTCGCCGCGACCAGTTGCGCGAGGAGCGCGAGCACGACAGCTACAAGTCCCGCCAGAAACCGGCGGAGCCCGCCGTCTGCCGCGACTGCGCCGCCGTTTTCCACGCCGGCCGCTGGCAATGGATCGAGCGACCGCCGCAGGCCCGGGAGATCGTCTGCCCGGCGTGCGAGCGTGTGCACGACCGCTTCCCGGCGGGCTTTGTGCACATCGGCGGCGAATTTCTCGCGGCGCATCGCGACGAGCTGACCGCGCTGCTGCGCCACCGCGAGGCGCGGGAAAAGGCCGAGCATCCGCTGGCGCGCATCATGGACATCGAGGCGGACGGCGACGGGCTGCTGGTGACGACGACCGACCTCCATCTCGCGCGCGACCTCGGCGAGGCGCTGCATCACGCCTACCACGGCGAACTGGAGTTCCACTACAACGACGCCGAAAAGCTGCTGCGCGTGCACTGGCGGCGCTGAGAAGCGCGCCGGCTCAATTGAGGTCTACGGCGTAGGGCTTGAGGTCGTCGAGGCTGACGATTTCCAGCGTCGCCTCGTTGGTCGCGTTGAGCACGACGCGCGGCGCGGCGCCGGCCTGCCAGGCCTCCCGCCAGCGGGCGGCGCACAGGCACCAGCGATCGCCCGGCTGCAGGCCGGGAAAATCGAACTCGGGATGCGGCGTCGACAGGTCGTTGCCGCGCGCCTTGGAGAAGGCGAGGAATTCGGCGGTCATCACCACGCAGACGGTATGCCGGCCGACATCCTCGTCAGAGGTATTGCAGCAGCCGTCGCGGAAGAAGCCCGTCATCGGCCGCTCGCTGCAGGTACCGAGCGGACCGCCGAGCACATTGCGCTGACCGCCACCGCGGCTGAATTCCTCGGGGATCATTCGACTTCGTCGATCCAGGCCTGCTGGATCGCTTCCAGGATCTTTTCGCCGCAGTGCTTGGGGTCGTCGTCGAAGCCGGGCAGCGCAAGCACCCAGTTCATCAGGTCGACGAAATTGATCTTCGTCGGATCAACCCCGGGATGGGTATCGGCCAGTTCAATGGCGAGGTCGTTGATGTCGGTCCATTTCATACGAGTCGCTCCTCAGTGCTTGCCTTCGCGGGCCATGTTGATCGAGTAGCGCGGAATCTCGATCACCAGCGGCGTCTCGGCGATTTCTGCCTGGCACGACAGGCGCGAGTTCGGCTCCAGTCCCCAGGCCTTGTCCAGCATGTCCTCTTCCGTCTCCTCGGCCGGTTCGAGCGAGCGGAAGCCTTCGCGCACGACCACGTGGCAAGTGGTGCAGGCGCAGGACATCTCGCAGGCATGCTCGATGGCGATGTTGTTTTCGAGCAGCACCTGGCAGATCGACTTGCCCGGCTCGGCTTCGATCACCGCGCCGTCCGGGCACAGTTCGAGGTGCGGCAGCACGATCACCTGGGTCATGCCTTGCTTCCTCCCGCGGTTCTTTCCAGTTCGTCGACGGTCCGCCCGGCGAAGGCCTTGCGGATCGACTTGTCCATTCGACGCGCGGCGAAGTCCTTGGTTTCCGCTTCCAGGTCGTCCATCGCCAGCGTGATCTGGCGGCGGTTCTCGCCCAGCGCCGCCGCCTGCAGGCGGGCGATGGCGCCGTCGACGCGGCTGCGCTCGTCGGCGGCGAGCAGTTCGCCGTCGCCGTGGATCGCCGCCTGCACCGCCTCGATCAGCCGCTGCGCCTCGACCTGCGCTTCCTTCAGCGCGCGGCGGAAGGCATCGTCCTTGGCGTGGTCCAGCGAATCCTTGAGCATGCCGGCGATCTCGTCGTCGGAGAGGCCGTAGGACGGCTTGACGGTGACGCTGGCCTCGACGCCCGAGGTCTGCTCGCGCGCGGCGACCGACAAGAGGCCGTCGGCATCGACCTGGAAGGTGACGCGGATGCGCGCGGCGCCGGCCACCATCGGCGGAATGCCGCGCAGTTCGAAGCTCGCCAGCGAGCGGCAGTCGCTGACCAGCTCGCGCTCGCCCTGGACGACGTGGATCGCCATCGCCGTCTGGCCGTCCCTGAAGGTGGTGAATTCCTGCGCGCGTGCCGCGGGAATCGTCGAGTTGCGCGGGATCACCTTCTCGACCAGGCCGCCCATCGTCTCCAGACCGAGCGACAGCGGAATCACGTCGAGCAGCAGCCAGTCGTCGCCGGCGGCACGGTTGCCGGCGAGCAGGTTGGCCTGCGTCGCGGCGCCGAGGGCGACCACCTTGTCCGGGTCGAGGTTGGTCAGCGGCTCCTGCTTGAAGAACTCGCCGACCGCACGCTGGATCTGCGGCATGCGCGTGGCGCCGCCGACCATCACCACGCCCTTGACCTCATTGACCGAGAGGCCGGCATCGCGCAGCGCCTTCTTGATCGGCTGGATGGTCTTCGCCACCAGCGTCTGCGTGATCTCGTTGAAGATCGCCGTGGTCAGCGTCAGGTCCACCATTTCGCCAGTGGACAAGCGGGCGGTGATCGGCGCCTCCGAATGCGAGGTCAGGTATTCCTTGGCTTCCCGCGCGCGCGTCAGCAGCAGGCGCGAATCGCCGGATGAGAGCGGCCGCAGCTGGGCCTGCTCG
Organism: Rhodocyclales bacterium; assembly: GCA_016183655.1. GTDB lineage: Bacteria > Pseudomonadota > Gammaproteobacteria > Burkholderiales > Rhodocyclaceae > Proximibacter. Next base: position 156,217 of record JACPEH010000016.1, read on the forward strand.
CTGACCCAGCAGAAGATGCGGTGGTCGAAGTCGTCGCCGCCGAGCGCCGAATCGCCGCCGGCCGCGAGCACCTCGAAGACGCCCTTGGACAGGCGCAGGATCGAGATGTCGAAGGTGCCGCCGCCGAGGTCGTAGACCGCGTAGAGGCCTTCCGAGGCATTGTCGAGGCCGTAGGCGATCGCCGCCGCAGTTGGTTCGTTCAGGAGGCGCAGCACGTTGAGGCCGGCGAGCTTCGCCGCGTCCTTGGTCGCCTGCCGCTGTGCATCGTCGAAATAGGCCGGCACGGTGATCACCGCGCCGACCAGGTCGCCGCCGAGCGCCGCTTCGGCGCGGGCGCGCAGGGTCTTCAGGATCTCGGCCGAGACCTCGACCGGGCTCTTGACGCCGGCGACGGTGCGCAGCTTGACCATGCCCGGCGCATCGATGAAGTCGTAGGGCAGCGACTCGACGTGGGCGATGTCGTTGCGCCCGCGCCCCATGAAGCGCTTCACCGAAACGATGGTGTTCTTCGGGTCCTGCGCCTGCCGGCTCTGCGGTTCGTAGCCGACTTCGGTGCTGCCGTCGGCCGCGTAATGGACGACCGAGGGCAGCAGCGGCCGGCCGAGCTCATCGTTGAGGACGACGGTCAGTCCGCTGCGCACGGTGGCGACCAGCGAGTTGGTGGTGCCGAGGTCGATGCCGACCGCCAGCTTGTGTTGGTGCGGGGCCGCCGATTCTCCGGGCTCCGCGATCTGCAGAAGTGCCATGAATTTCCTGGGGAGGGATTATTGTTCTTCGATCTCGGCAATCGCCTCGTCGATTTCGGACAGCAGTTTTTCCAGAAACATCAGCCGGCGCACGCGATCGCTCGCGGCATCGAAATCCTGCGCATCGTCGAGCAGTGCCGCCAGCTCTTCGTAGCTCGCGTTCATCCGCTCGCGCAAGCGGTGATGCAGGTGCTCCAGCTCGTGGTGATCGCCGGCGGCACGCGCCTCGGCGACGCCTTCGCGCCACTCCATCTGCTCCATCAGGAACTCGGCCGGCATCGCCGTGTTGTTCTCGGCGCCGACGTCGTGGCCGAGCACATGCAGCAGGTAGCGGGCGCGCGGCAGCGGCTTCTTCAGCGCCTGGTAGGCCTCGTTGGCCTTCGTCGCCCACTGCAGCGACAGCCGCCGCTCGGCGTCCGCGGCATGCGCAAACCGATCCGGATGCACCTCGGCCTGCAGCTCGCGATAACGCGCGTCGAGCGCCGCCGCGTCGATGCGGAAGACGCGCGGCAGGCCGAACAGGGCGAAGTGGTCAGCGTTGAAGTCCATGGGGCGCAATTCTAGCAGTCCAGAGGCGGCTCCGCCCCTACGCCCTCAAGGCGAAGGCGGCGCGAGGCGCGAGCGCGCTGACAGTGCGAACAGCACGGCAAGCGCGAGCAACGAAGCGCCGCCGAGCAGGAGACATCAGACGTTAAAGGATTCGCCGCAGCCGCACTGGTCTTTTACGTTGGGGTTGTTGAACTTGAACCCTTCGTTCAAGCCCTCGCGCGTGTAATCCAGCTCGGTGCCTTCCAGGTACGGCAGGCTCTTCGGGTCGATCAGCACGGTGATGCCGTGCGACTCGAAGGTGATGTCGTCCGCCGCGATCTCGTCGGCGAACTCCAGCTTGTAGGCCATGCCGGAGCAGCCGCTGGTACGCACGCCGAGGCGCAGGCCGACGCCCTTGCCGCGGCGGGCGATGTAGTTGGCCACGTGCTTGGCTGCACTTTCGGAGAGGGTCACCGCCATGGTCATCTCCTTACTCAGCGTGTTTCTTCTTGTAGTCGGCAACCGCCGCCTTGATCGCATCCTCGGCGAGGATCGAGCAGTGGATCTTCACCGGCGGCAGCGCCAGTTCCTCGGCGATCTGCGTGTTCTTGATGTCGAGCGCCTGGTCGACGGTCTTGCCCTTGACCCACTCGGTGACGAGCGAGCTGGAGGCGATCGCCGAACCGCAGCCGTAGGTCTTGAACTTGGCGTCCTCGATGACGCCTTCCTTGTTGACCTTGATCTGCAGCTTCATCACGTCGCCGCAGGCCGGCGCACCGACCATGCCGGTGCCGACGCCGTCGTCTTCCTTGCCGAAGGAACCGACGTTGCGCGGATTTTCGTAGTGATCCAGAACTTTGACGCTATAGGACATGGTGTTTCTCCTTCAATATCAGTGCGCGGCCCACTGGACCGTATTCAGATCGACACCTTCCTGCACCATTTCCCACAACGGGGAAAGCTCGCGCAGCTTGCCGATCTTCTGGTGCAGCAGTTTCACCGCATAGTCAATTTCCTCTTCGGTGTTGAAGCGGCCGATGGTGAAGCGGATCGAACTGTGCGCCAGCTCGTCGTTACGCCCCAGCGCCCGCAGCACGTACGAAGGCTCCAGCGAAGCCGAGGTGCAGGCCGAACCCGACGACACCGCCAGATCCTTGATCGCCATGATCATCGACTCGCCCTCGACATAGGCAAAGCTCATGTTCAGATTGTGCGGCACCCGCTGTTCGAGGTCTCCGTTAACATAGACCGCCTCGATGTCGGAAAGTCCCTTGAACAGCCGGTCGCGCAGCTTGCCGATGCGCTCGTTCTCTTCGGCCATTTCCTCGCGGGCGAGACGGAAGGCTTCGCCCATGCCGACGATCTGGTGCGTCGCCAGCGTGCCGGAGCGGAAGCCGCGCTCGTGGCCGCCGCCATGCATCTGCGCTTCCAGGCGCACGCGCGGCTTGCGGCGCACGTAGAGGGCGCCGATGCCCTTCGGGCCGTAGGTCTTGTGCGCCGAGAAGCTCATCAGGTCGACCTTCAGCGTGTTGAGGTCGATCGCCACCTTGCCGGTCGCCTGCGCCGCATCGACGTGGAAGAGGATGCCCTTGTCGCGGCAGATCTCGCCGATCTCGGCGATCGGCTGGATGACGCCGATCTCGTTGTTAACGAACATCACCGAGACGAGGATGGTGTCCGGGCGGATCGCCGCCTTGAACACGTCGAGGTCGACCAGGCCGTTTTCCTGGACGTCGAGATAGGTGACCTCGAAGCCCTGGCGCTCCAGTTCGCGGCAGGTGTCGAGCACGGCCTTGTGCTCGGTCTTCACCGTGATCAGGTGCTTGCCCTTGCCGGCGTAGAAGTTCGCCGCGCCTTTGATGGCGAGGTTGTTCGACTCGGTGGCGCCGGAGGTCCACACGATTTCCTTGGCGTCGGCGTTGACCAGCCTGGCCACTTCCTCGCGCGCCGCCTCGACCGCCGCATCGGCTTCCCAGCCGAAGCTGTGCGAGCGCGACGCCGGATTGCCGAATTTCTCGACGAGGTAGGGAATCATCTTTTCCGCGACGCGCGGGTCCACCGGGGTCGTGGCCGAGTAGTCGAGGTAGATCGGCAATTTCAGCATAGTCTCTTGCTCCGCTTCGGTTCTCTGTAAATGTCTCTGTTGGTCTGCCTACGCCGCGTCAACGCTGACCGACGTCATTCGCTGCAATCCGACCACGGTCGTCTGCAATGCGTTCAAAAAATCCTTCACCTGCGCCTGCGTGGTGCTCCGCCCGAGACTCACGCGCACCGCTCCGCGAGCAATTTCCGCGCCCACCCCCATCGCCGACAGCACGTGCGACGGTTCCGGATTGGCGCTCGAACAGGCCGCGCCGCTGGCCACGGCGAAGCCCGCACGGTCGAGCTTGCCGACCAGCGTTTCGCCGTCCAGCTCCGGGATGGCGAAATAACTGGTGTTCGGCAGGCGCTCGGCGCCGGCGCCGAATAGCCGCGCACCGAGCGCGACCAAGCCGGCATCCAGCTCGGCGCGCAAAGCGGCGAGCCGCACCGCGGTTTCCTGCAGCCGCGCCGCCGCCAATTCGGCGGCGACGCCGAAACCGACGATCGCCGGCACGTTCTCGGTCCCCGAGCGCAGGCCGCGCTCGTGGCCGCCGCCGGCAATCAGCGGCGCGATCTCGACGCGTTTGTCGAGCACCAGCGCCGCCGCACCCTTGGGGCCGCCGATCTTGTGCGCCGACACCGTCAGCGCATGCACGCCGGCCGCATTCAGTTCGCGGAACAACAGCGGCAGCTTGCCGAAGGCCTGCACCGCGTCGCTGTGAAACCAGGCGCCGCAGCCCTTCGCCGCGTCGGCCAGCGCCGCCACGTCCTGCAGCACGCCGGTCTCGTTGTTGGCGCGCATCACCGACAACAGCTTCGGCTGCCCGGCGAGAACGTCGCGCCAGTCGTCGATATCGACGCGTCCCTCGCTGCCGACCGCCACCTTGCGCAGCTGCCAGCCCTGCCGCGCCAGTTGTTCGGCCGGCTTGACGACGCACGGATGCTCGATCGCCGACACCGCCAGCAGCCCCGGCCGCAGGCAGGCCGCCGTGCCCTTGATAAAAAGGTTGTTGGCCTCCGAGCCGCCGCTGGTGAACACCACCTCGGTCGGGTGCGCGCCGATTGCCGCCGCCACCCGCTGCCGCGCCTCGTCGACCGCGCGACGCGCGGCACGCCCGTATTCGTGGCGGCTCGACGGATTGCCGAACTGCACCTCCAGCCACGGCAGCATCGCTGCCAGCACCTCGCCATCGAGCGGCGTCGTTGCGTTGTGGTCGAGATACACCGGCGCAAACATGCTCGTCAGGCGGACACTGCCATGATTTTCGCGCGCGGCTTCGGGCTCGGCCCGAGGCGCTGGTCACCGACCGGGTCCATGAAATGCACCGCCTTGTGCGCATTCTTGGTCATCAGGTCCTGCAGCGTGACTGAGGCCAGGTATTCGTACATCTTGAAGTTCAGCGTCGCCCACAGGTCGTGCGTCATGCAGCGATGCTCGTCGTGGCAGTTTTCCTTGCCGCCGCACTGCGTCGCGTCGAGCTGCTCGTCCACCGCGCGGATGATGTCGGCGACCGAGATCTCTTCCAGCGGCCGCGCCAGGCAATAGCCGCCGCCGGGTCCGCGCACGCTGTCGACCAGATGGTGCCGGCGCAGCTTGCCGAACAGCTGCTCCAGATAGGACAGCGAAATCTTCTGCCGATCGCTGATCCCGGCCAGCGTCACCGGCCCCTCGCTGCCGCGCAGCGCGAGGTCGATCATGGCGGTTACGGCGAATCGTCCCTTGGTCGTCAGTCGCATGGTTTCTGTCTCCCGGTCTAATACCTGAATACTTGATAGGTTTCGTCGACTATACGAAAACCGGACAAAATCAGTCAACTATTTAGTCGACTATTTTGCTCAGATATTTCGGATCGAACTTGTCGGCGGTCGCCAGTTCGTCCTCGATGGTCACGCCGGACGCCTCCAGCTTCTTCAGCAGCACCTCGATGCGCCGGTCGGTCTCCACCGCGTGATCGAGCAGGCCGTGGATCGCCTTGGCCAGCGGATCGTCCTGACCGTTCGCCAGCGCGTAGGCGGAAAAGCCCAGATGCCCGGCCTTCTCCTCGCGCTTCTGCGCCTGCTCGGTGTCGATGATGCGCGCCGGGTTGCCGACCGCCGTCGTTCCCGGCGGCACGTCCTTGACCACCACCGCGTTCGAGCCGACCTTGGCGCCGGCGCCAATGGTGATCGGCCCGAGCACCTTGGCGCCGGCACCGATGACCACGCCGTCGCCCAGCGTCGGATGGCGCTTGCCCTTGTTCCACGAGGTGCCGCCGAGGGTGACGCCGTGGTAGAGGGTAACGTCGTCGCCGATCAGCGCGGTCTCGCCGATGACCACCCCCATGCCGTGGTCGATGAAGAAGCGGCGGCCGATGGTCGCACCGGGATGGATCTCGATCCCGGTCAGCGTGCGCACCATGTTGGAGACGAAGCGCGCCAGCCAGCGCAGGCGATGCCCCCACAGCCAATGCGTGAAGCGGTGCGCGAGCGCGGCATGCACGCCGGGGTAGCAGGTCAGCACCTCCCACGCCGAACGGGCGGCGGGATCGCGGTCGAACACGGATCGGATGTCTTCTCGCAGACGGGCGAACATGGGCTGCTCCCTGATTGGGTTCGGGATTTTAAAATACCCGAGTTTTTCGATCTACTATTTTCCGTGCGGTTCCGTATCCGCGTCGCCGCGCTGCCAGCGCGGCCCGGTCGGTTTCTCGACCGAATCGAGGATGCCGCGCAGGATGTTGATCTCGTCCTTCTCCAGCGCCGCGCGCCCGAACAGCCGGCGCAGCTTGGGCAGCAGCCGGCGCGGCCGGGCCGGATCGTGGAAGCCGGTGGCGACGAGGACGCGTTCGAGGTGGGCATAGAAGTGCTCGACCTCGTCGATCGCCGCCGGCGCCGAGCTGAACGGCGTGGCCGGCGTCGCCGGCGCCGGCGGCAGCCCGTCGTAGGCCGCCATGCGCAGCTCGTAGGCCATCACCTGCACCGCCGCGCCGAGATTCAGCGAACTGAATTCGGGGTTGCTCGGAATCGTCACCGCCTGCTGGCAGCGCTGCAGCTCGTCGTTCGACAGGCCGCTGGTCTCGTTGCCGAACACCAGCGCGACGTCGCCGTCGACCGCCTGCTGCAGCAGCGGACCGACCGCCGCACGGACGCCGACCGCCGCCGGCCCGAGGTCGCGCAACCGCGCCGACAGCGCCACCGCCTGCACACAACCGGTCAGCGCCTCGACCAGCGAATCGCAGACAACGGCCGCGGCGAGCACATCGTCGGCGCCGGCGGCACGCGCCGTCGCCACCTCGTCGATCGCGCACTGCGGCTGCACGAGGTACAGCCGCGACAGCCCCATCGTCTTCATCGCCCGCGCCGCGGCGCCGATATTGCCGGGATGGCTGGTGCGGCACAGCACGATGCGCACGCGCGCCAGCGGCGCTGCGGCCGTGTGCGTGCTCGGATTGGGGGCGGAAGCCAGGTTCATGATAAAATGCGCGATTCGTCAAAATGATTCGGGCGGCGCGCTACGCTTCAGTGATCGCGTAACCACTCCGCCCGACAAGTTCTTTACACAGCCATGCACCCAGCACTCAACATCGCCATCAAGGCGGCGCGTCGCGCCGGCCAGATCATCACCCGCGCCTCGCACGACGTGGACCTGCTCAAGGTCACCACCAAACGCCAGAGCGATTTCGTCACCGAGGTCGACAAGGCAGCCGAGGCCGCCATCATCGAAGTGCTGCGCGAGGCGTATCCGAATCACGGAATTCTAGCAGAAGAGTCCGGCCTCTCTGCCGGCAAGCAGGCCGAATACCAGTGGATCATCGATCCGCTCGACGGCACCACCAACTTCATCCACGGCTTTCCCCAGTACGCGATCTCGATCGCGCTGGCGCACAACGGCCAGGTCGTGCAGGCGGTCATTTTCGACCCCGAGCGCAACGAGCTGTTCACCGCCAGCAAGGGCCGCGGCGCCTTCCTCAACGAGCGCCGCATCCGCGTCTCGAAGCGCATCAAGCTGGAAGAGGCGCTGCTCGGCACCGGCTTCCCCTACCGCGTCTTCGACCACGTCGACACCTACCTGGCGATCTTCAAGGAGCTGACGCAGAAGACGGCCGGCATGCGCCGCCCGGGCGCCGCCGCGCTCGACCTGGCCTGGGTCGCCTGCGGCCGCCTCGACGGTTTCTGGGAATTCGGCCTGTCGCCGTGGGACATGGCAGCCGGCACGCTGCTGATCACCGAGGCCGGCGGCCTGGTGTCGGATCTCGCCGGCGAGCAGACCTATCTCGATTCCGGCAACGTCCTCGCCGGCAACCCGAAGGTCTTCTCGCAACTGCTGCAGGTCGTCCAGTCGCACCGGACGCCGGCGCTGTCGGCCTAAGCCGCTTGGTCAGGCGCACGCCAAGGGCGCTTGACCTGGAAGACGGTACTCAGGCGGCCGCCTCGGCCGCCGCTTCTGCCACGTCGGCCGCCGCCTCGCGGCGTTCGAGATACGGCCGCAGCACCCAGTGCCACAGCCCGATCATGCTGGTGACGCTGAACGCCCCCTGCTGCAACGCGATGGCAGTCTGCCCGGTGCCCAGCCCGTAGGCTGTCCAGCTCAGGTTGGACACCAGCCACAGCACCCACGCCCAGCGGGCATGCGGCGACTTGACCGCCACCAGGACGGCACCGAGGATGCCCAGCGCACACCCCGCCCATTCGAAAAAGAACAACCACGACACCACGACGCACCACCTGAGACGAAGCCTGCGGCGACAGGATAGCCGGACGCGGGGCGCAGGATAGTCGGCGGCAGCGACACTTTCCTTGATATGCGGCAAGCCGGCCGGCGGCGCCCGGAAGCCGTGGCAGGCGGCGAGCAAGCTGCCCCGGCGAAGGATTCGGTATCATCGGGCGCATGCCCGACCCGCACCCCTCGCCCGACCTTCCCCGACGCCGGCCTGCGGCCTCGATCGCCCGGCGCCTGCTCGCGGCAATCGCCGGCACGATCCTGCTGTCGGCGCCCTGCGGCGCCGACGAGCTGCCGCTCGACCGGATCAAGCTTCCCACCGGCTTCAGCATCGAACTGCTGGCGCGCGTGCCGAATGCGCGGCAGATGGCGCTCTCGCCCGCCAACATCCTCTACGTCGGCTCGATGCGCGCCGGCAAGGTGCACGCGCTGCCGCTCGACCGCGACTACCGCCCGGGCAAGCTGCAGGTCGTCGCCGACGACCTGAAGATGCCGGTCGGCGTCGCCTGGCGCGACGGCAGCCTGTACGTCTCGGCGGTCGACCGCATCCTCCGCCTCGACGGCATCGACAAGCGCCTCGACCGCCCGCCGCCCCCCGTCGTCGTCCGCGACGACCTGCCGCGCGAGACGCACCACGGCTGGAAGTTCATCGCCTTCGGCCCGGACGGCTGGCTCTACGTGCCGGTCGGCGCGCCGTGCAACATCTGCGAGCCCGACCCCGAGCGCTACGCCGCGATCCTGCGCCTGCGCCCGGACGGCAAGGAGCTGCAGACCTTCGCCCGCGGCGTACGCAACACGGTCGGCTTCGACTGGCACCCGGCCAGCGGCGAACTGTGGTTCACCGACAACGGCCGCGACTGGCTGGGCGACGAGCGGCCGCCCGATGAATTGAATCGCGCACCGAAAGCCGGGATGCACTTCGGCTACCCGTACTGCCACGGCGGCACCATCGCTGACCCCGAATTCGGCCGCCAGCGCACCTGCGCCGATTTCGTGCCACCGGCGCAGAACCTCGGCCCGCACGTCGCCGCGCTCGGCATGCGCTTCTACACCGGCCGCCAGTTCCCGGAGAAATACCGCAACCAGATCTTCATCGCCGAGCACGGCTCGTGGAACCGCGGCAAGAAGATCGGCTACCGCATCAGCCTCGTCACCCTCGACGGCAACCGCGCCGTCAGCTACACGCCGTTCGCCAGCGGCTGGCTCGACGATGACTTCGTCTGGGGCCGCCCGGCCGATGTGCTGGTGCTGCCGGATGGCTCGCTGCTGGTGTCGGACGACCATGCCGGGGCGATCTACCGGATCCGTTACCAGCCGCGCGACTAAGCCTGTCTGCGGGGTCAACAGTCCTCATTCGCTATTCGCAAATGGCGAACGGCACGCCAGCCGCACCTGAAATTCTCAATTCTCGAAATAAGAATATTGACTTCAAGGCATTGTTTAAAATAAATTTACTACAGTAATTCTTATTTCGAGAATCGCGAAATGCCAAGAATCGCCAATAAGCAGTCGGTGCTCAAGCCGCAGGATTTCTATCTGCTGCTGGCGCTGCTTGCCCGCAAGGGTGCCGCCGTCAGCTACCCGGAACTGGCCGGGCAGACCGGGCTGGCGCCTTCCGCCGTGCATAGCGCACTGAAACGCGCGGCGGCAGCGCAACTGCTGATGTTCCGGGAGCGCAAGCCGGTGCTGCTCCGGCCGCAGCTGCGCGAGTTCCTGCTGCACGGCGCCAAGTACGCCTTCCCGCCGGTGTGGGGCACGCTGACGCGCGGCGTGCCGACCGCCTATGCCGCGGCACCGCTAGCCGCGATCATCGTCCCCTCGTCCGACCCGGTGCCGGTGTGGCCGCACGCCAAGGGCACGGTGCGCGGCCTGAGTCTGGTACCGCTCTACCCTTCGGCGCCGGAAGCGGCGATGAAGGACGGCGACCTCTACGCGCTGCTCGCGCTGTTCGATGCGCTGCGCAGCGGCCAGGCGCGCGAACGCAACGCGGCGGCGGAACTGCTGGAGAAGTATTTCCAGTGAATTACATCAACCGTCACGACCCCAATCTGGCCAAGATCGAGTTGGTCGCCGGCGTACTCGGCCCATTGAGGGAACGGCTGGTTTTCGTCGGCGGCTGCGCGGCCGGCCTGTTGCTGAGCGACCCGGCCGCCGCCCCGGCGCGCGTCACCTACGACGTCGACCTGACGGTGCAGGTCGCGGCATTGAGCGACTACCACCGGCTGGAAGAGGAATTCCGTGCACTCGGTTTCGTGCGCGACCTCGGCATGGAAGTCATCTGCCGCTGGCGCTACCGCGATCTCGAAGTCGACCTGATGCCGACCGACCCGGCCATCCTCGGCTTTGCCAACCGCTGGTATCCGCTCGTCGTCGAGACCGCACAGCGCGTTCGCCTGCCGGCCGGTTTCGACATCCGCCTGATTACCGCACCGGCCTTTCTCGCCACCAAGTTCGAAGCCTTCTCCGACCGCGGCAGGGGCGACCTGCTCGGCAGCCACGACCTCGAAGACATCGTCACCGTGCTCGACGGCCGCCCAGAACTGGCGCAGGAAATCGCTGCCTGCGGCAACGAACTGCGAAGCTATCTCGCCGGACGCTGCCGCGACCTGATCGAAACGCAGGCGTTTTTCGACTACCTCCCCGGTATGATCTCGCCTTCGGAAACCCTCGGCGAGCGCGTCGCGATCCTCGCCGACCGCCTGCGGCAAATTACCCGGCTTGCCTGACCCCACTTCTACGATGACTTCGACCGATTTCGCCAAGCACACCCCGATGATGCAGCAGTACCTGCGCCTCAAGTCGCAGCACCCGGAGACGCTGCTCTTCTACCGCATGGGGGATTTCTACGAGCTGTTCTTCGAGGATGCCGAGAAGGCGGCGCGGCTGCTCGACATCACGCTGACCACGCGCGGCCAGACTGCCGGCATGCCGATCAAGATGGCCGGCGTGCCCTTCCATGCGGTCGAGCAGTACCTCGCCAAGCTGGTCAAGCTCGGCGAATCGGTGGTCATCTGCGAGCAGATCGGCGACCCGGCGACGTCCAAAGGCCCGGTCGAGCGCGCGGTGGCGCGCATCGTCACGCCGGGCACGCTGACCGACGCGGCGCTGCTGGACGAGAAGCGCGACACGCTGCTGATGGCGCTGTCGCCGACGAAGCACACCACCGGCCTGGCCTGGTTGAACCTCGCCAGCGGCGAACTGCGTGCGACCGAGGTGGCGAACGCCAGGCTGCCGGCGACGCTGGAGCGCATCCGCCCGGCCGAGATCATCCAGCCCGATTCGCTGGCGCTGCCGTTCACGCCGGCCGCCGCGCTGACCCGCCGGCCGGACTGGCATTTCGACACCGAAGCCGCCGAGCGCGAGCTGTGCCAGCAATTCGCCGTCGCCTCGCTGGCCGGTTTCGGCATCGACGACGCCGGCCCGGAAGTCGCCGCCGCCGGCGCGCTGCTGCGCTACGCGCAGGCAACGCAGGCGCGCAGCCTGCAGCACGTGCGGGCGCTGGTGGTCGAACGCGAAAGTGCCTACATCGGGCTGGATGCAGCAACGCGGCGCAACCTCGAACTGACCGAGACGCTGCGCGGCCAGCCGGAGCCGACGCTGTGTTCGCTGCTCGACACCTGCGTCACGTCGATGGGCTCGCGCTGCCTGCGCCACGCGCTGCACCACCCGCTGCGCGACCGCGCCATCCCGGCCGCGCGCCACGCCGCCGTCGAGGCGCTGCAGGAGGACGCCAACCTCGGGGCACAGGCGGTGCGCGAAGCACTGAAAGGCATCGCCGACATCGAGCGTATCGCCGGCCGCGTCGCCCTCTTCTCGGCCCGCCCGCGCGACCTCTCCGGCCTGCGCGACAGCCTCGCCCGGCTCGACGCCTTGCGTGCGCCGATTGCGCCATCGGGCGCACCGCTGCTGCAGGAACTGCATGCGCAACTAGCCACGCCCGAGAACGTGCTCGGCCTGCTCGTCCGCGCCATCGCCGCCGAGCCCTCGACCAACCTGCGCGACGGCGGCGTCATCGCCCCCGGCTACGACGCCGACCTCGACGAGCTGCGCGGCATCCAGGACAACTGCGGCGAGTTCCTGCTGGCACTGGAGGCGCGCGAGAAGGAACGCACCGGCATCAACAGCCTCAAGGTCGAGTACAACCGCGTGCACGGCTTCTACATCGAGGTCACGCACGCCAACGTCGACAAGATTCCCGAAGACTACCGCCGCCGGCAGACGCTGAAGAACGCCGAGCGCTACATCACGCCCGAGTTGAAGGCCTTCGAGGACAAGGCGCTGTCGGCGCAGGACCGGGCGCTGGCGCGCGAGAAGCTGCTCTGGGACGCGGTGCTCGAAGCGCTGCAGCCGGAGATTTCGCGCCTGCTCGACATCGCCCGCGCCGTGGCCCTGCTCGACCTGCTCGCGGCCTTCGCCGACGTCGCCGCCAGGCGCGATTACCGCAAGCCGGAGTTCTCCGACGAACCCGGCCTGTTCATCGAGGGCGGCCGCCATCCGGTGGTCGAGAACCAGATCCAGGCCGACGGCGAATCGTTCATTGCCAACGATACGAAACTGGGCGACGGCAGAAGGCTGCTGCTGATCACCGGCCCGAACATGGGCGGCAAATCGACCTACATGCGGCAGACGGCGCTGATCGCGCTCCTGGCCCACATCGGCGCCTTCGTCCCCGCCAAGCGCGTCGTGCTTGGGCCGCTTGACCAGATCTTCACCCGCATCGGTGCTTCCGACGACCTCGCCTCCGGCCGCTCGACCTTCATGGTCGAGATGACCGAGTCGGCGGCGATCCTGCACCACGCCACCGAGAACAGCCTGGTGCTGATGGACGAGGTCGGCCGCGGCACCTCGACCTTCGACGGCATGGCGCTGGCCTTCGCCATCTGCCGCCACCTGGTCGAGAAGAACCGTGCGCTGACGCTGTTCGCCACGCACTACTTCGAGCTGACGCTGCTGGCCAACGAATACCGCGAACTGGCCAACGTGCATCTCGACGCCGTCGAACACGGCGAGAAGATCGTCTTCCTGCACGCGGTCGAGGAAGGCCCGGCCAACCAGAGCTACGGTATCCAGGTCGCGGCGCTGGCCGGCATCCCGGCTTCGGTGGTGCGCGCGGCGAAGAAGCAGTTGCGCGAATTCGAGCAGCGGGCATCGATCAACCCGCTGCAGCCGGACCTGTTCGCCAGCGGGCCGACGCCGGAACCCGAGCCGCCTGCCCCCGACCTGCATCCGGCGCTGGAAGCGCTGCAGCAGCTCGACCCCGATGCGCTGTCGCCGCGCGAGGCGCTGGCCGCGCTCTATGCGCTGAAATCGCAGTTGGCGTGAAGCGCCTCGCCGTACTGCTCCTCGCCCTCGTCGCGGCGGCGGCGCACGCCGAGACCTGGCGCTTCGCGCTGATCGGCGACACGCCGTACAGCGACTACGAGCGCCAGCAGCTGCCGGCGATGATCGAGGCGATCGCCGCCGAGCACGTCGATTTCATCGTGCACGCCGGCGACATCAAGCACAGCAAGGACGCGTGCAGCGACGCGCTGTTCGAGGACCGGCGGCAGCTCTTCGACGCCTCGCCGCTGCCTTTCGTCTATGTGCCGGGCGACAACGAATGGACCGATTGCGGCCGCGTCAGCGCCGGCCATTTCGTTCCGGCCGAGCGGCTGGCGAAGCTGCGCGGACTGTTCTTCGCCGGCGACGAGTCGCTCGGCCGGCGGCGCCTGCCGCTCGAACGGCAGCCCGGCGACTACCGCGAACACCAGCGCTGGCGCGTCGGGCCGGTGCTCTTTCTCAGCCTCAACGTTCCCGGCGGCAACAACAACTACCACCTCACCGGCGAAGCCAGCGACGAGGCGCTGGCGCGCATGCCGCAGGTGCTCGGCTGGCTGCGCGAGGGCTTCGCCGTCGCCCGCCGCGAGGGGCTGCCGGGCATCGTCGTCGTCATGCAGGGCAACCCCGGTTTCGGGCATTTCGCAAAAGGTCTCGGCCACGGCGGCTACCGCGAGCTGCTGGCCACGCTGCACGACGAAACGCGGAACTTCGCCGGCCAGGTCGTGCTGGTGCACGGCGACACGCACTGGCAGCGCGTCGACCAGCCGCTGCGCGATCCGGCGACCGGCCGGCGCCTCGCCAATTTCACCCGCGTCGAGACCTTCGGCTACCCGTACATGGGCTGGGTGAAGGCTTTCATCGACACCGACGCGCCGACGCTGTTCCGCTTCGAAGCACACGGCTGGCCGCCCCGCAAGCCCTGAGTGGCAATAGCGCCTCGGACGAGACGCTATTGCCGGCGCGGTGCCGCCCATTGTGGAAACCACGGATGGACACCGCCCGCCCCCCCTCCTAGATTCCCTGCTCCAGACCAAAAAATACGGAGGAGACAGACCATGGAACGTTCCGCCCACCCGATCGCCCGGCGCCTGCTGCACGCGCTGGCCGTCGTCGGCCTGCTCGCCGGCACTCAGACGGCCGCGGCCGCCGAGATCACGATCGGCCAGGTAGCACCGCTGTCGGGGCCGCTGACGCCGACCGGCACCCACCTCCGCGCCGGCGTCCAGCTGTATTTCGACGCGATCAACGCCGCCGGCGGCATCCACGGTAACAAGCTCCGCCTGCAGAGCCGCGACGACGGCTACAAGGCGGCGGAAACGGTGCGCCAGGCACGCGAGCTGCTGCGCGAGACGCAGCCGCTGGCGCTGTTCGGCATCGTCGGCACCGGCAACGTCGAGGCGATCCTGAAGGAAAAAGTGCTCGACGAGGCGGGCGTCCCGCTGGTCACCGTGCGCACCGGCGCCTCGACCGTGGTGAAGTCGGGCAACCCGTGGGTGTTCATGACGCGCGCCAGCTACGCCGAGGAAATCGACAAGATCGTGCAGCAGTACGAGACGATCGGCTACAAGCGCTTCGCGGTGTTCTACCAGAACGACCCGTTCGGCCTCGACGGTCTCGCCAGCGCCGAGGCATCGGTGAAGAAGGCCGGCGGCGAAATGGTGGCGAAGGCCGGTTACGAGAAGAACACGACCGAGGTCGCCGCCGCCGTGAAGGCGATCGTCGCGGCGGCACCGCAGGCGGTGATCATGGTCTCGAACACCGCGGCCAGCGCGGAATTCGTCAAGCAGTCGCGCGTTGCCGGCAATCTGGCGCAGTTCGTCGCGCTGTCGGTGACCGACGGCCCGCAGGTGGCCGAGAAGATCGGCAAGGAAGCCGCGAAGGGGTTGGCGATCACGCAGGTGGTGCCCGACCCGGGCGGCCGCTCGATCCCGCTGATCCGCGAGATCCAGGACAACTTCGCGAAATTCAAGCCGCAGGACGTGACACTGAACCACACGCTGATCGAAGGCTACCTCGGCGCCAAGATCCTCGGCGAGGGGCTGCGCCGCGCCGGCCCCAACCCGACGCGCAGGAAGTTGCGCGACGCGCTGGAGCAGATCCGCGATTACGACGTCGGCGGCCAGTACATCAGCTACGCGCCCGACAACCACGTCGGCGTGCACTACGTGGACATCACCATCCTGAACAAGGAAGGCCGGCTGCTGCGCTAGCTGCGGCCGGGCGACGGGCGTCGCCCGGAGAGGACGGGCAAGGCCTCAGTGGCAGTGGCCTTCGTCGTCGCTGTGCACGTGGCCGTGCTCCAGCTCTTCGGCGCTGGCGGGACGCACGGCGGTCACCGTGCAGGTGAAGAGCAGCGACATGCCGGCCAGCGGATGGTTGCCGTCGAGCACCACCTTGTCGTCGGCGATGTCGGTGACGCGGTAGATGACGAAATCCTCGTCGTCGGAGCCTTCCGGGCCGCCCTCGAACTGCATGCCGACCTGGATTTCCTTCGGGAAGGAATCGCGCGGTTCGATCTGGATCAGCTCCTCGTCGTACTCGCCGAAGGCCTCCTCGGGCAGCAGCTTGACCTTGACCGTCTCGCCGATCTTCTTGCCCTGCACGGCCTCCTCGATCTTCGGGAAGATGTCGTCGTAGCCGCCGTGCAGATAGACCAGCGGCTCCTTGCCGGCATCGACCAGCTCGCCGTCGGAATCGGTGACGTTGTAGTCGAGCGTGACGACCGTGTTCTTGATCACTTCAGTGTTCATCAGTGCAAATCCTTTACCGCGCGCAGGACATCCATGGCGTGGCCCTTGGCGTTGACTCCGTACAGCACGTGGCGGAGAACGCCGTGTTTGTCGATGATGAAGGTCGAGCGGAGGATGCCGTGCCGCTTGACGCCATCCACTTCCTTCATCTGCCAGACACCATACTGCTTGCAGACCTCGCCCTCGGTGTCGGAGAGCAGGCGAACCGAAATTCCGTGCTTGTCGCGAAACTCCGCATGGCGGATGCAGTCGTCGCGGCTGATGCCCATGATCAGGCAACCCAGGCGCTGGAATTCATCCTCATGGTCGGAGAAGTCCGTCGCTTCGAGCGTGCACTGCGGCGTGCCATCCTTCGGGTAGAAGAAGAGGATGAGGTTGTGCTTGCCGACATAGCACGACAGGTCAACTTCCTCCATGTCGGCATCGGGCAGAACGAACGTGGGTGCAGCCTGTCCCGTCTTCAGCATGTCGCCTCCTCAAAGACGCCCCCTGAGCGGCAGGGTTGGCTGGATTCTACACACACTTTTTCAACGCTGACTACACGCAGTGCAGCGCGTTCGCGACGATTGTCGCGGGCCGCTGCCGCGCCTATCATGACATTGCGTTTTCAGCCGCAGAGTAGTGGATAAAAATCAACGGGCTCGCCAGTCGGCGAGCGAATCAGGAGATCCCCATGCCCCACCTTCACCGCCGCCACGCCTGGCACCGCGCCATCGCCCCGCTGCTTTTCCTCGTCGGCACGCAGGCCGCACTGGCCGCGACCACCATCGACCTCGCCGCCGAAGCGAGCCGCCCGGCCGCCAACGACCTTGCCCGCGCCACCGTCTTCGCCGAAGCGACCAGCCCGAGCGCCGGCGAATCGGCGAAACGCGTCAATGCGCTGATCGCCGATGCGCTCGCCGCGACCAAGGGCCATCCGCGCGTCAAGGCGAAGACCGCCGGTACGCAGACCTATCCGGTCTACAGCAAGGGCGGCGGCAGGATCGAGGCGTGGCGGATGCGCTCGGAGATCGCGCTCGAATCCGGCGACACCACGGCGCTCTCCGAGCTCCTCGGCAAACTGCAGACGACGCTGGGCGTCTCCGGCATCAACCTCGCGCCGTCGCCGGAAACGCGGAAGAAGGTCGAGAACGAGGCACTGCTGGACGCCATCGCCGCTTTCCGCGAGCGCGCCAAGCTCGCCGCCGACGCACTCGGCAAGCCGTACCGGATCAAGCACCTGACGCTCGGCAGCCAGTCCTACCGGCCGCCGGTGCCGATGATGCGCGCGGCGCCGATGGCAGCGATGGAGGCCATGCCGATGCCGGTCGAAGCCGGAGAATCGCAGGTGACGGTGACCGTGAGCGGCCAGATCGAACTGAGCGACTGAGAGCTCGTGAATAAATCTACTGCGCGATCCGATTGCTTCGTTGGGCGGTGCTCGCTCCTCGCCTATCCGATTGATATGTCTCGTAGCGCGAACTGCGTTCGTAACGCGAACTTCGTTCGTCACTGCGCTCCGTCCGCCTCGCACTCGGACCGCTCGCTACGATTTCTTCACAAGCTCTGAGCCGCCGCCCTACTTCTCCATCTTCGTCGTAAACAGGCTGGCGGCGATGATCATCGCGCCGCCGACCCATTCCTGCAGCCCGAGCAGTTCGCCGGCAAGCAGCCACGACGAGACGGCGGCGAAACCGACTTCCGAGAGCATGATGACGATCGCCTGGTTCGCCGGCGTATGCGCCAGCCCGTACTGCACGACGAGGTTGATCACCAGCAGCAGCGCGCCGGTCAGCAGTAGCAGCCACCACGCCGACGACGGTGCGGCGACGGCGGCCGGCAGGTCGATGCCGCCGAGCAGCGCGCCAAGGGCGACGACGCCGAGGAAGGACACCAGGATGCGCTGCGATACCGGCAGGTCGCGCGCGCGCCGCGACAGCACGTTGAACAGCGCGAAGCAAAAGCCGGCGCCGAGGCCGTACCAGTCGGCCAGGTCGCGCGGCAGCGGCAGCCCGCTCTCCGGCCGCCAGAGCATGGTCGCCGCGCCGGCCAGCGAGAGGAACACGACGAAGGCGCCGAAGCGGTTGAGGCGCTCGCCGAGCACCGTCCACGCCAGCAGCACGGTCCATAGCGGCGCCAGGTAGAACAGCAGCAGCACGCGCATCACCTCGCCGCTGATCGTCGCCATCACGTAGCCGAGGTTGCAGCCGCCGGCCGCCAGCGCCAGCCCGACCATCAGCCACGGATGCGCCGGGCGCGTCGGCCACGGCCGCCAGATCAGCAGCGCCAGCGCGAAGGCGATGGCGTAGGTGAGCGTGGTCGAGGGGATGCCGCCGATGCCGGCGTCGCGCAGGATGCGGTAGGGATACCAGATCAGCCCCCAGACCAGCGCGCCGGTGACCAGCGCCGTCGCCGCCAGGCCGCGCGAGGCGCCGCCGGCCGCCGCCGCAGCGCCCGAGGCAGTTGGATTTTCCGCCATCCGGCCGGACCCTCCCTTTCCTTCCGTCACCCGCCGATGCCCCTTATAATCCGCTGTTCGACGAACCGCACGCCTTCCCCCACACGTGAACCCCTATCTTGCCAAGCTGCAGCCGTATCCCTTCGAGAAGCTGCGCCAACTGTTCGCGGGCGTCACGCCCAACCCGCAATATCGCGAAATCAAGCTGTCGATCGGCGAACCGCAGCACGCCACGCCGGAATTCATCAAAGCGGCGTTGACCGCCGGCCTCGCCGGACTGGCGAATTATCCTACCACGCAGGGCTCGCCGGCCCTGCGCCAGGCGATCGCCGCCTGGCTGGGGCGCCGCTATGGCCTCGACGGCGTCAATCCGGACACCGAGATCCTGCCGGTGAACGGCTCGCGCGAGGCGCTGTTCGCCTTCACGCAGACGGTGATCGACCCGTCGCAAGGGTTTGTACCGCTGGTTGTCAGCCCGAATCCGTTCTACCAGATCTACGAAGGCGCGGCCTACCTCGCCGGCGCCGAGCCGCGCTTCATCAACACGCTGCCGGAGAACGACTTCGCGCTCGACCTCGACGCGCTGTCGGAGGCCGAGTGGGCGCGCGTGCAGCTGATGTTCGTCTGCTCGCCGGGCAACCCGACCGGCAAGGTGCTGGCCCTCGACGACTGGAAGAAGCTCTTTGCGCTCTCCGACAAGCACGGTTTCGTGATCGCCTCCGACGAGTGCTACTCCGAACTCTTCTTCGACGAAGCCAAGCCGCCGCTCGGCGGCCTGCAGGCGGCGAAGCTGCTCGGCCGCGGCTTCGAGCGGCTGGTGATGTTCTCCAGCCTGTCGAAGCGCTCGAACGTGCCGGGCATGCGCTCCGGCTTCGTAGCCGGCGACGCGGCGATCCTCAAGCAGTTCCTGCTCTACCGCACCTACCACGGCGCGGCGATGAGCCCGGCGGTGCAGGCGGCCTCGGTCGCCGCGTGGAACGACGAGGCGCACGTCGTCGACAACCGCCGCCTGTACGCGGAAAAATTCGAGAAGGTGACGCCGCTCGTCGCCTCGGTGCTGCAGACCGGCATGCCCGACGCCAGCTTCTATCTGTGGGCGCGGACGCCGATCCCGGACACCGAGTTCGCCCGCCGGCTGCTCGCTGAATATAATGTGGTCGTTCTGCCGGGCAGCTTCCTCGCCCGCGAGGCCAACGGGGTGAACCCCGGTGCAGGATTCGTGCGCATCGCGCTCGTCGCGCCGCTCGCGGAATGCCTCGAAGCGGCAGACCGCATTCGACAGTTCGTTTCAAAACTATAGGAATAACGACATGCAGCAATTCCAGCAGATCATCGAAAGCGCCTGGGAAGACCGGGCCTCCCTGCAACCCGGCACCGCCCCGGCCAAGGTCGGCGAAGCCGTCGCCGCCGTGCTCGCCGAGCTCGACGCCGGCCGCCTGCGCGTCGCCGAGAAGATCGACGGCGACTGGGTCACGCACCAGTGGATCAAGAAGGCCGTGCTGCTCTCCTTCCGCCTGGAAGACAACCAGCTGCTGGACGGCGGCCCGATGCGCTTCTACGACAAGGTGCCGACCAAGTTCGCCAACTACACGCAGGAAGACTTCGCCCGCGGCGGCTTCCGCGTCGTGCCGCCGGCCACCGCGCGCCGCGGCTCCTATCTCGCCAGGAACGTGGTGCTGATGCCGTCCTACGTGAACATCGGCGCCTACGTCGACGAAGGCACGATGGTCGACACCTGGGCCACCGTCGGCTCCTGCGCGCAGATCGGCAAGAACGTGCACCTCTCCGGCGGCGTCGGCATCGGCGGCGTGCTGGAGCCGATCCAGGCCGGCCCGACGATCATCGAGGACAACTGCTTCATCGGCGCCCGCTCGGAAGTGGTCGAGGGCGTCATCATCGGCGAAGGCTCGGTGATCTCGATGGGCGTCTACATCGGCCAGTCGACCAAGATCTACGACCGCGAGACCGGCGAAGTGAGCTACGGCCGCGTGCCCCCGGGCTCGGTCGTCGTCTCCGGCAACCTGCCGTCGAAGGACGGCAGCTACAGCCTGTACTGCGCGGTGATCGTGAAGAAGGTCGACGCCAAGACGCGCGCCAAGACCAGCATCAACGAACTGCTGCGCGGCGACTGAGCGACCGACCCAACCCCCAGGCGGAGATGACCTGATGATTCTCGACAAGCTGTTCCAGCTGATGGCCGAAAAGCAGGCGTCGGACATCTTCATCTCCGCCGGCACGCCGATCCACATCAAGATCCAGGGCACCACGGTCCCGGTCAACCAGCAGGTGATGGACTCGGCGATGATCGAGAAGATCGCCCAGGAGCTGCTGACGCCGGACCAGACGAAGACCTTCGAGGCGACGATGGAGATGAACCTCTCCTTCGGCGTTCCCGGGGTCGGCAATTTCCGCATCAACCTGTTCCGCCAGCGCGGCTCGATTTCGATCGTCGTCCGCTACATCCTCGGCAACATCCCGACGCTCGATTCGCTCGGCCTGCCGCCGGTGCTGGCCGAGCTGATCATGGAGAAGCGCGGGCTGATCCTGATCGTCGGCTCGACCGGTTCCGGCAAGTCGACGACCATCGCCTCGATGCTGGACCACCGCAACGCCAACCGCACCGGCCACATCCTGACGATCGAGGACCCGATCGAATTCCTGTTCCGGCACAAGAAGTCGATCGTCAACCAGCGCGAGCTGGGCATGGACACGCTGGACTGGAACAACGCGCTGAAGAACGCGATGCGGCAGGCGCCGGACTGCATCCTGATCGGCGAGATCCGCGACAAGGAAACGATGCAGGCAGCGATCGCCTACGCGCAGACCGGCCATCTCTGCCTCGGTACGCTGCACGCCAACAACAGCTACCACGCGCTGAACCGCATCATCAATTTCTTCCCGCTGGAGAGCCGCACCTCGCTCTACCTGGACCTCTCCGTCGCGCTGCGTGCGATCGTCTCGCAGCGTCTGGTGAAGAAACCCGAAGGCAAGCGCATCCCGACCTGCGAGGTGCTGCTCAACACGCGCCACGTTGCCGAGCTGATCGAGCGCGGCGAAGTGCAGGCGATCAAGGAAGCGATGGAACAGAGCCTCGCGCCGGGATCGCAGACCTTCGAGCAGGACCTTTTCCGCCTGTACAAGGAAAACACCATCACCCTCGACGAGGCGCTGGCGAACTCCGATTCGCCGACCAACCTGTCGTGGCTGATCAACAACTCCGAATTCGGTGCCGACACGACCGAGGAAAAGCGCCCCGAGTCGACGCTGGAATTCGGCTCCGACAGCCACAACGGGCCCTCGTTCAAGGAATTCACGCTCAGCCTTTCCGACCCCGAAGAAGAACACAAAGATGCCACTTGACCCCACGCTCGGCCTCACCGAGCAGCTGATTTCCCGCCGCTCGGTGACCCCCGAGGACGGCGGTTGCATCCCTCTCATCGCCGAGCGCCTGACCGCGCTCGGTTTCGTTTGCGAAGCGATCGACCGCAACGGCGTCCGCAACCTCTGGGCGCGCCGCGGCACCGCCGCCCCGCTGGTCTGCTTCGCCGGTCATACCGACGTGGTCCCCACCGGTCCGCTCGAACAGTGGTCGTCCGATCCGTTCGTGCCGACCCATCGCGACGGCATGCTCTACGGCCGCGGCGCCGCCGACATGAAAGGCTCGCTCGCCGCCTTCGTCACCGCCAGCGAAGCCTTCGTCGCGGCGCATCCCGACCACGCCGGCTCGATCGCCTTCCTGCTCACCTCCGACGAGGAAGGCGACGCCACCGACGGCACGGTCGCCGTCACCGAGACGCTGCAAGCGCGCGGCGAAGGCATCGACTTCTGCGTCGTCGGCGAACCCACCGCCGTAAACACGCTCGGCGACATGGTCAAGAACGGCCGCCGCGGCTCGCTTTCCGGCCGGCTGACGGTGAACGGCGTGCAGGGCCATATCGCCTACCCGCACCTGGCAAGGAACCCGATCCACCTGGCCGCGCCGGCCATCGCCGAACTCGCGACGACGGTGTGGGACGAGGGCAACGCGCACTTCCCGCCGACCACTTGGCAGATCTCCAACATCAAGGGCGGCACCGGCGCCACCAACGTCATTCCGGGTACCGTCGACATCCTGTTCAACTTCCGCTTCTCGACGGCAAGCACGCCGGAGGGACTGCAGCAGCGGCTGGAAGACACGCTCAAGCGCCACGGCCTCGACTACGAGATCAAGTGGACGCTCGGCGCCCGCCCCTTCCTCACCGCCGAGGGCGCGCTGGTCGATGCGGCGCGCGCGGCGATCCGCGACGAACTCGGCATCGACACCGAGCTGTCGACCACCGGCGGCACCTCCGACGGCCGTTTCATCGCCCGGATCTGCCCGCAGGTGATCGAGATCGGCCCGGTCAACGCCACCATCCACAAGATCGACGAATGCGTCGAAGCGGCGGCACTGCCGAAGCTCTCGGGCATCTATCGCCGCATCCTCGAAAAACTGCTCGCCCCTCATGACTGAAAACGCCCACCCGGAACTCTCCACGCTGCGCGACCTGCTGCGCTTCGCCGTCAGCCGCTTCAACGAAGCCGACCTGTTCTTCGGCCACGGCAGCGACAACGCCTGGGACGAAGCGGTCTATCTGCTGCTGCACACGCTGCACCTGCCGCTCGACCGGCTCGAACCCTTCCTCGACGCACGCCTGACCGCTGCCGAATGCGCGCAGCTGCAGGAGGTCATCGAGCGCCGCGTACGCGACCGCGTGCCGGCCGCCTACCTGACGCACGAAGCCTGGCTCGGCGAGCACCGTTTCTACGTCGACGAGCGCGTCATCGTGCCGCGCTCGTTCATCGCCGAGCTGCTCGAAGAGCAGTTGCAGCCGTGGATAGAAGATCCGTGGGCAATCGGCTGCGCGGTCGACCTGTGCACCGGCTCCGGCTGCCTGGCGATCCTCACCGCGCTGGCCTTCCCCGACGCGCAGGTGGACGCGATCGACCTCTCGCCCGACGCACTCGACGTCGCCCGCCGCAACGTCGCCGACTACGCGCTGCAGGAGCGCGTTCGCCTGGTGCACTCCGACCTGTTCGCCGGCGTCGCCGGCAAGCGCTACGACCTGATCATCTCCAACCCGCCCTACGTCAACGCCGAGTCGATGGCGACGCTGCCCGCGGAATACCGGCGCGAGCCGGAGATGGCGCTGGCCGGCGGCGACGACGGGCTCGAGCTGGTGCGCGTCATGCTGCGCGAGGCGAAGGATCACCTCAATCCGGGCGGCCTGCTGATCGTCGAGATCGGCCACAACCGCGACGCGCTCGAAGCCGCCTTCCCGCAGACGCCCTTCACCTGGCTCGATACCAGCGCCGGCGACGAGTTCGTCTTCCTGCTGCGCGCGGACGAACTGCCCTGAACCATGCCGTCGCCGCGACTTTCGCGGAAACGGCGCTAGTCGGACTTCATGCAAAAATGATAGCCTTCGAACTTCTCACCACGGATCGGCCATTTCATGGGTGACAAAACCAATTTCAAATTCCTGGTGGTGGACGATTTCTCCACCATGCGTCGCATCGTCCGCAACCTGCTCAAGGAACTCGGCTTCAACAACGTCGAGGAAGCCGAGGACGGCGCCGTGGCATTGTCCCGTCTCAAGTCGGGCGGCATCGACTTCGTCGTCACCGACTGGAACATGCCGAACATGGACGGGCTGACGCTGCTCCAGTCGATCCGCGCCGACGCCGCGCTGAAGCACCTGCCGGTGCTGATGATCACCGCCGAAGCGAAGAAGGAAAACATCATTGCGGCCGCCCAGGCCGGTGCTTCCGGCTACATCGTGAAGCCCTTCACCAGTGCGACGATGGCCGAAAAACTGAACAAGATCTTCGAAAAGATGGGGGTTTGAATGGCAACGAGGACCACCGGCAAGACCAAGGCTGAAGCGAAGCGGCCGACCAAGGCCGCGAGCAGCAAGGCGCCGGCGAAGTCCGCGGCGCGCAAGCCGGCACGCAAGCAGACCGCCACGTCGGCCAAAAAGAGCGACAGCAGCCATGTCCTCGACGAGCTGAAAGGCCTCGCCCGCGAACTGAAGGAAGCCGCCAAGGGGCTGAACAAGAAGGCGGCGCACAATCCGAAGGCGGTATCGGCGATCCTCGGCAGCGTCGAACGAATGACCGCCGACGCCGCGAACAAATCGCTCGGCGAAGCCGAAGTGGCAAAGCAGCTGGTCGGTTCCACGCTCGACTCGTTGTCGAAGAACTGGAACCGCCAGGAGATCGAGACCAACCTGAAGCTGGTCAGCGGTCACATGACCAACATCATCGTCGCCCAGGAATTCCAGGATCTCGCCGGACAATCGCTGCGCAAGGCGATGAAGGCGCTGGTCGGCGCCATCATCGTCGTCGAGGGCGGCGGCCCGACCGACGACAAGCGCCTGTCGCAAACCGAGATCGACGGGCTGCTCAACGACCTGATGCCCTGAGCGCGATCCCTGCTGGCGGCAACTGATGACGGCAAGCGATCGGTATCGCTTGCCGTTTTCTTTGCCTATCTCCTCAACCCCGTTGATTTCCGTCGTCGCTGCACGGGCACGGCGATTGCTGAATGACTCCCTATCGAAACATTCATTTCATGGGAGCCAACCCAATGTCGGAGAAATTCGATAATCAGTTCGGCCGGGTCGCCAGGCATGCGGTGGCGCAGGCGCTGCTGTCGGGGTGCATGAGCAAGAGTCTGAAGTTCGTGGCGGAACTCGTGCAGGGAAAACAGACCAGCTGCTCGGCGGCAATCCCCCGGTCGGAACGAGTCATCGTTGAGAACGGATTTCTCACCAACGAGCAAACAGTGAGGCTCTCCTCCCATTGCCAGGAATGCCGCCGGGCCTTGAACGACGCAGCGGTCGCCTGGAGACAACGGGATCGCCAGCAGCTGAATGAAAAAACGCGGGATTTTCGCGAGGCGCAGCGAAAGATGCGCCGGGAAATCATCGCAATCGCCTCCTGAGCGTTCCTGCAGGAAATCACCTCGCTGCCGGCGTCGGCGTTCCACCGTCGAGCATGTCCATCAGTGTGGGCTAACGGGGACAAAATGAGGACACTCGGAGACACAAGGCCGCCGAAAAACACCCAGACGGAATTATCGAAAGGAAAGAAAAAGCCCCGCAAACACATGTTTGCGGGGCTCGAAGTGGGGCGACATACCGGGATCGAACCGGTGACACCTGGAATCACAATCCAGTGCTCTACCGACTGAGCTAATGCCGCCACTGTCTTGGCGCGCCCGGCGAGACTCGAACTCACAACCCCCGGCTTAGAAGGCCGGTGCTCTATCCGGTTGAGCTACGGGCGCGGGTTGAATCTCTCCAGGCAATACAACTATCTTGCTCGGTTACTGCCAGCCAGGTACAAAGGCTTTTAAATCTGGTCGGGGCGGTGGGATTCGAACTCACGACCCTCTGCTCCCAAAGCAGATGCGCTACCAGGCTGCGCTACGCCCCGAGGAAGCGCGCATTATAGAGAGTGAGGTGGGGCAGGTCAATCGCTAACGAAGGGAAATTTGCATTTATCGGCCCTAGCTTGCACCCCCCCTCTATTTCTGCTATTAAAGCAGCTTTTCCAAAACGGACGCACTCCGAAAGATCCCCAAAAATGGCTGAAGAACTGCTCCATAAACATTTCACGCCCTACGCCCCGAAGAAGGGTGAGGAGTACATGAACACCAAGCAGCTCACGCATTTCCGCAAGATTCTGGAAACGCTGAAACAGGAGCTCTCGGAGGACATCGACCGTACGGTGCACACGATGCAGGATGAAGCCACGGTCTTCGCCGACCCGAACGACCGCGCCAGCCAGGAAACCGACATGGCGATCGAACTGCGCAACCGCGACCGCGAGCGCAAGCTGATCAAGAAGATCGACGAGACCCTCGGCCGCATCGACGAAGGCGACTACGGCTACTGCGACAAGTGCGGCGTCGAGATCGGCATCAAGCGCCTGGAAGCGCGCCCGACGGCCACCCTGTGCATCGACTGCAAGACCCTGGAAGAACTGCGCGAACGCCAGGTCGCCAAGTAAGCACCTCACCGCTCCGCCGCACTTTTTCGCGCCGGAGCCGGACACAAAAAAAGGACGCCGAAGCGTCCTTTTTTGTTGCCGTTCAGGCTCAGGCTTGCGGTGCCTCCGCAGGCGCTGCGGCAGCTTCCGCGGCCACGGCCTTCATCGACAGACGCACGCGGCCCTTCTCGTCGGCTTCCAGCACCTTCACGCGCACCTGCTGACCTTCCTGGAGCTTGTCGGAAACCTTCTCGACGCGCTCGTTGGCGATCTGCGAGATGTGCAGCAGGCCGTCGCGACCCGGCATGATGCTGACGATGGCGCCGAAGTCGAGCAGCTTCAGTACGGTGCCTTCGTAGATCTTGCCGACTTCGACTTCGGCGGTGATGTCGCTGATGCGCTTCTTGGCGGCATCGGCGGCTTCGCCGGAGACGGAGGCGATGGTGATCGTGCCGTCGTCCTGGATGTCGATGGTGGTGCCGGTCTCTTCGGTGATGGCGCGGATGACGGCGCCGCCCTTGCCGATCACGTCGCGGATCTTCTCCGGATTGATCTTGATGGTGTAGAGACGCGGCGCGTAGGCGGAGATTTCGCCGACGCCGGCCATCGAGGTTTCCATCTGGCCGAGGATGTGCAGACGGGCGTCCTTGGCTTGCGCCAGTGCGACCTGCATGATTTCCTTGGTGATGCCCTGGATCTTGATGTCCATCTGCAGCGCGGTGACGCCGCCGGAGGTGCCGGCCACCTTGAAGTCCATGTCGCCGAGGTGATCTTCGTCGCCGAGGATGTCGGTGAGCACGGCGAAACGGTTGCCGTCCTTGATCAGGCCCATGGCGATGCCGGCCACGTGCGCCTTGATCGGCACGCCGGCATCCATCAGCGCCAGCGAACCGCCGCAGACGGAAGCCATCGACGACGAGCCGTTGGACTCGGTGATTTCCGAGACCAGGCGCATCGAGTACGAGAACTCGTCGGCCGGCGGCAGCACGGCCACGAGGGCGCGCTTGGCCAGACGGCCATGGCCGATTTCGCGACGCTTCGGCGTGCCGACGCGACCGCATTCGCCGGTGGCGTACGGGGGCATGTTGTAGTGGAGCATGAAGCGCTCGCGGTACTCGCCGGCCAGCGCGTCGATGATCTGCTCGTCGCGGCCGGTGCCCAGCGTGGCGACGACCAGCGCCTGCGTTTCACCGCGGGTGAACAGTGCCGAACCGTGGGTGCGCGGCAGCACGCCGTGGCGGATGGCGATCGGGCGCACGGTGCGCGTGTCGCGACCGTCGATGCGCGGCTCGCCGGCGAGGATGCGACCGCGGACGGTGGCGGCTTCGAGCTCGAAGAAGTAGTTGCCGACGGTGTTCTCGTCCGGCGCCCCCTCTTCGCCGGTGCACAGCGCGGCGACGGCTTCGGCGGAAAGTTCCTTCAAACGCTGGCTGCGCGTCTGCTTGCTGGTGATGCTGTAGGCCTCTTCGATCTTGGCCTTGACCAGATCGTTCAGGCGGGCGACCAGCGCCTCGTCCTTGGCCGGCGGCTGCCAGTCCCACTCGGGCTTGCCGGCTTCCTCGACCAGTTCGTTGATGGCGTTGATCACCTTCTGCATTTCGGTGTGGCCGAAGACCACGGCGCCGAGCATGACTTCCTCGGACAGCTCCTTGGCCTCCGATTCGACCATAAGCACGGCCGAGGCGGTACCGGCGACGACCAGATCCAGTTGCGAGGCCTTGACCTGCGACAGGGTCGGGTTGAGCACGTACTGGCCGTCGATGTAGCCGACGCGGGCGGCGCCGATCGGGCCGTCGAACGGGATGCCGGAGATCGACAGCGCGGCCGAGGTGCCGATCAGCGCGGCGATGTCCGGATCGACTTCCGGGTTCAGCGACATGACGGTGGCGACGACCTGGACTTCGTTGTAGAAGCCTTCCGGGAACAGCGGGCGGATCGGGCGGTCGATCAGGCGCGAGGTCAGCGTTTCCTTTTCGGAGGGGCGGCCTTCGCGCTTGAAGAAACCACCGGGGATCTTGCCGGCGGCATAGGTCTTTTCGATGTAATCAACGGTCAGCGGGAAAAAATCCTGGCCCGGCTTGGCCTTCTTGGCCCCAACCACGGTACACAGCACGACGGTATCGTCGATCGACACCAGCACGGCACCGCCGGCCTGGCGGGAGATTTCGCCTGTCTCCAGGGTGACCGTGTGGGCACCGTAGGCGAAGGTTTTCTTGGCAACGTTAAACATTGTTTCCTTTCTTTCTGATTATTGGCGCGGCGTACCCACGACTCCGGTACGCTTTGTTGTCGACGCGCCTGAGGCTGTCACGGACAGCCATGGCAAAAGCGAAAACAGCGACACTGCCTCCGGGGCAGTGCCGCTGCTCTCGCGTCTTCCCGATCGCATTGCGGATCGGAGAATTCTGGGTGCTGATTGCTCGATTGCTGGCGCAGGTTACTTACGCAGGCCGAGGCGCTCGATCAGCGAGCGGTAGCCATCGACGTTGGTGCGCTTCAGGTAGTCGAGCAGCTTGCGGCGACGGCTCACCATGCGCAGCAGGCCGCGGCGGGAGTGGTGATCCTTGACGTGCTCCTTGAAGTGGCCAGTCAGGTCGTTGATGCGGGCCGTCAGCAGGGCCACCTGGACTTCCGGCGAACCGGTGTCGCCCTGGGCGCGTTGAAAATCGGCAACAACTTTGGATTTCTGTTCGGTCGAGAACGCCATGTCAAACTCTCTTTCCTTGAAACGACGCCGCCCCGGTTTGATAGAGCAAACGCCAGTGGTTAATGATCACGATTTTTCGCTTGGCGAAGCGAGCGCGAGATTGTAGTCCACCGCCCCCTCTCCGGGCAACAGGTTTTTTCGGAAAAACAAGGCGATGGCGAGGCGCATGCCGCATCGGAACAACTTCGTCCGCCGCGACCGTTTCCCGAATGATGGAAGCGATCCCAAAATCAGGAAACCCCTTCTTGCAGTTGGGCAACGGAAAATTCCAGCGGGATTCGACGGAAAACAGCCGAAAACCGCATTTCCACAGGACTCGCACGGAAACGGGGGAAGCCATGAACATTCGGCGGAACGGTCTTCGCACAAATTTTGCTGACAATCGCCCCTGCTGCCGTGGCGCGAGCGAGCCCCCCGCCTTGCCGGCACGCACGCTTCCAGCGCTTCTACATCATCCGAACCATAAGGTCCATCAAAGTGCTAAAAATTGCCGACACAAAGATATGGGTACGCCTGACGGCATCGATCTGGATTCTGCTCATCGTTGCCTGGTCGGCCATGATCCTGTGGCAGAGCCACGAGAACCGGAACGCCTCGATCGAACAGGCCCGCGATTTTTCGCTGAGCATGCACGACTCGACGCTGGCCGGCCTGACGGCGCTGATGATCGCCGAGAAGATGGACAAGGCGCCGGCGCTGCTCGACCAGATCAAGCAGCTCACGGTCATCCGTGATCTGCGGGTGGTACCGAGCGAGGTGGCGCGGGAAGGGGTGGAAAGCTACAAGGACATGGGCAAGGCCCGCAACGACCTGACGCCCAACGTGCAGGAGGCGCAGGTGATGAAGTCGGGAACGGAACTGGTCGAACTCCATCAGGACGAAACCGGCCCCTACCTGCTGACCATCCGGCCGACCAAGAACGTCAAGAAATACCTCGGCAAGAACTGCCTCGAATGCCACGACGCGGAGGAGAACGCCGTCCTCGGCGTCATCAGCATGAAGATCTCGCTGGCCAAGATCGACCACAGCACGACGGCGCTGAAAACCCAGTCGCTGCTGGTCGCCCTGCTGGTCAGCCTGATGATGCTGGCCATCATCTGGTACTTCATCCGCAGCGTGGTGACGACGCCGATCGGGGAAATGGTGAGCGGGCTCAGGGCCATCGCCTCCGGCGAAGGCGACCTGACGCGCCGCCTGATCGTGCGCGGCAGGGACGAGATCGGGCAAGCCTCGGCGGCCTTCAACGAGATGATGGACAAATTCTCCGGCCTCGTCCGCCAGGTCACCGACACCGCCACCCAGGTCTCGCAGGCCGCCGGCCAGCTCGTGGCCGGCGCCGAAAACGTCGCCGTCTCGTCGCGCAACCAGACCGAAACCTCGACGCAATCGGCGGAAGTGGTCGAGGAAATGGCCCGGAGCGTCGCCACCGTGGCGCAGAGCGCCGAGGACGTGCGCGAGCAGTCGCGGGAAAGCCTGCGCCGCTCGGAAGAAGGCAACGCCAGCCTCGGCAAGCTGACGAGCAGCGTCGGCATGGTCGAAACGACGGTGCGCGGCATTGCCGAGTCGGTCAACCGCTTCGTTTCGAGCACCGAAGACATCAAGCACATCACCGGTCAGGTCAAGGAAATCGCCGACCAGACCAACCTGCTGGCGCTCAACGCCGCGATCGAGGCGGCGCGCGCCGGCGAAGCCGGCCGCGGCTTCGCCGTCGTCGCCGACGAGGTGCGCAAGCTGGCCGAAAAATCGGCAACCTCGGCAAACGAGATCGACGCCATCACGCACACGCTGGCCGACCAGTCCGCCACCGTCAACCGCGCGATCGACGAAGCGATCCAGCACATCGCCACCAGCCACGAGTCCACCGAAATCGTCCAGGGCGTGCTCGCTTCGGCCAGCGATTCGGTGGTCGAGGTCGGCAAGGGACTCGACCGCATCGCCGGCGCCACCGCCGAGCAGCGGCAGGCCAGCAATGACGTGGCCAGCGGCATCGAACGCATCGCCAGCATGGCGCATGAGAACAGCAGCGCCGCCAGCCAGACCGCGGCCGCCGCGCGCAACCTGGAGACCCTCGCCGAAACGCAGCTGAGCATCGTCCGCCGCTTCAAGACCTGAGCCCCGCCGCCGGCCATCGTTTGCGTTCAGCGCCCGCCGAAGGCGGGCCGCTGCCACGCCAGCTCACGCAGCACTGCGTTGCTGCGCGAAGAGTTTTGCCGCCAACGCGGCCAACACAAAACCCATGACGTAGCGTTGCACTGCGAGCCACAGGCGATTCCTCGCAAACCATCCGGCGATTGCCGCAGCCGAAAGGGTGACGATCAGATTCACGCTGGCGCTGATGCCTACCTGCGTGACGCCGAGCACCACGCTCTGGGCGAGAACGGAGCCGGCTTCCGGCGAGATGAACTGGGGCAGAACCGAGAGGTAGAAGACGGCAACCTTCGGGTTCAGGATGCTCGTCAGCAAGCCCGTCGCAAACAGTTTCCGGGGCGGCTCCGGCGGCAGATCCCTGGCTTCGAAGGGCGAACGCGCCCCGGGCCTCAGCGCTTGCCAGGCGAGCCAAAGCAGGTAGAGCGCGCCAGCGAACTTGAGCAGTTCGTATCCGAGCGGCACGGCCATGAACAAGGCGGTGAGGCCGACCGATGCGCAGAGCATGTGAACAGCAAAGCCGAGAACCACCCCGGACCATGACATGACCCCGGCTGCACGCCCCTGGCAGATGGAGCGGGAGATCAGGTAGATCATGTTCGGCCCGGGGGTGAGCGCCATAAACAGTGCTGCGGCAGCGAAGATGGCGAACTGTTGGGTTGAGATCATGGCGAACTGTTTCCGCGCAGACCAGGGTACCGAGCAGGCCCGCTCAGCACCCCGACGGCCCCAGCTGCTGCGGCAGCTGCGACCGTTCGGGCTGTTGCGACGGCGACCGTTGCTGCGGCTGCCGGACGGAAGCCTGCGCCTCGCGCAGCATCTGCCCGACGCGCTGCCCGACCCGGGTCCACAGCCCGACGCCGTCGGGCGGCAGGAGCAGCGCCTCGACGCTGCCGCTGGCCACCAGATCGATCCATCCGCCCTGCTCCAGACAGCGCGCCTCGTCGGCACGCACCTGAGTTTCACAGGCGACCACGTTTTCAGCCAGCCAGGCAAAGGGAAAGCGGACCGTCAGCGCCCCCTGCGTCACCATGATCATCGAACCCGCTTCGACCAGCACGCGCTGCACTTGCCCGGCGGCAAGCACCAGCGTCATCGGCGCACTTCCCTGTCTTGCATTCATGGCGATCCTCCTGTCTTTCCGGCCCCTGCCCGATGCGGGAGCACAGGCAAATCGTACGGAAACCGACAAAGCCGAAACAGCCACAGAAAAACACTGTCTGTACCGTAGCAGATGAAAAACAATCAATCTGTTACGGTTCCGTTTTCGCGAATCTATATCTGCCCCGAGCGACCGCCACAGGAGAAGATGGCGCATGGACAAAACACGTATCGACACATCGCCCGAGCGGACCCCGCTCTACCGCGCGCTGGCCGGCCAGTACCGCAGCGCCATCGAAAGCGGCACGCTGCAGCCGGGCGAACGCTTTCCGTCGGTGCGCGCGCTGATGCAGCGGCACGCGGTCAGCCTCTCCACCGCGCTGCAGGTCTGTCGTTCGCTCGAAAGCGAGGGCTGGCTGGAGGCACGGCCGCGCTCGGGCAACTTCGTGCGCCGGCCGAAGCGCTTTTCGATGCCGGCGCTGCAGGAGCCGAATCCTGCCGTCCTGCCGGACCCGGTGGAGTTCGTCGGCATCCACGCCCGCGTTTCCGACTTCGTCGCGCGCGGCATCGTCGCGCGCAGCAAGGGCCAGCCGGTGCGCATCAACTTCTCCGGCGCCGCCTGCGCGCCCGGCCTGTACCCGGGCGAGGCGCTGAGGAACGCGGCCACCCGCGCGCTGCGCCGCCATCCGGACCTGCTGGTGAAGAACATCGCACTCAACGGCAATGCCGGCTTCCGCAGCATCCTGGCGCGGCGGGCGATGGAAAGCGGCATGCTGATCGCGCCGGACGAGATCGTCGTCACCCACGGCTGCATCGAGGCGCTCAACGTCGCGCTGCGCGCCGTCGCCCAGCCGGGCGACATCGTCGCGGTGGAATCGCCGACCTACTTCGGCCTGCTGCAGGTGCTCGAAGCGCTCGGCCTGCGCGCGCTGGAAATCCCCACCAGCCCGCAGACCGGCATCTCGCTCGAAGCACTCGAACTGGCGACGCAGACCTATCCGGACATCAAGGCCGTGGTCGTCGTACCGATCCTGCAGAACCCGCTCGGCAGCATCATGCCGGACGAGCACAAGGCCCGCCTTGTCGCCTTCTGCGACGCTGCCGGCATCGCGCTGATCGAGGACGACACCTACGGCGCGCTGGCCAACAGGAAAAATGCCGGCGATACGCCACCGAAGGCGCTGAAGCACTGGGACAAGACGGGCAACGTCATCCACTGCGCCTCGCTGCACAAGATCCTCGCCGCCGGCATGCGCCTCGGCTGGATCAGCGCCGGCCGCCGGCAGGCGCGGGTGGAGATGCTCAAGTACGCGCAGACCCGCAGCAGCGAGGAGCTGTCGCAGCTTGCCGCCGGCGAGTTCATCGCCTCCAGCGCCTTCGACCGCCACCTGCGCCGCCTGCGCGGCCAGCTCGCCGAGCAGCGTGCGCGCACCGCCGCCACGGTCGCCGAATGCTTCCCCGCCGGCACCCGCTGCAACGAGCCGGACGGCGGCCTCATGCTGTGGCTCGAACTGCCGCCCGACATTTCGTCGCAGCGCGTGTTCGAAACCTCGCTCGACGAAGGCATCCTGGTCGCCCCCGGGCGGATGTTCTCCAACTCCAACCGCTTCGAGAACTACCTGCGGCTGAACTGCGGACTGCCGTTTACCGACGAGGTCGAAGCCGCGCTGCGGCGGCTCGGCCAGCTGGTCGGGCAGGCGCGACGATAGCGTCCGCGCTCCGCCGTCAGGCCGGCTGCAGCCTCGCCGCCGGCCGGCGCTGGCTCAGCGTCACGCCGAGCAGGATCATGCCGCCGCCCAGCCAGTGGTAGGCGTAAATCCGTTCGCCAAGCGTGACGCTGGCGATCAGCGCCGTAAACAGCGGCAGCAGGTTCATGAACACCGCCGTGCGCTCGCTGCCCAGTTGCTGCAATCCGCGCATCCAGAAATACGACGCGAGGATCGACGAGCCGAGCCCGGCGAACAGCACCAGCGGGATGCCGCGCGCGGGTACGGCCAGCGTTTCGGCGGTGGTCGCCAGCGGCGTCAGCAGCACCACCGCGAGCAGCGCCTGCACGTACAGATTGAGCCACTGGCCGAAGGGCGGCGACCAGCGCTTGTAGAGGATGCCGTACAGCGCATAGCAGGCCGCACCGCTCAGCATCAGCGCATCGCCCAGGTTGATGCCGTTGCCGAGCAGGCTCGCCGGATTGCCGGCGCCGAGCAGATAGAGCACGCCGGCCAGCGACAGCGCCACGCCGAGGACGACGAAGGGCGACAGGCGCGCGCGGAACACCAGCCCGTTGAAGAGCAGCCCGAGCAGCGGCACCAGCGCGCAGATGACACCCATGTTGGTGGCCGAGGTGCGGTGCGCGGCGTAGTAGGCCAGGCACTGGTAAGCCACCATGCCGAGCAGCGACAGCACGGCGAAGCGCGGCAGTTGCGGCAGGATTTCGCGGCGGGCGCGCCACAGCGGCCGCAGGAATAGCGGCGTCAGCACCGCGGCGGCCAACAGCCAGCGATAGAGCGAGATCGCCGCCGGATCGACGACGCCGGCTGCCGCCTTGGAAACGACGGTATTGGCGGACCAGATCAGCACGGCCAGCAGGGGGTAGAGGAAGAACATGCTGCGACTCCGGTGAAAGCGTGCAGCCAGTCTAGCGATGACCGATCAAAAGCATATACTTCGAATCGGACAATCCAATCCTTCGCCTGCGACGAAATGCGCGACCTCCCCTACTCCGCCACCGACCTGGCACTGCCGGCCCCGGCGCCGCTCTACTTCCGCTACGAGAAGTTCCTGGCCAACACCGACTACGAGTGGCACCGCCACCCGTGGGGGCAGATCAACCGCATCAGCCTCGGCATCCTCGAACTGTCGCTGCCCGAGCGCACGCTGGCGGCGCCGGCCGAGTACCTGGTGTGGATTCCGGCCAACGTGCCGCATGCCGCGCACATCCGCCAGGCGCTCGACTACGTCTCGGTCTATGTCGCCGAAGAACTGGCTGCGCAATTGCCGGCGCAACCCTGCCTGATCCCGCAGCCGCCGCTGCTGCGTGCGCTGTTCGACGATTTCTGCCAACGCGCCGTCACCGGCATGAGCGACCGCTGGGACGACGCGCAGGCAAGGCTGCTGGTACAGCGCATGGTGCAGGCCGGCAGCGTCGAGGACTACCTGCCGGACAGTGCCGACCGGCTGCTGCGGCCCATCCTCTCCGCCGTGCGCGGCCAGCCCGGCGACGGCACCACGCTGCAGGCCTGGGCGCAGCGCGTGCACAGCACCGAACGGACGCTGGCCAGGCGCTTCCGGCAGGAACTGGGGATGAGCTTCGTCAACTGGCGAACCCGGGTGCGCCTGATGCAGGCCCTGTCGTGGCTGAAGCAAGGCAAGGCGGTCGGCGCGATTGCGATGGACCTCGGCTACGCCACGCCGTCGGCGTTCATCGCCATGTTCGCCAGGCAGACCGGGATCACGCCGGAGCGCTACCGCCGGCAGCTGTGTGCGGGTTGAACGCGGTGCTCAGAGCTTGTGGCAGACGAGGCATAGTGCCTGTGCATCCTGTCGCAGGAAGACGCTGGCCGAGGCCGGCGATTTCGCCAGCGACGACTCGCCGTGGCACGACCCGCAATCCACCTGGCGATTCGAGCCGAACAAGCGGACCTCGCCGGCGTCCGGCAGACCGTTGCCGTTCTGGTCGAAGAACCAGATCGCATCGACGCAGCGCTCCGGCTGGTTGAAGCTCGCCGTTGCCGGCAGGGGACGCCCCATCGGGTGGTGGCGCGGACCCAGCGAGTATTTGGATTCGTCGAACGCAAATGGCTGATCGGCGCAGGCGGACAGGGCATGCCCCGATGCTGCGGCCAGAACGACGGCCATCCCCCCCAGTGCCAAATAGCGTGCCCACGGCCTGATCTTCGCTCCGGATAAACTCATTCCCGCCCCCGACAGAATCACTCGACGCTCCCTTGATTATTGTCGATAAGCGCTCAATACCAAGCATGCGATTGCCCGCAGGACATCCGGCCGGCCGGCAAACGCCGCGCCGGGGGCGAAACGGGAAGGTCGGTCAATCTGGCGAGTTCAATGAAAATCCCGACTCACCGTCTCCAGCCGACCCAGCCACGGACTGAGATCGAGCAGTCGGCCGGCGACCAGATGCACCACCGCCCCTTCCCGCTGCACCTGCCCGAGCACGCCGAGCAGGCGTGCGCCGAGCAGTTCGCGCCGCTGTCGCTCGGCGAGCCGGCCGTAGATGACGATGTTGGCCAGCCCGGTTTCGTCTTCGAGCGTGACGAACACCACGCCGCTCGCCGTGCCCGGCCGCTGTCGGCAGGTGACGATGCCGGCCAGGCGCGCCAGCGCACGGTCCGGCAGTTCGGCAAGACGAGCGGCGGAGAGGAATTTCCCGGCCGCGAGGCGTTCGCGCAGCAAGCCGAGCGGGTGTCGGCCGAGCGTGAGTCCGGTGCTGGCGTAGTCGGCGACCAGGTCCTCGGCTTCGCTCGGCGCGGCGAGCGCAGGTACGGTTTCCTGCGGCGAGGCCTGAGCCAGCAGATCGAGCTGCACGGCGGCGCCGGCGGCGGCCCAGGCGGCCTGACGGCGGTGGCCGGCAAGGCGCTTGAAGGCCCCGGCCTGCGCGAGCCGATCTAGGTCGCGCTGGGCAAGGCCGGTGCGCGCGGCGAGATCGGCGATGCTGGCGTAGCCGGACGCCGGTCGTTTGGCGACAAGGGCTTCGGCGGCGGCCTGCGCAAGGCCGGCGATGCCTTGCAGGCCGAGGCGGACCGCGCCGCTTTCCATCGCGGCGGCCACGCCGCTCGCCTGCACGTCCACCGGCAGCACGCGCACCCCGTGGCGGCGCGCATCCTGCACCAGTTGCGAGGGCGAATAGAAGCCCATCGGCTGGCTGTTCAAGAGCGCGCAGAGAAATTCGGCCGGGTGGTGGCACTTGAGCCAGGCCGAGACGTAGGCGAGCAGCGCGAAGGAGGCGGCGTGCGATTCGGGGAAGCCGTAGTCGCCGAAGCCTTCGATCTGGCGGTAGAGCCGCTCGGCGAATTCCGGCGGATAGTTGCGCTCGGCCATGCCGCGCAACAGCTTGTCGCGGAAATGGCCGAGCCCGCCCTTGCGCTGCCACGCCCCCATCGCGCGCCGCAGCTGGTCGGCCTCGCCGGGCGTGAAACCGGCGGCGACGACGGCGAGCTGCATCGCCTGTTCCTGGAAGATCGGCACGCCATAGGTGCGGCCGAGCACGTCGGCGAGTTCGGGGCACGAGAAGCGCAGCGGCTCGCCGCTGGCGCGGATGCGCTCGCGCCGCTTCAGGTAGGGATGCACCATGTCGCCCTGGATCGGGCCGGGGCGGACGATCGCCACCTCGACCACGAGGTCGTAGAACGTGCGCGGCTGGAGGCGCGGCAGCATGGCCATCTGCGCGCGCGATTCGATCTGGAAGACGCCGATGGTATCGGCGCGGCAGATCATCGCGTAGACCGCCGGGTCCTCGGACGGGATGTCCTGCAGCTGCATGCCGAGCAGGTCGAGCACGCGACGCACGGCGGAGAGCATGCCCAGCGCCAGCACGTCGACCTTCAGGAGCTTGAGCGCCTCGATGTCGTCCTTGTCCCACTGGATCACCGTGCGATCGGTCATCGCCGCGTTCTCGATCGGTACCAGCCTTGAGAGCGGCCCGCGCGAGATGATGAAGCCGCCGACGTGCTGCGAAAGGTGGCGCGGGAAGCCGACGAGCATCTCGGTCAGCATCAGCCACTTGGCGACCCGTGGGCTGTCCGGGTCGAGGCCGACGGCGGCGCAGCGCGCCGGCAGCTGGTCGCGCTTGTCCCACCACGCCAGCGAGCCGGAAAGCGCGTCGATCTGCGCCGTCGAAAAGCCGAGCGCGCGGCCGACGTCGCGCAGCGCGCCGCGGGTTCGGTAGGTGATCAGCGCCGCCGCCAGCGCCGCGCGCTCGCGGCCGTATTTGGCGTAGATGTACTGGACCACCTCCTCGCGCCGCTCGTGCTCGAAATCGACGTCGATGTCCGGCGGTTCGCCGCGCTCCCTGGAGATGAAGCGCTCGAAGAGCAGGTTCGAGCGCGCCGGGTCCACCTCGGTGATGCCGAGCGCGTAGCACACCGCCGAGTTGGCGGCCGAGCCGCGGCCCTGGCACAGGATTTTTTCGCCGCGCGCGAAATTGACGATGTCGAACACGGTGAGGAAGTAGGCCTCGTACCGCAGCTCGGCGATCAGGGCGAGCTCGCGCTCGACCTGCCCGCGCACCGGGACCGGCACGCCCTGCGGGTAACGCCGCGCCAGCCCGGCCTCGACCTGGCGCGCAAGGTAGCCGCTCGACGTTTCGCCGTGCGGGACGATTTCGTCCGGGTATTCGTAGCGCAGTTCGTCAAGCGAGAAGTCGCATCGCGCCGCGAGCTGCAGGGTTTCCGCCAGCAGCGCCGGCGGGTAGAGGCGCCCGAGGCGCAGGCGCGTGCGCAGGTGGCGTTCGCCGTTGGGGAAGAGCGCGCGGCCGGCGGCGAAAACGGTAGTCTTCAGGCGCAGCGCGGTGAGCACGTCCTGCAGCGGGCGGCGACCGCGCACGTGCATGTGCACGTCGCCCGCGGCCAGCGCCGGCAAGCCGCTCGCGTCCGCCAGCGCCAGCAGGCGGACCAGCCGCTGCGCGTCGTCGGGGCCGTTGAAGAGGCCGACGCCGAGCCAGCAGCGGCCGGGGAAGCGTGCGGCAAGCCAGTGGCCGTCGGCGGCTTCGCCATCCTCTCCGGGCAGCCAGAGGCAGAGACAGTCGGGCACGGCATTGCCCGGAATGATCGACTCCAGGTCGCCGCGCAGCAGGCGGTAGGCGCCCTTCTCCGCCCTGCGGCGCGCCAGCGTGATCAGCGCCGAGAGGTTGCCGTAGCCGGCACGGCTCTGCGCCAGCAGGACAA
This sequence comes from Rhodocyclales bacterium, assembly GCA_016183655.1. GTDB lineage: Bacteria > Pseudomonadota > Gammaproteobacteria > Burkholderiales > Rhodocyclaceae > Proximibacter. Next base: position 195,643 of record JACPEH010000016.1, read on the forward strand.
TCTTCAGGCCATCGACCAGCGTGAACTCGGCGCCGATGATGAGCTTGAGGCCGGCTTGCCTGGCCGCGACATGCGCGCGCACGGCGCCGGCCAGCGAACATTCGTCGGTGATCGCCAGCGCGGCGTAGCCGAGCGCCCGGGCGCGCGCTACCAGTTCATCGGGATGCGAGGCGCCGCGCAGGAAGCTGAAACAGGAAAGGCAGTGAAGCTCGGCGTAAGCCGGGAGAACAGGCGACATGAATGTACTGTATATAAATACAGTACATTCATCAAGGAGGAAAAATCAGAGCTTGTGAAGAAATCGTAGCGAGCGGTCCGAGTGCGAGGCGGACGGAGCGCAGCGACGAGACATATCAATCGGATAGGCGAGGAGCGAGCACCGCCCAACGAAGCAATCGGATCGCGCAGTAGATTTATTCACAAGCCGCGATTGGCACGCTCCCGGGCGTCTTCGAGGCGATGCCCGAGGACCTTGTCGAAATCGTTGATGTGCTGCTCGAACCAGTATTCGAGGTAGCGCAGGAAGGTACGCAAATCGAGCCGCCCGGCACGCAGATCAGCGGTCGCGCGGGAAAGGACGCGGAGGCTCTTCAGATGCTCGCGCGCATGTGCCGAGAACTCGATCCCGGCCGCGCAGGCACACGATTCCTCGGTGGCGAAATGCAGCTTGAAGAAATCGACGAGGGAATCGAGCTCCGCGTAATGCGGTTGCCCATCCTCGAGCATGACGTTCTTCAAGGACTCGATGCGGCAGAAAATCTCGTCGTGCTGGGCATCCACTTCGGGATGGCCGATCACCAATTCAGTGGGCAACAAGCCATGCGGCATCGCATCCATGGAAGCTGTCTCCTTTCTGTTTTTTCTTTAACCCGGATCAAAAACAACATTCGCTAATATAGAAAAATCCGCCGGGAAATGCCAATAAAATTTCAGGAAAAGAGTCCGTGCAGGAACCATCCTTGTGCACTGCGAAAAATCCACAGCCATTCCTGACGCGGCGACAAGGCGACGAAATAGTCCCGCCGCACGTCGCCGAGCGCCCCCGGCTCGCCGCCGTCCCACCAGCCGCTCTCGATCCGCTCGGGGCCGCTGAGCAGGTCGAGCGGGCCGCCGCGCTGCGGCCGGCCGCCGATCTCGGCAAGCGCCTCCGGCTGCGGCAGCAGCCAGCAGGGACGGACGCCCGCCGCCGTCGCCTCGCTTCCGGCGCCGGGCGACACCGGAAGCGAGGCACACTCCGGACGATGTGCCGGCTGCGCCGTCAAGCCATGCACGGCATCGTTGCCGAGGCGGGCCTGCAGACGTTCGACCAGCATGGCAATGCCCTCTCCCTCCCCGGCATCGCCGAACAGGCCGCACGCGCGCCCGGGCAGCGCTTCGACCCGGTCGGCCAGCAGCCGCAGCGCGATCACCGGGGCGACCAGCGCCAGCTTTCCGAGATGTTCGCGCAAGACCCGCGCGATCCGCCCGGCATCGCGGGTCGGCGCGGCAAAGCGCAGTTCGAGCACGCTCGCCTGTTGCCGCGCGTACAGCTCGTGCTCCATTTCCAGCGTCAGCTCCCGCACGCCGGCGGCGCGGGCCGCCAGCCAGCCGCAGCAAACCTGGAGCAGACGCTGGGCGGCGAAGAGCAGGCGCTCGGCATCCTGCACACGCGCCGGCAATTCCAGACGTTCGGCGAAGGTGTCGGGAAAGGCGAAACGCGGGCGCGGGTCGGCCACCTCGCCCAGTCCGCGAGCCAGCATCACCACCACCTCGGCGCCCAGGCGGCGCGCCAGGCCGGCGCGCGGCAGGCGCAGCAGGTCGCCCAGCGTGCGCACGCCGAAAGCGGCGGCCCGCGCCTGCGCCGCTGGCGGTAACGCAAGCGTTTCCAGCGACAGCCCGGCCGCCATCTCCCGCAGCGACTCCGGAGCGAGACAGCGACTTCCCGGGCGTTCTTCCGCCAGCCACAGTGCAGCCAGCGGCGTCGGCGCGACAGCGAACGTCGCCGCATGCCCTTGCGCCGCGCAGCCTGCCGCCACCCGGGCGAGGAGCGCATCGAGGCCGCCGAAGAGGCGCAGCGAGCCCGCCACTTCCAGCAGCAGCGCGGCAGGCGGCACCAGGCTGACCTCGGAGGTGAACTGCCCGGACCAGCAGGCCAGCGCATCGAGCTGCCGCAGTTCCCGCTCGGCATTGCGCTCCAGCACCGCCAGCCCGGGCAGCAAGGCCCAGGCATCGGCCAGCCGCATCCCCGGGAAAACGCCTGCCTGCGCTGCCGACGGATCGCAGGCAACGACGCGTTCGTTGGCGATGACGGCGCTAGGCGGCGGCCGGCTGGGAAAGACTTCGAGCGGGAGCAGCGGTAGGCGCAGTGCCAGCCACAACATGGGAGACGGAAGGCAGCGGCGCCGGGCGCGCCAGGTCGAGTTCGAGCGGCATCGCACGGGCGCCGCCACGCCGCTTGAGGAGGTTCAGCGAGAGGCGTCCGGCGGCGGCGCGACTCGCCGCCAATGCGATGCGCAGGGGCGCCGGCGAGGATTCCTGCGCGGCGGCGGCCGGGCGAAAGAGGAAGATCAGCGTACGGCTCTTTTCGGCGAGCAGTTGCAGGCGGCGCAGCGTCGTCGCGTCGGCCGCCGGCAGCCAGGCGACCAATGCTCCGACGCCATCGGCATCGAGCGCGCGGGCGCAGGCCCAGGCCGCGTCGCCGCCGGCGGCACGCGTCACCAGCAGCCGCGACAGCGACACGCCGGCAGCCGCCCAGGCCGGCGCGTAGGGCGGCAGCGGCGGCGCCACGCAGACCACCCAGGCCAGTTCCTCGGCCGAGATGAGGGCCAGCGCCGGCATCAGCAGGGCCATCTCGCCGATGCCGCGGCGCTCCGGCAGCAGCTCGACCAGTCCGCCGCGCGGCCAGCCGCCGCCCGGCAATTCGGTGTCGAGTTCGCCGAAGCCGGTCGGTACGCCGGGCAGCGGCGCCTGCGCCAGCGCGTCACCGCGCCAGACGTCGCTGCGCGCGAGGACGTCGGCGAGCCCGGGCTGCCCGGATGCGGGAGCGGCCTGCGCGGACATCAGAGCGCCTCGCTGCCCCGGATCAGGCCGACGGCGACGCCCTCGATGGCGATTTCTTCCTTGCGCGTGTCGACGATGATCGGCTCGAAATCGGGGTTCTCGGCGACCAGTTCGACCATCGGGCCGTGGCGGCGCAGGCGCTTGACCGTCACCTCCTCCTGCAGCCGGGCAACGACGATCTGTCCGTCGCGCGCCTCGGGGGTGCGATGCACGGCGAGCAGGTCGCCGTCGAAGATGCCGGCGTTGATCATCGACAGGCCGCGCACGCGCAAGAGGAAATCGGCGCGCGGCGAGAACAGGTGGGCGTCGAGCGCGTAGCGGCCGAGCACGTTCTCCACCGCGAGGATCGGGCTGCCGGCGGCGACCGTGCCGATCAGCGGCAGGCCGAGCTGCTCGACCAGCCGGATGCCGCGCGCGGCGCCGGGTTCGAGAACGATGCTGCCTTTCTTGGCGAGCGCCTTGAGGTGCTCCTCCGCCGCGTTGGGCGAGGCAAAGCCGAAGGCCGACGAGATTTCCGCCCGCGTCGGCGGTGCGCCGAGAACCTCCATCGTGTTGCGGATGAAATCGAGGATTTCCTGCTGCCTGGGGGTAAGCTTCGACATGATCGCACTCTCCGGAATGCTGGAAATAATTACATACTGTATTCTTATACAGCAACCAATAAAAAAGCAAGCTCCCCACGCACAATGACTTCACGCACCTCGCCCGGCGCCTCCGCCTTTGCCCTGATGATCCTGCTCTGTGCGATCTGGGGCTTCCAGCAGATCACCATCAAGGTCGCCATCGACGGCGTCAGCCCGGTGCTGCAGTCCGGCATCCGCTCGCTCGCCGGTCTCGTGCTGCTCAGCCTGTGGGCACGCTGGCGCGGCCTGCCGCTGCTGCAAGACGACGGCACGCTGCGCATGGGACTGCTGGCCGGCTCGCTGTTCGCGCTGGAATTCGTCTTCATCTACGCCGGACTGGCGCACACCACCGCCTCGCGCATGATCGTCTTCCTCTACACCGCACCGTGCATGACGGTGCTCGGGCTGCACTGGTTCGTACCCGGCGAGCGGCTCGGCTGGCGGCATTTCGGCGGCATCGCCCTGGCCTTCGCCGGATTGGCGGTCGGCTTTCTCGGCGAAGGCGGCACCGCTGCGAGCACCTTCGTCGGCGACCTGCTCGGTCTGCTGGCGGCGGTCGGCTGGGCGGCGACCACCGTGCTGATCCGCACCACCGGCCTGTCGCGGATCAGCGCCACCAAGGTGCTGTGGTACCAGCTCGCCGTCTCGGCCGTCGTCATGCTGCCGCTGTCGCCGCTGCTGGGCGAAGCCGGCATCACCAGGCTGAGCACGCCGGTGCTGCTGGCGCTCGCCTACCAGGGCGTGATCGTCGCCTTCGCCAGCTATCTCGCCTGGTTCTGGCTGCTGCAGCGCTACCTGGTCGGCCGGCTGATGGTGTTTTCCTTCCTCACTCCGCTGTTCGGCGTCGCCTTCGGCGTGCTCTTCCTCGGCGATCCGCTGACGCCGAGCTTCCTCTTTGCCGCCGGCTGCGTGGCGGCGGGGATCCTGCTGGTCAACCTGCCGCAGGGAAAAACAGAAAATCCTCGCCGGCTGAAGAAGCCTCGCCCGATTCCACTGGAATAGAAAATCCTGATGCGCAGGAACTTCGCCGATCGCCTATAAACAAATTGACTGAGGGTTTGTTGTTTCATCAATGAGCCCGTCCCGGTCTACGGGCCGGCCCGCGATGCCCCATGAAAGCCGCGCTGGCGCGGCAAGGGAGGCTGGAATGGCGAAGGAACCCCTGATGAAATTCTTCGGCACGGGCATGGTGGTGCTGCCCGTGATCATGGCGGTGGGCACCGGTTCGCTCGATGCCGTCGCGATCAGCTTGTTTGTCCTGCTGATGTTGATGCTGTCGGTGCTGATGATCAACCCCGACGATCCGATCGGCGATAAGCTCAAGGCGGAAGCGCGCGAGAAGGACGAACCGCCGCAATAACCCCTCCTCTTGCGGCGGCCTGGTGGCAGCGCTTCCGCCGCCACTTTCTCTCGGCTATTGGGCAGCAGGCCTTGCGTTGTTGCGCACGGATGCAGGCGCGATGCGCACCTGCGTTTCGCCGGCCTGGTGAAAGCCGAAGGCGGCAGACTACATTTATCTTTCCTCTTGCAGTCGCCCCTTATTCCGGCTCGGGCCGGAACAAGGGGATTCTGCTTCGCCCGGTATCTGCCGCCAGACCGGCTCAGGATTGCAGCTCGGCGCGGTCGCGGAAATGCGCCAGCGCTTCCGGATTGGCCAAGGCCTCCAGGTTCTTCACCGGCCGCCCGTGCACGACGTTGCGCACCGCCAGTTCGACGATCTTGCCGCTCTTCGTGCGCGGGATATCGGCCACCTGCAGCACCTTGGCCGGCACGTGGCGCGGCGTGGTGTTGTCGCGGATCTGCTTCTTGATCCGGTCGGCCAGCGCCTCGTCGAGCGTCTCGCCCTCGCGCAGCTTGACGAAGAGCACCACGCGCACGTCGCCGATCGACCCCGGCGGCCAGTCCTGGCCGATCACCAGCGACTCGACGACTTCCGGCAGCTTCTCCACCTGGCGGTAGATCTCGGCGGTACCGATGCGCACGCCGCCGGGGTTGAGCGTCGCATCCGAGCGGCCGTAGATGATGACGCCGCCGTGCGCGGTGATCTCGGCGAAGTCGCCGTGGCACCAGATGTTGTCGAAGCTTTCGAAGTAGGCAGCGCGGTATTTCGCGCCGTCGGCATCGTTCCAGAAACCGACCGGCATCGCCGGGAAGGGCTTGGTGCACACCAGCTCGCCCTTGTCACCGCGCACCGGCTTGCCCTCGTCGTCGAAGACGTCGACCGCCATGCCCAGGCCGCGGCTCTGAATCTCGCCGATCCACACCGGGGCCAGCGGATTTCCGAGGACGAAGCAGGAAAGGATGTCGGTGCCGCCGGAGATCGACGCCAGCGCGACGTCGGCCTTGATCTCGCGGTAGACATACGCGAAGCCTTCCGGTGCCAGCGGGCTGCCGGTGGAGAAGATGGCGCGCACCGTGGACAGCTTGTGCGAAGTACGCGGCGAGAGGCCGGCCTTGGCGACCGCGTCGATGAACTTGGCCGAGGTGCCGAAGTGCGTCATGCCCTCGGCGTCGGCGTAGTCGAACAGGATCGAACCGGCCTTGCCGTCGGCGCCGGCGACGAAGGGCGAACCGTCGTAGAGCAGCAGCGTGGCGCCGGAAGCGAGGCCCGACACCAGCCAGTTCCACATCATCCAGCCGCAGGTGGTGAAATAGAACAGGCGGTCGCCCGGCTTCACGTCGCCGTGCAGCTGCTGCTCCTTGAGATGCTGCAGCAGCGCGCCGCCGTGGCAATGGACGATGCACTTGGGCACGCCGGTGGTGCCCGACGAATACATGATGTACAGCGGGTGGTCGAACGGCAGGCGAGCGAACTCGACCGCGCCGGCCGCATGCGGCGCGATGAAGTCGCCCCAGCGCACGCCGTTCGTGATCGCCGAGACGTCGGGCGCGTCGGACAGATAGCCGACGACCACGGTCTTCTCGACCGACGGCAGCTGCGCCACCGCCTCGGCATTCTTCGCCAGGCAATCGACCGGCTTGCCGTTGTACCAGTAGCCGTCGACGCAGACGAGCACCTTCGGAGCGATCTGGCCGAAGCGGTCAAGCACCCCCTGCACGCCGAAGTCGGGCGAGGCCGAGGTCCAGATGGCGCCGAGCGACGTCGCAGCGAGCATGGCGACGATGGTTTCCGGCATGTTCGGCAGGTAGCCGGCGACGCGGTCGCCCTTCCCGACTCCGGCCGCCTTCAGCGCCTGCTGAAAGCGCGACACTTCGGCGTAGAGCGCCTCGCGGCTGATCCGCCGCTTGACCTTGCCCTCGCCCCAGAAGATCAGCGCGTCGGCGTGATCGCGGTGCTTCAACAGGTTTTCGGCGTAGTTCAGCTTGGCTTCGGGAAACCACACGGCACCGGGCATGCGGTCGCCATGGTCGAGCACCCTGTCGCCGCGTTCGCCGATCGCGCCGCAGTACTCCCAGATCATCGGCCAGAAGGCTTCCGGCTGGTCCACCGACCACTGCCACAGCGCATCGTAATTGTCGAAACCGGCGTGGCGCATGAAGGCGGCCATGCCGCTTGCCGCCGCCCGTTCGGGGCTGGGCGTCCAAAGGGGTTCTTGGGCTGGTTGTGTCATCGTCTCCTCCGTTTGTTTATGCTTACGAAACGACCGCGCGCAGGTCGTCCGGGATCGGCACCGACTTGCCGGTGGCGGTATCCGTCCAGACGATCTTCGAGGCCCCCTCGGAATACAGGGTATCCTCGCCGACGATGCGCAGTTCGTAATGGGTTTCCACGCTGGAGCGGCCGACGTGGCCGGCAAAGAGTTTCAGCTCGACCGTTCCCGGATAGGTCATCGGGACCATGAAGGTGCACGCGGCGTTGATGATCACCGGCGCATGGCCCTCCGGCGCGACCTTGTAGCCGAGCGCTTCCAGCCACTCGCAGCGGGCCTGCTCCATGTAGCGGAAGTAGATGGTGTTATTGACGTGGCCATAGGCGTCCATGTCGCCCCAGCGGATGGGGATCAGACTGGTATGCACCAGCTTGCGTTTGGGGTGTTTTGTCTCCATGCCCTGCTTCCTGTTTTTCGTTCTTGATCGACTACTTGATCGGTTTCGGAAATTTGCTACCATACGTTACCGTATTGTGCATTCAGTGCAGCATAACAAAAATTTCAGGAGAGAGAGAACATGCAACGCGAAGCGATGGAATTCGACGTCCTCGTCGTCGGCGGCGGCCCGGCCGGACTGGCTGCGGCGATCAGGCTCAAGCAGCTGGCGAACGACGCCGGACAGGAGGTTTCGGTCTGCCTGATCGAAAAAGGTTCCGAGATCGGCGCCCATATCCTGTCGGGCGCGGTGATGGACCCGCGCGCGATCGCCGAACTGTTCCCGAACTGGAAGGAAGAAGGCGCCCCGCTCAACGCCGCAGTCAGCGAGGACCGCTTCCTGGTGCTCTCGGAAACGGGGGCGAAGCAGGTGCCGAACATGCTGCTGCCGGACTGCTTCCAGAACCATGGCAATTATGTCATCTCGCTCGGCAACGTCTGCCGCTGGCTCGGCCAGCAGGCCGAGGCGCTGGGCGTCGAGGTCTATGCCGGCTTTGCCGGTGCCGAAGTGCTGTTCGACGAGAACGGCGCGGTCAAGGGCGTCGCCACCGGCGACATGGGGCGGCTGAAGGACGGCAGCGAAGGCCCGGCTTTCCAGCTCGGCATGGAACTGCACGCGAAATACACCTTCTTCGCCGAAGGCTGCCGCGGCCACCTCGGCAAGCAGCTGCAGGAGCGCTTCAAGCTCAACGAAGGCCGTGACGCGCAGGTCTATGGCATCGGCCTCAAGGAACTGTGGGAGATCACGCCCGAGCTGCATCAGCAAGGCCTGGTCATCCACACCGGCGGCTGGCCGCTGAACCCCGACACCTACGGCGGCGGTTTCCTCTACCACCTGGAAAACAACCAGATCAGCATCGGCTACGTCGTCGGCCTCGGCTACGACAATCCCTACCTGTCGCCCTACGAGGAATTCCAGCGCTTCAAGACGCACCCGGAGATCCGCAAGTTCCTCGCCGGCGGCAAGCGCATCGCCTACGGCGCCCGCGCGATCACCGCCGGCGGCCTGCAGTCGCTGCCGAAACTGACCTTCCCCGGCGGCGCCCTGCTCGGCGACGACGCCGGCTTCCTCAATGCCAGCCGCATCAAGGGCTCGCACTGCGCGATCAAGTCCGGTGCGCTCGCCGCCGAAGCCTGCTTCGAGGCGCTCGCCGCCGAACGCCAGCGCGACGAACTGACCGCCTTCCCGCAGAAATTCGAGCAGAGCTGGCTCTACGACGAGCTCTACCGCGCGCGCAACTTCAAGCCGTGGATGGCCAAGGGCATGCATTTCGGCGGGCTGATGTTCGGCATCGACCAGATGCTGTTCCGCGGCAAGGCGCCGTGGACGCTGCACCATGCCGGCCCGGACCACGCCAAGCTGAAGAAGGCAGCGCAGTGCCAGCCGATCAACTACCCGAAGCCGGACGGCGTGGTGTCGTTCGACCGCCTCTCCTCGGTGTTCCTATCGAACACCAACCACGAGGAAGACCAGCCCTGCCACCTGACGCTGAAGGACGCCTCGGTGCCGATCCGCGTCAACCTCGCCGAGTACGACGCGCCCGAGCAGCGCTACTGCCCGGCCGGCGTGTACGAGATCGTGCGCGACGAGAGCGGCCAGAACCCGCGGCTGCAGATCAACGCGCAGAACTGCGTGCACTGCAAGACCTGCGACATCAAGGACCCGACGCAGAACATCGTCTGGGTGGTGCCGCAGGGTGCGGAAGGACCGAACTACCCGAACATGTGATCCGTTCGGCGGGTCGCCGCCAACAAAAACGCCGTCCCGGGGGACGGCGTTTTTTTGTGCGCGGAACGCTCAGGCCTCCAGCGCCAGCGCGATCGAGTAGATCTCGTCGCCGGAAGCGCTGACGAAATCGCTGATGGTCTGCCGGTCGAGGCCGAGTGCGGCACCTTCCTGCGCACGCGCAGCCTCGCGCGCGTCGGCATCCTCGAACGGATTCGCCGACGGCGCCAGCCAGCAGGCGAGGAAGAGGATGTCAGACAGCGACTGCGGCGGCATCGTACCGCCGAACTGGCCACGGCCGACCACCGCGGCGATGGTCGTTTCGGGCAGGCCGAGCGCTTCCAGGATCTTGCGCCCGACCGCCGGTTCGAGCACGTCGAGCGCCTCGACGAGGGCGCGTTGGTCCTTCAGCAATTCGGGGAATTCGTCGGCGGCGACGCCGAGCAGGTAGAAGCGCCCGAGGTCATGGACAATGCCGGCCAGCATGGCCTCGTCGGCCGGCAAGCGGGTCAGCCGGCGGGCAACGACGTAGGACAGCGCGGCAACGTGCACGCTGCGTTCCCAGATCCGATTGGCCAGTTGCCGGCACGCCGACATGCGCTGCGAATGACGCAGCTGGTCCAGCGTCAGCGCCATCGCCAGCGAGCGGATCGGCGCCAGGCCGACGCGCATGACCGATTGCTTGACGTCGGTGATCGTCTGCCCCGAGGGGTTGAGGGCGACCGAGTTCGCCATGCGCACGACCTTGGCCGACAGCAGCGGTTCGGAGGTAACGATGCGCGCCAGGACGTCCATGTTGAGATCGGGGTTATCGATCGCCTTCATCACGCGCAGGCTGGCGTCGGCACTGGTGGCGAAGGTCAGGTTCTCGGAATGAATCGACTGCGCCGCAGGCGTCAGTGCGTCAATGGCGTTTTGGGTCGCGGGTGTCATAAAAATCTCCGGTCCGGGCTGATCGCATTTTAGCTTGAATCCTGCACACCCGAAGCAATCTCGACACAATTGACATCGCAGCAACGCCGCGCGAACCAGCATAATGGATCATGGGTCCATGCTAGATTGATCGCACTCCCCGGCGAAGTCGCCGGAGCACGGAGTTCACGGCGTTATGGAGCAACGCGGATGATTTCCCCCAGCCAAGACGCAACAGCCGAAATCCTGCCCTGGCGCACGCGGCTGCTTCGCTTCCTTGACAGCGGCCACCAGTTCACCGAGCTGGAGCGCGAACTCAGCTACAAGCATCGCTTCGTCAATACCGTCTTCACTGCCGCCGGAGCGATCGTCGCGCTGTTCGGCGTCTGGCGACTGCTTTCCGGCGAGAACGTCGTCGTCGGCACCCTCGACGTGCTCTTCGGCATCGCCGCCGGCGGGCTGATCCTCATTCTCCGCCGCAGCGACAAGGAGGCGGTGGCCCCGATCGGGACCCTGGTGCTGGCACTGTCGCTGCTGCTCTTCAGCGTGGTGTACGTGCTGATCCCGGAGACCGTGCGCAGCGGCCCCTTCCTGCTCATCACCGCCTCCGCCTTCTTCCTCAAGGGCAGCCGCAACGGCCTGCGCTGGACGCTGCTCTGCGTCGCCGTGCTGCTGATCGTCGAACAGCTTCCCGCCCCCTACGCCAAAGGCTGGTATGCGGCGCTGACCAGCATCCTCGACATCGTCTGCCTGACCCTGCTGCTGGCCCTCTACGAGATGCAAAAGGACCATGACGCCGAGGACCTGCGCAGCAACGAGGAGATGTTCCGAACCATCTTCAACTCGGCGAACGACGCCATCTTCCTCGTCGACGGCGGACGCTTCGCGCAATGGAACTCGGCCGCCTCCGCACTGTTTCGCTGCGACGCGGAATGCTTTTCCGGGCAGCGCCTGCGTGACCTGGTCTCGGCCGACAACCCGCCGCCGCTGATCGACGCGCTGGAGCGCGCCGAGCAGGCGGCGACCGTGGAAAAATCGGGGTCGATCGAACTCCTGCTGCGCCGACCGAGCGGCGCGGATTTCTACGCCAGCCTGCGGCTGACGCCGGTCACGATCGCCGGCAAGGTGATGACGCAGGCGATCATCCGCGACATCGATGCGCGCAAGCGCACCGAAATCGAGCTGGCGCAGCATCGCGAGGAACTGGAACAGCGCGTCCGGGAACGAACGCGCCGCCTGGAGGAAAGCGAAATCCGCTTCGCGCGCCTGCTCGAACTGACGGCGGAAGGCATTTTCCTGCACGAGAACGGCGTCATCGTCGATGCCACCAATGCCTTCTGCCGGCTGACCGGCTACGTCAAGCAGGAGTTGATCGGCCGCAATTTCATTTCCCTGCTGATCTATCCCGACGACACGCCGCGGGTTCTCGACTACATCGCGGCGGCAGGCACGCAGCCCTACGAGCTGACCATCGTCCGCAACGACGGCACGACCATCGAGATCGAGGCCTTCGGCCGCGCCGTCGACTTCGAGAACCGCCCGTTGCGCGCCGGCGTCTGGCGCGACATCTCGGCGCGCAAGGAGATCGAACGCAACCTGCGCAAGTCGCAGCAGGCCGCGGAAGAGACGACGCGGGCGAAAAGCGCCTTCATCGCCAACATGAGCCACGAAATCCGGACGCCGCTGAGCGCCATCATCGGCATCACCCATCAGTTGCAGCGCGACGCCAGCGACCCGGCGCAGCAGGACCGGCTCGAACGCGTCACCGGCGCCGCGCGGCACCTGTTGATGGTACTCACCGACATCCTCGACATCTCGAAGATCGAAGCCAGCAAACTGGTCCTCGAACACCGCCCGTTCAGCCTGCGCAAGATGCTCAACGGCGTCACCGACCTGATCCAGGATGCCGCCGAGCAGAAAGGCCTGGCCTTCCGCATCCTCGCCGACGACCGCATTCCGCCGGTGCTGCATGGCGACGCCGTGCGCCTGTCGCAGATCCTGGTCAACCTGGCGAGCAATTCGGTGAAGTTCACCGAAGTCGGCAACGTCACGCTGTGGGTATCGGCCACGGCCGTCAGCAGCACTTCGGCGACGCTCCGCTTCCGCATCAGCGACAGCGGAATCGGCATGACGCCCGAGCAGCAGGCGCGCCTCTTCCGGGATTTCGAGCAGGCCGAGAGTTCGACCACGCGCAAGTACGGCGGCACCGGACTCGGGCTGTCGATCAGCCGGCGGCTGGTCGAGTTGATGGGTAGCCAGATCCACGTGCGCAGCAACGTCGGCCAGGGCAGCGAGTTCTGGTTCGAAGTCACGCTACCAGTGGCGATCATCCCGCCCGAAGCGGTGGAATCCGCCGCTCCGGAAATCACCGCGGCGATGATCCGGGAAACCTACGGCGGAGCGCGCATCCTCCTCGTCGAGGACACCCCGATCAACCAGGAAGTGGCGCTCGACCTGTTGCAGGAGGCAGGCTTGCTGACCGATGTCGCCGACAACGGCAAGCAGGCGCTTGAACGTCTCGTCGACGATCGCTTCGATCTGGTCCTGATGGACTTGCAGATGCCGATCATGGACGGCCTGACGGCGACGCAGGAAATTCGCGCCCGACCGGGGAACGAGGCGATACCGATCATCGCGATGACGGCCAACGCATACATCGAGGACCGCCAGCGCTGCCTGCAGGCCGGGATGAACGACTACATCGCCAAACCGATCGAGCCGTCGCTCCTGTTTGCCGTCCTCGCCCGCTGGCTACCCCGGCACGCGGCGACGGCGGGCGACGCCGCCGTCAGGGCAAGTGCCTGCACGACGGCGGAACCGCTGCCCCTGGCTGCGGGCAGCGCCGAAGCCGCCATCGAAAAACTGGCGGCGACCGCGGAGTTCGCGGCGATCTCCGGCGTCGCGCTGGCGCAGCGCAAACCGGTGCGCTATCTGGAACTGCTCGCCCAGTTCTTCAGCGAGCACGGCAGCGACGGCGAACGCCTGCGGCAGCTGCTGGCCGACGACACGCCGGCCAGCCGCAGCGAAGCGCTGCGATTGGCCCATACCCTCAAAGGACTCGCCGCCACCTTCGGCATGAGCACGCTGCTCGGGGAGGCGGAGCACCTTTACCGGCGACTCGACGCGGGCGTCCTCGCTGCCGACGTCGTGGATAGCGCCACCGATCTGCGCCGCGCCATCGACGCCCTCCGCGAGACGGCAGCGACCGTCACGCCGCTGATGGAATGACGGCAAGGGGCGACCGTCGGCATTCCCGCTCCGCTATCCGAGCGGATCGCTGCCGCACCACCGACAACGGCTGCAGCAGATCATCGGACGAAAAAAAGCCCCGGCATCGAACCGGGGCTTCGCATTGCGGCCGAGGCCGGATCAGAACATCGATTCGTCCAGCGCCAGCGCGCCGCTGGCGCCTTCGATGACGGTCGTCGCCAGCCCCTGGGCGCGGGTCAGCTGGTGGTCGGCGAAGAAGCGCGCGGTGACGATCTTGGCCGGGAAGAACGGATCGCTGTCGCCGCCGTCGATCTTCGCCTGCGCGACCAGTGCGGCGCGCGCCATCTGCCAGCCGCCGGCGACGATGCCGAACAGCCAGAGGAAGGGCACGGCGCCGACCGAGGTCGCGCGCACGTCCTTGGCGTAGTTGGCGACGATCCACTCCGCTGCCTTCTCCAGCTCGTTCACGCCGGCGGCGAAGCGCTGGCGGATGGCGGCGAAATGCTCGCCGTTCTTTCCACCACTCTGCTCGGCCAGATCGGCGTCGAGCCGGCGCATCATGCCGATCACCGCCTTGATCGTGGCGCCGCCTTCGCGCGCCATCTTGCGGCCGATCAGGTCGTTGGCCTGGATGCCGGTGGTGCCTTCGTAGATGGTCGAGATGCGCACGTCGCGCAGGTGCTGTGCGGCGCCGGTTTCCTCGATGAAGCCCATGCCGCCGTGCACCTGCACGCCGGTGGTAGCGACATCGACGCCGACCTCGGTGCTCCAGCCCTTGACCACCGGGATCATCAGGTCGACGAAGGCCTGGTTCTGCTTGCGCGCTTCCGGGTCCGGGTGATGCACGGCGGCGTCGTGCGCGGCGCCGACGACATAGGCCAGCGCCCGCGTCGCCTCGACCTGCGAACGCATGCTCATCAGCATGCGGCGCACGTCCGGGTGGTTGATGATCGCCACCTTGCCGCCGCCGCGGACGCCGACGTCGGTGCCCTGGATGCGGTCCTTGGCATAGGTCACGGCACGCTGGTAAGCGCGCTCGCCGTCGGCGACGCCTTCCAGGCCGACGCCGAAGCGGGCAGCGTTCATCATGATGAACATGTATTCGAGGCCGCGGTTCTCCTGGCCGACGAGGTAACCGACGGCACCGCCGTGGTCACCGTAGGCCATCACCGCCGTCGGGCTGGCATGGATGCCGAGCTTGTGCTCGATCGACACGCACCAGGCGTCGTTGCGCGCGCCGAGCGAGCCGTCGGCGTTGACCATGAATTTCGGCACGACGAACAGCGAGATGCCCTTGACGCCTTCCGGAGCCGTCGGCGTGCGCGCCAGCACGAGGTGCACGAGGTTGTCCGCCATGTCGTGCTCGCCGTAGGTGATGAAGATCTTCTGGCCGAAGATCTTGTAGGTGCCATCAGCCTGCGGCTCGGCCTTGGTGCGCACGGCAGCGAGGTCGGAACCGGCGTTCGGCTCGGTCAGGTTCATCGTCCCGGTCCACACGCCGGAGACCATCTTCTCCAGGTAGGTCGCCTTCAGCTCGTCGGAGCCGGCCAGCACCAGTGCCTCGATGGCGCCGGTAGTCAGCAGCGGGCACAGCGAGAAGGCATGGTTGGCCGACTTCCACATCTCGGTGACGCAGGCATTGACCACCTTCGGCAGGCCCTGGCCGCCGAATTCCGGCTCGCAGGCCAGCGCCGACCAGCCATTCTCGACGAACTGCGCATAGGCCTCCTTGAAGCCCTTCGGCATCGTCACCTGCTTGTCGTGCCACTTCGCGCCTTCCTGGTCGCCCGGGATGTTCAGCGGCGACAGCACGCCTTCGGCGAACTTGGCGGCCTCTTCGAGAATGGCATCGACCAGGTCCGGCGTCGCCTCCTCGCAGCCGGGCAGCTTCGACACCTGCTCGAGCCCTGCCAGCTCCTTGAGCACGAACTGCATGTCGCGGACCGGGGCAATGTATTCACTCATTTTCTGTTCTCCTGTTGATTGGCTAGCTTGGTTTGGTTCATTGCGCTACTTGCCGAGCAGGTAGCGCGAATCCTCGAAGGTGGCGACCCATTGCGGGCGGTAGACGACAAACAGCGTAAGCACCATGCCCGACAGCCAGGCCTCGGAAAAAGCCAGCAGGCCGAGATACGGCAGGTACTCGGCAAGCACGTAGTCGGCGCGGTAGGCACCGGCGGCGACGAGCAGGCCGCAGGCTGCCACGCCGACGGCGAGGATCGACAGCGCGGCGCCGAAGAAACCGTTGGCGAAGAGGTAGACGAAGAGCTGGCGCGGCAGGAAGCGTTCGCTGAAGCGCAGCACGCCGCGGCTGACGGCCACGCTGACGCCCGCCATCAGCAGCGCATTGGCGGCGAAGCTTGCCCAGCCGGCCTCGCCGTTCAGCGTCACCCCGGCAAGCGCCGCGCACAGGCCGAGGAAGGCCAGGCCGGGCCCGAAGGCGAGCGCCAGCACGGCGGCGCCGATCAGGTGCAGCGACAGGCCGGGCTTGATCCCGGCATCCAGGCTCCACAGCAGCACCAGCACGACGATGGTGCCGAGCCAGGCATTGCAGCGGGACGGGTCGGACAGGCGCCGCCAGGGCGCCCGCCAGAGCACGCGCAGGAACAACGGAATGAACAGCAGCCACGTGGCCATCGTCCAGGCGCCGGTCAGCAAGCCGTCCGGCAGGTTCACGTCGCTCCCCTTCCCGCCCGTCCGTCAGACTGCCGCGGTCAGCTGCGGCACGACCTCGAACAGGTCGCCGACGAGGCCGTAGTCGGCCACCTGGAAGATCGGCGCTTCCGGATCCTTGTTGATCGCCACGATCACCTTCGAATCCTTCATGCCGGCCAGATGCTGGATAGCACCGGAGATGCCGACCGCGATGTACAGCTGCGGCGCGACGATCTTGCCGGTCTGGCCGACCTGATAGTCGTTCGGCACGAAGCCGGCGTCCACCGCCGCACGCGAGGCGCCGAGCGCGGCGCCAAGCTTGTCGGCGAGCGGTTCGAGCAGCGCGTGGTAGTTCTCGCCGTTGCCAACGCCGCGACCACCGGAAACGATGATCTTGGCGGCGGTCAGTTCCGGGCGCGCCGACTTGGTCAGCTCGCGACCGACCAGCTTGCAGTTGCCGGCGTCGGCCGCCGCAGCGACGTTCTCGACGGCGGCGCTGCCGCCGGCCGCAGCCGCGGCCTCGAAGGCGGTGGTGCGCACGGTGATGACCTTGACCGAATCGGACGACTGCACCGTGGCCAGCACGTTGCCGGCGTAGATCGGGCGGACGAAAGTGTCGGCCGCTTCGACGCCGACGATGTCGGAGACCTGCGCCACGTCGAGCAGCGCGGCGACGCGCGGCATGAAGTTCTTGCCGCCGGTGGTGGCCGGCGCGATCAGATGGCTGTAGGCGGCGCTCTTCGCCGTTTCGATGACCAGCGCGGCGATGTTCTCGGCGGTCTGGTCGGCGTAGTGGGCGGCGTCGGCCACCTTGACCTTGACGACGCCGGCGACCTGGGCCGCGGCTTCGGCGGCGCCGGCGCAGTTGCTGCCGGCGACCAGCACGTGGATGTCGCCGCCGATCTTCGCCGCCGCGGTGATCGCGTTCAGCGTAGCGGGCTTGAGGCTTGCGTTGTCGTGTTCAGCAATAACCAGGATCGCCATGTCAGATCACCTTCGCTTCGTTCTTCAGTTTTGCCACGAGGTCAGCCACGTCGGCGACCTTCACTCCGGCCTGCCGCTTCGCCGGCTCGGCCACCTTCAGCGTCTTCAGGCGCGGCGCGACATCGACGCCAAAATCCGCCGGCTTGACGGTGTCGAGCGGCTTCTTCTTCGCCTTCATGATGTTCGGCAGCGTCGCGTAACGCGGCTCGTTCAGGCGCAGATCGGTCGTAATCACCGCCGGCAGCGGGATTTCCAGCGTTTCCAGGCCGCCGTCGACCTCGCGGGTCACGGTCGCCCGGTCGCCGGCGATGACGACCTTCGAGGCGAAGGTGGCCTGCGGCCAGTCGAGCAGCGCCGCCAGCATCTGGCCGGTCTGGTTGGCGTCGTCGTCGATCGCCTGCTTGCCGAGGATCACCACCCTGGGTTGTTCCTTGTCGACCAGCGCCTTGAGCAGTTTGGCAACGGCCAGCGGCTGCAGTTCGGCATCGGTCTCGACCAGGATGCCGCGGTCGGCACCGATCGCCATCGCCGTGCGCAGGGTTTCCTGGCAGCCGGCAACGCCGGCGGAGACGGCCACCACCTCGGTGGCGACGCCGGCTTCCTTGAGGCGGACGGCCTCCTCGACGGCGATTTCGTCGAACGGGTTCATCGACATCTTGACGTTGGCGATATCGACGCCGGTACCGTCGCTTTTGACGCGCACCTTGACGTTGTAATCGACGACACGTTTCACGGGTACGAGAATCTTCAAGACTGCTCTCCTTAAAATGCGGCCATCCGGGCGACGGAGCCGAAGCTGTCAAATGACGCGACGATTATGTCACGCCACTTCCGGCGTCGTTTGACATTGCCTGCCGGGCGCCCGACAATAAGCCATACTCTACGGTATGGATTGGTGCGTACGGTACCGTATGGAAAAATCGCTGTCAAGCGCTCCGCATGGCAAAATTGCCGCCCTAACCCGACACCGGAACACGATGAGCACTGAACGACCGAGCCGTACCCAACTGGACCGCAACGACTGGATCGAAGGCGCCATCGACGTGCTCGCCGACCAGGGCGTCGCCGGCCTGCGCGTGGAAGTCCTGGCCAAGACCTTCGGCGTCACCAAGGGCAGTTTCTACTGGCACTTCAAGGACCGCCAGGACCTGCTCGACGCCGTCGTCGAGGTGTGGAAGGAAGGCCGCCTGCGCGACATCGAGAAGCAGACCACCGCCCCGCCGGGCAAGGAGCTGGAGCAGATCCACCACGTCATCGACGTCTACAGCGCGGTACGCAACCGCAAGGGGATCTCGATCGAGCTGGCGGTGCGCGACTGGGCGCGCCACGATCCCAGGGTCAATGCCGTCGTCGAGGAAGTCGATTCCTACCGCCTCGAATGCACGCGCAAGCTGTTCGTCCAGCTCGGTTTTCCCGACGACGAGGCGCGCGCCCGCAGCATCCTCGTCTTCGCCTACGTCTTCGGCCACAGCCTGATGGCCTACGACCGCGAGAATCCGAAAGTCACCGAATTCAAGCGCTGGATCGCGGAACGGATCACCGGCCGGTAAAATACCGGCACGATGACCATCTCCGCCCCGCCCTCGCCGAACGCAGCAGGCAGCACGGAGGCCGCGACGCTGGCCGCATCCCGGCTGCACGCCTCGCCCGTGGTGCGCTGGCTGCTGTGGATCACCGGCTCGGTCGCCCTGCTGCTCGGCATCCTCGGCGTCTTCCTGCCGGTGCTGCCGACGACGCCGTTCATCCTGCTCGCCGCCGCCTGCTACGCCAAGGCCTCGGAGCGCTTCCACCGGCGCCTGCTGGCGCATCGCAGCTTCGGCCCGGTGATCCGCGAGTGGGAGGAATACCGCAGCATGCCGCTGCGCACGAAGAAATTCGCGGTCAGCCTGATGAGCCTGTCGATCGCCGTGTCGATCTGGGTCGTTGCCGCCTACCCGTGGGCGCAGGCCTTCCTCGCCGTGGTCGGCATCTGCGCCGGCACCTGGGTCTGGCGCATCCCGTCGCGCGACGCCGCGGCGGCGGCGGCTACTTCCCCGTCCACCTCGGTTGACGCTTCTCGGTGAAGGCGTCGATGCCCTCGGCGGCGTCGGCCGCCATCATGTTGCAGGCCATCGTCTCGCCGGCCAGCTGGTAGGCGGCCGCGACCCCCATCTCCAACTGCTCGTAGAAGGCGCGCTTGCCCATGCCGACCGCTAGCGGCGACTTGGCGACGATCGCCGCCGCCAGCGCGGCGACCTCGTCGTCGAGCCGCTCCGCCGGCACGACGCGGTTGACCAGTCCCTGCCGCAGCGCCGTCGGCGCGTCGATCAGGCCGCCGGTGAGCAGCATCTCCAGCGCCGCCTTGCGCCCAACGTTGCGCGACAGCGCGACCCCGGGTGAGGTGCAGAACAGGCCGACGTTGATGCCGGAGGTGCCGAAGCGGGCGACGTCGGCCGCCACCGCCAGGTCGCAGGCGGCCACCAGCTGGCAGCCGGCCGCGGTGGCGACGCCATGGACGCGGGCGATCACCGGCTGCGGCAGCCGCTGCAGCGTCGTGCACACCTTGGCCATGGCCTTGAACAGCTGCTGCATGAACGATTTTTCCGGATGCGCGCGCATCTCGCGCAGGTCGTGCCCGGCGCAGAAGGCCTTGCCGGCGCCGGCGATCACCACGACGCGGACCGCCGGGTCGGCAGCGATGCCGTCGAGCGCCGCCTGCAGTTCGCCGAGCACCGCCAGCGACAGCGAATTGAACTGCGCCGGCCGGCTCAGCGTCAGCACCGCGACGCCGTCCGCCCGGTCTTCGCGCAGCAGCACCTGTTCCTGTTGTTCCATGGCCGGGTCTCCCAGGTTAGCCTTGGCCTGCCCCCTGGCAGGCCGCAAGATCCTGCCCCTGCAGCCACTGGGCAAGCGTCGTCGAAAGCTTGTTGCCGGCCGCCGCCAGCGCCGCGGCGCCGCCCGCGGCATCGGCGGTCGCTGCCGGTACGTCGATCTGCAGCGGCTGGCGGGCGCGCTGCGCGCGCCCCTTGCCGAGCAGCAGGGCCTCGCCGCGCAGCACGGCGGAGCTGGCGGCCGGCGAAGCGAAGGACTGACTGAAATCGTCGAGTTCGATGCGCAGCGTGCACGGCGCGCCGCCCGGAGCCACCGCCAGTTGCTGGCGCAAGCGCTGTTGCAGCAGGAGCTGCGGCGATGCCGCCCAGCGCGCCTGCGCATAGGCGTGCAGGCGCTGCGCATCGGCATAGGCCAGCCGGTAGTTCATCGCCTGGTCGTCCAGCCAGGGCGGCAGGCGGACTTCAAGCGCGAGGCCGGCGTGCGCCGCTGCCGCCGCGGACGGCGCCAGTACCGCCGGGCCGAGGTCATAGACGGCGATGTCGGCACGCCCGCGGCCGCCGGCGCAGGCAGCGAACAGCGCGAGACAGGAAACGGCAAGCAGGATTTTTTTCATGGTCTGGCGGCGGCAGGGGGAACAAAACCCGCCTCACCCGGGCCGGGTGCAGCGGGCGGCGGGCCGAAGAGCATGCTCTGCGGCGCATCCTCCAGCAAGCGCAGGGTATGCGTCAGCTGGCGGGAGGTAAGCGTCAGTTCGCGACCGAGTTCCTGCAGGCGGACGGTGGACGCGGCGACGCCCTCGCCGTTGCTCTCGCCGATCATCTGGTCGACCTTGTCGGTCAGCGCCATCAGTCGCGGCACCAGCACCCGCGCTTCGCCGAGGAAGCCGCGCGCACTGTCGGCGGCTTCGTCGATCCTGGCGATCGCCGGTCCAAGCCGCTGCACACGCGGATCGGCGAGCAGCGCACGGGCCTCGGCCAGCGTCGCCGTGAGTCCGGCGCTGCCGGCTTCGAGGTTGGCCAGCGTACGGCCGATGCGCTCGCGGTTTTCCGGATTGAGCAGTTCGTTGGCGCTGGTCAGCAGCAGCTGCGCCTGCTTCAGCGTCGCGCTGCCCGATTCGGACAGCTCCTGGATCAGCGAGGGGTGCATCGGAATGCGCGGCAGCTCCTTGCCACGGCCGAGCGGCTCCGGGCTGTCGCCGGAATCTTCGAGCAGGACATGGGCGATGCCGGTCATTCCCTGGTAGCCGAGCTTGGCCGTCGTCCCGCGGGTCACCGGCACGTCCTTCGAGATGCTGATGCGGATCAGGATATCGCGTGCATGCTTGTGGTCGAGCTCGATCGACTCGACGCGGCCGACGCGAATGCCGCGGTAGCGGACCTGGCCCTGCAGGCTGAGCCCGGTGACGTTCTGCCGGGCAACCACCAGGTAGTCGACCATCGCCTCGCGCTGGCCGCCGAACCACCAGACGGCAGCGATCGCGGCAAACAGCAGCAGCAGCGTAAACAGGCCGGCGGCCAGCGCGTGCGCGCGATTTTCCATGCTCAGCCGCCCTGCCCCGGCGCTGCCACATGGTGCAGGCCGGCAAAGAAACTGCGGGTAAAGGGGTGAGCCACCGCCATGACCTCCTTAAGGGTTCCGTGCGCCACCACGCGCCGGTCTGCCAGTGCCGCTACGCGCGTCGCCAGGCCGGCCAGCGTCGCCAGATCATGGGTCACCATGATCACGGTGAAATCGAGTTCGCGCTGCAGCGTACGGATCAATTCTACGAAATTTTCGCTGAGATCCGGGTCGAGTCCGGCAGTCGGCTCGTCCAGGACGAGCAATTCCGGCTCCAGGGCCAGCGCCCGCGCCAGCGCCACCCGCTTGACCATGCCGCCGGACAGTTCGGCCGGCATCAGGCGCCCTTCATAGGGCGACAGCTCGACCATCGCCATCTTCATCCACACCAGATCGCGGATCAGCGCCTCGTCGAGCCGCTTCAGCTCGCGCAGCGGAAAGGCGATGTTGTCGAACACCGACAGCGCCGAAAACAGCGCGCCATGCTGGAAAAGCATGCCGAAGCGGCGACGCACCTGGCGCCGCACATCCGGATCGGGATCGAGGATCGGATCGCCGAACAGGCGCACCTCGCCCCGCGTCGGTTTGTGCAGGCCGACCACCTCGCGCAGCAACGTCGTCTTGCCGCTGCCCGAGCCGCCGACCAGCCCGAGCATCTCGCCACGGGCCACGGTGAGGCTGATGTCCTCATGCACGACCATCCCGTCGAAGCGAGTCCACACGCCGCGGATGTCGATGACCGGCACATCGCTCATAGCGGCAGCCCCACGTTGCGCGTCATGATTGCAAACACCGCATCGGCGAGGATGACGACGGTGATCGAGGTCACCACGGAACTGGTGGTCCTGGTCGACAGGCTTTCCGTGTTCGGCTTGACGCGCAGCCCGAAATGGCAGGCGATCAGTCCGATCAGCAGGCCGAAGACGAAGCCCTTGGACAGGCCGATCCACAGGTTCGGCAGCGGCACGACGCGCGGCAGCGTGTCGATGAAGAAGCCCCAGGAGAGGTCAAGCTGCAGGTGTGCGGCGAAAAGCCCGCCGAGGATGCCCGCCGCCGAGCACCACACCACCAGCAACGGCATCGCCAACGCCAGCGCCAGCACCTTCGGCAACACCAGGCGCAGCGAGCGCGAAACGCCCATCGTCGCCAGCGCGTCGATTTCCTCGGTGACGCGCATGACGCCGATCTGCGCCGTCATCGCCGAGCCGGAACGCCCGGCGACGAGCACCGCCACCAGCACCGGCCCCAGCTCGCGGATGACGCTCATGCCGAGGATGTTCACGATGAACACCTCGGCGCCGAACAGTTTCAGCTGCAGCGACGAGAGATAGGAGACGACGACGCCGATCAGGAAGCCGACCAGCGCCGTCACCGGCAGCGCCAGCGCACCGCACTTGTAGACGGTCGCCGAGAACTCGCGCAGCGGAATCTCGCGCGGGTGGGCGAACAGCCAGACCAAGTCGAGCACGAGCTGGCCGACCAGTGCCACTGCGTCGCGCAGGTGGAGCGCTGCGCGCAGCGTCATCCGCCCCAGCCAGACGACGGAATTCTCGCGCCCGCGTACGACCGCTTCCGGATGCGGCACGGACTCGGCCCGCGCCAGCACGCGACGATGCGCCGCCGAAATCTCCAGGGTTTCCGGCCAGCGGCGCCCCCAGCTCCGCCAGATGAGCAACGCGCCGGCACTGTCGAGCCGCTCGATCGCGTCGAGGTCCCAGTCGACGCCAGCCGCCACCAGCTCGTCGATCCTTCCCTCGAGGCCGTTCAGCGAATCGGCCAGCACCGCCAGGGTCCAGTGGCCGGCCAGTCGGACGACGCGGCGCCCTTCGCCAGTTTCGACCGAGATCGTTGCCGGCGTCAGCATTTCACTCGTCGCCGCGCTCGCGCGCCAGGTTGCGCTGCTTGATACGCAGCTCCATGCCGATGCGCGCCCAGACGCCCACCTCGTCGTCCAGCGCGACGGCGGACAAGGGGTGCGTGCCGAGCCAGTCGCTCTGCAGTTCAAGCAGAAAGCCGTTGGCCTGCGGCCGCACCCGGAACGGCGGTACCGGCACGCCGTCGCGGGAGCGGTGCAGCAGCACCGCCAGGCGCAGCGCAAGTAGCAGGCGCCAGTTGCCGTCACCGGCCGGCAGCGCGGTGATCTTTTCGAGCTTGCCGCGGTGGCCGAAGACGAGCAGCGCCAGGCGTGCCTGGTCCTTCTTCGAGAAGCCGGGCATGTCGGCGAAGGTCAGGATGTAGGCGCCGTGCTTGTGGTAGCCGTTGTGCGCCACCGAAATGCCGATCTCGTGCAGCTTCGCCGCCCAGCCGAGAAACTGCACGTCGGCCTCCTGCTCCGGCGTGCCGGGCGGACCGTCGAGCTGTTCCAGCATCTGCAGCGCCGTCCGCGTCACCCGCTCCGCCTGTCGGGAATCCACCTGGTAGCGGCGCATGAACTGCCCGACCGTGGCGTCGCGCATGTCGTGGTGGTGGAAGCGGCCGTGCAGGTCGTAGAGCACGCCGAGGCGCAAGGCGCCGTCGGAATAGGTCATCCGCTCCAGTTCGAGTGCGTCGAAGATCGCACTCATGATGGCGATGCCGCCGGGCAGCACCGGAATGCGGTCGGCGCGCAGGCCGGCAAGGTTCAGCGCCGGCGCCGAGCCGGCCTTGATCAGCAGCGCCTGCAGGCGCTCCAGGCCCTCCCGCGTCAGCCCGGTAACGCCGCCCGGATTGAGCTTGTTCAGTTCGAGCAGGTCGGCGATCGCGCGCGCGGTTCCGGAGGAGCCGACCGCTTCGCGCCAGCCGTGCTGGCGGTAGTCGTGGGCGATGCTTTCGATCTCGCTGGCGGCGGCCACCACCGCCTCGCGGAAGCGCTTCTTGTCCACCTTGCCATCGGGAAAATGGCGCAGCGTGTAGCTGACGCAGCCCATGAACAGCGACTCCATCAGTTGCGGCTCGGCACGCCGGCCGATGATGAACTCGGTCGAACCGCCGCCGATGTCGACCACCAGACGTTTATGCTGCGCCGGCGGCAGCGAGTGGACCGCGCCGAGATAGATCAGGCGGGCTTCCTCGCGGCCGGCGATGATTTCGATCGGGAAGCCGAGCGCATGCTCGGCCTGCGGCAGGAAATCGAGCGCGTTCTTGGCCACGCGCAACGCGTTGGTCGCCACCGCCCGCACCGCCTCCGGGGCAAAGCCGCGCAAGCGCTCGCCGAAGCGCGACAGCGCCTGCAGCGCACGCTGCTGCGACGATTGATCGAGGTATTTGTCGGGGGTCAGTCCGGACGCCAGCCGAACCGGTTCCTTGATCGCATCGAGCGGATAGATCTGCCCATCGAGAACGCGCCCGACCTGCAGCCGGAAACTGTTGGAGCCAAGATCCACCGCCGCTATCAGTTCGTACCCCACCGACTCGCCCGCCCACGCCATGACAATGCCTGCATTCTAGCATCGGCACCAACACCTCCCCGGAGGCGGCGCCGCACCCGCACTGAAATACTGGCGTAATATTCCTGCAACACGATAACGCCTTCAGCCTTGCCGGATAACGCCCGCGATGATTTCACGCCCGACCATGCTGCGCTCGCGCAAACAGCAATTCCCGCCGGACAACTATCTGAACCGCGAGCTCGGACTCCTCGCCTTCAACCGCCGGGTACTGGCGCAGGCCGAGAACACCACGACTCCGCTGCTGGAACGGCTGCGCTTCCTCTGCATCGTCAGCAGCAACCTCGACGAATTCTTCGAAATCCGCGCCGCCGGCATCAAGGAACAGATCAAGCTCGGCTCCAGCTTCCGCGGCGTCGACGGCCGCACGGCGGCGGAGGTCTACCGGCTGATGTCCGACGAGGCGCACGCCCTCGTTGCCGACCAGTACGAGCTGCTCAATCACGACATCCTGCCGAAGCTCGCCGACGAGGGCATCCGCTTCCTGCGCCGGGCCAACTGGAACGAGGCGCAGCGGGAATGGATCTACGAGCATTTCGTGCGCGAGGTGATGCCGCTGCTGACACCGATCGGACTCGACCCCTCGCACCCCTTCCCGCGCGTGCTCAACAAGAGCCTCAATTTCGCCGTCGAGCTGGAAGGCAAGGATGCCTTCGGACGCAGCTCCAACGCGGCGATCGTGCAGGCGCCACGCCTCCTGCCGCGCGTCATCCGCCTGCCCGAGGAGCTGGCCGGATGCCCCTACGGCTTCGTCTTCCTGTCGTCGATCCTGCACGGCTTCGTCGGCCACCTCTTTGCCGGCATGGAGGTCAAGGGCTGCTACCAGTTCCGCGTCACGCGCAACTCCGACCTCTTCGTCGACGAGGAGGAAGTGAAGAACCTGCGCGCCAAGATCCAGGGCGAACTGCCGCAACGCCACTTCGGCGACGGCGTGCGCCTGGAGGTCGCCGACGACTGTTCGCCACAGATGACGCGCTTCCTGCTCGAACAGTTTGGCCTCGCGGAAGACGATCTCTACCGCGTCTCCGGCCCGGTCAACCTGGTCCGCCTGATGCAGGTCCCGGACAGCGTCGACCGACCGGATCTCAAGTTCGGCGGCTTCACACCCGGCACCCCGGCCGTGCTGGCGAAGAAGCCGACCATCTTCTCGGCCATCCGCGCCGGCGACATCCTCCTCCATCACCCCTTCCAGAGCTTCACGCCGGTGATCGAGATGCTCGAAACCGCGGTCACCGACCCGAAGGTGGTGGCGATCAAGATGACCGTCTACCGCACCGGCACCGACTCGGTGCTGATGCGCTCGCTGATCCGCGCGGCGCAGGCCGGCAAGGAAGTCACCGTCGTCGTCGAGTTGATGGCGCGCTTCGACGAGGAGGCGAACATCGGCTGGGCGACCAAGCTGGAGGAGGTCGGCGCCCATGTCGTCTACGGCGTCGTCGGCTACAAGACGCATGCCAAGATGCTGATGATCGTGCGCCGCGAGGAAGGCAAGGCGGGCAGCGTGCTGCGCCGCTACGTGCACCTCGGCACCGGCAACTACCACCCGCGCACCGCCCGCCTCTATACCGACTTCGGCCTGCTCACCTGCAACGAGGACATCGGCGCCGACGTCAATGAAGTGTTCAAGCAGCTGACCGGGCTGGGCCGCGCGCAGACGCTGAAGCACCTGTGGCAGGCGCCGTTCTCGCTGCACGCCAACATCATCGCGGCGATCGAGGAGGAAACGAAGGCGGCGCGCGCGGGGAAACGTGCGCGCATCATCGCCAAGATGAACTCGCTGCTCGAACCGGAAACCATC
This sequence comes from Rhodocyclales bacterium, assembly GCA_016183655.1. GTDB lineage: Bacteria > Pseudomonadota > Gammaproteobacteria > Burkholderiales > Rhodocyclaceae > Proximibacter. Next base: position 222,429 of record JACPEH010000016.1, read on the forward strand.
GCCCACCTCTACGAGGCGTCGCAGGCCGGCGTCAGGATCGACCTGATCGTGCGCGGCGTATGTACGCTGCGCCCGGGGATCAAGGGATTGTCGGAGAACATCCGCGTGCGCTCGATCGTCGGCCGCTTCCTCGAACATCACCGCATCTTCTACTTCCACGCCGGCGGCAAGGAGAACGTGATCCTCTCCAGCGCCGACTGGATGGACCGCAACTTCTTCCGCCGCATCGAACTCGGCTTCCCGATCCTCGACAAGAAGCTGAAGCAGCGGGTGATCAACGAGGGGCTGAAGGTCTATCTGGCGGACAACGTGCAGGCCTGGGAGATGCGGCCGGACGGCAGCTACCACAAGAAGCGACGCGCAGCGCAAGGCAAGGCGCGCTGTGCGCAGTGCGAACTACTTGAGGCCCTCAAGCCGGGCAGCGTCAGCGGCTGAGCGGGCGCGGAGCGCTCGGCACCGCTGCAGAAACTGACTTCCTCGCGAAGCTTGCGCTTCGCTCAGGCGCACCCCAAGAGTACTTCCTCGCGAAGCTTTCGCTTCGCTCAGGCGCGCCGGACGGCGACGACGCCTTCGACCTCGTGCACCTGGCCGAGCGTCCGGTTCAGCTGCTGCAGGTTGCTCACCTCGACGGTGAAGCCCATGTGCGCCTTGCCCTGCTTCGACTGGGTGTTGACGGCGATGACGTTGATCTTCTCGCGGGCGAACACGTCGGAGACGTCGCGCAGCAACCCCTGACGATCATGCGCGTCGACCACGATGTCGACCGGGAAGGTCCCTTCGGGCGCACGCCCCCAGTCGGTCTCGATGACCCGTTCCGGGTGCAGCGCGGCGAGGTTGGCGAAGTTCGGGCAGTCGGCACGATGGATCGAAACGCCCTTGCCGCGCGTGACGAAGCCGTGGATGACGTCCGGCGGCGCCGGCTTGCAGCAGCGCGCCAGTTGCGTCAGCAGCTTGTCGACGCCGACGATGAGGATGCCGCGGTCGACCTCCGGCGCCTTGCGCCGGCGCGGTTCCGGTGCCGTCCGTTCCTCGGTCGGCATGTCGGTGCCGCGCACCGCGACCTGCAGCTGGCGCATGCCGAGCTCGTTGCGGCCGGCGGCGATGAACAGGTCGTCGGCCTTGGCGAAGCCGAGCTTGCCGGCGAGGTCGTCGATATTGACGCCGCCCTGGCCGAGGCGCTGCAGTTCCTTGGTGACGATCGTCCGCCCGTCCGCCAGCGTCTCCTCCAGCGCCAGGTTGGAGAACCAGGCGCGGACCTTGGAGCGGGCGCGGTGCGTGATCAGGTAGCCGAGCGCCGGATTCAGCCAGTCGCGCGACGGGCCGCCTTCCTTCGCCGAGGTGATCTCGACCCGCTGCCCGGTTTCCAGCGCGGTATTCAACGGCACCAGCGCACCGTCCACCTTGGCACCGCGGCAGCGATGGCCGAGGTCGGTATGCACGCGGTAGGCGAAGTCGATCGGCGTCGCCCCGCGCGGCAGGTCGACGACACGGCCCTGCGGGGTCATCACGTAGATCGTCTCGTCGAGCGCCGCCTGCTTGTAGTGGCTGACCCAGTCCGAGGAATCGGCGACCTCGTCCTTCCAGGTCAGCAGCTGGCGCAGCCAGGCGATCTTTTCATCGTAGTCGTCCTCGCTCTTCTTGGTGCCTTCCTTGTAGCGCCAGTGCGCGGCGACGCCGAGCTCGGCGTGCTTGTGCATGTCCCAGGTGCGGATCTGCACCTCCAGGCTGCGCCCGTCCGGGCAGCGCACGGCGGTATGCAGCGAGCGATAGTGGTTGCCCTTCGGATTCGAGATGTAGTCGTCGAACTCCTTGGGGATCGGCGTCCAGATGTTGTGCACGATGCCGAGCGCGGTGTAGCAGTCCTTGATGTCGTCGACGATGACGCGCAGCGCGCGTACGTCGTAGACCTCGGAAAACTCGACGCCCTTCTTCCGCATCTTGTTCCAGATGCTGTAGATGTGCTTCGGCCGGCCGTACACCTCGGCATGATGGATGCCGACCGCGGCCAGCTCGGCACGCAGGCGGGCGATCGCGTCAGTGATGAACTGCTCGCGCTCAAGCCGCTTTTCGTCGAGCTGCCTGGCGATCTTCTTGTACAGGTCGGGATGCATGAAGCGGAAGGAGAGATCCTCCAGCTCCCACTTCAGTTCCCAGACGCCGAGCCGGTTGGCCAGCGGCGAATAGATCTCCAGCGTCTCGCGCGCCACCTCGACGCGCAGGTCGTCCTGGTTGGTCGCGTAGTAGCGCAGCGTCTGCGTGCGCGACGCCAGCCGCAGCAGCACGACGCGGATGTCCTCGACCATCGCCAGCAGCATCTTGCGCAGGACTTCGACCTGCGCCTTCATCTCCTGCGGACTCTCCGCCGCATCGGCGACGAAGTCGCGGGTGATCGGACGCAGCCGGTTGAGCCGCGAGATGCCGCCGACCAGATGCGCGGCAGCGGCGCCGAAGCGCGACTCGATCTTGGCCAGGCCGTGCTCGTCGTAGGTCGGCACGGCGAAGAGCAGCGCCGCCATGCGCGAGGCGGCGTCGAGCTTCAGCCCGACCAGGATCAGCGCCATGCCGAGCGCATGCGACCAGACGCCTTCGCCGCTGCCGAGGGTATGTTCGCCGTACGCTTCGCGCGCAAACACCGCGGCGTCGCGGATGAGCGCAGACTCATCGGCAGACAGACCTTCGCAGAGGGTAAGCAGGGATTGTTCGAGGTCGCTCTGGGCGGCGACCGAATGGACGACGGAAACCATGGCGCAATTATACAATGCCGCCTTGTCCTTCGCCCCCGACCCCATGTCATCGCGCTTTACCCATCCCTACCTGCTGCTGACCCTGACCACGCTGTTCTGGTCGGGAAACATGGTCATCGGCCGCGCCATCCGCGGCGACGTACCGCCGATGACGCTGGCCTTCTGGCGCTGGGCGATCGCGCTCCTGCTGGTGCTGCCGCTGGCGCTGCCGCACCTGCGTACGCAATGGCCGCTGCTGAAGAAGGGCTGGAAACCGGTCGTGATCCTCGGCGTGCTCGGCGTCGGCGGCTACAACACGCTAGCCTATGTCGCGCTGCAATACACGGCGGCGACCAACGCCGTGCTGCTCAACTCCTTCATCCCGATCGCCACCATCGCGCTCTCCTGGCTGTTCCTGAAGAAGCACCTGCAGCGCATGGAAGGCCTCGGCGTCGTCCTCTCCTTCATCGGCGTCGCCACCATCGTGCTGCGCGGCGACCCGGGCACGCTCGGCGCGCTGAGCCTGAACGTCGGCGACCTGTGGATGCTCGGCGCCGTGCTGATCTGGGCGATCTACACGATCGGCCTGCAATGGCGCCCGGCCGGCGTGCACCCGATGCTGCTGCTGGCCGCCTTCACCACCGTCGGCGTCATCGTCCTCGCGCCGGCCTACGCCTGGGAGCTGGCGCACGACCGGCACATCAACCTGCACTGGGGCTCGTTTACCGCCCTCGTCTATGTCGGCGTGTTCCCCAGCTTCCTCGGCTACATCTTCTACAACCGCGCGGTCGGCGAAGTCGGCGCCAGCAAGGCCAGCCTGTTCATCCACCTGATGCCGGTGTTCGGCACCCTGCTCTCGGCGATCTTCCTCGCCGAGGTGCCGCTCTGGTACCACTATGCGGGGATCGCGATGATCTTCGCCGGCATCTGGCTGACCACCGCCACGCAGCCGAAACTCGGGCGCCCATGATCGGCCGCTTCGTCTCCCGCCTGTTCGGCAAGCGAACGCCCGCCGAAATTCCCGAAGCGCTGTGGCAGGAAACGCTGTCCCGCCTGCACTTCCTCGACTGGCTGTCGGCGGACGACAAACGGCGCCTGCGCGACCTCGTCACCCGCTTCCTCGACGAGAAGGAATTCACCGCCACCGGCGGCCTTGAACTCGACGATCGCATGCGGCTGTCGATCGCCATCCAAGGCTGCGTCCCGATCCTCAACCTGGGCCTCGACTGGTACGCGGGCTGGGTCGGCATCGTCGTCTACCCGGCCGAATTCGTCATCCCGCGCAGCATCGTCGACGAGGACGGCGTCGTGCACGAGTACGACGAGGTCGCCGCCGGCGAAGCCTGGGGCGGCGGCCCGCTGCTGATCTCCTGGGAAGACGTCGAACTGGCTGGCGAGGGCTACAACGTCGTCATTCACGAGTTCGCGCACAAGCTGGACATGCAGAACGGCGAAGCCGACGGCATGCCGCCGCTGCATTCCGGCATGTCACGCCGCGCCTGGGAAACCGCCCTGCTCGATGCCTACGACGATTTCTGCGCGCGCGTCGATGCCGCCGAGGCGGCCGGCGAGGAAACGGCGATCGACCCCTATGCCGCAGAGAATCCCGGCGAATTCTTCGCCGTCATTGCCGAGACCTTCTTCGAGAATCCCCTGCTGCTGCGCGGCGAATACCCTGTGCTCTACGCCCAGATCGCCGCCTTCTTCCGCATCGACCCGCTCGCCTGACTAACTCGCATGTCATCGGCGACGGAGGTGGCATACCCGCGCCCGGATCATGCATAATGGGTCAAACTTTAGGCGGGAGGATGCGATGGCGGAACGTCATAAAATCCTGGTCGTCGATGACGACGAACTGATGCGCACGATGATCGGCGACACGATCGGCGACAGCTACCGAATCACCGGCGTCGGCACCGGCGACGATTGCCTCGCTGCAGCCACCATCGAACGCCCCGACGTGATCCTGCTCGACGTCGAGATGCCCGGAATGGACGGCTACGAAACCTGTCGCCTGCTCAAGGCCGATTTCGACCTGTCGGCGATCCCGGTCATCTTCGTTTCCGCCCACGACCGGATCGAGTCGCGGCTGCGCGGCTACGAGGCCGGCGGCGACGACTACATCGTCAAGCCGATCGACCTCCGTGAAGTGCAGGCCAAGGTTGCCGGACTGCTGAACAGACTCAGCGAGCGCACGCAGCTCAAGGAATTGGCCAGCTACGCCAGCCAGACCGCGATGACGGCCATGTGCAGCATGAACGAAGTGGGCACCCTGCTGCAGGCGCTGCAAGCCTTCAACAACTGCACCTCCTACCAGGATCTCGCCGAAACGACGATCGAGGGGATCGCCGCCTACGGGCTCGAAGGCGCCGTCCAGGTGCGCACGCCGGAGGGCCCGCTGACCCTGGCCTCGCGCGGCGAGGCCAGCCCGCTGGAGGCGTCGGTGATCGGCCACATGTCGGGGATGGAGCGCATCGTCCAGTACCGCAACCGGCTCTCGATCACCTATCCGCAGGTGTCGCTGCTCGTCAGCAACATGCCGATCGACGACGCCGACCGCTGCGACCGCCTCCGCGACCACCTCGCCGTTCTCGTCGAAAGCGCCGACGTGCGGACCGCCGCGCAGATCGCCAATACCAGGACGCGGCGCCGCGGCGAACTGATCGCCGCAGCCGTACAGCGCATCACCCGGGCGCTGGCGGAAATCGACCACGACCAGCGCTATTCGCGCATCGCCACCGGCATCGCCATCCAGGACCTGACCAAGCAGCTGGAACGGGCCTACGTCAGCCTCTCGCTCACCGAAGCGCAGGAAGAGTACATCGCCAGGATATGCAGCGAGGGCGTCACCAAGGTGCTCGACGCACAGCTCGCGGAAACCGGCCAGCAGGACAAGATGACGGCCATCGTCCGCGAACTTGAGGAAATGCTGACGCTGTAGCCGGCAACGCCGGAACGGACGGCGCGAAACAGGCTTTACAAGCCCGCAACTACTCCCTATAATGCGCAGCTTCTTTCGGGCGGGGGTATAGCTCAGCTGGGAGAGCGCTTGCATGGCATGCAAGAGGTCAGCGGTTCGATCCCGCTTACCTCCACCAACGCGAAAGAAGAAAGCAGTAACGGTTTGACGATCTGTCCCCATCGTCTAGAGGCCTAGGACACCGGCCTGTCACGCCGGGGGTCGCGGGTTCGAGTCCCGTCCACTCCGCCACAAGACAAAACGCCCAGCACCTGCTGGGCGTTTTTCTTTCCACTGCCGCCACCGGCACACTCACGTCGCCAACAGGAATTCCTTCACGACGGCGATCTGCGGCTCGTCGAGGAACATCGGGGCATGCCCGACGCCGGGGATCTCGGCGAGGCGCGCGCGCGGACCGCGCAGGCCCATCGCCGCATGCGTCTCCGCCGTCAGCAGGTCGGATTCGGCGCCGCGCACGACCAGCGTCGGACAACGGATGCCCTCGTAGATCGGCCACAGGTCCACCGCCTGGTGCAGCAGGAAGGCCTGGCGGAAAGGCTCGCCGATCGCCGGGTCGTAGACCATCCCCCACTTGCCGTCGTCGCCGCGGCGGATGCTCGACTCGGTCAGCTGCCGCCACTGCGCATCGCTCAGCGCGCCGAACGGCGCGCTGACCAAGCGGATGTAGCGCTCCGCTTCCTCGACCGAGGCGAAGCGCGGCGCCTTGCCGACGTAGTCGCCGATCCGCTGCAGCGACTCGGGCGTGATCACCGGCCCGACGTCGTTCAGCACCAGCCGGCTGATCGGCGACTTCTCCTGGCCGGCGATGATCATGCCGATCAGCCCGCCCATCGAGGTGCCGACCCAATGCACCTCTTCCACGTCGAGGCGGGCCAGCAGCACCATCATGTCGGCCACGTACTGTGGGAAGCCGTAGCCGGCGCCATTCTTCAGCCAGTCGCTGCGGCCGCGGCCGACCACGTCCGGGCAGACGACGCGATAGTGCGGCGCCAGCGCCGCCGCCAGCGCGTCGAAGTCGCGGCAGTTGCGGGTCAGCCCATGCACGCAGACCAGCACGCGCGGATTGTCGCGCTCGCCCCACTCCGTATAGGCCATCCGGTGCAGGCCGGAGGCCGACGCGCAGAGCACGTCCTTTGCGGCAAAAGCGGCGGCGGGGGCGCCGGAAAACCAGCGGGACAAGTTAGCAAGAATATTCATATCGTCTTTCTCGTAGGGCTCCCGCGCAGTCTAGCATCCGCCGCAACGCCTCCCCCGCCGGCCGACGGCATGGGTACAGCGCCTCCCACTTCCCGGAAGATCGCCGGTCATTTCCAGAGCGCGGGAAAAACCGGGGCGGAGCGATGGTCGCACACCATTGTTTTCATTGATATTAAATATGGCATCGGTATTGCTTGACGGGTTTATTGCTGCCCGATGAAACACAGGGAGCGGGCATAAAAACAACAGGCAACCATGAACCACAAGAACTTGCTTTCGATTCCGATGCTGCTGCCAGCGCTGCTGGCGCAGGGCGTCCCGCTACAGGCGAACGCGACATCCTTCCCGGTTTCCCGCTTCGTCATCGAGGGCAACACCCTGCTCGCCACCGAGCGGCTCGCGCCGCAGCTGGATCCGCTGCGCGGCGAGACGCGGACACTCGACGACCTGCTCGAAGCCAGGAAGCGCATCGAAAGCGCCTACCGCGAAGCCGGCTACGGCCTGGTCAGCATCGGCCTGCCGCGCACGATCGACGCCGACGGCACGGTGCGGCTGCAGGTCCGCGAGCTGCCGCTCGATGCCGTCGTGATCACGCCGGAAACGCCTGCAGGCGATCCGGATCGCTACCGCAACGCGCTGCCCAGCCTGCGCGAGGGCGAAAGCCCCAACCTGCTCCGGCTGTCGCGCGAACTCAGCCTGGCCAACGAGAACCCGAGCCACGGCCTCACCGTCGATTTCGCGCAGAGGGACGACGGCATCGTCGCCGAAGTCCGCGTCGAGGAAAGTTCGCCGCTGAAGCTGTCGCTGACGATCGACAACACCGGCACGCCGGAGACCGGGCGCACCCGCACCGGCCTGATCGTCCAGCACGCCAACGTGTTCGGCCTCGACCACCAGGCGACACTGGCCTACACGACCTCGCCGGAGAAGGCCGACAAGGTCAGCATCGCCGCCCTCTTCTACCGGATACCGCTGCCTGCACTCGGCGACAGCCTGGTGTTTTCCGCCAACTATTCCGATGTCGATTCCGGCCGCGTCGCCGACCTGTTCAATATCTCCGGACAGGGCTACGGCGCCGGCGCCCACTACATCCACAACCTGACGCGCAGCGCCGAGCGGCGGGCGTCGCTGGACATCGGCGTGGACCGCCGGGTCTATCGCGACATCGTCGACTTCTCCGGAACCGACATCGGCACCCAGGTGACGACGCGGCCGCTGTCCCTCCAGTTCAGCACCGGCGGGCGCATCGGCAAGCATAGCTATGCGGCGACGCTGGGCGGCGCACGCAACCTTCCCGGCGGCGACAAGAACGACGACGCGGCCTACGCCGCCGCCCGTTCCGGCGCCTCGGCCGACTGGCGCGTGCTGCGCGCCTCGCTGCACTGGTCGTACCTGTTCGGCAACGCCAGCCTGCTCTCGCTGCGCGGCGAGATGCAGCACACGCGCGACCCGCTGATCTCCGGCGAGCAGTTCGGCGTCGGCGGAGCTCGCTCGGTACGCGGATTGAAGGAGCGCGAAATCTCCGGCGACCGCGGCTGGCTGACGACGGCCGAATGGCTCAGTCCGCCGTTGCGGGAACACCACCGGCTGGCGCTGTTCGCCGATGCCGGCCACGTCAACCGCCTCGAATCGCCGGGAACGCCGGACGAACGGGCGGCGAGCGTCGGCCTCGGCTGGCGCATCAGCGGCTGGAAGGGTTTCAGCCTCAACGTCGATTTCGCCCGCGTCGTGCATGGCGCGGGCAATACGGAAAAGGGCGACCACCGCGGACACCTGTTCGCCATGTGGTCGCTGTAGGCCGCCAGAGCGTCAGGAATTCGAACAAAGCCAACAAGGGAGCCAACCATGAAGCGCGCATCGCTCGCATCCCCCAGCCGCCCCGCCTTTCGCCGGGCCCTCCTCTCGCTGATCGTTTCCGCGTTGCCGGCGATCGTCGTCGCCGCGCCGGCTGCCGGCACGCTGCCGGCGGGGGCGACGGTGATCAACGGCACGGTGACGATGTCGAATCCGGCGACCAACCAGCTGCAGGTCACCAACACGCCGGGCGCGATCATCAACTGGAACAGCTTCTCGATCGGCTCCGCCGCGCTCGTCAATTTCCAGCAGCAAAGCGCCGCCAGCGCCGTGCTCAACCGCGTCACCGGCAGCGGCGGCTCGGAGATCTACGGCCAGCTGTCGTCGAACGGCCGCGTCTTCCTGATCAATACCAACGGCATCCTCTTCGGCGCCGGCTCGCGCGTCGACGTCAGCGGGCTGATCGCCTCGACCCGCGACATTTCCAACGCCAACTTCCTCGCCGGCAACTACCTGTTCGAGGGCAGCGGCAGCGGCAACATCGCGCTCGACAACGATGCCGTGATACGCACCTCGACTGCCGGCGGCGGCCAGGTCTGGCTGTTCGCCAATCGCATCGACACCGCGGCCGGCAGCAGCATCCGGACGCCGCAGGGGCAGACCGTGCTCGCCGCCGGCGACCGCGTGACGGTCGGCGACAACGGCTCCGGCTACATGAGCTTCTCGGTCGATGCCCGCACCGGCCAGTCGATCGAGCACCTCGGCGAGATCGCCGCCGAACGCGGCGCCGCCGGGCTGTTCGCCGACAGCATCGTCATCGGCGGCAAGGTCGACGTCTCGATGTTCGGCACCGCGCACGACGGCTACGGCCCGGCCGGGATGATCCACGTCGCCGCCGGCAACGACGTCACGCTGCGCGACGGCGCCCGGCTGGACGCCTCCGGCGGCACCAACGGCAGCGGCGGCCGCATCAACATCGAGGCCGGCAACCGGGTCAGCATCGCGCGCGGCGCCGACGTCTCGGCCGACGGCGGCAGCTTCGGCACCGCCGGCGGGCGCATCGACATCGCCGGCAACGAAGTGCTGATCGAACCGGGCGCCGGCGGCATCACCGCAGTGCATGCCGCCGGCCGGAGCGCCGGCCTCGACGGCGTCGTGAACATCGTCCGCCGCGCCGCGGTCGCCGGTGCGATCAGCAGCTACCTGCCGGTATCGACCACCGGCGGTGCCGATTTCTACCCCTCCGTCGCCTTCCTCGACGACGGCGGCTTCATCGCCGTCTGGATGGAACAGAACGCCCCGGCCGGGACCATCTGGAACGTCGACTACTCGACCATCTACGCCCGCCGCTTCAACGCCGCCGGCCAGCCGGTGGGCATGCCCTTCCAGATTTCCGCGGTCAGCAACTACCAGTACGACCCGAAGGTGATCGGCCTCGACGGTGGCGGCTTCTTCGTCGTCTGGGCCTATAAGGAGGCCCGCCCGGCCTCCGGCACGCTCGGCTGGGAGCCGCACCTCGGCAAGCTCTGGGGGCGCGCCTTCGACGCCAGCGGCGCCCCGCTCGGCAGCGAGTTCCGGATCAGCAACGACTACGGCGAAAGCGACGCGGCGCGCATCGTCCAGCTCGCCGGCGGCAACTTCATCGTCACCTGGAACAACGAGACCTCGAACTATCCGCAACCGCTGGTCGTCGGCAAGCGCGGCCAGCTGTTCGACGCTGCCGGCACGCCGACCGGCAGTGCCTTCAACTTGCTGCCGGCGGCAACGGCGAACGGCGCCATGTCGCCATCGCTGTCGTACATCGTTCCGGTCGGCGACGGCGGCTTCGCCGAGGTCTATCAGCGCAACATCGTCGACAGCTACGGCTGGCCGGTGACGTCGAAGGTCTTCGTCCAGCGCTACAGCAACACCGGGACCGCCATCGGCACCGAGGTCGCGCTGAGCAGCGTCCACAGCAAATTCTTCCTCGAAAGCGCGACGACGCTGGCCGGGGGCGACATCGTCATCACCCTGCGCACGCAGGACCCGACCACCTCCGCCTACAAGCTCCATTACGGCATCTACGGCGCCGACGGCACCGCCAAGCGGGCCGACCAGTCGCTCGACGTTGCCGGGAACAACTCCTACAGCCGGCTGACCGCGCTCGCCGACGGCGGCTTTGCTGCGTTGTGGAAGCATTCGGAAACCGCCGGCGGCACCAACACCGACACCTTCACCCGACGCTTCGCCGCCGACGGTACGCCGCTCGAAACCGTGCGCGCGCTGACCGGCATCCCGCAGGTGACCGGCATCGACCAGACCACGATCGCCGCCGGCAGCGACGGGCGCTACCTGACGGCATGGAGCGAGAACGCCCAGGTCTCCGGCGGCTACACCGCCTACGAGATTCGCGCCGGGCTGGTCACGCCGGTGGCGACGGCGCCGGCCGCCAGCGCCCCGGTCAATGGCCTGCTGGCCGGCACCGCCGGTTACGCCACCCGGCCCGGGCTGGCGAACGGCGTACTCGACGCGCCAGCCCCGCCGCCACCGCCGCCGGCTATCGAAACGCCGCCGGTCGTTGAATTGCCGCTTGCCGAAACGCCGCCGCCGGTCGTCGTGGTGCCACCGACGAATCCGCCCGTCGTCATTGCACCGCCCGTCGAACCTGGCCGGCGCCTGCCAAACGAGGTCACCGAATCACGGCACAACGAGGTTCGCATCGTGACGCCGACCGGGCAGACCGACTTCATCTTCCCCGGACAGTCGCGCATCTTCAGCGAGAGCATGGAGGTCCGTCCGGTCCTCGACGCCCAGGGCAAGGTGGTACGCTACGAAGTGGAGAGTCGGGCGAAGCCGGAGCGCGGCGACGAGCGCCGCGATGCGCCGCCGGCAAAGAACGACGACGAGGATCGCCGCGCCCGCCAATAGCGCGGCGGAAGGCACGCCCTAGCGCCCGTGCCAGTAGCGGCGGTGCGTCGGCCGGTAGGCCGACAGCGCGACGGTATCGGCCAGCGTGACGCGCACCGCGCCGTCGCGGTCGGTGCGCCACAGCCGGCGGCCGGCGTAGCGGTCGACGATGTCGGCACGCGGATGGCCGAATCGGTTGCGGTAGCCGACCGGGAAGATCACCTCCCGGGCGTCGACCGCGGCGACGAAGGCCGGCGTCGACGAGGTCTTGCTGCCATGGTGCGGCGCCAGCAGCACGTCGCTCTTCAGCAGCGCGGGCGCGCGGGCCAGCAACGCCGCCTCGTCGGCCGCTTCGATGTCGGAGGTCAGCAGCATCGATGTGCCGCCGGCCTCGACGCGCAGCACGCAGGACAGGTTGTTCGGCTTCATCCGCGCACGGACGCTCGGCTGCGCCGGGTCCGGATGCAGCAGCGAGAAGCGCACCCCATCCCATTCCCACGCCTGCCCGGCGCGGCACGGCTCGCCGGCAAGCGCCTCGACCGACGACAGCACCCGCTCCACCGGCAGCGCCGCGAGGACCGAGGCGGCGCCGCCGGAGTGATCGCTGTCGCCGTGCGTCACCACCAGGGCATCGAGGCGGTCGATTCCCAGCGCCCGCAGATACGGCAGCACCACGCGCTGGCCCGCGTCCGATTCCGCGCTGTAGAGCGGTCCGGTATCGTAGAGCAGTGTCTTCGTCGCCGTCTGCACCACCACCGCCAGCCCCTGGCCGACGTCGAGCACGGTGATCTCGGCCTGTCCGGTGGGCGGGCGTGGCGTCGGCGCCAGCAGCGCCGGCAGCAGCAGCATCAGCCCCAGCCAGCGCGCCGGGAAGCCCCGCGGCAGCAGCGCCCAGGCGATCCCGCCCAGCGCCAGCAGCACCGCCCACGGCGGCGGCACCGGCTGCGCATGGACCGGAAACTCGGCCAGCCACGCCAACACGTCCATCACCCAGCCGAGCAGCCAGTGGTCGAGCTGCAGCAGGCCGGGGATCGGCACGACTGCCGCCAGCAGCGCTAGCGGCGTCACGACGAAGCTGAGCGCGGGTATCGCGAACGCGTTGGCCAGCGGCGACACCAGCGACAACTGCTGGAAGAACAGCAGCAACAGCGGCAAGGTACCGAGGCTCACCGCCCACTGCGCGGCGCCCCAGCGCGCGAGGCCGCCGCGCCAGGCGGGCGCCTCGCCGATGCGCTCGCGGGCGATATAGAAGAGCAGCGCCACCGCGCCAAACGACAGCCAGAAGCCCGGCGCCAGCACCGCCCAGGGGTCGAGCAGCAGGACCACGGCCAGCGCCAGCGCCAGCGTCCGCGACGCCGCCGCGCGGCGGCCGCCGAGCAGTGCCAGCGCCGCCACCGTCAGCATGAACAGCGTACGTTGCGCCGGCACCGAGAAGCCGGAGAGGAAGACGTAGAACAGCGCGCCCAGCCAGCCGGCAACGACCGCCGCACGCTGCGCCGGCAGGCGCAGCACCAGCTGCGGCGAGCGCCGCCACAGCCAGCCGGCGCCCCACGCCAGCAGCGCCGCGACCATCGTCACGTGCAGGCCGGAGATCGACATCAGGTGCGTCGTGCCGGTGCGCGCGAACAAGCGCCAGAATTCGCCGTGGATCGCACGCTGGTCGCCGACAGTCAGCGCCACCAGCACACCGGCGAACTCCCGCCCCGCCAGCGTGTCGAGGATGCGGGCGCGGATCGCGTCGCGTGCCCGCTCAAGCAGATAGTCCGGCCGTAGCACCAACGCGTCGTGCAGCGCCGCCGGCGGGCTGGCGCGGACATAACCGGTGGCGCGGATGCCACGTTCGAGCAGCCAGGCCTCGTAGTCGAAGGCATGGGGATTGGCATTGCCGTGCGGACGCTTCAGCCGCAGCGTCAGCTGCCAGCGCTGTCCCGGATGCAACGCCGCGGCCGCTGCCTCCTCCGGCCCGCCGTCGTAGCGCGACAGCACGATCCGCGGCGGCGTGCGGGCACCGGCGGTCAGCACCTGTTCGACGTCGAAGGCGAAACGCTCGCCCTGCGCAAACGGCTGCGGCAACTCGGCGACGACGCCGATTACCCGGATATCGCGCCCCTCCCACTCCGCCGGCAAGGCCTCGGCGAGGCGGAGGTCGGCGCAGAGCGCCGCCCAGCCGAAGCCGAAGGCGACGCAGGCGAGCAGCAGCAACGGACGCGCCGCGGGCAACGGCCGACGGCCGTAGAGCAACGCCAGTGGCAACAGCGCCAGCAGCAGCACGGTGACCTCACGCGCCGGCAGCGCGGCCATGCGCTGCAACAGGCAGACGCCGAGGGCGAAGGCAAGGATGTTCAGGCGCATCGCCAATCGCCTGGGCTAGAATTGAAAACGATCATGCGCAAACATATCCGACGATTCCTGCCCGACCACGAGGCAATCCACAACAACCGCTGGCTGGCGCCGTTCGCCAACACACTGCTGCATCCGCGCCTGTGGCACCTGAACCGGCACTCCGCCGCCGGTGCGGTTGCCGCCGGGCTGTTCTGCGGGCTGATCCCCGGCCCCTTCCAGATGCTCGGCGCCGCCGTCTGCTGCCTGGTCTTCCGCGTCAACCTGCCGCTGGCGCTGCTGACGACGCTGTACACCAACCCGCTGACGATCGTCCCGCTCTACATCGTTGCCGTCACCCTCGGCCGCTTCGCGCTCGGCGAGGGCGGCGGCGATTTCGCCGCGCCGCCGGCCTACGACCTGCACAACCCGGCGGCCTGGATGCAGGCCATGTCGGCCTGGACCTACGGCCTCGGCAAGCCGCTCATCGTCGGACTGGTGCTGCTCGCCGTGCTGCTGGCGACGACCGGCTACTTCGCGGTGAAGGCCGCCTGGCGCTGGCATCTGATCCGCGCCTGGCGCCGTCGCCGGGCACAGCGCTAGCGCCGGCCACGGCAAGAAAAAAGGGCCGACCGGCCATTCGGCGCGGGCGGCCCTGATCGGCATCGGGTCCCTGGCTTTCTCGTTCCCCGAGGCCGCCGTCCTCAGCTGACCCGGAAGCGGCGGATTTCCGCCTGCAGCCCTTCGGCTAGCCGCTCCAGCTCGTGCGCGGTGCCGGCGTTCTCGGCAACCACGGAATTGTTCTCCTCGGCCATCTCGGCGATGTGCTCGACGTTCTTCGCGATCTCCGTGCTCGCCGTGCTCTGCTCGCGCAGCGCGTCGGAAATTTCGGCGACGGTCGCCACCACCTGCCCGGCGTTGCCCTGGATCTGGCTCATCGCCTCGCCGGCCTGGGTCGCCAGCACCACGCCTTCGTTGACGCGGGAGACGCCGTCGCGCATCGACGTCACCGCGCTTTGCGTGCCGGTCTGGATCGCCGAGATCATCGCCGAGATTTCCTGTGTCGATTTGGTCGTGCGCTCGGCCAGCTTGCGCACCTCGTCGGCGACGACGGCAAAGCCGCGGCCGGATTCGCCGGCGCGCGCCGCTTCGATCGCCGCGTTCAGCGCCAGCAGGTTGGTCTGGTCGGCAATTTCCTTGATCACGTTGACGATCGCCGAGATCTGGTCGGACTGACGCCCCAGCTCGTCGATGATGTTCGCCGAATCGTTCACCGCACCGGCGATCCGGCGGATCTCCTCGACCACCGTGCCGACGATCTTGCCGCCTTCCGCGGACAGGTTGCCGGCCTGCTTGGAGATCTCGTTGGCTTCCACCGCGTTCTTGCTGATGTGGTCGATGCCCACCGTCATCTGCTCCACCGCCGCCGCCATGCTCGATGCCGCCTCGCTCTGCGACTCGGTGCTCTGCGTGATCTGCGACGAGGACTCGGCCATCCGCTGCGAGGCCGACAGCACCTGGTCGGCGCCGGACTGGACGTTGCGCAGCAACAGCGAGAAGGCGTTGGCCATCTCGTTGAAACTGTCGCCGACCAGCTTCAGCTCGTCGCGCGTGCCGAGGTCGATGCGCGGGCGCAGGTCGCCGGTCGACAGCGTGTGCGCCGACTCCGACAGCTTCTTGATGCTGCTGATCGTCGCGAAGTAGGTGCCGGCCGAGAAGTAGCCGACCACCGCCAGCATCAGCAGCGTCAGGCCGACGCTGACGTAGAGATTCTGCTGCAGCTCGGCGATGCGCCGCTGGATCAACTGCTCCAGCGTCGGCAGCATGGTCTCGTACATCTGCTTGTAGCCCTTGTCGATCGCCACTGTCGTCAGGTCGAAGTAGTCCTTCGGCTCGGTGGCGAAGGTGCCGAGCATCATGTCCTCGACGATCAGGTTGTTGATCTGCGCCGCCGACTCGGTGAAGTCCTTGCTCGTCTGCGCCAGCACAGCCTGCATCCCCGGGTTGAAGCGCGCCGTCTTCTCCAGGTTGAAGCTGAGGTTCTTCAGCGAACCGTTGAGCTCGGCCATCAGGCTGCTCATCTCGATCTTCTGCTGGTCGTGCATCTGCTTCTTGGTCAGGATGCCGGTGCCGCGCGCCCGCATCTGGCCCAGCCGCTCCAGCGCCACCGGCGCCTTGCTCATGATGGTGTCGATCAGGTAGTAGGAATCGACGTCGGGGTCGACCGTCAGCGAGTAGCTGTCGGCGGCGCCGATCATGAACATCAGCGTCTGATCGATCAGCGCCGTATGCCGGGAAAAGCTTTCGACGCCGGTCCAGCTGAGGCCGTCGGCCTTGATCTGCCCCCACTCGCCGATGATCTTCTTCCACTCGGCGCTCGCCGCCAGTTCCGGCAGCAGCGCCGCCTCGGTCGCCTGCAGCGCCGCCGAGACCTCCTTCTCCTTGCCGGCACGCTTTTCCTTCATCGCCTCGTTGCCGGCAATCGCCCCCTGCGACATGCCGCGGTGCTGCTGCATGAACTGGATCAGGCGCTGCATCGGCTTGATCACCGCGATGCCCTGCAGCTCGGCGCGCGAGGACTTGATGTTGGCGTCGAGCGCCGAATAGAGGTTGAAGACCAGAACCGCGATGGCGACCAGCATCAGCAGGCCCATCGTCCCGAATTTCTGCGTGTAGCGCAGGCGGTTCATGATGGCGATGGCGGGTGCGAACAGTGCCTGCATAAAGAGTCCCTTATTGTTTCTTAATTGTTACGGCGCGTAAGACTATCCTTCCGGAGTCGACTAAGCAACCAGTCGTCCGTCCTGCAGCGCCAGTTGCCGCTCCGCGCGTGCCGCCAGCGCCGGATCGTGGGTGACGATCACGAACGCCGTGCCGCGGCTCTCGCTGGCGGCCAGCATGACTTCGAAGACGCGCTCCGCGGTCTGCCGGTCCAGATTCCCGGTCGGCTCGTCGGCCAGCACGCAGGCCGGCGCGGTCACCAGCGCGCGGGCGATCGCCGCCCGCTGCCGCTCGCCGCCCGACAATTCGCCGGGGGTGTGCGTCAGCCGGTGCGCCAGGCCGACCTCGGCCAGCACCTCGCGCGCCCGTTCCTCCGCCACCTCCCGCGCCACCCGGCGGATCAGCAGCGGCATGGCGACGTTCTCCAGCGCCGAGAACTCCGCCAGCAGGTGATGGAACTGGTAGACGAAGCCGAGGTGCAGATTACGCCAGACTCCGCGCTCGCTTTGCTTGATCCGGGTTAAATCCCGGCCCATCAGCTGCACTTCGCCGGCGCTCGGCTCGTCGAGGCCGCCGAGCAGGTGCAGCAGCGTGCTCTTGCCAGAGCCGGAGGCGCCGACGACAGCGACATGCTCGCCGGCGCGCAGGCTGAAATCGACGCCGTCGAGCACCGACACCGCCGTCTCGCCGTTGCCGAAGCGCTTCTTCAGCCCCTGCGCCGCCAACACCACGGGCTTTGCCTCACTCATAGCGCAGCGCCTCCGCCGGATTGACGCGCGACGCGCGCCAGCTCGGATAGATCGTCGCCACCAGCGCCAGCAGGAAGGCGACCAGCGTCACGCCGGTCACGTCGCTCCACTGCAGATCCGACGGCAACTGGTTGATGTAATAGACTTCCTTGGACAGGAACTGGGTGCCGAGCAGGCGCTCGATGGCCGGCACGACGATGTCGATGTTGAGCGCCAGCGCGACGCCGCCGGCGACGCCGATGAAGAGGCCGATGGTGCCGATCAGCGCCCCCTGCACCATGAAGATGGTCATGATGCTGCCCGGACTCGCCCCCAGCGTGCGCAGGATGGCGATGTCCGCCTGCTTGTCTGTGACCGCCATCACCAATGTCGACACAATATTGAAGGCGGCGACGGCGACGATCAGCGAGAGGATGATGAACATCATGTTCTTCTCGATCTGCACCGCACGGAAGAAATTGGCGTGGCTCTTGGTCCAGTCCGAGAGATAGGCATCGACGTCGAGCGTCGTCGCCAGCTCATGCGCGACGCGCGGCGCCTGGAACAGGTCGCCGAGCTTGAGGCGCACGCCGGAGACGCGGTCCTCCATGCGGTAGAGCTTCTGCGCGTCCGACATCGCCAGCAGCGCCAGCCCGTTGTCGTACTCGAACATGCCCACTTCGAAAATGCCGACGACGTTAAAGGTCTTCAGCCGCGGCACCACCCCCGCCGGCGTCACCACGCCCTGCGGCGCGATCAGCGTCACCCGGTCGCCGACGAAGACGCCGAGCGCGCGCGCCAGCTCCGAGCCGAGGACAATGCCGAAGCTGTCCGGCGTCAGTGCATCGAGGCTGCCGCTCTTCATGTGCGGGCGGAAATCGGCGACCTTGTCCTCCATCTCCGGCAGGATGCCGCGCACCAGCGTGCCGCGCACGCTCTGGTTGTACGACAGCATCCCCTGCGCCTGCACGAACGGCGCCGCGCCGCGCACCTCCGGATGCTTCGTCGCCTGCGCCGCGATGCGCTCCCAGTCAGCCAGGTCGCCCGGCCCGCCGAGCACCTGCACGTGCGACACCACCGACAGGATGCGGCCGCGCAGCTCCTTCTGGAAGCCGTTCATCACCGACAGCACGACGATCAGCGCGGCGACGCCGAGGCCAACGCCGAGCATCGAGATCAGCGAGATGAAGGAGATGAAATGGTTGCGCCGCTTGGCGCGGGTGTAACGCAGGCCGATGAGCAGTTCGTAGGGAAGGGCCATTCGCGGCTTCGAGGGTTGTTGTTGGGGGTTCGGCGAAGGCGTAATGGTACCGCAAAGCGGCTGACCGGCTGCGGGGGAATGCTCGATGGATGGGCCCGACGAACGGGTCACGACAGGCCGGGCTTGGGGTGAGAGAGACGTGCGCGGGAGGCTGGCGTTGTCGCAGCCGGAACGGCCGCTGCTGGATTCCGGGTCAAGCCCGGAATGACGGGGGAGGGCTAGTGCGTAGGGGCATCTTGTCCCGACGAGGCCCCCAGCCACCCCTTAGACGATCTCCCCGTAACGATCCCGCCACTGCGGGTTGGCCGACTCGATCAATTCCACCTTCCATGCCCGCTGCCAGCCCTTGATCGCCTTTTCCCGGCTGATCGCCGATTCCATCGTTTCGTGCATCTCGTACCAGACCAGCGTGTGAACCCCGTACTTCTTCGTGAACCCCTCGGCCTGGTCGTTCCGGTGCTGCCAGATGCGTTGCACGAGATTCGAGGTGACGCCGGTGTACAGCGTGCCGTTGCGGCGGTTGGCGAGGATGTAGACGGCGGGCTGTTTCATGCGAGGCAGGTTACTGGATTCCGGCTTTCGCCGGAATGACGGAGTGATTGAAGTTCGAGCATCCCCCATCCTTCCGCCCCCATTCGGGCCGGGCTGCGCCCTGGCCGGAATCCACAAATCCACCGCGCCCCCGATTGACGGGCAAGCTATTTGCTCTACAGTAGCGCCTGCCCTTCCGGGCGCTCATCGCATCGCCATGGCCATCCAGAACAGCATCGTCCGCCGCTACCTGATCCTCTCCGTGCTCGCTTCGGTGCTGCCGGTGCTGCTGATCGGCGTGCTCTACGACCGTTTCACCGGCGCCGCGCTCGAACAGCTGCTCGGCGAGAAGGTGACGACGCACCTGACGGCGACCGCCAACCGCCTCGGCGCCTACCTCGAAGCGCGCCGCTACCAGGTCGAGACGCTGGCCAACTATCCGGGCATGGCCGGCCTGGTACGCCCCGGCAAACAGGCCGAGAGCGATGAGCTGAAGGCGCTGCTGCAGATCGAATCCGACCTGCCCGACCTCTACGGCATCCTCTTCTTCGACGCCGACGGCCTGCTGCAGCGGGTGATCCCCGGCCAGGCGGCGTCCGGGCCGCCGTACTGGGCTGATCACCCGTTCGCCACCTCGCGGCTGCCGATCGCGCAGCTTGGCGAAACCCACGTCATCGGGCCGCAACCGGCGGTCAACGGCGACTCCGGCTGGCTGCTGGTGCGCCACCCGCTGCGCGCCGGCAACGCCGAGCAGGTCGTCGGCTACATCGCGCTGCACGTGCGCCTCGCTTCGCTGACCGAGCAGCTCGGCCTCAACCCGGCCGCCGGCGCGCTGCAGCCGATCCTGCAGACGCCGGCCGGCAGCTTCAACGCCGTCGGCCTCGCCGTCAGCGGCGGCGGCCGGCAGATCCCCGGCCCGGACATCCTGCCCGGCTGGCGGCCGCTGCTCGAAGTCGAGGCCGCCGGCGTGCTCAAGTCCTTCGCCGCCGAGCGGCGCGTGCTGCTGATCGCCGTGCTGACCGGCGCGGCGCTGGTGGCGCTGGTCTTCTACCGCCTCTCGCGCTACCTGCGGCGGCGCATCGGCACGCTGGTCGAGGGCGCCGAGGCGATCGCCGCCGGCGAGCTCGGCCACCGCATCGCCGACCGCGGCGACGACGAGATCGCCACCGTCGCGCACGCCTTCGACGCGATGTCCTCGCGCCTGGCCGAAGTGCTCGAACAGGCGGTGCGCATGGAGAAGCTGGCGGTGCTCGGCACCTTCGCCACCGGCATCGCGCACGAGATCCGCAACCCGCTGGCGGCGATCAAGACCAGTGTGCAGGCGCTGGCCCGCCGCGAGCAGGACGACAAGCGCGTGCAACTCCTGGCCGGCATGGAGCGCGAGATCGACCGCCTCGCCGGCGTCGTCAGCGACCTCGTCGATTTCGGCCGGCCGCGCCCGCCGGCACCGGCGGAGATCGCCGTGCGCGACGCGCTGCAGCGCATCGCCGGGCTGGTCGCGCCGGAGGCCGCAGGCAAGGGGCTGCCGGTCGCCTGCGACGCCGATCCGGCGCTGACGCTCTACGCCGACCCCGACCACCTACAGCAGATCGTGCTCAACCTCGCGCTCAACGCCGTGCAGGCGACGCCGGCCGGCGGCAGCGTCCGCCTCGCCGCGGCGGCCGACGGCAGCAATACCGTGGTCGAAGTCCGCGACACCGGCTGCGGCATCCCGCCCGAGCTGCTCGAACGCGTCAGCGAACCCTTCTTCACCACCAAGACCAAGGGCGTCGGGCTCGGCCTCTCGATCTCGCGCCAGCTGTGCGAACTCAACGGCGGTACGATGCAGATCGAGAGCACGCCCGACGGCGAACATCGCGGCACCGTCGTCCGCGTCGCGCTGCCCCGCCACAGGAAACCCCATGCCGACCATCCTGATCATTGACGACGAGGCCAGCCTCGTCAGCTCGCTGACCTTCGCGCTCGAAAGCGAGGGCTATCAGGTGCACGGCGCCGGCACCGGCGCCGACGGCCTCGCCGCCGTCGCCGCGCTGCACCCGGACCTGGTGCTGCTCGACCTGCGCCTGCCCGACCGTTCCGGGCTGGAAGTGCTGGAAGCGCTGCCCGGCGGCGAGGATGCGCCGCAGGTGATCATGATCTCGGCGCACGGCGACACCCGCGCCGCGGTCAAGGCGGTGAAGATGGGCGCCGCCGACTACCTGACCAAGCCCTTCGACCTCGACGAGCTGCTGGCGATCATCGAGAGCGCGCTCGAACGCCGGCGCATGGCCAGCGAGATCGACTTCCACCGCCGCGCCGCGCTGCGCGACTCCGGCCTCGTCGGGCAGAGCCCGGCGCTGCTCGAACTGGCCTCGACCATCGGCCGCGTCGCCCGGAGCGGCACCGCGCGCATCCTCATCCTCGGCGAATCGGGCACCGGCAAGGCGCTCGTCGCCAAGGCCATCCACAGCGGCAGCCCGCGCGCCGGCGGGCCGTTCATCGAGATCAACTGCGCCTCGCTGCCCGAACAGCTGATCGAGGCCGAACTGTTCGGCGCCGAGAAGGGCGCCTACACCGGCGCCCACGCGCGCCGCGCCGGCCTCGTCGCGCTTGCCGACAAGGGCACGCTGTTCCTCGACGAGATCGGCGAACTGCCGCTCGCGCTGCAGGCCAAGCTGCTGCACTTCCTGGAGAACGGCCAGTACCGCGCGATCGGCTCGTCCGCGTCGCAGACCGCCGACGTCCGCGTCGTCGCCGCGACCAACCGCGACCTCGCCAGGGAGGCCGCCGCCGGCCGCTTCCGCGAGGACCTCTACTACCGGCTCAACGTCATCAGCCTCGCCGTGCCGCCGCTGCGCGAGCGCGGCGACGACATCGGCGAACTCGCCGAACACTTCGCCCGCCGCTACGCGCACGAGGAAGGCGTCGCGCCGATCCGCCTCGGCGCCGCCGCCCGCGGCCTGCTCGCCGCCTACCGCTGGCCGGGCAACGTGCGCGAGCTGAAGAACCTGATCGAGCGGCTGACGATCCTCTTCCCCGGCCGCGAGATCGGCGCCGCCGAACTGCCGGCCGAGATCGCCGCGGCGCCGGCGGCGCAGCTTGCGCCGGCCGTACCGACCGCAATGGCCCCGATGCCCGCCGTCGCGCCGGCCGAAGCGGCCGCCCCGGCGCGCGAAGCGGCCTCGATCAGCGATGCACTGGCCGAAGCCGAACGCGAGATGCTGCTCGCCGCGCTGCGCGACCACGCCGGCCACAAGGGCAAGGCGGCCGACAGCCTCGGCATCTCGCGCCATGCCTTCAAGCGCCGGCTGCAACGACTGGGGATTCAGTAAGGACCAGCCCAGCCCCCCTCCCCCGTCATTCCGGCGAACGCGCCCCGCAGGAAGTACCCTTGGGGTGCCGGAATCCAGGAACGGCCCCGCCACCGTTCCCGGATTCAGTCCCGACGGACTGCCCCGGAATGACGACGGGCATTATTTGACGCCTGTGATATCGACCCGCCTTAGCGCAATGAACAACACCAAGCTCCACCAACTCCACCTCGACATCGACGCCCGCGTCCACGGCATCCGCGACAACCGCCCCGACTGGCTCTGTGGCAAGGGCTGCGACAGCTGCTGCCGCAGCCTCGCCGACATCCCCCGACTGACCGCGGCGGAGTGGGACCTGCTGCGCGAAGGGCTGGCGCTGCTGCCGCCGGAGCGCCTGGCCGGGATCATCCGCGACACCGCCGCCCTCGCCGGCCAGGCAGCGCGCCCCGTCGTCTGCCCGCTGCTCGACCGGAGCACCGGCGCCTGCCCGGTCTATGCCCAGCGCCCGGTCGCCTGCCGCAGCTACGGCTTCTACGTGCAGCGCGACAAGGGGCTGTATTGCCGCGACATCGAGTCGCAAGTGGGTGAAGGCGCCCTCGCCGACGTCGTCTGGGGCAACCACGACGCCATCGACCAGCGCCTCGCCGCCCTCGGCGAAACCCGCGCGCTGACCGAGTGGTTCGAGCTTTGGCAAGGCGGACCGCATCGCCAGGGCGACTGAAAACCCCCCGTCATTCCGGCGAAAGCCGGAATCCAGAGAACGGGGGATTGCGGCTGGCGCAGCAGCAGCCCGGCCGGCCGCAACTGGATTCCGGGTCAAGCCCGGAATGACGGGGGCGTAGCGAAGCCGGCGGGCATGATGGCGGCACATGCTGCACCTCGGCCACCAATCAGCCCGCCCGCACCGCTCCCCCGTCATTCCGGCGAAAGCCGGAATCCAGGGAACGGGGAGATGGCGCTTGGCGCAGCAGCAGCCCGGCCGGCCGCAACTGGATTCCGGATCGAGCCCGGAATGACGGGGGCATGTCGAAGCCGGCGAGCATGGTGGCGGCACATGCTGCACCTCGGCAGCCAATCAGCCCGCCCACGCCGCTCCCCCGTCATTCCGGCGAAAGCCGGAATCCAGGGAACGGGGAGATTGCGGCTGGCGCAGCAGCAGCCTGACCGGCCGCAACCGGATTCCGGGTCAAGCCCGGAATGACGGGGGCGTGGCGAAGCCGGCGGGCATGGTGGCGGCACATGCCGCACCTCGGCCACCAATCAGCCCGCCCACGCCGCTCCCCCGTCATTCCGGCGAAAGCCGGAATCCAGGGAACGGGGAGATGGCGGCTGGCGCAGCAGCAGCCCGGCCGGCCGCAACTGGATTCCGGGTCGAGCCCGGAATGACGGGGGCGTAGCGAAGCCGGCGGGCATGGTGGCGGCACAGGCAGCACCTCGGCCACGAATCAGCCCGCTCACGCCGCCCCTCCCGTCATTCCGGCGAAAGCCGGAATCCAGGGAACGGGGGATTGCGCTTGGCGCAGCAGCAGCCTGACCGGCCGCAACTGGATTCCGGGTCAAGCCCGGAATGACGGGGGCGTAGCGAAGCCGGCGGGCATGGTGGCGGCACAGGCCGCACCTCGGCCACCAATCAGCCCGCCCACGCCGCCCCTCCCGTCATTCCGGCGAAAGCCGGAATCCAGGGAACAGGGGGATTGCGCTTGGCGTAGCAGCAGCCCAGCCGGCCGCAACTGGATTCCGGGTCAAGCCCGGAATGACAGGGGCGTGGCGAAGCCGGCGGGCATGGTGGCGGCACATGCCGCACCTCGGCCACCAATCAGCCCGCCCGCACCGCTCCCCCGTCGTTCCGGCGAAAGCCGGAATCCAGGGAACGGGGAGATGGCGGCTGGCGCAGCAGCAGCCCGGCCGGCCGCAACTGGATTCCGGGTCGAGCCCGGAATGACGGGGGCGTAGCGAAGCCGGCGGGCA
>JACPEH010000017.1 GCA_016183655.1 Rhodocyclales bacterium
CGCTTGACGTTGCAGATTCAAGTTTCCTTAAACCTTGCTACTTCTGTGCGAGCACTTCAATTTAATCGCAATGTCAGCCGAAGCCAACTTCACAACCAAACCAAGCACCCACACCTATCGGTTGTCTGGTTTTTAAAGAGCGTACTACTTGGTTGCGGGGACAGGATTTGAACCTGTGACCTTCGGGTTATGAGCCCGACGAGCTGCCAGACTGCTCCACCCCGCGTCCGTCTTCTGCATCAGCAGAGAAGTGAAACTATATCAGGCTTCTCAACTACCCGTCAACACTCACCGGAAAATTTCTTTCGTCGTTGCGTTTGCTTCGACGCCGGCGTTGCTGCGAGGGGGCGAACTATAGCCTAGTCGGAAAGCCATTGCAAGAGGGGCTGCCATTGTTCTTCATCGCGACGATGTTTTGCCCGCGGCGGATCGAACACGGTCAGCCCGCCGGCCGCTGCGTTAACGTAGTTCTGCGTGTTGCGCAGATAGGCCAGGATCGGGATGTCGAAGTGGCGCAGGAACTCTTCCAGCATCACTGCGGCGCGCGTACGCGGATCGACACGCATGGCAACAATGCCCACCACACCGCGCCGCCCGCGCATTTCATTGCGGATCGAATTCAGGAAATCCTCGGTGGCCGCCATGTCGAAGACCGAGGGCACGACAGGCACGATGACCTTGTCGACCAGGCGCAGGTAGTCAGACAGCTTGTAGCCCTGCAGGCCGGCCGGGGCATCCAGTACAACCCAGTCCGGCTCCTTGGGCAGATTGAACAGCATCTGGTTACCGGCGAAGTAACCAGTGACCGGCGGCAGTATGGGATCGCGAAACGCCATCCAGCGCAGAGCGGACTGCTGGCGATCGAGATCGCACAGCGTTACTTTCTTTCCCTTGTTGGCGAAATGACCGGCGAGATTCGTCGCCAATGTCGTCTTGCCGGCACCGCCCTTCGGATTGGCGACCATTACTGCACGCATGCTTCCTCCCATTAATCGATCTGAATGCCGTCGAATTATACGCAGCCGTGCCGGCAGTGCCTCGCATCTCGCTTCATGGCTACAATGGCGCATCGAAAATCTGCAGGTCACAAGATGACAACAACACCTGAAAAGCAACGGCAGGGTATTCAATCGATCGAAGTCGGTACCCGCCTGCTGCGCGCACTGGCTGCACACGGCCGGCCGATGATGCTGCGCGACCTGGCCAAGAATGCCGGCATGCCGGCGGCGAAGGCGCATCGTTATCTGGTCAGCTTCATGCGCATGGGCCTCGTCGAACAGGATGGCAACACCGGACGCTACGATCTGGGCAGTTTCTCCCTTGAGCTTGGCCTGGCCAGCCTGTCGCGCCTCGACCCGGTCCGCCTTGGCGCCCCCATCCTCGACGACTTGTGCGAGCGGATCGGCGAAACCGTGGCGCTGGCGATGCTCGGCAACCACGGTGCGACGATCGTCCGCTGGGTGGAAGCCGGCGGGCCGATCACCGTCACGCTGCGCACCGGGACGGTCCTGCCGCTGGCCAACTCGGCGACGGGACGCGCCTTTGTCGCCTATTGCCGCTCGCCCTTCCTCAAGAAGCTGCTGGAGCGCGAACTGCGTGCCACCGCCGAAGCGGGCAAGACGACGGTAACCGCCCAGGTAAGGGAACTGGAGCCGATCATCGATGAAATCCGCCTGCACGGCATTGCGCGTGCCAGCAACAGCCTGACTCCCGGCATCAACGGTTTCAGCGCACCGGTTTTCGACCATACCGGGCATATGGTCGCGGCGATCACCTCGCTCGGCTCGGTCGGCAATTTCGACACCGAATGGAACAGCCCGCTCGCCCTTGCCATCAAGGAGGCGGCGCACGCCTTGTCGTCGCGGCTGGGGTTCAACGAAACGGTACAGCCCCCGCCGGCAAGCATCCTTTCGTCCATCGCACGATGAAACACGCGCCGCTCGAGCGGTGGATCGCCGGGATACTGGACGAAGCGCAACTCCGGACGAACTCGGTCATCGTTACGGTATTCGGCGACGCCATCGCCCCCCACGGTGGCGCGGTTTGGCTAGGCAGCCTGATCGAGCTTCTCTCGCCGCTGGGCATCAACGATCGCGCCGTACGCACCAGCGTCTTTCGACTGACCCAGGAACAATGGCTGCATGCCAGCCCGATCGGTCGCCGCAGCGTCTATGAACTGACGCAGGCGGGGCAGCGGCGGATCAACCACGCCTATCGGCGCATCTACGACACCCCGCATGAGCCGTGGAATGGCGAGTGGCAGATCGTCTTCGTTCCGGAGGGAAGCTTGCCGACCAGGCAGCGAGAAGAACTGCGTCGCGATCTGCTCTGGGAAGGTTATGGCGCGCTCGCTCCCGGTGTCTTTGCCCACCCGGCAGGAAACGACCGGCAGTTGCGCGAAGTCCTGGCGCAGACCGACAGCGAGGGCAAGGTGGCGGTGCTCAAGGCCTGCGCGCTCGACGGAATCGTCACCACCCCATTGCGTACGCTGGTACGTCAATGCTGGCACCTCGACCGCCTGGCCGATGATTACCGGCGCTTCGCGGAGCGCTTCCGGCCCACGCTGAAATGGCTCGAATCGGGCAAGGCCTGCGACCCGCAGCAATGCTTTGTGCTGCGCACGCTGCTGATCCATGAATTCCGTCGCATCCAGCTGCGCGACCCGCAACTGCCTGACACGCTGCTCTCCAAGGACTGGCCGGGCCATACCGCGCGAGCGCTGTGCCGGGACATCTACGCGCTGACGCTGGCTCATTCGGAAGCGCACCTGCGGGAGACCCTGTCCGTCCCCGAGGGGCGCTTGCCGGCGGCCGATGCCAGCCTCTATGCGCGATTCGGCGGGATAACGGGGGCTATTGCGGAGAAGACCGCTGCGAAAGACGCCGGCACCAGGAAGCGCGAAGGCGCGCCGGGCACGGCGACTGGTGCCCCCGCCCGGAATCGAACCAGGTCCTGATGCTTACAAGGCAACTGCACGACCTTCATGCTACGGGGGCAAACCGGGCCGGATTATAGCCGAACCGTGCTTTCCGCGCTTCCGGCGCCGGGCATCCGGCATTAGAATTGGCCGGCATCTACCGCAGATCGGATTTCCCCTCATGCCGCCATTAAGCAATCCCACCGAAATCGCCCGCGAGGCCTTCCGTCTCCTCGCCACGCGTCGGATTGCGCCAACGCCCGAGAACTACCGCACCGTTTATCACGAGATCGCCGGCACGCGCGCCGACGATGCGCAGATGTTCCCTGCCGAACAGTTGAAGTCGCTGCAGCAGGGCCTGCCGCGTGCCACGCCGGCACAGCTGCGGCTGGCGCGCGAGCTGGAGCAGGCCGCCAAGGATGAAAGCTGGAGCGCTTACCGCAATACGCTGGTGCGCTTCATCGAGGAGCAAAGCGCCGTCGAATCGCTGCCCTGGGGCGAACTGATCAACAGCCTGCTGCGGGAATGGGATGCCAGCCGTTCCGGCCTGACGACCGGCAAGAAGCGCGAAGCGCTGGAGCATCTTTTTTCGAGCGCCGGCAACAACGCCGAAACGCTGTACAACCGGCTGCAGAGCCTGATCCGGGCATGGTCCCAGGGTGCCCGGAGCGACGACACCGGTTTGGTCGAAGGCGACATTGCCCCGCCGCCGGAGAGCCCCCGGACGGAAGCATCGGCGCCCGCGCCGGCAGCGGCCTCGCGCGCCAGCGAGCTGCTGCCGCAGATGCGCGACCTGCTGGCCTTCGCCCTGGAAAACGCGGTTGCGGCGCAGATCGTCGAAGCCCCGGAACTCGCCACCCAGGCCCGCACGCTGGCGGCGACGGCACGCAAGGCCAACAGCGTCCAGGCAATCGAAGACCTGCTGGCCGAACTGAAGCGCTTCGCCTACCGTCTTGAACTGCTGGCCGACGACCGCAGCGAACTTCGCCAGGGCCTGCTGCATCTGCTGCAACTGATTGTCGAGAACATCAGCGAGCTGGTCATCGACGACCAGTGGCTGCAAGGCCAGATCGCCGTCGTCCGCGACATCGTCACCCGCCCGCTCAGCCTGCGCACGATCGACGACGCCGAGCGCCGGATCAAGGAAGTTGTATTCAAGCAGAGCCAGCTCAAGCACAGCCTGGTCGAGGCGAAGGAAGCGCTGAAGTCGATGCTCGCCGGCTTTGTCGACCATCTGGTGGGATTCGCCGAGAGCACCTCGGACTATCACGACAAGATCGAAATCTGCGCACAGAAGATCAGCGCCGCCAACGACATCAACCAACTGGCCGACGTCGTCCAGGAAGTCATGCGCGAGACGCGGGTCATCCAGCTCAATGCGCAGCGTTCGCGCGATGAACTGCAGAGCACGCGCCAGCGCGTTCAGGAGACCGAGCAACGCATCAACGAACTGCAGCAGGAACTCGACAAGGCGAGTTCGCTGGTACGCCACGACCAGCTCACCGGCACGCTGAACCGGCGCGGACTGGAAGAAGCCTTCGACAAGGAAGCGGCACGAGCGAAGCGGCGCAGGACACCGCTCTGCCTGGCCTTGCTCGACATCGACAACTTCAAGAAACTCAATGACTCGCTCGGGCACGATGCCGGCGACGCAGCCCTGATCCACCTGGCCACCGTCATCCGTGAGTCGATGCGGCCGCAGGACACCGTCGCGCGCTTCGGCGGCGAGGAATTCGTCATCCTCCTGCCGGACACGGCCGTCACCGATGCGAACCATGCACTGACTCGCCTGCAACGGGAGCTGACCAAGCGTTTCTTCCTGCACAACAACGACAAGCTGCTGATCACGTTCAGCGCCGGCGTCACCGAACTGCGCAACGAGGACAGCCAGAGCACGGTGATGAAACGGGCTGACGAGGCGATGTACGCGGCCAAAGCCGCCGGAAAAAATCGCGTCAATGCGATATAGGACTATCCCGCGCGCGGCGGATAGCCGGCCATCGACGGTAGCGGTTATGCTATCGTCAGCCACGAACCAGACCCCAACCATGCCCTTGACTCCTGCTCCGCGCCACTGGCGCGTCGTTCTCATCCAGCCGCCGGCTTACGAGCACTCGGGTGCGCTTGCCGAGCTTGCTGAAACCCTTCTCTACGGCCTCCACGGCTTGGGCATGGAAGTCGACCTGGCGCTCAACGAATGCTCGCCGACCGGCGGCAACATCGTCCTTGGCGCCCATCTGCTCGACGAGCGCGAGATGGCAGCCCTGCCGGGCGATGCCGTCATCTACAACTCGGAGCAGATCGACGAAGGTTCGACCTGGATCGGCAGGCCATACGTCGAGCTGTTGCGTTCACGCCCGGTCTGGGATTACAGCCGACAGAACCTGGAACGACTGAGATTTCTGGGCGTTGCCGGCGGCACATTCGTGCCCGTCGGCTACGTCCCGCAGCTAACACGCATACCGCGGGAGGAGGAGGACATCGACGTCCTCTTCTACGGTTGCATCAACGAGCGTCGGAAGAAAATACTGGAGGGCCTGATCGAACGCGGGCTGCGCATCGAATTCCTCTCCGGCGTCTACCGCGAGCCGCGCGACCACCTCATCGCCCGCGCCAAGGTTGTGCTCAACCTTCACTACTACGACGCCAACGTCTTCGAGATCGTCCGCGTCTCCTATTTGCTGGCAAACGAGAAGGCCGTCGTCGCCGAATGCGGGGATACGACCGACATCGACGAGGACATGCGCGACGCGGTCCGCGGCGTTCCCTACGAACAACTGGTCGATGCCTGCGTCGAACTGGTGGACGATGCAAAACAGCGCGCCAACCTGGCACGGCGCGGCTTCGAGGCCTTTGCCCGGCGCAGCGAGCGGGATATCCTCGCGCAGACGCTCGGCATCGCCGATGCAGTGTCGCCGACGCATACGCCGGCGCTGCTCAACCTCGGCAGTGGCAAGGACTGGCGCGACAACTGCCTCAATGTCGACATCAGCGAAGTCTTCCGCCCCGATGCGCTGCTCGACATCGGCCGCCCGATTCCGGCCGGCGCAGCACTGGACACGATCCGTTTCGGCCGCATCGATCTGCGGTCGGAGATGTTCGACGCCATCTTCGCCAACGACGTGCTCGAGCACATCCCTGACCTGGTCACGGCGATGGGCAACTGCCTGACGCTGCTGAAAGCCGGCGGCACCTTCCACATCGTCGTCCCTTACGACCTGTCGCTCGGTGCCTGGCAGGATCCGACCCACCTGCGCGCCTTCAACGAGAACAGCTGGCTCTACTACACTGATTGGTACTGGTATCTCGGCTGGGCCGAGGCGCGCTTCGACCGGCTGTCGACAGAGTTCGCGCTCAGTCCGCTTGGTCAGTCGCTGCAGCAGGCCGGAAAACCGCTCGAAGAAATCCTGCGCACGCCGCGTGCCGTCGACTCGATGAGTGTTGTTCTGCGCAAACGCTATCTTCTCGAATCCGAAGCGCAGCGCGCATCCGTCGCCACTCGCCGCCCCTGGGACGACATTCCGGCATGAACGTCGCCGACGACCTCGCCGCCGAGTTCTACCACGAGGCCGATCTGCGGCTGGCGCAGGCGGTTCCCGGGCAGGCGCTGACCGTGCTCGATGCCGATTGCCGCCGCGGCCATCTGGGCGAGGTACTGAAGCATTTACAGCCGGCGCGGACCATCGTCGGCCTCTGCGCCGACGCAGGCGATGCCGGCGATGCCGGCCGGCGGCTCGACCGGGTGATCCGCTGCGATATCGCCACCGCAACGCCGGAGCTGCCACAGGCCTCGTTCGACTGCATCATCCTTGGTGATGCGCTGGCCGGCTTGCACGACCCGCTCGCCGTGCTGACGGCATTGCGGTCGCTGCTCAAGCCGGACGGCCGACTGGTCGCCGCGGTTCACAACAGCCAGCACTGGCGAGACCTCGACGCCCTGCTCTGCGGCGACCTGCAGGCAGCCAACGCGAGCGGCAGGCCGCCGGTGCGCAGCATGGGCTTCGCCAACATCGTCAAGCTCCTGCTCGACGCCGGCTTCCTGCCGTGCATCAAGGACCGGCGACTGCAACCGCCGCCGCAGGATTGGCTGGAAGCCGCCACGCCGCTAGCGGCGCGGCTCAGGCTGGACGGCGCGTCGTTCGCAGCGCGCGTCGCTGCCCGCCGGTTCTTCATCGAGGCCACCCCGATCGGCGACCTGCCGCCCGATGCCGAGGACTGCCCGCCGACAACCATCGGCGTCTGCACCAACGACGCCGTCGTCCTCGCCGACAACCTACTCGCCTCGCCCGCTCTGGCCGGCGACAAACATCAGGTGCTGCGCGTCGAGGGTGCGACCAGTGCGGCGGAAGGGCTCAACGCCGTGATCGAAAATGCCAGCCACGAACTGGTGGTGCTGGCGCACCAGGACGTCTACCTGCCGCGCTGGTGGATCGCCCGCCTGTGGCAGCAATATGCGCTGGCGCGCACTGCTTGCGGCGGCGAGATCGGCATCCTCGGCGTCTACGGTGTGCTCGGCAGCGAACGCGGCATCACTCGCTTCGGCCGCGTGGCCGACCGCGAATTCCTGCTCGACGAGGCGACACCGCTGCCGGCCCGGGTAAGCAGCCTCGACGAACTGCTGCTGGTCGTACCGCGGTGCTCGCCGGTGCGTTTCGACCCCGCACTGGGCTTCCATCTGTACGGAACCGACGCCTGCCTGGTCGCCGAACGGCATGGCCTGCCGGCCGTCGTCGTCGATGTACCCTGCTTCCACAATTCGAAACAGGGCGGCGCACTGCCCGAAGCCTATCGCGGTAGCAGCCAGGCAATTGCCGGGAAATGGCCGGAACGCCTTCCGCTGGCGACGCCTTGCGGCGTCATTCGCCCGAGCGGGACAAGTTGACGGAGACACCATGTCAGAAAAACCGAACACACCGGTCTATGTCACCCGCCCGTACCTACCGCCGCTCGAAGAGTTCATCCCATACCTCGAACAGATGTGGGCCACCCGGCAACTAACCAATGGCGGCCCCTTTCATGACCAGTTCGAACGAGCCCTCGAAGTTTATCTCGGGGTCAAGCACGTTTCCCTGTTCGCCAACGGCACCCTGGCACTGCTGACGGCCCTGAAAGCCCTGCACGTCTCCGGCGAGGTGATCACGACGCCGTACAGTTTCGTCGCTACGGCGCATTCCCTGCTGTGGAACGACATCACCCCAGTGTTCGTCGATATCGACCGGCAAACGATGGGCATCGCGCCGGAAAAGATAGAGGCGGCGATCACCGAACGCACGACGGCAATCCTTCCGGTCCATGTATACGGCTATCCGTGCGATGTCCGGAAAATCCGTGCCATTGCCGACCGGCACGACCTGCGCGTCATTTTTGATGCCGCCCATGCCTTCGGCGTCCGTGATGAAGGCGGCAGCCTGCTCCGCCATGGCAACCTGTCGGTCGTCAGTTTCCACGCGACGAAGGTTTTCACGACTTTCGAAGGTGGCGCAATAATCAGTCCTAATGCAGAGATAAAGCGACGGATAGACAGCCTTAAGAATTTCGGCTTCCTGAACGAAATATCCGTAACCGAACTCGGAATCAATGGAAAAATGAACGAAGTCCAGGCGGCCATGGGGCTTGTGCAGCTGAAGCATATTGATGCTGCAATTGAACAGCGGCGCGCCGCCGACCAGACCTACCGGCGTCTTCTGGCCGGCGTGCGAGGCGTGCATTGCCCGGTGCCGCCGGCCGGCATCCGCCACCACAACTATTCGTACTTCCCGATCCTGATCGGCAGGGAGTACAGCATCTCGCGCGACCAGCTATTTAACGAACTGCGTCAGCACAACATTTTCGCGCGGCGCTATTTCTACCCGCTGATCAGCAACTTCCGCATGTACAAGTCGGCAGACGACAGGAAGGAGCGCTTCCCCGTCGCCGCAGACGTTGCCTCGCGCGTGCTGTGTCTGCCGATTTTCCCGGGAATCGACGAGGCCACGCTGGCACTGATCAGCGAATTGATCGCCAAGCACGGCGGCACGTCATGAGCATCCGAAAACTCGTCATCTACGGCAACGGGCAGATGGCGCGAATGTTCCTCGACTTCGCGCGGCAGCAGTTCGAAGTCGCTGGCTTTACCGTCGATCGCTCCGCCCTGGCCGCAGCCGAAATCGACGGCCTGCCGGTTGTGCCGTTCGAGCAGGTCGAGACCGTCTTTCCGCCAGCCGAACACCTGATGATCACCGCGGTCGGCTATCTCGACATGAACGAACTGCGCGCCCGGAAATTCGAGGAGGGGCGCGCCAAGGGCTACCGCTTCACGAACTTTGTGCACGCATCGGTCATCCGCCATCCGAGCGTCGCGATGGGAGTCAACAACGTGATCCTCGACCATCTCGCCATCCACCCCGGCACCCGGCTCGGCAACAGCAACTTCATCAGTAGCAACGTATCGATCGGCCACGGCTGCGCGATCGGCGACAACTGCTGGGTCAATTCCGGCGTTTCGATCGGCGGCGAGGCATGGATCGGCGACAGCTGCTTTTTCGGCATGAACGCGACGATCGGCGACAACATCAAAATCGGCGCGCGCTGCTATATCGGCGCGAATACGCTGGTCTCACGCAGCACGGCGGAGGCGGAAGTGTATATTTCGGCGAACGGCGAACGTTTCCCTCTCCCCAGCGCCGATTTCCTGAAGTTCATCGCCCGCAAACAACCGTAGCCCATACCGAGCATGCCGACCGCCGCCACCCCGTCACCGATCGACGCCAGATTCCGCAAGGCCGCCGCACAATCTCCACAGAAGACAGCGCTGTTCATCGACGGCCGCCGTTTCAGCTACGCCGAACTGGCGCGTGACGTCGATGCGCTGAGCCGCGGCCTCGCTGCCGCTGGTCTCGCCGCCGGCGAACACGTCGGCCTCGTCCTGCCCAACTGCGCCCCGTTCGTCGTCGTCCTACTCGCCGCGGCCCGCCTCGGGCTGGTGCTTGTGCCGCAGAGTCCCGGCCTGAGCGCCGAGGCCATCGATAGCACCTTCGATGCCGCCGATGTCCGCCATTTGATTGCCTGGCACGGCCTTGCCGGCCAAATCGACGGCGGACGCCGCACGGGTGCGAAGATCGTCGTCGGCGCCACCGCCGACGGCTGGACCGCCTACAGCGCATTGCTCGACGGGCCTGCACGTGATGCCACCACGGCGCCGTCGCTGCCAGCCGAGCATCCGTACCTGTTAATCCTGACCTCCGGCTCGACAGGGCAACCGAAGCCGATCATCCTCAGCCAGACAACCAAGGTGCTGCGGGCTGAGGCCGCCGGGCGGCTCTACGGCGTCACGACCAGCGACGTTACGCTTGCCGCGACGCCGCTCTATCATTCGCTGGCCCAGCGGCTGGTATTGATGCCGCTGCTGACGGGCGGCACCAGTGTCGTCCTCGGCCATTTCACGCCGACCACCTGGATCGACGCCGTACACCGGCACGGCGTGACCTTCTCGATCGCAGTCTCGTCGCAGCTGAAGGCCATCCTGACGCAGACCGACCGACTCACCGACCAGCTGCGCTCGCTGCGCTGCCTCGTCTCTTCGTCAGCACTGCTCGACGACGAGGCCAAGGCCAAGCTGATCGGCCTGCTCGACTGCGACTTCCACGAATGCTATGGCGCTTCTGAAATCGCCATTGCCACCAACCTCTCGCCAGCCGCTGCGCGGCAAAAACTCGGATCCGTCGGCCGGGCGATCCCCGGCGTGGACGTCGCGATCCTCGGCGAGGACGGTCGACTGGCGCCGACGGGCAGCCCCGGCGAGATCATCTGCCGCACGCCGATGCGCTACAGCGGCTACTACCGGCAGCCGGAGACAACAGCCGCAGCGCAATGGCACGACCATTTCCGGACCGGCGACCTGGGCCGGATGGATGCCGACGGTTTCCTCTACTTTCTCGGCCGCATCAAGGACATCATCATCACCGGCGGCGTCAACGTCTATCCGAAGGATATCGAGGACGTCATCCTGAGCCACCCGGCAGTCGAGGAGTGCGCCGCGATTCCGCTGGCCGACGACGGCCTCGGAGAAGTCGTCGGCGTCGTCGTCGCCTTCAAGAATAGCGAACAACCGCCCGCGCTGCGTGACCTTCAGCGCCTGTGCATGCAGCACCTCGGCGACTACCAACAACCGCGCCGTTTCATCACCCTGCCTATACTGCCGAAGAACGCCATGGGCAAGCTCGACAAGCTGGCGCTGCGCAACACCTATTCTTCGCCCCGTCAGCCGGAATAAACCACCATGCCCCCCTCCACTCCACTTCGTCTCGGCTTCATCGGCGGCGCGCTGAGTTCGGCCGTCGGCTACACACATTTCAACTCCAGTCGCCTCGACGGACATTTCCGCGTCGATTGCGGCTGTTTCAGCCGCCACCGCGACAGCAACCAGGCGGCAGCCGCCGCCTACGGAGTCCCCCCCGAGCGCACCCACGCCAGCTGGTCGGAGATGCTCAATCGGGAACGGCAAAAGATCGACGCCATCGTCGTGCTGACACCAACCCCGGACCATCGCGACATCGTCATCGCCGCGCTCGATGCCGGGATTCCGGTGGTTTGCGAGAAGGCGCTGGCGCTGTCGAGTGCCGACTGCCGCACCATCGGCGAGGCGGTACGGCGCAACTGCGGGTTCCTGGCGGTAACCTACAATTATTCGGGGTATCCGATGGTCCGCGAACTGCAGCGGATGATCGCTGCCGGCGAGTTGGGGCGCCTCCACCAGATTCACATAGAGATGCCGCAGGAAGGCTTCCTGCGCACCGCCGCCTCCCCCCAGGCTTGGCGCCTCCGGGACCAGGAAGTGCCGACGGTGTCACTTGACCTCGGCGTCCACGTGCATCATCTAGTGCACTTCCTGACCGGCGGAAAAAAACCGCTCGAAGCGGTCGGCGACCAGAGTTCCTACGGACACTTCAGAAACATCGTCGACAACGTCTACTACCTCGCCCGTTACGAAGACGACTTGCGCGTTCAGACTTGGTACGGAAAAACTGCGCTTGGCTACCGCAACGGCCTGCGCATCCGGGTTTTCGGCAGTCTCGCCAGCGCCGAGTGGTTCCAGATGGAACCGGAGGAACTGCTACTGTGCGACGCCGACGGCCGGCGCCAATTGCTCGACCGCGGCACCGGCGACGCCAGCGTTGCCCGGCTGCCGCGCTACAACCGATTCAAGGCCGGCCACCCGTCCGGCTTCATCGAAGCCTTCGCCAACCTCTACGCCGACATTGCCGAGCATCTGCGCCACCATCAGACCGGAGCGCCGATGCCGAACCAGCTAGTCTACGGCGCCAACCAGTCGGAAGAAGGACTACGCCTGCTCGAAGCCGTTGCCCGCTCGTCCGCCGAAAAATCCTGGCAATCGGTATGAACGACATAGAATCGGCCTTTCTGAGTTCTGCCACCATGAACGGCATCCGCGAGTTCATCGTCAAGCTGCTCCTCGAAAAAGGGGCCATTCCGGTCGGCGTCGCCGTAGACGACTACCGTTACCTGGACAACGGCCATATCGATTCTATCGGCTTCATCAAGTTCATCTTCCGTGTCGAGGAGCAGTTCCGTGTCCAGTTCTCTGAAGCTGACATCGGCGGCACCGAGATTCGCAGCGTCGGCGGCCTGGTGCGCCTAGTCGCGGCCAAGCAGGCAGCCTGAATTGCTATGAAGCCACGCTTCACCGTCGTCATCCCGGCCTACAACGCCGCCGATACCATTGCCGCGAGCGTGCGCAGCGCGCTCGCCCAAGACGGCCTCGACGAGAGGGACGTGGAGGTGATCGCCGTCGATGACGGCTCAACCGACGACACCGCCGCCCGCATCGCCGCGCTGGCCGCCGAACATGTCGGTTTGCGCGCTGCCGCGACATCCTCCAACGCCGGCCCCGGTGCAGCCCGCAACGAGGGCATCGCGCTGGCGCGCGGGGAGTGGCTGCTGTTCCTCGACAGCGACGACCGACTGGCACCGGGAGCCTTGCGCCGCTTGGCCGCCTATCTGGACGGCTTCGCTGCCGGCACCCAGCCCCAGGCTGTCGGTTTCGACTGGTGCTTCGCCACGCCTGCTGGCATGCCGCTGACGACGACAGGACAACGCCGCGACCAAACGGCACTGGCTGGCATGCGGCAAGACCGGCTGCGCCGCTACCTGCGCCTGCAAATGGACGGCTCGGTGATCTACACTGCCTTGCACCGCGAACTGGTGCTTACCCACGGCCTGCGCTTCGCCGACGGCTACCATGAGGACGTGGCCTTTATTTTTAAGGTGTACCACTCGGCCAAGCGTATCGCTTATCTGGACCAAGTTCTCTACATGAAGTGCGAGCGCCCCGGCTCGATCGTCAACACCATCTCGATCCGCCACATTGAGGGCTTCCTGCAGGCGTGGGCCGATATCGCCAGCTTCCTCGCCACCGCAGCTGCGGCTGAATGGGAAGAGTTGCGGCAAGACTGGCAACGAGGGCTCACCAGCGTCGTCGCCACCCGCCTCCGCGAAATCTCTCGTCGCACCGCCTCGCCAAACGCCGCGGCTCCCCTTTACCGAGCCCTGTTCTCGGGACTG
Source organism: Rhodocyclales bacterium (assembly GCA_016183655.1). GTDB lineage: Bacteria > Pseudomonadota > Gammaproteobacteria > Burkholderiales > Rhodocyclaceae > Proximibacter. The sequence goes on from JACPEH010000017.1 coordinate 13,478, forward strand.
TCGGCGCTGCCGGCACCACCGCGCTGGGCGGGCACATGCGCCACGAGCCAGTACGAACAGATCACCGAGCGTTTTCTCGCGCTGTTCGGCAAACCGGATGTGGACGATGCCGCCGCCGCACAACTTAGCCGCTTCATCCAAGACACCGTCACCAAGAGCTGGAGCTGCACCGATCTGCACCATTCGGCCTTCCTCGCGCCGAACCAGGTACGCACCTGCTGCAAGCGGTTTTTCGTGGCCGGGGAAATGCGCGGCGACGTAGTCCTTCTCGACAGCCCTGCCGACGCTGTCACCGCCGATGCGCTCCTAGCCGCGAAGCGCGACCTCCATGCCCGGATCAACCGAGGCGACGAAACCCCCTGCGACGGCTGTCCGTTCATGGAGTTCAAGGACTGGGGCGCGATCGAGCGCCTCGACATCCGCCACCTTTCGATGGAATACCAGTCGGTTTGCAACCTGAAGTGTACATATTGCAGCGATACCTATTACGGTGGCAGCCCGCCGCAATACGACGTGGAAGCCTTCGTGGACGAATTGCTGGCGGCCGGGGCGCTGGACGCCTGCCACGCCGTCGTCTGGGGCGGCGGCGAACCGGTGGTAGACAAGAACTTCGCCAGGCTCATCGAAAAGCTCGTCGAACGGCTGCCGAATGCCGACCAGCGGGTACTGACCAACGCCGTCAAATACTCAAAAACGGTAGAGAAGCTTCTTGCCGCCGGCTCGGCGACCGTCACCACCAGCATCGACGCCGGCACCGCCGACACGTTCGCGCGGGTACGAGGCAAAGCCAAGCTGCACAACGTCCTCGCCACACTGGCAAGGTATGCCGCAGCATCCGCGGAGAGGGTCACCGTCAAATACATTTTCACGGCGCAGAACCATAGCCTGGACGAGGTCCAGGGCTTTGCGGACCTGATCTCGGACCACCGCCTGACCGCCTGCAATTTTCAGATCAGTTCCGACTTTAAGGAAGAAGCGGTCTCGCCGACAGTCGCGCTGTCGATGATCGTTCTCTACGGCCTGCTGAGCCGCGCCGGCGTCCAGGTGATTTTTTTCGACGACCTGCTGCGCCATCGCCTGAGCGACATCCTGGCCGACCATGAGACCGCGCTCCGCAACCAGTTGGCTGCTCTCGGCTTAGCCGACACCTTGGCCGATCCCGCCGACTATCCGGCGGTAGTGGTCTGGGGCGCCGGCTGGCAGTCCCGCTACCTTCTGGAGCGCGCCTCGTTCTTCAAGCAGGTTCCGGTGGCTTTCTTCGTGGACCAGACGGCCGCCAAGATCGGCAGTACCCATTTCGGCCGCCCGGTCAGATCGCCGGAATGCCTGCTAGCAACGGGCGAGCCGATCATTATTGCCGCCTCCCAGGGTTTCCCGGTCATCTACCGCAACTTTCTGGCTCTCGGCCTGCCGCCGGAACGCCTCGTCCGCCAGCTGATCCTCTGACCCAACACTGCCATGACCGCCGACCGACTACTGATCTTCCCCCTTGACCTGGACGAAGCCGAACCGGTGATCCGCGTCGCAACCGCGCTCGGCATCAAGGTCATCGGTGCCAGTTCAGCGATGGCCGCCCCCGGCGGGCGAGCCGTCCAAGATTTCGTCCGCCTGCCCTTCGTAACCGACCCGGGTTTCGACGACGCCCTTCGCTGCACAATCAATGACCATGGCATCACGGTCGTGTTCGCTCCCCATCAAGGTGTCTGGCGGCACCTCGACACCTTGCTGTCGCAAGATTCTTGGCGCGGGCGCTTCCGGCTGTGCCAGCCCGAACCGTTCATCGCCACCTGGCAGCTATTTGCTGCCCATGAGGAATGGGCTTCGATCGCGCGGGACGATCTTTCCGCCCGACGCATCGGCAGCGACAAGCTCCGTCCGTCGCTGGTCCCGGCCAGCTATGCCGCGCTGCATCGCCAGTTCCTCGGCACCCCCGGCCAATGCGACGAAATGAAGCTCCTCGCGCTATGCGACATCGCCCGGCTGCTCCCCGACGGCGACATGCTCGAGGTCGGCTGCCTCTACGGACGCTCGTCGCTAGCCCTCGGCTTTCTCGCCAGCCGCCACGGCATCGGCAGCCTGATCTGCGTCGACCCCTGGAACGTCGACAAGGTGACCGACCAGGGCAGCCAAGCTGCGCTGCTCAACGCCGGCCAGCCGCACATCGACTACGAGCAGATTTTCGTCATCTTCCTGTCGACAGTCGCCATGCTCGAAAACGTCGGCTACATCCGCGCCACCTCCGCCGCCGCGCACGCCACCTACGTCGCCGCCTTGCAGGCCGGTCGGCTGGACAGCCCCGGCCTCGGCAGCATCGTCCTTTCCCGGCAATTGAGCCTAGTGCATATCGACGGCAACCACCGCTACGACCATGTGAGGCAAGATGTCGCATTATGGAGTCCGCATCTCGCCCGCGGCGGCTGGCTGTTGCTCGACGACTACGTCTGGGCCTTCGGCGACGGTCCGCAGCAGGTCGGCGACGAGTTGCTGGGCAGCCCGAACTACGACATCGCCTTCGTCAGCGGCGACACGCTTTTCCTGCGCCGCGCATAGCCGGCGGTGCTTCTCCGCTATCATGCCGGACGCATGCCTGTTCCGAATTCCTTCCAGCGAAAACAACCACCCCCACGAACCGTATGAGCCACTTGCAACTCCATTTCAGCGCGGATGCTCCTGACCAGGCCGGCGTCACGCACGTTCCGCTGCCGCCCGCCGAACAATTGGGCGCTTTCGTATCGCAGTTGCAGTGGCCGGACCGCAGCGCCCACTCGATCGTCGTCGACGGGTTGATCGAAAAACTGCCGCAGGCCGACAGTGCCCGCTTCCTGCACGAATGCCGAAGGATCATGGCCCCCGGCGCGACGCTGCGGATCGTCACGCCGGACCTCGATACGGCCATCGACGACTACGTCCATGACCGCAAATCTCCAGCCTGGGAGGCTGCCGGCATCTACTGGACCGACAACCGTTGCGAGCGACTCAACCTGCTGCTCGGCAAGAGCGGGGCTAAGTGGCTGTACAACGAACGGGAATTGAATCGGCTGGCCGACCTGGTCGGTCTGTGCCCGCTTGCCAAGCGACCAATCGACACCGGCCAGGGGCCGACCGCACGGTTTCCCTCCCTGCCCTGTTCGATATTCGAATTCGTCAAGCCCGACCGTTGCCTGGCGCCCGATGCCCGGCCGCTGGTGACGATCGCGATCCCGAGCTACAAACCGGAGTTTTTCGCAGCCGCGCTGCAGAGCGCGCTCGACCAGACCTATCCGAATCTCGACATTGTCATCTGCGACGACTGCCCGGACGACGGCATCCGGCTCATCGCGCAAAACTTCGTCGCCCGCGACGAACGCATCCGCTACTTGCGCAACCCGCAGCGCCTGGCCCGACAGAACCTCGCACGCTGCCTCGAAGTGGCCCGTGGCGAATTCTTCAAGCTGCTCTGCGACGACGACGTTCTCGCGGCGACCTCGATCGAACGCATGCTCGACTGCTTCCGCACCTGCGACGACGTCACGCTGGTCACATCGAAACGGCAGCGCATCGACGAGAATGGTGCCGCGCTGCCGGATGTCTTCGACACGCTGGCACCACTTCCTCAAGACGGCGTCATCGAAGGTCTGTCGCTCGGCGCGGCAATGTTGTCGTCGGCGAGGAATTTCATCGGCGAGCCAACCACCGCACTATTCAGGAAAGCCGAGGTCGCGCACATCCGCCCCGATTACTGTTCGGTCGACGGCCAACTCATTGATGGCATGAACGACGTCGCCGTCTGGATCAACCTAGCTACCCGCGGCGATACCGTTTATCTCACCGACGCACTGAGCCAGTTCCGCTGCCACCCCAACCAGAACCAGTTGCTCTACCGGGAAATGCTACTTGCCAGTTCGCTGCACGGACTCAAGGTCATGCGCATGTCGTTCGACCGCCTCGGCTTCTCGAAGGGACAGTTCTTCGGGACGATCAAGTGGAAGCCTCTGCACGCCCCTCGAACTGATTGGCTTCTGCGGACAATCCAGCCCAACTACGCAGGCTGGACGGCGGTCGATCAGCCGGCTGCCTGCGGGCAGGCCCAGTCCGGAGGGGACCCGGACCAGGCGCACTACCGCGAGGCGGCGGATCTGCTCGCACGAGGCGAGACCGAAACGGCCATCGCCCGGCTGATCACCCTCGCCGAGAATGGCTCGCGGCATTGGGCGGTCTATAACGACCTCGGCGCCTACGCTTGGAAGACCGGCGACCGTGCCGGCGCGACGGACCTATTCCGGCATGCCTGGTCGCTGGATCCATCGATCCAGATTCTCGGCCTCAATTACGCGAACGCCTTGATGGCGACCGAGCAGTGGAGTGAGCTTGATACGGTCCTGACCGAGCACCTGGACCGATACCCCGACGATGAAGCAGCCGGCCAGCTGCGCCACCAACTCAACGCCATCCACCGTTGACGGCGCTGCACGCGAGAACGACCATGCGCTGGCTGTCGCCCCGCCGATTCGCTTCCTGCAACCACTACCCGCGACACCGATGACCGACGCCACGCTCTCCCCGCTCGTCTCCATCGCCATTCCTGCCGGCAACCCAGCGCGGCTCAGCGAATGTCTCGACTCGGCAGCGGCGCAGGACTACCCGACGATCGAGATCGTCGTCCTCGACTGCAGCCCCGGCGATGTGGTCGCCAGACTCTGTGCCGCACGCACGGGCATCCACCTGATCCGCGACGCAGAAGCGAACGGCCTTGCAGCGCTCGTCGCCGCCACGCGCGGCCGCTACGTCAAATTCTTGCGCGACAGCGACCGGCTGGCGCCGAATTGCGTCAGCCGCCTGGTCAACGCAATCCGCCAGGCACCCGAGGCGCGCATGGCGTTCGCGCTGTCGATGCAGATCGACGAGCACGGAAAGATGCTCGGCGTCGCGCAGAAGATCCAGTTCGCCAGTTCGCTGCAGCTGCTCGACGGGAATGCGCTCAGGCGAACGCTGGTGCACCACTGCAAAAACTTCGTTGGCGCGTCGAGCGCCGTCCTGCTCGACGGCGACTGGCTGCGGCAGGCTGGCAACCGCGCCTTCCACGGCCGCACGACCGGCCACCGCTTCTCCGTGCTAGCCGACGTCGCCTGCTACTGCAATGCCGCCGAAGACCGGCCGGTGACTTTCGTCGGCGCCGTGCTGTCATCGTGCCGCACCAGCCACAACGGCCTGTCCGACGCCGTTACGCTCGCTGGATTGCGCGACTGGCGGCGGCTCATCGTGGAAGTCGAGCAATCCGACCCACGCTTCGCCGAAGATCGTGCCGCAGCGGTCAACGCCTACAACAACTTGGTCGCCGACTTCGCCGAGGCGCACCCCGACGAAGCCGCAAGCGCGCTAGCGACGCGCTTCGACGATGGGACAAACCCGCACTATCAGGCCTTTCTCGCGTGCCGAGCGCAGATCGACGCCGGACGGGCCGATCAGGCCTTACCGAGCCTGCTCTCGCTGGCCGACAGCGAGACCAGCTGCTGGCAGGTCTACGATACTCTGGCCGATGTCGCCCTAGCCCGCGGCGACGACAGGGCGGCGCTTGCCTACGTCACGGCCGCGGCCCGAAGAGCCGGCGGCGTCGGCCCCCTCACTCTGAAGCTAGCCACCCTGCTGATCGGAGCCTACCGCCTGGACGAGGGGCGAGCCCAACTGGAGGCCTACCTCGCGTGCCACCCGGACGATATCGCCGCCCGACAATTGCTCGGCAGCATAGGCGCAGCGCCGACCGCTGCCGGCGAAAGGCTAAGCGGCGGCGACGCGCTGGCCGCCTACGCCTGCCTCGAAGGGGACTACGAACGGTGGCAGATCCGTACGCGCGCGCCCTACCCGGCAAGCAAATTCCGACAGACCTTCGAATTTGTGGTCATCGCCCAAGCCGGCGGCGAAGCCGGACTTGCCAACACCATCGACACCATCGCCGCACAAAGTGACAATCGCTGGCGGCTGACGATTTTGGCCGATTTCGCACCGCCCGACCCCGGTTGGTGCGAAGCGGAAAACCTCATCTGGCAGGCGCTCGACGACCTTCCGAACAGCGCCGGTACGCTAACGAAGACGGCCACGAGATCGACCGCCGACTGGCTGATCGTCACCACCGCAGGTACGCTATTCGCACCGGATTACCTGCGCGCGCTGGCTGGCCATTGCAACCGGAATCCGCAGCAGTTCCTGATCTACACCGACGACGACCATTTCGACTCGAGCGGAAAGCGCTGCCTGCCACGCTTCAAGCCCGATTTCAACCGCGACTATTTCTACGCCTTCGACTACCTGCGTGACGTTGCCGTCGAGCGCAGAGCCCTCCTTGACGCCCGCCCCGACGGACAGGAGCCCGGTGCCGAAGCCTACGACATCGCGCTCGGCATCGCCGAGCGCTTCGGCGACGCTGCGATCGGTCACGTCGACGAGATTCTCGTCCACGTCCCGCTGGCACCGAGCCGATGTATCGACGGCGATGCACCGCGCAGGGCGCTGGCGCGCCACTTCGCACGCCAATCGCAACAGGTCGAGATTCTCGACGGACCGGCCCTGCCGCTTCGCCGCATCCGCCATCGGCATGCAACGACGCCAAAAGTCTCGATCATCATCCCCAGCAAGAACCAGCTGCACCTGCTTCAGCCGTGCATCGATAGCCTGCTCACACAAACGCGCTATCCGGACTGGGAGCTGATCGTCGTCGACAACGGCAGCGACGCACCTGAGGTCGCCGCCTACTACGCCCGGCTGCGCGGCACGCAGCCACAGCGTGTCAGAATCCTCGACTACCGCGCCGAGTTCAACTATTCGGCAATGAACAATCTTGCTGCGGCCGAGGCGGCGGGCGACTACCTGCTCCTGCTCAACAACGACACCGTGGCCATCGAGGACGACTGGCTGGACGCGCTGATGAGCCACGCCCAGCGCCCGGAGATCGGCGTCGTCGGCGCTCGCCTGCTCTACCCGGGCACCCGGCGCATCCAGCACGCCGGCGTCGTACTCGGCATGGACGGCGCCGCCGGCCACCCGTTCATCGACAAGCTGTCGCCGGGGCAACCCGGATACATGTACCGCGCCCAGACCGAGCAGAACTATTCCGCCGTCACCGGCGCCTGCCTGCTCGTCCGGACCGGCCTTTTCCGGGAAGTCGGCGGACTCGACGCCGGGGAATTGGCCGTCAATTACAGCGACATCGACCTGTGCCTTAAGATCCGCCGCCTCGGTTACCGCATTCTCTGGACACCGTACGCCACGCTGCTACACCATGGCTCCGCGTCGCAACTGACCGAGCATCGGCCATCGGAAAAAAAACGGGCCGCCGGAATCCGCCTGCAGCAGGAAACCTACCGTTTCGTGCAGCGCTGGCGGGCTGAGCTCGTCGCCGACCCGGCCTGGAACCGCAACCTTAGCCTGGCATCGACAATGCCAGCGGTCGAGGACGAACTGGTTGCCGCGTGGGATCGCCACTGCAACGACCGACCGCGCATCCTGGCGATGCCGCTCGCATCCCCTGGACAGGCCGAATACCGCGTGCTGTCGCCTCTACGGGCACTGGCTGCGGTCGAGCTGGCGCGCTTCGCAACGGTATGTCAACCCGCGCCCGGCCGGCCGGACCGGGCGCCGACGCCGATCGAACTGGCTAGGCTGGCACCGGATGCGCTACTGATCCACGCGCCAGTGGACGACGTGCGCTGCATCGCGTTGCTGCATTACAAGGAACTCAACCCGGACGTGCTGCGCGTCTACTCGCTCGACGACCTGATTACCGACATCCCGGCCGACAACCCGGCCGGCCTCGGCCTGCCGCCGGAATCGATGCGCGAGCGCCTGCACCTCGGACTCGCCGCCAGCGACCGCCTGATCGTCAGTACCGAGCCGCTGGCCGACCTGTGTCGCGACATGATCGACGACATCCGCATCATCCCGAACATGCTCGAAGAGCGCCGGTGGGGATCGCTCAAGTCGACGCGTCGCGGCGCCGCCCGGCCGCGCGTCGGCTGGGCGGGAGCGCAGCAGCACGCCGGCGACCTGCGCTTCGTGCTCGACGTCGTCAAGGCCACCTGCGACGAGGTCGACTGGGTCTTTTTCGGCATGATGCCTGAAGGAGCCGCCCCCTACGTCGCCGAATTCCACGAATTCGTTCATAGCTTCGATGCCTACCCGGCCAAGCTGGCTTCGCTCGACCTCGACCTCGCCATTGCGCCGTTGGCCATGCACCCGTTCAACGAGGCGAAGAGCAATTTGCGGCTGCTCGAATACGGCATTCTCGGCTGGCCGGTAATCTGCACGGATATCTTTCCGTACCGCACCAACGACCCACCGGTCACGCGACTCGCCAACGATACGGCAACCTGGGTCGACGGCATTCGGGCCAAGATCCACGACCGTACCGCTCTGGCGGCGGAGGGCGATCGCCTGCGCCACTGGGTGCGCACCGGCTATCTGTTGGAAAGAAACCTGGATCTCTGGAAGCAAGCGCTCAGCCGATAACTCCCTAGAATCGAAGCTGCACAACCCCTAGAACGGACCGACGATGCTTGCGCCGAACCAATTGCACCTGCTCAACCCGGGCGACACTCCCGAACTGTCGATATTCCACAATATGATCGGCGACCAAGGGGTCTGCGGCATGGTCGTCCAACGCCCCGGCCACACGTCGGAAAGCGCGTGCCTGCTCGTCAGCCGCACGGAACACACGCAGCAGGTCATGCACGACCTTTTCAGCGAGGGGCAGATGTATGAAACCTGGACCTCGTTGCTCGGCCTTGCAGCGCTGCAACCGGGAGACATCGCCATCGACATCGGCGCGCATGTCGGCCTCTTCAGCACCTTGTTCCGGCTTGGCGTGGGGCCGACGGGCGCAGTCTACGCCTTCGAGCCGATGCCGGACACCTATCGGCGGCTGCTACACAACGTCATCCACAACCGGTTCACGAACGTCGTCCCGCTACCGCTGGCTATCGCAGACCGCAGCGGATCGGCGCTCTTCCACCTCCACCCCGGCAACGAAGGGGAATGTTCGCTGATCGGGACTCCCGGCGACGAGACCTGCCAGGTCCAGGTCACTTGTCTCGATGAGCTATTCGGCGACATCCTGCCGAAACGGCCGCGGCTCCTGAAGATCGACGCCGAGGGCGTGGAAGTAGCAATCCTCAAGGGCGCCACCCGTTTTTTCGAGACTCACGCGCCTGATCTGGTGATCTGCGAATGTAAACGGGGGGCGCTCGCGGCAACGGGGCACTCGGAGTGGGATCTGCGCAATTTTTTTGACACATGCGACTACGCCTGCGCGGTAATCAACAATGGGGTCGGCATCGATCTCCGCGGCGGACAATTCTACCGCTACCTGACGCGGTTCGAGAGCAGCGCGCCAGTCGACCACGGCTACGTTTATAACCTGATGTTCGTCCGTCGCGAATCCGGGCTGTACCCGGCACCGCTGATGTAGTCTCCGTCCGCGGCGACCCCGCTCAACAAGCGATTCCGTGCAGACGGCCAACGTCGAGCAGCAACGCTTCCAGCTTCCCCGCGAAGGCACGGCCGTCGAACATGTCCGATTCGCCGCGCAGAACGGCGGCCCGGCGCTGCAACCCGCGTAACGCTTCACGGTCGCGGCCCAGGCGGACGACGGTGGCGACGTAGTCTGCCTCGCTGCGCACGATCAATTCGTCGAGCCCGGCCACCGCCAGCAGGCTCCCCGCCACGCGCGCCGCAAAGGCCTCACCCTGCAGCGTGACCACCGGCACCCCGGCCCACAGCGCATCCGAAGTCGTCGTATGGCCGTTGCACGGGAAGGTGTCGAGCGCCAGATCGGCCAGCGGCAGGCGCGCCAGATGCTCGGGCTGCGGCCGGCCCTCGGCAAAGACCAGCCGCCCCGGCGCAATTCCAGCCGCAGTGGCCGCCGCCCGCAAGGCGTCCTCTGCCCAGGGATTCGACGCCCACAGCCAGAGCACGGCATCGGGAAGCTGGCGCAGGATTTCCAGCCAGCAGGAGAACATAGCAGGCGTGACCTTGTAGGTCTGGTTGAACGAGCAGAGGACCAGCGCCGTCTCCGGCAACCCCTCGTCGCCCCGCAACGGCCGCGCAGTACAGATGCGTTCGCGGCAATTCGGCTGATAGCTGCCCGGTAGATGCAGCAAGTGCTCGCTGAACATCGACTGGTTCGACAGCGGAGCGACGACAGCATCGGCGATCAGGTAGTCGATCCAGGGCGCGCCCATGGTGCCTGGATAGCCGAGCCAATTGATCTGCACCGGCGCCAGGCGGCAGCTGAGCCATTCGCTGTGATTGCCTTCGGTGTATCCCTTCAGATCGATCAGCATATCGAGTTCGAGAGCCGCGATCCGCGCCACCGCCTCCTCCTGCACGCATGCCGCGAGATCGATGAAATGCTCGACGCCGACGGCGATTCGCGCCCGCATCGCGCTGCCGTCATCGACGCCATACGACAGCCCGAACACTTCGAAGCGTGAACGATCGTGCGCCTCAAGCATCTCCGCCAGCAGATAGGCCGTGGCATGGTTCTTGAAATCGGAGGACAGGTAACCGACCCGCAGACGGCGCCCCCCCCGCTCCGGGCGGACGCCCGCCGGCAGCGGCGGCAAGGCCAGGCGCCGGCTATGATTCTCGGCGCACTGCCGTTGCAGGGAGGGCGTCGTTCCGGGCATCGACAGTACGATGAACGGCGGGATATCGTCGCCGTCACCGGCCACCGCCCGAGCGACGGCTGCTGCCAGTTGGTCCAGGCCCTGCCAGCGGCACAGATGCATGCGTTGGAACAGCAGATGCGCGGCCATCAACCCGTTATCCGGCGCCAGCGCGCAGGCGCGGCCAAGCGCCACTTCCGCGTCGAGCCGGCGCCCTTCGTCGATCAGCAGCATGCCAAGGTTGAAATGTGCCGGCGCGAATTCCGGGGCGACCTCGATGGCATGCCTATACAGCGTGCGCGCCTCCTCGTTCCGCTTCAAGGCGGCATACTGATTGGCGAGATTGGTGAGAATCGCCGGCGCATCCGGGTCAATCCGCAGCGCGGCCTCATAGGCCGCACACGCGGCCTCGCCTTGCCCCAGGGCCGCGTGGGCGACGCCGCGCTGGAAATGGATCGCGGCGTTCGTCGGCTCGATCCGCAAGGCCTCGTCCAGCTGCTCAAACGCGGCATCGCACAGCCCGGCATCGAACAACGCCTGCGCCAGGCGGCTGCGCAGCGCGGCGTCGCCCGGCGCCAGCGTCGCCGCCTGCACGAGGCTGTTCAGCGCCGCCGCGTGGTCGCCTTGCATCGTCTTGGCATCGCATTGCAGCAGCCAGCCGGCGGTGCTGTCCGGCGACAACTGCAGATGCCGTTCTGCCGCTGCCATCGCTTCCGTGGCATTTCCGCTGCGCAACGACAGTCGCCCGATTTCCAGCCAAGCGCCACTGTCCTGCGGCTGGCTCCGGGCACGTTCCCGCCAGACGGCGAGAGCGGCCTCCAAACGCCCTGCCGCCTCCAGCGCCGCAGCATGCCCGAAACGGGCCTCCGGCTCGTCGTACAGTGCGCGTGCGCGTTCGAACGCCGTACAGGCGTCATCGAAGCGTCCCTGGTTGTATAGCTGAATCGCCAGTCCACGCCAGTAATTCGCCGCCGACGGATTGGCCGCGATCGCCTGGCGCATCAACGACTCCCCCTGTACCCGCTGGCCCGTCTCGTAGAGCAGCTGCCCGAGCAGAAAGGTGGCATCGGGCTGCCCCGGCGCCAGACGCAACCCCTGCTCGTAACAGGTCTTTGCCGCCTCCAGGCGCCCGTGCCGTTGATGTTCCAGACCGGTGGCGAACAGCCGGCCGGCTTCGGCAGCCTTCATCCGGCCGTTCACGCCTGGCGCTCCGCAACCCAGGCGCCCAGCGCACCGGCGACCTCGTGCAGCACCCCCTCCCATTGCCGGGGATTTTGCTGGCGGAAGATGCGCATCGACCGGTACCACGGGGAATCGCTGCGTTCGAGCAGCCAGCGCCATTCGCTCTCGGCGCGGTTGAGCAGCCACACCGGCCGGTCGAGCGCGCCGGCGAGATGGGCGGCGGCGGTATCGACGGAAATCACCAGGTCAAGGACGCACATCAGCGCCGCAGTGTCATCGAAGTCCGCCAGTTCGGCGCTCCAGTCGGCGACCCGGTTCCGTTCGAGAATCTCGCGTTGCCGCTCGTCGAGCGCCTCCTTGTTGAGGCTGACCCATGCCACATCGGCCGCCCCGAAGAGCGGTTCGAGCAGCTCCGGCGCCAACTCGAAGCTGCGCTTGTGCAGGCCGCGCTTGCCGGTCGCCCAGGCGATGCCGACTTTCAACCGGCGCTCGCCGGCCAGGCACTGCCGCCAGCGCCCGATCCGTCCCGGATCAGGCATCAGGTAGGGAAAATCGGCCGGAATCGTTTCCAGGCGCGTGTCGAATGCCAGCGGCAGACTGAGCAGCGGGCAGTGGTGGGTGTAGCCTCGTTCGTCGGGCATCTCGGCAACCACTTCGGCATACTGCGCAAAGCTGCGCCGGAACAGCGACAGCAAGGGCTTGCGCGTATGCAGCAGGATCTTTGAAAAGCGCTTGGCAACCAGCGGCACGTAGCGCGCGAACTGGATGCCGTCGCCAAACCCTTGCTCGGCATAGATCACCAAGCCGCTGCCAGCCTCGTTGACCGGCTGCCCGGACCAGCGCGGCAGCGCCGAGGTCGGCATCTTGACCGCCCCGTCGCGTTCCTTTGAGTGCCAGCGGTATTCGTATTCGCGCCAGCCGTCGCGGAAGCGCCCGCTGATCAGGTAGGTACAGGCAAGGCAGAAATGTGCATCGGCGTCCTCCGGATCGCGTGCCAGCAGCTGGCGGAAGATCGCCTCGGCCTCATCCTGACGGCCGAGCAGGCTGCACAGCATCGCCTTGTTACGCAGCAGTGCCGGTTCGCCGGGTGAGAGCGCCAGCGCCCGCTCGAACAACCGCATCGCCTGCTCGTAATCGCCCAGGCGCTTGCAAACGATACCGAGGCCGTTGAGTGCCTCGACGTCGTCGGGGGCAATGGCCAGCGCCGTCTCGAAACTGCGCGTGGCGTCGGCCTCCCAACCGGCATCGGCGAAGGCCTCGGCCATGCCGACATAGGCGCGGACATGGTGCGGATCGATCTTCAGCAGGCGTTCGTAGCAACCGAGTGCGCCTGCAACATCCCCCTGTTGCAGGCAGGCCGCCGCCAGTTCGTCAAGCGTCTCGACGACCTCACCGCCGACCGCCAAGGCCTTGGCGAAATAGTCGCGCGCGGCCGCAACATCGCCGAGACGAAGCTTGACCAGCCCGAGGTTGTGGAACAACTCGCGCGACGGCGGAGCGATCGCCAGCGCCGTCTCGTAACATGTTTCGGCCTCGCGATAACGCCCTTCGTGCTGGAACAGGTAGCCGAGCAGGCAGCGCAATTCGTAGGCCTCAGGAACCTTTTCCAGATACGCGGCCAGTAGACCTCTCGCCTCCGCCGGTCGCCCCTCGGCCAGACAGGCGCGCGCGGCGCGCTCGACCTCGCGCGGGCCGCACCCGTCCCCCCCGTTGTCAGCCTGAACGGCCATTGCTCCTTGCCCCTCGTTCGGTCGCTTGCGGCAAGGCGCTACGACAGTTTCGGAAACCGGGCCACACTTCCGCCACCGCTCAGTAGCGCCGCTTGTGGACCCGCCAGACGATCCGCGTCTGTTCGACGACGTTGTTGAAATCGTCGATCGCCTGCATCACCTCCGTCTCGCTCATCCGCCCCGAATTCAATGCCTCCCGCCAGCGCGGCATCAGATCGTGAACGACCGATTCGACCTCGAAGTCGACGCCGAGAATGTCTCCAAGCGGGGTATTGGCGGCACCGACCGCGGCCCACTCCCGGTTCAGCCGCCGATTGAAGAGATTCAGCATGCCGCCGGTGATCGGCCGAACATGCGTCGGATCGCCGATAAAAAAATCGCTGCGCGGATGAGGCACGGCGATGTCGATGCGCGCACCATCGCTGCAGACGCGCCACAGCTCCCTGACGATGGCGAGAAAGGCGTCCGGGCTCTGGCCGAGGTGTTCGAGCACATGCGTGAGCTTGACTTCGTTAACCGAGTCGTCGCCCCACGGCCATGGCGTCTGTTCGAGGTTCACCACCAGATCCGGGGCGCAGGCGGCGACGCAGTCGACGTTGACAAAGCCGGCCTCCTTGCGGTTGCCGCAGCCGAGATTCAGCTTGAGCTTGCGGCCAGCCTCGACAACGTCCGGAAGCGCAGCGACTGCCGGCCGTTCCGCAGCTGGCGCCGTTCCGTCGCACCAGGCCCGGAGCGCCTCCGCGGCAGCGGCGACGACCGGCGACCATTGGCCGAAACTGCTCTGGCGGAAAATGCGCATGGCCGGATACCAAGGGCTGTCGCTGCGGTCTAGCAACCACCGCCAGTCGGTGTCGAAGCGATCGAGCAGCCATACCGGCACACCCATCGCCCCCGCGAGGTGCGGCACCGAGGTATCCACGCTGACGACCAGGTCGAGGTTGGCGATGAGCGCTGCAGTATCGGCAAAATCCTCGACGTCGCCCATCGGGTCGACGATGCGCGCCTGCCAGCCGGCCTCGGCGATCTCCGCTTCCGCCCGCCCCTTCTGCAAGGACACCCAGCTGACGCCGGCGATGTCGAACAGCGGCGCCAGCTGGGTCAGGCGCATTGTCCGGAAACGGTGATAGACGTAGGTTTCGCCGCTGGCCCAGACGATGCCCACCTTCTTCCCGGGAAGCTTGCCGAGACGGGCCGCCCAGCGCTCGACGAGCTCCCGGTCGGGCACGATATAGGGAATCTGCGCCGGAATGCTTTCCAGGGTGGTGCCCATGCGGCCGGGTAGCGACAGCAGCGCCGCGTGACAGTCGATCGACAATGTGTCGAGCTGCACCGTCGGCGGCAGGATCTCGACCCCCCAGCGCGCGGCACAATTTGCGAACAGGCGGAACAGCGGCGTGACGCTCCAGAAAAGGATGCGGGCCTGCGGATGGCGCTCGCGCAACAGCGGCAGATAACGCGCGAACTGCAGATTGTCGCCCATGCCCTGCTCGGCATAGACGAGTAGGGTACGCCCCGCCAGCGGCTCGCCCAGCCACTCCGGCTGCTTGAATTTCGGCCGCTTCGCGCTGATTTCCGGCATCGCCCAGCGACTCTCGTAATGCGGCCACCCCGCCTGAAAATCGCCGCGCAGAAGCAGCAGGATGCCGAGATTGAGATCCGCCTCGCGATATTCCGGCTGCAGGCGCAAAGCCTGCCGGTAGGCGTGCTCCGCCTCGCCGAGGCGCTGCAGGCGCAAATAGACATTGCCGAGATTGTTCCAGGCCTCATGGGAATCGGGGTTCAGTTCGAGTGCCTTGCGGAAGCTCTCGACCGCCGCCTCCATCGCTCCCTGCTTGATGCGACAACTGCCCAGATTGGTATATGCGGCATCCAGATTCGGCGCAATGTCCAGCGCCCGCTGGAAGCACTCGGCGGCTGCCGCTTCGTCGCTCGGCTGCAGAAGCAGCCCGAGATTGTTGTGCGCTTCGGCAAGGTCGGGGCGCAAGGCGATCGCCTTGCGGTAATACCTCGTCGCCGTCTCGATGTCGCCGCGCGCACGATGGCTGTTGCCGAGGTGGAAACAGGCCATCGCGTCGTCGGGGTCGATCCGCTCCGCCCGGCAAAGCTCGTCGAAGGCATCCTCCTCGCGGCTGAGATCCTCCAGCGCCAGGCCAAGATTGACATGGACGTCGGCGGTGCTCAGTCCAAGCGAGATCGCCTTGCGGAATTCGCGGACGGCCAGCTCCGCGTCGCCTGCGGCGCGAGCCAGTTCGCCGCGCAAGGCGCATACGTCGGGGAGATCGGCCAGCGCGACCGGCAGCCGCCCGAGCGCGCTGCGCGCCTCGTCGATACGCTTCAGCCGCAACAAGGCCAGCGCGTGGTTGAAAACCGCGTCGGCATTACCGGCGTCCACCGCCACCGCCAGCCGGTAGCAGGCTTCCGCCTCCGGCCACTTGCCCTTGGCGGCCAACATCACGCCGAGATCGTTGTGGTAGCGGGATTGTGCTGGATTGATGGCAACCAGGCGGCGGAGGCAGGCAGCCGCCTCCTCGGGCCTGCCGCGGCCATGCAGCACCTGCGCCAGCAGGTAGAGGGAAATCTCATTGTCGGGTTCCTGCTGCAGCAGATGCTGGCAAGCAGTTTCGGCGCCGGCCAGATCGCCCCGCTGGAACAGATTGACGGCATCATTGAACGTCTCTTGCCAACGACCGACAACATCATGATTCATATGATTTTTTCCGGGAAACAGCACTGAAAGATAGGCGCCCAGAAGTCTAGCACAGGGTTTTTTCGATAAGCGCTAAAGTTTTCTCGACTGGCTGCCGTCAATGGATCTAAGGGCGCGAAAGGCCCGTGTGTCGGATGCCGAAAATCGGCCCAAGCCAATCAACCAGTCAATGCTCGAAGGAGATACAAAATGGCACAGGTTATCAACACCAACGTGATGTCGCTCAACGCCCAGCGCAATCTGAACTACAACAGCCAGGGCCTTAGCACCGCGCTGCAGCGACTGTCGTCCGGCCTGCGCGTCAATAGCGCCAAGGACGACGCCGCCGGTCTGGCCGTCGCGCAAAAGATGGAATCGCAAGCCCGCGGCATGACCGTCGCCATGCGCAACGCTTCGGACGGCATCTCCTACGCGCAGACTGCCGACACCGCGCTGGCCACCGTCGCCGACCAGCTGCAGCGGATGCGCGAACTGGCCACCCAGTCGCTGAACGGCACACTGTCCGATACCGAGCGTTCGAAGATCGACACCGAATACAGCGCGCTGCAGGCGGAAGCCTCCCGCATCCAGAGCGTCGCCAAGCTGAACGGCCAGAGCGTGTTCGCCACCTTCAGCTTCCAGGTCGGCGCCGACGCCGGTGACTCGATCTCCGGCACCTTCACCAGCGTCAGCGTGACCGGCACCTCGGTGACCACCACCGGCGGCGCCTCGACCGCTCTCGCCAGCATCGACGCCTGGCTGGGCAGCGTCGCCACCAACCGCGCCTCGGTCGGCGGCACGCAGAGCCGGCTGAGCTTCACGATCAGCTATCTGCAAGGCGCCGTCGAGAACCAGACCGCCGCCCGCAGCCGCATCATGGACGCCGACTTCGCGGCCGAGACCGCCAACCTCGCGCGCGCCCAGATTCTGCAACAAGCGGGTACGGCGATGGTCTCGCAAGCCAACGCGATTCCGCAGAACGTGCTGTCGCTGCTCCGATAAGCCGCGGAATTAACCCTGTGTAGCTGGAGCCGGTGCGGGGACACCCTGCACCGGCTCAGTCACGGGATAAGAAGGAGTACATCATGTCGATTTCTTCCGTTGGCGGCCCCCAACCCGGTGCGACGATCGCCCCCCCACCCATCGCCGCGCAGCCAGGCAAAATTGCCGGCAATGAAACGCCGCCGACCGCCGCGCAGACTCCGGTCGCGGTCGCGCCGGTAGCGAAAGTCTACGAAAGCGCGCGGTCGAGTGCAGAGGAAGTGGAATCCGCAGTCAAAAAGGTGCAGAATTTCGTAAGCGCGAAAGCTGCCGATATACAGTTTTCGATTGATGAAGACATCGGCGTCACGGTGGTCAAGGTCGTCGACCGGGGGACGAAGGAAGTTATCCGCCAAATCCCGTCGGAAGAGATGCTGGAAATCGCCAAGGCGCTGGACAAACTGCAGGGGCTTCTGGTCAAGCAACAGGCCTGAACCGCACTCGCAGCAGCAAGGAGTGAATCATGGCCATAACCTCGCTCGGAGTCGGCTCCGGCCTCGATGCCGAAGGCATTGTCACGAAGCTGATGGCGTTGGAGCGGCAACCTTTAACGCTCCTGCAGACGCGGCAGACCGACTTCAACAACAAGCTGTCGGCCGTCGGCAAGATCAAAAGTGCGATCGCCGCGTTGCAGTCGGCGGCATCGGCGATGTCGACCACCAGCAAGCTGTATTCGTTCAAGGGTGTCGTCGCCGACACGACGATCGCCTCCGCGACGACCACCAGCAGCGCCTCCGCCGGCGTCTACAGCCTGGAAGTCGAGCGCCTCGCCGGCACCCACAAGCTGCTTTCGTCGGCCTCCCCCGACACGTCCACCGGCGGCACGCTGACTTTTGAGGTCGGCAGCACGGTCGGCGGCGTCTTCACCGCCAAGAGCGGCACCTCGGCAGTTGGTGTCACGGTCAGTGCCGGCGCCACGCTGTCCCAGGTGCGCGACGCAATCAACGGTTCCGGCGCAAACGTCACTGCGACCATCGTCAACGGCGCCAGCGGCGAGCAATTGGTGGTCACCAGCAAATACTCCGGGGAAACCGGGCAGATCCGTATCACCGCGTCCGCCGGACTCGGGAGTTTCAGTTACGACCCGGTCACCGCAACCGGCGGCCTGACGCAGAAGGACGCCGGACAGGATGCGATCGTCCGCATCGATGGCATCCTGATCAAGGACACCACGTCGAATACGGTCACCGATGCGATTACCGGCGTTACCCTGAACCTGACCAAGACGAACCTCGGTTCCCCGACGCAGCTGAGTATCAGCAACGACACCTCGAACCTGACGAGCAAGGTGGAAGCCTTCGTCAAGGCCTTCAACGAGCTGAATACGACGGCGAAGGACCTCACCAAGTACGACGCGACAACCAAGAAAGCCGGCGTACTCAACGGCGACTCGATGGTCAGCAGCGTGCTCGGCCAGCTCCGGGATGCGCTCTACAATGTTCCCGCGGGCGCCAGCAGCGACTACCAGCGACTGAGCGACCTCGGCGTCAGCATCCAGACCGACGGCTCCTTGAAAATCGACTCGACCGTGCTGCAGTCGGCCGTCACGACCAAATGGTCGGCGGTGGCGACGACCGTCGCTGCCTACGGTACGACATTCGACACGCTGACGACAGCTATGAACGGCACCGACGGCATCGTCACGTCGCGCACGGACGGCATCAATGCCAACATCAAGACTCTGGGAAGCCGTTCCGACGAGCTATCCCGCCGGCTGGAGGCAGTTGAAAAGCGCTACCGTGCCCAATTTTCCGCGCTCGACGCGCTGATGGGAAAGATGCAGACCACCTCCAGTTATCTGTCGCAACAACTCGCCTCGCTGCGCACTTAAGTCGCTGCGAAAGGGAAGGAATTCATGTTCGGCTCACCCACCAACCCGGTTAACGCCTACAAGACTGTCGGAATTGAAACAGCAGTACAGGGCGCAAGCCCGCACCAGTTGATCATATTGCTGTTCGAAGGCGCCAAGCAGGCGACCATCCTCGCCCAGGCGCACCTGCAGAAAGGCGAGGTCGGGGAAAAGGGGCTCGCCATTTCGAAGGCGATCGATATCATCCTGAACGGTTTACGGGTCAGCCTGAACACCGACGAAGGCGGGGAACTGGCGCAGAACCTATACGCGCTGTACGACTACATGGGACGCCGCCTGTTGCATGCCAACCTCCACAACGATGCAGCGGCGCTCGATGAAGTCCTGGGGCTTCTATCGGAAATCCAGGGAGCCTGGATTGCCATCGGCGACGAAGTCGAGGCCAAGGGAACAACCTCAGGCGCCGCCGCATGACCGCCATGCTGGCGACCCTTCGTCAACTGAAGGAATGCCATCAGCGCCTGGCGGCGCAAACCGAAGTGTTGAACTGGGAGGGCGTACTGAGCGAATGGCAGAACGCCGACAAGCTGTTCGCCGACCTCCGATCGGAAACGGTTGAGTCACTGCCGGCTGAGCAAAAAGAGGAAGCCCGCATTCTGATGGAGGAGGTCCTGGCAACGGAGCAAGCGATGGTCGCCAGGATCAAGCCGTGGATGGAGCAGGTGCGGCCGATGCTCGAGAGTTTTGCGCACAACCGCATTTCCCTGCCCAAAGATTCGGCCACGTAACGGCCGTCGCGCCACGTGAACCGACGGATTCAGACCGTAGGCATCAGCCGAGATTGAGATGATTCCATCGGAAATCGCCAGCCGCTTGCAGTTGGGCACCGACGCAGCCGTTCCCCGCGTCCCGACGACACAGCAGGTTTCCGATGCCCTGGCCGACCTCGTCCCCGGGCAGCGGGTGCTCGCCGAAATCCAGTCGCTGCTGCCGAACGGGGCCTACCGGGCGCTGATCAACCAGCGCGACGTCACCCTTGCCCTGCCGTTCTCGGCCAAGGCCGGCGACTCGCTCGAACTGGAAGTCGTCGACAACGACGGCAAGCTGACGCTCGCGGTCGTTGCCCGACGCGGCGGGCAAAGCGAAGCCGCCGCCGGCGGCGAACGCCCGGCAGTCGAAACCTCGCTGTCGCGCACGGCCAGCTTCATCTCCGACCTGCTGCCGCGCCGGGAACGCGGCGAGCAGGCGCAACCTGCGCTGCTCAATGCCAACCAGCCGATCGCCGCCAAGCCTCCGACCAACGCCGCGGATCTGGTCCCCTTGCTGAAGCAGGCCATCGCGCAGAGCGGCATGTTCTACGAAGCCCACCAATCGCAGTGGGTCACCAACGCCAGACCGCTGGAGACGCTGCTGAACCAGCCGCAAGGCCGGCACTCCGCGCTCGTTTCCGCCGCGCCGCAGGACGCGTCGGCGCTGCCGGACAGCGCCGCCCGACGCGAGCATACTTCCCCCTTGGCAGAGCGCGGCCCCGCCGCGCCGGCGACCGGGCAGGAAAAGGTGGCGACGGCAGGCGCAGAGCCTTCCCTCCGAACAGGTGCGGCGCTACTGCAGCAGGCCGGTCAGAACGTCGCCCCGCCCGTCGCCCCGGACCTGCTGCCGATCGTCCAGCAGCAGCTCGAAGCGCTGGCCACCCAGACCTATGTCTGGCAGGGACAGGCCTGGCCCGGTCAGCCGATGCAATGGGAAATCGTCGAGGAAGACGGCAGCCGGCAAGCAGGCTCCGAAGTGGAAGCCGCCCCCTGGCAAACCCGCCTGACCCTGACCATGCCGCAGCTCGGCGAGGTGCGCGCCGCGCTGCGCTTCGTCGGCGGCGAAGTGACGCTGTCGCTTTCCGCCGCCTCCGGCGAGGCGGCGGTGCAATTGGCAAACGGCGGCGACGCATTGCGCCAACAACTGGAAGCGGCCGGTCTGGCGCTGGGCGGTTTCACGGTGGGACGGCATGAATCCCGACCGGAATGACTCGTTGCGCACCGCGGTCGCGCTGGCCTACCGCGAAACCGATGCGGCGCCGCGCGTCGTGGCCAAGGGCCGCGGCCTGATCGCCGAGGAAATCATCGCCCGTGCCAAGGAGCACGGCGTCTACGTGCACGAATCGCCGGAACTGGTCTCGCTGCTGCTGCAGATCGACCTCGACCAGCGCATTCCCCCGCAACTCTATGTCGCCGTCGCCGAACTGTTGTCCTGGCTGTATCGCATCGAGCGCGGCGATGCGGCGCCGGCCCCCACCCTCACGCTCCCGCCCGCCCCCTGATTCCGCAGCGCTGAACCGGTGTTTCCGTTCTCGGCCCGGAGGTTTTGCTTTAAACTTCCGGGTCACCCGCACGCAATACACGATTCGGAACAATACATGTCGGAACATCAAGCCCAATCCGGACCGTCCGAGGCACCCAGCAAGCTGGAAGTGGAACAGGAAGGTATCTACGGCAAGTACCTGCTGCATTCGCGTTCCGAAATCATTTTCGTGCTGCGGGCAGTGCTGCAGAAAGGCAGCCTGATCACCGTCTATTTCGACCAGGGCCGCTCCTTCCTGCTGACCGCGCTGGTCGACGTCGATGCCGAGCGCGGCACGCTGACCTTCGACCTGGGCAGCGACGAGGAGATGAACAACCGGGCGCTGAAGGCCGATCGCTTCGTGCTCACCACCTCGCTGGACAAGGTCAAGGTCCAGTTCAGCCTGAAGCGTCTGGAACTCACCAAGCACGGCAACCGTCCCGCGCTGCGTAGCGCCATCCCGGAAAGCGTGCTGCGCCTGCAGCGCCGTGAGTACTACCGCCTGACCACGCCGGTCGCCAACCCGGTGCGCTGCAAACTCACGATAACGAAGCCGGACGGCGCGACGGTGCCGATGGACCCGCCACTGCTCGATATCAGCGGCGGCGGCGTCGGCCTGATGGTGAAGCCGGAGCACAAGGAATTCTTCAAGGTCGACACCGCCTTCCGGGACTGCCGGATCGAGTTGCCCGAGGAAGGCGTGCTGGTCTGCAATCTGGTCGTGCGCAACGCCTTCGACGTCACCACCAAGAGCGGCAACCAGCACGTGCGCGTCGGCTGCGAATACGAGGATCTGCCGGGAACACGGCTGACCATGGTGCAGCGCTACATCACCCGCGTCGAGCGCGAACGCAAGGCCCGCCAGTCGGGCATGGAGTAAAAACAAAAAGGGCCGGCGACGCCGGCCCCACTGCAACAACTGAAGCGATCGTCAGACCTGGATGTTCATCACGTCCTGATAGGCCGAAACCAGCTTGTTGCGCACCTGCACCATCTCCTGGAACGACACGTTGGCCTTCTGCAGCGCGATCATCACGTCGTGCAGATTGGCATTGCCGTCGCCGGCGGCAAAATTTGCCGCCAGGGTTTCCGCCTGCTGCTGCGTCTGGTTCACCTGGTCGATCGAGTTCCGCAACACCGTGGCGAAGTCGACGGCGCCCGCCGCAGCCTGTGTCTCCTGCGGTTTCCCGGTGGCCTGCGTGGCTGTCGCCCGCAGTACGCTCAACATCTGGTCGATACCCTTGGTGTCCATGATCCGGCTCCGTTCAATTCCAACAAAACAGCAGCAAACATCGTGCCATCAATCGGTGAAGCTCCCCGACCTGAAGGTCCGGGCTTCCCACGATACAGAGCGGGCGCGCAGTGCGCGCCCTGGTTGTGTCTCCGTCTCGCTCACCCCGGCTTGAATGCCGGGGCTTGCGCTCGACGCGTGGTCACTCGTGGAAGAAGCCCTCGTCCTTGTACTGCTTAAGCTTGTAACGCAAGGTTCGCTCGGAAATGCCGAGGCGCTCGATCGCCAGCTTGCGCGAACCGCCGACGGCGGCCAGCGTCTCCAGGATGTGCTCGCGCTCCAGATCGCGGATGCTGTCCGCCTTCTGCGGCTCACCCCGCGCCGGCTCGACCGGCGCCAGCGCCTGCGTCGGCGCCGCGGCCAGATGCAGATGGACGGGCTCGACGACCTCGCCGGGCGCCAAGATCATCGCGCGCTGGATCACGTTCTCCAGCTCGCGCACGTTGCCCGGCCACGGGTGCGCGCGGAGCGCCGCCTCAGCCGCCGGCGACAACACCATGCCGGCCCGGCCGACGGTACTCCCCAGCGCCGCCAGGAAATGGCGGGCGAGCGGCACGATGTCGTCCGGGCGCTGGCGCAGCGCCGGAATCAGCAGCGGAAACACGTTCAGCCGGTAATAGAGATCCTCGCGGAAAACGCCACGCTGCACCGCCTCGGCCATGTCGCGGTTGGAGGTGGCGACGATGCGGATGTTCAGCGCCACCGGCTTCTTGCCGCCGACCCGCTCGACTTCGCGCTCCTGCAGCACGCGCAACAGCTTGGCCTGCAGCGACAACGGCATTTCGGTGACTTCGTCGAGCAGCAGCGTGCCGTCCTGGGCCTGCTCGAACTTGCCGGCCTGGGCCTGCTGGGCGCCGGTGAACGCCCCTTTCTCGTAGCCGAACAGGGTCGCTTCGAGCAGCGTATCCGGGATCGCCGCGCAGTTGATGGCGACGAAAGGGCCGTTGCGGCGCGCCGAATGCTGGTGGATGTAGCGGGCGACCACTTCCTTGCCGACGCCCGATTCGCCGGTGAGTAGAACCGTCGCATCGGTCTGCGCAACGCGCGCCGCCATCGAGAACAGATTACGGCTGGCGGCGTCGAAGGCGACCACGCCGGCATCGTCCTCGGCCTCCGGCAACTTGTATTTCTCGACATGGGCGAGCAGCGCCGGCGGCTCGAAGGGCTTCAGCAGAAAATCGCAGGCGCCGGCGCGCATCGCCTCGACCGCGCGGTCGACGTCGGCATAGGCGGTCATCAGCACCACCGGCAAATGCGGCCAGTGCGTGCGAATCTCCTTGAGCAGCGTGATGCCGTCCATCGGCATCATGCGCACGTCGCTGACCACCAGCGACACCGCGCGGCCGGACAGGATCGCCAGCGCCTCGTGCCCCCCCGGCGCCGAGACGACGGCCTTGCCGGCGAGCATGAGGGTGTCGCAAACCGCCTCGCGCAGGTTGGGATCGTCCTCGACGACGAGAATGGGCAATTCCTGGTTCATGTCTGTTCCTGAATATCCGCAACCGTGCCGACCGGCAGGTCGATGACGAATTCCGCGCCTTCGCCCGCTGGCGACGACACCTCGATGCTGCCGCCATGCGCCCGGGCGACGCCGAGGGCAATCGCCAGCCCGAGTCCGGTGCCGTGCCCCTTGGTCGTGAAGAAAGGCTCGAAAATCCGCTCCTGCTGCTCCGGCGGAATGCCCGGCCCGGTGTCGCGGACGCGGATGCGTACCCGCTTGGCGCCCACCTCGACGCCGAGACTGACCGTGCCGCCCGGCTCGCAGACCTGCAGGGCATTCTCCAGCAGGTTGAGCAGCGCGCCCGCCAGCGGCTTGCGGCCGCCGACGATTATAGCCTCGCCGGCGCCCCCTTCCCGGCACAATGTCACGCCGCGCATGGCACACAGCGGCTCCAGCGTCTGCGCCGCCTCCGCCAGCAGCTCGTCGACCGGGATCACTTCGCGGCCGATCTGCTCGCCGCGCGCGAACAGCAGCACGTCCTGGATCAGCCGCTCCAGCCGCCGCAGCTGCTCGGTCGCCTTTTCCGCGAAGCGTGCCCGCGCCTCGTCGGCAAGCTCGGGCTTGGCGAGATTGGCGCTGTAGAGCAAGGCGGTCGCCAACGGCGTGCGCAGCTGGTGCGCCAGCGACGCGGCCATTTCGCCCATTGCCGCCAGGCGCTGGCTGCGCTCCAGGTTGGCCTTCATTTCATGGGCGGCAGTGATGTCGTGGATCAGGATGATGCGCCCGCCCGCCGCCGCCAGCGCGCTTTCGGCGAGCGACACCCGACGGTCGCCGACGGCGAATTCGTCGGGCGGCGCCACCGGCAACAGGGTCGCCGCCAGTTCCAGCCATTCGCGGCCGCACAAGGCCTCGCCGAGCATCGCGTGGGCGGCCGGATTGGCCTCGCTGACGCGGCCCGCGGCGTCGACGACGACGACGCCGGCCGGCAGCGCGGCGAGCAGCAGGCCGAGACGTTCGGAAAGCGCTTCCTTTTCCTCGTACTGGCGACGCAACTCGCCGTTGGCCACGGCCAGCTCATCGGTCAGCGACTGCACTCGTGCCTGCAGGCCGGCATAGGCCTGCGTCAGCTCATGTGAAACCTGGTTGAAGACGTCGAAGGCACGCTGTAAATCCTGAGCCTTGGATAATTGCGAGGAATCGGTCATTCGGGGAGAATCCCATGCAGATTGCGGCTACAATAGTAGAATATTTCTCAGAACTTTGCGCTTTTTGCTTGATTAATCGGGATTAAAGGAAGGCATGGCGGCAACACCGGACTCCACCGCGGGCGCAGGAACGACAGGCACGACCGGTCGTCTGCAGCAGGCTCTTTCCCGCCTGGATAACCAGCAGAAACTGATGTTGATGGTATCGATCGCCGCCGTGATCGCCCTTTTGGTCGGTAGCGTGCTGTGGTTCAAGCAATCCGATTTCCGCGTCCTTTTCTCGAACATTTCCGAGCGCGACGGCGGCGCGATCATCACCTCGCTCGAACAGCTCAACGTCCCGTACAAGTTCTCCGAAGGCGGCGGAGCCATCCTGGTACCCAGCAGCCGCGTGCACGAAGTGCGCCTGCGCCTCGCCTCCCAGGGCCTACCCAAGGGCGGCTCGGTCGGCTTCGAACTGATGGAGAACCAGAAATTCGGCATCAGCCAGTTCGCCGAACAGGTGAACTACCAGCGGGCGCTGGAAGGCGAGCTGGCGCGGACGATCCAGTCGATCGCCGCGGTCCAGGGCGCGCGTGTGCACCTGGCGATCCCCAAGCCGACCGTCTTCGTGCGCGAGGAGCAGAAGCCGTCGGCCTCGGTGCTGCTCAACCTCTACCCCGGCCGCGGACTGGAGCCGGCGCAGATCGCCGGCATCCAGAACCTGGTCGCCTCCAGCGTGCCGCAGATGCCGCTGACCAACGTCGCCATCCTCGACCAGAGCGGCGCCATGCTGTCGCAGCTGAAGAGCAAGCTGATGGACGCCGGCCTCGACCCGACCCAGGTGAAATACGTCAGCGACGTCGAGAGCGCGGTGATCAAGCGCATCGAGGACATCCTGACGCCGATCGTCGGGCCGGGTAACGCCCGCGTCCAGGTCGCCGCCGACATCGATTTCTCGCAGAGCGAGCAGACGGCGGAAACGCACAAGCCGAACACGACGCCGCCGGATATCGTCGTCCGCAGCCAGCAGACCGCGGAGACGGCCAGCGCCACGTCGACCCCGGCACTCGGCGTGCCGGGTGCGCTGTCCAACCAGCCACCGGTGCCGGCCGCCGCGCCGCTGACGCAGCCCGCCGTACCCGGTGCAGCACCGGGGACCGCCCCCGCCGCGACCAATCTCGGCACCCCCGGCCAGATCAACGCCGCCGGCGTGCAGGCGCCGATCACCAGCATCGGGCAACCGGTGGCGACGAGCAAGAACGCCACGATCAACTACGAGGTCGACCGCACCATCCGCCATACCAGGCAGTCGGCCGGCGTCGTCCGCCGCCTCTCCGCCGCGGTGGTGGTCAATCATCGCAAGGAAGTCGGCAAGGACGGCAAGCCGCTGACGAAACCGCTGACCGACAACGAATTGAAGCAGATCAACGACCTGGCGCGCGAGGCGATGGGGTTCAGCAAGGATCGCGGCGACACCCTCTCGGTCGCCAACGCCTCGTTCACCGCCGTCGAGCGCACCGACGACAGCCTGCCGCTGTGGAAAGACCCGGATCTTCTCTCGCTGCTCAAGGATCTAATCAAGTACGGCGCCATCGCCGGCATCATCGCCTACCTGCTGCTCAAGGTCGTGAAGCCGCTGGTCACGCTGATGATGACGCCGCGGCCGAGCGAGCATGCGGGGCGCGGCGCCGCCGCCTATGGCGCGATGGCGGAAGAGACGGAGACCGGTCCGTCGCCGTTCGAGGACAAGCTGGGCCGCGCCAAGGATGTCGCCGCCCAGGATCCGAAGGTAGTGGCAAACATCATCAAGGATTGGACAGGCTCCAATGCCAGCTGAAGACGGCATCGAAAAAGCCGCGATCCTGCTCATTTCGCTGGGCGAGGAAAGGGCGGCGGAAGTGCTCAAGCACCTCGGTCCGCGCGAGGTGCAGAAGATCGGCCATGCCATGGCGGCGTTGCGCTCGGTGCCACGCATGCGCGTGGAGACGGTGCTCGACGACTTCCACAAGTCCGCCGGCGAATCAGCCGCGGTGCACGTCGATACCGACGCCTACATCCGCTCGGTGCTGACCAAGGCGCTCGGCGACGACAAGGCCTCCAACCTCATTTCGCGCATCCTGCAAGGCGGCGACACCGCCGGCATCGAGGGGCTGAAGTGGATGGACGCGCCGACCGTCGCCGACCTGATCAAGAACGAGCATCCGCAGATCATCGCCACCATCCTCGTGCATCTGGAGCACGACCATTCCAGCGAGATCCTCAATCAGTTCACCGAACGTCTGCGCAACGACGTCGTGCTGCGCATCGCGACGCTCGAAGGCATCCAGCCGACGGCGCTGAAGGAGCTGAACGAGGTCATGCTGCGCATCCTCTCCGGCTCGTCGAACCTGAAGAAGGCGGCGATGGGCGGCGTGCGGCCGGTAGCCGAGATCCTCAACTTCATGGGCACCGCCAACGAGACCTCGGTACTCGACGCGATCCGCGAATACGACCCCGACCTGGCGCAGAAGATCCTCGACGAGATGTTCGTCTTCGAGAACCTGCTCGACCTGGAGGATCGCTCGATCCAGCTGCTCTTGCGCGAGATCCAGTCCGATTCGCTGATCCTGGCGATGAAGGGCGCCTCGCCCGAACTGCGCGAGAAGATCTTCAAGAACATGTCGCAGCGCGCCGCCGAAATGCTGCGCGAGGACCTCGAAGCGCGCGGCCCGGTGCGCGTTTCCGAAGTCGAAGCCGAACAGAAGGAAATCCTCAAGATCGTCCGCCGCCTCGCCGACGAGGGCCAGATCGTTCTCGGCGGTGCCGGCGGCGAGCAGATGATCTAAGCTTCACTTCATGTCCTCCGGCTTCATCCCCAAGGAAAAACTCTCCGCCTACGAGCGCTGGGAACTGGCTGCCTTCGACGAAGGCGAGGCCGGCGGCCTCGTGCCGCCTGCCGGCGACGCGCCGCCGGCACCGGAGGAAGCGGCCATCGCGCTGCCGACGGCGGAAGACATCGAGCGCATCCACAACGAAGCCTACCAGGCCGGCTACGCCGCGGGCCAGGAAGAAGGTCGGAACGCCGGACACGCCGCGGGGCTGGCCCTGGCCCAGGCCGAAGCGGCACAGATCGCGGCGCTCGGCGAGAACCTGCGCCAGCACCTGCAGCAGCTCGACCAGCAGGTCGGTGAGACTTTGCTCGCGGTCGCCGTCGAAATCGCGGCGCAGGTACTTCGGCAGAGCCTGCGCATCCGGCCGGAACTACTGCTGCCGATCGTGCGCGAGGCGATCGCGGCGCTGCCGCTGCACAACGGACATCCAGCGCTTTACCTGAACCCTGCCGACGCCGCACTGGTGCGCACGCACCTCGGCGAGCAGCTGGCCCACAACGGCTGGCGCATCATCGAGGACGGCAGCGTCGCGGCCGGCGGCTGCCGCGTCGAAGCAGCGGCGAGCGAAGTCGATGCGACGCTGGAAACGCGCTGGCGGCGCGTTCTCGACGCCATCGGCACCGGCGGCGAATGGCTGGAGCCGAAGCCGTGAGCGACGGGCTGCCGGACCACGCCGCCGGCTGGCGCGATTTCCTCGAACAGTGCCGCGGCGCCGCAGAAGACGCCAACCCCATCCTCAGCAGCGGCCACCTGACGCGGATCAACGGCCTGGTCATGGAGGCCAGCGGCCTCAAGCTGCCGCTGGGCAGTTCCTGCCGCATCCTCCCGGCCGGCGGCACGCCGGTCGAGGCCGAAGTGGTCGGCTTCGCCGGCGAAAAGCTGTTCCTGATGCCGTCGGAAGACGTATACGGGCTGTCCCCCGGCGCCCGCGTCACCGCCTTCGAAACACGCACGCCGCTGCCGCGGATCGGCAAGCCGCGCCTGCAGCGGCGGCGGATCATCGACCGCGCCAAGCTGATGCCGGTCGGCGAAAGCCTGCTCGGCCGCATCGTCGATGCCGCCGGGCGGCCGCTCGACAGCCACGGACCGATCCACACCGACACGCTGCGGCCGCTGCAGAGCCGGCCGATCAACCCGATGTCGCGGGCGCCGATCACGCAGACGCTGGACGTCGGCATCCGCGCCATCAACGCGCTGCTCACCGTCGGCCGCGGCCAGCGCATGGGCCTGTTCGCCGGTTCCGGCGTCGGCAAGTCGGTGCTGCTCGGGATGATGGCGCGCTACACCGAAGCGGAAGTGATCGTCGTCGGCCTGATCGGCGAACGCGGCCGCGAAGTGAAGGAATTCATCGAGCAGATTCTCGGCGAGGAAGGCCTACGGCGCGCCGTCGTCGTCGCCGCCCCGGCCGACGTCAGCCCGCTGATGCGGCTGCAGGGGGCATCCTACGCCACCAGCATCGCCGAGTACTTCCGCGACCAGGGCAAGCAGGTGCTGCTGATCATGGACTCGCTGACCCGCTACGCGATGGCGCAGCGCGAGATCGCGCTGGCCGTCGGCGAACCGCCGGTCACCCGCGGCTACCCGCCGTCGGTCTTCGCCCGCCTGCCGCAGCTGGTCGAGCGAGCCGGCAACGGCCCGCTCGGCGGCGGCTCGATCACCGCCTTCTACACCGTACTTGCCGAAGGCGACGACCAGCAGGACCCGATCGCCGACTCGGCGCGCGCCATCCTCGACGGCCACGTCGTCCTCTCGCGCTCGCTCGCCGATGCCGGCCACTACCCGGCGATCGACATCGAGCAGTCGATCTCGCGGGCGATGGTCAGCCTGATCACCCCCAACCACCTCGAAGCGATCCGTCGCTTCAAGCAGCTTTATTCCCGCTACCAGCGCTCGCGCGACCTGATCAGCGTCGGCGCCTACGTCGCCGGCAGCGATCCGCTGCTCGACCAGGCAATCGCCCAGCAGCCGCTGTTCGAACGTTTCCTGCAGCAGAACCTTGCCGAGCAGGCGGCCTATGCCGCGAGCGTGGACGGCCTGCGCCAGATTTTCGGCATCGCCGCTTAGGCCGACCAACGGCCGCCGCGGTCCGACCGGCAATCCTGGCCGCGAGGCCTAGAATGAAACATCCGGATGACGATTTCTGATGAGCAAACCCTTCGCCCTGCAGACCGTGCTTGAGTTGATGCAGCGTCGTGCCGACGATGCCACGCGGCAGTTGGCACGCCTGATCGCCGCCGAACAGGATGCCAAGGCCAAGCTCGACCTGCTCTGCCAGTATCGCGAAGAATATGCGCGCCGCTTCCAGTTGTCGGCGCAGGACGGGATGAGCCCGCTGCAGTGGAAGAATTTTCAGGACTTCCTCGCCCGACTCGACGACGCCATTGCCCAGCAGCAGCAGTTCGTTCTCCAGTCCCGCAACAAGACCACGGCCGGACAGGCGCACTGGCAGGAACAGCGCGTCCGCCTGAAAGCCATCGACACCCTCTCGGTTCGCCACTACAAGGCAGAAGACGCCAAGGAAAATCGCCGGGAGCAGAAACAGGTCGACGAAATCGCCTCGCGCCGGCATCTTGAGGACGATACCGACTGAGCTGGCACGCCCCTTGCTGATGCGGATGCAGACCTCTCTCCCACTGGAGCCTCTGGAATGCAAACCGCCGTCGCCTCGATTCCCCAGCCGGGCCTGCCCTCCGCCGTTCCCGCGCCGGCCGAGACCGGGGCGAATGCCGCGGCAAGCGTTGATTTCGCCGCACTCCTGCTCGGCCAGCTGGTCGGTGACGTGGCCAAGGGAATCCTGCCGGCCGCCGACACCACCGAAGCACTGGAGACGCCCACTACCCCGCCGGCTGACGGCGTCAGCGACCCGACGCTGCTGCTCGCAGCAATGGGTCTTGTGCTTGAACCGCGCCCGGTACTGAATACGACAGCAGCCGCAGCACCGGCATTAACGCCAGCGGCCAACGCACCGGCGATGACGCTAGCGATCACGCCCTCGCCGAGCCCGTTGCCCGGGGACGCCGCATCGCTGCCGGCAACGGCCACTCCCAACCTGCCGGCGACGAGCGCCACCCCCGGCGCACTGCTGACGGCCGCGGCACAAGCGCCGGCAAACTTTGCCGGTGTCGAGCCAAAGCTTGCCGAATCGGTCGAAGCGATCGCCGAACCGCTGCCGCAAGGAGTGGCCATGCACGCCCCGCAACACACGACCTCTCGCAGCGCCGGCGATACGCTGCAAGTGGCGACACCGGTGAAGGATCCGGCGTGGCCCGCGGAATTCACGCAGAAAATCGTCTGGATGGCGACGCAGGACAAACAAAATGCCCAGATCACCCTCAACCCGCCGCAAATGGGGCCGATAGAAATATCGTTGAGCGTGAAGAACGATCAGGCCAGCGCGCTGTTCGTCTCGGCCAACGCCGAAGTGCGCGAGGTGATCGAATCGGCGCTACCGCGCCTGCGTGAAATGCTCGCCGGTGTCGGCGTCGAGCTCGGCCAGACCAATGTCAGCTCGGAATCGTTCCGCCAGGCACAGGACAACGCGGGCGGCGAGCGGCGCACGGGCACTGGCGCGGAGCGCATGGGCGGCTCGCCGGTAGTCCAGGAAATCGGCGAAGGCGCGGCGCGAAGCGAGCTGCGCACGGGCAACGGACTGGTAGACACGTTCGCCTGAAGACACTGAACCGGACAAGGGGACGGAGAGCCCGGCAGCGCACATGGCGTGCCGGTCATCCGAGCAATGAGCGCGCTACAATGCGCACGAAACACTAGAGGGATTTGCAATGGCCAAAGAAGAAAAAGCTGCCGACATCGCCGAAGCACCACCGAAGAAGAGCAAGAAGCTCCTGATCATCATCATTGCCGCCGTTCTCCTGATCGTCCTGATCGGCGGGGGGGCAGCCTTCTTCCTGCTCAAGAAAGGCCACGACGCGGAGGAGGGCGACGAGGTCGCCACGGAAACCGACAAGTCGAAGAAGAAAAAGGGCGAAAAGGAAGTGCCGCCGGTCTATATTCCAATGGATCCCTTCACCGTCAACCTGGTGCCGGAAACCGGCGAGCAATACCTGCAGGTCACCATCAGCGTCGAGGCCGAAGACGCCGCCGTCGCCGAAAAGCTGAAGCTGCACATGCCGAAACTGCGCCACGAGATCATGGACATCCTATCGTCCAAGAAGCCTTCCGAAGTCGCCACGCGCGACGGCAAGAAGCAGCTGGCCGAAGAGATCAGGACCGCGATCAACGCCGTCATCGATGTCGAGCCGGCCAAGGGCAAGAAGACATCCGACGGGGCCGTGAAAGCCGTGTTGTTCACCACCTTCATCATCCAGTAAAGCGCCATGGCCCAGGATTTTCTTTCCCAGGATGAAGTCGACGCCCTGCTCAAGGGCGTCACCGGGGAAACCGACGAACCGGAAGCGCAGGCCGAGGAAGGTGGCGGCCCGAAAAACTACAACCTCGGCACGCAGGAGCGGATCGTCCGTGGGCGCATGCCCACGATGGAGCTGATCAACGAGCGCTTCGCCCGTTACCTGCGCATCGGCCTGTTCAATTACATGCACCGCAACGCCGAGATCTCGGTAGGGCCGATCAAGGTCCAGAAGTACAGCGAGTTCATCCGCAACCTGGTCGTCCCGACCAACCTGAACCTGGTGGCGGCAAAGCCGCTGCGCGGCACCAGCCTGTTCATCTTCGACCCGAACCTGGTGTTCCTCGTCGTCGACAACATGTTCGGCGGCGACGGGCGCTTCCATACCCGGGTCGAGGGCCGCGACTTCACGATGACCGAGCAGCGCATCATCCAGGGCATGCTCGACGTCGTCTTCACCGAATACGGGCGCTCCTGGAAGCCGGTGCACGACCTCAAGTTCGAGTACATCCGCTCGGAGATGAACTCGCAGTTCGCCAACATCGCCACGCCGTCGGAGATCGTCGTGTCGACGACCTTCTCGATCGAGTTCGGCGGCGCAGCGGCGGAGATGCACATCTGCTTCCCGTACTCGATGCTCGAACCGATCCGCGACCTGCTCTACAGCAGCATGCAGAGCGACCAGCTGTCGACCGACAAGCGCTGGATCACGACCTTGCGCAAGCAGTTGCAGAGCGCCGAGGTCGAGCTGACGGCGGAGTTGACCCATGCGGCGCTGACGCTGGGCCAGATCCAGAAAATGAAGGTCGGCGACGTCATCCCGGTAGCCATTCCGGAAACCATCGTCGCCAAGGTGGATAACGTACCGCTGCTGGAATGCACCTTCGGGCTGCAGCAAGGCCAGTACGCGATCAAGGTGCAACGCTTCATCGCTTCAGAGAAGCAGGAATCGACGCAAGGGGAACAGCATGTCTGACGATACCGAAAACCTCGCCGGCGGCACGGAAGACGCCATCAGCGAGGACGACTGGGCCGCCGCGATGGCCGAGCAGGCGATCGCCGAGTCGGGTACCGCGGCATCGCAGCCGGCCGCCGTCCCGGCCCAGATCTTCCAGAACTTCGGTGGCGATCCGGGCAAGGGCTCGATCATGAACGAACTCGAGCTGATCCTCGACATTCCCGTTCATATCAGCGTCGAACTCGGCCGGACCAAGCTGACCATCAAGAACCTGCTGCAGCTCGCCCACGGCTCAGTCGTCGAGCTCGACGCGATGGCCGGCGAACCGCTCGACGTGCTGGTCAACGGCACGCTGATCGCCCAGGGCGAGGTCGTCGTGGTGAACGAGAAATTCGGCATCCGCCTCACCGACATCATCACGCCCGCCGAACGCATGCGCAAACTGGGCCGCTGAGCACCCGCCCACCGTTGCCGGTTTCTTCACGGGGCGCCTTGCATTAAGATAGGCCCCCGTGAGCACCTCTCCCCCTTTTCTCTCCCGCCTGCCCGCCCCCGCCCGACCGGGTCCGCTCGCCTCGCTCGTTGCCGGCGCCCTGCTCTGGCCCGTGGCACACGCCGCGGAAACGGCCCCGTCACCGCCCGGCGTCTCGATGGCAACGATGTTCCAGACTTTTGCCATGCTGGCCTTGCTGCTGGCGCTCTTCGTCGGCGCCGCCTGGCTGATGAAGCGGCTCAACGACGGGCGCGGCCCTGCTCACGGCCAGGGGCCGCTGCGTATCGTCAGCACCCTGTCGCTCGGGCCGCGCGAGCGGATTCTGCTGGTCGAAATCGAGGACACCTGGCTGGTCGTCGGCGTTTCTTCCGGACAGATGCGGACCTTGCACACGCTGCCCAAGGGCAGCCTGCCGCAGGCCGCGGCCGCCGGCCACGGACAGTTCGGCCAGTTCAACCAGTGGCTGCGACACTTCCGCAACGCCCCCCATGATGCGAAGGAATGACGCGATGCGACGCCTCGTGATGCTGCTGCCGGCGTTGCTCGTCGCCACGCCGCTGGACGCCCTGGCCCAGGCGACGCTACCGGCGCTGACCAGCACGCCCGGCCCGGGCGGGGCCACCACCTGGTCATTGTCGATCCAGACGCTGCTGACGCTGACGGCGCTGACCTTCATTCCGGCGGCGCTGCTGATGATGACCGGTTTTACCCGCATCATCATCGTCTTCTCACTGTTGCGGCATGCACTCGGTACCCAGACCTCGCCGCCGAACCAGGTCATCGTCGGACTCTCGCTGTTCCTGACCTTCTTCGTCATGGCGCCGGTCGCCGACCGCATCTACAGCGAAGCCTACCTGCCGCTGTCGGAAAACCGCATCAGCTTCCAGCAGGCGCTCGACCGCGCCGCGGTACCGCTGCGCGGCTTCATGCTCAAGCAGACGCGGGAAACGGATATCGGCCTCTTCGCCCGCCTGGCGAAGATCGAGAAGATCGAGAAGCCCGAAGACACGCCGATGCGGGTGCTGATTCCGGCCTTCGTCACCAGCGAGCTGAAGACGGCGTTCCAGATCGGTTTCATCATCTTCATCCCCTTCCTCGTCATCGACATGGTCGTCGCCAGCACGCTGATGTCGATGGGTATGATGATGATGTCGCCGGTGATGGTGGCACTGCCGATGAAGCTGATGCTGTTCGTCCTCGTCGACGGCTGGCATCTGGTAGTCGGCTCGCTCGTCCAGAGCTTCGCCACATGACGCCGCAGACGGTCATGGAAATCGGCCGGCAGGCGCTGGAGGTCACGCTGCTGGTATCGGCGCCGCTGCTCATGGCGGCGCTGGTCACCGGCCTGATCATCAGCATCTTCCAGGCGGCGACGCAGATCAACGAATCGACGCTGTCGTTCATCCCGCGTCTGGTGGTGATGTTCATCACGCTGATCTTCGCCGGACCGTGGATGTTGCAATTGCTGATCGACTACATCCGCCGGCTCTTCGAGAGCATTCCCGGCATGCTCGGATGATCACGCTGACCAGCGCGCAACTGGACGCCTGGATGGCGGCCTATTTTTTCCCGCTGGCCCGCATCCTCGCGCTGCTCGCCGCAGCACCGCCGTTTTCCAACGCCGCACTGCCGCGCCGCGTACGGCTCGCCCTCGGCCTGGCGATCGCGCTGGCACTGGCCCCGGCCCTGCCGCCGATCCCGCCGCTGTCGCCCGCCTCCGGCGCCGGACTGTTGATCCTCGCTCAGCAAATGCTGATCGGCTTCGCGATGGGCTTCGCCATGCGCCTGATCGTTGCCGCGATCGACTTCTCCGGCGAAGTGATCGGCCTGCAGATGGGCCTCGGTTTCGCTACCTTCTACGATCCGGGCAGCGCCTCGCAGACGCCGGTGCTCAGCGAGTTCATCTCCTTGCTCGGCATGCTGGTGCTGTTCTCGATCAACGGCCACCTGATGATCCTGGCGACGCTGGCGCAGAGCTTCACCGCGCTGCCGATCGGCGGCACTTCGCTGGCTGCAGGGAGCTGGTCGAACCTGGTCCACGCCGCGGCGATCATTTTCGCCTCCGGACTGATGCTGGCCTTACCGGTTGTCGCTGCCCTGCTCATCACCAACATCGCGCTCGGCGTGCTGTCACGTGCCGCGCCACAGCTGAACCTGTTCGCGGTCGGCTTTCCGATCACGCTGATCGGCGGTTTCGTGGTGCTGATCCTGAGTCTCGGCTACCTTGCCGTTCCTTTGACGCAGCTGTTCGAGCACGGCTTGCAGGCCATGCTCGGGCATTTCGTTACGGGGCGTTAGCGCGCCGGCGCGTGTTCGGCGCGGACCAGCTGGATGATGCCGTGGGAGTAGCGCTGCGCCACCGGCGTGCTCGACTCGATGCCCTCGCTGTAGTCAAGGATCCGATAGTCGGCGAAACCGCGCGCATGCTGCAGTTGTACGGCACGCCGCTTGAGCACGGCCATCGCCTCGCCGTCGCCGCCGGTACGGAAGCGCTTGGCGAGCAGGCGGACATAGTAGGTCTCCCCATCCAGCCGCGCTTCCTCGACGCTCCAGTTGGGCGCAAAGGGCTGGTAGACGAAATAGAGGACCAGCGGCGTCTGGAACACCGGCAGCTGGTCCAGCGATTTTTCGAGGATACCCTTCAGCGACCAGGCCACCGCCGGCGCCGCGATCAGCTCCTCGTAGGTATAGGACAGGCTCGACGCCACCTGCACCTTGCCCTCGCTGGGCACCAGCGAGCCTTCGGGCGGCACGTTCGGCACCGAGCTGCAGCCCGACAGCGCGGCCAGCAGGACGCCGGTCATGAGCAGGGTTCGCGTCAGGTTCATAGAATGCTGAACAGGCTCAGGCCGGAAATCTGGGCGAACGACTTCTGCGCCGCTTCCAGCTGCACCTGCTGCTGCGTGAACTGCGAGATCGCCTCCGCGTAGTCGAGGTCCTGCAGATCTGAGAGCGAAGTAGCGTACTGCAGATCGACGTCCTCGCTTGTGTTCGTCAAGGACTCCAACTCCTTGAGCCGCGAGCCGACGTCGGCCCGAACGCGGCTCACATTATCCAGCGCCCGATCGATGTTCAAATGCTCCGCCACCATCCGGTTGGTGAATTCCGCCGTCGTGTACGTTGCGGTCCCCACTGGCGTCCGTAGCGCAGTGATCAGGTTCTGCATCGTCGAGAAGAGACTTTGGGAAGTACTTGGATCGACGGTAAACGTATCGCCGGCGGCCGGCGTCCCGGAGACCACCACCTGCGCCCCGAAATCGGCGGCGGGTGCCGTCGTTTTCTGCAGCAGTATCGCCTGCCCCGACACGAAGCTCGCCGGCGCTGCCAGCATGGCTACGTTCGCGGCATTGTAGATCTGGTATTCAAGGCCACTGCCGCCGTTCGAAAACTCGATGCGGAAGCTGCCGTGCGCATTCACCGCAGCGCTCCACAGCGCCGGGTTGGTCACCGAGCCAGCATCGATAACGCCCGACCCCTGATTGATCAGGGCACCGTTACCGCCAACACCCGTGACAAAGGTTCCATTGCCGGAACGGATGTCCATGAACAGCTCTGCACCGGAAACATTAGTCGGCATCAAGCGCGAGGCACCGACCTGCAGCAGCCGCTCCCCAGCGTCGCCGAAATAGGCCACCGGCGGCTCGGTTGCCGGCGGTATCGGCAGTGACGAGCCGTCGATGGCGAACGGCCGGGTCATCCCCTGATAACCGGAAAACAGAAATTGCCCGCTACCGTCTGCGGTATTCGCTATGCCAAGCATTTCACCGAGCCGAATTTCCAATTCCGTGGCTATGAATCCGCGCTGTGCGTCCGTCAGGGTGGTGTTGCGCGCCTGGACGACCCGCTCCCTGACGCTCTGCAGAACGTCGACGAGCGATCCAAGGTTTGATTCGACAACGTTCAGTTGTGCGCGGGCATTGGCCTGATTGTCGATATGCTGCTCGCCAATCTCCTTCGACTGCGTAACGATCAACGCCTGCGCCGCCGCCACCGGATCGTCCGCCGGTGTCAGCACGCGACGGCCGGTGGATAGCTGGTTCTGCAGCGTAAACAGCCCCTGCTGGTTGCGCTGGATGCCAAGCGTTCCGGCATCGTAGATCTGGCTGGTGCTTATGCGCATTTCAATTCTCCGCTCACGAGCGGATCGACAGGATCACGTCGAACAGCTTGCTGCCGATGTCGATGACCTTTGCCGATGCCTGGTAGGCCTGCTGATAACGCAGCAGGTTCGCCGCTTCCTCGTCGAGGTTCACCCCGGAAAGCGAATCGCGGGCGTCCTCCGCCTGCTTGAGCAGAGCCGACTGCGCGTCGCCGGTGACCTGAATTTCCCGCGTCTTGTTGCCGGCATCGCTGACCAGCCGCGAGTACGCCACCTGGTAGGTTGCCGAACCACCGGCGACCGTACTCTGCGTCTGCAGCTTGCCGAGCGCCAGCGCGTTGCGGTTGTCGGCCACACCGGCGGAGTTGCGGGCAATGGTGAAGGTGTCGTTGTTACTCGGCGATCCGGAAATCGAGAAGCTGAGACCGGCCACCGAAATCGTTGCGCCGGTCAACGGGTTATAGGGAATCGCCGCCCCGGCCGGATAAACCGTCGTCGTCGAACCGACCGTCACCGAAATATTGGCACCCGCCGGCAGGCCCGCCGAGAAGCTGAGCGTGCCGGCACCGGCGGCGTAGGTGATAGTCAGTCCGCCGGCGGGAATCGATGAACTGGTGAAACCCTGGTGCGTCGCACCGGCGGAGATCTTTGCCGTGCCGCTATTCGTGGCGCCTTCAGCGGTGCGCAGCGGCATCGCTGCCGCGATCAGCCGCGGATCGGCGGCAATCGTCTCGTTCACATCGAGATCGCGCGCCGCAAATTTCGTCGGCATCACCGTGAAGCTGTCGCCGGCAGCCATCGCGCC
The DNA here is from genome assembly GCA_016183655.1 of Rhodocyclales bacterium. Taxonomy (GTDB): domain Bacteria; phylum Pseudomonadota; class Gammaproteobacteria; order Burkholderiales; family Rhodocyclaceae; genus Proximibacter. Next base: position 52,399 of record JACPEH010000017.1, read on the forward strand.
GACCATCGCCAGCTGGAAACCTTCGCTCGCCGCCACGGTGGTGGACAGGTTGGCGAGCGAGGCATTGCTCCAGGACTGGTTGTCGCTCAGGCGGGTCAGCGTGAAATTGGCGCCATCGTAGGAGAGCCGGTAATCAGAGTCGGTCAGGTTGGTGTAGAAATTCGCCGTAGCTGCCGCCGAATTCTCCACCGTCGTCGACTGTCCAGCCGCCAGCACCGCACTGGTCAGGGTCAGCCCGTCGGCAGACGGAACCGCCGCCTGCAATGCGGCCAGCGAGCCGGCCGACCATTGCGTGCCGTCGGACTGGCGGGTCAGCGTATAGGTTGTCCCCGCCCCGTCGAGGGCCAGGCTGTAAGTCCCGTTGATCGGCGGCGGACTGACGAAGCTGGCACTGATCGAGGCGCCGCCGGTGTTCAGGGTGTTCGCCGTTACCCGCGGCTGCGCCAGCGTGAAGAAATTGCCGACAAAGGAACCCTCCCCCGACACCTGCCCGAGCAGGTCCTGGCCCAGCGAATGCTGCGCGTTCATCGTCAGCGCCAGCGTTGCCGCCAAGCGGCCGACGTCGTTCCGGACGCCGTCTAGCGTTTCGCTGCGAAAATTGACCAGACCCGCCAATGCACCGCCGGTGATGAGGTACTCCGGTAACTCCTGCACCGCGCCGGCAGTCTTGATCCCGACAACAATCCGGGAAATGTCCGCGTACGAAGCCTGCGCGGCCAGCTCGGCGACCTGGGTGCCGACCACCAGTTGCTGGCCGGTGCCGAAGAAGACGTTGTAGCTGCCATCGCTGTTGACCGTAGAACGCACCTCGACCAGCTTGTTCAGCTCCGCCATCAGGTGGTCGCGCTGGTCGAGCAGGTCATTCGCCGGCTGCTGGCTGCCAGCCTGCGCGAGCACGATGCGCTGGTTCAGTTCGCCGATCTGCTCGGCGTAGGAATTGATCGAGGCGACCGTAGTCGTGATCTGCGCGCCGACCCCTTCGTACAGTTCGTTGAGACGGCTTTCCATGCTCTGGAAGCGCGAAACGAGGGCCTCCGCCGAGGAGATCATCGACTGCCGGGCAGCGAGCAGCGCCGGGTTGGCGGCGACATCCTGGATGCCGCGGAAGAAATCCTGCAGCGCCGGCGACAGGCCGGCGTTCTGGTCCGCCAGCATGTTGTCGATCTGCTTGATCTGCGCGTAATAGACATCCAGTTCGCTGACCGAACTCTGCGCGGTGTTGACCTGGTTTACCAGCGTCTGGCTGTAGAGGCGTTCGATCGCCGAAACGGTCGTTCCCTGGCCGACGAAACCGGAGCCGGTGGCAACCGGAATGTTCGTCGTCTGCACGATCCGCTGCCGCGAATACCCCGGCGTGCTGGCGTTGGTGATGTTGTGCTCGGTCGTCAACAGGCCTAGCTGCGCTGCCCTGAGGCCGGTGATGCCGATACTGAAGATTCCTGTGGTCATGGATTAACCTCTGCTTCCATGGTTTAACGGCAGCCGCGCCGTTTTGTTTAGCTGCCGCGAGCGGATCGGCCGATCAGCCGACCAGCGCCTGGCGCAGGGTCGTGCCGTTGATGATGCGGGAGAGTTTGTCCGCGTACATCGGGTCGGTCGCATAACCTGCCTGCTGCAGGGAACGTGCAAAGGCCGTGCCATCCTGCTGGCCGAGCACGCCGGAAAAACGGGAATTGCCGGCGAGCAGGTTCGCGTAGTCGCGGAAAGCCTCGGCATACGAGCTATAGGCCCGGAATTTCTCGCGCGCCGGCTGGGCGGCGCCGTTCACGTATTCGGTGGTCGCCGCTTCGACCGAGTCGCCCTGCCAGCTCTTGCCGGCCTTGATGCCGAACAGGTTGTGGCTGCTCGATCCGTCGGCGCGGCGGATCTCGCTCTTCCCCCAGCCGGACTCCAGCGCCGCGTGCGCGACCAGGAAATGCGCCGGCACGCCGGTGCTGCGGCTGGCCTCGACGGCATGCGGCCAGACGCGATTGACGAAGTCGCGGGCGCCCTGCGACACCGGCCCCGGCGCGACCGGCAAGGTCGCCGCGGCGTCCGCCGCTTCGCCGGCAACGCGGCCGGCAACTCTTTCCGCCCCCTGGATCGCGCCCGCCGGCAGCGTCGCCTGCCGGGCAAAACCGCGCAGGCTGGCGATCGCTGCCGCTTCCGGCAGCTCGCCGCCCGGCGTCGTGCCCATCATGCGCCCGAGCTGGGCCTCGATCAGGCGGGCGAAGCCGACCTGGCCGCTGGCGCCGAGCTGCTGCGCCAGCTGCTGGTCGAGCACACCGGTGTAGAAGCGCGTCGCGTCGCTGTTGAAAAGCCCGTCGGACGGCGTCGCGTCGCGCATGCTCTTCATCACCATCTGCAGGAACATGCCCTCGAACTGCTGCGCCGCCTGCTTGAGGCCGGCCTTCGGATCCTGCTGGATCTTCGCGCGCAGGTCCTGCGCCGACTTCATGTCGAGCACGAAGCGATGGTTGGCGATGTCTTCCGGTTTCATGAAAAGGACTCCGCCGCCGCGTCAGATAATTTCCAGCTCGGCGCGCAGCGCGCCGGCGGCCTTCATCGCCTGCAGGATGGCCAGCAGGTCCTGCGGATTGGCGCCGAGCGCGTTGAGCGCCTTGACCACGTCGGCCAGATTGGCGCCGGCCTTGACGTTCATCAGCGCGCCGGCGTCCTGCTTGATCTGGATGTCGGTCTGGTTGGTCACCACCGTCTGCCCGGCCGAAAACGGCGCCGGCTGGCTCACGCTGGGGTCGCTGCTGACCGTCACCGACAGGTTGCCGTGGGCGACGGCACAGTTGTCGATGGTCACCGCCTGGTTCATCACCACCGAACCGGTACGCGGATTGACGATGACCTTGGCCACCGTCTGCATCGGCCGCACTTCCAGATTCTCGATACGGCCGATGAAGGAGACGCGGGCATCCGGCGCATCCGGCGCCAACACGCGCACCTGGCGGCCGTCGAGCGCCTCGGCGACCGGCCCCATCTCGCGGTTGATCACCTCGACCATGCGCTTGGCGGTGCCGAAATCGGTCTGGTTGAGTTCGTAGCTGACGTAGGGTCCCTGGCCGACCGCCGTCGGCACCGCGCGTTCGACCGTGGCACCGGCGGCGATGCGGCCGGCGGAGAGGTGGTTGACCTGCGCCTTGTTGCCGCCCGACGAGGCGCCGGCACCGCCGACCAGGATGTTGCCCTGGGCCATCGCATAGATCTGGCCATCGGCACCCTTCAGCGGCGTCATCAGCAGCGTGCCGCCGCGCAGGCTCTTGGCGTTGCCGATCGAGGAAACGGTGATGTCGATCGTCTGCCCGGGACGGGCGAAGGCCGGCAGGCTAGCGGTGATCACCACCGCCGCAACGTTCTTCAACTGGATCGTGCTCGCCTTGTCGAGCGGCAGGTTGGCGCCGAGCTGCGACAGCATGTTCAGTGTCGCCTGCGTGGTGAAAGGGGTCTGCGTCGTCTGGTCGCCGCTGCCGTCGAGGCCGACCACCAGGCCATAGCCAATCAACTGGTTCTGGCGGACCCCCTGGATCGAGGCGAGATCCTTGATCCGCTCCGCGTAGGCGGGAACGCTACCGCAGGCCACCGCCGCGCAGGCAAGGATTGCCGCCTGGCGAAGTATTTTGCCGGTCAGGTTGCCGAATCCACCCATTTGCCGTCTCCATCACGATTGCTGTCAGAACGGCATGAAGCTAAGGAAGAATCGTGCCAGCCAGCCCATGACCTGCGCCTCGCTGATGTAGCCGCTTTCCTTGTACTCGACGCGAGCATCGGCGACGCGCGACGAGGCGATCGTATTGTCGGCGGCAATGAAGCTCGGATTGACGACGCCGGAAAGGCGGATGTATTCCTGGCCATGGCCGATGGCCACCTGCTTCTCGCCGGAGACGAGCAGGTTGCCGTTATCCAGCACCTCGATCACGGTCACCGTGATGGCCCCGGTAAACACGTTCTTGGCCGCGGCGGCGCCCTTGCCGGCGAAGTCGTTCTCGGTTTCCGCCGACAGCCCCAAGCCCTGGAAATTCTTGCCAGGCAGCCCGGTGATGGTCGGCACCGACGCCGAGATGCTCGACGTGCGGTTGGCCGAACTGCTGGAACTGGTCGAGGCCGAGGTGTTTTCGACGATGCTGATGGTCAGCGTGTCGCCGACGAAGCGGGCGCGCCGGTCCTCGAACAGCGGCCGCGCGGTCTTGGCGCTGAAGATCGAGCCGTTGGCGTAGGGATTTTCCGCGCGCGGCGCCGGCCGCGCCGTCATCGGCTGGTGCACGTTGGTCGGCGGCACCGACTGGCAGCCCGCAAGCGCTGCGGCAAAGAGCGCCAGCAGTGCAGTCAGGGTGCGGGAATTCATGGTCAGGGTTCCTTAGAGCTGGGTCAGCCGTCCGAGCATCTGGTCGGAGGTCGACACCACCTTCGAGTTCAACTCGTAGGCACGCTGGGTCTGGATCATCGAGACCAACTCCTCGGCGACGTTCACGTTGGAGGTCTCGACATAGAACTGGTTGAGCGTGCCGGAGCCATTGAGACCCGGCGTGTTCGGCGTCGGGCTGCCGCTGGCGGCGGTTTCCAGGTAGAGGTTCTCGCCAATGCTCTGCAGGCCGCCCGGGTTGATGAAGGTCGCCACCTGGATGGTGCCGACCTGCGTCGCCGCAGCGTTGCCAGGCTGCGTGACGCTGACCACGCCGTCGTTGGAAATCGTCAGCGACAGCGCGTCGGCGGGAATGGTCACCGCCGGCTGCAGCGGGTAACCGTTGGCGGTGACGATCTGGCCCTGGTTGTCCTTCTGGAACGAGCCGTCGCGGGTGTAGGCGATGGAGCCGTCGGGCAGCGTGATCTGGAAGAAGCCGGCACCGTTGATGCCGAGATCGAGGCCGTTGCCGGTCTGCTGCAGGTTGCCCTGGGTATGGATGCGCGCCGTGGTGATCGGCCGCGCGCCGGTGCCGAGCTGCAGCCCGGACGGAATCTGCGTCTGCTGCGAGGACTGCGCCCCGGGCTGCCGCAGCGTCTGGTAGAGCAGGTCCTCGAACACCGCGCGGCCGCGCTTGAAGCCATTGGTGGAAACGTTCGCCAGGTTGTTGGCGATCACGTCGAGCTGCGTCTGCTGCGCATCGAGGCCGGTGCGCGCGATCCAGAGGGAGCGGATCATTTACGGGTTCCTCATCGGTTCATCGACAGGATCTGCGCCGCGGAGCGGGCGTTGGCGTCCGCGTTCTGCAGCATCTTCACCTGCATTTCGAACTGCCGTGCCAGCGAGATCAGGTTGACCATCGCATCGACGCTGTTCACGTTGCTGCCTTCCAGCGTTGCCGGCGCCAGCTTGACGTTGCCATCGGCCTCGGCCGGCTGCCCGTTCTTCAGCCGGAACAGCCCGTCCGGGCCGCGCGCCAGTTCGTTCTCGGGCGGATTGACCAGCTTGATGCGGCCGACCGGGTTGGAGTTGTTCGGCGTGCCGAACAGCGGCACCACCGACACCGTGCCGTCGGGCGCGATGCTGATGCGGTTGTCCGGCGGAATGGCGATCGGGCCGCCGTCGCCAAGCACGTTCATGCCGTTCGTGGTTTGCAGCTGGCCGGCGGCGCTGACCTGCAGCGCACCGTTGCGCGTGTAGGCCTCGCCGCCATCAGGCGTTTCCACGGCGATCCAGCCGGCGCCCTGCACCGCCACGTCGAGCGGCCGGCCGGTGGCCATCAGCGGCCCCGGCTCGAAGGTATCGGCAACCGAGGCGTTGACGGTGAACGCCCGTGTCGGCAGTTCGCCGCCCTGCACCTGCACTGCGCGGAACTTGTGCTCCATCGCGCGGTAGCCGGTGCTGGCCGCGTTGGCGAGGTTGTTGGCGACGCCGGCCTGCTGCAGGAAGGCCTGCTTGGCACCGCTCATCGCCGTATAGATCAGTCGATCCATGTCGCTCGCCCGGGTCGTCTAGCTCAGGATCAGCGCAGGTTGACCAGCGTCTGCATGATCGAGTCCTGCGTCTTGATCGATTGCGCGTTGGCCTGGTAGTTGCGCTGCTGCGTGATCATGTTGACCAGCTCAGCGGTGAGGTCGACGTTCGACTCCTCGATCGCTGCTGATTGCAGCACCCCCAGGCTACCCGAGTTCGGCGCCCCGACCGTCGGCGAACCGGACACCGAGCTCTCCGACCACTGGTTGCCGCCAAGGTTGATAAGCCCGTTCGGGTTGGTGAAGTTGGCGAGCACGATCTGCCCGAGGTTGCGCGCCTGGCCGTTGCTGTAGCGGCCCTGGATGACGCCGTCGGCGCCGACGGTCAGGCCGGACAGGCGGCCCGAGGTGTAGCCGTCCTGCTCCAGCCGGTTGGTGCCGAAGGCGGAACCGAACTGCGTGCTGCCGGTGAAGTCGACGTTGAAAGCAAGCGGCGTCGCGGCGTTGTTGGTGCTGCCGGTGGCCTGCACGACGCCGGCCAGGTCGATGCTGATCGACAGCGGCATCGCCGTGGTCAGCACACCGCTGGTGTTGAACTGCAGCGTCGCCGGGTTACCGGCGCCGGCGCCGAGGTTGACCGTCTGGTTAGTGGTGCCGTCGACGTTGGCGTAGACCTGCCACTGGCCCGCCGTCGCCGTCTTCACGAAGTAGTAGGTCAGCGTGTGGGCGTTGCCGAGAGAGTCGTAAACCGACAGCGCCGTCGAGTAGTTGTAGCTCGCCGGATTCGGCGACCACAAGGTCGTCGCCGGCGCCGCCGCAACTGCCGGACCGGACGCCCAGGCGGTGGTCGGCGTGGTCGCGCGCGAGTCGAGGTTGATGTTGCCGCGCACGCCCTGGAAGGCGCCGACGCTGGCGCCGGTCGCTACCGGCGGCTGGTCGGCGGAGCTCAACTGCAGCTCGACCGGCGTCGAGGGCACGATCAGGCCGGAGCCGTCGGCGGCATAGCCGGTCAGACGGAGGTCGCCGTCGTTGACGATGAAGCCGCTCTTGTCCAGGTGGAACTGGCCGTTACGGCTGAAGGTGATCGCCCCGTCCTGGCTCATGCGGAAGAAGCCGCCGCCGTTGATCGACACGTCGAGCGGGTTGTTGGTGGTGGTGATGTTGCCCTGCGTGAATTGCTGGACGACGGCCGCCAGGCTGGTGCCGATGCCGACCTGCGAGGCGCCGGCGCCGGTCAGCGAGGCCGCGAAGACGTCGGAAAAATGCGCACCGGCGGCCTTGAAACCGACCGTCCCGGAGTTGGCGACGTTGTTGCTGATCACGTCGAGCGCCTTCGACGAACTGTTGAGGCCGCTCAAACCTTGCTGGAATGCCATTTTCTGTCTCCTGCCTTAGAGAATCTGCTGTACGTCCTTGAACGCGATCGTGCCTTGCGGACCGAGGTCAAGGAGGAATCCATCCTTGCTGCGGACAACAGCATTAACCATGCCAAGTTGCAGCGCACTCGCCTCGACCTTGTCGTTGCCGCGCACCGCCTCGACCTTGAAGGTATAGGCACCGTCCGCCGCCTTGGTGCCGTCGCTCTTCTTGCCGTCCCAGGTGAAGTTCAGGTTGCCGGCTTCGGCGGCACCGAGCTTCTGCGACTGCACCAGGTTGCCGGCGCTGTCGAAGATGCTGATCGTGACCTGATCGGCCGGCCCGGCGAGGTTGGCACCGCCGATCGCCTGGCCGCCGGAAAGCGGCAAGGATTTGCCGGCGACGAGGACATATTTGCCGACCATGCCGGCCGCCTGCATCGCCTGCCCCTCGTTGTAGACGCCGAGCATCTGGCTCAGCGTCGAGTTCAGCTTCTCGATGCCGCTGATGGTGTTGATCTGCGCCAGCTGGCTGGTCATCTGCGCGTTGTCCATCGGGTTCAACGGATCCTGGTTCTTCAGCTGCGTCACCAGCAGCGTCAGGAAGCGGTCCTGGATCTGGTCCGCTTGGCTGCCACTGGTTTTCTTGCTGCTGGCGCCGAGCGTGGCGAAAACGTCGCTGCTGGAGTTGGTGGTGGAATTCACGGTTGCCATGGTCTAGCTCCTTTTACTGGCCAAGCGTCAGCGTGCGCAGCAGCAGCGTCTTGGCGGTGTTCATGACATCGGCGTTGGTCTGGTAGGAACGCGACGCGGAGATCATGTTGACCATCTCCTCGACCGCATTGACGTTCGACATCGCCACGTAGCCCTGCTCGTTGGCCGCCGGGTTGCGCGGGTCGTAGACCATGCGCGCCGGCGAGGCGTCCTCGACCACCTGGCGTACGCGCACGCCCTGCGCGCCGGCACCGCCCATCGGCGTCGCCTCGAAGACGACCTGCTTGGCACGATAGGGCTTGCCGTCGGCACCGGCGACGCTGTCGGCGTTGGCCATGTTCGAGGCGACCGCGTTGAGGCGCGCGGACTGCGCCGTCATGGCGCTGCCGGCGATATGGAAGACGTTGAAGACGCTCATGATTATTGCCCCTGGATCGCCGACAGCATGGTCTTCAGGCGGCCGGTGATGAAGGTCAGCCCGGCCTCGTATTGAATGGCGTTCTCGGCGAACTGCGAACGCTCGACATCCATGTCGACAGTGTTGCCGTCGACCGCGGATTGCGTGTTCTTGCGGTAGAGCAAGGCGGCCGGCCCGGCGTCGACGCTTGCCGGCAGATGGCCGGCAGCGGTGCGCGCCAGCTCGACGCCGCCGCTGCGGCCGGCGACGGCGTTCTTCAGCGCCGCGGCGAAATCAATGTCACGCGCCTTGTAGTTCGGCGTGTCGGCATTGGCGATGTTGGCCGACAGGATCTGCTGCCGATGCGCGCGCAGGCTGAGCGCCTGATGCTGGAAGGACAAGAGATCGTCGAGTTTGGTGGCCATGCCGGATACTCCGTTTGCGTAAGCTGACAGCCATTGAGCGAAAAGCGTGCCAAGCGCCAAAACCCCGGATTCCTGCGCTTTGCCGCGCCGTTGCGGGCTTTACCCGGCGGCAATCCGGCAATAATTGCCGAGCCGTGCCGGTTCCGCGGCGCCGCGGCATCAGGCAGAATACGACCCCATGACCAGACCACGGATTTTCCCTGCACTCGGCGCGCTGCTCGGCCTTGCCAGCCTTTTTCTGGCCAGCCCGCCGGCATCGGCGCGGGAACTGCTCACCGCCACCATCGAGCAGTACCTGCAGGCGCAGACCCGGGGCCTGCCCGGCAAGGTCGATATCAGCGTCGGCCAGCTCGACCCGCGCACCCAGCTCGCCCCGTGCTCCGCACACGAGCCGTTCACGCCGCCCGGTGGCCGCCTGTGGGGCAAGGCGACGATCGGCGTGCGCTGCCTCGGCCCGGCCAGCTGGACGGTCTATGTGCCGGTACAGATCCGCGTCACCGGCAGCTACGTTGTCACCACCCGCGCCATCAACCCCGGCCAGCCGCTCGAGTTCGGCGACCTGGCGCTGCGCAGCGGCGACCTGACGACCTTGCCGACCGGCGTGCTCACCGACCGCGAACAGGGCGTCGGCAAGACGCTGAAGAGCGGCCTCGGCGGCGGCCAGCCGTTGCGCAGCGACATGCTGATCGCCCCCTTCGTCGTGCAGCAGGGGCAGGACGTGCGCCTGGTCTCGAAAGGCCCCGGTTTCGCCGTCAGCAACGAGGGCAAGGCGCTCAACAACGCCGCCGAGGGTCAGGTGGCGCGCGCGCGCACGGCCAGCGGGCAGACGGTGAGCGGCATCGCCCGCGCCGGCGGCATCATCGAAATCGCCCCCTGATCCTGCGCAAGCGCCGGGTCGGCATGTAAAATGCGAGAAAACGGGACGTGCGGGAAAGCATGCGCCTTCCGCTAAAGTTTTTGCCGGCGATGCCGTTAGACCCCTTGAAGGCCCGTAAAAGGATCACATCGTGAAAATCGACAGCAATTTCAAGCCGGCAGGTTCCGGTAGCGTCAGCGGCAACCGCCCGAAGGCAGATGCTGCCGGCGCACGCGCCGGCGCCCCCGCCGCCGAGGTGAAGATCAGCGCAGCGTCGGCGCAGCTCGCCGGCGCCAGCAGCGGCGCGCCGATCGACGGTGCGCGCATCGCCGAGATCAAGCTCGCCATCTCGGAAGGGCGCTTCCAGATCAACGCCGAAGCCATCGCCGACAGCCTGATCGACACCGCCCGCGACCTGCTCAACTCGCAGCGCAAGGCCTGAGTCGCCCGCGCATGCCCGCACTGGCCGACCTCATCGCGGCTGAGGCCGACGTCGTGTCGGCCTTCGTTCTTCTGCTCAAGGAAGAACAGGAAATCCTCAAGGCTGGCAGCCCGGAAGCCCTGCCCGACGTCGTCGAACGCAAGACCGAGGTCGCACGCAAGCTGGCCCCGCTCGCCACCGCCCGCAATACCGAACTCGCCCGCGCCGGCTTCGCCGCCGACCGCCCGGGCATCGACGCCTGGCTGAAGAAGCAGCCGGGCGACAAGGGTGTCCGCCAGCACTGGGAAAGACTGCAGGCCCTGGCCGCCGAGGCCAAGGAACTCAATCGCGTCAATGGCGAACTGATCCGCCTGCGCATGCAGAACAACGCCCAGGCGCTGGAAGCCCTCCTCGCCGCCGCCAACCGGCAGGACCTCTACGGCGCCGACGGCCAGGCCGCCCAGGCGACCACCCGCCGCATCATCGACTCGGCCTGAGTCTTTCCGGCAACAATTCCTGCGCTCCCGGCCAGCCCGCTGCGGTGAGACAGACCGGCCGTGACCAATGGCCGTCCGTGAACTATGCTGGATAGTCTACCCGGAATGCCCGCCGGCCCACGGCGGCCGCCCCAGCCTTAATCCGCTGCCAATCCCCGACAGCAACGCAGCAACGCGGCATTGTGCGGTAGGTTCCGATCCGTCCGACGCTGCAGCCGTCGGTGTGCGCGCGTTCGGATCGGCGACGCTCCCATTCCCCGGAGCGAGTACTCATTGCCAGGAGATTCACCATGCCCAGTCGTCAGCCATCCCTATCGCATTCCCGCCAGAAATCCCGCGCTGCCGGTGCGGACGAAGCCCAGACCACCGAAAGCCTGGCGCTTGCCGTCATCGACGCCAACCAGCGCTGGTGGGCACTGCAGATCGAGGCGATGCACGCAGCGCTCGCCGAAAACACCCAGCAAGCGAAAACGATGCTCGAAAACGCGTCGAAGACCGCCGACACCTTTGCCCAGTGGCCCTCGCTATATGGAGAAAAGACGCGGCGTTACACCGACTTGACACGCATCGGAACGGAAATCGCGGCACAGATGTTCACTCAACTCAACCAGTTGATGGGGCAGTTGTTTTCGGCCTCGCTCGCCGGCGTCGCCGGCCTTGAAGCAGGAGCGGAAGCGCCGGGCGAAACAGCGGAAGACTTCATTGAGCGGCGCGTCGCCGCCCGTATCATTTCGTTCCCGGATCGGCGCAAGTCGTCGCAACAGCAGATTGAATCAGCCGAAGGCGCGGAGAAGAGCCAGACGCAATTCACCAGGCGGCGGAAATCCGCCTAGGGCGGCTTCATTCACTCGCAGCTTGCGCCAGGGTTGGCGGGAGCGTCCGGCGCCCCCGCCGGAGGGTCAGGGACGGCCGATGGAAGCCGGCGAAATTTCCACCGGCACTTCCGTCGGTTTCTCCGGCAGGGCGGAGTCGATCTGGATCGACACGCGCCGGTTGCGGGCGCGGCCTTCGATGGTGTCGTTGGCCTCGACCGGACGCGTTTCGCCGTAACCGATGGCGGTCAAACGGTCGGCGGGGACACCGGCGTCGGCAAAGATACGCAGCACGGTGGTGGCACGCACCGCCGACAGTTCCCAATTGGATGGGAACTGCGCAGTCTTGATCGGTACGTTGTCGGTATGCCCCTCGATCGTCACCGGGAAATCGGCGGTGGCGATAACGTCGGCAACGGCGCGCAGCGCGCGACTCGATTCGGCGTTGAGCACCGCCTGGCCGACGGCGAACAGCGCCGAGTCGGCGATCTCGATAGTCACGCCGCGGCTGGTTTCGAGCAGGCGCACCTTGCCCTCGCGCACCAGCGGCGCCAGCGCCTCCATGATGTCCTTGGCCATGTTGCGCATGCGCTCGCGCTGCTTCTGCTTGGCCGCATCGGCTTGGCTCATCTTGGGCGGCGCAACGACGGTCGGTGGCGTCGGCACGCCTTCCTGCGGAATGATCACCTGCCCGCTGGCATTGACGGTGACGTTGCGGAAGGCCTGCGTCAGCGAGTTGGAGAGGACCTTGTACTTGCCCTCGTTGATCGACGAGAGTGCATACATGACGACGAAGAAGGCGAACAGCAGCGTGATGAAGTCGGCGTAGGAGACCAGCCAGCGCTCGTGATTGTCGTGCTCTTCCTCGCGTTTGCGGCGGGCCACGGCGACCTCAGCGGTAGTAGCCGCGCAGGCGGTTTTCGATGATGCGCGGGTTGTCGCCGTTGGCGATGCCGACCAACCCGTCGACCAGCATCTCGCGATAAACGACGTGGCGCGCCACCTGTGCCTTCAGCTTGTTGGCCATCGGCAGATAGACCAGGTTGGCTAGGCCGACGCCGTAGATGGTGGCGACGAAGGCGACGGCGATGCCGGCGCCGAGCTTGGACGGATCGGTCAGGTTCTCCATGACGTGGATCAGGCCCATCACGGCGCCGAGAATGCCGATCGTCGGCGAATAGCCGCCGGCCGCTTCCCAGATCTTGGCGCCCTGGCGCAGTTCGTCCTCGTAGGTGTTGATCTGCACCTCAAGCACCTCGCGCAAGCGCTCGGGTTCGACGCCATCGACCAGCAGTTGCAGGCCTTTTTTGGCGAATTCGTCCTTCATCGGGCCGATGAAGCCCTCCAGCGCGAGCAGCCCCTCGCGCCGGGAAACGTGGCTCCAGTTGGCGACCTGCTGGATCAGCTTGGCATAGTCGATCAGCGGCGGAAACCATACCCACTTGGCCATGCGGAAACCGAGATGGAAGGTGGCAAACGGGCTCTGCAACATGACCGCACCGAGGGTGCCGCCGCCGACGATGAGCAGCGCGGTCGGCTGCACCAGCGAGCCGACATGGCCGCCCTCGAGCAGTTGGCCGCCGACGATGGCGATGAGGCCGAGGACCAGGCCGGCGATGCTGATCTTATCCACGGCGCGGACGCCCTTTCTTCTTCGGGGCCGACGCTTCGCCTTCGCCGAACAGGCGCGCGCGCAAACGGGCGATCGCCTGACTGTGCAGCTGGCAGACGCGGGATTCGGTCACGCCCATGACTTCTCCGATTTCGCGCAGGTTGAGCTCCTGCTCGTAATACAGCCCCATCATCAGCTTCTCCCGCTCCGGCAGCACCTCGATGGCAGCCACCAGATGGCGGCGCAGATCCTGGTCTTCGAACAGGCGGGCCGGATCGGTGTCGTTGTCGGTGAAATGCCGTTCGAGGAAATCCTCGTCACCGTCACCGGCGAGATCCTCGAAATAGATCAGCTGATGCCCTCGGGCATCCTGCAGCATCTTCTGGTAGTCGGCAAGAGGCATACCGAGCGAATCGGCGAGCTCCTTCTCGGTCGGCTGGCGGCCGACCTCCTGTTCGAGCTGGTGGATCGCCGCCTCAATGCGCCGCATCTCACGGCGCAGGCTGCGCGGCAGCCAGTCGTTCTCACGCAGCCCATCGAGCATGGCGCCGCGGACGCGTTGCGTGGCGTAGGTTTCGAACTGGGCGCCGAAGCCGGCCTCGAAGCGGTCGATGGCGTCGAGCAGGCCGATCATGCCGTTCTGCACGAGATCGTCCACCTGCACGCTGGAGGGCAGGCGGCTCATCAGGTGGAAGGCGATGCGCTTGACGAGGGGCGCGAAGCGCTGCACCAGTTGCTCTTTTTCGAGCTGCCCTGCAGCGGTATACATGGAAGTAGGGTTCTATCCGGCGTGGATGGTGACCGGGTCTATGTGTTGGCTCAAGTGTAGCAGTTGCTGGACGAATTGTTCGAGCCCGCCGGCTTCGGTGCCGGCCGGCGGCCAGTGCAGCATGTCGTTGGCGATCGCACGCAAGGCGCCGGCGGCGGCGGATTCCGGGTAGGCCGCGACCACTGGCTGGCAGAGCTTGGCGGCATGGCGCAGGGCATCGTCCAGCGGCACGTGGCCGGCATAGTCGAGCAGCGCAACGCCGCGCTGGCGGGCCAGCTGCGCGAGGTTGGCATGGATCGCCTCGGCGTCGCCGGCGCTCTTCACCTTGTTCACGAGAATGCGGAAGTGGCGACGCGAGTAGCCGAGGCTGACCTTCTTGATCAGCGCATAGGCTTCGGTGATCGCCGCTCCGCTCGCCGCGGCGACGACGACCGTTTCCTGGGTTGCCAGACCAAGCGGCGAAAAACCGAGCGGATGGTCGGTCGAGGCATCGACGAGAATCACGTCGGCCGGATGTTCCATCGCGCCGAGCGCCTCGATCAGCGTCTCCTGCTGGCCGCGCGCCAGCTTGCCGAGCTTCTTCACCGCCCGCGCGGCGGGCAGCACGCGGACGCCGGGCGCGACATGGACCAGCACTTCACCGAGGCGCTTGTCGCGGTTGATGACATGGAAAAGGTCGTGCTTGGCGGTCGCTCCGAAAACCGAGGCGACATTGCCGGCCGTGTTCTCGTCGAGCACCAGCACTTCCTTGCCCTGCCGCGCCATGGCGGCGGCGACGTTGGCGACGGTGATGGTCTTGCCGACGCCTTCGCTGCCGGCGGCAAAAGTGATGACGCGCAGGCCCTCCTGGCCGAACAGGCGGCGCAGACCGGCCGCCTGGTCACCGCGATATTCAGCCACGACGCCCACCCATGGCGGCGACACCGGCGTTGGCCATGACCAGGCCCGGCTCGACACCGGAGAAGCGGTGCGGCGAAGCCTCCGGCGCGTCCTTGAAAGCGCGGTGCAGCAGGTAGGCACGGTTCGGCAGATGCAGATCTTCCGGCACGCGCTGGCCGTTCGAGACATAGTGCAGCTTGAGGTTGTGGCGCATCGCAACGTCGAGCGCCGGCGCCAGGCTGGCAGCTTCATCGACCTTGGTCAGGATGCAGCCGGCCAGTCCGGTGCCACGGTAGGCGCGGACGACGTCGTCCATCGTGTCGCCGCGGTTGGTGGCGTTGAGCAGCAGCAGACGCTGCACGTTGCATTCAGCGAGCATGCCGATCTGCTCGGTGACCATGCGGTCGCGCTGGCTCATGCCCATCGTATCCACCAGCACCATGTGCTTGTGCGACAGCTCGGCCAGCGTCTGCCGCAGGTCGTCGCCGTCCTTCACCAAATGCACGGAAACGCCGAGGATGCGGCCGTAGATGCGCAGCTGTTCGTGGGCGCCGATCCGGTAGCCGTCGGTGGTCACCAGCGCCAGCTTGCTGGCGCCGTGGCGCAGCACGCAGCGGGCGGCGAGCTTGGCGGTGGTGGTGGTCTTGCCGACGCCGGTCGGGCCGACCAGCGCGAAGACGCCGCCGCGTTCGATGATGTCATGGTCGCTGCCCAGCGTGCGCAGCGCACGGTCGGCAGATCCTTTGACCCAGGCCTGCGCTTGGCGCGCGTCAAGGTCGGTGGGCAGGTCGTCGAGCAGTTCGCGCGCCAGCTGCGGCGAAAAACCGCTGTCGAGCATCTGGCGCAGGACTTCGGTCTTCACCGGCTCGGTGCGCGCCGTCTCGCCCCAGGCGAAGCCGGCCAGGTGCTGCTCGACGATCTGGCGCAGCGCGCGGATCTCGGCCATCACCGAGGCCGGCACCACGTCGGCTTCGGCACGCACTTCAGGCGCCGGTGGCGGGGTTTCGATGCGCGGCATCGGCCGCGAGGCGATCGGTGTCGCCGCCGCGCGCGGCGTTGCCGCCGCCGGGGCCGGCATGCGCTCGGAGACGGGCGGCACAAAGGGTTTGGCGGCCGGCATCGGCGCCGCGGTGCGCGCCCCCGACAGGCTGACGGTGTAGTCCTCGTCCTGCGCAAGCGCCGTCGGCACAGGCGCCGGGCGGGGGGTATCGATGCGCGGCGCGATGTCGCGGACCGGCGTCGGCCCGGGCGCGATCGCGGCCATGTCGCGCGAGGCGACGGCCATGATCTCGACGCCGCCGCCGGGCAGGCCCCGATTCGAGAGGATGATGGCGTCCGGCCCGAGGACTTCCTTTACTTTGCGCAACGCGTCGCGTGCGGTGAGGGCTACGAATTTTTTGACGTTCATGCTCTACCTCCGATGATCGAGGTGACCTTGATGATCTTGGTATCAGGCACTTCGCTGTGGGCAAGCACCTTGAGTTGGGGGATGCTGCGGCGCAGGAAGCGCGACAGCAGGGTTCTTAGGTTGGCGGGGACCAACAGGACAGCCGGCAGGCCGAGTTCTTCCTGACGCTGCGCCGCGGCCGCCGATTCGCGCATCAGCGTGTCGGCCATCCCCGGCTCGATCGCCGCCGCATCGCCGCTGCCGGAAACGGCCTGGACGAGGATGCGTTCGAGCTGCGGATCGAGCGACATGACCTGCATCTCGGCGCTGCCGGCGTAGAGCTGCTGGACGATGGCACGACCGAGCGCGTTGCGCACCTGCGCGGTGAGGATTTCCGGATCCTGCGTACGCGTCGCATGATCGGCAAGCGTCTCGACGATGGTGCGCATGTCGCGGATATGCACGCCCTCTTCAAGCATGTTCTGCAACACCCGCTGCACGGTGCCGAGCGGCAGGATCTTCGGCACCAGATCCTCGATGAGCTTGGGCATTTCCTTCGCCAGGTGGTCGAGCAGCGCCTGCGTTTCCTGGCGGCCGAGCAGTTCGGCTGCATGCGACAGGATCAGGTGGTTGAGGTGCGTGGCGACCACCGTGCTGGCATCGACCACGGTATAGCCGTAGGCCTGCGCCTGGTCGCGCAATGCGCTATCGACCCAGATCGCCGGCAGGCCGAACGCCGGGTCCTTGGTTTGCGCACCGGGCAGCGTGCTGACCACGCGGCCGGGGTTGATCGCCAGCAGTTGGCCGGGAAAGGCCTCGCCCTGGCCGATCTCGACGCCCTTCAGCAGAATGCGGTAGGCGTTCGGCTTGAGCTCGAGGTTGTCGCGGATATGTACCGGCGAGACCAGGTAGCCAACTTCCTGCGCGAACTTCTTGCGGATGCCGCGGATACGGCGCAGCAGTTCGCCATCCTGGGTCTTGTCGACCAGCGGGATCAGGCGATAGCCGACTTCCAGGCCGAGCACGTCGAGCGGGGCGACGTCGGCCCAGCTCGCTTCCTGCGCCTCGACCGGCACCGCGGGTGCCACCGGCACCGGCGCCGGCTGCCTTATTTCCGCCTTCTTTTTCATGTTCCAGGCGAGCGCACCGAGGCCGCCGCCGAGCAGCAGGAAGACGAAGTTGGGCATGCCCGGGATCAGGCCCAGGGTGCCGAGGATGCCGCCGGTGATAGCGAGTACGCGCGGCTTGCTGAACATCTGCGCGATGAACTGCTGCGAGAGGTCGCCTTCGTCGTTGACGCGGGTGACGACCATGCCCGCGGCGATCGAGATGATCAGCGCCGGGATCTGCGCGACCAGGCCGTCGCCGATGGTCAGCAGCGTGTAGGCCTTGGCCGCCGAGCCGACGTCCATGTTGTGCTGGAGGACGCCGACGAAGAGGCCGCCAATGACGTTGACCAGCATGATGATGATGCCGGCGACGGCGTCGCCGCGCACGAACTTCGAGGCACCGTCCATCGAGCCGTAGAACTCGGCTTCCTGGGCGATCGTGGCGCGGCGCTTGCGGGCCTCGTCCTCGCCGATCAGGCCGGCGTTGAGGTCGGCGTCGATCGCCATCTGCTTGCCGGGCATCGCGTCCAGCGTGAAGCGTGCCGACACTTCGGCGACGCGACCGGCGCCCTTGGTGATGACGACGAAGTTGATGATCACCAAAATGGCGAAGACGACGATACCGACCGCGTAGTTGCCGCCGACCAGGAAGTGGCCGAAGGCCTCGATCACCTTGCCCGCGGCGTCCGGGCCGCTGTGGCCGTAGAGCAGCACGACGCGGGTCGAAGCGACGTTGAGCGACAGGCGCAGCAGCGTGGTGATCAGCAGGATGGTCGGGAAGATCGAGAAGTCGAGCGGCCTCAGCGTGTAGATCGCGACCAGCATGACGATCACCGAGATCGCGATGTTGAACGTGAACAGCAGGTCGAGCATGAACGGCGGCAGCGGCAGCACCATCATCGCCAGGATCATGACGATCAGCAGCGGCGCCGCCATCTGCTGGTAGCCGATGCGGCCGAGCAGACCCTGCATGGTCAGCGCCGGGCTAGCCATTCATCGCCTCCGGCACCAGTTCGGGCGGCACCTGCAGGTCGCGCGGCGGCACCGGGTACTGGCCGCCGGCCTGGCGCCAGTTGGTGAGCTGGTAGACCCAGGCCATCGCCTCGGCGACGGCGGCGTACAGCGTGCCGGGGATTTCCTGGTCGAGCTCGACGTGGCGGTGCAGCGCGCGCGCCAGCGGCGGCGCTTCGAGCAACGGCACGCCGTGCTCGGCGCCGAGTTCGCGGATGCGCCGGGCGACCTCGCCGGTACCCTTGGCGACAACCTTCGGCGCCCCCATGCCGCTCTTGTAGGCGAGGGCGACGGCAAAATGCGTCGGGTTGGTGACAATCACGTCGGCCTTCGGCACGGCGGCCATCATCCGGCGACGGGCTGCCTCGCGCTGCAGGGAGCGGATGCGGCCCTTGACGTGCGGATCGCCCTCCATCTCCTTGGCTTCCTGGCGCAGTTCTTCGCGCGTCATCTTCAGCTTGTCGTGGTAATGCCAGAGCTGGAAGGGCACGTCGATGGCGACGATCAGCAGCATGGCCAAAACGATGGCGAGGAAACTGAAGGCGACGAGGTGACCAACCGAGGCCAGCCCGCTCTCGACCGGCTGCGCCAGCAGGCCGACCAGTTCGTTGCGTTGGTTCCAGATCACCCAGGCGGCGATGCCGCCGATCAGGCCGGCCTTGGCCACCGCCTTCAGCATGTCGACAACGCCCGACCAGGAGAGGATGCGCTGCAGCCCCTGGATCGGATCCATCCGCGACAGCTTCGGCACCAGCGCCTTCGGCGAGAAGATAAAGGAATTCAGGAAGAAGGGACCGGCGGCGGCGGCCACCATGAGCACCGCCAGGAAGGGGGCGTAGGTGATCAGCACGTCGATGGAGAGATCAGCAAACCGGACAAGCATCTGATCGGGTTCCCGGATCAATTTCTCGTCCAGCGTCAGGCCACGGCGGAACATCGCAGCGGTCCGCTGCGCCAGCCAGCCGCCCATCAGCCAAAGGCCGCCGGCGGCGGCGATGAGAATGAGGAAAGCGCCCAACTCTCGCGAGTGGGGGACCTGCCCCTCCTCGCGCGCCTGTTCCAGCCGTCTAGCTGATGCAGGTTCTGTTCGTTCGAGATCGCTTTCTTGGGCCATACCCGGTGCCTGATTAGGTTCCGGGTATTATAGGAAAAAACAATAAAAATTAAAGAGGTATGAGGGGTTTTTGTTAACGATTCTAGGGTCGTTGCGAAAATACAACCGGGTGTTGCAGACCGTAGACGCAAAAAAAGGGGGCAAAACCCCCTTTTCAAGCTCTTGAATTCGTTAACAATTAACCGAACTCAAGCGCCCGCATGCTGCTGCCGCGCGGCTCGACGTCCAGATGCTGGCCGAGATCGGACAACAGCTCCTTCATGTCGAGAATCAGCACGATCTGGCCATTGGACAGCGTCGTCACCCCGGCCACGCCGCGCGGACGGAAGTCTTCGAGGGACTTGATCACCGCGTCGTCGCGGCCGGCGAAGTTGTCCACCGCCAGGATGAAGCTGCGCTCGGCGGTCTGCATCAGCACGCCATACTCCGGCGGATGGTCCTGCGGCCAGCCGAGCAGCTTGGCCAGCGAAACCACCGGCAGGATCTCGCCGCGCACAACCAGCGTCGCCTTGCCGCCCACTTCCTGCAGCTTGCCGTGTTCGATCGGCAGGATTTCGCGCACCAGCGACAGCGGCAGCGCAAACGGCTGGTCGCCGAGCAGCACCAGCAGCACCGGCAGGATCGCCAGCGTCAGCGGCAGCGAGATGATGAAGACACTGCCCTTGCCCGGCTCGGAACGGATGTCGACGGTGCCGTTGAGCTTCTGGATGTTGGTCTTGACCACGTCCATGCCGACGCCGCGGCCGGACACGTCGGAAATCTGCGTCTTGGTCGAGAAGCCCGGCAGGAAGATCAGGTGCAGGCTCTGCCGCTCGTCGAGGGTATTGGCCTCCTCCTCGGAGATCAGCCCCTTCTCGATCGCCTTTGCCCGGATGCGCTCGGCACTCATGCCGCGGCCGTCGTCGGCGATGATAAGGACGATATGGTCGCCCTCCTGGCGCGCCTCCAGACGCACCACCGACTTGGTCGGCTTGCCGGCGGCCAGACGCTCATCCGACCCCTCCACCCCGTGGTCGACGGCGTTGCGGATGAGGTGGATCAGCGGATCGGCCAGATCCTCGATCATCGTCTTGTCGACCTCGGTTTCCTCGCCGGCGAGCACCAGATCGACATCCTTGCCAAGCTGGCGGGCAAGGTCGCGGGCGATCCGCGGGTATTTCTGGAAGAGGCGGCCGATCGGCTGCATCCGCGTCTTCATCACCGAGTTCTGCAGGTCGGAAACCAGCAAGTCGAGCTGCGACACGGCCTGGTCCAGGGCGTGCAGCGTATCGGAATCGGTCTTGCCGGCAAGGATGTCGGCGCGCAGGCTGGTCAGGCGGTTCTTCATCAGGCCGATTTCGCCCGAGAGGTTGAGCACCTGGTCGAGTCGCGCCGTATCGACGCGAATGGTGTTCTCGCGCGCCGCCCCGCGTTCTTCGGCGCGCCGCCCGGCTCCCGCCGGCGTCGGCGACCCCGGCTTGTCGGTAACCCGGCGTCCGTAGGGCGGCGGCGTAGCGGCCGCCGACGCTCCCGTCTCGGCCTTGGGGATCACTTCCGTCGAGACCGCGACCGACTGCCCGGTGACGGCGCCATGCAGCGCCTTCCAGTCGGGTCCGCCGGCAACACCTTCGCTCGCTGCCGGCGTCGCTGCGGCAGGCGCTTCCGCCTCGGCATCCGCGTCGAGCGCGCCCCGCAGGCCGGCGAGCACGTCATCAGGGGCCGGACGCGGCTGCACCCCCTGGCCCAGCTCGCCGAACATGTCGCGAACGCCCTTGGTCGCGGCCATGATGATGTCCATCAGCTCGGGCGTCAGTTCCATCTCGCCGTTGCGCAGGCGGTCGAAGAGGTTTTCCGTCAGGTGACAGAGGGTCACCAGCTCGTTCGCATTGAGGAAGCCGGCGCCGCCCTTGACCGTGTGGAAGCCGCGGAAGATGTCGTTCAACAGGCTGCGGTCATCCGGCATCTTTTCCAGATCGACCAGCTTGTTGTCGACGTCCGACAAAAGATCGTGGGCTTCCTGCAGGAAATCCTGCAGCAGATCCTCCATCCCGGCAAAATCGCTCATGTTGTTCTCCTAGAAGCCGAGGCTGTCGAGCAGGTCGTCGACCTGCTGCTGATCGACGACGACGTCCGTCCGCCCTTCGGCATTGATCACCGGCCCGTTGAGCAGGCTGGCGACCGAATCCGTCTTGTGTTCCTCGGGCATGACCTCGATCAGCGCGTTCATCAGCTGCGATTCGAGATCCTGGGCCAACGTCACCACTTTCTTGATGACCTGGCCGGTGAGGTCCTGGAAGTCCTGCGCCATCATGATTTCCATCAGCTGCGCCTTGGTCCCGCCGGTCTTCTGCGGCAGCTGTTCCTTGAGGAAGGCGCGCGTATCGGCAGCCAGCTGCTTGAAATCCTCGACGCCCATCTGGTTCGCGTACACGCGGTCCCAGCGCGACGCCAAGCCTTGCGCGCCGCTTTCCAGCGACTCAAGCAGCGGATTGGCGACGTCTGTGGCGTTCAGCACCTTGCACGCCGCCTGCTCGGTCAGGTTGGCGATGTAGGCAAGGCGGTCCTTGGCATCGGGCAGGGCCTCGACCGTCTGCGTAATCAGCTTGTCGTAGCCGAGCTCGTGCAAGGTGTCGTGCAGCTGGCGCGCCATCTGGCCGACGCGCCGGAAGACCTTCTCCTGCCCCTCCCAATCCTCATCGGGCGTAGCTGCGCCCGCCGCGACGGCCGGGGTGGCGGGTGCCGGAACGGCGGCAGGGGCGCCGGCGATCGAGTCGAACAGCGCCTGCAATTCGTCGGAGTCGCCCACCTCGCGGGAAGCCGTCGGTGCCGGCGGCCGGGCGGCCGCGGCAGGCACTGCCGGAGCAGCGGCGGGAGCAGCCGGTGCTGCGGGAGCCGCGCCGGCGGCGATGCTGTCAAACAGTGCTTCGAGTTCTGCGGAGTCGCTGCTCATCGTATTCCCTCTGTCCTGTGCGCCCTTTATGCGCCTTTTTCCAACTTCTCGAAGATCTTCTGCAGCTTCTCCGCGAGCGTCGCCGAGGTGAAGGGCTTGACGATGTAACCGCTGGCCCCGGCCTGCGCTGCCGCGATGATGTTTTCCTTCTTCGCTTCCGCAGTGATCATCAGCACCGGCAAATGCCTCAGCGTCGGCGTCGCGCGGATCGTCTGCAACAGCGTCAATCCGTCCATGTTCGGCATGTTCCAGTCGGTCACGACGAACTCGAATCCGCCGGCCTGCAGCTTCTGCAGCGCGATGGCGCCGTCCTCGGCCTCGTCGACGTTGGTGAACCCCAGTTCCTTGAGCAGATTCCTGACGATGCGCCGCATCGTCGAGAAATCGTCAACCACCAGGAACTTCATCTTCGGATCCGGCATGCTTCAGACTCCCTCGTTCTTATCGTTCCAGCAGCGGACGCAGCGTATCCGCCAGTATTTCCGCGTCGAACTTGGCGACGTAGCCGTCGACGCCGACGGCCTTGCCCATCGCCCGATTGGCTTCCGACGACAGCGAGGAGTGCATGATCACCGGCACGCCGTTGAAGCGGGTATCGCCCTTGATGTTCTTGGTCAGCACGTAACCGTCCATCTCCGGCATCTCGGCATCGACCATGATCACGCGGATCTCGTCGCGCACCGGCTTGCCCATCTGCGTCGCGTGCGCGGCGATTGCCTGCAGGCGCGTCCACGCCTCGGAACCGTTGGTCGCGTGCTTGTGCTTGACGCCCAGCTTATCGAGCACTTCGGTGATCTTGCGGCGGGCGACGATCGAATCGTCGACGAAGAAGATGCTGACGTCCTCGGCCACACGCACCGGCGGCACATCGACGATCACCGCCTCGCCGAAGGCGTTGGCCAGGATCTGCTCGACGTCGAGGATCGACACTAGGCGGCCGCCCTCCAGTTCGATGACCGCCGTGATCAGCCCCTGGTTCGACGCCAGCACTGTCTCCGGCGCCTTCACGCGCTCCCAGTCGACGCGGATGATGCGGTCAACCTCGTGCACCAGGAAGCCGAGCGTGCGCTTCGAGTACTCGGCGACCATCATCGACTTGCCCAGGCCCGGCGGCGCGCTGCCTTCCAGATCGAGGAAGGACGACAGCGAGAGCACCGGAATGACATTGCCGCGCAGCGAGATCAAGCCCTCGACACCGCGCGGCATGTTCGGGGTACGGGTGATATGCGGCGTGCGCCCCACCTCGCGGACCTTGAAGACATTGATGCCGAAGGTCTCGCGCGTACCCAGCGAGAACAACAGGATTTCCATCATGTTCGAGCCGGCCAGCCGCGTGCGGGCGTCTACGCTCTCGAGCAGATTTTTCTTTTCCGACATATCCATGCTCACACTCCTGCGAACAGTTCCGGTCAGGCCGGCACGGGAAGGTTGGTCACCTCGCCGAGGATTCTCCGCGACAGGGCTTCCGAGAGTTTCTGCGGCTCGAACTTAGCGACATATTCGTCGACGCCGACCGACTTGCCGAGCTGCTGGTTCGACATGCCCGACAGCGAGGAGTGCATGATCACCGGAATACCGGCAAAGCGCGGATCGCTCTTGATCTTCTTGGTCAGGATGTAGCCATCCATCTCCGGCATCTCGATGTCGGTCAGCACCAGGCTGACCAGGTCGGCGACCGATTTATTGGTGCTATCGGCGTAACTGGCGATCTTCTCCAGCTCTTCCCATGCCAGGCGGCCGTTCATCGCCGCCACGTATTTGATCCCCATCAGCTGCAGGGTCTTCTCGATCTGCTTGCGGGCGACGATCGAGTCGTCGGCAAAGACCACCAGCGCCTCCGGCTTGTTCAGCGGCACCACGCTGCGATAGGCCGCCTCGTCGTCGTAGCGGGCCGTTTCCGCCAACACCTTCTCGACGTCCATCATCATCACCAAGCGGTTGTCCGGCAGTTCGGTCACCGCCGTCACCAGCCCGCCCATCTCCGCCATCAGCATCTCGGGCGGCACGCGCATCTGGCTCCAGTCCAGGCGCAGGATGGTATCCACGCCTTCGACCAGGAAACCCTGGGTATGGCCGTTGTACTCGGTGACGATCATGATGTCGCGCGGCGTCTCGGTGTGCACGCCGGCGTACTTGGCCAGATCGATCACCGGCACCAGCACGCCGCGCAGGCTGACCATGCCTTCCACCGCCGACGGCATTTCCGGCGCCGAGGTGATCGGCGGGGTGCGCATCACTTCGCGCACCTTGAAGACATTTATGCCGAAAGTTTCCTTTCTCCCGGTGCGCGTATCCCGCCCCAGGAAAAAGAGAAGAATCTCCAGCTTGTTCGTGCCCGCAAGCTTGGTGCGCGCATCGATGCTTTTCAGCAGTTCGGACATAAATCAATCCCCCTCTTCACGCGAGGTGCCTTGTAATTTGTATGTTAACCCATCGCCCCGGCCGGCACCACGCCAACCGGAGCCCAATCCACGGCCAGGCTCAGACTTCGGTCTTGTAACCGATGCGGAAACCGCCCCAGTGACGCCCCTTGACCATCACCGGCGCCGAAATGTCATGCATGATCTCGCCCGTATCCCGGCGGTAGGTCTGCAGCAGGAAAGGCTGGGTGTGGTCGCCGCAACGCCTGCCAACCGGGTCGTCGAAAATCCGCTTGGTCCGGTTATTCACGAAATCGACCTTCTCGTCGCCGGTCAGTGGCTGCGAAAAACGCCGGTTGTGCGTCGGGATATAACCCTTCCGGTCGCACACGATCGCATACACCAGCCAACGGTTCTGCTCCAGCAGCGATTCCTGCAAGGTCGGCAGCAGCTGGTCGCACAAATCGTCGAAGCGGGTCTTGAACTTCTGCGGCTTGGTGTTGGGGATCGGCTGGTAGCTCTCGGCAAACAGGTCGTCCAGGCGGATGCGGCCGCTGTCGATGGCCTTTTCCAGGATCTGGCCGGCCTCGGCGGCGGCGCGCTGGACGATCGCCGGCATCTTGCCGTGCGTCTGCACCGCCTGCTCGCCCGACACGCCGAGCTTGAAGACGTTGCCGATTTCCTTGAGATTGGTTGCCAGATACTCCAGCTGTCCGGCCTCGCGCAGCGCCTTGCCGGAAGCGGTGTTGTTGGCCTCCGCCATCGACATGATGCTGTGAACATGTGCGGCGATGTCGTTGCCCGAACGGGTCTGCTCGTCGATGGCAGCGGCGATCGCGTCCACCTTTTCCATGGTCTCGCGCGCCCCGCGGTTGATCCGGTCGAGCGAATCGGCCGCCTGCTGGGCGAGCGCAGCACCGTTCTTGGCCTGGCCGGTGCCGGCCTCGATGCTGACGATGGCGCTCTGGGTTTCCCCCTGGATCGCGGAAATCATGCTGCTGATCTCGCCGGTTGCCTGCGAGGTCCGCTCGGCCAGCTTGCGCACTTCGTCGGCGACGACCGCAAAACCACGCCCCTGTTCGCCGGCGCGCGCCGCCTCGATCGCCGCGTTGAGGGCAAGCAGGTTGGTCTGGTCGGCAATCTCGCGAATGGTCTGGGCAATGCCGCTGATCGCCTTCGAGCGCTCGCCAAGCACGCAAACGACTTCCGAGGACTGGGCAACCGAGGCGGCGATGCGCTCCATCTCGGTCGAGGCATCGCGGACGATGGTCATCCCTTCCGCCGAAAGCCCGCTCGCCGATTCTGCGATCTGCGCGGTCTCGGTCGCGTTCTGCGCCACCTGGTGCATGTTGCTGGTCAGCTCGTTCATCGCTGAAGCGGCCGACAGCGCGGCATCGTGCTGGCGGTTGGAGCCCGAGGCCACGGTATTGGCCTCGTCGATCAGCATCGCCGACGCCCGGGCCACCTCGATCGAGTTGAAGAAGACCTTGCCGATGATGGTCTGGAAACTGGCCATCAGCTTGTTGTAGGCCAGTGCCGTTGCGGCGACCTCGTCATTACCGGTTTCGCTCGCCCGCCGCGTCAGATCGCCGTCCATGTAGGTGCACTCGATCACCGCGCGCAATTCGCCGAGACGGCGGGTCAATCCGCCCTCGATAAATATCGCCAGCGCGAGACCGAGTCCGGCCAGCACCGCGACACCGATCGCAGCGCCCGGCAGGCCGCTGCCGAAGATACTCGGACCATACGCTACCACCAGCCCCGCCGCCGCCACCATGATCAGGAACGCCCCCCGAACCTTCCATGCAAAACTGCTCATCCGGCAACTCTCTCCCTGATTGTTATTGCGACCACAGCGACATCCATCATTGCTTCGCCCGCCGACAAGCGACGGCGGAAGCTCGACATCAGACGATCTTGAACAGCTTCCCGAAATTCGCGATTTCCAACACCTGCTTCACCGGGCCACGCACGTTGGCCAGCGCCAGCGTCTTGTTCGCCGCGCTCGCCTTGTCGCGCAGCATGAGCAGCATGCCGAGGGCCGAACTGTCCAGATACTCGACGGCCGCCAAGTCGATGTTGAGCGACTTCACATCCGTATCCGCCATCACCGGCTCATAGGCGCTGCGAAACTCGCGGTGCGCATTGAAGTCGAAGCGACCGGAAAGCTTCAGATCGGCCCGCCCAGACTCCTTGACAACGTTTACCTGCATGACGATCTCCGGCTATCACTTTCGTTGTACCGGCCCCACTATGCCACAGTACGTGCAGCCGTGGCGAGCACGCGGCGCGCCTGTTCGCCGGGCTGCTCGCATCCTCCACAGCACTGATCAGCACCGACTCGCGCGGCATCCCGTGACGACGCAGCTCGTCTCGTCCTGAGCGAAGGTGGGCGCGCTCGCTGGGCGCCGGCCCCGCGCTCAACGCGAGCGGCGGACGAGTTCGTAGACGGTCTTGCCCAGCGAGCGGAAGAGGTCGGCAGCGTGCAGGAAGCTTTCCGAATGCCCGGCAAACAGCACGCCATCGTCCTGCAGCATCGGCGCGAAGCGGGAGAGTATCTTGTACTGCGTCGGCTTGTCGAAATAAATCATCACGTTGCGGCAGAAGATGACGTCGAGCGGCCCTTTTACCGGCCAGCTGGCATCGAGCAGGTTGACCCGCTGGAACTGCACCATGCGCCGCAGCTCCGGACGCACCGCGACGCACCCCTCCTGCGAGCCGGCCCCCTTGAGGAAGAAACGCTTCAGCCGGTCGGGCGCCAGCCGCTCGACGCGTTCGGCCGGGTAGATGCCCTTGTCCGCCGTTGCCAGCACGTTGGTGTCGAGGTCGGAAGCGATGATCGAGACCGGCGCGTTGAAGCCGCCGAAGGTCTCGGCGACCGTCATTGCGATCGAATAGGGTTCCTCGCCGGTCGATGAGGCGCAACACCAGACCCGAATCGGATTCCGGCTGCCCAGCTTCTTCAGGTGTTCGGCAAAGATAGGAAAGTGATGCGGCTCGCGGAAGAACGACGTCAGGTTGGTCGTCAGCGAATTGACGAAGCGCTCCCACTCCGCGGCATCGCCGCGCTCGAGCAGCGCCAGGTAGTCGGCAAAGCTGGCCTTGTTCGTCGCCCGCAGGCGGCGGGCGAGGCGGGAATAGACCATGTCCTGCTTGGCCGGCGACAAGGAGATTCCCGCGTGCTGGTAGATCAGCTTGCGCACCCGTTCGAAATCGGCCGAGGTGAATTCGAATTCGCGCATACCGGCGCCGTCGCGAACACCCACCAGCAAGCCGGCGGCCGTTGCCGGGCGCGTCGGCGGCGTTGCGGTGGCCGGCCGCGCCGGCGCTCCGGTTGCGGACGTCTTCACCCCGGGGGGCACCGGGCGTTTTGGATCAATGCTCATCGGCCGCGCATTCCTGCAGTGCTGTTTTTCAGAACTCGCCCCACTCGTCTTCGAGCAATGCCGGCAGCGCCAGCGGCGAGACCGGCGACCTCCACCAGCCGACCGGCAACAGCCCCGCCGCACCAAGGAAGATGCCGTTGCGCGACGCCAGCGCGATGAACGGAGCAGTACCGGTGGCGATACGCCCCTCCGAATTTCCTCATCCTGTTTCCCGCGCCCATTGTGTCCCCGCATTCTTGTGCCGCGCAGGGGGAACCCGCATGGATCACGGTCTTGTCGCTTCCTTCGTTTCGGCTGCCAGGTCGCTGCTCTGCGCAGCCCCTGCATCCTCCTCGCCGAGGAAGGCCTCCTCGGTCTTCTTGTTGAGAACGACGATGCTGATCCGGCGGTTCACCGGGTTCAAGGGGTCGTTCTTGTCGAAAAGCACCGTCGACGACATGCCGAGCACCCGCAGGATCTTGTTCTCGTCCATGCCGCCGAGGATCAGCTCGCGCCGCGACGCATTGGCCCGGTTCGCCGAGAGCTCCCAGTTGGAGAAGCCCTTCTGGCCGCCGGCAAACTGCGCGGCATCGGTATGGCCGGAGACGGTGATCCGGTTGCTGACGCTGTTCAGCGCCCGGCCGATCTCGTGCAGGATTTCCTTGGTATGCGGCTTCAGTTCGGCGCTGGAGAGATCGAACATCGGCCGGTTTTGCTCGTCGACGATCTGGATGCGCAAGCCCTCGCTGGTGATGTCGAGCAGCAGCTGGTTCTTGAACTGCTTGAGCACCGGGTTGCTCTCGATCATCTTCTCGATGCGCTGCTTGAGCTCGCCGAGCATCGCCTTCTCTTTCGCCTCGAACTGCTTGCGCGCTTCCTCGTCGAGTGCGCTGGTCGACTTGCGCCGCTTCTCCTGGTCGCCGCGCTGCTGCTGGCCGGTCGTCCGCGTCAGGTCCTTGCCGCCGCCGGGAATGATCGACGAGGCGTCGCCCGAACCCGAACCGCCGGTCGAGCTGACCTTCAACGGGTTCTGGAAATATTCGGCGATGCCGTTCAGGTCGCCCTTGGCGGTCGAGCCGAGCAGCCACATCAGCAGGAAGAAGGCCATCATCGCCGTGACGAAATCGGCGTAGGCGATCTTCCAGGCGCCGCCGTGATGGCCGCCGGCCACCACCTTCTTGCGCTTGATGACTATCGGGCGTGTCGAATCGTCGCTCATTGTCGGCTTTCCGTATCAGCAGCGAATTACTTGCCCTTGCGTGCCTTCAGCTCGTTTTCGAGCTCGATGAAGGTCGGCCGTACGCCGGATTCGAGCACCTTGCGCCCGAACTCGACGGCCACCTGCGGCGCGTAGCCGGACATCGACGCCAGCAGGACGACCTTGATGCATTGGTAGATCTTCGAGCTTTCGTGCGATTTCTGCTCGAGCAGGCTGGCGATCGGCGCGACGAAGCCGTAGGAAATGAGGATACCGAGGAAGGTGCCGACCAGCGCGCCGCCGATCATCTTGCCCAGCACCGCCGGCGGCTGGCCGACCGAACCCATGACGTTCACCACCCCCATCACGGCGACGACGATACCGAAGGCCGGAACGCCGTCGGCGACCTTGGACATGACGTGCCCCGGCACCTCGACCTCATGGTGATGAGTCTCGATTTCCATGTCCATCAGGCTCTCGATCTCGACCGTATTGAGGTTGCCGCCGACCATCATGCGCAGGTAGTCGGTGATGAATTCCATCACGTGGTGGTCGCTCTGCAGCGCGGGGTACTTGCCGAAGATCGGGCTGGCGTGCGGATCCTCGACGTCGGCCTCGATCGACATCAGGCCTTCCTTGCGCACCTTGGCAAGAATTTCGTAGAGCATCGCCAGCAGGTCGACGTACAGCGTTTTCGTGAATTTCGAGCCCTTCAGCACGGAAGGGAGCGCACCGACGGTCTTCTTGATGACCTTGATGTCGTTGCCGGCGAGGAAACCGCCGACGGTCAGGCCGACGATGGCGACATATTCGGCGGGAACCCAGAGCGCCAGCAGATTGCCGTGCAGCGCATAAGTGCCCAGTGACGCCAGTAGGATGACGACATAGCCGATGATGAGAAACATGCTTACCCCTTGCCCCTGTCTGTGCTTCCGTCACCGGCCGACACAGCTCCTGCCGTTTGGATTTCGCGCTATTTTAGCCAGATGCGCACGGCACGAGCAAAAAAGCGGAAAGAAAACTGAAAGCCCAGCCCTTCCGGCACCGCCACATTCGCGTCACATTTCATGACTTCGGCAACTTCCGCCAACATGAGCGGCGCGCCTGCCTCGAACTGCAAGCGACCACTTCCCGCTGACGATGCGTACCCGCGTCCGGAACAAAGCAGGCGACTCCCGGGAACTGCCCGGCTTCGGGTAAACTCGCCCCATGAGCGGCCAGCACAACCCGATGAATTTCTGCAGCCACTGTGGCGCCCCGGTGGAACTGATGGTTCCGCCCGGCGACAGCCTGGCGCGCCACGTCTGCCGAAGCTGCGGCACGATCCACTATCAGAACCCGCGCATGGTGATCGGCTGCATCGCCGAATGGGAAGGGCGCATCCTCCTCTGCCGGCGCGCCATCGAACCCCGCCTCGGGCTCTGGACGCTGCCCGCCGGTTTCATGGAAAACAACGAAACGACCGCCGAAGCCGCTGCCCGCGAAACGCTGGAGGAAGCCTGCGCCACGGTCGAAATCGACCGCCTTTTCGCGCTGGTCAACGTACCGCATATCCATCAGGTTCACATGTTCTACACGGCGCGGCTGGTCGGCGGCCGCTTCGGTGCCGGCGCCGAATCGCTGGAAAGCCGGCTGTTCGCCGAAGAAGAAATCCCCTGGCCGGAGATGGCCTTCCGCAGCGTCAGCTTTGCCCTGCGCTCGTGGCTTGACGATCGCCGCCGCGGCAGCTTCGGCCTGCACACGACCGACCTCAAGCCGCTGCCAACTACTCCTCCAGGCTGAAGCGAACCGGCATCGGCAGGACGAAGCTCCTGCCGCGCAGGCTTTCCGGCAGCGGCGTACTCTCCAGCGCACGCCCCAGCATCTGCAGTGCCTGCTCGTCGAGAATGGCGTGCCCCGACGACCGCGCGAGATGCAGGCTCGGTGCCGCCGGGCCCGCGGACACGGAAATGCTCACCTCGGCCACCCCTTCCCAGCCGCGGGCACGGGCTACCACCGGATACATGCGAAAGCGCCGCGCAGCAACGGCGAGATCGATGCGATACTGGCGCAGCCCGTCGGCGCTGACGCTCTCTGCCGGTACCGCGGTTGCGGCCGACGGACCGGCGGCAACCGTGGACACCGCTGTCGCCTGGGCCAAGGCGACAGCAACCGGAGCCGGGAAGCCCGGCGGCGGCTCGGTCGCTGCGACGCGCGGCGGCGGGTCCTGTAGGATGGGGGATACGGGTCGTTTGGCCGATGGCTTGGCAGCGATGGGAGCAGGCAGAGGTGTCCGCACCCCCTTTTCGGGCGGGCGCGCCGGCGCCGCCGGATGCGCCGCAAACGCCACCCGCATCGCTGGCGGCGGCTGCGGCGATATTGCCGGAGGCAACGCGCGCGGCCAACCCCAGCCAAAGATAGCCACCAGGTGCAGCAGCAACGAAAAGGTAACAGCACCGAACAGAAGGCGCCGGGAATGGTCAAAGTTCATGATCGGAAGGCCGACAGGATAGCGCACAAAGAGGCTGTCTTGCCGTGATTGGAAAGGCCCGGATCCTTTGCTAACCTTTCGCCGGCAACCCCCACCATCCCATTGAGGAGGGAGCGGATCGATGCACCCGGAAACCCCGTTCGCCGGCACCGGCTGGAATGGTAGACCGCTGATTCTGGCGGTCGACGTCACCGGTGCGCCACGCGGCTGGATCACTTGGCAGGATGCCGTCTCCTGCAAGGCGACCGGGCGCGTCGACCGCGAGCTCGGGGATTTCAGCTTCACCTTCCACGGGGGGTATTCCCGCCTCACCGGCGAGCGCTCCAGCCTGAGCGTCAGCAGCATCCTCGCCTTGCGCGGGCGCAACCCGCGCGCCTGGAAGCCGCAATCGCCGGCGCTGACCAATCCGCTGTTGTTCCAGCGC
The DNA here is from genome assembly GCA_016183655.1 of Rhodocyclales bacterium. Classification (GTDB taxonomy): domain Bacteria; phylum Pseudomonadota; class Gammaproteobacteria; order Burkholderiales; family Rhodocyclaceae; genus Proximibacter. Next base: position 84,365 of record JACPEH010000017.1, read on the forward strand.
GACCGTCATCTCTGCTGCTACTGCGGCAGACAGAAACGCCCGGAACTGTTGACCCGCGACCACATCGTACCGCTCTCGCGCGGCGGCAGCGATCACTGGAAGAACGTCGTCACCGCCTGCAAGCCGTGCAACCAGCGGAAGGGAGCCCAGACGCCCGAACGTGCCGGCATGATGATGCTCTACGTACCTTACGCCCCGTCGCTTTACGAGGCCCTCATCCTGCGCAACCGGCGCATTCTCGCCGATCAGATGGATTTCCTGGTCAGCCTGCTGCCGGCCGACTCCCGGCTGGCGGTCTGAAACCACCGACGAATTGCTGTAGACTTCACGCACTGTCTGCCGGAGACTTCCGGCAACCGGGGCCGCGCGGCGATGCCGGAGCATCCGGCGCGGACGTAGGCGGCCCGCCCCACAGAACAGCGGAAGATGAAACGAACGACTCTACGCAATGCCGTGCATGCGATCCTGCTCGCGTTGCTCGCCGGTACCGCCACCGTCGCCACGGCAGCAGACGTTGCGACCGGAAAAACCGTGCACAAGCGTGCAGGCAAGACCGCCGGCGAACTGATAAGGGCGGCCGCGGAGGTCATTGCCATCGATCCCGCGTCGCGGACCCTGACACTCAAGCGGGAGGACGGCAACACGCTGACCGTGGTCGCCGACAGCCGTATCCGTAATCTGGCCCAGGTCAGCGTCGGCGACATCGTCGTCGCCCAATACGGCCACGCACGAGCCCTCTCGCTGAAAAAAGTCGCCGTGCAGCACCCCGACGGCGAAAACGGCGGGACACCACCGCCCCCCGCCCGCGCAGCGGACGGCCAGAGAAAACGAACGATCGTTGCCGACATCATCGCCATCGACGACCGAACCGGGCAAGCCACGCTGAAGGGACAAAAAGGGGAAGTGGTCGACGTCGTCGTCAATAACCGGAAGCTGCTGTCCGCAGTGCGGATCGGCGACCGCGTCGAACTGGGATACACCGACGCCGTCGCCGTTGCCATCAAGCCGGCCGGCAAGGCCATCCCGCCGAAGCGGCATTCCTCGCCGTAACGCGCGCCACCGTTAGCGATCGATCCGTCGTCCGTCCAGGCGCCCCTCCGCCGGCGGCTCGCTTGCCGGCGCCGGAGTTGCCTTCAGAGGCGTCTTCTGCAGCGTCGGCGGCGTTGGCACGGGCACAGGTGACGGCCGGAACGGGAACCCGTGCGGACGCTGCAGGAAGGTGACATAGCGCGTCTGGAAATCGACCGGTGGCGCGGTGAGCAGCGACTGACCGCCGGCATCGACGATGCTGACCTCCAGCACATGGCGTTGCCCCCCGGCCGGCGCCACCTCGCCGAAGAACTCCGGAGGAATCATCATTTCGGTTGCCGTAAAACGGCCGGGAACGGGACGGCCGTCCAGGCGCAAGGCAAAGGCGTGCCCCTTTTCGACCAACAGCGGCGGATCGACTGCCACGCGCACCTCGAACGTCGCGTTGTTGGCGGCGACACTCCCCCCCGCCTCGGGGAAGACAACCCGCAGGCTGCGATACGCCGGAACTGCCTCCTGACGCTGCTTGCCGCCGTCATCGCGCGGTGCCGCAGCCGCCGGCGCCACCGGCAGCGGTTCGATTACCGTCAGCGGCCGCAACTCAACCGCTTTCGCCCCGGGCACCGGCCGGTCGGAATAAACCTTGCCCTGGCCGCTTTTCGATTCGTAGACCGTTTGTGCCGGGGAAAGCCCCGAGCACGCCAGGAGCAGCAGCAGCATCGACAGCCGTGACGTCATGACGATCCTCCTCGGCATCATTCATCCTGTCCTAACGCCGGACGCGACGGGGCGGATGACTTGCGGTAGCGCGGCGACGGGGAAGACGGAAACGGACTACCAGTCGCAACCGGCCGGGCAGACGTATTTCGACAGGGCCGGCACATCGGGAATGAAGATGCCGCCGCGGCGCTTGACGATCAGCCCCTGCTTCTCCAGTTCGTTGAAGGCCCGCGACAGGTGCGAATCGCTGACCCCGAGCCGGGACGCCAGCTTGTTGCGCGGCAAGGTGATGTTCAGCGACAGCGAGCCGTCCGCCGTACAAGGAGCCTTGTCGAACTGGCAGACCAGATAGCAGACGAGGCGCGCCGCGGCGCCCTTGGTGCAGAAGGTCACCAGATCCTTCTGCAGGTAATCGGTACGCTCGGCGAGCACGCCCATCAGGCGCAGCGCAAACTGGGGCGAAGCAGTCAACCACTCGCCGACCACTGCCTCCGGGACGTGCAGGATGGCTGCCGGCGTGATCGTACGCGCCGAATACAGGCAGGGACGGCCGTTGAACAGGGTTTCCTCGGCAAGCATGCCGCCGGCACGCACGAACTCGACGATCTTTTCCCCGCCGTCCGGGGTCGACACGACCAGTTCCGCCGTGCCGTGCGCGACCAGATAGAGCCCCGGAGCGCAAACCCCCGCCTCCAGGAAAACCTCGTCGTCGGACAGCGACAGCTGCTGCTCGCGCGTGCGCAATGCTGCCTCGAACGTGCCCCCCATCGGCAGCCCCTGCAGCAGGGTGCTGGCATAGAGAAGGCTGATATCGGTGTCGCTGAACGCCATGGGAAGCCTGACTTCGAATCCGTTTCGAAGAAAAGGCCCGGCGGACGAATCCGGCCGGGCCTTGCCGGGTCGAGACCCGATTAGATGCGTTCGAAGACGGTCGCGATACCCTGGCCACCACCGATGCACATGGTCACCAGCGCGTACTTGCCGCCAGTGCGCTGCAGTTCGTACAGCGCCTTGGTGGCGATGAAGGCGCCCGAGCAACCGACCGGGTGACCGAGGGCGATGGCGCCGCCGTTGGGGTTGGTCTTCACCGGATCCAGGCCGAGCACCTTGGACACCGTCAGCGCCTGCGCGGCGAAGGCTTCGTTCGACTCGATCACGTCCATCTGGTCGAGCGTCAGGCCGGCCTTCTTCAGCGCCAGGCGCGAGGCCGGGATCGGCCCCTCGCCCATGACGTCGTTCGGCACGCCGGCGACGGCGTACGAGACGAGGCGGGCGATCGGCTTGTGGCCGGCCTGGGCGGCGACGTCGGCGGCGGCAAGCACGAAGAACGCAGCGCCGTCGTTGATGCCCGAGGCGTTGCCGGCGGTGACCGTGCCGTCCTTCTTGAACGCCGGCTTCATCTTGGCCAGCGACTCCATCGTCGTATTGGCCTTCGGGTGCTCGTCGGTGTCGAATACCACCTCGCCCTTGCGGGTCTGCTTGACGATCGGCACGATCTGCGACTTGAAGCGGCCTTCGGCGATGGCCACCGCGGCGCGGCGCTGCGATTCGAGCGCGAACTCGTCCTGCGCCTCGCGCGTGATGCCGTGCTTGGCGGCCAGGTTCTCGGCAGTGATGCCCATGTGGCCGACACCAAACGGGTCGGTGAGCACGGCGACCATGCTGTCGATCGCCTTGGTGTCGCCCATGCGCGCGCCGGTGCGCAGCGCCGGCAGCATGTAGGCGGCCTTGGACATGACTTCGACGCCGCCGCCGATACCATAGTCGGCGTCGCCGAGCATGATGTTCTGGGCGGTGGTGACGATGCCCTGCAGCCCGGAAGAGCACAGGCGGCTGACCTGCATGGCCACCGATTCCATCGGCAGGCCGGCCTGGATCGAAGCGACGCGGGAAACATAGGCGTAGCGCGAATCGGTCGGCATGCAATTGCCGACGGTGACGTAATTGATCAGCTGCGGGTCGACCCCGGAACGGGCCACGGATTCCTTCATGACGATGCCGGCCAGTTCGCTGGCTTCAAAGTCGGCCAGCGAACCACCGAAGGTGCCGATGGCGGAACGAACTGCGCTAAGAACGACAACTTCTCTGCTCATTTTGAAACCTCTCTATTCAACTTCATCAACCGCCCACCAGACTGGCAAGCCCCAACAAGAGCAACAACAGCAACCACAGCACGATAGCACGCCAGACCAGGCCGACGGCACTCTGCATGAAATCGACATCGGCTTCGTCGCCCGTGCCAAGCTCGGCGCGATCGGCGACTTCGCCGCTCTCGACGACCGGCATGCCCAGGCGCACGCCGAGGGCGCCGGCGCCGCTGGCCAGCACGATGCCGAGGCCGTCATCCGGCCACTTCTCCGCCTGCGTCCGCCAGCAGTAGATCGCGTCCTCGAAATCGCCGACCACTGCAAAAGCAGCGGCAGTCGCCCGCAGCGGCAGCCAGTCGATCACGGCAAACGCCTGCCTGGCGAAGCGGCCAAAGTCGCCGAACACCGGATCATCGCTCCGCCGCGACCAATGTTCGGCAAACACCGCCGCCACACGGTAGAGCACGGCGCCGCACGGTCCAGGGAGCAACACGAACCAGACCAGCACGCCAAAGACATGACGATGGGAGCCGACCAGCGCCTCCTCGATCGACAGCCGCGCCACATCGCTCGACGACAAATCGTCGGCAGGACGCCCGCGCCATTCGGCCAGCAGCTGCCGGGCGCGCGGTAGGTCGTCCATGCGCAGCGCCAGCTGGATATCGGTGTAGTAATGGCTGAACTGGCGGAAGCCCATCGTCAGATAGAGGACGAGCACGTTCCAGGCCACTGCCAGCAGCGGGTTCAACGCGTAAAGCGCGGCGAACACGCCCCCGGAAACGAGAACCAGGCCGCCCACGCCGAGCGCCCAGGCCAACACGCCCTGCCGGCTTTCGCCGGCGTTGAACATGCCGTCCAGCGTATCCGCCAGCCGCGACAGCGGCCCGAACACAGCCAGGCGATAGGGTAGCGGACGCGCCTGCTCGATGAGCAAGGCGATAATGAGAGAAACAAGACTCAAGGAATTATGGCGCGACGGCGCCTCGTTGTTGTCTTCAGCATTGAAGATAACACAATTCGGGTAGCCCCCCGGCCTTTTCGGATGACGCAACGATCACGCAGACGGCGGCGGTGCCAGGTGTTCGCAGAGCGACTTGATCATGCCGGCTGTCGCCCCCCAGATGAAGTAGTCGCCGTAGGGCATCGCATAGTATTTGCGCAGCCGCCCGCGCCAGTGCACCTCGTGCTGCTGGTGATTGGCCGGATCGACGAGAAAGGCGAGCGGCACCTCGAACACCTCGGCAACTTCGAAAGGGTCCGGTTGCAGCGAGAACGGCGGCGTCACGAAAGCGACCACCGGCGTGACGCTGAACCCCGTGCTGGTACGGTACTCGGGCAGGTAGCCGATGATTTCGACATGCTGCGGCGCCAGCCCGACCTCTTCCTGGGTTTCGCGCAGCGCGGCATGGACGACGCTGGGATCGTCCGGCTCGATGCGCCCGCCCGGGAAGCTGATCTGTCCGGCGTGGTCGCGCAGGTGAGCGGTGCGCTGCGTCAGCAGAACGGTCGGCCCGCCGGCATGGAGCACGATCGGCACCAGCACCGCAGCCGCAGTGAGCGGCTCGGCACCGAGACCATCCTCATGAACCGCAGCGGCCGTCCCCGGCTGCTGCGACAGGCTGGCGCGCAAGCGCTGCAGGTCAAGCCCGGTCATTGCGCCGGTGCGGCGCCCTCTTCCTCGATCTCGGCATGCACCGAGCGAAGGGCGTCCTGCAAGGTCTCCTCGGACAGCTGGTTGATGGTCGTCGCCACCAGATCGGCCGCTTCCACGGCACCGACCGGCAAGCGCTTGCTGTCCAGGCTGGCGATCAACGCGGCAGTGGAACCGACAACACGCAGGAGGTGCTCGCGCTCACCCATGAGCATCTCGACTTCCCGGCGCAGCATGGTGATTTCCTGATCACGGTGCGGCATTCTGGCCTCCTCAGTACTTCTTCCTCAGGGTCATCGTCGAGCCTTCGTTCCGGATATCCATCCGCGAGAGAAAGCTCATCCCCAACAACGCAACCGGCAGATCGGTTTCGTGCACGATGCCATCGACACCATGAACGACGATCTCGCCGATGCGCACCGTATCCAGCCGGACCTTCCACGCCCGGGCCTGGCCATTGGCCGTCTGCGCCACGCCCGGCTGCCCCTTGCGCCAGTCGATGCCGATTCGCGTCGCGTCCGCGGCACCGAGCGACACCATGGTCGCCCCGGTATCGACGAGAAAGCGGACCACCTGCCCGTTCACCGCCCCCTGGGTCACGAAGTGACCGCGCGAATCAGCCGCCAGGGTCATTTCCTGAACGTCGCCGGACGATTTTTGCGAAACGACACTCTGTCCCATGCGCAGCGTCCGCTTCTTCCCTTCAACGTCGAGCGTCACGGACTCGCCGTCGATCGCAACGACGCGCACACCCTCGGCGGTTTTCTGCCCGACGGCAACCAGCCGCGGGGTGCCGCCGTCGATCACCAGCAGCGCCTTGCCGGGAAAAATGCCGGCGACGCCGACATCGGCGGCAGAGACCGCCGGCGATAGGCAGAGCATGGTCAAGGCCATACAATATGGCATCTTGATCCATTGACGACACATGAAACCGGTAGCCATTTTCCGCCACGCTCCGACCGAAGGTCCGGGTTATTTTGCCACATTCCTGGAGGCCAACGGCGTCCCCTGGCGATTGTTCGCGATCGACGCCAGCGAACCCGTGCCTGCCGACCACGACGCGTTCAGCGGACTCGCCTTCATGGGCGGGCCGATGAGCGTCAACGACCCGCTGCCGTGGGTCGAAGCCGAGTGTGCGCTGATTCGTGCCGCAGTGCGCGACGACGTTCCGGTGATCGGCCACTGCCTCGGCGGACAGCTGATGGCGAAGGCGCTCGGCGGGCACGTCAGCCGCAACGCAGTGAAGGAAATCGGCTGGGGCGATGCGACGGTCGACGACACCGACGCGGCAACGGCCTGGCTCGGCGATTTTCGCGGCAAGGCCAGCGTCTTCCAGTGGCACGGCGAAACCTTCTCGATCCCGCCCGACGCCACCCGCCTGCTGCACAACGCGTGGTGCGCCAGCCAGGCCTTCGTGCTTGGCCCGCACCTGGCGATGCAATGCCACGTCGAGATGACGCCGGAGATGATTGCGACGTGGTGCGACAGCTGGGAAGCCGAAGTTGCCGGGTTACCGGCGCTGCCGCCAGCGGTGCAAACCCCGGCGCAGATGCGGGAGGAAACCGCCTATCGCCTACCGGCGATGCGGGAGCTGGCAAACCGGCTCTACGGCAACTGGATTCGCGGCCTGCGCCGAGACTGACGCGAAAAAGCCGCAAGGCCTGACGGCCCCGCGGCTCGGGGGGCGTTACGCGACGGCCGCCAGCGCGATCAGTCGCGGAAGTTGCCGTACTTGATCGGGAAGTCGGTAATCGTCTTCGTCACCAGCGCGATCGCCGACTGCAGGTCGTCGCGCTTGGCGCCGGTGACGCGCACCGCATCGCCCTGGATCGCCGCCTGCACCTTCATCTTCGAATCCTTGAGCAGCTTGACGATCTTCTTCGCCAACTCGGATTCGATGCCGATCTTGATCTTCAGCTCCTGCTTCACCTTGTTGCCGGAGATCTTCTGCACCGCCTGATGGTCGAGGCGCTTGACGCTTTCCTTCTCCTTCTTCTCCATTGCCGGGAAGAGGATGTCCTTGATCTGGTCGAGCTGGAAGTCGGAATCACCGTAAATGGTGATGACCTTTTCCTTCTCGTTCAGCTCGACCTTGGCCGAGGTGCCCTTGAAATCGTAACGTGCGACGATCTGACGGCCGACGACATCGATCGCGTTCTTCAACGCTTCCATGTCGGCTTCGGAAGAAAAATCGAACGACGGCATGGTGCCCCCTCAATCAGATGATCAGCAGAAATAGCAGACGTAGTGGTACGGCTCGTCGCAGGCGATCTCGAACGACGAATTCCCCGGCACGTTGAAGGACTGGCCTTCGCCGTAGGTCTTCCACTCGCTCTCGCCCTTCAGCTTGACGCGGCAGGAACCGCCGACGCCTTCCATGATTTCCGGCGCGCCGGTGTTGAAGACGAGCGACGAGGGCAGGATGACGCCGACGGTCTTCTTCGTGCCGTCGGCGGTGAGGACGGTATGGCTGACGCACTTGCCGTCGAAATAGACATTGGCCTTCTTGACTACGGATACGTTGTCGAACTGAGACATTTTCAGATTCCCCACATTTTCTGGATGACAGCCTTGGCGATGAAGCCGAGCATGCCGAAGGCGAGGACAAAGAACAGCACGATCGTGCCGGTCTTCCCCGCCTTCGACTTCCAGGCGATCTCGCCGATGATGAACAACATGAACAGCATGAAGGCGCCGACCCCGAAGGTGACGCCGAATTCGGCAACCTGTTCCTCGGTGAAGCCGAACAGCGTACCACCCATGCCTTAGCCCTTCTTGCGACCGGCCAGGTTCGCCGCGATGCGCATGCGCAGCGCGTTCAGCTTGATGAAGCCGCCCGCGTCCTTCTGGTCGTAGGCGCCGGCATCGTCCTCGAAGGTGGCGATGGTCGGGTCGAACAGCGAATCGGTCTTCGAATCGCGGCCGGTGACGATGACGTTGCCCTTGTACAGCTTGACGCGCACCCAGCCGTTGACGACCTGCTGCGTGTGGTCGATCAGGGCCTGCAGCGCGCGGCGCTCCGGGCTCCACCAGTAGCCGTTGTACACCAGGCTGGCGTAGCGCGGCATCAGGTCGTCCTTCAGGTGGGCGACTTCGCGGTCGAGGGTGATCGACTCGATCGCGCGGTGCGCGCGCAAGAGGATCGTGCCGCCCGGGGTTTCGTAGCAGCCGCGCGACTTCATGCCGACATAGCGGTTCTCGACGAGATCCAGACGGCCGATGCCGTGCTTGCCGCCGAGCTGGTTCAGCGTCGCCAGCAGCTCGTGTGCCGGCATGCGCTTGCCGTTGATCGAGACCAGGTCGCCCTGCTCGAATTCGAGGTCGAGGTATTCGGCGGCGTCCGGTGCCTTTTCCGGCGACACCGTCCAGCGCCACATCGACTCTTCGGCTTCCGCTGCCGGGTTTTCGAGGTGACGGCCCTCGTAGCTGATGTGCAGCAGGTTGGCGTCCATCGAGTACGGCGAGCCGCCCTGCTTGTGCTTCATGTCGACCGGGATGCCGTGCTTCTCGGCGTAGGCCATCAGCTTCTCGCGCGACAGCAGGTCCCACTCGCGCCACGGGGCGATGATCTTGATGCCGGGCTTCAGCGCATAGGCGCCGAGCTCGAAGCGGACCTGGTCGTTGCCCTTGCCGGTGGCGCCGTGCGAGATGGCGTCGGCGTTGGTCAGGTTGGTGATCTCGATCAGGCGCTTGGCGATCAGCGGGCGGGCAATCGAGGTGCCGAGCAGGTACTCGCCTTCATAGACGGTGTTGCAGCGGAACATCGGGAAGACGAAGTCGCGCACGAACTCCTCGCGCAGGTCGTCGATGAAGATGTTCTCCGGCTTGATGCCGAACTGCAGCGCCTTGGCGCGCGCCGGTTCCAGCTCCTCGCCCTGGCCGAGGTCGGCGGTGAAGGTCACCACCTCGCACTGGTAGGTGTCCTGCAACCACTTGAGGATGACGGAAGTATCGAGACCGCCGGAATAGGCCAGTACGGCACGCTTGATGTCGCTCATATCGATTTCCTACTGAGAATTAACTGTTGATGCGGCCGAGGAGCAGGTACTCCATCAGCGCCTTTTGTACATGCAGGCGGTTTTCCGCCTCGTCCCAGACCACGCTTTGCGGACCGTCGATCACCTCGGCCGAGACTTCCTCGCCGCGGTGCGCCGGCAGGCAGTGCATGAACACGGCGTCCTTGTTCGCGGCGCGCATCATGTCGGCGTCCACCTGCCAGTCGGCGAAGTCGCGCAGGCGCTCCTCGTTCTCGGCTTCGAAGCCCATCGAGGTCCACACGTCGGTGGTCACCAGATCGGCCCCCTTCGCCGCCTCCATCGGGTCGGCGAACTGCTCGAAGTGATCGGTGCCGTAGAGGCCGGCGCGCTCGGGCTCGACTTCGTAACCCGGCGGCGTCGACACGTGCACGTTGAAGTCGAGCACTTCGGCGGCCTGCAGCCAGGTGTTGCAGACGTTGTTCGAGTCGCCGATCCAGGCCACCGTCTTGCCCTGGATCGGGCCGCGCTGCTCGATGAAGGTGAAGATGTCGGCCATGATCTGGCACGGGTGGTATTCGTTGGTCAGGCCGTTGATCACCGGCACCCGCGAGTTGGCGGCGAAGCGCTCGATGATCTCCTGCTCGAAGGTGCGGATCATGACGATGTCGCTCATCCGCGAGATCACCTGCGCCGCGTCCTCGACCGGCTCGCCGCGACCGAGCTGCGAGTCGCGCGTGTTGAGGTAGATCGCCGAGCCGCCGAGCTGCTGCATGCCGGCCTCGAAGGAGAGGCGCGTACGCGTGCTGGCTTTCTCGAAGATCATCACCAGCGTGCGGTCGGTGAGCGGCCAGTACTGCTGGTAGGCCTTGAACTGCTCCTTGATCCAGCGCGTGCGGGCGAACAGGTAGTCGTACTCGTCGCGCGTCAGGTCCTTGAACTGCAGGTAGTGCTTGACCGATGCCATGGCAGGCTCCTTACGCCGCAAGAAAGGTGCGGATCAGCGCCGACAGGCGCGTGACGAGTTCCTTCGCCTCGGCGTCGGAGAACACCAGCGCCGGCAGCAGACGCACCACCTTCTCGGCAGTGACGTTGATCAGCAGGCCGGCGTCGAGGCCGCGGGTCACCAGCTCGCCACAGGGACGATCGAGCTCGACGCCGATCATCAGGCCCTGGCCGCGGATGTCGACAACGCCGGCGACGCCGGCCAGCGCTTCCGCCAGCCCCTCGCGGATCGCCGCACCGACGGCTTCGGCACGCGCCATCAGGCCATCCTGCTCGATCGTCGCCAGCGTCGTCAGCGCCGCCGTACACGCCAGCGGGTTGCCACCGAAGGTGGAACCGTGGTTGCCCGGACCGAACAGGCCGGCGGCCTTGCCGGCCGTCAGGCAGGCGCCGATCGGCACGCCCGAGCCGAGGCCCTTGGCCAGCGTCATCACGTCGGGCAGGATGCCCGCCTGCTGGAAGCCGAACCACTTGCCGGTACGTGCCATGCCGCACTGCACTTCGTCGCAGATCATCAGCCAGCCCTTGTCGTCGCAGAGCTGGCGCAGGCCGCGCTGGAACTCGAGCGAGGCGATGTTGATGCCGCCCTCGCCCTGGACCATTTCCAGCATCACGGCGACGACGTTCTTGTTGTGTTCGGCGACGGCGCGGATCGCATCGAGATCGTTGTACGGCACGCGCACGAAGCCGGAGACGAGCGGCTCGAAGCCGGCCTGCGCCTTGCGGTTGCCGGTCGCCGACAGCGTCGCCAGGGTGCGCCCGTGGAAGGCCTTTTCCATGACGATGATCGCCGGGCTATCGACCCCTTGCTGGTGGCCGTAGAAACGCGCCAGCTTGATCGCCGCCTCGTTCGCCTCGCAACCGGAATTGCAGAGGAAAACTTCGGCCATGCCGGACAGGGCGCACAGGCGATCCGCCAGTTGCTCCTGCTCGCGGATGCCGTACAGGTTGGACACGTGCAGCATGCGGCCGGCCTGTTCGGAAATTGCCTTGACCAGCCCCGGATGGTTGTGGCCGAGAGTATTCACGGCGATGCCGGAGAGCGCATCGAGGTAAGTCTTGCCGTGGATGTCGGCGATGCGGCAGCCCTCGCCGTGACTGAAAGTTACGGGAAGACGCGCGTAGGTGTTCATTAAATGCGACATAATGAGTCTGCCTTAAAACAGGCGCCCCCGGACCGCAGCTTGTCGCCGGTCACCCCCGCGGGGGCAAAAAAACCCGGGACGCCCCGGCGTTTTCTTGGGAGCCTTGAAACTGAAACGGCGGCTCGCGCCGCCGGGATACCCGGCGCCCGGAAGTACCGTGCGCCAAGGTTGCAAGGGGTGGAATGTTAAGGGAAAAATCGCGCCTTGTATATATAACGAGGCGCCGGGAGCGTTGATGCGAATAGCGGTATTCAACCAGAAAGGGGGCGTGGGCAAGACCACCACGGCGCTCAATCTGGCGGCAGCGGTCAGCAGGGATGGCGGCACCCCCCTGCTGCTCGACCTGGACCCCCAATGCCACCTCTCAGGCGTGTTCGGCACTTCGCCGCAGGATTCGCAAAAGAGTCTGTTCGCCTTTTACCAGGACCTGAAAACGCTGGAGCAGCTGGAGCTCTCCTGGGACGGACTGGGCACGCTGATCCCCTCGCACCAGCAATTGATCAAGGTCGACTCGATCTTCGGCAAGGGGCCGGCAATCCTCAACAAGCTGCGCGTCGGCCTCGACGCACTGGAGGCGATGCGGCCGGGACGGACGCTGTTCATGGATTGCTGCCCGTACGTCGGCGTGCTGTCACTGAACGCGCTCTTTGCCTGCGACTATCTGCTGATCCCGGTGTCGACCGACTACCTGTCGCTGAAGGCGGCGGAGCACATGACGCGGACGCTGGAAATCCTGGAACCGGTGATGAAGCGCCGCATCCATCGGCGCTACGTGCTGACCCGCTTCGACCGGCGACGCAAGATGAGCCAGGATGTCCGCGACCGGCTGACGACGCTCTACGGGATGGAGGTATGCGAAACGGTGATCGGCGAAAACGTGTCGGTGGCCGAAAGCCCCTCGCTGCAACGCGACGTCTTCTCGCACAGCGCCACGAGCCACGGCGCCAGGGATTACCGCGCGCTCTACGAAGAACTGAAGGAACAGGGTTTCTTCTGACTCGTTCAATGCCCCGAGATCAGGTCGACCACGTCCTCGTAGCTCAGCGGGCTGGCGCGCGGCGACCCTGACGCCACGTTCCGCGTTTCGAGAATTTCGCAGCCGAGATACATCTGCCGCAGCTTGCGCTCCGCCTCGGACCCATCACGACCGAAGATCATCAGGTTGTCGACGATCGCACCCGATCGCGTGCGAATGCGAAAGCCGAATTTCATGCTTACCGGGGCATGCATAAAACCTCCAGCTGTCAATGAGATAAGGCCAGTATATGCAGTGGATTCTATGAAGGCAACGCAGGGCATTGATTTTTATCGACAGACCCATCCACTGGTAAGACCAGCGGCGTGCCGAGCGGCTTTCTGGTAGAATCGCCGGGTTCGTAGGACACACCAAGCGCGCGAGCGCCAGGACAATAATTCAAGGCACCGCCGCCGAGACATGACCGATCCGCTCAGCACCACCTTCATCATTGTCGGGCTCACCCAGGACGGAAAGAAATTTCGACCCAGCGACTGGGCCGAACGCCTGTGCGGCGTGATGTCCGCGTTCGGTGCAGAAAAGAAGATGAAGTATTCGCCCTTCGTCGGCCCCGGCGACTACAACGGCGACAAGGCGGTCTTCGTCGATGGCCGGCTGCAGGAAATCGAGCCGATGGCCTATCGCTTCCTGCTCAACTTCGCCGGCGACAACAATCTGCAAGTCATTTCCGGCGTCTGCCCGATCGAGCGCTGAACCCCAGGATTTCCGGCCGGACAAGCAGCCCGACAGAAAAGAAAAACGGCGCCCGCGGGCGCCGTTTTTACGGGATCGATCCGTCGATCAGGCAGCGATGGCCTTGATCTGGGCAGACAGGCGGCTCTTGTGACGCGAGGCCTTGTTCTTGTGGATGATCTTCTTGTCGGCGATGCGGTCGAGAACGGCAACCGATTCCTGGAAAACCGTCTGGGCAGCCGCCTTGTCGCCGGCGCCGATCGCCTTTTGCACGCGCTTGATCGCAGTGCGCAGGGTCGAGCGCAGGCTGGCATTGTGGGCGCGTTGCTTGTCGGCTTGACGGGCACGCTTGCGTGCTTGAGCGCTGTTGGCCATTGATTCAGTTCCTAATAAGTCGTTGGTGACGATCGAAAACGCGCGATTATACGGACCGACGGCCGGCAATGCAAGTCCACCGGCCGAAGCGCTCTTCCCTGCGTGCTACCATTCGCCCCCATGAACCTGCTCAAGGCCCTCGTCACCGTCAGCGGCATGACGCTGCTGTCGCGCATCCTCGGATTCGTGCGGGATTTCGTCATCGCCCGCACTTTCGGCGCCGGCATGATGACCGACGCCTTCTTCGTCGCCTTCAAGCTACCCAACCTGTTGCGCCGGCTGTTCGCCGAAGGGGCCTTCGCGCAAGCCTTCGTGCCGATCCTCGGCGAATACCGCAACCAGCGCGGCGAAGCCGAGACGAAACGGCTGGTGAACCACGTCGCGACGCTGCTCTTCCTGATTCTGCTCGTGGTCACCGCCCTCGGCGTGATCGCCGCCCCGATCCTGGTCTATATTTCCGCCCCCGGCTTCGCCGCCGACGGCGACAAGTTCGAACTGACGGTGACGCTGACCCGGATCACCTTCCCCTACATATTGTTCATGTCGCTGGTCGCGCTCGCCGGCGGCATCCTCAACACCTGGAGCCGCTTCGCGCTGCCGGCGTTCACGCCGGTGCTGCTCAACCTCGCCTTCATCGGCATGGCATTGTTCGCCGCGCCGTATTTCGAGCCGCCGGTACTGGCGCTGGGCTGGGCGGTATTTCTCGGCGGCGTGCTGCAACTGGCGCTGCAGCTGCCCAGCCTGTCCCGGATCGGCATGCTGCCGCGCTTTTCGCTGAACTGGAAGGACGAAGGAGTGCGCCGCATCCTGCTGCTGATGGCGCCGGCGCTACTCGGCGTTTCGGTGTCCCAGGTCAGCCTCTTGATCAACACCATCTTCGCCTCCCTCCTCGGCCCCGGCAGCGTCTCCTGGCTCTACTACGCCGACCGGCTGATGGAGTTTCCCTCGGGCATGCTCGGCGTCGCGCTCGGCACCATCCTGCTGCCCTCGCTGTCGAAGTACCACGCCAGCAACCAGCACGACGAATATTCGAAGCTGCTCGACTGGGGCCTGCGCCTGACGCTGCTGCTCGCCGCTCCGGCCGCCGTCGGCCTGGCGCTGCTGGCGGTACCGCTGATCGCCACCCTCTTCTTCCACGGCGCGTTCACGCCGAACGACGTGCTGCAGACGCGCGCGGCGCTGGTCGCCTACAGCCTCGGGCTGCTCGGCCTGATCCTGGTCAAGGTGCTTGCTCCCGGCTTCTACGCCCGCCAGAACATCCGCACGCCTGTGCGCATCGCCGTCATTTCGCTGCTGGCGACGCAGGCGATGAACGTCGTCTTCGCCTGGGGCCTCGATCTCCGCCACGCCGGGCTGGCGCTGGCGATCGGACTGGCCGCCTGCCTCAACGCGCTGCTGCTCTATCGCGGGCTGCGCCGGCACGACATCTATACGCCGCAGGCCGGCTGGCCCGCCTTCTACCTGAAACTGCTGGCCGCCTTGTGCGTCATGGCCAGCGTGCTCTGGTTCGCCGCCGGCGCCGAGGCCGGCTGGCTGCAATACGGCACTGTCGAGCGCGTGCTGCGGCTGACGGCGCTCGTCCTCTTCGGCGCGGCCGCCTATTTCGCTACACTGTGGAGTCTGGGATTCCGCCTGCGCGACTTCCGCCGTCGCGCGGCATAGACAAAACAAAGGAGGCGACAATGAAACTCACCAGCAGCAGTTTCGCCAGCGACGAGAAGATCCCGGGCGAGTTCGCGTTCTGCACCCCGGACCCCGCCCACCATGTCTGCCTCGGCAGCAACCGCAACCCGCAGCTGTCGTGGACCGACGTTCCCGCCGGCGCCCGCTCGTTTGCGGTAATCTGCCACGATCCCGACGTTCCCAGCCGCGGCGACGACGTCAACCAGGAGGGGCGCAGCGTCCCGGCCGCACTGCCGCGCGTCGACTTCTTCCACTGGGTGCTGGTCGACCTGCCGGCCTCGATCACGACCATCGACGCCGGCGAGTTCTCGTCCGACGTGACGCCGCGCGGCAAGCCCGGCCCCGCCGCACCGTACGGCACGCGCCAGGGGATCAACGACTACACCGGCTGGTTTGCCGGCGACGGCGACATGTCTGGCGACTACTACGGCTACGACGGCCCGTGCCCGCCGTGGAACGACGAGCTGCGCCACCGCTACGTGTTCACCGTCTTCGCGCTCGACGTCGAGCGCCTGCCGGTCGAGGGAAAATTCAGCGGCGCGCAGGTGCGCCATGCGATGCAGGGGCACATCCTCGGCCAAGCCAGCCTGACCGGCGTCTATACGCTGAATCCGGCCGTGACGCTCTGATTTTCCGAATTTGCCAAAGAAAACGGGGCAGCCTTGGCTGCCCCGTTTTCTTGATACCTACTGCGTTTAGACCATCAGCGGCACGATCAGCAGCGCCACCAGGTTGATGATCTTGATCAGCGGGTTCACCGCCGGGCCGGCCGTATCCTTGTACGGGTCGCCGACGGTGTCGCCGGTGACGGCCGCCTTGTGGGCTTCCGAGCCCTTGCCGCCGAAATGGCCGTCCTCGATGTACTTCTTCGCGTTATCCCAGGCGCCACCACCGGTGGTCATCGAGATGGCGACGAAGAGGCCGGTGACGATGGTGCCGACCAGCAGGCCGCCCAGCGCCTGCGGGCCGAGCGCCAGGCCGACGACGATCGGCACGGCGACCGGCAGGATCGACGGGATCATCATTTCCTTGATCGCCGCCACGGTCAGCATGTCCACCGCCCGCGAGTAATCCGGCTTGGCCGTGCCTTCCATGATGCCGGGGATTTCCTTGAACTGGCGACGCACTTCGACGACCACCGCGCCGGCCGAACGACCGACAGCCTCCATCGCCATCGCGGCGAAGAGGTAGGGGATCAGGCCGCCGAGGAAGAGGCCGATGATCACCATGTGGTTCGACAGGTCGAAGGTGATGCCCTTCAGGCCGGCCGCTTCCAGGCCATGCGTGTAGTCGGCGAAGAGCACCAGCGCGGCGAGGCCGGCGGAACCGATGGCGTAGCCCTTGGTCACCGCCTTGGTGGTGTTGCCGACGGCATCGAGCGGATCGGTGACGTCGCGCACTTCCTTCGGCAGCCCCGACATTTCGGCGATGCCGCCGGCGTTGTCGGTGATCGGGCCGTAGGCGTCAAGGGCGACGACGATACCGGCCATCGACAGCATCGAGGTGGCGGCGATGGCGATGCCGAACAGGCCGCCCAACGCGTAGGCGACGTAGATCGCGGCACACACCGAGATCACCGGCAGCGCGCAGGCCTTCATCGAGACGCCGATGCCGGCGATGATGTTGGTCGCGTGACCGGTCTGGCAGGATGCGGCGACGTGCTTCACCGGCGCGTACTCGGTGCCGGTGTAGTACTCGGTGATCCAGACCAGCGCGGCGGTCAGCACCAGGCCGACGATCGAGCAGCCGAACATGCTCATCGTCGTGATCTTGGCGGCCGGGTCGCCGGCACCGATCAGCCACGAGGTGATCGGGTAGTAGGCGACCAGCGCCAGCACGCCGGCGACGGCGAGACCGCGGTAGAGCGCGGACATGATCTTGCCGCCCTCGGTGGCCTTGACGAACATGCAGCCGATGATCGAGGCGATGATCGACACGCCGCCCAGCGCCAGCGGGTAGAGCAGCAGGTTCTCGCCGAGGCCCGGCGAGGTCTTGATCACCAGCGCCGCCAGCACCATCGTCGCGACCACGGTCACGGCGTAGGTTTCGAACAGGTCGGCGGCCATGCCGGCGCAGTCGCCGACGTTGTCGCCGACGTTGTCGGCGATCACCGCCGGGTTGCGCGGGTCATCTTCCGGAATGCCGGCTTCGACCTTGCCCACCAAGTCGGCACCGACGTCGGCGCCCTTGGTGAAGATGCCGCCGCCGAGACGGGCGAAGATCGAGATCAGCGAGGAACCGAAGGCGAGGCCGACCAGCGGCTCGATCATGTGGTGCAGGTCGGCGTTGGGACCAGCCACCATCTTCAGCACCAGGTAGTAGCCGGCAACGCCGAGCAGGCCGAGGCCGACCACCAGCATGCCGGTGATGGCGCCGCCCTTGAAGGCGACGTCGAGCGCCGGGGCAATGCCGCCACGCGCCGCTTCGGCGGTGCGCACGTTGGCGCGGACGGAGACGTTCATGCCGATGAAACCGGCGGCGCCGGAGAGCACGGCGCCGATCAGGAAACCGATCGCGGTATCCCAACCGAGCTTCGGCACGAAACCGATGACCAGGAACAGCAGGCCGCCGACGATGGCGATGGTCTTGTACTGCCGGGCGAGATAGGCGGACGCACCTTCCTGGATCGCCTTGGCGATCTCCTGCATCCGGGCATTGCCCGCTGACATGCTGAGGATTTGAGTACTGGATACCCAGCCGTAGATCACGGCCAGTACGGCACAACCTAGTGCAAGCATCAAAACTGACATGAACAACTCCCTCCGGTTAGATTGCTCAGATCCTCGAAGAGCTTGGCGCCTCCTTCGGATCGGTTTGCCCTACATAGTGAAACAAACCTGCCTTGCCGACGCCAGGTCTCCCCCGGCGCCTCCCGTACTGATCGCGTCTATACCCTGAAAACCCCCAGACACCTCGGCACGGCAATATTCTTCAGGCGCACGTAATCGGGCAGGCCGTTGCGGGAGGGCGGAACGTCCTCGCCGGCGATCAACGGCCCGAGATAGGTGCGGCACCTGTCTGTTATGTGGAAACCATCCGCGCTGATGAACTCGCGCGGCATCTTGCGTTCAACGTTGGCGACGTCCTTCAGCTCGGCGACGCCGATCTCCCACGCATACGGCGCGTCGGACGTGCGCACGATGCCCGGCATCACGCCGTGGCGGCCGGCCAGCGCCAGCTCGACCGCCGCCTTGCCCAGCGCGTAGGCCTGGTCGACGTCGGTCTTCGACGCCAGGTGGCGGGCCGAGCGCTGCAGGTAGTCCGGCAGCGCCCAGTGGTATTTGTAGCCGAGGCGGTCCTTGATCAGTTGCGCGACGACCTGGCCGACGCCGCCGAGCTGCGCGTGGCCGAAGGCGTCCTGCGTACCCATGTCGGAGAGGAAACGCCCCTGCGCATCGTGCAGCCCTTCCGACACGGCGATCGCGCAGTAGCCGAAGCGCTGCACGCAGTCCTCGACGCGGGCGAGGAAGGCCGCCTCGTCGAAGGCAATCTCGGGAAACAGCAGGAGATGCGGCGGCTCGTCCTCGGCCTCGCTGGCCAGCCCGCAGGCGGCAGTGATCCAGCCGGCGTGGCGGCCCATCACCTCCATCACGAAAATCCTGGTCGAGGTCGCCGCCATCGAGGCGACGTCGAGACCGGCCTCGCGCATCGAGGTGGCGACGTACTTGGCGACCGAGCCGAAGCCCGGGCAGCTGTCGGTGTGCGGCAGGTCGTTGTCGACCGTCTTCGGGATGCCGATGCAGGTCAGCGGATAGCCGAGCTTTTCGGACAACTGCGACACCTTCCAGGCAGTATCCATCGAATCGTTGCCGCCGTTGTAGAAGAAGTAGCCGATGTCGTGCGCGCGGAACACCTCGATCAGGCGTTCGTACTGCGCGCGGTGCTCGTCGAGCCCCTTCAGCTTGTAGCGGCAGGAGCCGAAGGCGCCGCCCGGCGTATGGCGCAGGCGGGCGATGTCGGCGTCGGAGTCGTGGCTGGTGTCGATCAGGTCCTCGGTCAGTGCACCGAGGATGCCGTTGCGGCCGGCGAAGACCTTGCCGATCCGGTCGGGGTGCCGGCGCGCGGTCTCGATGAGGCCGCAGGCGCTGGCGTTGATCACTGCCGTGACGCCGCCCGACTGAGCGTAGAAGGCATTCGTCGGGCGGTTGGCAGCGTTCATGATGATTTACTTGAGTGCGGCGAAGGCGGCCTGCTTGATGTCCTCGACGCTGCCGACGCCGGCGATCTTCCGGCATTTCGGCGCTTTCGCGTCGCCGGTCGCCGCCCACTGGCTGTAGTAGTCGACCAGCGGCTTGGTCTGCGAGTGATAGACCTCCAGGCGCTTCCTGACGGTGACCTCCTGGTCGTCGTCGCGCTGGATCAGGTCCTCGCCGGTGACGTCGTCCTTGCCGGCGACCTTCGGCGGGTTGTACTTGACGTGGTAGGTGCGGCCGGAAGCCACATGCACGCGGCGGCCGCTCATGCGGTCGATGATGTCCTGGTCGGGCACGTCGATTTCGAGCACGTAGTCGATCGCGACGCTGGCGGCCTTCATCGCCTCGGCCTGCGGAATCGTGCGCGGGAAGCCGTCGAACAGGTAGCCGGACTTGCAGTCGTCCTGTTGCAGGCGGTCCTTGACCAGACCGATGATGATGTCGTCGGAAACGAGACCGCCGGCATCCATGACCTTCTTCGCTTCCAGCCCGAGCGGGGTGCCGGCCTTGACCGCGGCGCGCAGCATGTCGCCGGTGGAAATCTGGGGAATATCGTATTTTTCGCGGATGAATTGCGCTTGCGTGCCTTTGCCGGCGCCGGGCGCGCCCAACAGGATGAGTCTCATGTCATTCCTTCGGAGAGTACAAGTGAAGCGGATGTCCAGTGCTGTTCTGGCTGGTTTTTCTTGCGCACTATGCTGTGCGCTGGGACAGCCGAAAATTACCTGCAAATCGGCCTTCGGTCAAACCATTTGCAGCAATTCCCGGCGAAACTCGTGCAGCGATTTTCACGCGAGTTGTCAGGCAAACAGACGCCTTACGCGTTCCGCATCTTCCGGGGTATCCACCCCTGCCGCCGGCATGTGGTCGACCGTCGCCACGGTGATGCGATAGCCGTGCCACAGCGCGCGCAACTGCTCCAGCGCCTCGAAGCCTTCGAGCGGCGACGGCGCCAGTCGCGCATAGGCCTTCAGGAAGCTCGCCTTGTAGGCGTAGAGGCCGACGTGGCGCAGCGCCGGGAAGGCTGCCGGCAGGGTTTCGCCACCACCCTCGCGGGCGAAGTGGTCGCGCGCATAGGGCATCGGCGCGCGCGAGAAATAGAGCGCATCGCCGTCGGCGCGGCAGACGACCTTGACCACGTTCGGATTGAAGAAGTCGGCAGCGTCGGCTATCGGATGCGCGACGGTGGCGATGTCGGCGCCGCGTGCGGCGAGCTGCTGCGCGGTCAGCGTGATCAGCGAGGGCTCGATCAGCGGCTCGTCGCCCTGCACGTTGACCACCAGCGTCTCGTCGCCCCAGCCCTTCAGCGCGACCACTTCGGCCAGACGGTCGGTGCCGCTCGGGTGGTCGGCGCGGGTCATCAGCACGTCGAGCCCGTGCCGGCGCGCGGCGGCTTCGACCTCGGGATGGTCGGTGGCGACGCAGATCTCGCTCGCGCCGGAAAGTGCCGCGCGCTCGGCGACGCGGACGACCATCGGCTTGCCGCCGAGGTCGAGCAGCGGCTTTGCCGGCAGCCGCGACGACGCGTAGCGCGCCGGAATGACGACCTTGAAGTCCACTGCAGTGCCGCTCAGGCCTGCTCGGCGGGCAGCTGGCGCGCTTCGTCGGCGAGCATCACCGGGATGTCGTCGCGGATCGGGTAGGCCAGCTTGCAGGGCTTGCAGACCAGCTCGGACTCGCTCCTGCGGTATTCGAGGTTGCCCTTGCAGACCGGGCAGACGAGGATGTCAAGGAGCCGTGCGTCCATCGAGTTTCTCCAGAATTGTTTCGATCAGGCCGTCGTCGACGACGGCGCTTACCGGCAGCACCCAGGCTTCGCCGGCAATGAGGCCGGCGCATTTTACCGCATCCTTCTCGGTCATCAGCAGCACCGCATCGGCGCCGAAGTCGAGATCGGCGGCGGCATAGGCGTGATGGTCGGGGAACGGATGCGCGACGAAGGACAGGCCGAGCGCCTCCAGTTGGCGGAAGAAGCGCGACGGGTCGCCGATGCCGGCCAGCGCATGCAGCTTCCTGTCGGCAAGATCGGCGGCGGCACAGCGGCGCGCCGGGTCGGCCAGCGCATGGAACGCGACGCCTTCGAGGCGCATCGCGAATGCCGGCGGCGCGCCGGCCGGCAGCGCCAGCGACGGGCTGCCGTTCCACACCACGGCATCGGCATGGCGCAGCCGGGCAAGCGGCTCGCGCAGCGGCCCCGCCGGCAGCAGGCGGCCGTTGCCGGCGCCGCGGCCATCGAAGAGCACGAGCTCGACGTCGCGCACCAGCCGGTAATGCTGCAGGCCGTCGTCGGCGACGATCAGGTCGCATTCCGGATGCGCGGCGAGCAGCGCGCGCGCCGCGGCGACACGGTTGCGGCAGACGGCGACCGGCGCGCCGCTGCGGCGGGCGAGCAGCAGCGGTTCGTCGCCGACCAGCGCCGGGCTGTCGTCCGGCGCGACCAGGCGCGGCGTATCGGCAGCCGCGCCGTAGCCGCGGCTGACGATGCCCGGCCGTCGGCCGCGCGCGCGCAGCGCCTCGAGCAGCCACAGCGTCAGCGGCGTCTTGCCGGCACCGCCGGCGACCAGGTTGCCGACGACGAGCACCGGCACCGGCAGGCGCTCGGCGGCGAGCCAGCCGTGGCGATAGGCGAAGCGGCGCAGTCCGGAGAGGACGCCGAACAGCCAGGACAGCGGCAGCAGGGGCAGCAGCTGAAAAGCAAAGCCCCGGCGGTACCACAGCCGGGGCAGGGATTCGGCGAGCTTCGCCATCAGGCAGGGAGGCGCGCCATCAGCGCGGCGTCTGCGTGGCGAACGAGATGTGCGGGTAGCCGGCGGACTGCGCCGCCTGCATGACGTCGACCACGCTCTGGTGCGCCGCCTTGGCGTCGGCGTTGATGACGATGATCGGTTCCTTCTGGCTGCCGGCGGCGCGGCGCAGCGCGTCGGCGATGGCGGCGACGTCGGGCGTCGTCAGCGGCACCTTGTTCACCAGCACCTGGCCGGTGGCGGTGACGGCGACGCTGACCTCGTTCGGCTGCTCCGGCTGCTTCGCCGCGTCCGCCGTCGGCAGGTTGATCTCCAGCCCGGAGAACTTGGCGTAGGTGGTCGTCAGCATGAGGAAGATGATGATCACGAGCAGCACGTCGATCATCGGAATCAGGTTGATTTCCGGCTCCTCGCGGGACCGGCCGCGGCGAAAGTCCATGCTTACTTCCTGGCGCCCTGGATCACTTCGACGAGGCGGATCGCCTGCTGCTCCATGTCGATCACCAGGCTATCGACCAGTGCCCGGAAGTGGCGCCAGAAGATCATCGCCGGGATCGCGATGACCAGGCCGAACCCTGTGTTGTAGAGCGCGATCGAGATGCCGTGCGCCAGCTGCTGCGGATTGGCGCCGGTCGGCGACTGCGAGCCGAAGATCTCGATCATCCCTACCACCGTACCGAAGAGGCCCATCAGCGGGCTGATCGAGGCGATCGTGCCGAGCGTCGTCAGGTAGCGCTCCAGCTCGTGCGTCACCGCGCGGCCGGCTTCCTCGATCGACTCCTTCATCACCTCGCGCGAACTCTTTGCGTTGCGCAGGCCGGCGGCGAGCACGCGACCGAGCGACGATTGCTTCTCGAGGTCGGCGACCAGCGCGTCACTGACGCCCTTCTGCTGGTATTCGGCAAGCACGCGCTGCAGCAGCCCGGCCGGGGCGATGCGGCCGCGACGCAGCGCCACCAGGCGTTCGATGATGAGGGCAACGGCAATGATCGATGCCAGAAGCAAGGGCCAGATGGGCCAGCCGGCGGCCTGAATGATGGCGAACACGCGAACTCCCGTTGAAAATTCAGCCGGGAACTTTAGCCTGTGGCGACAGTTCGGGCAAGTCCGGCCGGCCGCGGCCGTGGCGAAAACCGCTGCCGGGCTCAGACCGTTACGCTGGCCGGCCAGTGCAACGGCTGGTCGAGCACCTCGCCGTCGTCGATGGTCGAGGCGGCCAGACTGCCGGCCTTCACCTGCAGGACGATGAAATGCAGCGGCGTGCTGCCGGTGTTGCGGTAGGCGCGTGCGCCGGCCGGCGCCACGCGCACCACCGAGCCCTCGGCCACCGGGAAGGCGCGGTCGTCGACCATGAACTCGCCGGACCCGGAGATGAACAGGTAGACCTCCTCGTGTTCGCGGTGCGCGTGCAGGAAGGGGATGGCCACTCCCGGCGGGAAGCAGTTCCACGACATCTCGACGCCAGTCAGCGCCAGCGGCTCCTTCAGGAAGACCTTGCCCGGCACCTTGCGGTTGCCGAGCGCCGGCACGACGAATTGGTACTGCATCAGCTCGGCGAAGGGGCCGAGGTGGCCGACGGAAAAGTTCGGACCGTGGTCGACGGCCAACGGGGATTGCTCGCTCATGGGATAGGCTCCTTGTCGGTGGTAAAGCCGCTGCCGGCGGCGACGGCGTGGAGCGCAGTCTAGGATTGACCGCTCGCGACCAGCAGTGGCAATATCGACATTGTTATTGCCGATATCGCCATAGATTATCTGCCATGCGCCGCATCGCCCTCCTCCTGCCCGACCGCTTCGTCGCCGGCGGCGTCGCCGGCACGCTCGACCTGCTCTTCGCCGCCAACCGCCTGGCCGGCGGCGACGCTCCGCTGTTCACCTGGCGCCTGCTCAGCGCGGACGGGGCGCCGGCGCTGGCCTCGACCGGCCTGACGCTGGCTGCCGACGGCCGCTACGAGGAGGCCGGCGACGCCGACGCGATCATCGTTCCGGGCATCATCTACCCGGACCTGGCGCACTTCGAGGCGCGCATTGCCGGCGAGACCGAACTCCTCCGGCTCCTCCGGCAATGGCACGCGGACGGCCGGCTGATCGCCGGCAACTGCACCGGCGTCGCACTGCTGGCGGAGAGCGGCATCCTCGACGGGAAAACGGCGACGATCAGCTGGTGGTTGAGCAGCTGGTTCCGCCGGCACTTTCCGGCAGTGACGCTGGAGACCCACGCCATCCTGAGCGAATGCGGGCCGCTGCTGTGCAGCGGGGCGACCACCTGCTACCTCAACCTCGGGCTGCGCCTGATCGAACGCCTGGCCGGCCCCGACCTCGCGCTGCACTGCGCGCGCCTGATGCTGGTCGATACGCACCGCGCCTCGCAGGCGCCCTACGCAACGCTGCAGCAATATGCCGGCCACAACGACCCGCTGGTCGCCCGTTGCCAGGAGTGGCTGCAGGACAACCTGGCCCGGCCGTTCAGCCTCGCCACTCTGGCGGCGGCAGCCGGCAGCAGCGAGCGCACACTGATACGCCACTTCCGGCAGGCGCTGGGCGACACGCCGCTCCATTACCTGCAGCAGATGCGCCTGTTCGCCGCCCGCCGGCTGCTCGAAAGCTCGGCGCTCGGTCTCGAACAGATCGTCGGCCGCGTCGGCTATGAGGACGTCAGCACCTTCCGCCGACTGTTCAAACGCGAACTGGGCTGCTCGCCCGGCGAGTACCGCCGTCGTTTCGCCGGCGGGGCGGCCGCCTGAGCGATGCCGCCGACATTCCGGCGGCGGCGGCCTTATCCACAAATTCTGTGGATAACTCTGTGGGTCGATTGCTCCGGAAATGTCTAAACGGCCTTGGCAAAAGACTTTTTCCTGCCCTGCACAGAAAACAGGCAGAATGAATTAACCCTTTAGAATCATTGGCATGCACAAAAACCCTGATTCCGCAAGGGCCGGCGCTCCGGAGTGCGTCGGCAAGGCCGGCAGGGTGTGCATATCAGCGGCAGATTGGAGGCCGTTGCGGCCGGCGCCAGCCATTTTTACCCGCCAGGCATTGCGGCGCTTGCGCAATCCCCGGCCAATGCCGCAGTTGCGGCAGCGGCCGGCCGATATCGCCGCGCACAGGCCGGCGGCAGCGTGACCGAAACACTCAGTGGCGTACGCAGCCGGCATCGCTGCGCGGCAGCCCCAGCTTCTCCATCGCCTTCTCGGCCGGGCAGAAGCGGGTGAAGCCGCTCTGCAACAGGTTGGCGCCGACAAAGGCGGTGAACCACAGGAAATGCTTGGACACGAACAGCGGGCTGGCCTCGACACCCAGCGCCAGCGAAGCGAGGATGAAACTGCCGGCCATGATGCGGATGGCGCGCTCGGTCGTAAAAGTCGTGGTCATGATGCGTACTCCTTCCTGAAAGCCGCGTAGTAGAGGACCGGGATCACCACCAGCGTCAGCAGCGTGGACACCAGGATGCCGAAGATCAGGCTGATCGCCAGCCCGTTGAAGATCGGGTCGTCGAGGATGAACAGCGCGCCGAGCATCGCCGCCAGCGCGGTCAGCGCGATCGGCTTGGCGCGCACTGCCGCCGAGCGGACGATCGCCTCGCGGAACGGCACGCCGGCGGCAGCCTCGCCGCGGACGAAATCGACGAGCAGGATCGAGTTGCGGACGATGATGCCGGCCAGCGCGATCATGCCGATCATCGACGTGGCGGTGAATTGCGCGCCGAACAGCGCATGGCCGGGCAGGACGCCGATGACGGTGAGCGGGATCGGCGCCATGATCACCAGCGGCACCCGGTAGCTGCGGAAATGGGCAACCACCAGCAGGTAGATCAGGATCAGGCCGACGGCGTAGGCGGCGCCCATGTCGCGGAAGGTCTCGTAGGTCACCTTCCACTCGCCGTCCCATTTCAGCTGATAGCCGGCGTAGGGGTCGTCCGGCGGGCGGATGAACCAGTCGGTCAGCATGCCTCCCTGGGCCAGCGGCTTCCCGGCCAGTTCGCCGCGTGCGGCGAACATGCCGTAGAGCGGCGAATCGAGCGGGCCGCCCATGTCGCCGACGACATAGACCACCGGCAGCAGATCCTTGTGGAAGACGACCTTCTCGCGCTCAAGCTGGCGCACTTCGACCAGCTCGGAAATCGGCACCAGCAGCCCGCCCTGCGCGCGCACGCGCAGCTTGAGCAGGGCATCGAGCGAGCCCTTCTGCTCGGCCGGCAGGCTCACGCGCACCGGCAGCTCGTGCTTGGCGCCGGCATTCCGCAGCGGCGTCGCGTCGCCGCCGGCGAGGCCCAGGCGCACCGCCTCGACGATCTCCGACTGCGCCACGCCGAGCAGCGCCGCCTTGGCCTGCGCCACCTGCAGCACGGTCCGGCCGGCATCCTCGGCGATGCTGTCGTCGACGGCGACCAGGTCCCGGGCCTGCTCGAACACCGTGCGCACCTGCTTCGCCACGGCGACGCGGCCGGCCTCGTCCGGCCCGTAGATCTCGGCGACGATCGGCGCCAGCACCGGCGGCCCCGGCGGCACCTCGACCACCTTGGCGTTGCCGCCGTGTTTCCGGCCGATCGCCTCGACCGCCTCGCGCACCGCAACGGCGATCTCGTGGCTCTGCCGCGAACGCTGCTTCTTGTCGACCAGGTTGACCTGCAGGTCGCCCAGTTCCGGCGCGGCGCGCAGGTAGTACTGGCGGACCAGGCCGTTGAAGTTGATCGGGCTGGCGGTGCCGGCGTAGGCCTGGTAGTCGGTCACTTCCGGCAGCTTGCCGATCTCGGCGCCGATCTCGGCGAGCACCCGCGCCGTCTCCTCGACCGGCGTGCCGACCGGCATGTCGAGCACGACCTGGAACTCGCTCTTGTTGTCGAACGGCAGCATCTTCAGCACGACCAGCTGCACCGCCGCCAGCGACAGCGAACCGAGGATGGCGACGACGACGCCGAGGTAGAGCTTGCGGCGCGCGGCGGCGCCGGTCCGTTCGGCGAGGAAGCGCGGCAGCAGTCCGCTGAAGAAGCCGGCGATCCTCGCGTCGAGCGCCGACGGCGCGGCGGCATGGCCGGCCTGCGGCTTCATCAGCCTCGCCGCCAGCCAGGGCGTGACGACGAAGGCGACCGCCAGCGAAATGGCCATGCCCAGCGACGCGTTGATCGGGATCGGGCTCATGTACGGCCCCATCAGCCCGCTGACGAAGGCCATCGGCAGCAGCGCGGCGATCACCGTGAGGGTGGCAAGGATGGTCGGCCCGCCGACTTCGTCGACCGCATGCGGGATGATCGCGGCCAGCCCCTTCTCCGGGTGCAGCGCCTGCCAGCGGTGGATGTTCTCGACGACGACGATGGCGTCGTCGACCAGGATGCCGATCGAGAAGATCAGCGCGAACAGCGACACGCGGTTCAGCGTGAAACCCCAGGCCCACGACGCGAATAGCGTCGCCGCCAGCGTCAGCGTCACCGCGATGCCGACGATCGCCGCCTCGCGGCGGCCGAGCGCGAAGAACACCAGCAGCACGACGAAGGCGGTGGCGAAGACCAGCTTGCCGATCAATTGCTGCGCCTTGTCGGTCGCCGTCTTGCCGTAGTTGCGCGTCACCGTCACCTCGACCCCGTCCGGGATCAGCGTCCCCTGCAGCGTATCGAGGCGGCGCAGCGCCGCCTCGGCGACGTCGGCGGCGTTGACGCCGGGCTTCTTGGACAGCTGCAGCGTCACCGCCGGGAAGGTGGTGGTGGCGGCGCCCGGCGCAGCCTCCCGGCCGTCCGCCTTGCCACTCGTTCCGGCGCCATGCCAGACGTAGCGCGACGGGGTCTCCGGGCCGGCCTCGACGCGCGCGACATCAGCGACGAAGACCGGCTTCCGCTCGGCGCCGCTGCCGCGCACGGCGACCACCAGCTGGCGGACGTCGGCGGCGCTTTCCAGCCAGGCGCCGGTCTCGACCAGCAGTTCGCGGTTACCGGCGACCAGCGTGCCGGACGGCTGGCGGGTGTTGCCGATCTTCAGCGCCGCCATCAGGTCCTGCGGCGTCAGCGCGAAGGCGTTCAGGCGCTCGGCGTCGATCAGCACGCGCACCGCGCGCTCCGGGCCGCCGATCGTCGACACGTCGCGCGTGCCGGGTATCCGCTTCAGCTCGATCTCGGCGGCGCGCGCCACCTGCTGCAGCTCGTGCGCGCTCGTCCCGGGATCCGCGCTCCAGAAGGTCAGCGCGACGATCGGCACGTCGTCGATGCCCTTCGGCTTGATGATCGGCTCGCCGACGCCGAGGTTCGGCGACACCCAGTCGCGGTGCGAATGGATGGTGTCGTAGAGGCGGACGACGGCCTCCTGGAACTTGACGCCGACCTCGTACTGCACCGTGACGACGGCCATTCCCGGCCGCGACACGGAGTAGACATGGTCGATCCCGGCGATGCGCGACAACACCTGCTCGGCCGGCGTCGCGACGAGCGCCTCGACGTCCCGGGCCGAAGCCCCCGGGAAGGGAATGAAGACGTCGGCCATGGTGACGTCGATCTGCGGCTCTTCCTCGCGCGGCGTCACCAGCACGGCGAACAGGCCGAGCAGGAAGGCCACCAGCGCCAGCAGCGGCGTCATCGGCGAGGACTGGAAGGCCTGTGCGATGCGGCCTGAAATCCCCAGCGTCGGCGTCATGGTCAGCGCCCGGCGCGCAGCGCAATGGCCGCCTGCACCGGGTCGAGCAACACCCGCTCGCCGGCGGCCAGCCCGGCCAGGACCTCGATCTCGGTCGCCGAGACCGCTTCGCCGAGGCGCAGCTGGCGCAGCACCGGCCCCTGCGCGGCGGCGACATAGACCGCCGTCACTTCGCCGCGGCGGACGACGGCCGCGGCCGGCACGGTCATCTTTTCCGCCGTGCCGGTGACGAAGGTGACGCGGGCGGCCATGCCCGGCACCACCCCGTCGATCGCCGGCGGCAGCTGGACGCGCACCGACGACACGTGGGTCGCGGCGTCCGCGGTCGGCAGCAGTTGCACCGACGCCGCCTCGACCACCTTGCCCAGTTCCGGAAACTCGATGCGCGCGCTCCTGGCGCCGCGCACCTCGCGCAGGCGGTGCTGCGGAATGCTGGCGGTCACGCGCAGCCCGGCCGGATCGTGGATGGTCAGCAGGGGACGGCCGAGCGTCGCCATCTCGCCGGATTCGGCATGGCGGCGGGAAACGACGCCGGTGATCGGCGAGGTCACCGCGGCGTGGCCGAGCCCGACGCCGGCCTGCGCCGCGGCGGCCTTGGCCGCGTCGAATTCGGCGCGGGCCTTGTCCAGCCCGGCCTGGCTGATGAAATTCTGCTGCCGTAGCTGCCGGCTGCGCTCGAACTGCGCCTGCGCCACGACCAGCTGCGAACGCGCGGCGGTCGCCGCCTCGGCCGCCTCGCGGGCGTCGATCCGCAGCAGCAGCTCACCCTTCCTGACCGCTTGGCCGGCATCGACCCGCAGCTCGACGATGCGCCCGGCCACCTGCGCCGCCACCGTCGCCTGGGTCAGCGCCTCGACCACGCCGTCGGCGGCGACGCCCAGCGACACCGCGTGCAGCTGCACGACGACGCTGGCCGGCGGCGCGGCGGCGACCGGCACCGCCGGCAAGACCAGCAGCAAGGCCAACAGCGCGAGCGAACGGGGAAAATGTCTGTCCATGTATCTCTCCATGAATATAAGAATATTCTAATACACAAACAGAATCAAGGGCTGTTGCCGAAGTGCTCGCTCGCTTGCGCAGCAGCTCGTTCTATGCCCAAAGCCATAGACCAAACCTTATCCACAAAATCTGTGGATAAGTGTGTGGATTGATTGTCACAAAAATGTCTAAATGGCCTTCCCACAAGGCTTTTTCTTACTCTGCACAGAAAAAAGGCTAAGCATAAATTCGCTATTTATCAATGACTTATAAAGACTGCGCGGTGTCAAGCGGGATCGCCGGCCACTTTGCCCCGGCAAGCCGCCCGGGATGTGCATATCAGCATCGGATAGAATGCAGCCATGGCCGATGCAGCCCCTTTTTCCCCGCTAAGCGTTGCGGCGCTTAACCGTCTCGTCCGCGAACGCCTGGAGAGCGGCTTTCCGCTGTGCTGGGTGGCCGGCGAGATCTCCAATCTGACGCTGGCCGCCTCCGGACACGCCTATTTCACGCTCAAGGACGAAGCCGCCCAGGTGCGCTGCGTGATGTTCCGCGGCCGCAACCAGCTGCTCGGCTGGAAGCTGGCCAACGGCCAGCACGTCGAGGCGCGCGTGCTGGTCACGCTGTACGAGGCGCGCGGCGATTTCCAGCTGAACGTCGAGACGATGCGCCGCGCCGGCGTCGGCAACCTCTTCGAGCAATTCCAGAAGCTGAAGGCGAAGCTCGAAGCCGAGGGCCTGTTCGCCGCCGAAAGCAAGCGCCCGCTTCCGCTCTTTCCGCGGCGGATCGGTATCGTCACCTCGCTGCAAGCCGCCGCATTGCGCGACGTGCTGACGACACTCCGGCGCCGCGCGCCGCAGGTCGCAGTGACCATCTTCCCGACGCCGGTGCAGGGCGATGGCGCCGGCGCGCAGATTGCCGCGGCTGTCGCCGCCGCCGGCGACAGCGGCCTCGCCGACGTGCTGATCGTCTGCCGCGGCGGCGGCAGCATCGAGGACCTGTGGGCCTTCAACGACGAGGCGGTCGCCCGCGCCATCCGCGCCTGCCCGGTGCCGGTGGTGTCCGGCGTCGGCCACGAGACCGACTTCACCATCGCCGACTTCGCCGCCGACCTGCGCGCGCCGACGCCGACCGCCGCCGCCGAGATCGTTGCCCCGGAACGCGACCGACTGCTCGCCCGCCTCGAAGAACTGCGGCGGACGCTCGGCCGCCAGGCGATGCGCGACATCGAGCAGCGCGCGCAACGCGTGGACAGCCTCGCCCGCCGGCTGACGCACCCGGCCGAACGGCTGGCGCAGCAGCGCCAGGCGCTGGCCCACCTGGCGCACCGCCTGAACGCCGCCGCCGTGCGCCAACAGGCCGCCGCCGGCAGCCAACTGGCCGCGCTCGGCCACCGCCTGGCGCTGGCCCGGCCGAACCCGCAGAACCTCGGCCGCCGCTTCGACGCGCTCGCGGCGCGGCTCGCCAACGCCTGGCAACGCCAGCACGCAGCGCGCGACAGCACGCTCGCCCGTCTCGGCGACAGCCTCGCCCACCTCAACCCGCAGGCCGTGCTCGGTCGCGGCTACGCACTGGTGCGCGACGACGCCGGCGGCATCGTGCGCGACGCGGCGACGATGGAACCAAGCCGGACGATCCATGTCTATCTGGCGCGTGGCCGGCTCGACGCCGAAGTGACGGCAGCCGACGCGACAGCGGAACTGCTGCCGCCGCCGGTTGCCTGAGCGGCACCGAGGCGCTACGACGGGGGCATGGCTTCCGCCGTACCTGTCGTACAATCCGGCCACAAAGCGGTAACGCCCGCAAAAACCTTAACCGAGAAACCCTGAGAGAGAAAAACATGGAACACCAACTGCCCCCGCTGCCGTTCGCCATGGACGCCCTGGCGCCGCACATGAGCAAGGAAACCTTCGAGTACCACTACGCCAAGCATCACCAGGCCTACGTGACCAACCTGAACAATCTGATCAAGGGCAGCGAGTACGAGAACCTCGACCTCGAAGTCATCGTCAAGAAGGCCCCGGCTGGCGGCGTGTACAACAACGCGGCGCAGGTCTGGAACCACACCTTCTTCTGGAACTGCCTGAAGCCGGCCGGCGGCGGCGCCCCGAGCGGCGCGCTGGCGGCGGCGATCGACAAGAAGTGGGGCTCGCTCGACGAGTTCAAGAAGGCCTTCCAGGTCTCCGCCGTCGGCAACTTCGGTTCCGGCTGGACCTGGCTGGTGAAGAAGGCCGACGGTTCGGTCGACATCGTCAACATGGGCGCCGCCGGCACCCCGCTGACCACCGGCGACAAGGCCCTGCTGTGCATCGACGTCTGGGAACACGCCTACTACATCGACTACCGCAACCTGCGCCCGAAGTTCGTCGAGACCTTCCTCAACCATCTGGTCAACTGGCAGTTCGCCGAAAAGAACTTCGCCTGAAACCGGCCTGACCGCTGCGCCGGGCCGCCATGGCCCGGCCGCCCGCAGGGCGCCCCGGATACGGGGCGCCCTTTGTTTTTCCGGGCATGCGGCGGGCGGTTCCTTTCATCCTGCCCCCGACCAACCGGCGAACCGATACCGAACAAAGGGAGGCGGCCGCAGTTACAAACCGGTACGCAGGCGCCCAGCCCGTCGGGTGAGAATCGCCGGCTACCTGCCGACGAACAAGGAGCCGATTCGTGACCCCGGAAAACGCCATCCTCAGCATCAGCCTGCTTGCCGCCTTCGCCGACGGCGCCAACGACGACCGCGAGCGCGAACACATCCGCCGCTTTGCCGAGACACTCGGCGCCGACGCGCCGGACCTGCCCCGTCTCTATCAGGACGTGCTGTTCAAGCGCATCGGGATAGCCGACGCGGCGGCAGCGCTCGACAATCTCGCTCAGCGCCAGTTTGCCTACGAGATGGCCGTCTGCGTCTGCGACGCCGACGGCTCCCAGGGCGAGGCCGAGAAGCATTTCCTCGGCGAGCTGAAGGCCCTGCTCCGGCTTGAAGGCGACGCGCAGGCCGCGGAAAGCGAACTACAGGCGGACCGACTCGCCGCCGAGCTGCTGCCACCGACGGTCGAGCGGCCGGCAGCGCCGCTGCCGACAGCGACCGCCGCCCCCCGTGTCGACGAGGCCGAGCTCGATCGCTCGATCCTCAACCATGCCATCCTCAACGGCGCCCTCGAACTGCTGCCACAGTCCTGGGCCTCGGTGGCGATCATTCCCTTGCAGGTGAAGCTGGTGTACCGGATCGGCAAGGCCTACGGCCACGAACTCGACCAGGGGCATATCAAGGAATTCCTCGCCACCGTCGGCGTTGGCCTGACCTCGCAATACCTCGAACAGTTCGGCCGCAAGCTGCTCGGCGGCCTGCTCGGCAAGGTCGCCGGCAAGACCGTCGGCAGTGTCGGCCGTGCAGCGACCGGCATCGCCTTCTCCTTCGCCACCACCTACGCCCTGGGCCAGGTCGCCAAGCGCTACTACGCCGGCAACCGGCAGATGAGCACGCAATTGTTGCAGGACAGCTTCCAGAACCTGCTCGGGCCGGCCAAGCAACTGCAAAGCCAGTACCTGCCGCAGATCCAGCAGAAGGCGAACAGCCTCGACGCCGGCCAGATCATGGCGATGGTGCGCGGCAACACCCT
The DNA here is from genome assembly GCA_016183655.1 of Rhodocyclales bacterium. Taxonomy (GTDB): domain Bacteria; phylum Pseudomonadota; class Gammaproteobacteria; order Burkholderiales; family Rhodocyclaceae; genus Proximibacter. Next base: position 117,890 of record JACPEH010000017.1, read on the forward strand.
CTGACGCGCTCCGGCGCATGCCTGCGACAAGCCTCCTGCGGGAGGCTTGTCCGCTTTCTGCCTCCCGAAAAGCACAGCAAGCACAGACGATTTTCATCGTGTTAACATGTGGTGAAAACAAAAAGAACACCGTGTGTCGGCGTCACCAAGGGAGGAGAGATCCATGCGGAATTTGGGCAATGCAGGGGGAAGCGGCGGCGGCAGCACCGCCCGGATCGCCGAGCTGCGCGGCATTCGCATCCGGCGGCAGGCCGGCGAACGCAACGAGAGCGGCGAGGCGCGCCTGCGCGAGCGGCTGCAGCACCTCGACCTCGACCGTTTCGCCGAACTGCGCAACGACGGCGACACGCTCGTCTGCCGCCTCGGCGCCGATATCGCCGGCGAACTGATCCCCGGCCACGACACGCTGCAATTGGCCGAGCGCCTGCGCCGCAGCGATGGCGACGGCGGCGATGCGCTCGAACGCGAAACCGTCCTCGCCCTGCTCGCCGCGCCGCACGGCTTCGACTACCCGAGCCACGACGAATTCGCCGCCGCCGTGCGCATCCGCTGCAACATCGCCGCCGCCGCGGCAAAGACCGCGCTCTGCTTCGACACGCGCGGCATCGAGCGCCCCGAAGACTGCTGGACCTACCATGAGGCGACCGGCTTCACGCTGCGCCCCGGCCAGCCGCTGATCCCTTCGCTGAAGAAGGCGACGCAGCCGGACCTCACCGGCAAGTGCTACGCCTTCTCCTGCTACCGCGCCACCGAATACCTGATCCTGCTCGGCATCGCCGAGGCACTGCAGGAATTCAACCCGGAACTGCTGCAGCGCTTGCAGCAACAGTGGGAAACGCGGGCGATCATGTCAGGGCGCTTCCACGACACCTTCCTGCACGAATACGGCTCGATGGACTCGCCGCTGCCGCCCCGCTACTACGTGCCCGGCGACCGCGTCTGGTTCCGCAATCCCGACGAACACTCCTCGGATGCGCCCGGCTACGAGGGTTCCTGGGTGATCTACATGGGCGGCGGGCTGTTCAGCAATTTCTGGCAGCGCGACCGGCCGTACACGCTGGCCGGCAAATGCCTGGAGGTCTACCACTGGCGCCACGCCGCCTGGCGCGACGACAGCGGCGAATTGCAGATCGACGAGGCGGTGGTCGAGGAGCGCGTCCGGCGCAGCCTCGAAGACCCCGAGCGACACGCCGAAATCCTCGACACGATGCTGCGCTACCGCGACGCGCAGGGCGTCTACGCCGACGGCGGCTGCATCGACTCGACGCGCGAATGCCCGCGCCGGGTGTGCCCGGGAACGGCCGAGATCGTCCTGCCCGCGGTCTTCTGAATCTTCCGAACCGTCCCGATCGGCGCCCGGGCAGCCGCCCGGGAGAAGCGGCTACGCCTCGGCCAGCAGCGGCGAGAACACTTCGGTGACGAGCACCGCCTGCCGCCGGAAGCGGTGCGTGCAGCGGCGCGCGTAGAAGCCGTCCGGCGGCATCCGGCCGAGGGCGGCGGCCGCCGGCGCGTGCAACGGATGGCGGATGCCGAGCCGGGCGAAGGCGAGGCGGCCGCGCACGAAACCCGGATGGGCAAAGAGCAGCGAGCCGAGCGAGCGCGTGCCGAGCCGCGCGAACCAGCGCCCGAGCACGCCGCGCGGCGCCGCCGGCAGCACGGTGTGGGCAAAGATCACCGGCTGCCCGTCGCAGTACAGCACCACCTCGCGCACCCAGCACGGCGTGCGTGCGGCGATGCCGAGCGCGGCGCATTCGTCGCGGTTGGCGTGGCGCACACCCTGGTTCAGGAGTTCGATGCGGAAGGCGCCGCGGCGTTTCAGGCGGGCGGTCAGCGAACCCGCTTCGCACAGCCAGTCGCGCCAGGCCACATCACGACCAGCGAAGAAGGGGCGGCGGCGCCAGCCGGACGGCACGGACATCGTCACTCCCGTCAGCGTCCCGGCGGCAGCCGGTCGATGCCGCCGATGACGACGCCGGGTTTCAGCCCCTTCGCCGCGAACCAGCCGGCGTTCATTTCCAGCGCAAAGCGCGCCGGGCGTTGCGGGCAATGGTTGTTCTCGGTCTGCGGCGCCATCTCGTCGATGTTGATGATCGTTCCGGCCTCGTCGAGGAAGGCTATCGACAGCGGCAGCGGCGTGTTCCGCATCCAGAAGCAGTGCGTCGCCGTCGCCGGGAAGACGAAGACCATGCCCTGGTTCGGCGCCAGCGCGCGGCGGTGCATTAGCCCCTGCGAACGATCGGCCTGATTGGCGGCGACTTCCGCCTCGATGCGGTGGAAACCGGCGGTCAAGGCCACGCGCGGCAATTCGGCAGCGGCCTGGCCGGCCAGCAGCAGCGTCGCGGCAGCGAGGAAAATTCGGGACATCGTTCGGAACATCGGCAACACCTTTTCAACCTGGAAACCGCAGTTGAACGCGCCCGCCGGTGCACCCGGGGCGGTGTCTGGCGCGAAGCGACGACGCGGCAGGCTCATGCCTGCAAGGAGGAGCGACAAAGCCAGGCGCCGGCCTGGGCGTGCCGGCGGGCGCGTAGCGGACTCAGCCAGCTGGTGATCCTGGTCGAAGGCGGCAAACTCAGTATCCATGCGGTGTTCCCAATGGCAATAGGCGGTCAACTGCGGTTTCCAGGTTCAAGCATCGATCAACAACGAAAAAGGCAGGGGCTGCCCCCTGCCTTTCCGCATTCCCGGAAGGGACCTTACATCTTCTTCTTGCCGGCTTTCTTGGTCGCCGGCTTCTTCGCCGGCTTCTTGGCGGCCGCCGCCTTCGGCGCGGGAGCGCTGGCCTCCGCGGAAACCACGGTGCCGCCGGCATTCTCGGCAGCTTTCGGCACCGCCAGGGCGCCAAAGGAAACGAAAGCGAAGGCAGCCGCAACGAACAGCGAAACTTTCTTCATGAGTGATCCCTTTCCGTAGATATCGTAATAGTTATCGCCGGACTTCGCGGCCCGCCAGATCGGCGTAGCCACCCCCGAACTCGCGCCATTGCCCCGGCGCCAACCCGTCCAAAGTCACGGCTCCTACAGCATAGCGGATCAGCCGCAGCGTGGGAAAGCCGACATGCGCGGTCATCCGCCGCAGCTGCCGGTTCTTGCCCTCGCGCAGCACGATTTCCAGCCACGAGGTCGGGATCGCCTGGCGGAAGCGCACCGGCGGATCGCGCGGCCAGAGATTTTCCGGCGCCGGGATGCGGCGCACCTCGCAGGGCAGCGTCGTGAAGTCGGCGTAGCGCACGCCGCGCCGCAGCTGCGCCAGCGCCGCCTCGCTCGGCTCGCCCTCGACCTGCACCCAGTAGGTCTTCGGCAGCTTGTGCTTCGGATCGGCGATGCGCGCCTGCAGCGCGCCGTCGTCGGTGAGCAGCAGCAGCCCTTCGCTGTCGGCGTCGAGGCGACCGGCGACGTACACGCCGGGCACCGACAGCAGTCCCTTCAGCCCCTGCCAGCGGCCTTCCGGCGTGAACTGGCTGAGGTAGCCATAGGGTTTGTTGAGGAGGACGATGCGGGCCATCGGGCGATCCGGGCATTCAAAAAAACAGGGCGGATCGTAACACCCGATCCGCCCCGCGTGGACTGCGGCTGCGCTCAGTGGCTGGTGCCTTCCGAACGCGTGATCTTGTTCCACACGTTGTACTTGCCGACCGGTTTCTTCGCCGGAACGCGCTTCACCTCGGCCAGCGTCTGCATGTCGATCACCAGCAGCGCGCCGTCCATCTCCCACAGGCTGGCCAGCGCGTAGCGGCCGTCCTTGGTGAACTCGACGTGGGCCAGCGTCTGCCCGGCCGGCGCTTCGATCTCCTTGACCACCGCCAGCGTCTGCTTGTCGATGATCTGCAGCTTGTTCTTGTGCTCCTTGCTCATCATCGAGTCGGTGAAGGCGTAGCGCGTGTTCTCGTGGCTGCGCATGAAGAAGCCGGGGCCGCGGGTCGGGATCTGCTTCACGTTCTCGAAGGTAGCGAGGTCGATCACCGTGATCAGCCCCTCGTTCAGGTTGGGCGAGGCCATCACCAGCCGCTCCTTACCGGCCGGGTCGGTCCACTTCCAGGTGATGCCCGAGCCGAGGTGCGGCATGCCCGGCAGGTCAAGGTCGGCGACCTTCTTGCGGCCGTCGAGGTAGATCACCTGGCCCTTGGTCGCCGAGCGCGAGGCGCCGAGGATCTCGTCGTAGCTCTGGGTGAAGAAGAAGTCGTCGAGGTAGTCCTTCAAGAGCGTGCGGCGCGGGTAGAGGAAGCCCGGCTTGAAGTCGCCCTCCTTGTACTGGAAGTCGTGCACCAGCCCTTCGGCGACCGGCTCGGCCTGCGGGTCGTAGCTGATCTCCCAGACTTCCGGCACGTCCTTCAGCGCGGCGACGAAGCTCTTCCTGGGCGAGGCGTCGTAGACGGCGGAGACGCGCGAGGTCTTGTCGCCCTTGGCATTGGCCACCGGGATGATCCTGGTCAGCGACAGATCCTTCGCGTCGAGCACGACCAGCGTGTGCGGCAGGTAGTTGGCCACCATCACCCACTTGCCGTCACCGGACACCGCGGCGTTGCGCGTGTTCAGGCCGGCGCGGGTCTCGGCCACCACCGTCAGGTTCCACAGGTCGTACTTGGTGATCCAGCCGTCGCGCGAGGCGAAATAGACGAAGCGGCCGTCCGGCGAATACTTCGGCCCGCCGTGCAGCGCGTAGCGGCTGGGGAAGCGGTGGATGCGTTCGAGCTTGTCGCCGTCGAGCACCGAGACGTGGTGGTCGCCGGTCTCGACGACGATGAACAGGTTCATCGGGTCGGCGCCCTGCAAGGCCGCCGACGGCCGGTTCGGCAGGTCGAGCGCGGCCCGGTCGACGACCTGCGAGGCCTTGATCTCGGCCTCGCCCCAGACCGGCGCCGGCGTTACCTTGGTATAGATCCAGTCGGCCAGCGCCTGGATCTCGTCGGCCTTCAGCTTGTCGGCGAACGGCGGCATCTGCGTCGCCGGCCGGCTGTCGCGGATGACCTTGGCCGCTTCCGGCTTCTTCAGCCGCTCCAGGTTCTCCGGCAGCAGCGCCGGACCGACGCCGCCGAGGCGGTTCTCGCCGTGGCAGGCGAGGCAATGCTCCTTGTACAGCGCCTGCACGTTGACGCCGTCCGCCGCTTCGGCGAACGAGGCCATGCCGGACAGGAAGACCGCCAGGTAGGCGGCAGGCAGCCAGTGCCGCAGCGTGCGCTCCCAGTTCATGCTTCGCTCCGCTGGATACGCGTGTAGGGGGTGACGGTCAGGCGCTCGCCCGACGAGACGACGCCGATCTCCTCGTCGTCGAGGTAGCAGCCGGGGTCTTCCGCCCACGGGTCGCGGGTCAGCTGCTGCGCGCGCACGCGCGTGTTGCCGTTGCAGATTTCCAGATAGCGGCACTCGCCGCAGCGCCCGGTGACCGGGCGCGGGTGCTGCTTCAGCCCGGCCATCAGCGGGTCGGAAAGATCCGGCCAGATCGCCGAGAACGGCCGCTGGCGGACGTTGCCGAGGGTGTGGTGCCACCACATGGTATCGGGGTGAACATTTCCGAGGTTGTCGATGTTGGCGACGTTCACGCCCGACGAGTTGCCGCCCCACTGGCGCAGCTTGGCTTCCACATGCGCGGCGCGCTCGGGGAAACGTTTCTGCACCCAGTGCAGGAAGTAGACGCCGTCGGCGTCGTTGTTGCCGGTGGTGAATTCCTTGTGCAAGCCGCGCTGCCGGTATTCCCAGCAGGTCTCGAAGAGCAGGTCCATCGCCCAGCGCGTCAGCTTATGCTGGGCGTCGTCCTTGCGGTTCTTGTTGCCGCGGCCGGCGTAGTTGAGGTGCGAGAAGTAGAAGCGGTCGATGCCTTCGTCTTCCACCAGCTTCAGCAGCCCCGGCAGGTCGTGCGCGTTGTCCTGCGTCATCGTGAAGCGGACGCCGATCTTCAGGCCGAGGTCGCGGCAGCGACGGATGCCGGCGAGCGAGGCCGCGAAGGCGCCGTCCATGCGCCGGAACCTGTCGTGGGTTTCCTTGATGCCGTCGAGCGAAACGCCGACGTAGTTGAAGTCGCACTCGGCGATGCGGTCGATGTTCGAATCGTCGATCAGCGTGCCGTTCGACGACAGGCCGACGTAGAAGCCCTTGGCCTTCGCCGCCTTGGCGATGTCGAAGATGTCCGCGCGCAGCAGCGGCTCGCCGCCGGAGAGGATCAGCACCGGCACGCGGAAGGCCTTGAGGTCGTCCATCACGCCGTAGATCTCCTCGGTCGTCAGCTCGCCGGGGAAATCCTTGTCGGCGGAGATCGAGTAGCAGTGCTTGCAGGTCAGGTTGCAGCGGCGGATCAGGTTCCAGATCACCACCGGGCCGGGGGGATTGCGCTTCGGGCCGAGCGGCGTCGGCGACGCGATCTCGTCCATGTATTGGGATATGCGGAACATCGGAGAAAACCTTGGCTTGGGGTACGGGTATTAGAAGGCAGCCGGCGCCCCCCGGCCTTGACGTGGATCAACCCCGGCCGCAGCCAACCCCTTGTCGGCGGCGCGGCCGTTCGCGCGCCGCCGCCGGGACTAGGCTTCCAGCAGCGCCTCCGACACGCAGCCGACGCGGACGTTGCCCCACAGGCGGCCGCCGATGTGGATCGGCAGCGCGATGTCGCAGAGCAGCTCGCCGGTGTCGCGGACATAGGTGCGCACCAGCACCGGCAGCGTGTTCTTCGCCGCGCGCAGCTCGCCCGGGTTCTCGAACTTGCGGCAGGTGCGGTTGCCGACCAGGTCGGCGGCCGGGTCGCCGGTCAACGGCTTGGAGAACTTGAGGTTGTGCGCCGACAGGTAGCCGTCGGTATTCACCGCCACCGCGTAGGCGCAGCCGGGCACCGCGGTCAGGCAGGTTTCGAGGAACTGCTGGCAGCGACGGGCGTACTCGTCGCCCCAGGCCACCTTGTACTTGGGCGGCTTGCAGTTGCCGAAGGACTGGTAGTTGCGGTCGAAGACGTCGATGCCGGTGCGCTGCATGTCTTCCAGCTGCGCCTGGATCGCGTCGCGCAGCAGGCGCGACTGGTCGACGGCGAGGTCGAAGGCGCCGCGGCCGATCTTGAAGCGCGACACCAGCTCCTGCACGCCCTCGGTGGCCGTCGCCAGGCCGTTGGTGCGCTCCTCGGAGTCGGCCATGTAGCGGGCGACCTCGCCGGAGAGCTGGTGGATGTGCGAGACGTTCTCGTGCACCTGGCCGTTGGTCGAGGAGAGTTCCTCCATCGCGCTGGCAATGTGCAGCAGCTGCTCGCCGGTGCGCTCGAAATCGACCACCATCGTCTCGAAGTGCTCGGCCGAGCGGCCGACCACCTCGCGCGTCTGCTGCACGTCGGCGTTGATCTCGACGTTCTCGGAACGGGTGTTGCCGACCAGCGACAGCATCTTCTCGATGTTGCCGGTGATCTCGGCCGAGGCCACGGTCACCCGTTCGGCCAGCTTCCTGACTTCGTCGGCGACCACCGCGAAGCCGCGCCCGGCCTCGCCGGCGCGCGCCGCCTCGATCGCCGCGTTCAGGGCAAGCAGGTTGGTCTGGTCAGCCACTTCGCGGATCAGCGCGGCGATCTGGTTGATGCTCGCAGAGCGCTGCGACAGGTCGTCCACGGTCTGGTTGAAGCGCAGCACCTTCTCGCCGACGGTGTTGATCTTGCTGGAGATCTCCTGCATTTCGCGCAGCGAGACGCGGGCGCTTTCAAGGTTGGTGTGGGTCGAATCGGAAATCACCTGCGTGCTGCGCGAGACCTCGTCGATCGCCTGCGTCGCCTCGGTGCTGGCGGTGAACACCAGCTCGGTCATCTCGCCCTGCTGGCGCGCGCGCTTGCCGGTCTCGTCGACGCGGGTCTTGACCTGCACCGCCTCGCGCGCGATGTCGATGCTCGCCTTGCGGATCTCGCCGATGATCTGCCGCATCTTCTCGGCAAAACGGTTGTAGCTTTCGGCCAGCTCGCGGAACTCGTCGTGCGACACCGGTTTCATGTCGTACGAGAAGTCGCCGGCGCCTTCGGCGATCCTGCTGAAGGTGTCAATCACCGAACGCACCGGGCGCAGGATCAGGTGGCGCAGATAGAGCACCTGACCGACGTTCCACGCCAGCGCGAACACCGTCAGCGAGATCATCAGCGTCAGGCCGCCGTCGAGCGACGCGCTGATGCGTGCGACCACCTCCGCCGACGCCTGGCCGTTGGCCAGCTGGGCGCCAATGTAGCTCTTCTGGCCGAGATAGATGTAGATGTAGGCGAGATCGATGACGAACAGCAGCAGGAAACTCGACAGCTTCTTGCTCAGCGAATTCCAGAACGTCCGTTCGTTCCAGTCGTACAGTTCCCGGAAGGTACCCATCGCCGCCTCCTCGCGTTATCTTCTTCATCGATTGTGACCCGACGCTCAATCAATCTCAAGCAATAGATCCTTGGCGTTCACCGCATCGCCCGGTTTCACATGCACCGCGCGCACCGTCGCGTCGCGCTCGGCGGTAAGCATCGTCTCCATCTTCATCGCCTCGATCGACAGCAGCGGGTCGCCCTTCTTCACCTTCTGCCCGGCCCTGGCGGCGACGGTGACGACGGCGCCCGGCATCGGTGCGCCGACATGGGCGACGTTGCCTTCCTCGGCCTTCGGCCGCGCGCGGCCTGTGGCGGCGAGCCCGGCCTTGGGCACGCGCACGGTGCGCGGCTGGCCGTTCAGCTCGAAGAACACCTTGACCCGACCCTCCTCGTCGACGGTGTCGGAGCGGCCGGTCTGGCGGATCACCAGCGTCTTGCCCCTGTCGATGTCGACGGCAATTTCCTCGCGGTCCTTGAGGCCGTAGAAGAACGGCGAGGTCTGGATCAACGAGACGTCGCCGTAGTGGCGGCGGTGCTCGGCGTAGTCGCGGAAGACCTTGGGGTACATCAGGTAGGAGGCGAGGTCGCTGTCGCTGACCTGGCGGCCGATCGCGGCTTCCGCCTCGGCGCGCTTCGCCTCCAGGTCGACTTCCGGCAGGAAGTCGCCGGCACGGCCGGCGAGCGGCGCCTCGCCCTTCAGCACCTTCTTCTCCAGCGCCTTCGGGAAGCCGTCGGCGGGGAAACCCAACTCGCCCTTGAACAGCGAGATGACCGACTCGGGGAAGGCGATCTCGCGCTCCGGATTGGCGACCTCGGCCGGCTTCAGGTCGTTGGCGACCATGAACAGCGCCATGTCGCCGACCACCTTCGAGGTCGGCGTGACTTTCACGATGTCGCCGAACAGGATGTTCACGTCGGCGTAGGCCTTCGACACTTCCGGCCAGCGGTGCTCCAGGCCCATCGCCCGCGCCTGCTCGCGCAGGTTGGTGTATTGGCCGCCGGGCATCTCGTGGTTGTAGACGTCGGAGGTGCCGGAGCGGATGTCGGCCTCGAACGGCGCATAGTAGCGGCGCACGCCTTCCCAGTAGTGCGACAGCGCTTCCAGCGCCGGCAGGTCGACGCCGGGGTCGCGCTCCGAGCCCTGCAGCGCGGCGGCGATTGAACCGAGGTTGGGCTGCGAAGTCAGCCCGCTCATCGCGTCGAGCGCGCCGTCGACGGCGTCGCAGCCGGCCTCGACCGCGGCCAGCACCGAGGCGGCGGCGATGCCGCTGGTGTCGTGGGTATGGAAATGCAGCGGCAGGCCGACCTCCTGTTTCAGAGCCCGGACCAGCTCGCGCGCCGCGCGCGGCTTGCAGACGCCGGCCATGTCCTTGATGCCGATGATGTGCGCGCCGGCCTTCTCCAGTTGCTTGGCCAAGTCGACGTAGTACTTCAGGCTGTACTTCGGCCGCTTCGCGTCGAACAGGTCGCCGGTGTAGCAGATGGTGCCTTCGCACAACGCGCCGCTGTCGATCACCGCGTCCATCGCCACGCGCATGTTGTCCACCCAGTTCAGCGAATCGAAGACGCGAAAGACGTCTACGCCTTCCTTCGCCGCCTGCTGCACAAAGTAGCGGACGACGTTGTCGCTGTAGTTGGTGTAACCAACGGCGTTCGAGGCGCGCAAGAGCATCTGGAAGAGCACGTTCGGCACCGCCTCGCGCAGCCGCTGCAGGCGCGCCCACGGGTCTTCCTTGAGGAAGCGCATGGCCACGTCGAAGGTGGCGCCACCCCAGCATTCCAGCGAGAACAGTTGCGGCGCCATGCGCGCGTAGTACGGGGCAATGGCCAGCATGTCGTGGCTGCGCATGCGCGTCGCGAACAGCGACTGGTGCGCGTCGCGCATCGTCGTGTCGGTCAGCAGCACCTGCGGCTGGTCCTTCATCCACTGCGAGAACTTGGCGGCGCCCATCTCCTTCAGGCGGTCGCGGGTGCCCTTCGGAATCGGCGCGGCGAGGCTGAAGTCGGGCTTGATCGGCCGCGGTAGTGGCAACTGCGGCAGCTCGGGCAGCTTGCGCCCCTTCATCTCCGGGTTGCCGTTCACCGCCACCTCGCCGAGGAACTTCAACAGGCGCGTCGCCCGGTCGCGCCGCTTCTGGAACTGGAACAGCTCCGGCGTCTCGTCGATGAAGCGGGTGATGCATTCGCCCGAGCGGAACTGCGGGTGGGCGATGACGTTTTCCAGGAACTGCAGGTTAGTGGTCAGCCCGCGCACGCGGAATTCGCGCAAGGCTCGGTCCATCCGCGCCGCGGCTTCGTCGGCGGTATGCCCCCAGGCGGTGACCTTGACCAGCAGCGAGTCGTAGTACGGCGTGATCACCGCACCGGAATAGGCGGTGCCGGCGTCCAGCCGGATGCCGAAGCCGGCGGCGGAGCGGTAGACGGCGATCTTGCCGTAGTCCGGCGTGAACGCATTTTCCGGGTCCTCGGTGGTGACGCGGCACTGCAGCGCGTGCCCCTTCAGCGCGATTTCGCGCTGCAGCGGCACGTAGGAATCCTCGTCGCCGATGCGGGCGCCCTCGGTGATACGGATCTGCGCCTTGACGATGTCGACGCCGGTAACCTGCTCGGTCACCGTGTGCTCGACCTGGATGCGGGGGTTCACCTCGATGAAGTAGAACCTGCCGGTATCGGCATCCATCAGGAACTCGACCGTGCCGGCGTGCGTGTAGTCGGCGGCGGCGGCGAGCTTCAGTGCGGAGGCACACAGCTCGGCGCGGGTGGCGTCATCCAGATACGGCGCCGGCGCGCGCTCGACCACCTTCTGGTTGCGGCGCTGCACCGAGCAGTCGCGCTCGAACAGGTGCACGCGCCGGCCGTGCGTGTCGCCGAGCACCTGCACCTCGACGTGGCGGGCGCGGCGCACCAGCTTTTCCAGATAGACTTCGTCGTTGCCGAAGGCGGCCAGCGCCTCGCGCCGCGCGACTTCCATCAGCGGCCCCAGGTCGGCCTCGCTCTCGATCACGCGCATGCCGCGGCCGCCGCCGCCCCAGCTGGCCTTCAGCATCAGCGGATAGCCGACTTCAGCGGCCAGCTTCTGCGCGGCGGCGAGGTCCTTCGGCAGCGCGCCGGTCGCCGGCACCACCGGCACGCCGGCGCTCTGCGCCAGTTCGCGCGCCGAGACCTTGTTGCCGAGCGTGCGCATCACGTCGCCCTTCGGCCCGATGAAGGCGATGCCGGCGGCGGCGCAGGCGTCGGCGAAATCCGGGTTCTCGGACAGGAAGCCATAGCCCGGATGGATCGCGTCGACGCCGGCCTCCTTGGCGATGCGGATGATGTCGTCGATATCGAGGTAGGCCTGGATAGGTTTCTTGCCGGCGCCGACCAGATAGGACTCGTCGGCCTTGAAGCGGTGCAGTGCGAAGCGGTCCTCGTTGGAGAAGATGGCCACCGTGCGGATGCCCATCTCGGACGCGGCGCGGAGCACCCGGATGGCGATTTCGGAACGGTTGGCGACGAGCAGGCTGCGGATCTTTTTCATGGCGGTTCGGAGCGTGGCAGAAAAGTGTTGTAAGGTTGCCAGACAACCATAAATTGTGCAATCGGATTGCCGCGGAAGCAGAGCGTCGCCCCCCACCCCCGGACTCCCCGCACGGCTCGCAGCGAGCGCCCGCTTCGCCGCATAATCCCGACATCACCCCCACGGAGCACGCCATGCAGCTGACCACCACCCCGAACTTCGAAGGCAAGCGCATCACCCGCTACTGCGGCGTCGTCGCCGGCGAGGCGATCCTCGGCGCCAACCTCTTCAAGGATTTGTTCGCCGGCATCCGCGACCTGGTCGGCGGCCGTTCCGGCACCTACGAGAAGGAGCTGCAGCGCGCCCGCGACATCGCCCTGAAGGAACTCGCCGAACGCGCCGCCGAGATGGGCGCCAACGCCGTCGTCGGCATCGACCTCGACTACGAGGTGATGGGCGAGAGAAACGGCATGCTGATGGTGTCGGCGAGCGGCACCGCGGTGGTGGTCGAGTAGCCGTTTTCGTCAATCGCCCATCGCGATTTTTTCAACGATGGCTGCTATACTGAACTTGTCCATTTTGGACATTTTGGACATTTTGGACATTTTGTACTTTTCACCGGAGGTGAACAATGCTGACGATCTCCGCCACCGACGCCAAGCAGGCTTTTGCCTCGGTTCTGGAAAGTGCCGCCCGCGAACCCGTGCTGATCCAGAAACAAAAGCGAGACGTGGCGGTCGTGCTCTCCATCGCCGACTACGAACGCTTGACGCGAATGAACGTGCAGGCTTTCCAGCGCTTCTGCGACCAGGTCGGCGCCAAGGCCGAACAACGCGGGCTAACCGAGGAAAAACTGGCGGAACTGCTCAACGACGACGATGCGTGACTTGCGACTCGTCGTCGACACCAATGTTCTGATCAGCCGCCTGCTATTGCCGCGCTCCCTCGCAGCGCGCGCCGTCGACCTGGCGATCGTGGAAGGGCGCCTGCTGGTGTCCGAGGCCACGCTGTCCGAACTCGCTTGCGTCCTGGCCCGCCCGAAATTCGATCGTTACGTCGACATCGAAGACCGGCAGGAATTCATTCGGCATCTCGCCACCCTGGTCGAAGTGGTCACGATCCTGCAGCGATTCCAGGCCTGCCGCGACCCGAAGGACGATATGTTTCTCGACGTCGCGGTCAATGGCCAGGCCAGCGCCATCGTCACCGGTGACGCAGACCTGCTGGCGCTGGACCCGTTCATGGAAATTCGAATCATGACGCCGGCGAGGTGGGTGGATAGGTCTTAGGCCGGGGCAGATTTTTCGATTGCCGCGAATTCAGATTCGTCGAGGTGCTCGATCCGAAACGCCGAGAGCGGGTTTCGGCGGTGAAGCTCCCCGACCTGTAGGTCCGGGGCTTCCCACGATACAGAGCGGGCGCGCGGTGCGCGCCCTGGTTGTGTCTTGGTCTCGCTCACCCCGGCATCAATGCCGGGGCTTGCGCTCGACGCGTGGTCAGAACAGCCAGGGAACGAACATCCGTGTGCGCTGCCGGTAGGCGGCGTACGCCGGGCCGAAGTGGGCGAGGCATTCGCGCTCGTCCTGGCGCGCGGTCGCGAACAACAGCAGGCTGCCGAGGCCGGCGATTGCCGCCGCCGGCCAGTTCGGTTCCTGGAAGAAGAATCCCCAGGTCAGCGCCAGCAGCGAGGCGTACATCGGATGGCGGATGTAGGCGAAGATGCCCGAGGTGACCAGCGCCCCGGTCTTTTCCCAATGGTAGAGGGCGGCATCGTCGCGGCCGGCGTTGGCGCCGCCACGGCGGATCAGCGTCGCGGCGCCGACGGCGACGAGGCCGACGCTCGCCGCCAGCAAGGCCCACGACGCCAGCTGGTGCGGCGAGACGGTCGCCGATCCCCACGGCGAATGGTTGACGATGGCCAGCCCGAGAATGCATTCCCAGGCAAAGAAGCGGTAGAAGCCGTGGCTGCCCGGCCGGCGCAGCGGCTTGCGCGAGAACCACGCGAGCACGGCGCTGCCGGCGAAGAACACCAGAGCCGCTGCCATGTCAGTCGTTCCGCGGGGTCACGGGGCGCCGGCGATCAGGCCCGGCGCCTCATTGCTCCGGCGTCGGAGCGGCGAACTTGCCGGTCCCCGTCGCCTTCTCGTAGGCATCCCAGGCCGCGTCGTAACGACGGCGATGCCAGAAGTTGGCGCCGGCCAGCACGACCACCCCGATCACCACCGGCCAGGTCCACGAATGGAAGATGGCCGCCTCCAGATACATCGCCGAGAGGACGGCGATCCCCCAGCGCACGCGCTCGACGAGTCGCAGCTCGGCGTCCGCAACCTGCGTCCGCACCTTCAGTTCTTCGATTTCGGTCATTGATCTTTTCTCCCAGGCGGATGTGTCGTCGCCGCTATTTTCCCACGCCCGCGCCGGTTTTCGCGCCCGATCGCGCAGCGGCCCGCATCGCCGGCATGCGCGCCGGCGCGCGCCACCTGCCCCGCAAGCCGCGCTGCTGCAGGATGCAACGCTGCGAGCGGGAGGACTTAGGCGTATACTTTTCGGATTGCACCCCCCTCAGAAACAAGGACCACCGGCCCGACCGGATATAAAAAAGCGTCTGATGACCGATACCCGCCCCGCCCCGATTCCTTCCGCTGCCGCCGTCGGCAGCCCGCTGCCGGAGCGCTGGCAGAGCCTGCTCGACCCGCTGCTGGCGGCCGGCGAAACGCTGCTCGCCTGGCTCGAAACCGACCTCGACGCGCGCCTGCATTTCGCCACCGGCCTGGTCGCCATCACCGACCGCCGACTGATCGCCTGTGCGCCGGGCGCCAGCGCCTGCGTCGAATGGCCGCTCGCCGCCGGCCTCTCGCTGACGCATCACGACCACGCCGGCGTCGGCACGCTGGAGCTGGTGGACACGTCCGGACGACTGGCCTGCTGGCGCTTCACGCTCGGCGAGAACCTGGCGGCGCTGCGCGTCGTCGCGCAGTTCGAACAGCAGATGCACACGCTGCTCACCGGCCAGCCGCCGGAAGTCGAGGAGGAAGCGGTCTGCCCGCGCTGCAAGGCGCCGCTGCCGCCGGGCGAGGACGAATGCCCGATCTGCGTGCGTGAGCTGCAGACGCCGCCCTCGACCTGGGTGCTGTTCCGCCTGTGGCGCTTCGCCCACCCCTACCGCTGGCGGCTGCTGGCCGGCTTCCTGCTGACGCTGGCGTCGACCGCGGCGACGCTGGTCGCGCCGTACATGTCGATGCCGCTGATGGACAACGTGCTGATCCCGTACCAGAACGGCAAGCCGATCGACCGCGGCCTGGTCACGCTCTACCTCGGCGGCCTGCTCGGCTCGGCGCTGGTGGCCTGGGGGCTGGGCTGGGCGCGCACCTACATCCTGGCGCTGGTTTCCGAACGGATGGGCGCCGACCTGC
Organism: Rhodocyclales bacterium; assembly: GCA_016183655.1. Lineage (GTDB taxonomy): Bacteria > Pseudomonadota > Gammaproteobacteria > Burkholderiales > Rhodocyclaceae > Proximibacter. Next base: position 133,097 of record JACPEH010000017.1, read on the forward strand.
GCACCTCGACCTACGAGCACCTGCTGGCGCTGTCGCAGGAGTACTTCGGCGGCAAGCGCACCGGCGACCTGATGGCGCGCATCGGCTCGGAGACCGACCGCATCAACATCTTCATCTCGCTGCACCTGCTCGACTTCGCCACCGACGTGCTGATGATCACCATGACCGCGGTCATCCTGGTCTCGATCAACCCGTGGCTGGCGCTGGTCACCCTGCTGCCGCTGCCGCTGATCGCCTGGATGATCCACGTCGTCCGCGACAAGCTGCGCACCGGCTTCGAGAAAGTCGACCGCATCTGGGCCGAAGTCACCAACGTGCTCGCCGACACCATCCCCGGCATCCGCGTGGTCAAGGCCTTCGCCCAGGAGAAGCGCGAGGTCGAGCGCTTCCGCGCCGCCAACCAGCACAACCTGCAGGTCAACGACCGCGTCAATCGCGTCTGGTCGCTGTTCACGCCGACGGTGACGCTGCTCACCGAGATCGGCCTGCTGGTGGTCTGGGCCTTCAGCATCTGGCAGGTGTCGAAGGACGAGATCACGGTCGGCGTGCTGACCGCCTTCCTCGCCTACATCAGCCGCTTCTATACGCGGCTGGACTCGATGAGCCGGATCGTCTCGGTGACGCAGAAGGCCGCCGCCGGCGCCAAGCGCATCTTCGACATCCTCGACCACGTCTCCAGCGTGCCGGAACCGCAGAATCCGGTGCACCTGCCGCAAGTGAAGGGCCGCATCGAACTGCGCCAGATCGGCTTCCGTCACGGCACCCGCGCCGTCACCCGCGACATGAACCTGGTCATCGAGCCGGGCGAGATGATCGGCCTGGTCGGCCATTCCGGCTCCGGCAAGAGCACGCTGGTGAACCTGATCTGTCGCTTCTACGACGTCGCCGAGGGCGCCATCCTGATCGACGGCATCGACATCCGCGCCGTGCCGGTGGCTGAGTACCGCCGGCACATCGGCCTGGTGCTGCAGGAGCCCTTCCTGTTCTTCGGCACCATCGCCGAGAACATCGCCTACGGCAAGCCGGAGGCGACGCGCGAGGAAATCGTCGCCGCCGCCCGCGCCGCCAACGCCCACGAATTCATCCTGCGCCTGCCGCACGGCTACGACTCGCTGGTCGGCGAGCGCGGCCAGGCATTGTCCGGCGGCGAGCGCCAGCGCATCTCGATCGCCCGCGCGCTGTTGATCGACCCGCGCATCCTGATCCTCGACGAGGCCACCTCGTCGGTCGACACGACCACCGAGAAGGAGATCCAGAAGGCGCTCGACAACCTGGTCCATGGCCGCACCACGATCGCCATCGCCCACCGCCTGTCCACGCTGCGCCAGGCCAACCGGCTGGTGGTGCTCGACCGCGGCAAGATCGTCGAGGTCGGCAACCACGACCAGCTGATGGCGCTGGAAGGCCACTACTACAAGCTGTACATGGCACAGGCGCGCAACGTCGACGCCGAGGAGCGCTTGCCGCGCATCGACGTTCCGGCCAAGGAGCATGCATGAGTACCGAGAACCCCGCCGCGAACTTCCAACTGGCCCGCGACCCGTTCGGCCGCCTGGTGTTCACCGGCGCCGACGGCGAAACGCACGAGGCCGTGGTCCCGGTGCGCGCCTTCCCGATCGGCGAGCCCGAGCGCGGCATCGCGCTGGTCAGCCCGGAAGGCCACGAGCTGGCCTGGATCGACCGGCTGGAAGCGCTACCGGAAGGCATCGCCGCGCTGATCCGCGAGGAGCTGGAAAGCCGCGAGTTCGTCCCCGAGATCAAGCGCCTCCGCGGCGTCTCCAGCTTCGCCTGCCCGAGCACCTGGGACATCGAGACCGACCGCGGCGATGCGCTGCTGGTGCTCAAGGGCGAGGAGGACATCCGCCGGCTGGGCCGCGAGCGGCTGCTGATCGCCGACACGCACGGCATCCAGTACCTGGTGCGCGACCTGACCGCGCTCGATCGCGGCAGCCGCAAGATCCTCGATCGTTTCCTGTAACGGACCGACGGTAAACTTTGGCGCCGCTATCGCGTTATTCGACACATTTACCCGCTGCCACAACCCGACAAGGCATCCCGCCCCCATGAGCAAAAAAGACATCATCTTCCGCAAGATCGTGCCGCTGCGCGGCCCCAACGTGTGGACCTACCGCCCGGTGCTGGAGGCGTGGGTGGACATCGGCGAGCTGGAGGACTTCCCGTCGAACAAGATCCCCGGCTACTACGAGCGGCTGAAGGCGATGCTGCCGTCGCTGATCGAGCACCGCTGCTCGTATGAGGAGCGCGGCGGCTTCCTGCGCCGGGTCGAGGAAGGCACCTGGCCGGCGCACATCCTCGAACACGTGACGCTGGAGCTGCAGAACCTGGCCGGCCTGCCCGGCGGCTTCGGCCGCGCGCGCGAGACCTCCGAGCGCGGCGTGTACAAGGTCGCCATCCGCGCCTGGCAGGAAGACGTCACGCGCACCGCGCTGCACGAAGGACGCGAGCTGATCATGGCGGCGATGGAAGACCGCCCGTTCGACGTCAACGCCTCGGTCGAAAAGCTCACCGACATGGTCGATTCGCTGTGCCTCGGCCCGTCCACGGCCAGCATCGTGGACGCCGCCGACGACCGCAGCATCCCGGCGATCCGCCTGCTCGACGACGGCAACCTGGTGCAGCTCGGCTACGGCGCGGCGATGCGCCGCATCTGGACGGCCGAGACCGACCGCACCAGCGCCATCGCCGAAGGCATCTCGCGCGACAAGGATCTGACCAAGTCGCTCTTGCAGTCCTGCGGCGTGCCGGTGCCGGAAGGGCGCGAGGTGGACAGCCCGGCCGACGCCTGGGATGCCGCCGAGGACATCGGCCTGCCGGTGGTGGTGAAGCCGGTCGACGGCAACCACGGCCGCGGCGTGTTCATCGACCTGAAGACGCGCGAGGAGGTGGAGAAAGCCTATTCGGTCGCCGTCGACGAAGGTAGCGGCGTGCTGGTCGAGCGCTCGATCCCGGGCACCGAGCACCGCCTGCTGGTGATCGGCGGCAAGCTGGTCGCCGCCAACCGCGGCGACGTGGTCAAAGTCAGCGGCGACGGCAAGTCGACGGTGCGCGAACTGATCGACCTGCAGATCAACTCCGACCCGCGCCGCGGGCCGACCGAGAACCACCCGCTGTCGATCATCCGCATCGACTCCGCCGCGCGCATCGAGCTGGAGCGCCAGGGCCTCACCGGCGACTCGGTGCCGGCCGCCGGCGTCGAAGTGCTGATCCAGCGCAACGCCAACCACGAGTTCGACGTCACCGACGAAGTGCACCCCGACACCGCCGCGCTCGCCTCGCTGGCGGCGCGCATCGTCGGGCTGGACATCGCCGGCATCGACCTCGTCGCCGAAGACATTTCGAAGCCGCTCGCCGAACAGGGCGGCGCCATCGTCGAGGTGAACGCCGGCCCGAGCCTGCTGATGCACCTCAAGCCCGGCGTCGGCAAGCCGCGCCCGGTGGGCAAGGCGATCGTCGAGCACCTGTTCCCGAAGAACGCCAGCGGCCGCATCCCGGTGATCGGCATCACCGGCTCGCGCGGCAAGACCGGCGTCGCCCGCATCCTGCGCCACCTGCTGCAGATCAGCGGCCGGCACGTCGGCGCGGCGACCAGCGAGGGCCTCTTCCTCGGCCGCCGCCGCGTCGAGAAGAAGGACAGCGCCCACTGGAACGCCGCCCGCCGCGTGCTGATGGCGCGCGCCGTCGAAGCGGCGATCTTCGAGAACGGCGCCGCCGCGATCCTCGGCGAGGGGCTGGCCTACGACCGCTGCCAGATCGGCATCGTCACCAACCTCCTCGATGCCGACGGCCTCTCGGCGGACTACGACGTGCAGGACCTCGACCAGGTGTGGAAGGCGCTGCGCACGCAGGTCGACGTCGTCCTCGATTCCGGCGCCTCGATCCTCAACGCCGCCGACGAGCGCGTCGTCGACATGGCCGAGCTCTCCGACGGCGAGGTGATCTTCTTCGCCGTCGATCCCGACACCCCGGCGCTGGCCGCGCACCGCGCCAAGGACGGCCGCAGCGTCTATGTGCGCGACGGCTACCTGACGCTGGCGATCGGCGACGACGAGGAACCGCTGATCGAGACCATCGCCTTCGAAGGCACGCCGGCCGGCTGCCCGGCGCACGAGGTCGAGAACCTGCTCGCCGCGGTGGCCGCGGCGTGGGCGCTCGACCTCTCCGCCGACCTGATCCGCACCGGCATCAGCACCTACGAAATCGAAGAGGCAGCCGTCGTCGCCGCCTGACCCTGCCGCACAGAACGAAACGCAAACCCAGGACCACACCACAATGGAAGTTTCCCGCACCCGGGCCCTGCGCGGCCCCAACCTGTGGAGCCGCCACACGGCGATCGAATGCATCTTCGCCTGCGCCGAAGCCGAACGCGACATTGCCCGGCTGCCCGGCTTCGAGACGCGGCTGCGCGCCCGCTTCCCGGCGATCGACCTGCAGGCCCCGAGCGGCGGCCGGCCGATCTCGCTGGCGCACGTACAGGAGGCGGCGGCGCTCGGGCTGCAGGTCAGCGTCGGCTGCACCGTCACCTTCAGCCTGACCAAGGAGACGCTCGAGGCCGGCACCTACCAGGTGGTCGTCGAATACACCGAGGAGCCGGTCGGCCGGCTGGCCTTCGAGCTGGCCGAGACGCTGATCCGCGCCGCGCTCGACGACACGCCGTTCGACCTCGACGACGCGCTGTTCCGGCTGAAGGACCTCGACGGCGACATCCGCCTCGGCCCCTCGACCGGCGCCATCGTCTACGCCGCGGTCGCCCGCGGCATCCCCTACCGCCGCCTGACCGAGGGCAGCCTGGTGCAGTTCGGCTGGGGCAGCAAGCAGCGCCGCATCCAGGCCGCCGAAACCGACCTCTCCAGCGCCATCGCCGAGTCGATCGCGCAGGACAAGGAGCTGACCAAGAAACTGCTGCACGCCGCCGGCGTGCCGGTGCCGCTCGGCCGCCCGGTCGAGGACGCCGACGACGCCTGGGCCGCCGCGCAGGAGATCGGCGGCCCGGTGGTGGTCAAGCCGCAGGACGGCAACCAGGGCAAGGGCATCACGGTGAACGTCAGCACCCGCGAGGAGGTGATGAACGCCTACGCCAACGCGCGCGAGCATCGCCGCCACATCCTCGTCGAACGCTACCTGCCGGGGCACGACTTCCGCTTCCTGGTGGTCGGCAAGCAGCTGGTCGCCGCCGCGCGCCGCGACCCGGCGCAGGTGATCGGCGATGGCCAGCACAACATCAAGGAACTGGTCGACATCGTCAATGCCGACCCGCGCCGCGGCGTCGGCCACGAATCGTCGCTGACCAGGATCCGCTTCGACGAGATCGCCATCGCCCACCTGGCGAAGAAGGGCCACACGCCGGAAACGGTGCCGGCCAAGGGCGAGCGCGTGATGCTCAGGAACAACGCCAACCTGTCCACCGGCGGCACCGCCACCGACGTCACCGACGAGGTGCACCCCGAGCTCGCCGCCTGCGCGGTGGCCGCGGCGCAGACCGTCGGCCTGGACATCGCCGGCATCGACGTCGTCTGCCAGACCGTGCAGGAGCCGCTGGAAGCGCAGGGCGGCGGCATCGTCGAGGTGAACGCCGCCCCCGGCCTGCGCATGCACCTGACCCCCTCGTTCGGCAAGGGCCGCCCGATCGGCGAGGCAGTCGTCAACATGATGTACGACGACCCCGCCGAGGACGGCCGCATCCCGATCGTCGCCGTCACCGGCACCAACGGCAAGACGACGACGACCCGCCTGATCGCGCACATGCTCACCGTCAGCGGGCTGCGCGTCGGCTTCACCGGCACCGACGGCGTCTATGTCGAGCGCCGGCGCATCGACACCGGCGACTGCTCGGGGCCGAAGAGCGCCAGGAACGTGCTGCTGCACCCCGACGTCGACGCCGCCGTGCTCGAATGCGCACGCGGCGGCATGCTGCGCGAGGGGCTGGGCTTCGACCGCTGCGACGTCGCCGTGGTCACCAACGTCGGCGTCGGCGACCACCTCGGCCTGAACTACATCACCACCGTCGACGACCTCGCCGTGGTCAAGCGCGTGATCGTCGACAACGTTGCCGAGTCCGGCTATGCAGTGCTCAACGCGGCCGACCCGATGGTCGCCCGGATGGCCGGCCACAGCCCGGGTGCGGTGATCTTCTTCGCCATGGACCGCAACAACCCGGTGATGTCGCGCCACCGCGCGCAGGGCAAGCGGGTGGTCTTCGTCGAGGACGGCGCCATCGTCGCGGTGCAGGGCCAGAACGAGCACCGCGTGCCGCTGGCCGCGATTCCGCTGACGCGCAACGGCACCATCGGCTTCCAGGTCGAGAACGCGATGGCCGCCACCGCCGCCGCCTGGGCGCTCGACCTCGACTGGGAAACGATCCGCGCCGCGCTCGGCTCCTTCGTCGCCGACGCGACGACCGCGCCGGGGCGCTTCAACGTCTTCGGCTACAAGGGGGCGACGCTGATCGCCGACTACGGCCACAACCCGGATGCGATCCAGGCGCTGGTCAAGGCGATCGAGACGATGCCGGCGAAACGCCGCTCGGTGGTGATTTCCGCCGCCGGCGACCGCCGCGACGAGGACATCCGCCAGCAGACGCAGCTCCTCGGCGACGCCTTCGACGAAGTGCTCCTCTACGAGGACGCCTGCATGCGCGGCCGCGACGAGGGCGAAACGATCGCCCTGTTGCGCGCCGGGCTGGCCGGCGCACGGCGCACCGGCTCGGTGGACGAAATCAAGGGCGAGTTCATCGCCATCGACACCGCGCTGGAGCGCCTCGGTTCCGGCGACCTGTGCCTGATCCTGGTCGACCAGGTGGAAGAGGCGCTGGCGCACATCGGCAAGCGGGTCGCGGAAGCGGGCTGAGCGCCGCCCCGCCCTCGGACGACGCCCCGCGAGGGGCGTTTTTTTCGTCTCGAATCAGCTGCCGGACAGGCGATCCATCGGGCTGACCACGCCGCGCCCGCCGCGATTGAGCACATGGGTGTAGATCATCGTCGTCGACACGTCGGAATGGCCGAGCAGTTCCTGCACGGTGCGGATGTCGTAGCCAGACTGCAGCAGGTGGGTGGCAAAGGAGTGGCGCAGCGTGTGCGTGGACGCCGGCTTGGCGATGCCGGCATCGGCCAGCGCGCGCTTGATCGCCCGCTGCAGCGCCTGCTCGTGCGTGTGGTGCCGGCGCTCGATGCCGGTGCGCGGATCGACCGACAGATCGCGCGCCGGGAAGACCCAGAACCAGCCCCACTCGCGCGGCGCGGAAGGATACTTGCGGACCAGCGCCTCCGGCATCCAGACACCTTCGCGCGCCGCTTCGCGGTCGCGCTCCCAGAGCTGCCGAACGCGCAGCAGATGCGCCTGCAGGACGGGCACCAGCGATGCCGGGAGCATCGTCACCCGATCCTTCGCACCCTTGCCGTCGCGCACCAGAATCTCGTGGCGCTCGAAGTCGACATCCTTGACCCGCAGGCGGACACACTCCATCAGGCGCATGCCGGTACCGTAGAGCAACTGCGCCATCAGGGCATGCGTGCCATCAAGCATCGCCAACAAGCGCTCTACCTCCCCGTGCCCGAGTACCACCGGCATGCGCTTTGGCTTTTTCGGGCGATCCAGTTCGGCCAGCCAGGGCAACGTAACGCCGAGTACCCCGCCGTAGAGGAAAAGCAGTGCAGCGAGTGCCTGATGATGGGTGGATGCAGACACCTTCAGTTCGCCGGCCAGGTACCCGAGAAAGGCCCGAACCTCCGGCGCTCCCATTTCACGCGGATGGCGCATGCCGTGAAAGCGGACGAAACGCCTTACCCACTCGACATACGCACGCTCCGTCCGTATGCTGTAGTGCTTGTAACGAATGGCTTCGCGAAGCCGGCCGATAAGCGTCCCTGATGGTTTTTCGTCCATGCCGCATTACCTCTTCGGGATATACTGTACGCATATACAGTATATCCCGAAGAGGTAGAACGCAAGGCCTTTTTCAGAACACCGAGGCTTTCGATTGCATATCCGCAACCAGCTTATTCAACGACGACGACGCACAAGATGGCACTCTGCCGCCTTTGTCCGCCATCCAAGCCGACGCCGACCCCGACGAAATGAAAAACCATTTTATGAACCAAGGCACTACGCCCAATCCACCGGCCAGCTTATTCATCACCCGGCCAGCTTGGCAGGCGTTTTTGCCATCGAATTCACGTTAGAAATCACATGCACCCACTACGCCTAGTTTTCCTTCTGCTATTTGCAGGTTGCGCTGCACAGCGGCCGTATGACCCATCCGCTTACAAGCCGGAATTCGTACCGTCCGAGCGTATTGTGTCGAACTGGAACCGATTCTCCCAAACCGAGGTTATTGGAAGAATTGCGAAGTTCGAACGATGGGAGAAGTTTGCGGACAGAACGTTCTGTGGCCGCGCTCCTGCGTTGTGTGACGCGCTGGCTGCCAACCTTCGAGTGGGTATTGCTGAGATTGCGCAGTCTGAAACAGACCTCATTGCCTGGCCAGTTGTAATCCCAATAGCCCACAAACTGCGTGAGGGGGATTTTGTGCGTTTCAGAATTCCCGCCCAACAAGCTCTCGCGGAGCCAACACTCAAGCACAGGAATCATATTCTTGAATCGATCAAGACTTGCAGTTGGTCGCCTCCGAACAACGCCTCGAAAGTTTCAGGTGTCATCTGCGAAGATTGGTCGTACGCCTCTCTAGATTACCTATGGTGATTTCTAACACTCCAGTCAAACCGCGCCTTTCAGGCGCTTGGACGTGCCGCAAGCGGCACGCCATTTACTTTGCACGTTAGAACTTGAAATGGAATTCCTTGCCCCGATAGTGATTCTTGCACTCTTGGCTTGGCCTGTATTCCTCATAGACCGATCAGCGATACCTTCTCGTCGCACCAAAACGTTCTGGTGGATGGTTGCGGCCGCAAGCGGTGTCGTTGGCTTGTTACTGCCTGAACTCATTCACTATCTAGTTCTGCCCAAGTCCCAAAATCAACTTTCCGTCACGGTAGCAGCTCGGCTAATCGGGCTCGCGTTGCCTTGGGCTGTGTATCTACTCTTTCGCAGGGACTCTTTAGGAAATTCACCAATGTCTTCGACGCCACGCGTAACCCCAACGCCTGGACCTAACGCCACGCCAACTCAGACTTCAACGGTTTTTCGAGTCGCTCGTACGCTTGCGATAGTCGCCGTGTTGGCGGTTCTTGTCCCAGTCGCCATAGTGGTCTTCGTGATGGCCTGCTGCAGCCGGTAGTGTCCGGGCGAGCAAGTTCTAACATGGCGCTCAACCTCGCTCCCTTCGGTCGCTGGACGCTGCGCGATAAACCCGCGCAGCGCCGGTTAGCTCTACGTTAGAGCTCATGAGATCTAGCACCCTCACCCTTCAGATCATCTGCTGCATTCTCGGGGTAGTGTTCATAGCACTTGCCTTCACCTCCGGAAAATACCTTGGAGGCTTCCTATTGGGCTCGCTAATGTTCTTCGCTGCAGCCCTTCTTGGTGCCGACCACACCACAAACACGAATGTTAAGTCACGGAGCGTGTTTCAAGTCATGGCTGGCTTATCCGCCTTACCTTTTGTGACTGTCAGTATGCTGGTTTCGGTTGAGCTGTTTCAATCCGGCCGGTGGGCTGATTTCGTCGCCGACCTACTACGACTGCTCGTCTTTACCCTTTGTGCATTGGCAATCACCTTTGGTAACCATCCGATTGTTCAGCGCCAGCTAAAAAAACTTGGGTTTTCGACACCACCAAAGTAACCCATGCCGTTATGAGCTCTAACATCACATTCAAAAACGCTCCCTTCGGTCGCTCGGACGCGCCGCAAGCGGCGCGCCGTTTAATTCAACGTTAGCCAACAAAATCATGCGCTCCGCCCAGAATCTATTTCTTACGTTCATGCTTCTGCTCTCGGCCTCCCCAGCGCTTGCGTCGCAAGAAGGCGCGCTGAGCCTTAATTCCTTTCAGTTCTCATCGCTTGGCATCAGCGAATCAGGTCCAGTCAATTTGAGCGGTGAGAAAAACCATGAAGTATTCGTATCGTTATCTGTTTCCGCTTTCGGCCGCACAATCAATTTATCCAAAGAGCAACTTGCCAAGCTCCGGCCTGCATTTATTAATGGGGTCTCTCTGTCATACGAGGCTGGCTACAAAAATCTTGGGGGCCGCACCCTATATGTAATTTTCACAAAGAGCTTCACCTCTGGCACCCAAGAGTCACAAATCGTGTCAATCAACGAACAAGGGGTAGTTGAGGTCAGCAATGTTTCCCAAAGGTAGGTCGGCTAACCCCCCAGTCAAACCGCGCCTTTCAGGCGCTTGGACGTGCCGCAAGCGGCACGCCATTTACCTTGCACGTTAGCGCTCATCAATCCTCCACTCATGCACGCTTATCAAATGCTCCGCTTTGCCCTCCTTACAACAATTGGTGCGGTCTTGGGCGCGTTCGGTTCGTTTGCTATCGGCGCATCCTCGTCGTCGGTTTCGACAGCGGACACCCGAGCAATTTACAAAGCAGTCGGGCTAACCGAGCGTGCCGGAAAACTTATCAACGCCTGCGACGAAATCGTTCAGCCCGAACTTGAAGCCGTCGACTTGAATTCCGACGGGCAGCCGGAAGTATTCGTAACTGTTCTTGGGTCGTGCCAGGGCGGTGCGGCGGGAGCAGAATTGTCGTTGCTCATTAAGAGCAAAGGGCATTGGAAGGTTAATCTTGGCTTTCCCGCTAGTGGCTATAAGTTGCTCACCACAAGAAACAAAGGCTTTCCCGACATTGAGATCGAAGGACCTGGGTTTTGCTTTCCGGTTTGGCGATGGAACGGTAGTCAGTATGCGATCTACAAGCGCTGTGATCGCTAACCCATCCATCAACACGGACGCTGCGCGATGAAGCCGCGCAGCGCCGGTTATGTCAAACGTTAGCCTGCAAAACCAAATCATGCCCATGGCAACTCATCAACCACCCAACGTTCGCGGCCAATTCCGCGGCCGCACGGGTGCTTGTGTTCAATGGCCCGTGGGTCATTTGCTCGTAGTGGTTCCGCCAGTTTCTGGCCTTGGCACTCGCTCATCGCGGCCGTGGTTCGCATCCGTTCGCGCAACGCGGCAACCCGAATCGCCGCTGATTCTGCGGCCTCGCCAAAGCAAAGCTTGTTGCATTACCGCCGCTGCTCATTTCTCTGCTCTTCGTCCGGCGCCTGCGCACAGTAGCGCGCTTGAACCGTTGACCCGCAACGCAAACTCCGTGGTACACGGCCGGGCTAACATCCTGGTCAAACCGCTCCCTTCGGTCGCTTGGACGCGCCGCAAGCGGCGCGCCATTTACCTTGCACGTTATGCAGCAACACAGAATCGCTAGCCCACTCATGCAGCCAACCGATCATCGGCAACCACCGCCCTCTATCGAACAACCAAATGGTTTTGGCGGCGCCGCCGACAAAATTGTCTTGGCCATCTGGGCAAACATTGGCCTTTGTTTAGCGGTTGCCGCGTATCTCGTCGTTTACGACCAGTTGCCCGACTCAATCAAAATATGGCTTGACCCACGGGTATTTGCGGTCGCGGTCATATTTTTTGTCATTGGCATCGGCTATGCGCTTCGAGAGTTTTGGCAAATGGTTTCGCATGCAAATCGCGAGTCATAGTTCTATGCTGCATAACATCCCAGTCAAACCGCGCCTTTCAGGCGCTTGGACGTGCCGCAAGCGGCACGCCATTTACTTTGAACGTTAGCCTGCAAAACCAAGTCATGCCCATGGCAACTCATCAACCACCCAACGTTCGCTGCCAATTCCACGGCCGCACGGGTGCTTGCGTTCGATGGCTCGTGGGTCGTTCGCCCGTAGTGGTTCCGTCGGTTTCCGGCATTGGTGCTCGCTCATCGCGGCCGTGGTTCGCATCTCTTCGCGCAACGCGGGAGCCTGAATCGCCGCTGAGTCAGCGGCCTCGCCAAAGCAAAGGTTGGTGCGTTACCGCAGCTGTTCATTTCTCTGCCTTCGCCAAGCGCTCGCTCACAGGTGCGCGCTTGCGCCGTAAGCTGTCGTCATTTCCGCAGCGGTACACGGCCGGGCTAACATACCGGTCAAAATCGCTCCCTTCGGTCGCTTGGACGTGCCGCAAGCGGCACGCCATTTACCTTGCACGTTAGAGGGCTAAAGGTGAGCGTCATTCGCGCATTGCTGTTGCTCTTGTCCGCCGTAGGAACAATGCTGTTTGGTGCCGCATTGGTTGCCTCGCTTCTCAACCCTGGCTATGTCGAAGAGACTGCGAAAGAAGTTATTCGGCGCCAAGTCGAGAAAAAGGTGCACGAGAAAATTGACGCGCTTGATGAGAAATACTTATCAACCAAGGCTGGCGCCTTGATCAACAAGCACGCTCAAGAGGCTGAGATCGCTCAGCGGCAACTGAAAGAAAAGATTCCTGAGAAAATTGCAGCCGTCATCTCAGAAATGCGCGACCTTGACTGCGAATGCCGAAAGAAAATCGAAAATCACCTTCGCGAAGGTTTCGAATCGCAGATCGTCATAGCCTCTCAAGCTCAGGAGCGTTTAACGTCGTTCATTCGAACAAAGTACATGGAAACAGCCGAAAAACTTACCCGTGAGTTTCGGATTTTCACTGGCATCAATGCGTTGGTTTTTTCTCTGCTCGGAATAGCCGTTTTCTTTAAGCAAGGTGCTGGGCGACATCTGATTCTTCCCGCACTGGTTTTGGTGGTGGCTTCCACCATCACTGGCTACCTTTATCTCTTCAACCAGAACTGGCTACACACCATCCTGTTTAGTGACTACGTGGGCTTTGCATACATCCTCTATCTATCGATGGTCTTCGCATTTCTTTGCGACGTTTCATTCAACCGCGCCAGGGTGACGACGCAGTTGCTTAGTTCTGTTGGTGGCAATATTCAGGTACTTCCATGTTAAGAGCGCCGCCCTCTAACCTTCCAGTCAAACCGCGCCTTACAGGCGCTTGGACGTGCCGCAAGCGGCACGCCATTTACTTTGCACGTTAGGTATTCACGATGCTTAAGTTTCTGGGCAAGCTGCTCAATAGAGATCTAACAACCTCTGCGGAGCCTATCGATACGAATGTACCGGAGGATGAAATCTGGGAGATATTGCATCCCAAGAACAAGACAGAGTTATCGCTTAGGAAGAAAAAGCTCCAGGCCTTCCTTCAATTTGCAACGCGCCAACTGAACAAGACCGAATCTCAGCGTTTGTGCCGAGTTGCCAAACGGGCTCTCGATGGCGATGAAGGTTCATTTGAGGCACTGAGCGAAGTAATGTCCGGCGAAGAAGGTCAAAGGCGAGGCAAATGGGTGTTTATCCAACTAGATTGGAAAGCGCGCGAGGAAATCGTGTGGCAGGTTTCCGAGATTCTGGGTACCTTCGGTATCAGTGAGCGCTGGGAGCGTGATTGTGAAGCGGAGTTTGGTTCAGTTCCCGAAGCACTAATAGCTTTGTCTGACTGGTTGGCCAGCAGAGACCTCGCACTTCTTCACTTCGAAACAGAGTCCGACTCCTATTGCTCGCTAATTGTCAGAGCATCTGACGTTTCTACCGCAAAAGAGCTTGCCACAGCGGCCCAACTTACACTCTACGATCATGCAGAGTTTTCTTGCCAGAATACCTAACCCTGCGGTCGAGGCGCGGCTTCGCCGCTGGGACGCCGGTCAAGCTGCGCTTGCCCAGCGCCCCTCACCTACACGTTAGCCTGCAAAACCAAGTCATGCTCATGGCAACTCATCAACCACCCAACGTTCGCAGCCAATTCCACGGCCGCACGGGTGCTTTCGTTCGATGGTTTGTGGGTCGCTCATCCGCTGTGGTTCCGCCGGTTTTTGGCATCAGTGCGCGCTCTTCGCATCAGTGGTTCGCATCTGTTCGCGCAACGCGGCAACCCGAATCGCCGCCGATTCTGCGGCCTCGCCAAAGCAAAGCTTGTTGCATTACCGCCGCTGCTCATTTCTCTGCTCTTCGTCCAGCGCCTGCGCACAGTAGCGCGCTTGAACCGTTGGCCCGCAACGCAAACTCCGTGGTACACGGCCGGGCTAACATCCTGGTCAAACCGCTCCCTTCGGTCGCTTGGACGCGCCGCAAGCGGCGCGCCATTTACCTTGCACGTTGGGCGTCTCAATGAATAATCCATGGCTCTCGTTGTTGGCGATATTCATCGTCCTATTGCCTGTTTACCTGGCTGATCGGTTGCGGTTCAAAAAGGCGCAATCTATTGCGGGGTCGTTTCAATGTTTTAGGTGCGGCATACAGTTGGCACCAATGCAGTCCAGTGAAGTCCCAGTTGCCGGTGGTCCTTTGGCATCAACCAAGGCCCGCGTTTGTCTTAAGTGTGCAAAACGAGATCGTGTTATTCGCGGTCTCACTTGGCTTGTAATGGCGGGCGCATTTGCGGGCACGGGGTTCTTGCTATGGCGACAATGACGCCCAACATCACAATCCACCGGACCTCCGGCAAGCTGCGCTTGCCTGCGTCCGGTGATTTTCAACGTTATGCACCGACGTCATGACTATCGCATTTAGGGAATGTGTTCTGAAAATCGACCAAATAGAAATGGTTGTTGAGCACCCCATTGCCTCTGCTGTTGAAGATGGCAACCACATATACGTCATCTTCGACTACAGCGATTTCTCTAAGGATCATCAAGCCAATAACCTAGTTTGCTTTGATCGTTCTGGATATTTTGTCTGGTATGCCGAAAACCCAGTCCATATGGCCAGTAGCGCGTACACCGGCTTTATTTCCCTGTCCCCTCAACTTGTGGTGGGAAATTTTTCAGGCTACGAAGTGCAGCTAAATAGAGAAACCGGCAAAGTGCAAAAACTGAGGTTTACCAAATAAGGTGCATAACTTGGCGCTCAACCTCGCTCCCTCCGGTCGCTGGACGCTGCGCGATAAAGCCGCGCAGCGCCGGTTAGCTCTACGTTATGCATCTTCTGGTAATACAGCATGAGCCCAAAATTCGAACCTCCTGAACTGAACAAAAAGGCTTTCACTTGTCCATATTGTGCTGCCTATGCAGCTATGGATTGGCAGTCACTAGCGACATACGGACAGCGAATCGGAATTTCTTGGAAACCGATATTGATTGCAACTTGTCATCATTGCCAAAAGGAAGCGATTTGGTTGAACGAAGAGGGATATGGAGTTCAGGAAATGATCTACCCAAGATCATCTACTGCTCCGCTTCCAAACCCCGACTTGCCGGATGAGTGCAATAGAGATTACTTAGAAGCGCGTTCAATCGCTGAAAGCTCCCCTCGTGGTGCCGCAGCACTCTTACGTCTATGCCTCCAAAAACTTGCGGTACACCTCGGAGGAAACGGCAAAAACATAAACGACGACATAGCACATTTGGTTCAACAAGGCTTACCAGCTCGTGTTCAACAAGCATTAGATGTGGTCCGCGTAGTTGGAAACAATGCTGTTCATCCAGGGGAAATGACTATTGAGGACAAACCACAAACTGCCATAGCCTTGTTTGGACTCATCAATTTAATTGTCGACAATCAGATCACTCAACCCAAGCAGGTGGCTGAACTTTTTTCAAATTTGCCCGATGGAGCTAAAAGTGCTGTCGCTAAACGTGATGGAAAGGCATAACAAACGCTTCGAGCCGACCACCCAAAAGCTACGCTTTTGGGTTCCCTCCGCGCTACGCGCTCCGGCGTCGGCTCAAGCAGCACGTTATGTTTCTAGGAGTTTCTGATGTTTGGTCTGTTCAAGAAGAAATTCGATATTGAAGCGTTTATCGCCGGCAGCGTCGAAGGGTTGAAAATGACAACCGACGCGCATCGCGGGACATGGCACTTTGGTGAAGAAAAGTCATGGGACGTAGATCAAGACAACGGGCACATCATATTTACGTTTGCAAATGGCACAGTCGCATCATCACCAGTACAGATAGTTGGAACCTATAACTCCAAAGACAGCACCTTCATGTGGGGTTGGAACCATCCTTCAGTAGTTCCGGCGCTTCAGGCGGCCGCGTCGCGGGTCAAAGCGTTTGGTGAAGAACACAATTCAAATGAGTTAACGACCCAAAAGGTTTCATGCTCTGAACAGAGGGCTTGGGAATACACGGCATTGGCCATGCGGCTTTCTGAATCATGTGGCGCTTATCGCGGTGAGGCAGGGCCGGGCACTTTCGTTTTCATGATCTTTGGTGAAGTGCGCCTTGCAAAAGAAACATAACCCTACGCTCAACCTGACGCCCAACAGCTGCGCTGTTGGGTTCCCTACGCGCTTCGCGCTCCGGCGCAGGTTAGCTCCACGTTAGGCAGCAAGAATCATGCGCCCCCTTTCACCGCCTATCCAATCCAGATTGTGGCAACTTGCTTGTACTCACAATGTTGAGCGCGTAGCCCTACACCAAGTTTTGGGGGCGCCGCATTTCACAGAGTCCAACTCTTTTGCTACTTATGGCGGAGAGGAAGATTGGTGGGGCTATCAACTACAAAACGGCATGCTGGCTGTTATATGCCTTCGTGTTCCATACCGCGACGCCATCATTTGCTCCGATCAACAGCAGATCACCAACGAAATATTGGCTGCATTTGGCAGCGCTATTGCACTCGGCACCCTCGAAGTCTATCCGCAAGCCTATGCTGCCTAACATCCCAGTCAAACCGCGCCTTGCAGGCGCTTGGACGTGCCGCAAGCGGCACGCCATTTACTTTGAACGTTAGGTGTCAAATGCCACGCACCAAGCGCATCGGACTCATCTCGTTTTTCGTTGGAGTGCTGGCTATCTGCCTAGCCACGAGTGCTATCCACATGAAGGCTTCTCATAACCCAGCTGGAGGAGTAGTTCTCGCGTGGTTAGCGAAAATTGGTGTAGTGCAACAAACCGTATCCACCACTGCATCTTTATCGGAAGCTAGCGTATTTTCTATCAATGACGAAAACGCCCTTCAATGGTTATTGTTCTCGGCCGTTGCCTCTAGCGTTCTCGCCATGGTTGTTGCAGTCGTAGCGGAGCTTCGTCGAGAGCACACTCTGTTTTTGAGTTGCGGGTTCATTTTCGGGGCATTGTCCATTGCGCTTATTAAGCCAGTTGCTGGCTTAGCATCTCTTATTGGTGGCTTCACATTTGTCATGGCAATCCGGCGCCAACGCAAGCAAAATGACACCTAACTTCCCAGTCAAACCGCGCCCTATAGGCGCTTGGACGTGCCGCAAGCGGCACGCCATTTACTTTGTACGTTAGAAGTCATGATCTACGCCTTTGCCACCGATGACCGCTCTCTCAATGTTTTTGCTTCCGAAGCAGAAGCAATTTCCTATTGCGAGGGCATCGATGTTTCTCAAGGAAATTGGCTATTTTTTGGCAATGACGGCGGCTCTCTTGAAGCACATTTCGCAACTCCGGCCTCACAGGTTGGGGGGGTTGTGTCCAGTGGCAGCTATTGCCTACGCCGGGCCGCCAACGCATCCCAAAAAGATCTAGCCGCATTGCTTCCGCGTGTCGTTAGCGTTGAAAGCCAGGGCGGCCCTAGCTCCGTCGCAGAGGTCGAAAGACTTCTAACATTTCCTTCCAGCGGACCGCCGCAAGCGGCGGCCGCTGAAGTCCAACGTGTGCGCCGGGCATGGCGCGTTACTTCGTCGGTGAAAGTCCGATGGCCAGGTTTGCAGAGCCGAAGGCAAGGAGAAGGGCAAGGGCGTCGCCGCGAGGCGGGGTCTGGAGGAAGCCCAATCCGAAACTGCGGGGCGA
>JACPEH010000018.1 GCA_016183655.1 Rhodocyclales bacterium
CGTATCCGTCCGGGGAACCGCGTCAGGACGAGGGGTGCTCGGTCGCGTACCCTGACTACGCCGAGGCGTTCTCGTCGCGGAGCAGCCTCAGCTCATCGAGGAGCGCCTGGGTTGCCGGCTTGGCGAGGGTCTCGCGCCAGTTCTTCGGGGCGAGCTCGATCGCGCGGGTCTTGCGCCAGTCCGGCAGCAGCATCAGCACGTCGCGCAGATACGCCCACGGCTCGATGTTGTGCATCTGGCAGCTCGCGATGAGCGAGACGAAGGCCGTGTTCCAGGCCGCGCCGTTGTCGCTCCCGACGAAGAGCCAGTTCTTCCGGCCGACTACCTCACGGCGCAGGTTGAGCTCGGCGGGATTGTTGTCCAAGCGAAGCATCCCGTCCTCGAGGAACCGCCGGAGCGGGCGGCGCTGGCGCACGAGGTAGCCAAGGGCCTCATCGATCTTCGTGCCCGTCTCGGTGTCCCGGAACTCGTGCCTTGCCCACGAAAAGATGCGCGCAAGGATCGGCCGCGAAGCATCGGCGCGTTTCACCTTATCGACGCGGCCGCTGTCATCCATCGCAGCGCGCTGGGCGTCGTAGAGCAGACCGATGAAGCCGATGCCCACGAGCGCCCGTTCGCGATCTGTCGCCAGCGCCTCGAAGAATCCGCGGCGCGCGTGCGCCCAGCATCCCACCTCGATGATGCCGGACTCCTGGCGATACAGCTCGTGGTACACAGCCGCCGCGTCGGCGTGGAAGTAGCAGGAGAAGCCCGAGAACATCTCCGCGACCGCGGCACCGTCGTTCACCGTCGTGAAGCGATAGAGCACGTGGTGCTGGGGGACCACGACGACGTAGAAGTGCGCGCGCTTGCACTCCTTCTCGGCCTGCACGAGCACGCCGGTCGCGTCGACGAGCGCGTAGCGCGCGTTGTCGCGCGTGTCTTCCCACATCGCGTCCACGATGTGCTGAACGAGACTTGCGCTTGCCGCCACCCAGTCGCACAGCGTCGAGCGCGCAACGCGCAGGCCCTCGCGCTTGTAGATGATCTCCTGCCGGTGCAGAGGGATGTGGTCCGCGTACTTCGAGACGATCGTGTGCGCGAGGAGGCCCGGACCCGCGATCGACTTGGGCACCGGACGCTCGGGCATCTCGGCGCAAAAGATCTTCGTCTCACCCGGCGTCGTCGACGTCGTCTTGTACTTCGGGCGGACCACCTGGACGCGGACGAGCCGCGCCGCGCGCCGATCCACGTGCTCGCTCACCTCTTCACCGATCTGCTCGAGCAGCTCGCCGCCCGGCAGCTTGCGCTCCGGCGGCTCAATGACAACGCGCACGACCTCGAGGTCTTCGAGCTTCAGCTTGCGCGGCTCGCGCGGTGTCTTGTCACCCTTGGGTTTCATCGCCGATGCCGCCGCGCGCCGAAGCGCTTCGAGCGCGGCCTCGGCGTCAGCCTCCGCGCTCGCGTCACCAGCTTGCAGGCGCCCCATGGCCTCGAGCACCGGGAGCAGCGCCAGGTCCATCTGCTTGGCGTCGACCTTCTCGGCCTTCTGCCCAAACAGCTGCCGCTGCAGCAGCGCCAGCTCCGTGGCGAGCCGCTCATACAGCTTGCGGTAGCGATCGCGCTCAGCGACCAGCGCCGCGTTCTGCGCACGCAGCGCTTCGTTCTCGATGATGAGCTCGGTCAGCACATCGCTATCTATTCACGTCGTCACGAAGTTGGCGCCTTGATCAACGTGCGCACCTTTTCTTTCGCGGTCCGCGCCACGTCCTTCGCCGTCTCGCGTCGCACCCGGGCGACACCGTCGAGCAGCTTGGCGAACGCCCGCGGATCGATGACCACGCTCTTGGCCCCCGCTGGGACGGAGGCGGGCAGCGGCACCACGTTCTTGTCGAAGCGCTTGTAGAGCAGGCACCAACCTGTCGCGTCACGCCAGAGCACCTTGGCCCTGTCGCGCTTGGCGTTGGCGAAGACGAAGAACGCGCGCTCGACGCGCGGGTCCTGACGCAGCGTCGTCATCACGTACTCCGAGAGGCCGTCGATGGATCGCCTGAAATCGACTGGTTCGACCGCGAGCATGACCCGCAGGCCACCCGGCAACATCAGGCCACCCCGTCAGCGACGACGAGCAATCGGGACAAGGACCCGTCATCGAACGCCGGCGGGACCCGCACGATGCGCCCGTTGCCGAGCACGACCTCGAACGGCGACAGCTGAGCGCTCGGCTCGGGTTCGAGCTCGACGAAGGCAAGGGACTCCGAGATCGGAACGAGCGCGGTCGCGCGCCCAGCTGAGCTCGTGAACAACCCGTCCCGCGTCAGACGCCACCGCCACCAGGCCATACGCCGGAACGAGAGTCGCTCCTGCGCAGCGAACGCCCGCAGATCGATCCCGCTTCGCCGCCATCGCTCAAGCCGCTGCAGCCACTCCGTACGGTCCGTCCGCGCCATCGCCACCTCCGGCGACAACCACTACCGCGACACGTGGTTCACCGTCGGACGGGGTTGGCCGGACGGATAC
>JACPEH010000001.1:0-96390 GCA_016183655.1 Rhodocyclales bacterium
TAATCGGGATAGGAGAAGCCCTCACGGGCTCCCCCTCCCACACCACCGGACGTACGGGTCACGTATCCGGCGGTTCGATGAATTGAATTCCTACCGTGGCGCAAGGCTGGGTAGTCCCATGGTTTCGAAGAAGGCTAATGGTAGCGCAATGGCCAATGCCGGTGTCTTGGACAGCCGCCACGGGCCATGGGCCGACTTGCTGGTGTTCCACGCTTCGCGGACAGAAACCCCGCGCTTGCGCAGTTCCCGATAGCCGGCTGGCCCCCACTGTTTCCAGAGATAGCAGCGCAACTTGCGTCGTACCCATTTGTCGATCTCGCGCAGAGGACTCAGCACTTCGGCGATACCGAAGTACGCTTTCCAACCAAGCAGGGTCTCTCTCAGCTCTGCGACGAGCGCGCCAATGCCGGTGCCTCGCGTACGACGGGTCAGTTCCCGCACCCGGTCCTTCAGCTTTTCGAGGGTCTTGTCGGCCACCTTGAGCCTCGCACCGTTGCGACTGACCGTGAAGCCCAGGAACTTGCGGTTCATGGGCCGATCCACCGCGCTTTTCAGCGGATTCACTGTGAGTCTCAGTGTGTCACTGACGTAGCGTGTCACGCTGGCCATCACCCGTTCGCCCGCGCGTCTGCTTCTGACCAGTATGTTGCAGTCGTCGGCATAGCGGGCGAAACGGTGGCCGCGCCGGTCCAGTTCCCAATCCAGTTCATCCAGCACCACGTTGGCCAGCACCGGCGAGAGCGGCCCGCCTTGCGGCACGCCCATGGTCGTGGCTTCGATATTGCCCGCCACGCTCACGCCCGCTTTCAGGTAGCGATTGATCAGTCGCAGGAGATCGGTGTCGATGCCCCGTTGCTTGAGTCGCGTCACCAACCGGTCGTGATTAACCCGGTCGAAGAAGGCTTGCAGGTCCATGTCCACCACCCAGCCATAACCTGCCCGGATGTTCGCCTGCACTTCGCGCACGGCCTGATGGGCCGAACGTTGCGGGCGGAATCCGTAGCTGTGGCGGTGGAAGTGCGGTTCCCATTGCGCCGATATCACTTGCGCGATGGCTTGCTGGATGAAGCGGTCCAACACCGTGGGGATGCCCAAGGGGCGGGTCTTCCCGTCCGGCTTGGGTATCTCGACGCGTTTGACGGGTTGCGGGCGATAGGTACCCGCTTCCAGTTGCGCGCGGATTTCCAGCCAGTGGTGTTTCAGGTGATCCGGGAGTTCATCGACCGTCATGCCGTCGATGCCCGGCGCGCCTTTGTTCTGGCGCACTTGCTTCAGTGCGCGTTGCAGGTTGACCCGGTCCAGCACGTGGGCCAGCAACGCGCTGGTGTGAATCGACTCGGGTTGGCGTGACAATCCAGCGGCGAGTTCATCCCGCGGCATGGCCGCAGCCTGCTTGCGCAGGTGGTCAGATGCTGTCTCGTCTCTCTTCGTCACGGTCCTTTGTCTTTCATCGTTTGGGCCTTCGACGGGGGCTGTCCGCCTACTATGCCCGCTGCTGACTTCTCCACGGTATTCAGCGCCCGTTTCCAGTCGCCCAGCTTCGATCTTCCGAAGCACCGGGGAGATCTCCCGGGGTAAGACGCGTTACCTTCACTGCATAGACGCCGGATTTACAAAAATGCACCCTATTGCCGCAGATGGAGGACTTCGCGGTCACGTGCCCGCTCGTCCCGAGTGCATCACGCCTCATATCCGGTTTTTGTTCATCGCCCCGCAGTTTCGGATTGGGCTTCCTCCAGACCCCGCCTCGCGGCGACGCCCTTGCCCTTCTCCTTGCCTTCGGCTCTGCAAACCTGGCCATCGGACTTTCACCGACGAAGTAACGCGCCATGCCCGGCGCACACGTGCAAAGTAAATGGCGTGCCGCTTGCGGCACGTCCAAGCGCCTGCAAGGCGCGGTTTGACTGGGAGGTTAGGCTTCATTGTCTGCATGCACAGACTTTGGGTAGGCAACAATGCGTAGCGTTGCTGCAAATGCTAGCGATGTGATTGCCAGCGCTGGAATGCTGAGTGCCATATAAGACGACGCAAAGCGCGGGTATAGCAGAGCGATGGGTATGCAGGAAAGCGCAGCGAGTACGCAACTTCTCGAAAACACATAACCCAATGAGACAACCCCATAAGGGTCTGACATGCGGATCAATATCCCCGAGCCCCCTCCAAGCAGGCTAGCAGTGAGTAGTAGGCCGATACAGCTATAGAACAGCCTTGTTGTCACCTCAAGCAACGTTCCAAAATCTAGCAAAAACAGAATTGGCGCCATAAACAGACCAACGATCGGAAGTTCAAGGTGTTCTTTTGCAAGAACTCCGAACTTTATCGCTTGGCGAGCTATTGGAAATAGGGACGACATGATGGCGACAGCGTGGACGGACCAGTACACAAACAAACCAATCACGGCGATGACATTGGCGAGTGAGCGGCGCATGTTGTGAAGCCTAACCAGAAGTCGGCATCACATGCGCCGAGCATTCCGAAAACTTGCCATCCATTCTAGATGACGATGCATTGCCAAGGCATTGGCAGAATTCGTTTTTCTTGCTCATCAGTCTGCATTCTCCAGAATGTACGGCAGACAAACGCGACGTTTTGCCAGCATCGCAGGCGTTGGCGCCGTATATCCTCCGTGCAATTGATGGCTTCCTTGTTCCGAGGCCTGGCATTGCTGGCTTCAACGGCTGCCTGGTCGATAACGACATGGCAAACGCGGCACCATGCCAATGGTATCACCAGCCCGTTGCCGAATCAGAACAGCGTCTCCCGGTACTTCATCTGCCCGTCGAGCAGCACCCCCACAATCCCCGCCTTGCCGCGCGCATCGACGGCGGCGAGGATGGAGACCTTCTCGCCGCCCTGCGGCCGTTCGATCTGCCGGCCGGTGCCTTCCTGCACGTAGTACTGCTCGATGCCATAGCGCACCTGCAGCGTGCGCCGCTTGATCGACTTGCTGGTGACCCGGTCCCAGTCGTAGTCGGAGACGTACAGCACCTCGCCCTTCAGCGCGAGCAGGCCGGGCGGCACCGCGGCGCGTTCGCGGTGCACGGAGACGGCCCTGGCGCCGGCCGGGTCGGGCCGCAGCGCGACCCAGACGGCGTCGTGGCGCGCGAACTCCTTGTCGCCGCCGATCCCCTCGTCGCCGTCGAGGCGCAGCCGGCTGATCGCGTAGTTGAGGCGCGCGTAGTCGCCCATGAACAGCGAGCGCGGGTCGACCGGCTCGGTCTGCAGCACGACCTGCGTGCCGGTGTTCAGCGTCCATTGCTTGTCGGCGATCATCGCCGCCAGCGCGGCGAGCTGGGCGGCGGCGAGCAGGCCGATCTTAAGCCAGAGGTTCATGATTGCCCCCTCCCCTCGCCGTGTTCGAGGTCGCGCAGCAGCGCCCGCCGCCGCCGCTCCAGCCAGCCGCCGCCGGCGAGCAGCAGGATGCCGCCGGCCATGAAGAACAGCGCGCGGTCGAACAACGACCAGAAGGTGTCGAAGTAGCGCGCCGCGACCCACAGCGAGAAGCCGATGAACGCGCGGTTGACCATCAGGCGGTCGCCGTGGCGGATGCCGAGGTCGCCGACCCAGTAGAGGATGCCGAGGAACAGCGCGTTCCAGAACAGCGCCGGAACGCCGCTGCTGCGCGGCGCGAGCACCTCGACCGCGAGCAGCAACGCGAAGCCCGCCGCCAGCGCGACGCCGACGCTGCGGCGCGGCGCCGGCAGTTCGCTGCCCGCCACCATGCGCAGCACGCCCGCCGCGTAGATCGCGGCGACGGCGCCGAGGGCGACCACCCAGGGCAGCAGCGGGCCGGGCGACACCTTCAGCCGAGCGCCGAAATCGGGGAAGGTGAACACGAAGGCGCCGAACAGCGCCGCCAGCAGCAGGTCGCCGCGCACCGCGCGCGCGAACGGATGCGTGCTCGCCTGCGCCAGCGCCCACAGGCCGGCGACGCCGAGCACCTGCAGCGCGAACAGGCGCAGGTGCGCCTGCGCATCGCCGAACGGACCGAGCCAGGTCTGCGCGTGCCAGCCGGCCAGCCACAGCAGCAGCAGGCCGCCCCAGCCGCGGGCGGCAATCGGCCAGTCGCGGCGCAGCAGCGGCAGCGCAGCCAGCGCCAGGAAGCCGAGCAGCGGCCAGTTCATCACGTGGTAGTCGAACTGCTCGGTCCAGGTCCACAGCGCCGCCAGCCCGAGCGCCGCCACCATCGCCGGCTGCGAGGCGAACAGCCAGGCCGTGGCGAGGCCGCCGACCGCCCACAGCGCGATGCCGTCGGGGAAGTGCGCGTCGATGTGGTAGATCTGCCCGACCAGCATGATCGCGGCGCCGAAGAACAGCACCGAGAGCAGCACCATCCCCTGCGCCAGTTTCGGCATCGCGCCGCGCGTCTGGCAGAGGCCGTTGCCGGCGTGGCTGGCGATCAGCGCGAGGGAGACGAGGACGAGCTTGGTCAGCTTGCTCATCTCGTTCCAGTGCGCGGCGAACCAGGTGATGACGCCGACCCCGAGCAGCACCGCGCCGGCCAGCGCCAGCGACGAGGCCCAGGCCAGCTTCGACTGCCGCGCGGCAAGGTCGGCGAGAATCGCCTGCCGCCCCGCGGCGCTGACCCAGCCCTGCGCCTCCCACTGCGGCATTTCCTGCGCCAGCCGCTTGGCGAATCCCCGCTCGTTCATCGTTGCGCCCGCTGTTGTGGACATGCGGGAATCATACGCCATGCCGCTATTCGTGCAGCACCACCCCCATCACCGGATCGAACGCCTCCTGCCACGGCGCCTCGGCGATCCGCTCGCGCGCCTGACGGTAGCCGGCGTCCCAGCGGGCGCGGATGCCGGACGGGGTGAAGTCGATGTCTTTGCTGCCGTCCTCGCCGTCGAGGCGCGGCGCGCGCAGCGAGAGGATGTGCATCACCGTGCCGCAGCCCCAACTCATCAGCTCGCGCACCTCGGGCCGCGCGCGTTCCTCTGCCGGCAGCCGCTTGCCGAGCTCGCGGACGATGTGCCGCAGGCGGTGGATCTGCTGCTGGCGGGCGACGTGGCTGCGGTGCCGGCTGGAATACTGGATGTCCTTCAGCCGGCTCATCACCTGCTGGATGCTGGCCGGGTCCTCGTCGTCCTGCTGCCAGAGCTGGGTGGCGAAAATCAGCGAGTCGCGCCGCGGCGCGTCGTCCATCACCACCTCGATCGGCGTGTTGGAATAGACGCCGCCGTCCCAGTACGGCTCGCCGTCGATCAGCACCGCCGGGAAGGCCGGCGGCAGCGCGCCGGAGGCGAGCACGTGGTCGGGCGCCAGCGGCTCCTCGCGGCTGTCGAAATAGCGCATCTGGCCGGAACGGGCATTGACCGCGCCGAGCGTCAGCCGCGTGCCGCCGGCGCCGATGCGGCGGAAATCGACCAGTTCCGCCAGCGTCTCGCGCAGCGGCGCGGTGGTGTAGAAGCTGGCGGCGGCGACGCCGAGCGGCGCGTAGGCGCCGAGCCAGCTGTCGGGGTTGGGCGCGAAGAAGCCGGGGATGCCGCTCATCAGCGTGCCGAGGCGGGCGAAGAAGCGGCCGGGGTCGACCGCGCCGAACGGCGCGAAGCCGCCGCCGCCACTGACCCGCGCCCAGAATTCGCGCAGCCGCGGCAGGCGATCGTGCGGCGCGTTGCCGGCGATGATGGCGCCGTTGATCGCGCCGATCGAGGTGCCGACGACCCAGTCCGGCTCGATGCCGGCCTCGGCCATCGCTTCGTAGACGCCGACCTGGAAGGCGCCGAGCGCGCCGCCGCCCTGCAGGACGAGGACCACCTGGCCGGGGAGGTCGCGGCGCGGGCCGGCGGCGGGAGATTCGGCGGTGCGGCGGTTGCTGTTCTCGGCTTTCATGGCGCGGCCCTCCGGTGGCGGAGCGTCCGCCGGCGAATCGCCCGCCGACGCCCACTACCGATTGAGAGTCGGCGGCAAGCGCTTGGTTCTGCGTCGGGCCGTCGTCAGACCGGCACCAGCGACTGCCGCCCGTACCAGCCCTCGCCCGCGGCCAGCGTCACCGGCTGCCGCGCCACGGCAGCCTCGACGCAGAGCAGGTGCCGCCAGTCGCTCGGCGCCATGTCGGCGAGCGCGGCGCAGCGCTCGACCCACGGGTTCCAGACGACGACGTCGGGGAAGCCTTCCTGGTCGATGCCCAGGCTGAGGTTGCCGGCATTCAGCAGCAGCGGCCGCTTCACGCCGTGGTAGATGCGGTCGGTCTCGCCCTCGAAGGCGAGCCGGGTGCCGGTGTCCTTGACGATCCGGTCGCCGCGCGCGGCGTCGCGGTATTCGTGGCCGTAGAGGCCTTCCAGGCCGACGTCCTCGACCTCGGTCACGCGCAGGTAGCTGTGCAGCGCGGCGGTGAACGCCAGCGGCGCGTCGCTGGTGTTGTCCACCGCCAGTTCGACGTCGAGCCG
Source organism: Rhodocyclales bacterium (assembly GCA_016183655.1). Classification (GTDB taxonomy): domain Bacteria; phylum Pseudomonadota; class Gammaproteobacteria; order Burkholderiales; family Rhodocyclaceae; genus Proximibacter. Next base: position 6,393 of record JACPEH010000001.1, read on the forward strand.
GTTGTTTTCGAGGTTCACCGTGATCTCGGCGCGGAAGGCGTGCGGCCACAGCTTGCGCGTTTCGGCATCGTCGCCGATGGCGAAGGAGGCCATCGCATAATCCTTGCCGGTCGAGCGGCCGCTTTCCTCCCAGCGGCGGGTGCGCACGAAGCCGTGCTTGGGCAGCTTGCCGAGGCCGGCGAACTGCGGGAAGCAGACCGGGATGCCGCCGCGGATCGGCACGCTGCCGTCGAAGCGGGCGCGTTCGGAGAGGAACAGGCGCTCGCGCCCGTCGGCGGAAATCCATGACAGCACCTGCGCGCCGAGCGCGCTGACGACGGCGCTGGCGCCGCTGGGGACGCGCAGGCGCAGCGCGGCGATGCCGTGGAAGTCGATGGCTTCGACGAGGCCGGAAGCGAGACGCTCCGGGCGGCTGGCGGCGGGTTTCTTCATGGCGGGTTCCCGTTCAGTTGGCGCGGATGACGTCGGTGTCGGCGCGGTTGTGTTCGTCGCTGTAGATCTCGGCGCGCGCCGGGGCCGTGCCGTTGTAGCAGGTAACGACGACGTTGCTGGCCGGGCTGCCGCGGTGCAGCACGTCGACGCCGCAGCGGCCATAGACCGACTCGATGGTGGCCAGCAGGTTGCGCGCGTAGGGCGTCGCCAGCCGGCCGTCGAGGATCAGGTTGGCGAGCATGACGCCCTCCGGCTTCAGCGCCCGCTGGCTGCCCTGCCAGAACTCCCGCGTCACCAGGTGCGCCGGGATCGACATGCGGGCGGTGTAGACGTCGACCACCAGCGCGTCGAAGCGGCGCTCGGTGGCCTTCACGTAGCGGCGGGCGTCGTCGACGACGAATTCGCCCCGCGCCTTGTCCTGGAGGAAGTGTTTCTCCGCCAGGTCGCGGATCGCCGGGTCGATGTCGACGTAGGTGTAGCGGTTCCTCGGCTCGTCGTGCGAGAGCGTGAAGCCGCCGGCGCCGAGGACGAGGATCTCGCGGCCGCTGAAGGCCAGTTCGTCGAGCAGGATCTGCCGCATGCGGCGAATGTAGCGGGCGTACAGCGGCGGCGAGCTTTCGTCGATCAGCGACGAGACCGAGTTGTTGACCTTGAAGGCGCGCGCATCGACCGCGTCGGCAAGCGTCACCGGCACGACCGCGTAGGTGGCGTAGGCGGTTTCGCCGACCACCCACAGCCGCTGGTTGGCGACGAGCGTCAGCAGCGCGCCGACGGCGACCGCCGCCAGCGCGCGCCCCCGCCGGCCCTGCAGCAGCACGACGCCGGCCAGCAGCAGCGCGGCGACCAGCACCACCGCGGCGCTGACGCCCAGCCACTGCATAACCAGCAGCGACAGCGTCACCGAGCCGAGGAAGGAGCCGAGCGTGGACCAGTAGAGCGCGAAGCCGGCCTTCTCGCCGGCCCGCTCGTGGCGCATCAGGTTGGTCAGCGCCGGCACGGTCTGCCCGAGCAGCCAGGCCAGCGGGCAGAGCACGGCGCCGATGAAGACGGCGTAGGCGAAGACCGGCGGCGGCAGGTGGGTGAAGATGGCATCCACCGTGTTGCCGGCCAGGCCGACCGCGGCGATGAAGGCCGAGATCAGGAAATTGCGCGCCACCACCGCCGAGAAGTCGGCCGCGATGCGCCCGCCCGAGGCGTAGCCGAGCGCCAGCGCGAGCAGGAAGAAGCCGATCGTCGGCGCGGTGACGACGATGCTGCTGCCGACGTGCGGAATCAGCTGGCGCAGCGCCAGCACCTCGGCGCCGAGGGAGCAGAAGCCTTCGATGAAGACGATCAGGAACAGCTGGCGCGGAGTCACGGACGGCGGGCGGGATGGAATGCGGGCGGCCAGTTTACCCGGAGTTGCGGCGGCGAGCCTGTACAATTCGAGCCCGGACAGCCTGGACAAGCCCCCTTCTCCCTCCCCTTCAAGGGGAGGGCCGGGGTGGGGATGGGGGTAATACAGATGCCCGCTGCAGCCCCCTCCCAGCCTCCCCTTGTCCCAAGGGATACCGTCCCTGCGGGACATAAAGGGGAGGAGCCGTGCGCCTCCGCCCGACGCCAACCAACCGAAGCCGCCCATGCTCAGCTACCGCCACGCCTTCCACGCCGGCAACCACGCCGATGTCCTCAAGCACCTCGTGCTGGTGCAACTGATCGACTACCTGAAGCAGAAGGACAAGCCCTTCTGGGTGATCGACACGCACGCCGGTGCCGGCCTCTACGCGCTCGACGCCGGCCACGCCACCAAGCTCGCCGAGCACGAGGGCGGCATCAGCCGCCTGTGGAACCGCAGCGACCTGCCGCCGGCGGTCGCCGCCTACGTGGACACGGTGCGCCCGCTCAACGCCCGCAATGCCGACGGCACGCTCAACGCCTACCCCGGCTCGCCGTGGATCGCCTGGAAGCTGCTGCGCCCGGAGGACAAGCTGCGCCTGTTCGAGCTGCACAGCACCGACATCAGGACGCTCGCCGACAACTTCCGCGAGGGCGGCCGTCAGGTGATGGTCACCCACGGCGACGGGCTGACCGGGCTGAAGGGGCTGCTGCCGCCGCCGCCCAAACGGGCGCTGGCGCTGATCGACCCCTCCTACGAGACCGCCGCCGACTACCGCAACGTGACGAAGACCATCGACGAGGCGCTGAAGCGCTTCGCCACCGGCACCTACGCGGTGTGGTACCCGATCCTCGCCAAGCCGGAAGCGAAGGCGCTGCCGGAAAAGCTGAAGGCGCTGGCCGAACAGGCCGGCAAGCCCTGGCTGAACGTGACGCTGTCGGTGCGCAAGCAGCCGCCCGGCGTCTTCGGCATGCCCGGCAGCGGCATGTTCGTCGTCAACCCGCCGTGGACGCTGGAGAACACGCTGCGCGAGACGATGCCGTGGCTGGCCAGGGTGCTGGCCGAGGCGGCCGACGGTGCCGGCGCCGGCTTCTCGGTCGAGGCCAGGGCGGACTGACGGCGGCCCGCTCAGACCGGGCTCGGCACCAGGAATTCGAAGCTCAGCGCATCGGGGTTCGGGTAGTACAGCGACCCCTGGTGCGCGATCAGGTCCGATACCAGCGGCTGCCGCGCCGGATCGTTCCAGTAGGCGGCGCAGGCAGCCAGCGTCGCTGCCGGGTCGCCGGTCGGATCGGCGGCCATCGTCACCTGCCAGCGTGCCGCCGCGAGATCGCTGAGCATCAGGCTGCGGATCTTCGCCGGGTCGCCGTTGATCTTGCCCGAGCCAACGCTGTTGCCCCCCTGCGCAACGGCATAGAACATGTACGGATGGTTGGTCGCGAGCACCGGCGTCACGGCGTTGCCGACGATGGTGGCGTGGGTGGCGACATTGACGCCGAGTTTTGCCGCAGGCGAAAAATCGAGGGTGAAGATGTCGCGCGGGTGGGCGCCATAGACGACCACCGGAATGGTGAAGCCGGGGCGCCCCGGCGCCCCGTTGAGCAGCAGGCGCACCTGCGCCTTCTGGTAGTCGGTGAAGCACTGGATCGGGATCAGCCCCCACACCGGGTCGCCCTTGGCGCTCTTCTTCGAGCCCTGATCGTCGGGCGCGGCGATCGGCGTCGCATCCATCACGCATTCGTGCAGCGGCTCGTCGCCGGCGGCGACGCCGTTGGCGCGCAGCAGCTCCTCCCAGCGCTTGGGCACCGGGTCGTTCAGGTAGTCGCGCATCGGATCGAGCAGGCGCAGCGGCGGGTAGTGGAAGAACTGCAGCGAGCGCTGGTTGAGCAGCGGCAGGCCCAGCGGCAGGAAGAAGCGCCAGACGTCGCCGGGCTGCGTCGGATCGGGATTCCACTTGCCGGCGGCGACGATCTGCGGCACCACGTCGTTCAGCGCCGCCAGCCCGTGCGCAAGGAAGGCCGTCAGCCGCTCGGCGTAGGCGCCGCACGCGCCCTGCGCCGCTGCCGGCCCGTCGAGGTCGAGCAGGCAGCGGCCGCCGTCGATGCGCAGGTTCGCGGTGAGCGCCGCGTTCCCGTCGCGCTGGAGCGTCTGCGCGAACCAGTGGCCAACGGTGGCGGCAAGCGTCGCGCCGTCGCCGGCAACGTTCGACGAAAACAGCTTCTCCACGTCCGGCTGCGCGCCGAGGTCGATCGAGCAAAGTGCCATGCCTTCTTCTCCTTCTTCAGTAGTCAGACAACTCGAATCCGGTTGATGCAACCTCCGTCATTCCGGGCTTGACCCGGAATCCAGGGGGCAGGCTCGTACGTTGGCGGGGTTTTCCTGGATTCCGGCCTTCGCCGGAATGACGAACCTATCCCTCCGTTCCAGCATCACTGACTAGGTGATCGCGCCGTCGATCCGTTCGATGTCGTTGAGGCCGCGCCAGAGCAGCGGCTCGTGGAAGCAGATCGCGCCGCCGCCGCGGCTCTCCTGCGAACTCATGCGGTTCATGTCGGCGACGCAGATCCAGTCGGCGGCGGCGTTCGGATCGTCCTCGCTGGCGTGGTCGCCGCGGTCGGCGACCGGCTCGGACACCGCCCACTTGGCATGGTCCTTGGTATAGGACCAGGCAAGGCCGCTCAGCGGCTTGCCGGCGGCATCGGTGAGCCGGCCGAGGTCGATCGTCGTCACCTCGTCGATCGCGTGCTGGCCGTCGGCGTCGAGAAACTCGTGGTGGTAGGCGACGCCGTTGTTCTCGGTGACGAAGTCGCCGCTCCCGTATTCCGCCGTGGGTCCGCCGGCGGCGTTGTCCGCCGGCAGCGTCGCGCTCGCCGTCAGGCGCCGCCAGGTCTCGACGCGCAAGTCGGCGGAAAGGCTCGGCTCGATCCAGTCCAGCCACAGGTCGTGCATCCAGCCGCCGCTCTTGGCGAGCAGGCGGAAGGTCTTGCCGGCGCGCGAGGAGAAGCTGAGGTCGGCCGGCTGGCGCACCGCTCCGGCCGGCTTGTAGTGCGGCCCGTAGGCCGGCGGCACGATACCCTGCGCCAGGTTCCACAGCTCGGCCCAGTCGCCGCTTTCGCCGACGCCCGCCGGCAGGTGGCAGGAAAAGATCTGCGGCTCGTGCTGGGTCGCCAGCACCGCGGCGATGGCGTTGGCGGTCTTGACGCCGTCGAGGGTGATGCACAGGAAGGTCTGCGCGTACTCGTCCTCGTCGGCGGGATAGAAGTAGTAGCGGTCGCCGGCGGCGTTCAGGTCGGGGATCTTCGGCGTCGAATGCGAAATCCAGAGGGCGCTGTCGCTGGCGAGGTCGAAGGCGAGAATGCCCTTGCAATGGCCGTTGTGCGGATCGTCGACCGGCTTGTTGCGGTCCTTTTCACGGGCGTTCGCGCCGTTGATCTTCGGTTTCACCCGCGGCGGCCAGTCGCACGGCGAGGCGGCAACGCCGTCGCGCAGGTCGGCCGGATACTCGTCGTTGTAGCAGATCCAGCCGAGGCCGGCGGGCGGAGCCGAAGCGGCCTCGCCGAACACCTGCCGCAGCGTCCGGAACCAGGCGCCGCCCGGCCCACTGCCGAGCGTATTCGGCGACAGGGCGAGCGGCTGCCCCTGGGCGGGGTCGTAATACAGGTACTCGTTGCCGGCCGTGGCCTTGCTGCCGCCGCTGCCGACGCCCTTGGGCAGTTTGTACATGAACCACCAGTCCACCGCCGATCCGTCGCTGTCGTTCAATGCGTTGAGCATAGGCCCCTCCTCGCGGCGAATGGTAGCACCGCGGGGCCTGCAGCGGGGACGCCAACGGCATGGTTCCTGCGCAGCGGCCGGCGCCGGACTGGATTCCGGGTCAAGCCCGGAATGACGGGGAGATCGCCAGCGGCTGCGCGAACGGCGACACCGACACCCGTCAGCGTCACGCGCCATCCGGACCCCGAGCCCCGGACCATCCGGAGAGGCCCGTCATTCCGGGCTTGACCCGGAATCCAGGAAATTTCCCCGGCACCCATGACCAGGCCCCGACGCCCCTCAGCCGTCCCTTTCCACGCCCATGCTGCGCACCGTCTTCTCCGCCTCCTCCAGCAGCCAGGCGATGAAGCGCTCGACCTCGGGGCGCATCACGCCTTTCGTGCGCACCAGGTAATAGCCGCGCGCCGGCAGCTTCTCGCGGCGCACCGCCAGCGGCTTGAGGCGGCCTTCGGCGATGGCGCGCGCGACCAGCGGGCCGCGGCCGAGGGCGACGCCCTGCCCTTCCTCGGCGGCGCGGATCAGCTGGTCGTAGTGGTTGAAGCGCAGCACCGCCTTCGGCCGCGCGCCGGCCAGGCCGAGGCCGAGCAGCCAGGGTTCCCACGACAGCCACGGGGCGGCGCGGTCGTCGTCGTAGGCGAGCAACACGATGCGCGAGAAGTCGTCGGCGCTGACGTGCTTGGGCAGCGCCGCCGCGAGTTGCGGCGCGGCCACCGGAAAGACCTCCTCCTCGAACAGCAGCGTCGCTTCCGGCGGCACCTCGTTGCTGGCGAGGTAGCGCAGCGCGACGTCGAAGCCCTCGCGCTCCAGGTCGACGACGCGGTTGTCGGCGGAGATGCGCACGTCGACGTCCGGCTGCGCCCCCTGGAAGGCGGCCAGCCGCGGCACCAGCCACAGCGAGGCGATGCCGACGGCGGCGGTGATCTGCACCTGCGGCCGCCGCTGCGTCGCGCGCAGGCCGGCGCAGACGTCGGCGAGGCGGTCGAGCAGCTCGCCGACGACGCGCTGCAGCGTCTCGCCCTCGGCGGTCAGCCGCAGCCGGCGCACCTCGCGCTGGAACAGGCGGACGCCCAGTTGCTCCTCCAGCGTCTGGATCTGCCGGCTGATCGCCGACTGCGTCAGGTGCAGCTCGTCGGCGGCACGGGTGAAGCTCAGGTGCCGCGCCGCCGCCTCGAAGCCTTTCAGCGGGTCGAGCGAGGGCAGCCGGCGCTGCCGCTCGCGGAGCGTTCGATCGATGCGTTCATCCATGCGTTTTCCTCATGTATGGCATGCGACTTTTCCGTTTGTTGCCGCCTTGAAAGGCATCTAGATTGGGATCACGGCAATGCCGTACGGAAGATTGAATGCAACTGACGCATGGAGGATAGCATGAACACGAACGTCACCCCGACCCGCCATACCCTCGCCCGCCGCGAACTGCTGGCGCTCGAACACGCGCGCGGCTTCGTCGTCGATTGCGTTGCGGGCGAACTGTGGATCACCGCCGACGGCGCCGCCGGCGACACCATCCTCCGTGCCGGCGAACGCCTGCGCCTGGCCGGCAGCCGGCGCGTGGTCGTCTCGGCACTGCGCCCGGCCGTCGTTGCCGCCCGTCCGTGCTGCGGCGAGAGCCCGATCCGCGAAATCGCCGCCCGCTGCGTGGCGATGGTGCTCGACGGCATCCGCCGCTGGCAGCACGCGCCGCTGGCGAGCTATTCGGTGATCCGGCTGCGCTGACGAAGCGTTCGTCCCCGGCCCCGTCCGGGGTGGCACCGCCCCGGAATCACGGGCATGGATATTGCTGCCTTTCCGTCACATTCCCGCATCAACGCCAAGGAGTCTGCAATGAATGTGACGTCTGCCAACCTCCCCCAAGTCGCCCAGGACTTCGCCCGCCCGGCCGCCAAGGCTCGCGGCAAGGAAGCTTTCACCCCGCCGCCGGCAGCGGCCGCGGCGCAGGAAAAACCGGCACCGGCAAAATCTGCCGAGGTGCAGGGACCGAAGGCCGTTCCTCCCGGACTTGAGAAAGTGCAGGCCCGATTGCAGGAAATCGCGCCGGAAGAGCGGACCCGCGGCCAGACCAATGCGCTCTCGTCGATCGACCGCAACCTTGCCCGCTACGTCGAGCAGCAGGCCGCCGCCACGGCGAGCGCCCCCGAAGCGCCGACCACCGGCATCAACACCCAGGCCTGATTTCCGCCGCCTGATTCCCGCCCGGGGCGGCCAGGCGGTCGCCCCGCCGGCTGCCTACAGCCGGTCGTATTTCGCGCGCGAGCCGAAAGCCTTGTCGACCGGATATTTCTCGCCGTTCTTCTCCAGCTTCTTCGCCGCCGCGTCGAGCAGGTCGATGCCGGCCGCGTCGGCGATCAGCAGCAGGTAGAGGAAGACGTCGGCGCACTCGTCGGCCAGCGCCTCGCGCCCCGCCGCGTCTTCCGGCAACGCGGCGACCTCGGCGTCGCTCTTCCACTGCAGCAGTTCGAGCAGCTCGGCCGACTCCAGGTTGAGCGAAACGATCAGGTTCCTGAGCGAATGGAACTGCTGCCAGTCGCGTTCGTCGCGAAAGCGCAGCAGCGCCTCGCGCACTGCCTCAATGCTGTTCATGGCGGCTCTCCCCGACCAGCGTCAGATGGGCGCGCAGGCGCACCATCACCACGTCGCGCCCGAGCAGCGTGACGCTGCCCCGGCGGCGGTTGTCGCCGGTATCGCTGTATTCGAAGACATAGGTGCGCTGCAGCCGCAGGCGGCCGGCGTCGTCGCGCGCCAGGCGCAGCCCGTCCCCGGCGACGGTGTCGTCGAGCAGCTGCAGGTCCTCTTCGGCGCACGCGGCGCGCGCCTCGCGGATGCCCGCTTCGCGGGCCTTCAGGCTGTCCAGCCAGAACCAGCAGAGCAGCGCCAGCAGCGCGATGGAAAGAAGTTCGAAGGTCGGCATGGGCGGCAGTTTACCGCCTCTGGAGGCTCGGAACGAAAACGCTTCGGCCGCAGCACGGGCGACGGTGTTAACATCGGCCGACCATGGAACATCCCTACGCCACCCTCACCCCGGACCGCGTGCTCGATGCGATCGAGGCCGCCGGCCTCGTCCCGGACGGCCGCCTGCTGGCGCTGAACAGCTACGAGAACCGCGTCTACCAGATCGGCATGGAGGACGGGCCGCCGCTGATCGCCAAGTTCTACCGCCCGGAGCGCTGGTCCGACGCGGCGATCCTGGAGGAGCACGCCTTCCTCGCCGAACTGGCCGAAGCCGAGATTCCGGTGGTGCCGCCGCTGCCTTTCGCCGACGGCACGACGCTGGCGCACCACGCCCCCTTCCGCCTGGCGCTGTTTCCCCGGCGCGGCGGCCGCGCCCCCGAACTCGGCGATGCCGCGACGCGCGAGTGGATGGGGCGCTTCCTCGGCCGCATCCACGCCATCGGCCGCCTGTCGGCCTACGCCGCACGGCCGACGCTGGACATCGCCAGCTTCGGCGAGGAGCCGCGCGACTGGCTGGTCGAGCACCAGGCGGTACCGGCCGACCTGTTCGCCGCCTGGAAGGGCACCATCGACATGGCGCTCGACGGCGTCCGCCACGCCTTCGCCCGCGCCGGCCAGGTGGCGGCGCTGCGCCTGCACGGCGACTGCCACCTCGGCAACGTGCTGTGGACCGACGACGGGCCGCACTTCGTCGACTTCGACGACAGCCGCATGGGGCCGGCGGTGCAGGACCTGTGGATGCTGCTCTCCGGCGAACGGCTGGAGATGCAGGCGCAGCTGCAGGACGTGATCGCCGGCTACGAGGATTTCTGCGAGTTCGACCGGCGCGAGCTGCACCTGGTCGAGGCGCTGCGCACGCTGCGCCTGATCCACTACGCGGCGTGGATCGCGCGGCGCTGGGACGACCCGGCCTTCCCCGCCGCCTTCCCGTGGTTCGGCAGCGCGCACTACTGGCAGTCGCGCATCCTCGAACTGAAGGAACAGATCGCGGCGATGGACGAGCCGCCGCTGATCGCGTAGACGAACGCCCCCCCCGAAAGGAGCCCGAACGATGTCCCTCTTCCAGCTCGGCGACAAGCGCCCGCAGATCGACCCCACTGCCTGGGTCGCCGCCAACGCCACGGTGATCGGTGACGTCCGTCTCGCCGCCCACGCCTCGATCTGGTGGAACGCCGTGCTGCGCGGCGACAACGACCCGATCGTCATCGGCGAGAACAGCAACATCCAGGACGGCTCGGTGCTGCACACCGACGAGGGCGTGCCGATGCGCATCGGCGCCAACGTCACCGTCGGCCATCTGGTGATGCTGCACGGCTGCACGATCGGCGACAACGCGCTGATCGGCATCGGCTCGATCGTCCTCAACCGGGCGACGATCGGCCGCGACTCGATCGTCGGTGCCAACACGCTGATCCCGGAGGGCAAGACCTACCCCGACCGCGTACTGATCGTCGGCTCGCCGGGCAAGGTGGTGCGCGAGCTGACCGACGAGGAGGTGGCGCGGCTGCGGCACAGCGCCGCGCACTACGTCGACAACGCGCGCCGCTACCGCGAGCAGCTGAAGGCGATCGGCTAAAAAACAAAGGGGCCGCATCGCGGCCCCTGCGGGAATGCCGGCGGCGGCTCAGCGGGCGCGGTAGAGCAGCGACGGATGGAATTCGCGCAGGATCTTCTGCATGCCGAGCCGCGTGCGGGTGTTGAGCACCAGCGGCGAGCGCGTGTTGGCGGCGATCTTGCCGTTGTCGGCTTCCTCGCGGTAGAGGATGACGACGACCACGGCCTCGGCCGGGTCCGTCAGGTCGAGCAGCGCGCAGTCCTCGTCCGACAGCTCCATCTCGTACTGGACGTCGATCGACTCCGGCGACACCACCGAGAAGGCCAGCTGCGGATCGTCGAGCGACTGCAGCCAGAACACGGTCGGCTTGCCTTCCTCGTGGAACAGCGTGAAGCGCCGGGCATTCTCGAAGCCGACCAGCCCCTGCGGGAAGTTGAAGACGGTGTCGGGGTTGACCGGCACATCCGTAAGTCCGAACTTGGCGATATCGATTTTCATGGCGTCTTCCCGGTTGATGCCACCTGTACAAGCGCGGCGGTTGGTGCAGAATAGGCCATTAATTTAACCCGTGCCGGCGTCACGCGAAAGATGACTTTCGAGTTTTCCCTGCAAACGGCAATTTTCTGCACACTCGGAAGTTCGCTGATCCTGGCGGCGACTTTCCATTATCTGTGGCGCCTCGAACGCCCGCAGCGTTTCCTGCTGTTCTGGTCGCTGGCCTTCTTCGCGCAGGCGCTGCGCATGTGCGCGCAGCTGGGCGTCACGCTCGGCATCGACAGCCTCGGCGTCGTCGCCGATGCCTTCTTCGCCTTGGCGGCGATCCTCATCTGGCGGGGCTGCTGCGAGCTGGGGGCGGTCCGTCCCCGACTGCCGGCAGTCGCCGCGGCGCTCGCCGCGGCCCTGGCCTGGAGCGCCTACGGCACGGCGGCGGCGCTGCCCTTCCTCGCCCGTTCCATCCCGCTCTACCTCGCCGCCGGCGGCCTGCTGATCCACGCTGGCTGGGTACTCTTCCGCCTGTCCGGCGCCCAGCCGGAAACCGGTTATCGCGGACTCGCCCTGCTCTTCGTACTGCTCGGCGCGCACTACATCGACTATCCGCTGCTGCGTCCGCTGCCGTGGTTCGCGCCGATCGGCTTTGCGCTGGCGGCGATCCTGATGCTCGGCATCGGCATCATGATGCTGATCATCACCCAGCGCCGCCAGCAGTCGCAGCTGCGGCAGCTGGCGACGACACTGCGCGGCGAAATGGCGGAGCGACAGGAATCGGAGAGCCGCTACCAGACGCTGGTCGACGAGCTCGACGAGGGCATCATCGTCGTCGACAGCGAGCTATGCGTCGTCACCGCCAACCCGGCGGCCGCCCGCATGCTGGCAGTCCCGCTCGACCAGCTGCGCCGGCGCCCGATGTACGACAACCCCTATCGCCTGCTGCGCGACGAGGACTCGCCGCTCGACCCCGACGACTACCCGCTGCACCGCGCCTTGCGCCAGGGGCACGCGGCGGCCGGCCAGATCCTGCTGCTGGAGCGCGCCGACGGCTCGCGACGCTGGCTGTCGATCGCCTCGCGGCCGCTGCTCCGCAGCGGCGAACAGACGCCCTACGCGGCCATCGTCTCCTTCTACGACATCAGCGCACAGAAGGCGGCCGAGCGTCGCCTGCTGGCGAGCGAGATCCGCTTCCGCAGCATCTTCGAGGGCGTCGCCAACATCGCCGTGCAGGGCTACGACCGCGAGCGCCGGGTGATCTACTGGAACAACGCCAGCGAGCGTTTCTTCGGCTACAGCCGGCAGGAAGCGCTGGGCAACTCCATCGATGCGCTGATCGTCGATCCGCGCGACCAGGAGGCGTTTCGCTGGGACTTCAACGCCTGGCTCGCCGGCGGACCGCCGCCGGCCTCGGGCGAATTCACCGCCCGCCGCAAGGACGGCAGCAGCATCCGCATCTATTCCTCGCAGGTGATGATCAACAACCTCGCCGGCGAACCCGAGGTGTACTGCATCGACCTCGACTTCTCCGACAAGCACCGCCTGCAGAGCGAACTGCAGGTGTCTTCGGAACGCTTCCGGGCAATCGCCGAGTCGTCGGCGCTCGGCGTCGTCGTCGCCGACGAGCAAGGCAACTTCGTCTATTGCAACCCGCGCTACCTGACGTTGTCCGCGTCGACCCAGGAAGAAGTCCGCGCCGGCCGCTGGATCGAGCACCTGCACCCGGACGACCGCGAGCCGATGCGCCAGCACTGGCGCGAGGCGATCGCCACGCAAACCGGGTTCACCATGGAACGCCGCGTCATCACCGGCGATGGCGGCATCCTCTGGGCGCGGGCGCACATCGTGCCGATCCATTCCGAGCAGGGCGTTTTCCGCGGCTTCGTCGCCGCCGTCGAGGACATCACCGCGCTCAAGGAAGTGGAGCGGGCGCTGCGCTTCTCGGAAGCCAAGTACTCCGGCGCTTTCCACGCCAGCCTCGACTACGTCACGCTCAGCGACCTCGAAACCGGCGAGATCTACGAGGTCAACGAGGCCTTCGAGCGGCTGACCGGCTGGACGCGCGCGGAGTCGATCGGGCACACCGCGACGGAGCTCGGCCTGTGGCCGGACCAGGCCACGCGCAGCGCGATGATCACGCGCTTGCGCGAGGAAGGCTTCCTGCGCGAATACCCGTTCCGCGTCGGCACGCGCGACGGCCGCTTCGTCGACAGCCTGCTCAACGCGTCGCTGATCACGCTCGACGGCCGCCAGTACCTGCTCGGCGTGGTGCGCGACATCACGCAGCAAAAAGAGGCCGAGGAAGCGCTGCGCCGCAGCGAGGAGAAATTCTCGCGCATCGTGCACTACTCGCCGGTGGCGCTGGCGATCACCGATGCCGCCACCGGCGCCATCGTCGACGTCAATCGCGCCTGGCAGGAGCTGATCGGCTACACGCGCGAGCAGATCATCGGCCACACCTCGCTGGAATTCGGGCTGTGGTTCGACGATGCTGAACGGGAGGCGCTCTACCGCAAGCTGGAGGAAGGCAAGGGCGAGCTCGACCGCTACGAATGCCGCTACCGGCGCGCCGACGGATCGGCCATCTACGGGATCATCTCCGGGCGCCTGTTCGACATCGGCGGCCGCAGCTGCTACCTGTGGAGCGTCACCGACATCACCCCGCGCCACGAACTGGAGGTACGCATGGCCCAGCTCAACGCCGAGCTGGAAGCCCGCGTCGCGGCACGCACCGCGGAACTGCAGCGGGCGCAGGACGAACTGATCCGCGCCGAGAAACTCGCTGCGCTCGGCGCGCTGGTCGCCGGCGTCGCGCACGAGCTGAATACGCCGATCGGCAACAGCGTCACCGTCGCCAGCACGCTGCACGAGCGTACGCAGGAGTTCGCCGAGCAGGTGAACGAAGGCGCGCTGCGCCGCTCGTCGTTGAACGCCTACCTGGAGGCAGCGCGCACCGCCAGCGACCTGCTGCTGCGCAGCCTCGACCAGGCGCGCAACCTGGTCGCCAGCTTCAAGCAGGTAGCGGTCGACCAGACCAGCGACCAGCGGCGCAAGTTCGACCTGCGCGAGGTCGTCGGTGAAGTGCTGACGACGCTGTCGCCGACCATCCGCAAGACGCCGTTCAAGGTGACGATGGAAATCCCCGCAGGCATCGTCCTCGACAGCTACCCCGGCCCGCTCGGCCAGGTCATCACCAACTTCGTCACCAATTCGCTGGTGCACGCCTTCGAAGGGCGCCAACACGGCAGCATCGTCGTCCGCGCCGGCGTGCCGGAACACGGACAGGTCGTGATGACCGTCACCGACGACGGCGTCGGCATCGCCGAGGAACATTTCCGCCACATCTTCGACCCCTTCTTCACCACCAAGCTCGGCCAGGGGGGCAGCGGACTCGGCCTGCACATCGTCTACAACATCGTCACGCGCGTGCTCGGCGGCCGCATTTCGCTGGACAGCCAGCGTGGCATCGGCACGACGTTTATGCTTACAATGCCCTTGTGCGCACCGCGCGCCGAACCAGACAAATCCTGACTCCATGCCAGCCAGCCACCTCAACGACGAACTCAACATCATCGACGACCTTGCACACGCACGGCCCGCGGTGACAACCGTCGAGGACAATCCGTGGCGGATCCTGGTGGTCGACGACGACCCGGAGGTGCACAACGCGACAGCCTTCGCGCTGCAGGACATCCGCATCGACGGGCGTCCGCTGAGTTTCGTGCACGCCTATTCCGCCGACGAGGCGCTGGCGGCGATCAACGCCGACGACGACATCGCCGTCGTACTGCTCGACGTCGTCATGGAGCACGAGAGCGCGGGACTCGACCTGGTCAGAAAGGTCCGCCACGACCTCGGCCGCAACGCGATGCGCATCATCCTGCGCACCGGCCAGCCCGGCTACGCGCCGGAGATGCGGGTGATCCGCGAGTACGACATCAACGACTACAAGACCAAGTCGGAACTGACCCGCGTCCGCCTGCTGACCACGCTGACCACCGCCGTCCGCTCGTACGACCAGTTGCGCACGATCATGAACGCGCGGCGCGGCCTGGCGCTGATCGTCGACACCGCCGCCGACCTGCTCTCGCGCCGCGATCCGGGCGATTTCGCCGCCGCCGCGCTGGCCAGTGCCTGCCGGCTGGTGGGCAATGCCGACAGCGGCTTCCTCTGCGCCCGCCGGCAGAACTTCCCCAATTTCCCCGGCGAGCCGCCGCTGTTCGTGATCGGCGCCTGCGGCACCTTCGCCGACCAGCTCGGCCGGCCGCTCGCCGATTGCGGCGCTGCCGGCGCCTTCGCGGCAACGGCTTACGGCGAGCGGCGGAAGAGTTTCGTCGACGGCGGCAATGCGGCGTTCTTCATCGCCGGCGAGAACAACCGCGACGCCGTGCTCTACCTGAAGACGGCATCGCCGCTGTCGGAAAGCGAACGGCAGCTGCTCGAAGTGTTCTGCGTGAACATCGGCGTCGGCCTGGAGAATGCCGGTCTGATCTCCGACCTCAGCTTCTCGGCCTTCACCGACCGCCTGACGCGGCTGTCCAACCGCAGCGGTTTCGTCGCCCGCATCGACGAACATCTCCGCTCCGGCAGCCGCGGCTGGACCGTCGCGCTGCTCGACATCGACCATTTCTCGGAACTGAACGACGCCCTCGGCCACCACAAGGGCGACCAGCTGCTGCTCTCGGTGACGCAGCGCCTGTGCGCGATGCTGTCGCCCGAGATGGTACTCGCCCGCGTCGCCGGCGACGTCTTCGGCCTGCTCGGCCCGGACGCGGCGCTCGACCCGCGCCGGCTACTCGACCAGTTCAAGCTGCCTTTCCTGGTCGACGAATATTCGCTGCCGGTGAAGGCCACGCTCGGCCTGACCCGCCTCGACGAAGTCGCCGACAGCGACGGCATCGACCTCTTGAAGGCGACCAACATTGCGCTCAACCGCGCCAAGAGCGGCGACCGCGGCCGCTGGCACTACTACACCGAGGACATGGCGCGCGAGACGCGCACCCGCCTCGACCGGCTGCACGAGCTGCGCATCGCCGTCACCCAGCAGCGCGGCCTCGAACTGCATTACCAACCGCAGGTCGAGCTGTCCGGCGGCCGCCTGGTCGGTGCCGAGGCGCTGATCCGCTGGCGCGGCGCCGACGGCGAATTCATCCGCCCCGACCTGTTCATCTCGCTCGCCGAGTATTCCGGCCTGATCGTCGATCTCGGCGCCTGGGTCTTCCATACCGCGGTCCGCCAGCTGCGCGACTGGGACGCGAAGGGCCTCTCCGGCGTGCGCATGGCGATCAACGTCTCGCTGGTGCAGTTCCGCGACCCGCTGTTCCTCAGCCGCGTGCGCAGCGCCTTCGCCGAGACCGGCATTTCCCCCGCTCGCATCGAGCTGGAAATCACCGAGAGCGTGGCCATGCTGGAAGCCGAAACGGTGATCGGCATCCTCACCGAACTCAAGCAGATGGGCATCCAGATCGCCATCGACGATTTCGGCACCGGCTTCTCGTCGCTCGCCTACCTGCACCGCCTGCCGATCGACCGCATCAAGATCGACCGCGCCTTCATCCGCGACCTCGACTCGAAGCGCGGTTCCGGCGCCAGCATTGCGCAGACGGTGATCGGGCTCGGCCGTTCGCTCGGCCTGTCGATCATCGCCGAGGGCGTCGAGACGGAAGCGCAGGCGCAGGTGCTGATGGACCTCGGCTGCCCGCTGGCGCAAGGTTTCTACTATTCCCGGCCGGTGGACGCCGACAGTTTCCTGGCCTGGGCACAAGCCCGCGCCTGAGCGATATGCTTCGCATATCGCGAACAAGTACCCTTGGGGTGCGCCTGAGCGATATGCCTTGCATATCGCGAACAAGTGCCCTCGGGGTACGCCTGAGCGATATGCTTCGCATCTCGCGAACAAGTGCCCTCGGGGCACGCCTGACGGAAAATAGGCCTTTCCGCCAGTCTTGAGTTTTTCCCGGCGTTTCTGCATAGTTCGCCCCTTCCCTGCATTACCCCACCGCCGAATCGCCCCCCATGCTCGCTCCGATCGAACACCGCATTGCCGTTGAACTGGGCGTCCGCCCGTCGCAGGTCATCGCCGCCGTCCAGCTCCTCGACGAAGGCGCCACCGTGCCCTTCATCGCCCGCTACCGCAAGGAAGTCACCGGCAACCTCGACGACACCCAGCTGCGCACGCTGGAAGAGCGCCTGACCTACCTGCGCGAGATGGAGGAGCGCCGCGCCGCGATCCTCGCCTCGATCGAGGAACAGGGGAAGATGACACCGGAACTGAAGGCCGAGATCCTGCAGGCGGAGACCAAGCAACGCCTGCAAGACCTCTACCTGCCGTACAAGCAAAAGCGCCGCACCAAGGCGCAGATCGCCCGCGAGGCCGGCCTCGCGCCGCTGGCCGAGGCGCTCTTGAACGACCCGACGCTGGTGCCGGAGGCCGAAGCCGCCAAGTACCTCAACGCCGACGCCGCAGCGGCTGGATTCGCCGACACCAAGGCGGTGCTCGACGGCGCCCGCCAGATCCTGATGGAGCAGTTCGCCGAGGACGCCGGCCTGCTCGGCACGCTGCGCGAATACCTGGAAGAGCACGGCGTGGTGAAGTCGGTCGTCGCCGAGGGCAAGGAGACCGAAGGCGCCAAGTTCCGCGACTATTTCGACTACTCGGAACCGCTAGGCGACATTCCGTCGCACCGCGCGCTGGCCCTCTTCCGCGGCCGCAACGAAAGCATGTTGCAGGTCTCGCTGGTGCTCGACTCCGAGCTCGATCAGGAAACGAAACCCATCGGCCACAACCCGTGCGAGGCGCGCATCGCCGCCCGCTTCGGCATCAAGGACCAGGGGCGTCCGGCCGACAAGTGGCTCTCCGACACCGTGCGCTGGACGTGGAAGATCAAGATCTTCATGCACCTCGAACTGGAGCTGATGAACGCGCTGCGCGAGCGCGCCGAGGAAGAGGCGATCCGCGTCTTCGGCCGCAACCTGAAGGACCTCTTGCTCGCCGCGCCGGCCGGCCCGCGCGCCGTGTTGGGCCTCGACCCCGGCATCCGCACCGGCTGCAAGATCGCCGTCGTCGACCGCACCGGCAAGTTGCTCGATACCGCCACCATCTACCCGCACGAGCCGCGCTGTGACTGGGAAGGCTCGCTGCATGTGCTGGCCGCGCTGTGCGCCAAGCATCAGGTGGAACTCATCAGCATCGGCAACGGCACCGCGTCGCGCGAGACGGACAAGCTGGTGGCCGACCTGATGAAGCGCTACCCGGCGATGAAGCTGACCAAGATCATGGTCTCGGAAGCCGGCGCCTCGGTCTATTCGGCCTCGGAATTCGCCGCGAAGGAATTCCCGGAGCTCGACGTCAGCCTGCGCGGCGCGGTGTCGATTGCCCGCCGCCTGCAGGACCCGCTCGCCGAGCTGGTGAAGATCGAGCCGAAGGCGATCGGCGTCGGCCAGTACCAGCACGACGTGTCGCAGACCAAGCTGGCGCGGACGCTGGATGCCATCGTCGAGGACTGCGTGAACGCCGTCGGCGTCGACGTGAATACCGCCTCGGTCGCCCTGCTCACCCGCATTTCCGGGCTGAACGCCAGCCTCGCCGCGAACATCGTCTCCTGGCGCGACAGCCACGGCGCCTTCGCCGACCGCCAGGCGCTGCTGTCGGTGCCGCGGCTGGGCGACAAGACCTTCGAGCAGGCCGCCGGCTTCCTGCGCGTGATGAACGGCAACAACCCGCTCGACGCCTCGGCCGTGCACCCGGAAGCCTACCCGGTGGTCGAGCGCATCCTCGCCGACATCAAGAAGGGCATCAAGGAAGTGATCGGCGATTCGCGCACGGTGAAGGCCGTGAACGCCGCCAAGTACGCCGACGACAAGTTCGGCCTGCCGACCGTGCAGGACATCCTCAAGGAACTGGAGAAACCCGGCCGCGACCCGCGTCCCGAGTTCAAGGCGGCGACCTTCCGCGAAGGCGTCGAGAAGCTCTCGGACCTGGAGCCGGGGATGATGCTCGAAGGCGTCGTCACCAACGTCGCCAACTTCGGCGCCTTCGTCGACATCGGCGTCCATCAGGACGGCCTGGTGCACGTCTCGGCGCTCTCCGACCGCTTCGTCAAGGACCCGCACGAGGTGGTCAAGGCCGGCGACATCGTCAAGGTCAAGGTGCTGGAGGTCGACCTGCAGCGGCAGCGCGTCGCGCTGACCATGCGCATGTCGGACACGCCGACGGCGAAGAAGCCGGGCGCCGGTGCCGGCGGCATGGGCAACCGCCCGGGACAGGTGCCGCAGCGCCGCGACTCGCGACCGCAGCAGGCACCGGCCGGGGCCATGGCCGCGGCGTTCGCCAAACTCAAGAACTGACCTCCGGCCCGTCGAGCGCTTCGGAACGGGCCGCCCCATCATTCCTGGATTCCGGGTTCCGCGGCGCGGCCCCGGAATGCCTGCAGGGACAGGATGGGCACCGGCCGCTCTAACCGCCGTCATGGAGGCCGCTTTCGCCAGGCGCCAGGCAGGCCGGGCGACGCCCGGGCCGAAGTCCGGCCGATCTTCCCGGTGAAACCGCTGTCCGCCGCTGAAACAGTTCCGCCTACGACTCCACCGACCGAAGTTCCTGCATCGTGACGCCGCCGGCGCCGCTGCCGGTACCCTGCCGTTCCTGCGCCGGCTCCGGTCGGCCGAACAGGTAGCCCTGGTAGGCGTGGCAGTTGTGCGCAGCGAGGAAGGCCCGCTGCTCCTCGGTCTCCACCCCTTCCGCGATCACCGCCAGACCGAGGCTCTGGCCGAGGGCGACGATGGTGCGCGCGATCACCGCGTCATTCGGATCGGTAAGCACGTCGCGGACGAAGGAACGGTCGATCTTCAGCTGGTCGAGCGGCAGCCGCTTCAGATAGGCCAGCGACGAATAGCCGGTGCCGAAGTCGTCGAGCGAGAAGCTGACGCCGGCGGCCTTCAACGCCGTCATCTTGACCACGGTGGCCTCGATGTCGTCGAGCAGCAGGCTTTCCGTCAATTCCAGCTTGAGGCGGTGCGGATCGGCACCGCTGGCGCTGAGTGCCGACGCCACCTGGTAGACGAAGCCCGGATGGCGGAACTGGCGGGCGCTGACGTTGACTGCCAGCGTGAGATCGGCTGTTTCCGGCTGCACGCGCCACTGCGCGAGGCGGGCGCAGGCGGTGCGCAGCACCCATTCGCCGATCGGCAGGATCAGCCCGGTCTCTTCCGCCAGCGGGATGAACTCGGCCGGCGGCACCAGGCCGCGCTGCGGGTGCTGCCAGCGCAGCAGCGCCTCGGCGCCGGTCATGCGGCCCTCGCCGTCGACCTGCGGCTGGTAGTGCAGCACGAACTGCTTGGCCTTCAGCGCCTCGCGCAGGTCGTCTTCAAGCACCGAGCGGGCGGTGACCACCGCCTGCATGCCCGGGTCGAAGAAGCGCATCGCGTTGCGCCCGGCGGCCTTCGCCTGGTACATCGCCAGATCGGCCTGCTTGAGCAGGTTGTCGATGCTCGTCTCCTGGCCGAGAAAGATCGTCACGCCGATGCTCGGCGAGCTGTGATGCACCTTGCCGGCAAGGTCGTAATCCTGGTTGAGCGAATCGAGGATCTTGTTGCCCACGGTCTCGCTGTCGGCGGCGGCCTGCGTCGCGTCGCCGCCGAGATCCTCCAGCATCACCACGAACTCGTCGCCGCCGAGACGGGCCACCGTGTCGCAGCCGCGCAGGCAAGCCTGCAGCCGCCGCGCCACCTCGCACAGCAGCAGGTCGCCCATATCGTGGCCGAGAGTGTCGTTGAGGCTCTTGAAGTTGTCGAGGTCGATGAACAGCAACGCGCCGTGCTGCTCGTTGCGCGCGCTCGCCGACAGCGCCTGCTGCAGGCGGTCGAGCAGCAGGCGGCGATTCGGCAAGCCGGTCAGCGGATCGAAGAAGGCGAGGTCGTGGATGCGCTGCTCGGCTTCCTTGCGTTCGCCGATGTCGGAGAAGGCGGCGACGTAGTGGGTGATGCTGCCGTCGGCGCCGCGCACCGCCGAGACGGTCTGCCACTTCGGATAGATCTCGCCGTTCTTGCGCCGGTCCCAGATCTCGCCCTCCCAGGCGCCGGTGACCGCCAGCTGCCGCCACATGTCGGCATAGAACTCGGCGTCGTGGCGGCCGGACTTGAGGATCGCCGGCGACTGGCCGACTGCCTCCTCGGCGCTCCAGCCGGTCATCTCGACGAAGGCCTTGTTCACGCGCAGGATGAGGCCGTGGGCGTCGGTCACCATCATCCCGTGCAGCGATTCGAAGGCAGTCGCCGCGATGCGCAACTCCTGTTCGACGCGGCGGGCCTCGGTGACGTCGCGCAGCACGCCGACCAGGTGCGTGGTGTTGCCGCTGCCGTCGGCCGCCGGCGTCACCGTGATCTCGCACCAGAAGGGCGTGCCGTCCGAGCAGCGGCAATGGATCTCGCCGTGGTAATACTCGCCGGCAAAGGCCGGCGCCAGTTCGGCGAGCAAGGCATCGGGAGCGTTCCTGCAGGCGTCGAGGAAGATCTCCCGCTCGCCGGGAAAGTTGCTCCCGTCGATGCGGAAGAACTGGCAGAAGGCGTCGTTGGCGTAGGTGATGCGCCGCTCGCCGTCGACGATCACGACTCCCTGGACGATCGCGCTCAGGGCGCGCCGATAGACGCGCAGCGCCGCCGCGAGGCGCGTCTGTTCGTCGGCCTGTGCCGCCCGGATCTGGCTTTCGCGGAAGACGCGCGCCGCGCGCGTCAGCGCGCCGATCTCGTCGGCGCGGTCGCTGTTGCGGATCTCGGCGCTGCGGTCGCCGGAGGCCAGCCGCTCCATCGCATCCGTCATGCTCCGCAGCGGCAGGATGATGCCGCGTGCGATGCCAACCGCCAGCCCCAGCGTCAACCCGAGCAGCAGCAGGGCCAGCAGGCCGATGCGCCAGGCCGTTTCCTCGGCCGCCGCCTTCAGCTCGCCGGCCTGCACGATCACGTCGTTGGCCAGCCGGTCCTCGATGCTCTTCAGCAAGTCGATCTTGCGCGTCATGCTGTCGAACCAGTGGCGGGCGTCGATGCGCCCGGTCGAACCGGTATCGCGGCTCTTCAGCAGGATCCGGCGCAGCCGCGTCACTTCCGCTTCGTTGATGCCGTACAGCGTCTTCTCGAAGAACGCGCTCTGCTCCGCCGTGGCGTAGAAATGGAATTCACGCAGGTAGATGCGCTGCTGGTTGATCAGCTCGACGATGCG
Organism: Rhodocyclales bacterium; assembly: GCA_016183655.1. GTDB lineage: Bacteria > Pseudomonadota > Gammaproteobacteria > Burkholderiales > Rhodocyclaceae > Proximibacter. The sequence continues at coordinate 28,170 of JACPEH010000001.1, forward strand.
CATGTAGGTCGGCGAATCGATCTTGCCGGCGGCGAACCCGGCGGAACCGATCGCCCGTTCCAGGCCGGTCTGCTCCTTGACGTGCAGCAAGCGGGTATACGCCGCGATGTTGCGGCTCAGGTCGGGATGGACGTCGGCCAGCAGCATCGCCTCGGCGATGCCGATCAGCTCGCCGATGGTGTCGCTGTAATAGGCGGTGACGCCGCCAACGCCGACGCTGCGGTCGGCGATGGCGGCACGCATCTTCCAGATCTGCGCGAGCTTTTCCCGCGCCGCCTCGATCCGCGGCCGCAGGTAGGTCGCCTGTTCGAGCACGGCCGGCGTCTCGTCGTAGCGGTCAAGCATCTCCAGCAATTCGCTGCGGCGCAGGTCGGTCTGCGTGTGCCGGGCCGGCAGGCGCTCGGCGAAGGCGACCCCCTCCGCCGAACTGACCAGGCCGGCGGAAACGCCGCGCTCCAGCTGCAGCTCATGCACCAGCGCGCTGACCGCGGGCGCCAGCTCGGCCATGCGGCGCAGCATGTCCATGTTGCTGGCCGTCTGGTACTGGCGGCCGACGAGCAGGATCAGCAGGAACAGCATGCCCGCGATCGGCAGCGCCAGCGCCATCGCGATGCGGGTGCCGATGGTCAGGTTACGGAGCTTGATCTGCATGCGCAGGCCCGGAACCTGGAACCAAGGGGAAAGGCCAATGGCTGCCGAAAAGCATGGCCGCAGCAAGCAGCCCGGCGGGGGGCGTTGCGGGCGGGGCGAAAGATTCGTCCGGGGGCATCGACAGGATGCTCAGATTGATAGCATTAGAAGGTTTGTATATTAACCCGGTTTATCTGCAAACACGGCCCGCAACGGAGAAATGCCGGAGACCAGGGCGTGTTCACAGTAGATTCATGGAACGCGTTGCTGCGCAAAGGCGGTGGATGCGAGGCGCGCGGCGCCGCCCGCACTGATGTGCGGGCAAGCCGTGCAACGAAGCAGACGCCGCCTTTGCGCAGCAACCCTCCGGGACGATGTCTGCGTGGGCGCATCGCGCAGACATCGTCGCGCCCATGAATCTACTGCGAACACGCCCTAGGCCAATCCGCAGCGCCGCCGCCTCCGCGCGTAGGTTAAAATTCGCGCCTCGGCCCCTTCCCGCACACCGCATCCCCATGACTGCCAAAACCGCCTGCCGCATGTACGGCATCAAGAACTGCGACACGATGAAGAAGGCGATGGCTTTCCTCGACGCGCAGGGCACCGCCTATGAATTCGTCGACTACAAGAAGGCCGGCGTCGCCGCCGGCCACCTGCCCGACTGGGCCAGCCGGGCCGGCTGGCAGAAGCTGCTGAACACACGCGGCCTGATGTGGAAGAAGCTGTCCGACGAACAGCGCGCCGGCGTCGATGAAGCCAAGGCGCTGGCGCTGATGGCCGAATACCCGAGCCTGATCAAGCGGCCGGTGCTCGACACCGGCAAGTCGCTGCTGGTCGGCTTCGACGCCGACGCCTACGCGAAGCTGAAATGACCATGGCCGACAGCTACGTCCTGCGCTTCCTGCTCGAAGACCTCGACATCCGCGGCGCCTTCGTCCGCCTCGGCACCGCCTGGCAGGCGATGCAGGCCGACCGCGGCTACCCGGCGCCGGTGGCGCGGCTGCTCGGCGAGATGACGGCGACGGCGGCGATCATCGGCGGCAACCTGAAGCAGCCGGGCCGCCTCTCCTTCCAGCTGTCCGGCCACGGTCCGCTGAAATCGCTGATCCTCGACTGCACGCAGGACCTGAAGATCCGCGGCATGGCGCGCTTCGATCCGGCGCTGGCCGACCGCGCCGAAGCGCCACTGCGCAAGCTGCTCGGCGACGGCCGCCTGCTGCTGACGCTGGACAACCCGCTGGCGCAACTGCCCTACCAGAGCTTCGTTCCGCTCGAAGGCGGCAGCATCGCCGAGATCTTCGAGCACTACCTGGCGCAGTCGGAACAGCAGCCGGCCCGCCTCTTCCTCGCCGCCGACGACAAGGCCGCGGCCGGACTCTTCCTGCAGAAGCTGCCGAGCGCCGACGAACGCGACGCCGACGGCTGGAACCGTATCGCCCACCTGGCATCGACGGCAAAGCCCGAGGAACTGCTGACGCTGCGCCCGGAAGCCCTGCTCACCCGCCTGTTTGCCGAAGAGGACAAGCGCCTCTTCGAAGCCCGCGAAGTGACCTACCACTGCCCGGAAGACTGGGAGAAAGTGCGCGGCATGGTGCTCCAGCTCGGCCGCGGCGAAGTCGAGGCGATCCTCGCCGAACACGGCGAGCTGGTCGTCCGCGACGACATCTGCAACCGCGACTACCGCTTCAGCGCGGCGGACATTGCGGAGCTGTTCGCCGGCGCGGCGCCGGCGAAGCCGACCTTGCACTGACGACTACCGTGACTGCCAGAAGCGGCGTTTGAGCATCAGATAGAGGATCGTGACTGAGGTCGCCACAAAAACCCCGGCCTGGATAAGCATTCCGGCAAAGCCGAAACCGTAATCCTCGGAAAGCTGCTGGATTTCGACACCGGCGCGGTAAGCATGGAAATGCGCATAAGCCGAGGCGGCGATTTCAGACAGAACCACTCCGGCAACGAGAGCGACCGCCACATCGACGACGACCAGCATGGGCATCGGCTGACGGCCACCGCCCATCCCGTTACAGCACCTTCCCCGGATTCATCAGCCCCTGCGGGTCGAGCGCGCGCTTGATCGCGCGCATCATCTCCATCTCCAGCGGGCTCTTGTAGCGCAGGATTTCCTCGCGCTTCAGCTGGCCGATGCCGTGCTCGGCGCTGATGCTGCCGCCGTGCACATGCACCAGGTCGTGCACGATGCGGTTCACCGCCGGCTGCGCCGCGACGAAGGCAGCGTTGTCGCCCTGCTCCGCCATCGACAGGTTGTAGTGCAGGTTGCCGTCGCCGACGTGGCCGAAGGCGACCACGCGCAGGCCGGGGAAGGCGTTCGCCAGCGCGCCGTCGGCCTGGTCGAGGAAGGCCGCCAGGCGGGAGATCGGCAGCGAGACGTCGTGCTTGATGCTGACACCCTCGATCTTCTGCGCTTCCGAGATGTTCTCGCGCAAGGCCCACAGCTGCCGCGCCTGCGCCTCGCTCTGCGCGAGCACGGCATCGCTGCACTGCTCCGCGTCGAGCTCGCGCGCGAGGAAGACTTCGAGCCGTGCACACAGTTCGGCGTCGTCGCCGCCGGCGGAAAGCTCGACCAGCACGTACCACGGGCTCGCCGCCAGCGGCCGCGCGGCGCCGGGAATGTGGCGCAGCACGAGACCGAGCGAAAGCTCCGAGACCAGCTCGCAGGCGGTCAGCAGCGGCCCGAATTCGCCCTGCAGCGCCGTCAGCAGGCCGATCGCGGCGCGCGGCGAGGCGACCGACACCCAGGCGGTGGCGACCGCCGTCGGCAGCGGAAAGAGCTTCATCGTCGCCGCGGTGATGATGCCGAGCGTGCCTTCGGCGCCGATGAACAGGTGCTTCAGGTCGTATCCGGTGTTGTCCTTCCGCAGGCCGCGCAGGCCGTGCCAGACCTCGCCCGACGGCAGCACCACTTCCAGCCCGAGCGTCAGCTCGCGGGTGTTGCCGTAGCGCAGCACCTGCACGCCGCCGGCGTTGGTCGACAGGTTGCCGCCGAGCTGCGCCGAGCCTTCGGCCGCCAGCGACAGCGGGAACTGGCGGCCGGCCTCGACCGCTGCGTACTGCAGCGCGGCGAGCACGCAGCCGGCCTCGGCGGTGATCGTGTTGTTCTCGGCGTCGAGGGCGCGGATGCGGTTCATCCGCGACAGGCAGACGACCACCGCCTCGCCGGCGTCGTCGGGCGTCGCCGCACCGCACAGGCTGGTGTTGCCGCCCTGCGGCACCACCGGCGCGCCGGCTTCGGCGCAGGCACGGACGACGGCGGCGACCTCGGCGACGCCGCCGGGACGGACGACGCAACGCGCAGCACCGCGATAGCGGCCACGCCAGTCGACCAGGTAGGGCGCCATGTCGTCGCCGCGCAGCACGTTGCCGGTGCCGACGGCGGTCTGCAGGCGTTCGACGAGGTCCATCAGTCCCGCCCCAGCGCGCGCAGGATGGCCGGCTGCATCACGCGCACGGCCTCGACGCCCTCGTCGATCGCCTCGGCACCGCGGTGGAAGTCGAGCAGCCCGACCTGCGCCAGACGCGGCGCAATGAGTACGTCGGCCGGTTCGCCGGCGAGCCGGCTGCGGGCGATGCGCACCTGCATGATATTCAGGCTGCCGGCGACAACGTCGAGCAGCGATGGGCCGTGACCATTGCCGTTGCCCCCATTGCCGTCGCCGACGGCTTCGCCGGGCCGGCCGAACAGCTGCCCGAGCCGCTGCCGCCAGGCCGAGGCCGGCGGCGGTGCGGGCGGCGCCTTGAAGCGCTGGCTGACCAGATCGGAACCGAGGTCGACGGCGATCACCACGTCGGCGCCAAGCGCCCGGCACAGCGACACCGGCACCGGGTTCACCAGGCCGCCATCGACCAGCAGGCGGTCGCCGCTCATCTGCGGCGCGAACAAGCCGGGCAGCGCGATCGAGGCGCGTACGGCGGCGGCGACACTGCCCTCCTTCAGCCAGACCTCGCGGCCATTGAGCAGGTCGGTGGCAACACAGGCGAAGGGCCGCGGCAGGTCGTCAAAGTTGCGGTCGACGAAATGGCGGGCGAAGAAGGCCATCAGCTTGTCGCCCTTGATCATGCCGCCGCGGCCGCCGACGTCGAAAAAGCCGACCACCGACTGCCAGGTCAGCGTGCGCACCCAGGCCTCCAGGCCGGACAGGTCGCCGTCGGCATGGGCGGCACCGACGAAGGCGCCGATCGAGGTGCCGCAGACGATGTCCGGCTCGACGCCCATCTCGGCCAGCGCGCGCAGCACGCCGATGTGCGCCCAGCCGCGGGCGGAACCGCTGCCCAGTGCGACGCCGATCTTCATTGCACCGTCCTCAGATCCGCTCGGCGTAGAGGTCGTGCGCGTCAGTGTCGACCACGCGCACGGTGAGGAAGTCGCCCGGTTCGACGTCGAACACGCCGTCGAGATAGACCAGCCCGTCGATCTCCGGCGCATCGGCCTTGCTGCGGGCGATGGCGCCTTCGTCGTCGACCTCGTCGACCAGCACTTCGATCTCGCGGCCGATCTTCGCCGCCATCAGCTCGGCGGAGATGTCCTCCTGCAGCTCCATCAGCTGGCGCTGGCGCTCCTCGCGGATCTCCTGCGGCACCGGGTCGGCCAGCGTATTGGCGACCGCGCCGTCGACCGGCGAATAGGCGAAGCAGCCGACGCGGTCGAGCTTCGCTTCCTCCAGGAAGCCGAGCAGCTCCTCGAACTCGGCCTCGGTCTCGCCCGGGAAGCCGGCAATGAAGGTCGAGCGGATGGTGATCTCCGGGCAGATGCTGCGCCAGGCCTTGATCCGCTCCAGGTTGTTCTCGGCCGAGGCCGGCCGCTTCATCGCCTTCAGGATGCGCGGGCTGGCATGCTGGAACGGCACATCCAGATACGGCAGGATCTTGCCCTCGGCCATCAGCGGGATCAGGTCGTCGACGCTGGGGTACGGATAGACGTAGTGCAGCCGCACCCAGATGCCGAACTCGGCGAGCGCCTCGCACAGCTCCTTCAGCCGCGTCTTGACCGGGCGGCCGCCCCAGAAGCCCATGCGGTACTTGAGGTCGACGCCGTAGGCCGAGGTGTCCTGCGAGATGACCAGGATCTCCTTGACGCCGGCCTCGGCCAGGTTCTTCGCCTCCTGCAGCACGTCGCCGATCGGGCGCGAAACCAGCGGGCCGCGCATCGACGGGATGATGCAGAAGGTGCAGCTGTGGTTGCAGCCCTCGGAAATCTTGATGTAGGCGTAGTGCTGCGGCGTCGGGCGGATGCCCTGCGGCGGCACCAGGCTGGTGAACGGGTCGTGCGGCTGCGGCAGGTGGGTGTGCACGTGGTGCATCACCTCGTCGGTCGCGTGCGGGCCGGTGATCGCCAGTACCGACGGGTGCACGCTGCGCACCACCTCGTCCTTGGCGCCGAGGCAGCCGGTGACGATGACCTTGCCGTTCTCGTTCAAGGCCTCGCCGATCGCGTCGAGCGACTCCTCGACGGCGGCGTCGATGAAGCCGCAGGTATTCACCACGACCAGGTCGGCGCCGTCGTAGGAACCGGAAATCAGATAACCCTCGGCGCGCAGCCGGGTCAGGATCTGCTCGGCGTCGCTGGTCGCCTTCGGGCAGCCGAGGCTGACGAAACCGACGGTCGGCACGCCGGCGGTCGACGCATTTTCTTGCACTTTCAACTCACTCAATTCGGGGGCTCTATTCAAAACGTCTATCGATAAAAACGCCCGGAAAAACAAGGTCATTGCGTTTTCCGGGAGGCGGCAGGCGGAAGTATATTTCAGACGGCCGCCGCCGGCGCGGGAATTGCAGGTTCGGCAGGTTCGCGGCAGCAGCAATGCGGGAAGCGCGGTGCTATAACTCAACCAGGTTCCCACCGGGCGGGGGACCGGTTTTCGCCGCTTGCCCCCTTCCCCGGCGGGAAGGAGCGCCGCATGGCCATTTCCGCCATCTCGGGATTCAGTCCCGCCCTCTCGCTGATCGGTTCGCTCAGTCCGCTCCGGCAGGTGTCGCTGCTGCAGCCGACGAGCGGCATAAACAGCCTGGGCAGCCTGCTCTCGATCGCCTCGACGCAGGCCAGCTTCTCCAGTATCTCCAGCCTCGGGCGCCTGCTCAACGACGTCGAGACGCTGCAGACGGCCGCCGCCGCGCTGGCCGTTCCCGGCGTATTCGTCGCGCGCAGCGTCAGCGCGTCGAACGCAACCACCGCCACGGCCACCGCCAGCGCCGCGACGCCGACCGGCAGTTACGCGCTGCAGGTCGACCAGCTGGCACAGGCGCAGACATTGACCACGGCGGCGCAGGCCAGTTCGCTGTCAACCATCGGCAGCGGCGGAGCGACAACGCTGAGCTTCGCATTCGCCGGCGGCACCAGCCGCAGCGTCACGCTGGGCAGTACCGGCAACACGCTGGCCGGCATCGCCTCGGCGATCAACGCCGCCGGCATCGGCATCACGGCCACGCTGGCCACTTCCAGCAGCGGCGTCCGGCTGTCGCTGACCGGCCAGACCGGCGCCGCCAACGCCTTCAGCATCGAGGTCAGCGGCGATGCCGCCGTCGCCGACGCACTCGCTTTTCCTGCCGGCGGCAGCGGCGGCCCGACGCTGACCGTGACGGCGCAGGACGCGCAGGGCGAGGTCAACGGCATCGCCTTCAGCGCCAGCACCAACAGCGTCAATACGGCCGTCGCCGGGCTGTCGCTGAACCTGCTCGGAACGGGAGCGGCGACGCTGACGGTGGCCGCCAACAGCGACGCCGCAAAGGCCGTGCGCAGCTTCGTCGACGCCTTCAACGAGGTGCGCAGCGGGTTCGCCGAACTGGCCGGCGCCAGCCCGGTGCTCGGCCTGACCGCATCCTTCCTCGGCGCGCAGCTGACGGCGGCGTTGAACACCGCCGGCGGCAGTGCCGGCACCTCGTCCTTGACGCTGACGCAGATCGGCATCACGAGCGGCATCGACGGCACGCTAGCGTTCAACGAGGCGGCCTTCCAGACCGCGCTGAACACCAACCAGGCGGGCGTGGCGACGCTGTTCCGCAACGGCGGCAAGGGAATCGCCGAGCAGGTTGCGGCGCAGGCGGCCGGACCGCTCTCCCCGGCGCAGCTGCTGCCGCTGCTGACGCCGGCGCTGAGCTTCCAGGGAAGCTTCGGCACCTCGTCGGCAAGCGGCCTGCTGCTGTCGCTGTTCGGCTCGGGCAGCACGCTGGGCAGCACCGGCCTATCGTCGTCGCTCGCCAACGAGCTGCTGTTCGCGCAACTGCTCGGCGCCAGCCAGACCGGCAGCGGCCAGAGCAGCAACTCGCTGGCCGACCTGTTGTTCGCCGAACTGCTGTTCGCCAACCAGCTGTGAGGCCGTCAGGCGTACCCCAAGGGCACTTGTTCGCAATGCGCAGAGCGCATTGCTCAGGCGCCCGGCGCCTGCCGCGGGCAGGCGTCGCGCACGCCCTCAGCGATGATCTCGGCCAGCCGGCGCACGCCCGGCCCGGCGAAGTCGGGATCGGCCAGCACCAGATACAGATCGACGAAGCGCTCCTCGGCGCCGGCCATCGGCAGCGGCTGGAGCCGCCCGTCGGCCAGTTCGCGCGCGATGCGCTCTTCCGGATACCAGGCAAAGCCGTGACCGGCGCAGGCGGCGGCGATCGAGCTGGCCATGCTGGAAAACACCCAGCGCTGCTCGACCTCGATCATCACCGCCCGCCGGTCGCGCGTCGATTCGGTGCTGCGCACGGTGAGGTGGCGGTGCGCGCGCAGGTCCTTGAGGCCGATTTTGCGAGCGATTTTGCCACCGCTCTCGCGCCCGAGCGCGTGCAGCGGATGCGACGGCGCGGCGACGGCGACCAGGCGCTGGCGCAGCAGCGTCGTGCCGAGGAAACCCGGCGGAATCTGCGGCGCGATCGCCAGGTCGGCCTGCCCGGTGAGCAGCGCCTCGGCGGTGCCGCCGAGCACCGACTCGATCACCTCGACGCGCGTCTGCGGGCTCTCGGCGCCGAAGCGCGCCAGCGCGTCGATCAGCAGGTCGGGCGGAAACAGCACCTCGGCGGCGACGCCGATCTCCGCCTCCCAGCCGGCCGACAGCGTGCGTGCCGCCTGCTCGAGGTCGCTCGCCTCGTTCACCAGCGCCTGCGCACGGCGGTAGAGCAGGTGCCCGGTCGGCGTCAGCACCGCCTTGCGCCCCTGGATCTCGAAGGCGCGCACGCCGAGCAGCGATTCGATCTTCTGCACCGCGTAGGTCACCGCCGACTGGCTCTTGTGCAGCGCCGCGGCGGCCTGCGCGTAGCCGCCGGCGTCGACGACGGCGATCAGCGCGCGCCACTGGTCGAGGGCGATATGGGGAACCGAGCTCATATCCAATAAATAGATTGTTATTGGCTAAATATTGTTCTTTTTTATCGTTTTGGTAAATCGTTAAATACGGGTGTCGCCACACTTTCAAGCGCAACAGCCCCGGAGACCACGATGACCACCCTGCTGCAACTGAACACCAGCCTTTTCTCGCACAACGGCCAGTCGAGCCAGCTTGCCGAACGCTTCGTCGCCCGCTGGCAGGCTGCCAACCCGGATGCCCGCGTCGTCGCCCGCGACCTCGCCGGAACACCGGTGCCGCACCTCGACGCGCCGCGCTTCCTCGCCTTCCTCGCCAGGCCGGAAGAGCGCAACGCCGAGCAGCAGGCGGTGGTCGACTTCTCCGACGCGCTGATCGACGAGCTGCGCACCGCCGGCACCATCGTCATCGGCCTGCCGATGTACAACCTCGGCATCCCGTCGACGCTGAAGGCCTACTTCGACCACATCGCCCGCGCCGGCGTCACCTTCCGCTATACGGCGAACGGTCCCGAGGGCTTGCTTGGCGGCAAGAAGGCCATTGTCTTCGCCACCCGCGGCGGCCGCTACGCCGGCACGCCGCTCGACAGCCAGACCGACTACGTGAAGAACTTCCTCGGCTTCATCGGCATCACCGACGTCGAGTTCGTCTACGCCGAGGGCCTGAACATGGGCGAGGAGAGCAAGACCGAGGCGCTCGCCGCCGCGCACCGCGAAATTGAAGCACTCGAAGCCCTCGCCGCCTGAAACCGACTACCGGAGACCGCCATGAGCACCCGTACCCTGCAACGCGTCATCCCCTCGATCCCGGTGTCCGACGGCGCCGGCGTGCGCCTGCGGCGCAGCCTCGGCCAGCAGCCGGCGCTGCGCCTCGACCCCTTCCTGATGCTCGACGAGTTCTCGTCGGACAACCCGGACGACTACATCGCCGGCTTCCCGCCGCACCCGCACCGCGGCTTCGAGACGGTGACCTACATGCTCGCCGGCCACTTCCTGCACGAGGACCACCTCGGCCACCGTGGCCATCTGCGTGGCGGCGGCGCGCAATGGATGACCGCTGGCCGCGGCATCGTCCACTCGGAAATGCCGCAGCAGGAAAGTGGCCGCGTGCACGGCTTCCAGTTCTGGCTGAACCTGCCGGCGAAGGAGAAGATGAAGCCGGCCGCCTACCGCGACATCCAGCCGGAAGAAATCCCGACGGCGACGGTCGGCGGCGCCGAGGTGCGCGTCGTCGCCGGCACGCTGCAGAGCGGCGAGGTTAATGTGCCGGGACCGATCCAGGGCTTGTCCACCGCCCCGCTCTTTCTCGACGTACGCCTGCCCGCCGGCGGCCGCTTCACGCAGGCGCTGCCGGCCGGCCACACCGCCTTCGTCTATCCCTACGCCGGCGACCTGCAGGTCGGCCCGGCCGGCGCGACGCGCCCGCTGGCGCAGCGCCAGGCCGGCGTGCTCTCGCCCGGCGAGACAATCGAGGTCGCCGCCGCCGACGCCCCGGCCGCCTTCCTGCTGCTCGCCGCCCGCCCGCTCGGCGAACCGGTGGTGCAGTACGGGCCGTTCGTGATGAACACGCGCGAGGAGATCGAGCAGGCGATCGCCGACTACCAGAGCGGCCGGCTGACGCAGGAGCCAGCCCGGCCGTAAACAGCGCTTGAACCTTTCCCCGGCATCCAGCGAAAAACCCGCCAACGTCAGGAGCCGGCCTCCGCCCGGTTTCCCCGAACGAAATCCAGCGCCGACGACTCGAAGGCTGCATACCAGACAAACGGAGCCCCGGCATGGACCTCACCCAGATCGGCGAAACCCTGCAGCGCGACGCGGTCTGGGTGGTCTTCCTGAACGTCCTGCTGCAGCAGCTGGGCCTGCCGGTGCCGGCGGTGCCGACGCTGCTGCTCGCCGGCAGCCTCGCCGCCGGCGGCGGCGACGGCGGGCGGATGCTGGCCGCCGCCGTAATCGCGTCAGTCATCGCCGACTGGATCTGGTACCTCGCCGGCCGCGGCTTCGGCTACCGCGTGCTGACCGGGCTGTGCCGGCTGTCGATCAACCCCGGTTCCTGCGTTTCCGACACCGAGGCGCGCTTCGTCAAATGGGGCGTCTGGTCGCTGGTCGTCGCCAAGTTCGTTCCCGGCTTCTCCACCGTCGCGCCGCCGATCGCCGGTTCGCTGCGCATGCCGCTGCCCGGTTTCCTGATTGCCGCCGCGGTCGGCGCGGCGCTGTGGGCGGGCTGCGCCATCGGCGTCGGCTGGCTGCTGCGCGCCGAGGTGCATGCCGCGATTGCCGCGATGAGCGAGCATGGCGGCCGCGTCGCCAGCGTCGTCGGCCTGGCGCTGGCGGTCTGGATCGGCTGGAAGCTGTGGCAGAAGTACCGCTTCGAGCAACTGGCGGCAATTCCGTCGATCACGCCCGACGAACTGATCGACGCGCTGGCCTCCGAACAACCGCCGCGACTGGTCGACCTGCGCGGTCCGGCGATGATCGCCACCACCGCGCCGATCGACGGCGCCGTCGTGGCGACGCTGGACGAGCTGCCGGCACTCGCCACCGACTGGCCGCGCCAGGCCCCGGTGGTCACGCTCTGCGCCTGCCCGGAAGACGCCACCGCGATCAGCGCCGCGCACCTGCTGACGAAAATGGGTTTTCGCACGGCCCGGCCGCTGCACGGCGGCTACGAAGCCTGGCTGGCGATGACGAAGGGAGGCGCCGGCGGCTGAGCGCGCGTCGCTCGCCCTGGAGGTCGGCACGGAGCGAGAGCGCTGCGAAAAAAACGACCCCGGAAAAAAACTAGACGACCGGTCTAATTCGTGGCAACCTTCCGTTCCATGAACATCCGCCACGACAACACGCGCCAGCACATCCTCGATACCGGCCACCGGATCATCGCCGGCAAGGGCTTTTCGAGCGTCGGGCTGACCGAGCTGCTGAACGCCGCCGGCGTACCGAAAGGCTCGTTCTACCACTACTTCGAATCCAAGGAGCAGTTCGGACAGGCTCTGCTCCAGGACTACTTCGACCGTTACCTGGCCAGCATCGACGAACTGCAGGCGGCCGAAACCGGCAACGGCCGCGAACGGCTGCTGCGCTACTGGCAGCGCTGGCGCGAGTCGCAGCGCGCCGACTGCAGCGAGCAGAAATGCCTGGTGGTGAAGCTCAGCGCGGAAGTCGCCGACCTCTCGGACGCGATGCGCATCACGCTGCGCGACGGCACCGACCAGGTCGTCGCGCGCATCGCCGCGCTGCTCGATGCCGGCGTCGCCGACGGCTCGCTGCCGGCGCTGGAAGCGCGCCCGACCGCGCAGATGCTGTACCAGCTGTGGCTCGGCGCCAGCCTGCTCGGCAAGCTGCACCGCGACGGCAGCGCGCTGGACAACGCCATGCAGGTCACCGAACGGATGTTGTCGCGCTGACCCCGACACGGCCAGCGGCCGCGGTATTGCTGCGGCCGATTTTTTTACCCGTGGATTAGACGACCGGTCTAATTTTTTAACATCGACCAAGAAGGAGAATCACCATGCACCCCACGAGCTCCCTGTTCGACCCCATCAAGATCGGCGACATCACGCTCGCCAACCGCATCGTCATGGCCCCGCTGACCCGCAACCGCGCCGCCGATGGCCTGCTGCCCGGACCGCTGACCGTCGAGTACTACCGCCAGCGCGCCAGCGCCGGCCTGATCATCAGCGAAGCCAGCCAGATCAGCCCGATGGGCCAGGGCTACCTCGACACCCCGGGCATTTACACGCCACAACAGGTCGCCGCGTGGCGCCAGGTCACCGACGCGGTTCATGCCGAGGGCGGCAAGATCGTCATCCAGCTGTGGCACGTCGGCCGCATCTCGCACAGCTCGCTGCTGCCCGGCGGCGCCGCGCCGGTCTCCTCGACCAGCCGCCGGCCGAACGCGATGACCTTCACCCGCGACGGTTTCGTCCCGGTCTCGGCACCGCGCGCGCTGCGCGACGACGAACTGCCGGGCATCGTCGCCGACTACCGGCACGCCGCGCGCTGCGCGATCGAGGCCGGCTTCGACGGCGTCGAGGTCCATGCCGCCAATTCCTACCTCCTCGACCAGTTCCTGCGCGACAGCGTCAACGACCGCAGCGGCCCCTACGGCGGCAGCATCGCCAACCGCGCCCGGCTGTTGCTGGAAGTGATGCAGGCGGTCGCCGACGAGATCGGTGCCGGCCGTACCGGCGTCCGCTTCAGCCCGATGACCACTTTCAGCGACACGCCGCGCGACAGCGATCCGCAGGCGCTGTTCAATTACGTCGTCGATCGGCTGGCGCCACTCGGACTGGCCTACCTGCACGTGATCGAGGGCGAAACCGGCGGCGCACGTCACCCGGCGGACGCGCCGCCCTTCGACTACGAGGCACTGCATCGCCGTTTCCCCGGCGCCTGGATGATCAACAACGGCTACACCCGCAGCGAAGGCGAAGACGCGGTCACCAGCGGCCGTGCCGACCTGGTCGCCTTCGGCCGCCCGTTCATCGGCAACCCGGACCTCGTGCGCCGCCTGCGCGAGAATGCGCCACTGAACGAGCTGCGTGCCGACAAGCTTTACGGCGGCGGCGCCGAAGGCTACGTCGACTACCCGGCGCTGGCCGCCTGAACGATGTGCGCTGCACATCGCGAAGAAGTGCCCTCGGGGTGCGCCTGAGCGGCCTCGCCACCGACGGCCGCGGCGGGACTTCCCGCCGCGGTTCCCTCCCCATTTCTTCCGGATCTCCGATGCCCTCCTCCTTTCGCCGCTGGCTGCCGCCGCTCGCCCTCGTCGTCCTCTCGCTGACCTGGGGCTACACCTGGATCCTCGCCAAGCAGGGCCTGGCCTATGCGCCGCCCTTCGCCTTCGCCGCGGAGCGCTGCATCGGCGGGGCGCTCGCGCTGGTGCTGGCGCTCAAGCTGATGGGTCGCCCGCTGAAGCTGGTGGCGCCGGGTCCGACGCTGGCCATCGCGCTGACCCAGGTCACCGGCTTCATGGTCTTCCAGACCTGGGCGCTGGTCGAAGGCGGCCCCGGCAAGACCGCGGTGCTGATCTTCACGATGCCGATCTGGACGCTGCTGATGGCGTGGCCGCTGCTCGGCGAACGGGTCCGCGGCCGGCAGTGGCTGGCAGCGGCAAGCACGCTGGCCGGCCTCGTGCTGATCATCGAACCGTGGGACATGCACGCCAGCCTGTTCAGCAAGTTCCTCGGCCTGCTGGCGGCGCTGTGCTGGGGCATCGGCACGATCCTGATCAAGCGCCTGCGCTCGGCGCGGCAGGTCGACCTGCTGGCGCTGACCGCCTGGCAGATGGTCCTCGGCGCGGTGCCGCTGCTCGCGCTGGCGCTGCTGGTGCCGGAACGCCCGACGGAATGGTCGGTGCCCTACCTGGGCATCCTCGCCTTCATGTCGATCATCAGCACCGCGCTGTGCTGGTGGTTGTGGGCCTACATCCTCGACCGCGTCCCGGCGTGGGAGGCCAGCCTGTCGATCCTCGGCACGCCGGTGGTGGCGATCGTTTCCTCGCGCCTGATGTTCGGCGAGGAATTCAAGGCGATGGAGACGGCGGGTATCGTGCTGATCGGCAGCGGCCTTGCGTTGCTCTCGCTGTTCGGCTGGGCCGCCAGCCGGCGCAGCCTGAGCAATCGGAGCGCGCCGGGGAACCTGGATCATCCGGCCAGTCTGGCGCTGGCGGAAAGCAGGCCGGCGCAGCCGCGCGGCTGAAGCAAGCCGGGAACGAAAAAGCCGGGCGGTTCCAGGGAACCGGCCGGCTTTTCATTTGTGCCGCAGCAAACTGCCGCGAAGCTATTTCTGCCCGCCCTCGGGCTTCTTGCCGTCGGCGCCCGGATACGCCGGGAAACCGGTGAACATGTTGCGCGTCTGGCTCTGCAGCTGCTCCTGCATCTGCTGCACCATCTTCTTGCTCTGGTCCATGTAGGCGGCCATCATCTGCTGCATCGCCGGCCCCTGGAAATTCAGGAACTGCGTCCACATGTCGTTCTGCATCTGGCTGTTCTCGCCGCCGTAGAGCGTGCGCGACTGCTCCTGCATCTTGCCCTGGAAGTCGACGAAGGACTTGATGTTGTTCTCCAGGTACTTGCCGAGCATGCCCTGCATGGCGTGGCCGTAGAAACGGATCATCTGCGCCAGCAGCTCGGTGGTGAACAGCGGCACGCCGCCGGTTTCCTCTTCGAGGATGATCTGCAGCAGGATGCTGCGGGTGAGGTCCTCGCCACTCTTGGCGTCGACCACCTTGAAATTTTCGAAGGCCAGCACGAGATCCTTGACGTCGGTCAGCGTGATGTAGGCGCTGGTCTTGGTATCGTAAAGACGGCGGTTCGGGTACTTCTTGATCAGTCGCTGCTGCTCCGACATGAAGGCATTTCCTCCGAATGATTGGTGTTCCGGTTCCGGATGCTCTGCGGCACCTCGGCATGCTGCACAGCACAAGTATAACCCAGTAAGGAAAGACGGCCCCGCAGGGCCGTCTTTCTGTCAAACAAGGCTTACTGGTAGTACAGGCCGCCGTTGATGTTCAACGTGGCGCCGGTCATGAAGCCGGCGTTTTCGGAGGCGAGGTAGACGCAGGCGGCGCCCATCTCTTCCGGCTTGCCCAGACGCTTCATCGGCACCGAGTCGACGATGCCCTTGAGGATGTCCTCGCGGATCGCCATCACCATCTTGGTGGCGATGTAGCCGGGGGCGATCGCGTTCACGGTGACGTTCTTGGCCGCGAGTTCCGCCGCCAGCGCCTTGGTGAAGCCGATCACGCCGGCCTTCGCCGCCGAGTAGTTGGACTGCCCGGCCTGGCCCTTGACGCCGTTCACCGACGAGATGTTGATGATCCGGCCCCAGCCGCGCTCGGCCATCTTCGCCGACACCTGCTTGGTGACGTTGAACAGGCTGGTCAGGTTGGTCGAGATCACCGCGTCCCACTGCTCCTTCTCCATCTTGGCGAAGAACTTGTCGCGGGTGATGCCGGCATTGTTCACCAGGATGTCGATCGGGCCGGCCTGGGCTTCGGCTTCCGCCACCATCGCCTGGCACGAGGCCAGGTCGGCGACGTCGCCGGCGACGCAGACGAAATCCTTGAAGCCGGCGGCTTCCTGTTCCTTCAGCCATTCGACAGACGGCGGTACCGATGCCGCCCATGGCGCCGGTGACGAGTGCGATTCTTTGCGTCATTTTTGGTTTCCTCTGCTGCTGTTGATAAAGGACTGCTTCACTGCTCCAAGAGCGGTCAGTACATGTGCTGACCGCCATTGATCGAAATGTTGGCGCCGGTGACGAAGGCGGCCTCGTCCGAAGAAAGATAGGCGACGAGACCGGCGATCTCTTCCGGCTTGCCCAGGCGGGCCACCGGAATCTGCGGCAGGATCTTCGAGTCGAGGATCTCCTGCGGGATAGCCATCACCATCTTGGTGCCGATATAGCCCGGCGAGATGG
Organism: Rhodocyclales bacterium; assembly: GCA_016183655.1. GTDB lineage: Bacteria > Pseudomonadota > Gammaproteobacteria > Burkholderiales > Rhodocyclaceae > Proximibacter. The sequence goes on from JACPEH010000001.1 coordinate 44,515, forward strand.
TATTCACCGTCACCCCGGCCTTCGCCACTTCCAGCGCCAGCGCCTTGGTGAAACCGTGCATGCCGGCCTTCGCCGCCGAGTAGTTGGTCTGCCCGAAGGCGCCCTTCTGCCCGTTCACCGAGGCAACGTTGATGACGCGCCCCCACTTGCGCTCGACCATGCCGTCCATGACCTGCTTGGTCATGTTGAAGACCGAGTCGAGGTTGGTACCGATCACCGCGTCCCAGTCGGCCTTGGTCATCCGCTTGAAGGTCATGTCGCGGGTGATGCCGGCGTTGTTCACCAGCACGTCGACCGGACCGACCTCCTTCGTTACCGTGTCGACGCACTCCTTGCACGAATCGAAGTCGGCGACGTCGCAGGGGTAGGCCTTGAAGCCGTAGCCCATGTTGTTCATCGTCGCCAGCCACTCCTTCGCCTTGGCGTTGCCCGGCGAATGCGTCGCCACCACCTTGTGGCCGAGCGCGGCGAGCTTGATGCAGATCGCTTCGCCGAGGCCGCCCATCCCCCCGGTAACCAGTGCAACTCTTGGCATGTTCTTCCCCTTCTCAGTTTCTCTGTTTCAGGATTCGATGAAGAACTTCCGCCTGCACTTCGGCGTTCTTCCGCAGTTTTGCGACTACGCCTTCTCTTTCACATAACGCCCCGGGGCCGGCTCGATGGCCTTGTATTTCGTGTTCCCCGGCTTCTTGCGCGCGGCGCATTCGCCGCCCGCATGCTGCTTCAGCCAGTCGGCCCAGTCGGACCACCAGCTCCCCTTCCTTTCCTCGGCCGCCGCCAGCCAGCCTTCGGCGTCGGACCGGGTATCGTCGTTGGCCCAGTAGCTGCGCTTGTTCTTCGCCGCCGGATTGACGACGCCGGCGATGTGACCGCTGGCGCCGAGCACGAACTTCGTCTTGCCGCCGAGCAGGCGCGTGCTCTGGTACGCCGTCTGCCACGGCACGATGTGGTCCTCGCGCGTCGCCAGCAGATAGCTCGGCATCTTCACCTGGCCGAGGTCGACCTTGGCCCCGCACATCTCCAGCTTGCCGGGAACGCGCAGGCTGTTGTTGAGGTACAGGTTGCGCATGTACCAGGCGGTAAACGGCCCGGGCAGGTTGGTCGAGTCGGAGTTCCAGTAGAGCAGGTCGAAGGCCGGCGGCTTCTGCCCCTTCAGGTAGTTGCCGGAGACGTAGTTCCAGATCAGGTCGTTGGCGCGCAGCGCCGAGAAGGTCCCGGACAGCTCGCGGCCGGTGAGCAGGCCGCCCTTGCCGATCGTCGCGTCGCGCGAGGCGCAGCTCTGTTCGTCGATGAACAGGCCGATCTCGCCGGTATCCGAAAAATCGAGCAGCGTGGTCAGCAGCGTCAGGCTGGCCACCCAGTCCTCGCCGCGCGCCGCGAGCACGCCCAGCGCGCTGGAGAGGATGGTGCCGCCGACGCAGAAGCCGAGCGCGTTGACCTGGTCGACCTTGGCGATTTCGCGGGCGACGGCAAGCGCTGTCAGCGGGCCTTGTTCCAGGTAGTCGTTCCAGCCGAAATGCCCCTGCTCCGCCTTCGGGTTGCGCCAGGAAACGAGGAAGACGGTGTTGCCCTGCTCGACCGCGTAGCGCACGAACGAGTTCTCGGCCTGCAGGTCGAGGATGTAGAACTTGTTGATGCACGGCGGCACGATCACCAGCGGCCGCTTGGCCACCTTGTCGGTGAGCGGCGAATACTGGATCAGCTGCATCAACTCGTTTTCGTAGACCACGGCGCCCGGCGTCGTCGCCAGGTTGCGGCCGACCTCGAAGGCGCTGTCGTCGGTCATCGAGATGCGGCCCTTCTCGACGTCCCTGATCAGGTTGTTGATGCCTTCGGTGATGCTCTGGCCCTTGCTTTCGACGGCCAGCTTGATGAATTCGGGATTGGTCGCGGCGAAGTTGCTCGGCGCCGCCGCGTCGAGGTACTGGCGCGCCAGGAAACGCAGCCGATTCTTCGCCTTGTCGTCCTCGACCGGCGCCAGCTCGACCAGCTCGCGCAGGAAGCCGGCGTTCAGCAGGTAGCTCTGGCGGATGTAATCGAATACCGGGCTGGCACGCCATTCCGGCGCCGAGAAGCGGCGGTCGCCGGACTCGGCGTGGATCTCGAAAGGCGCACCGCCGTCCTTGCCGCCGGAACGACCCTTTTCCAGCATGGCGTTCCACAGCCGGGTCTGCTTCTCCATGAAGTCGCGCTGCAGCGCGGAGAGCTTTGCCGGGTCGGGCGTCCCGATCTGGATCGGCGCGCCGCCCAGCGGATGCTGGGCCTGCGGAGTACCGAGAAAACCGAAAAACTGCTGCGCCATCGCCTGTCCCGCCTGCATCATCTGCTGCATCACGGGGGCGAAGGGGTCTGTCGTCTGCGACATTGTGCGTGAATCCTGGCTGGGGGCTGAGGCAGAGAGCGCGAAGCCTGCTGCGTGCAAACCGATTTCTTGTCTTATCGATTCTGCATCGCACCATAGGGGCTGTCAACGACTGCGGCGGCATTGTGCAAATGGCTCACGAACGCACGGAAAGCTGCGTGGACAAGGGCCGGACAACGGGATGACGGGCGTGCCCTATAATGCGCCGATGTACATCATCGCCATCGGCTGGCTGTGGGTTGTGCTGATGATGGCGATCACCGAAAGCAACGTGGTCGCCGGCATCCTCACCTTCACCTTCTACGGACTCTTCCCCTGTGCACTGCTCATGTGGCTGCTCGGCACGCCGGCGCGCCGGCGCCGGCGGGCAGCGGACGCCGCCAGCGGAACATCAACGGATACGGAAGGAAACGACGGCAGCGGCGGTGCGTGACACCGGCCACGTCATGAGCCGGCGACGTCGCGCCAGACCAGCGTCGCCATGCGCCCGGTGACGCCGTCGCGGCGATAGGAAAAATAACGGTCCGCCTGCCGGTAGGTGCACTCGTCACCGCCGCAGACCGCACCGACGCCCAGCGTGGCGAGGCGCCGCCGCGCCAGCAGCGGCAGATCGGCGAACCAGCGATCGCCCCGGCCGCGGGTGAACGCGACCGCAGCCCCGGCATCGTGCGCGACGAAGGCGTCGCGCACCTCCCCGCCGACCTCGAAGGCCGCCGGCCCGATCGCCGGCCCCAGCCAGGCGCTCAGCTCCGCCGCCGGCACCCGCATCGCGGCCACCGTCGCTTCGATGACGCCGGCAACGAGGCCGCGCCAGCCGGCATGGGCAGCAGCCACGACCGAACCGCGGCGATCGCAGAGCAGCAGCGGCAGGCAATCCGCCGTCATCACCGCACAGACCTTGCCGGCGCCGCGCGCCACCGCGGCATCGGCAACCGGCACCGCCGCAGGCTGCTCGTCGAGCATCGCCACGGCGACGCCATGCACCTGCGCCAGCCAGGTTAGCGGCGCCGGCAGCGCCGCGCCCAGCCGGGCGCGGTTGGCGGCGACGGCGGCCGGCGCATCGCCGACGTGGTCGCCGAGGTTGAAGCTGGCCCACGGCGCCCCGCTGACGCCGCCGCAGCGCGTCGTCTGCAAGGCCCGGACGCCGGGCGGCAGCGGCCAGTCGGGTACGAACCACGCGCCGTCGCCGGCGGGCGAGCCGACGGCAGGCTCAGTCATCGTCCCCGTCGCCGTATTCGTAGATGATCTCGACCTCGTGGTCGTCGTCGAAATCCTCGTCGTCCACCGCCGCCTCGGCTTCGAGGTAGGCATCGAGACGCAGCTTCTCCAGCAGCTCCTCCATGTCCTCCGGCAGCGGCGATTTCCAGACCATGTGCTTGCCGCTGACCGGGTGCACCAGGCCAAGCTTCCTGGCATGCAGGAACTGGCGGTCGAAGGCCGGGCCGCGCGGCACGCGGTTCAGGCGGCGGCCGTAGACCGGATCGCCGACCAGCGGATGGCCGATGTGTTCGAGATGGACGCGGATCTGGTGGGTGCGCCCGGTCTCCAGCGAGCATTCGATCAGCGTGCAGTTGGCGAAGGCCTCGACGATCCGGTAATGCGTGCGCGCCGGCTTGCCGCCCAAGACCACCGCCATCTTCGTGCGCTGCGTCGGATGCCTGCCGATCGCCGCATCGACGGTGCCGCTGCGCTCGACGACGCCGCGCGCCAGCGCCTGGTAGTCGCGCTTCACGGTGCGCGCCTGCAGCTGGCGCACGAGGTCGGTCTGCGCGGCGAGCGTCTTGGCGACGACGAGCAGACCCGAGGTGTCCTTGTCCAGCCGGTGCACGATGCCGGCGCGCGGCACGCCGGAGAGCTGCGGCGCGTGGTGCAGCAGTGCGTTGAGCAGCGTGCCGCTCCAGTTGCCGGCGGCGGGATGGACAACCAGGCCGGCCGGCTTGTCGATGACGATCAGCGCCTCGTCCTCGTAGACGATGGCGAGCGGGATATCCTCGGCCATCGCCGCCGCAGCCAGCGGGTCGACCGCCTCCTCGACACGGATCGCTTCGCCGCCGCGCAGCTTGTGCTTCGGTTCGCTCACCGGCTTGCCGTCAACCTGCACGCGCCCGTCGCGAATCCAGCCCTGCAGGCGGTTGCGCGAATGCTGCGGCAATAATCCGGAGAGCACGTGGTCGAGCCGCGCGCCGCCGCAGTCGGCGGGTGCGGTCAGGGCAAGTGCCGTGCTATCATCGGCGCGCCCGGAAATACCGGGCATGGCGTCAGGGGTCTGACGGGACGCCGGGCCGGCGACACGGCCGTCGCCCGGGGCTTCTTTTTTGGAATCATTCTGCGGAATCTTCATCATGCGTAGTTTAGCGGTTATCGCGGCGTTCCTCACCGCCACCCTGCTCGGCGGCTGCGGTATTTTCGGCGAGCCGAAGGACGAGACGGTCGGCTGGTCGCCGAACAAGCTGTACACCACCGCCAAGGACGCGCTGAACGACGGCCAGTACGACAACGCGGTGAAATACTTCGAAAAGCTCGAAGCCCGCTATCCGTACGGCCGCTACGCGCAGCAGGCGCAGGTCGAGATCGCCTATGCCTACTGGAAGTCCGGCGAACCCGGCTCCGCACTGGCCGCCTGCGACCGCTTCATCAAGCTGCACCCGAACCACCCCAACGTCGATTACGTCTATTACCTGAAGGGCCTGATCGGCTTCAACGAGGATCTCGGCATCCTCGGCCATGTCTCGGCGCAGGACCCGACCGAGCGCGACCCGAAGTCGGCGAAGGAGTCGTTCGACGCCTTCAAGGAACTGGCGACGCGCTTCCCGGAGAGCAAATACACGCCGGACGCGGTGCTGCGCATGAAATACCTGGTCAACGCGCTGGCCTCGCACGAGGTGCATGTCGCCCGCTACTACATGAAGCGCGGCGCCCATCTGGCGGCGGTCAACCGCGCGCAGTACGCGGTCAAGACCTACCTCGACGCACCGGCAATCGAGGAAGCGCTGTTCATCATGGTCAAGGGCTACGATTTGCTCGGCATGCCAGACCTGCGCGACGACTCGGAGCGCGTGATGCGCAAGAACTTCCCGAAGAGCGAATACTACGCGCGCGGCCTGAACCGGACCGAGCCGTGGTGGAAGCTGTGGTAAGCGGGGCCTGAGCGCACAAAGAACAAAGGCCGGCAGCACGCCGGCCTTTTCTTTTTCCGGCAGCGCCCCTACATCGCCTGCTTGATCGCCAGCAACGCCTGGTTGCGCAGCGTACGGAACAGCGACAACTCCTTCTCCGGAATGACGATGCTGCCCGGTTGCTCCATGTCGGCGTAGATCATCGCCACCGGGTTGTTCTTGATCGTCAGCGGGAACAGCACGAAGGTGCCGGCACCGACGTTCCTCCGGTACCAGTCCGGTACGCGGCCGGCGATCTTCGGGTCGTCGATGTCGGTGATCAGGATATCGACGCCCTTCGACATCGCGGCGTGGAAGATGTCCGGCGTGAAGGATAGCGGGAACTTGAATTTCCTGGCGATCTCGGCCGCCTCCGGCCCGAAGCCGAAGCGCCCCTGCATGGTGTTGGCGCGCGCGTCCTTGATGCACAGGATGACGCGGCGGAAACCCTTGGCGCGGAACATCGTTTCCAGAATGATGCGCAGCACGTCGTTGAGCGAGAAGTCCTCGACCAGCGAATTGCTGATGTCCTGGATGCCGGCGGTAAGGATCGCTTCGACGTTGTCCGGCTCGCCCGGAACGCCGTCCGTCTCCGCAAAGGCCGGCGTTTCCACGAGGGCGGTGCCGCTCAGTGTATCGACGGCGACATCCGCCGCGCCCGCGGCCGCCTCGGTGCCGGCCAACGTTTCCACCTTCTTGCCGCCCCAAGCGCGGATCTGGCGGCCGAAAGCCGTCTGTTGCAGGTTGAGGTGGATGACGCTGGCGAACTGGGCGACTTCCGCGAAGGATTTTTCCAGCGTCTTCTGCATCTCCTCGCTGCTCATCGGCACGCTCTCGCCGAAGCGCGCCGTCACCTTGCGCAGCTCCTTCTGGCGCTGCTCCGGCGAGGCGCTGGCGATCACCGTGCACAGTTCGTTGGAGAAGGCGGCGAGGACGCGCAGCTTCTCCTCCGGCAGCGTCGGTTTGCGCACCGCACCGGGCGGCAGGCGCCGCATGGTATTCACGATCAGCGGCGGGAAGCCCCAGTGCTGCGCGATGCCGACGCCCATGTCCTCGAACGAGATGCCGAGCACCGCGTGCGACGCCTGCTCCTCGCTGCTGCCTTTCTGCTCCATCTCGCGGCGGATGTCCTCGCCTTCCTCGGGGAAATAGTACTGCGTCAGCATCCGCCCGAGGTTGTGGAACATCGAGCAGATGAAGGCCTGCTCGACGTCGCCCTTGCTGGTGCGGCCGCCGATGTCCTTGGCCAGGATGCCGGCCAGGTTGGCGCGCAGGAACTCGTCCTTGAGCTGGTTGGCATTACCCTTGTTCTGCAGGTGCTCGAAGAGCAGCACGGTGATCGCGATGTTGCGCACCGCATCGAAGCCCAGCACCATCACCGCGCGCGACACGGTGCTGATGTTGCCGCCGCCGGCCTGCCGGTAGAACGCCGAGTTCACCAGCTTGAGGATCTTGTTGGTCAGCGCGAAGTCCTTGAGGATCGACGAGGAGAGCTTGGAGACGCTGTCGCGGTCGGAGGCGGTGATCTTGTTGATCGCGCTGACCGACTCGGAGAGCGCCGGGAAGTCGCTCTTGTGGCGCATCCGGCGCAGCAGGAACTCGATCGTTCCCTGGGCGCCGCCGCTGCCGGTCTGCGTCTCCTCGGGATCGAGGTAGTCCTCCATCGCATCGCACATCTGCGTCACCGTCTCGTAGCGCTGCTCCGGGTCGCGCGCCAGCGCCCGGTAGAGGATCGCGGTCACCCGATCGTCGAGCGAGACGTCCGCCGGCAGGCGGATGTCGGTGTTGGTGATCTGGTGCATGATGCGGAAGAAATCGTTGCCCTGCACCGCGCGCCGCCCGGTGAGCAGCTCGTAGAAGACCAGGCCGGCGGCGAAGATGTCGGTGCGCGGATCGATGCGGTGGTGCTCGATGTACTCCGGCGCCATGTAGGCCGGGGTGCCGGTGAAATCCTCGCTGCCGCCCTTCTGTTCGGCCTGCACGTGCGCAGCGATGCCGAAGTCCATCACCCGCGGGAAGCCTTCCTCGTTGATCAGGATGTTGGTCGGCTTCAGGTCGCGGTGGATCACCCCCATCGCATGCGCATGCGCGATCGCCTCCAGCACCGGCTTCATCACCGAGATCGCCCGCACCGGCGACAGCGCACCGGCCTCGCGCAGGTATTCGCCGAGGTTCTTGCCGGGCACGTACTCGAAGACGAGGTAGAGGTCGCCCGCCTCCTCGCCGGCCTCGAAGATTGGCACGATGTTCGGATGGCGCATCTGGCTGACCGTGCGCGCCTCTTCCAGCAGGCGCTGGTTCTGCGCCGGGTCGGGGCGGGAAAAATGCAGCGTCTTGATCGCCACTTCCCGCTGCAGGTGCGGGTCGCGGGCGAGATAGACCACGCTCTGGGCCCCCCTGCCCAGTTCGCGCATGATCTCGAAGCGGCCGATTCTCTTGCTCATTGTGCTTGTCGCTTGGTGATTTCTCTCGCCAATTCTACCTGCGTGGCAGCGCCGCCATCGCGCAGTTTTTCACGGCCGGGTGGCAGAATGCCGGTTTTTCCCGACCGGACTCCGCCATGACCGAAACCACCGCCCCGCTTGCCGGCATCCGCGTCCTCGACCTCTCCCGCGTCCTCGCCGGCCCGTGGTGCAGCCAGCTGCTGGCCGACCTCGGCGCCGAGGTGGTCAAGGTCGAGCGCCCCGGCGCCGGCGACGAGACCCGCGCCTGGGGCCCGCCCTACCTGAAGGACCGCGCCGGCAACGACACCTCGGAAGCGGCCTACTACTGCGCGGTGAACCGCAACAAGAAGTCGCTGACGCTGGATCTGGCGAGCGCAGACGGGCAGCGCATCGTACGCGAGCTGGCGGTGAAGTCGGACGTGCTGCTGGAGAACTACAAGGTCGGCGGCCTCGACAAGTACGGCCTCGACTACGCCGCGCTGGCACAGCTCAACCCGCGCCTCGTCTATTGCTCGATCACCGGCTTCGGCCAGAACGGCCCGTGGGCCGACCGCCCCGGCTACGACTTCATCATCCAGGGCATCGGCGGCCTGATGAGCGTCACCGGCGAAGCCGACGGCCGCCCCGGCGGCGGCCCGCAGAAGGTCGGCGTCGCGCTGGTCGACATCCTCACCGGCCTCTACGCTGCCAACGCCGTGCAGGCGGCGCTGCTCGAACGCGAGCACAGCGGCCTCGGCCAGCACATCGACCTGGCGCTGCTCGACACCGAGGTCGCCAGCCTCGCCAACCTGGCGCTGAACTACCTGTGCGCCGGCAAGAGCCCGCAGCGCATGGGCAACGCCCACCCCAACATCGCCCCCTACCAGGTGCTGCCGGCAGCCGACGGTCACTTCATCGTCGCCGTCGGCAACGACGGCCAGTTCCGCCGGCTGTGCGAAGTCATGGCGCTCGACGCGCTGGCCGGCGACCCGCGTTTCCTGACCAACGCCGACCGCGTACGCAATCGCGCCGCGCTCGACGCGCTGCTGGAGGCGCGTTCGGCGCAACGCGGCAAACTCGAATGGCTGGCCGGGCTGGAAGAGGCCGGCGTTCCCTGCGGGCCGATCAACAGCATCGGCGAAGTCTTCGCGGAACCGCAGCTCGCCGCCCGCGAGATGGTCGTCGACCTGCCGCACCCGAGCGCCGGCACGGCGAAGCTGGTCGGCAACCCGATCAAGCTGTCGCGGACGCCGGTCGCCTACCGCAACGCCCCGCCGCTGCTCGGCGAGCACAGCGACGAGGTGCTGCGCGAACTGCTCGGCTACGGCAGCGAGGAAATCGAACGCCTGCGCGCGGCGGGCGTCGTCTAGGGCCTGTTCTCCGGCGCCGCGATGAACTCGCCGAAAGCCAACCTGTCTAGAACCTGCACAGGGAGCTTTGTCGGCAGGGGGCTTTGCGTCGAGGAAGAATCATGGCTTCGTATTGCGACGTAACATTCAACCGCGCACGGCTGAAAGACGAAATCCGCTCAACCTATACCCGCGTTGCCGAGCAGCCGGATGGCGATTTCCATTTCCACCGCGGCCCCGATTTCGCAGCATCCATCCTCGGGTACGACCGTTCGGAACTGGCGCAACTGCCCGAGTTCGTCACCGGACCGTTCGCCGGGGTCGGCAACCCGCTCCGGATTCAGGAGCTGCCGGGCGGCGCAACGGTGATCGACCTCGGCTCGGGTGCCGGCATGGACTGCCTGCTGGCCGGCCGTCGCGTCGGCGCCGGCGGGCAGGTGATCGGATTCGACATGACCGACGCGATGCTCGCCAAGGCACGATCCGGCGCTGAAGCGCTCGGCATGCCGCACGTGCGCTTCGAGAAGGCCGACATCGCGGAACTGCCGATCGAGGATGGCTCGGTCGATGTCGCGATCTCGAACGGCGTCATCAACCTGAGCCCGGATAAACCGCGCGTCTTTACCGAACTCCACCGCGTGCTTCGCGGCGGCGGCCGGGTTCAGTTTGCCGATATCGTCATCGAGGCCGAGCTGTCGGCGGACGCGCGCAACGATATCGATCTTTGGGTTGGCTGAATCGCGGGTGCTCTGCAGTCTGCAGGCTATCTCGCCGCACTTTCCGAAGCCGGTTTCGAACACATCGACGTGGTCGAGTTTTTCGACTGCTTCGCGGGGACGAGCAAAGAGAAGGTCGCACGCAAATACGGCGTTCACGGCGCCAATTTTATCGCCTACAAGGCGTGATCAGCTGCCGGGGAAAGGACATTCCCCCGGCAATGCGCCGCCGGACCCCGCTACTTGCCGGAGGCAGCGACCGACGTCAGTCGGCCCAGACCAGTTCCGGCACGCCGCGCGCATCGCCGGCGACGATCGCGTTCTGCCCGAAGCGCAAGGCAAGTTTCAATGCTTCACCGCGCGGCAACCCCGGCACGCAGACGCTGGCCTCGGGCGGCCAGTCGCCGCCGTCGGCCAGGTTGACGCCGAGCCAGCATTCGTAGCCGGCGTCGGCGAGGAGATCGTAGAGCTGGCTGAAGCGCTGAGCGTTGTCGGCTGCGGAGCGTTGTTCCGAACCAGGATTGGCGGCGCAGAGGATCGCCCACTCGCCAGCCTTGTGCGCGGCCAGCGCGACGACCAGCCGCGGCGAGGCTTCGCCGAGGCGCAGGCTGACGCCGCCGCTGGGCAGGTCGACGCAGTAGGCGGTGGCACGGTAGGCCGCCTCCAGTTCGGGGGTTCTCACGCGTCCTCGTCCGTCTCGGCGACGGGCTCGTCGTCGGCGCCGAGCAGCGCCGCCGCCTCGACCGCCGGCAGCGCCTCGACCGCCTTCAGTTTCTTCGTCACCGCACGCGTGCGGACCTCGGCCTTGTCGATCGAGTTGCTCGCTTCCTGCAGCTTCTTCTTCGTGTGCGACAGCGCCTCGCCGAACTTGCCGAACTCGCTCTTGACCGCGCCGAGCACGGCCCACACCTCGCTCGATCGCTGCTCGATGGCCAGCGTGCGGAAGCCCATCTGCAGGCTGTTGAGCATCGCCGCCAGCGTCGTCGGGCCGGCGATCGAGACCCGGTACTCGCGCTGCAGCGTCTCGGCCAGCCCGGGGCGGCGCAGCGCCTCGGCGTAGAGCCCCTCGATCGGCAGATAGAGGATGGCGAAGTCGGTGGTATGCGGCGGCTCGATGTACTTCTCGCGGATCGTCTTCGCCTCGTTCTTCAGCCGCGTCTCCAGTGCCCGTGCGGCGACTTCGACGGCGGCCGGGTCGGCGCGCTCCTGCGCCTCCAGCAGCTTCTGGTAGTCCTCGATCGGGAATTTGGCGTCGATCGGCAACCACACCGGCTCGCCGTCCTCCTTGCCCGGCAGGCGGATGGCGAACTCGACGCGGTCGTTGCTGCGCGGCCGCGTCGCCACGTTCTCGGCGTACTGCTCGGCGGTCAGCACCTGTTCGAGCAGCGCCGCCAGCTGCACCTCGCCCCAGGTGCCGCGCGTCTTGACGTTGGAGAGCACCTTCTTCAGGTCGCCGACGCCGGCGGCCAGCGTCTGCATCTCGCCGAGGCCGCGATGCACCTGCTCCAGCCGGTCGGAGACGAGCTTGAAGGATTCGCCGAGGCGCTGTTCCAGCGTCGCGTGCAGCTTCTCGTCGACGGTCTTGCGCATTTCTTCGAGCTTCGCCGCGTTGTCGCCCTGGATCGCCGCCAGCCGTGTTTCCACCGTCTGCCGCAACTGTTCGACGCGGGCGTCGAAGCTCTGCGTCAGCCGCGCCAGATGCTGGCCGAAGGCCTCGAACTGCTGCCCCTGCAGCGTGCCGAGCTGTCCCACCTGGCCGGTCAGCAGCTGGCCGAGGCGGTCGAGCGAGGCTGCCTGCTCGGCACGGTCGCCGCGTGCCGTCTCGGCGGCGTCGGCGCGCAGCCGCGACAGCTCCTCGCGCAGCTCGCGCGTCTGCCGTTCGAGAACGGCTTCGACCGCCCGGAAGCGGGCATCGAGCAAGGCATCGAGCGCCTCGCCGCTGGCGCCGCGACTGCGGGCGAGCGCCATCAATTGCAAGACGGCGACGACGGCAAGGCCGCCTGCCAGCAGGTAGGAAATCAGTTCGTTCATTGCGTTATTTCAGTGAAAAATCGACGCGGCTGCCCTTGGCCTTGTCCTGTTGCGGCCCTTCCGTCGGCGTCAGATTCGGCTGCAGGATGAATACCCGCTCGCTCTCGACCTTGCCTTCCGTCGTCAGCCACTGGGCGACGTTGCGCGCGCGCCGGTCGGCGAGCCGGCGCAGCGCCTCGTCGTCGGCCTTCATGTTGGCCAGCATCAGCTTCTCCATCTCCTCGACCGGCAGGTCCTTCAGCAGGCCGACGATGTTACGCGGTTTCGGGAATTTTTCGGCCTTGTAGGCCTTCTCCAGATAACGCGGGTAATCCTTCTCCGCGATCACCACATCGTCGGCCGAGCCGGCCTCGGTGCCCTGCTTGACCAGTTCTTCCAGCCGCTGCGCCTTGACGCGGCGTTCCATCATCGCCTTCTTCAGGCCTTCGCGGTCGTTGTCCGGGTCGATCCGGCCGGCCAGTTCGATCTTCAGCCCGGGCCGGTCCTCCAACGCCTTCGCCAGCGACTTCATGCGTTCCAGCATCGGCCCGGCGACCGAGGCATAGCCGTTGTCGAACTCGACATAGGCCAGCTCCTCGCCGCCGCCGAACAGCGAGCCGAGCAAGGCGAACGGCGAAGTCACGGCTTTCACGAACAGGTTGGCGATGACCTTGACGATGATGCCGCCGACGCTGAACTCGGGATCGTCGAGCGAGCCGGCGATCGGCAGGTTGATGTCGATCTCGCCGGCGCGGTTCTTCAGCAGCGACACCGCCAGCGTCACCGGCAGCTTGGTCGCCGTCGGGCTTTCCACCGGTTCGCCGAAGGTCAACTGGTCGAGGAAGACGCGGTTCTCGGCAACCAGCTGGTTGTCATCGATCCTGTATTTGAGGAACAGCGACAGCTTGCCCTTCTCGATCGCATAGCCGGCGTATTTCCCGGAATACGGCGAGAAGCCGGTCAGCTCGACGCCCTTCACCTCGGCGTCGAGGTCGAGGTAGCGCTTCGCCGCGAAGGGGTTGAGCTTGGCGGTGATGTTGAGCGGCGCCAAGTCGTTGTAGGTGCCGCGCAGTTCGAGGTCGGCCATCGTGCCGGCGGTTGAAGAAAGCCCGGTGACGCGACCGCCGACCTTGGTCAGGTTGGCCGAGTAGTTGGGCTTGACGAAGTTGTCGCTGAAATTGATGCGGCCGCCCTGCAGCGTGACCTTGCCGATCTTGACCGGAATCACCGCCTTCGGCGGCTTCGGCGGCAGCTGCGCCACGGTGCGGCCGTCGCTCTCGCTCTTCACCACGGGCGCTTCGGGGGCGGGAGTCTCGGCCGACTTCCCGCCAACCGCCGCCTCGCTCTTCGCCGGCTCGCCGCCCTCCTTCGTCCTGACGATCTGCATCAGGTTCAGCTTGCCCTCGGGGCTGACGATGACGCGGGCGAAGAAGTCCGACAGCGCGACTTCGCCGATGGCGACCGCGGGCGGATTGCTGACGACGTCGATCTCGCCGAAATGGAAGGATTTCCAGCGCAGGAAGTTGGCGGAATTGATCTTGTCGACCGAATGGAAGTCGCCCAGCGTCAAGTCGCCCTTGTAGCCGACGGACACCCCTTCCTTCGCCGGCGCGATGCCGACCTCACCCTTGGCGGTGACGACACCGCGGGTCACCGTCAGGTTCAGCATCTCGCCGAAATACGGCTGCAGCGGCAGCAGTTCGATCTCGCGCAGGGCAAGCTGCAGCGTGCCCTGCGATTGCAGCGGCCGCAGCTTGCCGGCAATTTCCGCCTCGCCCTTCTTGTTGAAGCGCAGCTTCGCCGTCAGCTGTGCTTCGGCATCAGGGACCGTAGACAGGTTGCTCACCGCCAGCGAGGCCAGCTCGATGGTCTGTACCGCCGCCGGCGAGAAGGTGTTGTCCTCGAAGCGGACGACATGGTCGCTCAAGTTCACCTGGTCGACGGTGACCCGCCACGGCGCTTCCTTGCCGCTGCCGCTCGCAGCAGGAGCCGCCTCCGCCGGCCTGCCGCCGGCTGTCGTGGCGGATTTCAGCGCCGGCGCGCGCAGGAAAGCCAGGCTGCCGTCCCTGGCGCGCGCCACGTTCAGCCGCATGCCGCGCATCGCGTACTCGCCGATGCGCAACTCGCGCTTCTTCAGGTCGAGGCTGCCCTGGCGCACGGCGATTTCTTCGATCTGCGCCTGCGTGCCGCCGTCGAGTTTCCAGCCCAGCGACAGCGACAGCGGCTTGCCGCCGCCGCTGTCGAAACCGGCGGCATCGACCTGCACGTCGCGCAGCGCCACGCGCTGCTCGCTGCCGGTCGAGCGGTCGTGCAGGCGCAGCGCGCCGCCCTTCAGCTGGACCTGATCGATGGTCAGCCGCAGCGGTGCCGCTTCCTTGCCCGATTTCTCCGCTGCCGGCGCGGTGCGGGGCCCGGAGGCAGGAGGAATCAGCGCCAGCCAGTTGAGCTGGCCGTTCTGGTCGATGCGCGCGTCGACTTCCGGCGCGACCAGGGAGATGCGCTCGATGCCCACCGCCAGCTTGACCAGGTCGACCTCGCGCAGCCCGACGTCAAGGCGCTTCATCGCGAACAGCGGCGAACCATTCGTTTCCGACACCTTGAAATCCTTCAGCGCGACACTGCCGGCCAGCGTCAGCGCAGCCGGCTGGTCCTTCGCCTGCACGAAACGCAGGCGCAGTTCGCTGTCGATCGCGCCGGAATCGATGCGGATCGGCATCTCGACCGGCAAGTAGGCGAAATAGCGGGCCAGCTGCAGGTTGTCGAGATCGAGGGCCAGCTCGCTTTCGTGCGACTCGGCGAACGGCCGGCTCTTGCCGGTGAGCACCAGCGGTGCTCCGTTGATCGTCGCCGAAAAGTGCGGCTCGACGTAGGTGTCGGCGTAGAAGGACAGGCTGGAGACGAAGGGCAGACGCAGCGTCAGGTCGGTCACCGCGTGGTTGACGCCTTCGAGGCGGTCGTCGAATTCCAGCTTGCCGCCGCTGATCTGGATGTTGCTCACCGAGAAACGCGGCGGCGAATCGCTGCCCTCCTCCTTCGGCTTGGCCATCCACTCGTCGAGCAGATCGGAAAAGTTGTAGCGCTTGTCCGGGAAGCGCGTCACGCGCAACCGCGGCCCGAGCAGCTCGATTTCCTTGACGACGACGCCAGCCACCGCGATCGACCCCAGCTCGGCGTTGACGCGCAGCGAATCGAAGCCGAACAGTTCCTCGCCGGTCTTGTCGGTAGCCCCGTCCACAGCCTTGTCGCGCACCGACAGGCCGCGGATCGTCGCCGTCATCGTATAGGGGTTGAGGCTGACCGATTCGACGGCCACCTCGCGATGCAGCGCTTCGCCGAGCTTGCCGACGAGGATCGACTTGATCAGCGGCGGCGCCGCGAAAAAGCCGAGGAGGCCGACGACGGCAAGGAAGATGGCGACACGGAGCCCCCATTTCCGGGTGCGAGGATGGCGGGCAAGGGCGGCGGGGTCTATTTTTTTGAACATTTATGCACCTCATCGTGTCCGGAACACGGCGCTGGACGGGACGTTTCCGCCCGGTCGCACGGTAACGCCGATACGGCGATCCATTCGAATCAGCTGATATGGCAATTTACCATGTCGATCGGGTGGTTGCCGGCAGGAGTGGGGGTTGCGGCTCGATTGTGAAGAGATTGCGGAACGATTTCCGGGACTTCGCGACAATTCGGGCTTAAAATGGGCCGCTTAAAAACATCCGTCGACCGGCCGGCCAACAACCCTGGGCAACGTATGAAGACCCTCGTCGTCGAAGACACCCGAATCAGCCTGAAACTCGTCTGCCACCATCTCGAGCGCATGGGGATCGCCCCCATCGCCGCCGAAAACGGCGCACGGGCGGTCGAGCTGTTCGTCGCCGAGCAGCCCGACATGGTGCTGCTCGACATCGTCCTGCCGGACATCGACGGCTTCGAGGTGGCGCGCCGCATCCGCCAGGCGGAAAAACCCGGCGACTGGACGCCGATCCTGTTCCTGACCTCGATGACCGACGACGAGGCGCTGGAAAAGGGCATCGCCGCCGGCGGCGACGACTACCTCTACAAGCCGGTCAGCGACGTCGTGCTCGGCGCCAAGATCCGCGCGATGCAGCGCATCATCCAGATGCGCAACTCGCTGCTGGTGATGACCAGGAAGCTCGACATCGCCAACCAGGAACTGCGGCGGCTGACCTCGCTCGACGGACTCACCGGCATTGCCAACCGCCGCCACTTCCAGGAAACCCTGGACCGCGAGTGGCGGCGCTCGATGCGCAAGGGTTCGGAATTTTCGATCCTGATGTGCGACGTCGACGGCTTCAAGGCCTTCAACGACACGCTCGGCCACCAGGCCGGCGACGAATGCCTGCGTCGCGTCGCGCAGGCACTCGCCGGCGCCATGGTACGCGGCGGCGATTTCGTTGCCCGTTACGGCGGCGAGGAGTTTGCGGCGATCCTCCCCGATACCCCGCTGGCCGGCGCGCTGGTTGTCGCCGAGCGCATGCGCGGCGCGATCCGGGCACTCGACATCGAACATCCGAAGAGCGAATCCGGCCTGCTCACGATGAGCTTCGGCGCCGCCTCCGGCGTCGGCATGCCGGAAGCGGAAGCGATGGGGCTGGTCAAGCTCGCCGACAAGGCGCTTTACGAGGCCAAGCACCTTGGGCGCGACCGCGTTTGCGTCCGCTCCTCGATGGACCCCATTGAAAGCACTGAAAGCTGAGTACACGCATGAACCGCGACACCCCGAAAGTCCTGATCGTCGATGACAACGACCTGATGCGCACGCTGCTGCGTGGCATCCTGCGCGGGGAAGAATACGAGATCGTCGGCGAGGCGAAGAACGGCCTGCTGGCGGTCGAGGCCGTCCAGCGTTATTTACCGGACATCGTCTGCCTCGACGTGATGATGCCGGAGATGGACGGCCTCGAAGCGCTGCAGGTGATCAAGCAGGCGCGCCCGGAAACGGTGGTGGTGATGATCACCGGCAGCCCGAGCAAGGAAAATGTCGAGGAATCGATCCAGGGCGGTGCCGCCGGCTTCATCATCAAGCCCTTCAATGCCGCCAAGGTGCTCGATACCCTCGGCCGCCTGTGGCAGACCCGCCCTGGCGCCCCGGCCGTACAGTAGTTCAACCCGGTAGCTCACGCAGCAGGTCAAAACTCGTTGCGCCAGCCGCGGATCGCGGCGAACACCCCGACCGCTCCTGCCGCAGACGGATCGCGTTGCCGAGCCGCCGCGATCACTGCCGGCTCGGCACAGCGCAGGAAGGGATTGGTCGCCTTCTCCAGCCCGATCGTCGACGGCAGCGTCGGCTCGCCGCGTGCGCGAATCGCCGCCGCGTCGGCGATCCGCTGCCGTACCGCCGGGTTGTGCGGCTCGACCGCCGCGGCGAAGCGCAGGTTCATCTCGGTGTATTCGTGCGCGCAATAGACCTCGGTGTCGTCGGGCAGGCCCGCCAGCACGCCGAGCGAGGCCGCCATCTGCGCCGGCGTGCCCTCGAACAGGCGGCCGCAGCCGGCGCCGAACAGCGTGTCGCCGCAGAACAGCCGGCGGCCGGCGAGATAGGCGAGATGGCCGCGCGTATGGCCCGGTACCGACAGCACGTCGAAGGCGGCGCCGAGGCCGTCGACCTCGAT
Source organism: Rhodocyclales bacterium (assembly GCA_016183655.1). Taxonomy (GTDB): domain Bacteria; phylum Pseudomonadota; class Gammaproteobacteria; order Burkholderiales; family Rhodocyclaceae; genus Proximibacter. Next base: position 62,160 of record JACPEH010000001.1, read on the forward strand.
CCGCTCGCCGCCCCGCAATGGTCGGCTGAGGCCTGTGATAGACTCGGCAGCCGGCCCGAACACGGTTGCCCCATGGGCTGCCACGAGCCGCTCGACGCCGCCCTGATGGTCGGCATGGTGGTGCGTGACGAGGATGGCGACGAGGCATAATCCCGCCTCGGCGAGCGCCGCCTCGACCGGCGCCGCGTCGCCCGGATCGACCACCGCCGCGCAGCCGTCGCGGCTGAGCAGCCAGATGTAGTTGTCGCGGAACGCCGGCAGCGGCCGCACGTCGAATGCAGCGGAGGAAGCGGGGCTGGCAGGGTCAGTCGTCATCACGTCATTGTCGGAGAAGCACGCTCAATGTCAATTCCCGGTCTCGATCGCTGGCTCCTCTCGCCGCAGGGCCGCTACGTGCTCGACTGGGAATGCGCGCGCATCGACGCGGCGGTGGCCGACGTCTTCGGCTACAACGCGCTGCAGCTCGGCCTGCCGCAGATCGACCTGCTCGCGCAGAACCGCATCCCGTTCCGCCAGCGCGTCGGGCTGCCGACGGAGGACGGCCTGGTCGACGTCAATTGCGACCTGCGCCAGCTGCCGATCGCCGCCAACAGCGTCGACCTCGTCGTGCTGCCGCACGTGCTGGAGTTCTACGAGGAGCCGCACCAGATCCTGCGCGAGGTCGAGCGCGTGCTGATCCCGGAAGGACAGGTGGTGATCACCGGCTTCAACCCGTTTTCGCTGTGGGGTGCGCGGCGCTATCTGCCGCCGCGCTCCACGGAGTTTCCGTGGCAGGGACAGTATCTGTCGCTGCGACGCATCAAGGACTGGCTGCAACTGCTCGGCTTCGAGGTCGAGCGCGGCAGCTTCGGCTGCTACGCGCCGCCCTGCAGGACGGCGCACTGGCTGCAACGCTGGCAGTTCATGGAAGGCGCCGGCAGCCACGGCTGGCCGTTCGCCGGCGGCGTCTATCTGGTGCGCGCGATCAAGCGCGTGCATAGCATGCGCCTGATCCTGCCGGCGTGGCGCAATGGCAAGTCGCGCGCCAAATCACTGTCACCGGTCGCACAGAAGGAGAGCCCGCATGGGCAATGAGGAAAAGAACGACATCATCGAAATCTGGGCCGACGGCGGCTGCCGCGGCAATCCCGGCCCCGGCGGCTGGGGTGTGCTGCTGCGCGCCGGCACGCACGAGAAGGAGCTGTGGGGCGGCGAGCCGGCGACGACCAACAACCGGATGGAGCTGACCGCCGTCATCCGCGCGCTGGAAGCGATGAAACGGCCGGTGCGCGCGCGCATCCACACCGACTCGCAGTACGTGCAGAAGGGCATCAGCGAGTGGATCCACGGCTGGAAGCGCAATGGCTGGAAGACCTCGGACAAGAAGCCGGTGAAGAACGCCGACCTCTGGCAGGAGCTCGACGGGCTGGCCGCCCGGCACAAGCTGGAATGGCTGTGGGTCAGGGGACATGCCGGCGACCCCGGCAACGAGCGCGCCGACGCGCTGGCCAACCGCGGCATCGACGAGCTGACCGGCGCGGCGCGAACCTGACCTGGATCATGCCCGCGCCGGCGACGGCGCGGCAGAATGCGAAACCATGCGACAAATCTTCCTCGACACCGAAACCACCGGCCTCGAAACCCGTCTCGGCCACCGCATCATCGAACTCGCCTGCGTGGAGATGGTGAACCGCCGGCTGACGCGGCGGCACCTGCACTACTACGTCAATCCGGACCGCGACATCGACGAGGGGGCGCTGGCGGTGCACGGCATCAGCCGCGAGTTCCTCGCCGACAAGCCGCGCTTCGGCGAAGTCGCCAACGAGTTCCTCGACTTCATCCGCGGCGCCGAGCTGGTCATCCACAACGCCGCGTTCGACGTCGGCTTCCTCGACCACGAGCTGAACATGCTCGGGCTGGCGCCGATCGAGACCGTCTGCGCCAACGTGCGCGACACGCTGAAGATGGCGCGCGAGCTGCATCCGGGCAAGAAGAACAACCTCAACGCGCTGTGCGACCGCTACGGCGTCGACAACTCGCACCGCGCGCTGCACGGCGCGCTGCTCGACGCGGAGATCCTCGCCGACGTCTATGTGGCGATGACGCGCGGCCAGGAGAGCCTGATCATCGACCTGGCGCCGCAGCAGGGTGCCGAGATCGAGATCGCCGCGAGCGGCGAGCGCAAGCCGGTGCCGGTCCTGCGTGCGAGCGACGAGGAGCTGGCCGAGCACGCCCGCGTGCTGGCGGCGATCCAGAAGGAAAGCAAGGGGAAATGTCTCTGGTTGCCCAGCGAGCCGCCGGCACAATCCTGACCCTGCTCGCGCTGCTCGTCGGCAGCGCCCCCCTGCCCGCGCACGCCGCCGCCCCGCCGCAGGCGCTGCAGCCCTGGCTCGACACCGCCAGCCCCGGCGCCACGCTGCGCCTGCCGCCCGGCACCTACCGCGGCCCGGCCGTCCTCGACAAGCCGCTGCTGCTCGACGGCAACGGCGAAGTCACGCTCGACGGCGGCGGCCAGGGCAGCGTGCTCACCGTGCGCACCAGCGGCGCCACCGTGCGCGGCCTGCGCATCATCCATTCCGGCGAATCGCACGACCGCGTCGACAGCGGCATCGTCGTCGAGGGCGATCGCAACCGCATCGAGAACAACGTCGTCGAGGACGTGCTCTTCGGCATCACGCTGCACCGCGCCAACGACAACATCGTCACCGGCAACCGCATCCGCTCCAAGCCCTGGGACATCGCCGACCGCGGCGACGGCCTGCGCCTCTGGTACAGCACCGGCAACCGCATCGAGAACAACGACATCGCGCAGATCCGCGACGTCACCATCAGCAACTCGCCGCGCAACCGCTACCGCGGCAACAGCATCCGCGACAGCCGGCGGGCGATGAACTTCCTCTTCTCGCACCGCAGCCTGGTCGAGGGCAACCGGCTCAGCCACAACGCCACCGGGCTGACCATCCTCAACTCCGACGGCATCATTATCCGCGGCAACCACATCGCGCACGCCATCGATGCTTCCGGCGCCGGCGTCGCGCTGAAGGAGTCGAGCGCAGCGCTGGTGCACGATAACGACATCCTGCACTGCGCGGTCGGCATCCTCGCCGACTCGCCGCTGCATTCGCTGAACCGCATCAGCATCGTCGGCAACCGGCTGTCGCACAACGTCACCGGCGTCAGCTTCTACGGCGAGCGCGGCGGCCACCTGATCCTCGCCAACCGCTTCGAGCACAACCTGTGGCAGGCTGCGGTCGGCGGCGACGAGCGCGACGACCGCAACGTCTGGCAGGGCAACTACTGGGACGACTACGAGGGTTTCGACCGCAATGCCGACGGCGTCGGCGACACCCCCTACGAGATTCGCGCCTACGCCGACCGCATCTGGATGGACACGCCGATGGCGCGCTTCTTCCGCAACTCGCCGGTGCTCGAACTGCTCGACTTCCTCGAACGGCTGGCGCCATTCTCGTCGCCGGTGCTGGTCCTGCGCGACCCGCAGCCGGTCGCGCACCAACGCTAGTCGAGCAGCGCGTCGATCGCCGCCAGCGCCTCCAGCGCGCCGAGCGGCAACCCGACCGAGCGCGACAGCCCGCATTCGGGCGCGTCGGGATTGATGCGCAGCAGCGGCACCCCCAGGGATTCGCCGAACCAGCGGACGGTCGGCACCGCCAGCCCGGCGCCCAGCTCGACCACCAGCAGGCGCCCCACCCGCTGCCGCCAGACGTCGAGCCGCAGCTGTTGCGCCGCGCTGCGCCGCCCGATCCAGGCGCCGTCGCCGAACATCAGGATGTTCGGCCGCGCCAGCCCGCCGCAACGCGGACAGCGCGGCAATTCGCCGCGCAGCCGGCAGGTGTCGGCATCGATCTCCGGCAGGAAACCATCGGCCGGCCAGGTTTCGTCCGCGCACGGCTCGCAGCACTGCAGGTGATGGATCGAACCATGCACCTCGCAGACTTTTTCCGGATCGAAGCCGGCCTTCTGGAACTGGCCGTCGACGTTGCTGGTGAAGACGAAGGCCCCGGCCGGCATCCGCGCCGCCCAGCGGCGCAGGATGGCAAAACCGGCATGCGGCCGGGTACGCCGGTAGAGCGCCAGGCGATGTCCGTAGAAACCCCAGGCCAGTTGCGGGTCGGCGCGGAAGGCGGCGGGATTGGCGATTTGCTCGAAGGCGATACGGGCGCGGCCAAGCGCCGGATAGGCCCGCCAGAAGCCCTGCATGCCACGGAAATCAGGCAAGCCGGAATCGACGCCCATGCCGGCACCGGCGGTTACCAGCAGGCCGTCGGCCTGTTCCATCCACTCGGCCGCCCGGCTGAGCGAGGCGGAAAGCGGCAAGGAAGGATCGCCAGTCAACTTTTCATCTTTCACTGCCGTTAAAATTGCCACAGGAGATCCGAATGAACATCGAGCAACCCACCGATTCCCCGCTGCCGACCCTGTTGTTTGCCCCGCTCGCCCACTGGTACGCCGGTTTTGACTACGCCTTCGGCTACCAGCTCAAGCTGCTCTGGGACTTCTGGGGACTCAGCGACGACCTGCGCTGAACGCTGTGCGCAATCCGGCGACCAGACCTGCCGGCAACCAGCGCTGGCGGCTTTCGACGTAGCGGAAGAACAGCACCCCCGCCAGGATTGCGCTTCCCCAAGCCCCCAGCAAGGCGAGGACGGCGGCTGCGTCGCCGGCCGGCGCCAGGCGAGCATAAACGGCGCTGATCAGCATGAAGACCGGGAAGTGCACCAGGAACACCGAAAATGAAATCCGGCCGAGGTAGCCGAGCAGCGCCGAATCGGGCCAGCGCTGCAGCCAGCCCTGCCGACGCGCCAGCGCCAGCAGCAGCGCAACGGCCAGCGCCAGCGCGACGCGCAGGCGGAAATCGGTCAGCAGCGCGATGACGACGACGATCGCCAGCGGCAACAGCCACCACGGCGAACGTTCGCGGTTCGACAGCCACCAGGCGAACACGCCGAGCGCGTAGGCGTAGAAAAAATACACGCCCCAATTGTCGAGCCCGGCGTCGAGATTGAACAAGAACAGCGACGCCAGCGCCAGCAGCGCCACCAATCCGCTCGCCACCCCCCGTCGCCGGCGCTCCCCGGCCCGACCGCACAGCCAGAACAGGCCGACCAGGATCGCATAGAGCTGCAGGTCGACCGGCACGTACCAGACCCCGGTCGACAAGGACGGCACCCCGAGCAGGCTGTGCAGGAAAAACACGTAGGCCAGCAACTGCATCAGCGTCGGCGCCTCTGGCACCATGTCGCCGGCGACACTGCCGCGCGCGACGGCCGCTGCGGCGACGGCGAGCAGGATGGAAGCGAGAAACGGCGGTGCCAGCCGCGCGTAGCGGCGCCACAGCAGCGACAGCGGGCGGACCGCCAGCGGCGCCCCGTCGGGCGCCAGCGCCCGCGCCGCAAGAAAGCCGGCGACGACGAGGAAGACCTGCACCGCCATCCGGCCGTAGTCGTACAGCCACGCGCTCAACGCCGGCAACAGCCGGTGGGCGGCTTCCGCCAGCGGTCCGTAGCTGACCAGGTGGTGGACGAGGATGAGCTGCGCCGCAACGCCTTTCAGCGCATCGATCAGCGGCATGCGCTCAGCGGCCGCAGCCGCGCGCTCGACGGTCTTTTCCGGGAGTGCCGGATTCATCTTCGTTCCTGCAGCAAATAAGAAAAGGCCGACCCAAGGTCGGCCCACCTGTATGGTCATCCCGCCCGCGTCAGGCGGTGACGTTGACCAGCGTTCCTGTCGTCTGCCCTTCGGCATTGACCACCGGCGCCGGCGCGGCATCGATCGCCGCCAGCCCCGTCGCAATCCCCTCCCGAATCGACTGGAAGCTGCGATCGACCCGGCTCAGCGACTCCAGCGACGAAACCGCCTGCCGTGCCGAACCGGCCTCTCCCTGCGCCTGATCGGAACGCACCTTCAGGTTGCGGGCATTTTCCTGGGCCTGGTCAGCCGCCTGCTGCGCGCTGCTGGCCTGGGCGCGCAGCGCACGCGCAACCGCGTCCGCCTGCTCCGCGCGCCGCTGCGCCTGCTGCGTGCGCAACTGCTGCGAAATGAAATCGCCTGCGGATTGGGTTCCGGCTACCGACAGCGTGGCCATCCGGCTTCTCCCTTCCTGCCCCTCGTGCGCCTCAGGCGATCACGTTGATCCGCGTCCCGGTGGTCTGCCCTTCGGCATTCTTCACCGGCCGCGGCGCTTCCTCGTTACGCTCGGCGCGCTGTTCGGGCTTCGGCGCGGGCTGTTGCTGTTCCGCTTGCCGGGTCTCCGCCGTTTGCCGGGATGAGGAGACCGACGCTTGCGCCGATGAGCCTACGGATTCGATCGCCATGAAAATCCCCCTTTCGCAAAGAGCCTTTATACCAACTCTATACCATCCCCGGAAATTTTCCAGACGCAACACGAATCAAAACCGGGGCTTAGCAGTGCATGCGCGCGGCCGCAGGAATGAAAAAAGCCGGCAAAAGCCGGCTTTTCTGCATTTTGGTGCGCGGCGAGGGTTTCGAACCCCCGACCCCCGCCGTGTGAAGGCGATGCTCTACCACTGAGCTAGCCGCGCAATTGAGGGGCGCATTAAACCACAATCGCCGGCGACGGGTCAATTTTTCGGACGAAAGGTGAACTCGCGTCTTTCCCCCGCTAACAGGAACAGCACCCTTTGCGGGTAAAATGCGCGGCTTTCCCCTATCTGGCTACAACCATGGTCCGCACCCGCTTTGCCCCCTCCCCGACCGGTTTCCTGCACATCGGCGGCGCCCGCACCGCGCTCTTCTCGTGGGCCTACGCCCGCCGCCACGGCGGCCAGTTCATCCTGCGCATCGAGGACACCGACGTCGCCCGTTCGACGCAGGAAGCGGTCGACGGCATCCTGCAGGCGATGGACTGGCTGGAACTGGGCTACGACGAAGGCCCGTTCTACCAGATGCAGCGCATGGACCGGTACAAGGCAGTCGTCGCGCAGATGCTGGAAGCCGGCACCGCCTACCGCTGCTACGCCTCGCCGGAAGAACTCGACGCCATGCGCGAAGCGCAGCGCGAGCGCGGCGAGAAGCCGAAGTACGACGGCCGCTGGCGGCCGGAGCCGGGCAAGGTGCTGCCCGAGCCGCCCGCCGGCGTGCAGCCGGTGATCCGCTTCCGCGGCCCGACTGAGGGCATCGTCGGCTGGGACGACAAGGTCAAGGGCCGCATCGAGTTCAGCAACGCCGAGCTCGACGACCTGATCATCGCCCGCCCGGACGGCACGCCGACCTACAACTTCTGCGTCGTCGTCGACGACTGGGACATGGGCATCAGCCACGTCATCCGCGGCGACGACCACGTAAACAACACGCCGCGCCAGATCAACATCCTCAAGGCGCTCGGCGCGCCGGTGCCGACCTACGCGCACGTCTCGATGATCCTCGGCGACGACGGCCAGAAGCTCTCGAAGCGCCACGGCGCGGTCAACGTCATGGAGTACGAGCAGAACGGCTACCTGCCGGAAGCCATCGTCAATTACCTGGCACGGCTGGGCTGGTCGCATGGCGACGACGAGGTCTTCTCGCGCGAACAGCTGGTCGAGTGGTTCGACCTCGACCACATCACGCCGTCGGCGGCGCAGTTCAACACCGAGAAGCTGAACTGGCTGAACGCCCACTACCTCAAGCAGGCCGATAACGCACGCCTCGCGGCGCTGGTGCAGAAGCGCTTCATTGATCGCGGCGTCACCGTCACCGCATCACCGGCGCTGGAAGCGATCGTCGGCCTGTACAAGGAACGCGTCGGCAGCGTGAACGAACTGGCGGACGCGGCGGAAGTGTTCTACATCGACCTGCATCCGCGTGCCGACGTCCTGGCGCAGCACCTGACGGCGGAAGCGAAACCGGCGCTGGCCGATTTCGCCGAAGGGGTGAAGAACGTCGCCTGGGAAGCGCCGGCGATCGGTGCGCTGATCAAGGAAACGGTCGGCAAGCACGGGCTGAAGATGCCCAAGCTGGCGATGCCGCTGCGCGTGCTGCTCACCGGCCAGGCGCAGACGCCGTCGGTCGACGCCTTGATCGCGCTGTTCCCGCGCGAGACGGTGCTGCATCGCCTGCAGCGCGGCCTCGGCTGAGCGCACGCAAAAAATCCGCGCCAACGAAAACTCCGCTTTACAGGGGGCACCTCGCTCCCTATAATGCGCGCTTCTTTCGAGCGGGGGTATAGCTCAGCTGGGAGAGCGCTTGCATGGCATGCAAGAGGTCAGCGGTTCGATCCCGCTTACCTCCACCAACGCGAAAGAAGAAAGCAGTAACGGTTTGACGATCTGTCCCCATCGTCTAGAGGCCTAGGACAGTCACGCCGGGGGTCGCGGGTTCGAGTCCCGTCCACTCCGCCACAAGACAAAACGCCCAGCACCTGCTGGGCGTTTTTCTTTGCTGCCCGCGGAAAGAATCAGCCGCGACCCGGCCGCCCTTCGCCGCCACCGCGCGGTCCGCCGCGATGCTGCCCACCGAAGGGCTGGAAGCGGTCGAAGGCCTTCTGCTGCTCCGGCGTCAGCGTGCCGTAGAAGCTGCGCAGCGAAGCCAGCGCATCCTCCATCTCCTTCTGCCGTTCCTTGTGCCGCTCAAGCATCTGCGCCATCCGCTCCGGTGCCGGCAGCTTGGCCATCGCCTCGAAGTCGGGGCGGCGCTCCTTCATCTTCGCCGCCTTCTCCTGCATCGCCCCGGACCAGGTCTTCCAAGCCCCTTCCTGCTCGGCGCTCAGCTTGAGTTCGCTGTGCAGCTTGTCCAGGCGGTTGCCGACGAACTTTTCGGCGGATGCGCCGCCCATCATTCCCGGGCCGCAGTGCCCGTCGCCGCGCGCGGCGTAGGCCGCGCCGCCGGCGAGTGCGCCAACGACGGCGAGGGATGCGACGATCATTCGTGTGCTTTGCTTCATGGTGATCTCCTTATCGGGTTGCCGTGGTCTTTCCACGCTTCCCATTGGATGCCGCTGATGTATCCGGCATGTGTCGCCGCCGCCCCGGCTTGGTAACAATTGGTATCGGCGACGCCGCCGGATACAGAGCGATACAAACCCGCGGGCCTCCGGCCGTGACACGCCTGCCGCCAGGGCTGAAAATGGCGGCCATGGACAGCAACGACCACCTCCTCGTCGTCGATGACGACCGCGAAATCCGGCAACTCGTCGGCGACTACCTGCGCGACAAAGGCTTCCGCATCAGCCTCGCCGCCGACGGGCGCCAGATGCGCGAGGTGCTCGACAGCGCCCGCATCGACCTGATCGTCCTCGACCTGATGCTGCCGGGCGAGGACGGCCTGACGCTGTGCCGCACGCTGCGCGCGACGCCGGCCTTCGCCCGGCTGCCGATCCTGATGCTGACCGCGCGCGGCGAAGCGATCGACCGCGTCGTCGGCCTCGAGATGGGCGCCGACGACTACCTGCCGAAGCCCTTCGAGCCGCGCGAACTGCTCGCCCGCATCCGCAACATCCTGCGCCGCGTACGCGTGCTCCCCGAGAAATCGGCCGGGCAGGTGCCCTGCTACCGCTTCGCCGGGTGGACGCTGGACACCGGCCTGCGCCAGCTCACCTCGCCGCAGGCGGTCGTCGTGCCGCTCTCCGGCGCCGAATACCGGCTGCTGCAGATCTTCCTCGAACACGCACAGCGCGTGCTCAACCGCGACCAGCTGATGGACCTGACCAAGGGCCGCGACGCCGACCCCTTCGACCGCTCGATCGACCTGCAGATCAGCCGCCTGCGGCAGAAGCTCGGCGACGACGCGCGCGCGCCGACGCTGATCAAGACCGTGCGCAACGAGGGTTACGTGCTGGCGACGCCGGTCGAGGAGAGCCGCTGATGCCCACCCTGCCCTCGCGGCTGATGCCGAACTCGCTGGCGATGCGCATCTTCCTCGTGCTGCTGCTCGGCATCCTGGTCGCCGCCGCGCTGACCTTCGGCCTCGCCCAACAGGACCGGCGCGAGGTCATCGCGCACTTCCATGCGCGCGAAAACGCGCAGCGCATCGCCGACCTGCTGCGCATGTTGGCAACCCTCCCCCCCGCGCAGCGCCGGAAGGCAGTCGACGAACTGAATCCAGCGGAGTGGCGCGCCATGCCGCTCGCCGGCTGCGCCGGCCGGCCGGCGCCGGTGCTGGCACAAGGCCTGGAGGAGCGCCTCGGCGGGCGCGTGACCATCGAGGCGGCATTACGCCTGCCGCCACCGGAGGCCTCCCCGCAGCATCCGCCGCCACGGCCGCCGGCGGTCGCGGTACGCGGCCGCTTCGCCGATGGCGAGCCCTTCTGCATCACGCACCAAGGGCAGCGGCGACCGCCGCCGCAGATCGAGCAGTGGCGCTTCCCGCTCAACCTGGCGCTGTTCGTCACGCTGCTCGCGCTCGTCTGCTGGCTGGCCGTGCGCCTGGCGCTGCGTCCGCTGCAGCGGATGGCGGCAGCCGCCGCAGCCTTCGGCCGGGACCTCCGCCACCCGCCGTTGCCGACCAGCGGGCCGAGCGAGGTGTGGCAGGCGGCGCAGGCCTTCAACGTCATGCAGGAGCAGGTGCGGGAAGTGATGGCCGAGCGCACGCAGATCCTCGCGGCAGTGACGCACGACCTGAAGACACCGCTGACGCGCATGCGCCTGCGCCTCGAAGCCTGCACCGACCCGGCGCTGCGCGAGAAGCTCGGCGGCGACCTCAACGCCATGCAGCGTCTCGTCGACGAAGGACTGGAACTGGCGCGCAGCCTGGAGTCGAGCGAGGCCGCGGCACGCCTCGACGTCGGCGCCCTGCTCGCCTCGATCGCCGACGATGCGGCCGATGCCGGCCAGCCGGTGCGCTACGAGGGGCCGACCGGCGTTCTTGCCGACTGCCGGCCGAACGGCCTGCGGCGCGCGATCGAGAACCTCGTCGACAACGCGCTGAAATACGGCCAGGACGCCGAGATCCGCCTGGAAACGACGACGGACGCGCTGCACCTGCGCATCCTCGACCACGGCCCGGGCATCGCCGAGGCCAACCTCGCCGACGTGCTGCGTCCCTTCGTCCGGCTCGAAGCCTCGCGCTCCCGCGAGAGCGGCGGCACCGGCCTCGGCCTGACCATCGCCAGCAACCTGATCGCCGCGCAGGGCGGCACGCTGGTGCTGGCCAACCGCCCGGAAGGCGGGCTGGAGGCGCATATCACGCTGCCGCGGGCCGGGTAACCGGCCCCCCTGCGCCCGGAAGCGGCCAAAGAAACCGGGGCGGCGCTCGATTTTCCGGAGCGCGTTATCATGCAACGATGAACCCGTACCAGGAAATCGCCCGACTGCTGCGCGACGCCACGCGCGTGCTGTTCATCACCGGCGCCGGCGTCTCCGCCGACTCCGGCCTGCCCACCTATCGCGGCCTCGGCGGCCTCTACGAGGACGCCATCACCGACGAGGGCTATGCCATCGAGGACGCCCTCTCCGGCGACATGATGGCCGCACGCCCCGAGATCACCTGGAAATACCTGTTGCAGATCGAGCGCAACTGCCGCGGCGCCAAGCCAAACCTGGCGCACGAGGTCATTGCCCGCCTCGAACGGACGATTCCCGAGGTGATCGTCTACACGCAGAACGTCGACGGCCTGCATCTCGCCGCCGGCAGCCGCAACGTGATCGAGATCCACGGCAACCTGCACCACCTCTCGTGCACCCGCTGCAGCTACCGGACGCAGGTCGACACCTACGAGGGATTCGCCGATCCGCCGCTGTGCCCGCAATGCCACGCGCCGATCCGCCCGGATGTCGTCCTCTTCGGCGAAGCGCTGCCGACCGCGGCACTGGAGGCGATTGAGGACGCGCTGGCCGACGGCGTCGACATGGTCTTCTCGGTCGGCACCTCCAGCCTCTTTCCCTACATCGTCGAACCGCTGCTCTGGGCACACGCCGCCGGCATCCCCACGGTCGAGATCAACCCGGCCGAAACCAGCGTCAGCGGCATCGTCGACTACCCGATCCGGGCCGGAGCGGCGGAAGCGATGGGGCGAATCTGGCACGCCCTGCTTGCCGACGGGGAATAAACGCGCTGCTGCACGGCAACATCGAACCCCTCTGACCTAAGTTATAATTTCTTAGTTTTGCAGAACCGCTGAACCGCCAGCCGTTCGCCACCGCATCCTCCGTCCGGCGCTCCGGGCGAAGGACGGCCAGAGGAGACCGAATGCCGTTCAGAATCACCCGCCCCCTGTTGCTCGTGCTGTTTGCGCTGGCACCGGCAGTCCAGGCTTCGGACTCCCCGCTCAATCTGTCGGCGGCCTCCTCGCTCGGCAGCTTCACCGCGACAGCGGACCGCGAAGCGGCGACGCAGCCTGCCGATAGCACCGATCCCGGCACGACCGCCGAAACCGCCCTGCCGACCACGGAGCTTGCCGCTCCACCCACGCTTCCCGACACCATCGACCTGACGACGACGCCGGACGACCTCTTCGTGCGCATCCGCAACGGCTTCGGCATGCCGAACCTGAACGACAACCTCGTCCTCTCGCAGCAGCAGTGGTACCTCAACCGCCCGGACTACCTGCGCCGGATGGTCGACCGCAGCGCCCGCTACCTGCACCACATCGTCGAGGAGTTGGAACGCCGCGGCATGCCGACCGAGCTCGCCTTCCTGCCGATGGTCGAAAGCTCGTACAACCCGATGGCCTACTCGCGCGCGCACGCCTCCGGCCTGTGGCAGTTCATCCCGAGCACCGGCAAGAACTACAACCTGAAGCAGGACTGGTGGGTCGACCAGCGGCGTGACATCGTCGCCGCCACCTCGGCCGCGCTCGACTACCTGCAGACCATCTACGAGATGCACGGCGACTGGTTCCTCGCACTGGCTTCGTACAACTGGGGCGAAGGCGCCGTCGCCCGCGCCATCAAGAAGAACGAGGCCAAGGGCCTGCCCGCCGACTACCAGAACCTGACCATGCCGGCCGAGACGCGCAACTACGTGCCCAAGCTGCAGGCGCTGAAGAACATCTTCTCCAACCCGCAACTGGTCGCCAGCCTGGATCTGCCGCAGGTGCCGAACCGCGCCTACTTCGCCACGGTGACACCGAACGCCAACATCGACGTCAAGGTCGCGGCAAAGCTGGCCGAGATGCCGGTCGGCGAGTTCGTCGCGCTCAACCCGGCGCACAACCGGCCGGTGATCAAGTCGGAAACGCCACTGGTGATCCCCGCCGAGAAGCTGGAGACCTTCCAGGCCAACCTGGAGAACCACCAGGAAGAGGACAAGCCGCTCTCCAAGTGGCAGACCTACACGCTGAAGAGCGGCGAGAAGCTGGAAAAGGTGGCGCCGCGCTTCGGCATCACCCTCGCCGACCTGAAGCGCGTCAACGGCCTCAACGGCAAGCTGAAGACGACCGCCGGACTGACGCTGCTTGTGCCTGCCGGCGAGGGCATCGGCACCGCCGACATGGCCGCGCTGCCGGAACAGCCGCGACTGCCTGCCGCCGACCCGACGCCGGCGAAGACCGCCGCCGTCGTTGTACGCAAGGGCGAGACGCTGGCCGCGATCGCCAGGCGCAGCGGCGTCAACGTCGCCGAGCTGCGCCGCATCAACCGCCTCGCCGGCGACCGCGTTGCCCCCGGCACCCGGCTGATGCTGACGGCCGCCCCTGCCACTACTCCGCCGGCAGCCGCTGCCGGGACGCCGACCAAGGCCGCCCACAACAAGACCGGCAGACCGCCCGTCGCCGCGAACAAGCGGCCCCGCGTCACCCGCTACACGGTCAAGCGCGGCGACACGCTGTACTCCATCGCCCGCCAGTTCAAGGTCGAGCAGCAGGATCTGCAACGCTGGAACGGGCCGGCGACGAAGTCGCTGCAGCCCGGCCAGCAACTCACCATCCAGCTCGCGCAGAACGACTGACCACGCGTCGAGCGCAAGCCCCGGACCTTCAGGTCGGGGAGCTTCACCCCCACGCCCCGGCATCCGTTCCGGAACTCGCCGCCTGCCGGCGGTCTATAGTGTAAGTAGCCCGTTGGAGCCGCAACCGGCCCGGCGACGGCTTTTCTCGCGGGCGGAAGGAGGTTGATCATGCTGATGAACGATATTCCCCGGATGCTCATATCCGAAAAGCGTGGTTGGGAGGACATCGACCGCTCGCATTTCTCGCACCGCTGGTTCTTCCGCAGCCTTGTCCTGCCCATGTCGCTGTTGCCGCCGGCACTCTACGCCTATGCGGAACTGGTACATCCTGGCAGGATTTTCCCGCTGTCGGTACCGGCGATGACCGCTACGCAACTGGCGGTGATGGGTATCGTCTTCTACGGCCTGCAGGTGGCAATGGTCGCCTACATGGCGATGTTCATCCAGAACATGTCGCTGGCCCAGGATCACGACCCCGGCTACGACGGCGCCTACGCACTGGCGGCGATCGCCCCGGTGCCGCTGTGGCTGTCGTCGCTGGCGATGCTGGTGCCCAGCACCGCCTTCGTGGTCGCCATCGGCCTGCTGGCGTGGGCCGCCTCGATCGCGCTGCTGCGGCATGGCGTACGCCCGCTGCTGCATGTGCAGGACGAAAAGACGGCGCACTACATCGCCAACGTCGTCACGCTCGGCGGCATGGCGGCGTGGGTGGCACTGCTCGTCGTTGCCGGCCTGATCTTCAGCGTGCTGCTGATCTGGTGGAAGGTCTGAGCGCTGCCGCTGCTCAGCGGTAGAGGTGACAACGGACGACGCGCGTGGCTGACAGCGCGCGCTCGTCGGGGTAGCGCTCGCGGCACTCCGCCGTGGCGAAGGCGCAGCGCGGGTGGAAATGGCAACCGGCCGGCGGCTTCGCCGGCGACGGCGTTTCGCCCGGCAGGCGGATGATGCTGCCGCCAGCCTCTCCTGCCGCCGCCGGCCGCGGTGCCGGCACCGCCGACAGCAGCGCCTTGGTATAGGGATGCTGCGGCTGCCGCAGCACTTCCTCGACCGTGCCGCGCTCGACGATGCGGCCGAGGTACATCACCGCAACTTCATGCGCCAGATGTTCGACGACGGCGAAGTTGTGCGTGATGAACAGGTAGGCCAGCCCGAGCGAGGCCTGCAATTCGCCGAGCAGGTTGAGGATTTGCGCCTGCACCGAGACGTCGAGCGCCGAAGTCGGTTCGTCGCAGATCAGCAACTCCGGCTGCACCGCCAGCGCGCGGGCGATGGCGATACGCTGCCGCTGGCCGCCGGAAAACTCGTGCGGGTAGCGATCGACGGCACCGGCATCCAGCCCGACCTGTGCCAGCAGGGCCGCCACGACGGCCGCCGTGTCGCGCCGCTCCCCCGCCAGCAGCGCACGCAGCCCTTCGGCGATGATCTCGCCGACGCGCAGGCGCGGGTTGAGCGAGGCGAACGGGTCCTGGAACACCATCTGCATGCGCCGGCGCAGCGGTCGCATCGCCGAGCGCGAGAGGCCGGCGATCTCCCGCCCATCGAGCAGCACGCTACCGCCGGTCGGCCGCAGCAGCTGCAATACCGCCTTGCCCACCGTCGTCTTGCCGCAGCCGGATTCGCCGACCAGCGCCAGCGTCTTTCCCGCCGTCAACGTCAGCGAGACGCCGTCGACGGCCCGCACATGGCCGACCGTGCGCTGGAAGACGCCGCGGCGGATCGGGAAATGCACCTGAAGATCGGCGATCCGCAACAGCGGTGGATGGGAGGGCGGGGACGCGGAGCCAGGGGCCGGGGCGTCCTCTCCTGCGACCGAAGCATTCCTCGACCGCTCCGTCCCCTCTGCTACCAGCCTCTTCGCCGTAGCCTCCAGCCCCTCTCCATACAGATGGCAGCGCACGCGGTGCCCTTCGCCGGCCGCCGACCAGTCCGGCGACTCGCTGCGGCAGCGCTCCCAGGCATGCGGGCAGCGCGGCGCGAAGCGGCAGCCGGCAGGCATCGCGGCGAGCGTCGGCACCTGGCCGGCGATGGTCTGCAGCCGCATGCCGCGCCGCGACAGGTCGGGCAAGGCAGCGAACAGCGCCTGGGTATAGGGGTGGCGCGGGGCGTCGAAGAATCCCGCCGCCGGCGCCTCCTCGACCAGTTCGCCGGCGTACATGACGCCGACGCGGTGGGCCATGCGCGCGACGACGCCGAGGTCGTGCGTGATCAGCAGCATCCCCATCTCGCGCTCCGCCTGCAGGTCCTGCAGCAGATCGAGGATCTGCGCCTGGATGGTGACGTCGAGCGCCGTCGTCGGTTCGTCGGCAACGAGCAGGCGCGGATTGCCGGCCAGCGCGATGGAGATCATCACGCGCTGCTTCATGCCGCCCGAAAGCTGGAACGGGTATTCGCAGAGCCGCCGCGCCGGGTCGGCGATGCCGACCGCCGCCAGCAGTTTTTCGGCCTTGGCGCGCGCCGCCTCGCCGGCGAGGTCGGTATGCTGCGCCAGCACCTCGCCGATCTGGCGACCGACGGTAAGCACCGGGTTGAGGCTGGTCGCCGGCTCCTGGAAGATCATCGCCATGCCGCCGCCGCGCACGCTGCGCATCTCCGCCTCCGCCAGCCCCAGCAGATCACGCCCTTCGAGGCGCACCTCGCCGCCGAGGATGCGGCCGGCGGCCGGCAGCAGGCGCATCAGCGCCAGCGCGCTGGCCGACTTGCCGCAGCCCGATTCGCCGAGCAGCGCATAGGTCTCGCCGGCGGCGACGGAAAACGAGAGGCCGGAGACGGCGGTCAGCACGCGGCCGCCGCCGGCGAAGCCGAGCGACAGGTTGCGGACCTCAAGCAGCGAGGTCGGTTCGAGGGCGTTTCGTGCGGGCTCGACCATCACGCCATCCTCGGATCGAAGGCATCGCGCACCGCGTCGGCGAGCAGGTTGGCGGCAAGCACGAGCACGAACATGAAGACAAAGGCGGCGGTCAGCGACCACCAGACGGCCGGTTCGCGCCCCAGTTCCATGCGCGCGTTGTTGATCATCGTGCCGAAGCTGATCATCGTCGGGTCGACGCCGATGCCGACGTAGGACAGCACCGCCTCGGCCAGCACCAGCCCGGAAAAATCCATGACCAGCGCGATGATGACGATGTGCATCAGGTTCGGCAGCAGGTGGCGGCTGAGGATGCGCAGGTCGGAGACGCCGAAGGCCTGCGCCGCCTGCACATACTCCAGCTCGCGCAGTTTCAGCGCCTCGCCGCGCAGCAGGCGGGCCAGCCCGGTCCAGCTGGTCAGCCCGAGAATGAAGCACAGCGCCAGGAGGCGCAGGTCGGCGCGCTCGGCGGCGGTGGCGAACCACTGCGGATGGGTATCGATCGCCACCTGCATCATCAGCACGGCGGCGGCGATCAGCAGCACGCCGGGAATCGAGTTGAGCGTGGTGTAGAGATACTGGATCAGGTCGTCGATCCAGCCGCGGAAATAGCCGGCGACGATGCCGAGGAAGACCGCCAGCGGCAGCGTCACCAGCGTCGTCACCAGGCCGATCACCAGCGCCGTCCGCACGCTCTTCAGCACTTGGTAGAGCACGTCCTGGCCAACCTTGTCGGTGCCGAAGACGTGGTACTCGCCGCCCAGCCCGACGAGTACGGCAAGCAGCGCGACGATCACGCCCAGCGCCGCCAGCAGGGCATTCCAGGCGAAGGTCGTTTCTCCGTGCCACACGCGCCGCCAGCCCTCGCGGCGGGGAACGCCCACCTTGCGCGCCAGCCGCCCGGAAACCAGCGCGCACAACGCCAGCCAGCCCACAACCCCGGCCAGCAGCGCGCGCAGCGCCCGGCCGGCGATATCCGCCGGAGCCCGCACCTCGTCCGCGCCGAGCGCGGCGCCGCCGAAGCGCAGGCGCGGATAGTCGCGCAGCGTGCGCAGCGAACCGTCTTCCTGGCGCACTTCCATCATTTCCTTGGCATAGGCGCGCGTCGCCAGCGGTTCCGAATAGGTCTTCTCGACGCGGGTACGCAGCGGCGTCAGCAGTCCGTCCAGCAGTGACAGCACCTCCACCGAGTAGTTGATCTTCTCACCCGGACTCGCCCCCGCCTTCGCCGGCAGTTGCGGGCGGTAATGCAGCGAGTCGAGCAGGCCGACCAGCGCGAAGGCGGCGAGCAGCGTCGCTGCCGCGACCCCCACCCGGTTGTGTCCGACGCGCCCCCAGGCGGCGGCGAGCAACGGCTGCCGCGCCGACCACCAGGCGGCACCGACGCCGGCAGCGACCAGCAGCCAGATGAAGAAGTCGGACCAGAGGAGGACGGGCTGGATCGGCATCAGTTGAAGCGTATCCGCGGATCGACCAGCGTGTACGAGATGTCGGTGAGGATCAGGCCGACGATGTAGAGCACCGAGCCGATGAAGACCATCGCCCGCACCACGGCGAAATCCTGGGCGTTGATCGCATCGATGGTGTAGCTGCCGAGGCCGGGAATGCCGAAGAACGACTCGGTGAGCAGCGAGCCCATGAAAAGCAGCGGGATGACGACGACGACACCGGTCAGGATCGGGATCAGCGCATTCCTGAGCACGTGCCCGAACATCACCGCCGTCTCCTTCAGGCCCTTGGCACGGGCGGTGCGCACGTAGTCCTTGTTGATCTCTTCGAGGAAGATCGTGCGGTACCAGCGCGTCGACGAGCCGATGCCGGAGACGACGCCGATCAGCACTGGCAGGAGAAGGAAGCGCATGGCATCCAGCCCGCCGCCGAAGCCGGAGATCGGCACCAGCCGGAAGATCTTGGCGAACAGGTACTGGCCGCCGATGATGTAGAACAGACCGGAGATCGACATCATCGCCACGCACAGCACGACGCCCCAGAAATCGAGCGCCGTCGCGCGGAAGAAGGCAAGCAGCAGCGCAAAACTGACGGTGACGAACAGGCCGAGAACGAAGGTGGGCAGCGCGATGGCCAGCGACGGCACCATGCGCGCACGGATCTCGCGGGCGATGTCGCGGCCGTCCTCGGCACGGCCGAAATCGCCGGCGAACATGCGCGCCGACTTTTCGAAGAAGATGGTTTCGGTGACGACACCGACGCCGCCCGCCTTGCCGTTCACGAACAGCGGCTTGTCGTAGCCGCGCTCGGCTTTCCACTTCTGGATCGCTTCCGGCGTCACCCGCTTCACGCCAAGCTGCATGCGCGCCATGTCGTCCGGCGTATTCACGACGAAGAACAGCGCGAAGGTGAGCAGGTTCACCCCGATCAGGATCGGAATCGCGTAGAGCAGGCGGCGGACGATGTAGGCAAGCATCAGTGCGGATTATGCCATTCCACCGACGGGCTGACGCACTCGCCTGCGCGAAGACGGTGCGGCGCTTGCCGCCACAACATCCTGTGCGTAAGCTCGACCCGACAAATGTTTTTCGCGAGGAAGACCATGGTCGTACGCGTTGTCCGGCTCGGCAGCCCGAGAATCGACGGCGAAGGCACGCGCATCGGCACCGTGCGCCGCCCGCCGCGCGGCGTGCCCAAGTCCGAGTTTGCGTCGCAGAACTGGTACGACGTCTGGTTTCCCAGCCTGGCGCCGAGCGTCGACACGATGAAGCTCGGCCAGCAGGCCGGGACACCTGCCGAATGGGCCGCCTTCATCAAGAAATACCGGGCCGAAATGGCGACGCCGGAGAACAGCCACGCGATCGAACTGCTCGCAACGCTGTCGCACCACACCGACTTTTCGGTCGGCTGCTACTGCGCGGACGAGGCGCACTGCCATCGCTCGGTGCTGCGCGCGCTGCTGCTCGAAAAAGGCGCCGCGGTCGCGTGACGCCGGGGCGCTACGCGCCGCCGGTCACCGCGATCCCGTAGAGAGCCTGCAGCCGCAGGCACTCGGGATTCCGCGTGCCGTCCTCCAGATAAGCAGGAAACTCGCGACAGACCGAGGGGCGCTTGTCGTAGATGCCGCAGCGCCCATCCTCCTGCAATGAAACGCAGCGCCCTGCGCCCTGCTCGGTGCCTCGCATGCAGACGCGGAAGGGCGTGACCGGGACGGTCAGCCCGGCCGGGACGTAGCCGCCGGGCTGGGTGTCGACTTCGCCGTGGTAGAAGGAGACGCGGAAGTGGCGGCAGCACAGGCCGCAGCCGAAACACGGGTTGCCGGCCTCGGCCATGTCGTAGTGGAGGCGGCCGTCCTCGGTGCGGATGGCAATCTGCGCGTTCTTCATCGCCGCTGCTTATCGCGCTGCCGCCCGTTCACGCCGGCGGTAGCTGGCCACGGCCGGCACCAACACGGCAACGAGCAGGGCGATGACGGCAACGATCGGCCACAGCACCGGCCGGTTCCACTCGCGCCGCATCGCCTCGCGCTGCGCAACGTCGAGGCGCTGGTACTTCAGCCCGTTGTGGCCGACATCGCTCGGCTTGCGGTTCTTCAGCCAGGCGTGGCCGAGCGCGTAGCTCTTCGGGTGGAAACCCCAAACCCACGGCGCATCCTCGTTCAGGATGCGGTTCATGCGCCCGATGATCTCCAGCCGGCGCGGGCCGTTGTCCATGTTCTTCATTTCCAGGAAGAGGCGGTCGAACTCCGGGTTGCGGTAGTTCGAGGTGTTCTCGCCGCCCGTCGCCACCTTGCCCTCGGCGCCGTTGAGCAGGAAGAAGAAGTTCTCCGGGTCCGGGTAGTCGGCGTTCCAGCCGAGGTAGTAGAGCTGGATGGCCCCCTTGCGGATCTTGTCCTGGAAGCGGTTGAAGTCGGTCGAGCGGACCACCAGCTGGATATCGATCTTGGCGAACTGGCGGGTCAGCCAGTCGAGGCGCGATTTGTCGCCCATGCCGCCGCCGGTGGTGTCGAGGTTGAGCACCAGCGGTTCGCCGGTCTTCGCATCGCGCCCGTTCGGCCAGCCGGCCTCGGCGAGCAGGCGCTTCGCCTCTTCCGTGCTGCGCCGGCGCGGCGCGCCGTCGCGCCAGTCGTAGACGACCCGGTTGATCCCCGCTTCGCCCTCGACATAGCCGAAGATTCCCGGCGGCAGCGCCCCCTGCGCCGGAATACCGCGTCCGTTCATGAAGATCGAGATGAACTCCTCCTGGTCGACGGCGATCGACACCGCCTGGCGCAGCTTCTTGCCGCGCGCGTCGAGCCCGCCGACCACCGGATCGAGCATGTTGAAGCCCATGTAGAAGGTCGAGGCACGCACGCTGGTCAGCAGGCGGATGCCCTTCTGCTGCATTTCCTCGGTGAGCGCGACGTCACCGCCGACGTTGATGCGCACGGCCTGGTCGAAGCTGTCGGAGGATATCCCGGAGGCGTCGTACCAGCCCTGCAGGAATTTGTTCCAGTAGGGGATCGCCTCCTTCTCGCGCGAGAACACGGCGCGCTCGATGAAGGGTACCGCCTTGCCGCAGTCGGCAAGCAGGCCATCCTCGCGGTCGCCAGCCTCGCCTTCGCAGGGGTAGGTCTCGCCGCGGAAATTCGGGTTCCGCGCCAGCACCATGCGGCTGTTCGGGTTGTTCTCGACCAGCATGTAGGGACCGGTGCCGACCGGATACCAGTCCAGCGTCAGGTTTTTCTCGGCCATGCCCGGCTGGCTGTAGAAGCGATCCACTTCGCGCGGCACCGGCGCGAAGAAGGGCATCGCCTGCCAGTAGAGGAACTGCGGGTACTTGCCCTTCAGCCGCACGCGATAGGTCAGGTCGTCGACCTTCTCGACGCCGGACAGCGGATAGGCATCGAGGTCGAGCCAGGCGTCCTTCGGCAGCGTCTTCGCCGCCGCCTGCAGCGCCGCCCCGAGCTCCTTCAGGCCGACGATGTGCTCGGCCATCATGCCGAAGATCGGCGAATGCAGGCGCGGATGCGCGAGGCGCTTGATCTCGTAGATGTAGTCGTCGGCACGCAATTCGCGCGTGCCGGCGTGGGTGAAGTCGGCGATGCGCTCGATGCCCATCAGCTTGTCGCGGTCGAGGTCGGCGTAACGCGGCCGCCCGGCTTCGTCGACGGCGAAGGCCGGGTGCGGCTGGTAGCGGATCCCCGGCCGCAGCCGGATCTCGTAGATGCTCTCGGCGATCTTCGCCACCGGCGCGTCGGCCGGCAGCGTACGTCCGGCTGCATCGACGTAGCGCGGCACCGGCACGGCCTCGGTGGTCAGCGGTACCAGCTCGTAGGGGCGCTTGAGGTAGTGGTACTGCAGCGGCGGCTCATAGACCTGAGCAGTGAAGGTGATCTCATCCTCGGTATACGACTGCACCGGGTCAAGGTGTTTCGGACGCTCGGTGAAGGCCGAGTAGAGGATGCTCTGACCGCGCTCGGCGGATGGATACGGATCGTTCCACGCATCGCCGCAGGCGGCCACGCAGCACACGACGGAAAGGCAGACGAGACGGGGAAAGGAAAGCAACGGCATGGCGGCGAGTTTAGCCGATGGGCAGGCATGCGTCACCCGCCAGTACGAAGCCTTCCGCGCAGCCGCCGGCACTGAGTTCGCTGTCATTTCCGCTATAATGCGCGCAAACCAACAGGAGCACCCATGGGATTCCTCGCAGAGAAACGCATCCTCATCACCGGACTGCTGTCCAAGCATTCGATCGCCTACGGCATCGCCAAGGCCTGCCACCGCGAAGGCGCCCAGCTCGCCTTCACTTTCCAGAACGAACGCTTCCAGGAACGCGTCGCCAAGTTCGCTGCCGAATTCGGCAGCGACCTCGTTTTCCCGTGCGACGTCGCCGAAGACGCGCAGATCGACAATCTGTTCGCGGAGCTCGGCAAGCACTGGGACGGTCTCGACGGCCTCGTGCATTCGATCGCCTACGCGCCGAGCGAAGCGATCGAGGGCGACTTCCTCGAAGGCATCAACCGCGACGCCTTCCGCATCGCGCACGACATCTCGTCGTACAGCTACCCGGCACTGGCCAAGGCCGCGCGCCCGATGCTGCTGAAGGGCAACAAGCCGGCCCTGCTCGCCCTCTCCTACCTGGGCGCCGAGCGCACCATGCCCAACTACAACACGATGGGCCTGGCCAAGGCCAGCCTCGAAGCCGCCACCCGCTACCTGGCCTTCTGCCTCGGTCCGCAGGGCATCCGGGCCAACGCCATCTCGGCCGGCCCGATCAAGACGCTGGCCGCCTCCGGCATCGGCAACTTCGGCAAGCTGCTGGCGTACAACGCCCACCACGCACCGCTGCGCCGCAACGTGACCATCGAGGAAGTCGGCAACGTCGCCGCTTTCATGCTCTCCGACCTGGCCAGCGGCATCACCGGCGAGATCACCTACGTCGACGGCGGCCTGAACACCACCGCCCTGGGCAACGCCGACCCGCTGCCGGCCTGATCCTGCTGCACGGCAGCGACCACACATCCGGTCACCGCCAAGCAAAAACGCCGACCGGTTTCCCGGTCGGCGTTTTGTTTTGCGGTCTAACCGAAGGGCCGCTCAGCGATCCTTGCTTTCCAGCGCCGCCTTGTTGATCTCGATCTTCGCGCGCTGGCGCAAACCGGAGAGGTAGGCGGCAAAGTCTTCCTGCGCGACAAGGGCGGTGTATTCGCTCTGCAGCACGCGACGCTTGTCAGCGTCGATCTTGTCCAGCGGCTTGACGTTGACGATCTTGTACACGGCATAGCCGCCGTTGTTCGGCAACTCGACCCCGGCGTAGGCCGGCAGTTTGGAGACGTCGGCGCGGAAGATCGCCTGCATCGCCGGTGCCGGCACCTGCTTGCCCTGCAGCCGGGAAACCGACTTGACCAGAACCCACTTGACCTTGTCGTCGCCGCCCTTGAGCGTTGCCAGCATCGCCTCGCCGCGCGCACGGGCCAGCGTCGCCGCTTCCTTCGCCTTCAGCATCGTCTCGATGTCGGCGCGCACGCTGTCGAAGGGACGCACCGCCGCCGGCTTGTGCTCGACGACGCGCGCCGCCGCCAGCGTGTTCTGCGCCACTTCGACGGCCTCGGTATTGCGCTTGTTGTTCACCGCATCTTCGGCAAACAGCGCGTTGAGCAGACGCTCGTTGCCGAGCGGCCCCAGCGCCGGCAGCGCCTGCGCCGGCGGGTTCTTCGGCAGCATCGGACCCTGCTGGACCTTCAGGCCGAACTTCTCGGCGGCCGGCTTGAGGCTGTCCGACTGCTCGTACACCATGTTGGTGAAGGTCTCGGCGGCCTCGGCGTAGCGACGCTGCGCGGACTGGCGCTTCAACTCGCCCTCGATCTCGGCACGCACTTCATCGAGCGCCTTCTGCTTGGCCGGCTTGATGCCGGTCAGCTTGATGATGTGATAACCGAAATCGGACTGGACCAGCTCCGACACTTCGCCCTCCTTGAGGCTGAAGGTCGATTCCTCGAAGGGCTTGACCATCATGCCGCGACCGAAGAAGCCGAGGTCGCCGCCATTGGCCGCCGAACCCGGATCCTGCGAATGCTGCTTGGCGAGCTCGGCGAACCTGGCCGTCGTCTTCTTCACGTCCTTCAGCACTTCCTCGGCCTTGGCTTTCGCCTTGGCCTTGTCGGTGTCACCGCTGACGGTGATCAGGATATGGCTGGCACGGCGCTCCTCGTTCTGCTGGTAGCGCTCCTGGTGGCCGTCATACCACTGCTTGACCTCCGCCTCGCTGACCGTGGCCTGCGCCAGCAGGCCGTCGAGCGAGAGGACGACGTATTCGGCACGCACCATCTCCGGCGTCTGGAAGATCTTCTGGTTCTCGTCGTAGAACTTCTTTGCCGCATCGGCATCGAGTTTGACCTCGCCGGCGAACTGTTCGGGCAGCAGGCGCAGTTCAGCGACCTGACGCTCTTCCGACTGGATGCGCAGCATCATCTCGGCGGAGGCAGCGGAGACGATGCCGGTATCGCCGACGGCGCCGACCAGCTGCTGCAGGGTCATGTCCTGGCGCAGCTGCGCTTCGAACATTTCCTTCGACATGCCCTGCGAAGCGACCAGCGCTTCGTAACGGGCCTTGGAGAACTGGCCGTTCTCCTTCAGCGACGGGAAACTGGTGATGAAGTCGATGAGCAGCGCGTCGCTGACGCCGAGCCGGCTCTTGCGCGCTTCCAGCGCCAGCAGGCGGCGGTCGACCAAGGTGTTCGCCAGTTCGAGGCGAGCCTGCGGGGTGTCGAACAGCTCCCGCTTGAAATTGGCGCCGAGCTGCTGGCGGGCGCGGTCGAGGTGGTCGCGCCAGGCCTGGTTGAACTCCTGGATCGAAATCTTCGAATCGTCGACCACGGCGACGTCGTTCCCCGGGCCGACGCCGCGAACGTAGGAATCGACGCCCCAGAAGGCAAACGGCAGGGTGATCAGTGCAAGAAAAACCTGAACGATTCTCTTGTTGTTGCGTACGGCGTCGAACATGGCGTGCTCTGCCCTCGGCTGGCGATGGAATGACAAAAGATGCAAAAAAGGCGAACTCGCGTTCGCCTTCCGGTATTTGTGGCGGAGTGGACGGGACTCGAACCCGCGACCCCCGGCGTGACAGGCCGGTATTCTAACCGACTGAACTACCACTCCGCGTCGGTGCAACCGCTACTTCGATTTTTCTTGCTTGTGGTGGGTGCTGACGGGATCGAACCGCCGACATCCAGCTTGTAAGGCTAGCGCTCTACCGACTGAGCTAAGCACCCGTGCCTGATGGCGATAAGCGCGAAAGCCGGAAGTTTACAGCATCCGCGGGCGCATTGCCAGCGCGGGAACGGGGCGCAGACGGGCCAGGAAAAACGGCCGCAAACGCGGCCGTTTCGTATTGGCTGGCAGGACTGCCGACCGTGATCAGTGCGTGACGACGGTCGGCGTCGCCACCGCGTCGCCGCTGGCCGGCGTCGCCGCAGGCGGCTCGTCCGGCAGCGGCTGCGGCTGGCTTTCGAGCGCATGTTCGAGCACCTGGTCGATCCAGCGCACCGGGATGATCTCCAGCTTGTTCTTGATGTTGTCCGGAATCTCGGTGAGATCCTTGACGTTCTCTTCCGGAATCAGCGCCCGCGACAAGCCACCACGCACCGCCGCCAGCAGCTTCTCCTTGAGGCCGCCGATCGCCAGCACCTCGCCGCGCAGCGTGATTTCGCCGGTCATGGCGATGTCGCAGCAGACCGGAATACCGGTCAGCACCGACACCAGCGCCGTGCAGATGCCAATGCCCGCGGACGGACCGTCCTTGGGGATGGCGCCTTCCGGCAGGTGGATGTGGATGTCGTTCTTCTGGTAGAAGTCATCGACGATGCCGAGCGACTTCGAGCGCTTGCGAACCACCGACAGCGCCGCCTGGATCGACTCCTGCATCACCTCACCGAGCTTGCCGGTGGTGATCGTCTTGCCCTTGCCCGGCAGCGCCACCGCCTCGATCGTCAGCAGTTCGCCGCCGACTTCGGTCCAGGCGAGGCCGGTCACCTGGCCGACCTGGTTTTCCTTCTCGGCCATGCCGAAGGTGTAGCGGCGGACGCCGAGGTACTTGTCGAGGTTCTTGGCGTTGACGATGACCTTGCCGGTACGTTTGCGCAGCAACAGGGTCTTCACCACCTTGCGGCAGATCTTCGACACTTCGCGCTCGAGCGCACGGACACCGGCTTCGCGGGTGTAGTAGCGGACGATGTCGCGCAGCGCGGAGTCGGTCACCGTCAGTTCGGTCTTCTTCACGCCGTTGGCCTTCATCTGCTTCGGCAGCAGATAGCGTTCGGCGATGTTGACCTTCTCGTCTTCCGTATAACCCGAGAGGCGGATCACTTCCATCCGGTCGAGCAGCGGCGCCGGGATGTTCATCGTGTTGGCGGTGGCGACGAACATCACGTCGGAGAGGTCGAAGTCGACCTCGACGTAGTGGTCCTGGAAGGTGTGGTTCTGCTCGGGGTCGAGCACTTCCAGGAGCGCCGACGAAGGATCGCCGCGGAAGTCCTGGCCGAGCTTGTCCACTTCGTCGAGCAGGAACAGCGGGTTGCGCACCGCGACCTTGGACAGGCTCTGCAGGATCTTGCCCGGCATCGAGCCGATGTAGGTGCGACGGTGGCCGCGAATCTCGGCCTCGTCACGCACGCCGCCGAGCGCCATGCGCACGAACTTGCGGTTGGTGGCCTTGGCGATCGACTGGCCGAGCGAGGTCTTGCCGACGCCCGGGGGACCGACGAGGCACAGGATCGGCGCCTTCAACTTGTCGACGCGCTGCTGCACCGCGAGGTATTCGAGGATGCGTTCCTTGACCTTCTCCAGGCCGTAGTGGTCCTTGTCGAGGACCTTCTCGGCTTCCGACAGGTCCTTGCTGATGCGCGTCTTCTTGCGCCACGGCAGGCCGATCAGCGTCTCGATGTAATTGCGCACGACGGTGGCTTCGGCCGACATCGGCGACATCAGCTTCAGCTTCTTCAGCTCGCCGTTGGCCTTGGCGATGCCTTCCTTGCTCATGCCGGCGGCCTTGATCTTCTTGTCCAGCTCTTCGAGGTCGGCCCCCTCCTCGCCTTCGCCGAGTTCCTTCTGGATCGCCTTGACCTGTTCGTTCAGGTAGTACTCGCGCTGGCTCTTCTCCATCTGGCGCTTGACGCGGCCGCGGATGCGCTTTTCGACCTGCAGGATGTCGATTTCGGTTTCGAGCTGCGACAGCAGACGCTCGATGCGCGTCTTGATGTCGAACAGTTCGAGGATTTCCTGCTTCTGCTCAAGCTTCAGCGGCAGATGCGCGGCAATCGTGTCGGACAGGCGGCCAGCCTCCTCGATGCCGGCGATCGAGGTCAGGATCTCCGGCGGGATCTTCTTGTTCAGCTTGACGTACTGGTCGAACTGCGCGATCACCGCGCGACGCATCGCCTCGACCTCGTGGTTGACGCCGTCCTCTGCCGGCATCGGGGTCGCACGGGCGGTGAACATCGCCTCGCCGGCATTGATCGTGTCGACACGCGCACGCTGCGTACCTTCGACCAGCACCTTCACGGTGCCGTCCGGCAACTTCAGCATCTGCAGGATGTTGGCGACGCAGCCGATCTCGTACATGTCCTCTTCGGACGGCTCGTCCTTGGCCGCGGATTTCTGGGCGACGAGCAGAATGCTCTTGCCGGACTCCATCGCCGCTTCCAGCGCCCTGATCGACTTCGGCCGGCCGACGAACAGCGGAATCACCATGTGCGGGAAGACGACCACGTCGCGCAGCGGCAGCAGCGGCAGTTCCAGGGTTTCTGCGGGCAGATTGGGGGTATTCGACATCTCGTGTGCCTATTGAGGTGAGGTTCGCACCCTACATGGGGATGCGACGCAGGAAATCAAGCTGCCCCGAGCAGCCTGTCGGACTTAAAGAATCGACGCGAAAAATGAGGGGGCCGAGGACAGATTTTCGCGGGTTTCAAGCGAATAGTCATTCTATTCGCGCCGAAAACCGCGGAAATATGGACCGGCATCCCTCATTTTGCAGCCGATTTCCTTTAATTTCGACAGGCTGCCCGATGGGGCGGCATCTCAGTTGGAACCGGAGACCTTGGGTTGATCAGCATAGATCAGCAACGGCTTGTTGTCGCCGCTGATCATGTTCTCGTCGATGACGACTTTTGAGACATTCTCCATGCCGGGGAGTTCGTACATGGTGTCGAGGAGGACGGATTCGAGGATCGAGCGCAGGCCGCGGGCACCGGTCTTGCGCTCCAGCGCCCTGCGGGCAACCGCCTGCAGCGCGCCGGGACGGATTTCCAGTTCGACGCCTTCCATCGCGAACAGCTTCTGGTACTGCTTGACCAGCGCGTTCTTCGGCTCGATCAGGATTTCGACGAGGGCGTCGATCGACAGCTCCTCGAGCGTGGCAACCACCGGCAGGCGGCCGATCAGCTCGGGAATCAGGCCGAACTTGATCAGATCCTCCGGCTCGACCATGCGGAACACTTCGCCGACCGCCTTCTTGTCGTCCTTGCTCTTCACTTCGGCGCCGAAGCCGATGCCGCCCTTCTCGGAGCGGTTGCGGATGACCTTCTCCAGCCCGTCGAAAGCGCCGCCGCAAATGAACAGGATGTTGGTGGTGTCGACCTGGACGAAATCCTGGTTCGGATGCTTGCGCCCGCCCTGCGGCGGAACGCTGGCGACCGTGCCTTCGATCAGCTTGAGCAGCGCCTGCTGCACGCCTTCGCCGGAGACGTCGCGGGTGATCGACGGGTTGTCGCTCTTTCGCGAAATCTTGTCGATTTCGTCAATGTAAACAATCCCCTGCTGCGCCTTCTCGACCTCGTAGTCGCACTTCTGCAGCAGCTTCTGGATGATGTTCTCGACGTCCTCGCCGACGTAGCCGGCTTCGGTGAGCGTCGTCGCATCGGCCATCACGAAGGGCACGTTGAGCAGGCGCGCCAGCGTCTGCGCGAGCAGCGTCTTGCCCGAGCCGGTCGGGCCGATGAGCAGGATGTTGCTCTTCGCCAGTTCGACGTCGTCGGTGTTCTTGGCGTGGTGACGCAGACGCTTGTAGTGGTTGTACACCGCGACCGAGAGAATGCGCTTGGCCGGTTCCTGCCCGATCACGTACTGATCGAGGATCGAGCAGATCTCGCGCGGCGTCGGCAGGTCGGAACGAACTGCCTTGCCGTCCTCGCCGCCGGCGATCTCGTCGCGGATGATGTCGTTGCAAAGCTCGATGCACTCGTCGCAAATGAAAACCGACGGGCCCGCGATGAGCTTCTTCACTTCATGCTGGCTCTTGCCGCAGAAGGAGCAATAGAGCAGCTTGTCGCTGCCGCTTTTCTTTTCGGACATATTCCGTCTTCCTGTGTCTGGCCGGGACGCCCGAAGCCTAAAATCAAACGCTTTCGCGCGAGAGCAGCACCTTGTCGATCAATCCGTATTCTGCCGCTTCCTGCGCCGAAAGGAAATTGTCGCGATCGGTGTCGCGCTCGATGCGCTCGATCGGCTGGCCGGTATGCAGCGCCATGATCTCGTTGAGCTTGGCGCGCAGCGTCAGGATTTCCTTGGCGTGAATCTCGATATCCGAGGCCTGCCCCTGGAAGCCGCCCATCGGCTGGTGGATCATCACGCGCGAGTTCGGCAGTGCGAAACGCTTGCCCTTGGCCCCCGCCGTCAGCAGGAAGGCACCCATCGAGCAGGCCTGGCCCATGCACAGCGTGGACACGTCCGGCTTGATGAACTGCATCGTGTCGTAGATCGACAGGCCGGCCGTTACCGAGCCGCCGGGCGAGTTGATGTAGAAGTAGATGTCCTTGTCGGGATTCTCCGCTTCCAGGAACAGGAGCTGCGCCACCACCAGGTTGGCCGTCGCATCGTTGACCGGGCCGACCAGGAAGATGACGCGCTCCTTGAGCAGGCGCGAGTAGATGTCGTAGGCGCGTTCGCCGCGACCGCTCTGCTCGATCACCATCGGCACCAGGCCGAGGGCCTGCGGGTCCCAGTCGTTGCGCTTTTCCGATCCGTAGATCATGCCTGCTTCTCCTTTGGCGTTATCAGGCCTGTTGCTGGCCCATCAGTTCGTCGAAGGCGACCGGCTTGTCGCTCACCTTGGCATTGTTCAGCACCCAGGCGACGACGTTGTCCTCGATGGCGACGCCTTCGAGTTCCTGCAGGCGCTGCGGCTGGGCGTAGTACCAGCGTACCACTTCTTCCGGATGCTCGTAGCTCTGCGCGGCTTCCTCGACGATCGCCTTCACCTGTTCCGGCTTGGCATGCAGCTCCTTGGCCTTGACCAGCTCGGCCAGCACCAGGCCGAGGGTGACGCGGCGCTTGGCCTGTTCGGCGAACCACTCCGGCTGGATCGGGAAATCCTTGACCTTCATGCCGCGCTGCTCCATGTCGTGGCGGGCATTTTCCATCAGACGGTGGATTTCCATCTCGACCAGCGCATTCGGGATGTCGATCGGGTTGAACTTGATGATGGCGTCCATCACCTGGTCCTTGATCTTGCCCTGGATGCGCTTCTTCACCTCGCGCTGCAGGTTGCCGGCGATTTCCTCGCGCATCTTGGCGACGTCGCCGTCGGCGATGCCGAGCATCTTGGCGAATTCGGCGTCGACTTCCGGCAGCACCGGGCCGCTGACCTTCTTCACGGTGATCTCGAACTGCACCTTCTGACCGGCCAGCTCCTTCGAGAAGTAGTCTTCCGGGAACGTCATGTCGAAGGTCTTGCCTTCGCCGGCCTTGAGGCCTTCAACGGCAGTCTCGAAATCCGCCAGCATCATGCCCTGGCCAAGCACGAACGGGTAATCGGCCGCCTGGCCGCCTTGGAAGGGTTCGCCGTCCTTCTTGCCGAGGAAATCGATGACCACGCGGTCTTCCTTGGCGGCGGCGCGATCGACGGCTTCGTAGCGGATGCGCTGCTTGCGCAGGATTTCGATGGTCTTGTCGACTTCGGCCTCGCCGACTTCCAGCGCCGGGCGCTCGATCTCGGCAGCGGACATGTCGCCCAGCTTGATCTCCGGGTAAACCTCGAAAACGGCGGAGAACTCGATGTGCGTCGCATTCTCGGTGTGCTTCGGCTCGATGCGCGGATAGCCGGCAACGCGCAACTTCTGGGCGACGACGGCTTCGCCGAAGGCGCGATCCAGCGCTTCGTTCAGCGCTTCATGGCGGGCCTGGTCGCCGTACTGCTGGCGGACGATGTTCGCCGGCACCTTGCCCGGACGGAAACCGGGCATCTTCACGTTCTTGCCCATCCGCTTCAGGCGCGCGTCGACGTCCTTGTCGAGGTCGGCAATGGCCACGGAAAGATCGATACGGCGCTCCAGCGCGCTCGGGGCCGGTTGCTGGGCGTTGGTGTTTTCGGCGTTCGTTTGCATAGAAAATCCTAATTGGAGCGGGTGTAGAGATGCCGGGCCCGGCCCGGCAGATGACTAAACGGCGCATTTTATCACGCCGGACCCCACCCAAGGGGTGCAGCTCGCCCGCCATGCGGGCAGCCCGCTCAGAACAGACCTTTGTCCTCGTCGTCCAGCACGGTCATGCCGCCGAACAGCTCGGCGCGCCGATTGCGCCGACGCAGCAGCTTCTCCTGAACCACCGGCGGCAGGTCGGTGAGCACGATGAGATTCTTGGCGATCAGCAGATCGATGACGTCCTCGATCACCCGGATCATCGCCACGTCGGCCTGCAGCGGGAAAGAGCCGGGCTCGACCGTCTCGGCTACGAAAGCCGCCACGTCGGGATGATCCGGTGGCAGGAATTCCGCCGCGGAATCATCGGACTCCTTGAGCAAAGCCACGACCGCACCGTGTGCGTCACGAAGAACAAAGGGCATCCGACCAGCCTCCAAGCCTCTTGACATACGAGCTACATAAGCGAATGCTAAAGCGTGATCCGGAAAATTCCGGATCACGCTCGCGGACGCGGCAGCGGAATTGATTCATTCAGGGCCGATTTCGTAACGAGTCTGCTGCCTAGCATATACAAGAAACCAGTCACCGCCATAGCCATTTATGGCACAGGGGAAAACGATGTTTCTCGTAAATAGCGACCAGGGGGTCTTCGTCGAAACCTGGAAAACGCTCTTGCACCCGGCCCCCGTTCTGGTCAAAGGCAAACTCGCCGACGTGCTGGCTGCAAGCGAGGCCGGCCGGCTGACGCTGGTCATCATCGATGGCTCCAAGCTGCACAAGCAATCCCTGAAAACAGACGGCGAGCTCGCTCGCCTGGCGAAACGTACCCGCCTCCTGCTCGCCGACACGAACCTCGACAGCGAAACGGAACTGGCCGCCCTCGCCCTCGGCATCGTCGGTTGCTGCCACAAACAACTCCCCCGGGAAGAGCTCCGGAAAATCGTCGACGTCGTCCTCAAGGGAGGCATCTGGGTATCCCGTGCCGCGCTGCCGGACATGCTCAACCACCTGCGCCACGCGACAACGCCGGCCGCCGCCCGGCCCACCACACCGAAGCTGGACAGCCTGACCCCCCGCGAGCGTGAAATTGCCGCATGCGTGGCCGAAGGCGCCAGCAACAAGACCATCGCCAAACGGCTGAACGTCTCCGACGTCACCGTCAAGGCGCACCTGACCACGATCTTCCACAAACTGGGCATCTCGGGCCGCGTTCAGTTGGCACTGATGCTCTCCGACCTCAAGCAATCAGTAGCGGAGACGTCGCAACGAATGGTCTGACCCCAGACCAAAGTCGAATACCGTTTTCCGGCGGGAAGCCTAAGCTGGATGCGTACCGATTCATTTCTGGGGAGCCCATCATGGCCACCGCATCCACTTCCAGCGTCAAATCCGTCGCCGCCGGCACGAAAGTTTCGTCGATCGGTACCGTCAAGTCGATTGTCGGCACGGTTACAGCGACCGACGCCAACGGCGTCACCCGTACCCTGCAGGTGGGCGACAAGGTCTTCACCAACGATGTCATCCAGACGTCGGCCGCCGGTGCCATCCTGATCGAGTTCATCAACGGCTCGCATATGGATCTCGGGCGCGACTCCAAACTCGCCCTTGATCTTGACGTCTTCAACCCGAACCAGGCCGCCGAAGCGCAGTCCGACATCGCTTCTGTCCAGGCCCTGATCGCGGCCGGGGCCGACCCGACGCAGATCACCGAAGCCACAGCGGCAGGCCCCACCGGCGCCGGTGGCGGCGAGGAAGGCGGTTCGAGTTTCGTCGTGGTTGACCAGGCAGCGCCGCAAGGCCTGGTGACCAGCGGCTTCCCGACCGGGCCGATTTCGACCTCGTTTGAACAGCCGACGGGCGAATTGCCGATTGTCGAGGAGGAAGCGGTAGTTATCCCCAACACCCCGCCGACACTTGAGATCACCCCGCCGACCTACACGCCTCCGGGAGAAACACCTCCGCCTGACGCAGCTCCCGGCGGCGAAGTCCTGCCGGGACAAGTCTTTGAAGAAGGCCTCGCTGGCCCGCCGGTCGGCACGAATGCCGACCATCCTTCCGAAATTGCCACCGGCGGTACGATCGTGGTTGGCGACGCGGATGGCTTGGCTGATATCGCCAGCATCAGCATCGGTAGCGAAACCTTCACCATCGGCTCGGGTGGCATCACTACGCTGGCCGACCTCGTAGGGCAGACCGTCGACGGTGAACACGGCACACTGACCATCACCGCCTACGACGGCAACGGCACCTTTACTTACAGCTATGAGCTGACGGAAGCGACGACCGACGACGTCAACGACTTCGACTCGTTCGCGGTCACGGTCACGGATACCACCGGGGCAAGCGCCGGCGGAACGATTTCGATCTCGATCATCGACGACGTTCCGGATGCCGAGGCGCTTGGCCAGGGAGAACGGCTGAACGCCGTTCTCGACGAAAGTCCGCTGCCGGAAGACGGCGACGGTATCGCCGAAGCGACGATCAGTGCTGGTGTAGTACAGTCGATGTTTGCCGAGCCGTTCTTCGGCGCCGACGGCGCGGGCAGCGTCAGCTACGCGCTCGCGCTTGACGGCACCGACGTCGGCTCCGGCCTCTATGCGCTCGATGCGACCGACACCAGCGCCGGTGACGGCGACGGCATCGGCCAGGGCGACGAGATCCTGCTCAACCAGTCGGGCAACACGATCACCGGCTCCGCCGGCAGCACCGACTACTTCACC
>JACPEH010000001.1:96428-96827 GCA_016183655.1 Rhodocyclales bacterium
GGCGATAGCGATACCGCCGCGGTCAGCCTCGGCCAGGATGTCTTCAGCATCCAGGATGACGGCCCGAACGCCGAGCTGGCCGCCGAATCCGTGCTGCCGACCGCGATGGTCGATGAAAGCCCGGTGCCGGATGCCGGCGACGGCGTCACCGAAGCCACCATCACCGGCGCGGCAGTGCAAGCCCTCTTCGCCGCCCCGGACTTCGGGACGGACGATGAAGGCAGCGTCAGCTACGCGCTCTTCCTCGATGGCGAGGATGTCGGCTCCGGCCTCTATGCGCTCGATGCGACCGACACCAGCGCCGGTGACGGCGACGGCATCGGCCAGGGCGACGAGATCCTGCTCAACCAGTCGGGCAACACGATCACCGGCTCCGCCGGCAGCACCGACTACTTCACC
>JACPEH010000019.1 GCA_016183655.1 Rhodocyclales bacterium
ACCTCTGCAGAAAAGACAGGATATGACCATATTCAGATCGCGGTGAACAGCCCCTTGCTATGTCATTGTCCGTGAACAGTTTATTCGGGGCTGCTTCCATTTGGCATGCAGTCATTTGCTCAATTGAGAACACGCCCTAGTTCCATACTCGCCACATTAGACGCGGAAAATCTCCCGGGATCGGCCGTTAGCCTCCTCGTCGCGGAGCCAGTTAGGCAGCTTCCCGCGGCCAGACCAAGTCAGTTCCCGTTTTTCCGGATGCTGGTACCTGATGGCAACACGCCGCTTGACTTGCGGACCGAGCTTACCCGCCGTGACGAAACCACAATCGGCTGCAGACAAGCCGAATTCACGAACGAGCCGCTTGATCTCGACGATTGCCTCCGCGCACTCGCGCTGCCGCGCGGTTTCGGCTTGTTTTTGCAGAATTTCTATCTCGGCGCAGATTTCTTTGTACGACTTATCCATTTTTTTGCCTTTCCTTTCAGTTCTTACGAATTGCCCGCCGAGCCAAGATCAGGTACGTATTCCCCTCACACGCTGGTGACATTTCCTGCACCGACGGCTCAGTATTGGAAGGAGTTGCACGCACCTCCCTCTCGCCGTTTGACCAGCCCTATCGCTTGCGTAGCCCCTGCGCACGCTGCAGGTTATACGTGGCAAATAACCACATCACGCCCGCAAACAGCCCCCCCACGATTCCAAAAATCAGCAGCAGCGCCATTTTTGGTGCGATTGGTTTCTCCGGTACAAAAATGGCCTCGACCGCACCCGCAGATTGTGTCGCTGGCGCTCCAAGCGCCATCTCTAGTGCCGTAATCGTTTGCCGCTGGCTGAAGGTTTCAGCCTCTTTTTGGATTCGCAGCGAAGTCATCAAAGCCAATTGGGTAAAACGATCGTCCTTAACCCCCGCAGCAGCCACCAGTTTAGTCAGTGCATCCAAATCTCTTTCGGCACTCGCCAACTTTTCACGGCTAATAGCAAGATCTGTGCGCATCCGTACCAGAGCTGGCTGCGCCAACTCGGCATGGGCCTTGGTAAGTTGCGCAACCACCGCTGCAACCTTCCCCCTGGCGGCCTCGGGACTCGTACCATCGGCACGCAATTCAATCAGCGGCACCTGCTCCGGCCCAACAGTGCCCCTCACAATCTGCATCGAAAGGTCTTTGGCGACCCCAGAGGAGGAACGCGATATGGCTTCCAACCATGCCTGATCGTTCAAAGCTTCGGCTACGCGGCGCTGGAACGAGGGCGTCTTCATCCGCTCGATCGTTTGTACCGGCGCCTCCACCGGCATCCCACTTACCTTAGCCTGGCCGACCTGACCGACCCGACCGACCTGGATGAGAGCAACTGCCTCGTATTTCGGCGGAATGAGGAAAATCGCCAGCACCGCTCCGACGATGCCTAGCACGACGCCGCCAACAACCGTGACCCACCCCCTGCGTAATTTCTCCCAGAGATCGAAGAAACTGATTTCGTCCCCCTGCGACACTTCATTTTCATTCATCAATTGCACTTTCTCAACACTCAATGGACCACGACGTCGCCCTGACCAGAATTGGCCATTACGCGCCACAATAATGCGCCGTTGCTATGTGGCGCCGGCGCGTACTTCTGCGCCAATGGCTTTTCAGTAGGAATTCGTCGGCCCCAGGCGATCTGCCTCGGCGTCCTGCTCCATGAACACCCAGTCCACAATTTCCTTACTGAGGGTGTAACCAGACACCAACTTGGCCATCATCAAGCGGATGATGCTTACATCATTTACCCCAAGGGCTATCTCCAAGGCACTCAGCCGGTCTTTCAGCTCAGCCCATGGGATAAAATCCTCATTGGCTTTCATGATCCTCGGGTGTAATGTCTGTTTCGGGTTGTCACCGATCAACAGCTCCTCATAGAGTTTCTCGCCCGGACGCAGACCGGTGATCTCAATCTCAATATCGCCACCCGGGTTCTTCTCGTCTTTGACGGTTAGGCCCGAGAGCTCAATCATCCGACGGGCCAGATCCATGATCTTGACTGACTGACCCATGTCAAGCACGAACACATCCCCCCCCTTGGCCATGGCCCCGGCCTGAATTACCAACTGGGCCGCCTCCGGGATCGTCATGAAATAACGGGTAATCTCGGGGTGGGTCACGGTGACCGGCCCGCCATCGCGAATCTGCTGCCGAAACTTCGGCACCACCGAACCCGACGACCCCAGCACATTGCCAAAACGCACCATGGTGAACTTGGTATCGGGATTGATCACGGCCAGTGCCTGCAGCACCATTTCAGCCAAACGCTTGCTGGCTCCCATGATATTGGTGGGCCGTACCGCCTTGTCGGTGCTGATAAGCACAAAGTCAGCTACACCGTGTTCTGCAGCCGCCTGCGCCGTGCGTAACGTGCCCATCACGTTGTTCTTGATGCCTTCGGCGGGGTTGTGTTCAACCAGCGGCACATGTTTATAAGCGGCCGCGTGATAGACCGTGTCTGGATGCCAAGTCGACATAATCTCCTGCATCCGGTCTTCATCTTGCGCGGAGGCCAACAAAGGCACCACCACAGTTTTTTTGCCAAGGAGCTTTTCTTCGAGTTCCTGATGAATCGCATAAAGCGCGAACTCGCTTAGCTCAACCAGCAGAAGTTTTGCAGGCCCCACAGCCAGAATCTGCCGACAGAGCTCGCTGCCGATTGAGCCACCCGCCCCCGTCACTAGCACCACTTTGCTGACAACATTTTTGGCCAGGAGGAGGTGATTGGGCATGACGGGTTCGCGCCCGAGCAAGTCATCAATATCCAGATCACATACATCGCTCAGACTTATCTTGCCTGTGGCTATGTCACTCAGCCCCGGCAGGGTGCGTACCGCAACCTTGTGTGCTTTAAGCGAACTAAGGATCTCATTGCGCCGCCGATGGGAAACAGAAGGCAGCGCCAACAACACATCCGTAACCGGAACTTCAGCCAAGATTTCAGTCAGATCAGCGGGGTTGTGTATAGGCAAGCCGTTGAGTATATGGCCATGAAGCCGATCATCGTCATCCAAAAAACCCACCACCCTGATTTCGAGACTGTTGACCATGGCCGATGCCAGTTGCCGACCAGCACTACCAGCGCCGTAAATCAAGGCCTGCGGCAAAGCTGCTTTGCGCAACTGCTGGTGGTACAGCCCCCCCAGCCAAATGCGGGCCGCCGCACGCGATGCGCCCACCAACATGAGCAGCAACATCGGCTGGATCAGCCCAATGGTGCGGGGGACATCTTGAACACCGAAGAACGTAAAAATAGCGGCAAATGCCAGCCCATACAGCAACATGGCACGAGCCACAGCTACCATGGCCGCAAGACCGCTATAGCGGAAAATCGCCCGATAAAGCCCAGACGTAACGAAGATGGGGAGTGCCAACACCACCGACGCCAATGCAGGCCATACGACCCCTCCCGACAGCGGGAGGAACACCCCAAGGCGCAGATAAAATGCCAGCCAGACGGATAGGACACATAAGCCAGCGTCGAGCGCCAGCACCACCCCGCGCTTAACAGGACGCGACAAAGCCAATACGGGGATCGCCAAACGACTCAGCGTGCGCATCATGCTATCCCCCATGATGCGAAATCCTTCTGAGTCCGGAGTTGTTATCCATATTGTTTGATCTCGCTAAATACCCGTATTGGGACAATTTCTCTGCTCCTCGCCGCTTGAAGATAGGGCTCTTTCGCCAAAGACTGAATTCGTTCTGTAAATTACACATTCGCAGCATTGATTCATGCTGACCCCGATGCTTTGGCCTTGACCAGCTAATGGCTCCTTAACCACAGAATAAAGAGTTTCCTCGATACCCAAGGAGATTCTTTAGTGTGTAATTCCATCCCTTTTAGCGACCTTAATCAAAGTGAGCCAAAGGATTTTTAAATCGAACGATAGGCTTTGCTTCCTAAGGTACTGTGCGTCTAGAGCCACTTTCTCAGGAATGGGTATCTCGTCACGCCCATTAACCTGCGCCCATCCGGTGAGACCGGGCAACAATTCATGCACGCCTTGCTCAGTCCGCATGGCGATGAGGTCATCTTGATTGAACAGAGCAGGCCTGGGCCCAACAAAACTCATATCGCCAACCAGAATGCTCCATAACTGGGGCAACTCATCCAGACTACTCTTGCGCAAGAATGAGCCAATAGGCGTCAGATAGGCATCTGGATCGCTCAGCAAATGGGTCGCTACGGCCGGCGTACCCAACTGCATACTGCGAAACTTCGGCATCTTAAAGACAGTGTTGTACCGTCCAACGCGGTCCGACCAGTATAGAGCTGGCCCTCTGGACGTGAGCCTGACGGCCACAGCGGTCAGGGCGATAGGCAGCATCAGCAACAGCCCGGCCACGATGCCCAGCACGATGTCGAATAGCCGTTTCATAGTGCTCAGCGGAGAAATCTGCGAACAACCGTGACGATGCGCTCAATATCGCCAGCGGGCATGTTGGACCCTGAAGGCAGGCAGAGACCTTGCTCAAAGAGTTGGTCGGAAACAGAGTCGGAATCATGAGCAAAGTAGCGGCATCCCTGGAAGACCGGTTGCAGATGCATGGGCTTCCAAAGGGGGCGGGCCTCGATGAGTTCAGCGGCCAAATGCTTCATCAGGGTCTGGCGGTCAACGCCGCCCCGTGGGTCTATGGTGCACGCTGTCAACCAGTGGGTCGAGTAGCTCCACTCAGGCTCGGGCATCCATGTGATGCAGTCAAGATCCATGAGGGCATCACGATAGGCCTGGAAGACTTGCCTACGAGCCTCGACCCGACTCCGTAGAACATCTAGCTGGCCGCGACCGACGCCGGCCAGAATGTTACTCATGCGGTAGTTGAACCCTATTTCCGAATGCTGGTAGTGCGGCGCAGGGTCGCGCGCCTGGGTCGACAGAAAACGGGCCTTGGCGATGAGGTCTGGCTCATCTGAAACCAACATGCCACCGCCTGATGTAGTGATAATTTTGTTGCCGTTGAAGGAGTAGGCCCCCAAGCGCCCAAAGGTACCGCTGGCCTTGCCCTTATAGGTAGCGCCCAGGCTTTCCGCGGCATCTTCCAGCACGGGCACGCCGTACTCGTTGCACAGCGCCATCAGAGGATCCATGTCGGCACTTTGCCCATAGAGGCAGACGATGACCACGGCCTTGGGCATCCAACCCTCCCGGCGAGCTGCTTCAAAGGCGCGCTGTAGGGCCTGCGGCGACATGTTCCAACTCTCATGGTCCGAATCGATGAAGACCGGCTCGGCGCCCTGATACGCAATAGGATTGGCACTGGCGGCAAATGTCAGTGTAGAGCAGAAGACCTTGTCGCCGGGGCCTACACCCAGCAGACGCAGCCCCAAGTGCAGAGCAGCAGTTCCGGAGGACAGCGCCGCAGCATGCCTGACACCGACCATTTGCGCCAACTCACGCTCGAAGGCATCAACGTTAGGGCCTAGGGGCGCAATCCAGTTCGTCCTGAAGGCTTCTTCAACGTACAGACGCTCTGTGTCACCCATGTGAGGGGTGGACAGCAGAATCTGCGCGTCGATCTCCTTACGGTCCAGGATGCTCACGACCTGGCCATGCTTGCCGATGACAGGCAGGTGGTTGATGCCGTGCTGGTTCATCAAGTCGAGTGCCTCGCGCCGGGTAGCCCCTTCGTCAATGACGTGAGAGGACATCGCGGACATGCTTTCCAGTGTGTCCTCCAAAGTGGCACCGTTGAGTAACAGGCGACGCAAATCACCATCGGTCACAGTTCGCTCAAAGCGTCCGCCCGCATCCACCAGCAGCAACAAGCCGGTGGCCCCTTGATCCATACGGGAGAGCGCCTCGCGCAGTTTTGACTGCCTGTGCACAGTCAGCATATCGAGTTTGTTCATTTACTTTCCTTGATCGCGTGGCGGGCAGGTATTCCCGTCCAAGTTTGGCCAGGGGGTACCTCCGTTAGGACCACTGCACCAGCGCCAATGACGGCGTCGTCGCCGATGCGCACACCAGGCAGGATTCTGGCACCCGCGCCGATCAGCACCCGTGCGCCGACCCGAACACCTCCACTCAGGGAGGCCGAGGGCGCGATATGGGTGTAG
Organism: Rhodocyclales bacterium; assembly: GCA_016183655.1. Taxonomy (GTDB): domain Bacteria; phylum Pseudomonadota; class Gammaproteobacteria; order Burkholderiales; family Rhodocyclaceae; genus Proximibacter. Next base: position 6,085 of record JACPEH010000019.1, read on the forward strand.
GCGCCGACCTGGCAATCATGGTCGACTACCGCACCATGGTTGACGATCACCCCGGAGTCCAAATGGGCACACGGCCCGACCACGGCCAAAGCTGCCACCAAAGTGCCCGGCCCCAACGATGCGCTGAGGGCCACGCAGGCCCGCGGATGGGCGATGGTGAGCCAGCGGTCTCTGGGCAAGCCCGAACCTTCCAGCAGGAACTGGCGCACTTGGGCCGAACCGACGGCCGCATGGACCCTGCCCGACAGTCCTTTAGGCTGCAACGTGGGCGCCTCGACGGCACAGCCCAGCATGGTGGTGCCGTGGAGTTCGTATCGATCATCCCGCACCCGAATGGCGTGGTTTGGATAACCCAGCAGTTGCAGCGCGTCGATAACCACACGGCCATGACCACCAGCGCCCAACACATGGACGGTATCAGTAGGCATTGGTTTTCGACAGCAAGTCGGGCGTTGGCGTCAGTGAGCCCAGCAGGTCAGCGATTCTTTCGGCGGTGTGACCGTCACCATACACATTGAGGGACGGCTGGCGCCCCCGGCGCAGCAACAGCTGGAATGCGTCCAGAAGGGCTGCGTGCTCCAGCGGGGCGTCCACGGTGTTCGTATTGCGTTCGCGTAAATATTGACGGCTGCCCAGATTGAGAACTGGCGTACCAAAACTGGCTGCTTCAATAATGCCGGCGCTGGAATTGCCGACCATCACATCGCACTGAGCCATCCAGGATGCAAATTGCGAACGTGCCAAGTGGGTCAGCACCCGCACACCGTGCTGACCATGCCGTGCCTGAAGCTCTTCGCGAATCGGAGCGCTGCCAGCATCGGAGTTTGGCATCACGGCCACGACCTGCATCCCCTGCTTACACAAGCTGTCGAGAATCAGACGCGTGGCACCTGCGGCCTGCTCAGCTTCTTGCAGCACTGGGTGGAACACCATCAGGGCGACCGGGCGCTCGGGGTCTAACCCCAGCTCCTCACAGAGCGCGACGCGCGACAGCGTGGCTAGCTGCACCAAGCCGTCCAGACCCGGTGCACCGGTGACCCAGACGGCCTCAGGCCGTTCCCCCATTCGAATCAGTCGCTCTCGGGAGTCCTGTGTCGCTACAAAATGAAAATGCGCCAGCTTGCTTATGGCGTGGCGGACCGGCTCATCGACAGTGCCCGAACGCTCGCCTCCGTGTACATGAACTATGGGCAGGTTGAGGTGAATGGCCGCAATCGCTCCGGCCAGCATCTCCCCCCGGTCGCCCAACAGCAGAACGATGTCGGGGCGATCGGACGTCCACTCGTCCACAAAGGCCATAATCATGCGCCCCAGATTCCTGGCCATTGTGGCCCCGGTAGCCGGCTCCAGTGGCACGGGCACTTCTGCGCGGACAAGTAGGCCACTCTCGTGGATTTCCCGCGCGGTGTGTCCATACTCGGCGCTGAGGTGCATGCCTGTTACTAGCACATCGAGCTCCAAACCAGGCCGAGATTGCACCGCCAACAAGCTCGACCGCATCAATCCGAAGTCAGCCCGCGTGCCCGAGACGTAGCAAATTCGCCGGGTCATGTCAGATCGGTCCAGTTCAGTATTGTGCCTGCCGCCAGCGTGCGCTTGACCTGGCGTCCGGTGACGCGATCCATGTCGACGGGAGGGATGCCGGTGCCGGGACGTAGCAGTGCCACGTCCTGAGCCCGGATGGTCTCCCCTGCGCTCAGGTCGCGTAGCAAAGTAACACTGCGGCGCACCAGCGCCCGAATTGGCAACTCAGTCGCCGTGGGGGCCTTGATGGCCGAGCCCAGACATTGCTCGACGGCGCGGATGCTGTCGACCAAGGCTTTGAGCTCATCCGGGTTCAGTGAAGCGCTGTGATCGGGACCAGACATGCGTTTGTCGATAGTGAAGTGCTTCTCGATCACAGTGGCTCCTAGGGCCACAGCGGCCGTGGAGACCGCGATGCCCAAGGTGTGGTCAGAGTAGCCTATCGGCACCCCGATCTCCCTACCGATGGTCTGCATAGCGTTTAGGTTGACGTCCTTGAAAGCTGCGGGGTAGTTCGACGTGCAGTGCAACACAGTCAGGCCGTCGGCTGGCAATGCCAGGCCGAGTCGTGCCCAAACGCCCTTGACCGCATTGACCGCATCGTCGATTTCCTGGAGGTCGGCCATACCGGTAGATAGGATCAATGGCACACCTTTGGCTGCCAGAAACCGCAGAAAGGGCAGGTTGGTGAGCTCACCCGACGGGACCTTGATGCGGCTCATTCCCAACCCCATTAACATGTCGGCAGCGAATTCGTCGAACGGCGTGGACATGAATTCGACCCCATGCTGCATGCAGGCCTGTGCCAGTTGGGCATGGGCAGCATCGGACAATTCCAGTGCCCGCAGCATGCTGTGCTGATCACCGTCGCCGGTCTCCCGCGCTTGGTAGCTGGCCTTGGCCGTTCCCTTGGCGACCAGTCTATCTGCTGAAAAGGTCTGGAACTTGACCGCGTCGGCACCGCATGCAGCGGCAATTTCGACCAACTTCATAGCCAAGGCTTCGTCGCCGTTATGGTTAACACCGGCCTCCGCAATGATGAAGACACGACTCACGGCTAGAACTCCTGAGGCGGAAGTGCGGTTGGAATAGCGCTGAATGCGCGTTTCATGGCGACGGCCATGGTTCTTGGGGGGGTCCAGCCCAGTCTCGAGACAGTTGCTTGAATGTCCAGCGCCAAGGGCACAGACATCTTGCGCATCTGTTCGCCGCGGCCCACCAGGCTCATCAACATTTGCAGCCAGGTCGCCGGGACGGGCAGCAGACTCAGATTCTGGCCCATGCCCTGGGCCATGGCGCGGATGAACTGGGTGGCGGTAGTAACTTGCCCGTCCGCCACTAGGTAGACGCCACTAGGGGGATTGGGGTGACGTACCATGTGCATCAGGAGATCCACCACATTGTCCAGGGCCACAAAGCTGCGAGGGGCATTCAGAGCGCCCAGAGGTAGGGGCCAGCCCTTTGCGACCAGACGGGTCAGCAGTGCAAAGTTACCTGGAGCCGCTGGGCCATAGATCATGGGTGGGCGAACACAGAGGACGCTCATACCCGTGGAGGCCTGTAGTTGATTCAATGCCTGTTCCGCTTCCCATTTGGACAGGGCATAGGGCGAGTCCGGCTGGGGGTGGTCATCTGCGGTAAAGGGCTGATGAATGGACTGACTGCCATTGACACCAATGGAACTGACGAAGATGAATCGCGCCACCCCGGCCTCAGCGGCGGCCCTGGCCAACGCCAGCGTACCGTCAGTGTTGACCTGCCTGAAAGCGGCCAAGGGATCATCGGCTGGGTCGCGAAGCATGTGAGCGCGCCCGGCTGCATGTACCACCACGTTAATCGTGGCCAGCTGCTGGACTGCATCCACTGCTAGGCTCGGCAGTTCAGGGGCAACCCAGCGCGCGACACCACTTGGCAACGTGGCATCTGGCCGTCGAACCATGGCGGTAACCCGCAGGCCTTGGGCGATCAAGGCTGCGCAGAGGGCTTGACCCAAAAATCCAGACCCGCCCGTAACAAGAACATGCGGGTTCATGCTTGAGGTTCCTGAGTAAGACATTTTCCTCGTTTAAGCGACAGAAACGCCACCAAGAGCCAACCATGGGTGACGAAACCGTTTGAAAATCCCAGCGGGGTATTGATAAGGCTGAAGATAATGCCTATGCTCGCGAAAGGACCTATCAACATCCAATCGGTTTTTTTCTGCACTACGATGCGTCGATAGCATAGCGCGGTAAACATGCCCCACAATGTACAAATTATAATGGCGGCAAAACCAAAATCCACGTAAAGCGAACCCCACGCAGACGGGAAGAATCCGTAGGTCCCCAGATTAAGCAGTGAGTCAAACCCTTCAGCAACACCCTCCGGGTCCAGGCGGCGCACCAAAGCAGACATCATGTCAACACCATACACGCCGAATTGCAACGGGCCATCGTAGGCAGAAAACAGGTAATTGCTCATCACAATCCCCTGCACCAAGTACCAGACAAAGATGAAGATCAAATAAGAGATGTCGTCTCCGAAGAGCGCGAAGATGACATCAGCGGTGGGACCGTGAAAACCCACCCCCCATCGTTCTTCGGCAACCATAAACATTTCTGTGGAGCCGCCTGCCGCTGCGGCTCGAATCATGAAAACAGAGGCAAAGTATTGAAATAAACCGATCAATACCATTAACCAAATCAGCCGCACAATCCACTTATGACTCCCCGACCGGGAAGTGTAGCGACCAACACCTACCATCTTCTTGCGCTCCCCCAACGCTAGAAAAGCGACAATGACTCCATAAAAAATGGGGTTTCGACCGCCCATCCCAATGGTAGCTAAGATAACAGGCAACAGTCCAAATATCACCAGCTTCCATACTTGGACTCGGCGAGCGTAAAGCGCATGAACGACAGTGAAGACATAGCCTGCCGGATAGAACAAAAATGCAATTTGAAACCACACCGAACTGGCAGATGCCTCTCCTTTTAGCAGGGCATCCGCAGTTTGGGACCGAAGCTCGTAGGCTACAGACAAGTCGAACAAGTTCTTGTCCCAGATATCCAAAACAAAAAAAATGGTTGCGAACCCTGATGCCACCGTCAAGTAGACTTCTGCCTTAGAAGCGTCAATGTGCGATGATTTCTCGATCGAAGACACCTCTTTTCTCCTCGGCACCATCAAAGTGCCGACTAGAAAGGCTGCAATAAAAACTGCCAGTATTACCATACCTTGAACGGTAAGCTGGCGCTCCAATAGTTGGTACGGCAGGATTACATATGTGAGTAGACATAGCCCCCAAATACCGAGCATGGTCTGGGCGGGATGTCTATTCATGTCGAACTGATAGAGCACAGCACCAGTTCATCTCACGATAGAAACGAAGCGGTTTTATACGTGGCGCAGACGCCATGCCGAATCACTGTGCGCAACTGCTGGCCCAGATTATGAGCCAAGGTAGTGGCACCAGGGGAGGCTTTCGCTCGCTGGAAGTTCCGGAACGAAAAAAAGTCACCCTCAAAACTCCCTTCCAGAAGACTTGAGAGGATGTGGCGTTGCCGGGCGGGCAAGTCCCTCACCCCTTGCCACAAAGCTGATCGATCAGGCAGGCCGTCAATTTCACTCGGGTCGTCGAAACGAATGAAGTCACCTTCGGTGACATAGTAGGTCGGGCTCACTAGGGACTTCAAACCCAGCAGCGCAGACTGAAGACCCAAGGTTCCGGTTAGGGTGAAATTGGTATCAACCAGACTAACGGCTTCATTACCGCTGACCTCATAGGGCAGAAAGACGACATTGGCAATAGCTTTGAGTCGATCAATCAACTCGTGCTGTCGAAAGCCGAACTGGGACGGATGGTCTTTGACGAGAATCAGATAACCTTGGTCGCTAAAAGCCTTAGCAGCGCGAACCAACAAGTTCTCATAGTCGATGAGATGGGCATTTGCCAGCCAATAATCGATAGATGCTTCAGGAAAAAGCTGTAACCCGAAGAAAACCCGACGGGACTTCGGGAAGCGCGCCAAGGAGTCACGCCAGTTCCAGTCAATCAGGTCCAAAACCCTCACGTCACACAGGCGTGGCTTGTGGGCGAGGAAGGACTGTGCGTCTAAGTAATGCAGACTGCGCGGATCGCGCTTTAGCAAGGAGATCAGCTTGAAGCCCCAACCTCGGATCTTGAAATAAGTGAAAATGCGCAACCAGCGGGTTCGGGTGTAGCGCTTTGAGGTAGTAACGTAGGACGGCGTGAAGCTTGGATCGGCAATGATACGGATCTGCTCAGTCAGCACTTCCTCATGGGGTGGCGGCGAAGTCTTGATCAACTGACCCCGGTACATCAACATACACATGCCACTGACTAGGCTAGCGGTTAGTTCGACATAAGGAATGCCGCGTCGCCGAGCAAGGCGCTCCAGCACATCGGATACATAGCGATCAATGGGAAAGCTAACTACCACTTGGGGGCATGTCTCATCCAACACTTTGGAGAATGCCGTCTCCATAGCAGCAACCATGCAACGCGCCTGCTTCGGCGGAAGCCACCGCAGGAGCCGACAACGCGCAATGATATCCTTTACCTCCGCATCGGCAAACGTCAAAGTTTGAATATCGGAATACGCGAACTGACGCTTATATGCGGCATTGAAGTCGTCAACCACATCACGGTCTGCAGCGCCTCGTACATCAGAGACTACGACATGCCGAGGAAAGCCGAGGTTTTCAGCGATGAATTTCCACCATTTATCGGTGCGATTAATGGCATAAACTAGGACAGTATCTTCGGATGTCACAGGGTATGAATCTCCAACTGGCTGTACCTTTTTTGAACGTACAAGCCATTTAGCACCAAATAGAGCAAAGGCGTAAGCAAGGCTCCAACAAAGGCCCCGGGGAGTTGGAACATCCAAGCCAGGGCAAATAGCCCCGCAGCACCTAGCAGTACGGCAGTTGCTTGATTGCGAAGCAGTACTTCGTCTCCACCCAAGGAGAGAAGCAGTAGCCCTTTGTAATCAGCTGCCGTTCGCAACAAAACGCCCAATATCATGATCACCATGAACACGGCTTGCAGACCTAGACGACTGGCCAAAGGCCCCAGCAAGTGATCGACCAATAGCGCCAAAGCCATCAATCCAGCCAAGCAGATGGCAAATCGACCGTATTCAATTTGCACGACTTTGGCGCCGCTGTGCGAGGCATTTTCTCGAGCAAGTCGATAGATCTCTGGGGCAACTCGGTTGAACGATGCAATGTTGAAAATCTGCAATGCTAGGCCCGCCAAGACGAGATGACGAAAATAAATACCGACTTCAGACGCCGACAGTAAAAAACCAACGATGAGCCGGTCAGTTTGCAATGCAGCCACCGCCACCAAACCAACCAAGAAGTGAAGCGCGGATGCTCGGTATTGTTGAAGAATTGTTTGCCGAGGCAGTTCGTCACCACTAACAGTTAACGGCTCGCGCGCCCAGAGAACCCACCAAGTGATTGTCGCCACGAGGTAAATGGTAGACGCCACAGCCCAGACTTCTAGAACAGAGTTAGTCGTCAGCCCCCCCCCAAGCTGCCAAGAGAGAACCAACACAGCCGTCAACTGAAGGACATTTTTCGTTGCCGCCATTACCAATAATGGATAGGTTCGCCTGTCTAGTAACACCCCTTTGTATGATTCGTTCAAGAAGTGCTCTCCCACCACCACCAGCGCGAGCAAGCCCACCAGCGAGGGCGCCCCCCCCCAGAGAAATCCGCTCAGAACTAGAATCGGTAGGACCAACAGGTAATGGGTTCCAAAGAACAGGAAGGCATCGCTCATCCGCCGACGTATGGCTGACGATGACCGTCCCGCAACCTGTCGCTGCAGGTCGATCTGGCGCTCGTATCCAAGCAAGAAGGAAAGCAGACTGATCACAGTCGCCAGAAAACCGAATCGTCCCGCCTCTTCAAGCGGCAGCCTGTAAACGCAGATGAGCACGAAAAGGCCACGAGATAGGGTCTCCAACAGCTTGATGCCGACTAAGTAGCGTTGACGCATCAGTATAGAAACCCTACCAGCAAGTCCATCCGCCATCCACAGCCAAGACCTGGCCGGTAACATAGCTGGATGCATCCGACGCCAAGTACAGCAAGGCCGGCACCATTTCATCTGCCTTGGCCATGCGGCCCATGGGAACCCGACTGGCATAACGCTCGGAGAAGGTGGAGTTTTGACCGCTGGACGCACCGCCGGGCACCAGGCAGTTCACGCGGATACCGGACTGGGCCCAATGGGTGGCTAGCCACTTGGTCAGCCCGACTACGGCTGCCTTGGACGCCGCATAGACGGCGGGCGTATTGATCGGCCCACCTAGATAATCAGAACCTTCATAAATGCGCGGATCAGGCCCCACCAGACCGTAGATCGAAGCCGTCTGAATCACGGCTCCGCCCTGCCCTTGACGCAGCAGCTGTCGGCCGACCGATTGCGCCATCAGGAACATGCCATCAATGTTCACAGACATAACGTCGCGCCAGACCTCGAGCGAGTAATCCTCGAACGCAGTGAAGAATTTGCGGGGATCTGCCGTCTTGGTGGCTGCGTTATTGTGCAGGATGTCGATGCGACCGAAGTGGCTAACAATTGCATCGACGCAGGTCTGGACAGACTCGGGGCTCGACACATCACATCCGAAACCGTGCGCGCCTGACCCGATGGCTGCGGCCACTTCTCTAGCGGCAGACTCGTGCAGGTCCACTACCGCCACATGGGCGCCTGCACTGGCAAGGCCGTTGGCGAAGCGCTGGCCGAGGATGCCAGCCCCGCCAGTGACGAGGGCCGTCTTGCCATCCAGTCTAAAAGTCTCCAATGGGGTAGTCATGAGGGGGCTCAGTTGTGAGAGCGGAAGACAGGCTTGATGGCCGGCCCGAGCAAAAAGTCTTCAACTCGTGAATCCAATGCCTGCTTGACTACCGCCAGAGCCTTATCAGCAGCCTCCAGGGTGAGGGCCAACTCAGCCTCACCATGTGACTGCGAGACTGCCAGCCAAGGCATCAGGACTCCATGGCGGATCATTTCCTGAGCATACAGTGTGCGCAGAGCCATGCTTGGCTTGCCGTCATGATCCAAGGTCAGATAATTGAGCGAGATGGCGGGACCATCCATCACGAAATGCTGGGACAGCCCGTGTCGTGAGGCCAGTTCGGTCAACCCGGATTTCAGCAGTTTTCCGTAGCCCCAGAGATGATCGGTCACGGCCTCGGCTTGATAGATGCGGACGGTCTCAATGAAGGCCGCAAGACCGGGCATTTCAGCTCCATGGGTGGTGGACAGCAAGAAGGTACGCTCCATGCCGGGGTTGTCGATGGAGCCCACCTGCATCACCTCGCGGCGACCGGCCACCGCAGCCACGGAATAGCCGTTGGCCATGCCTTTGCCGAAGGTGCACAGGTCGGGTGTCACGCCAAAAAAAGTCTGCGCTCCCGCCACGTGCCAGCGAAAACCGGTGATCATCTCGTCCAGAATAAACAGTGCGCCACCTTGACGACACATGGCTTGAACCTGGTGCAAGAAGTTGCCTGTATTGTTGGGGCAGACAGCACAGGGCGATTGAGGCCACTGGGCCTGTTGTTGGCATGATCCGGCACACGGGATCATTGCGGTGGCCGGCTCAAGCATGACTGCAGCAATCTGACCCGGGTGGGCGTCAAACAAGGCCTTCAAGCTGCCGGCATCGCCATAGTCGAATAGCAACGTGTGGGTGACGTGCTCGCCCGGGATTCCCCGCCTCAAGCTGGTAGTGCCAATGAACCAATCGTCGAATGAAAAAAATGGCTGTTGGCGCGGAACGCAGACGAAGCGCCGCCCAGTGTAGGCACGAGCGATTTTGACGGCAGCGGTGGTGACGTTCGAGCCGTTCTTGGCAAACTTCACCATATCCACAGCGGGAATCAGCTTGATTAGAGTTTCGGCAGCCTGCAACTCAGTCCAAGTGGCACGAGTCAAATTGACGCCATCATCCATGGCCGCGGCGGCGGCGGCATTGACACGCGAATCAGCATAACCCAGCGTCACCGCACGCAGGGCCATCCCGTAGTCCAGAAAGCGGCGACCGTCAGCATCCCATACATACGCCCCTTTGCCTCGGGTCAGGATGGGCGGGGCATTTTGCGGGAACTGATCATCACCGCGTGAATAGGTGTGGGCGCCGCCGGGAATGGCTTTGTGCAATCGCGCACGCCACTCAGCTGCGTCGAGGGAGGGAGGGATTAGTTGCGCCATATGCTCTCCAGGGAATGTTTCGCTCGTATCCAATGGTTACGTGGATTACCGAAATAAATGGAATCAGGTGGTACCGAGTAGTCCAGCACCAAGGACTCGGTGGCAATGCCCACGTTATCACCAATCACGCAGTCGCCCAGTACCGCACTGCCCGGCCTCAACGTTACATTCCGCCCCAGTCGGGGATAAATATCATGGTTACTGCCGATACCGCAGCGCTGGTAGACCATGAAGTAGTCTTGGTAACAGCCCCTGCCGAGCACCGTTCCAAGTGGGTGGACTAGCAGAAATATGGACGGCAACTCGACTTCATAAAAAATGTCGCAGCCATGCAGCATCTTATTCAGCAAGAATACCTTTTTGCTCCAGGCGGCCGGCGCTCCGTCTCGGTGAAGCTGATTGGAGACGAAGTATAGCCAGGCTGCGTACTGGTCGCCGTGCAGGTGGTCGAAGACAGCCTGCTGCCCGTTAAAGAAATACTTGTTGTTAATGGCCGAAAAACAATGCTCGAGGCGCGCCAGAGCAACACTGGCAGATTTGTATAGCAGTGCATGCTCCAATGAGCACCCATCCGCGAAAGCGGAATCCGTCTGCCGAATGAGCAAAGTACACAACTCATCTATTGTGAGCGAACTCGAAACACGATTCATTACTGAACTCAATAGATTCAAATCGACTGTCGATCAAGGGGATGTTGCCTTGCACTTAGCTATCGACCCATTCTTTCGTCTTGATGCAATAAAGCCAATGATCAGGTCTCTGTCTTCAACTATTTTTGCCAATCTAGCGGAAACATAAATAGTGATGAAAAGAGAAAAAAATCCGGCCAGACATGATGCAATCCACCCCATTTTGTAGACGATTGGATGTAGTAGGCTGAATGCAAAAATAAGCAATGGAAAATGCAATACGTATAGGGTGTACGAATATCGCGCCGTACTAACTAACAACCGTCCCCGCAACTTGCATCGTATTGCAGTTGCGAGTGCAACAGTTAAGATTAAAGCAGCAAACATCATCACAACGTGCGCTCTTTTGCCAAGCCTTTGTAGAGGTTCAATCAAATATTTGATCGGCTGGCCTTCGCCAACAGCAACTATACAAAGCACAAAAAACAATAATAACAAAATTGAATTTCGCAAAAATTGATTCGAATGCAACCCACCTCGCAAATATAGATAACCCATGAAAAAACCTGCATGCCAGACAACAAAAAACACCCAAAACAATATCCCACTGGGCTGATTGAAAAAAACAAATAGCAACACCCCAAGAGGCAACCAACCCAACCAAAACGAGTGACGGCTTCGCAAACCAGCGCAAGCCATTGCAAAAATATAAAACCACCACTCAAAGGCCAAAGTCCAAAGGGGGCCGTTGACACTTAAGGGTGGAGTTGTATGAGGGAACACGTTGTAGATCAACAACAATGTTGGGAGTAGCCGATCCCATTCGAAATCAACCCTTTCCCTAGACAAAAAGAGCTCATCTCCCAATCGAAATGATGAAGCGCCGTGCAAATCAAGGCTTTTGACAATAAAAAAAACAGCAAATGAAGCTATCACAGAAGCAATAAGAGGGGGATAGATTCTGAAAATACGCGCCCGCGAAAATCCTATCGCATCAAAACAGCCGTCACCATCCCGATGCTTAGCCACGCTCACAAAGATCATGAATCCACTTACGATAAAAAAAGCGATCACGCTGTATGCTGCAAAAAAACTAGTTGTAAGGTGAGCAGCACCATACAATCCAAAATATGGGAGGACAAAAATCTGAAATGCGTGCACCGCCGCAACAATCAGAGCAGCAACGCCACGAATGGAAGACATAAGATCCATCACAACGGCATAGTCTGGCTGTTTCGCGCTTGGCACGAATGATTGAGCGGGTATCAAGTTGAGGTTACTGTTCATTCGAAGATCAGCTATGGCTTCCTTTTTGGGAGCGTACCGGCAGACCGTTTGTCTCCAGATAGGTACGCACTTTGATTGGGCTGTGGTCAGAGAACAGGAACATGCTGCTGATCGTAATCGCCGATGCACCAGCATTCAGTGCTTCGGCACAGTGTGCGAGTGAGCCTGCGCCGCTCGAGGCAATCAAGGGGATATCCAATTTCTCTGACAAGACGTGTATAAGGTCTAGGTCATAGCCGGACATCGTGCCGTCGCGATCAATCGAACACAGCAGAATTTCACCCGCATGGTAGTCTTGCATACGCTGTGCGTACTCGACCGGGTCCAGATTGGTAGCGCGCGTTCCGCCATGAGTGTAAAGCCTCAGACTTCCATCGGAAGTACGAGCATAGTCGAGACCGACCACGATGCACTGGTCACCGAACCGTGATGCTGCCGTACGGATGAATTCGGGGGCAAGGGCCGCCTCGGAGGTGATCGACACCTTGTCCGCTCCACTACGCAGCAAGGTGGCAATATGTTCCAGCGAACGAATCCCACCACCCACGGTGAACGGCATGAAGACTTCTTCCGATACGCGCTCGATGATGCTGCCCGTGGTCTCCCGATTTTCGAGGGTAGCGTCGATGTCGACAAACATCAGTTCGTCCACCCCGTATGCGTCGTAGACCTTGGCGGTCGACACTGGATTTCCAGCCTCTCGGAAATTGTCGTGGAAGCCCACGCCCTTGACCAGTCGACCACCTCGGATGAGGAACTTCGGAATGATCCGCTTTTTCAACATCAGGCGCTCCAATTCACCCAGTTTTGCAGCAAGCGCAAGCCGTTGTCCTGACTCTTTTCCGGATGAAACTGCATGACGACAATGTTGCCGTGTCGGACAACAGCGGTGACATCGCCGCCATAGTCGGTCGTCGCGATCCGGTCCTGGGGGTTGGCGCACACCATGTGGAAGCTATGAACGAAATAGAAATTGGCTTCCTTTTGCCGTATGCCCTCAAATAGCCAATCCCGAGCGGGGAAGTCCAAGGAGTTCCAGCCCACATGAGGAACTTTCAGGGGAGAGGCAGGAGTAAGACGCTCGATTCGCGCGTCTACCCAACCCAGGCCCTGATGGTGTCCGTGCTCCACACTTTCCTTGGCCACCAACTGCATACCTAGGCAGATCCCCAGTAGCGGCTTGCGAAGCTCAAGAACCTGACGGTTCAAAGGGACAATCACGCCTCGCTGATGCATAGCCTGCATCGCGTCACCGAAGGCGCCCACCCCGGGCAGGACGATGCGATCCGCATCGTCCATGGCCAGGGGGTCATCGGTCACGATGACATCCTCACCAAGATATTCAAAGGCATTCGAGAGGGAGCGAACGTTTCCCATCCCGTAATCGACGATAGCGATCATACGTATTTGACGGTCTTACCGCTTTCGTCCTTGGGAGGGCCGACCGGTTTGTCGACAACCGTGTTGTCCCACTTGTCCATGTCTGGCAGAACGGCACCGGTTTCAACGCCGATGCGGTCGAATTTCCAAGGGTGAACTTGGTGCTTTTCGAGCAGTTCGTAAAACTCGTCCTCGGTGATCTGCAGGATGTTCAGGAACCAGTCAAGGGATGCCGGACGCTTGCCGTCGTATTCCTGTTCCAGAACAAGAGCCGTCTCACGGTCTATCTGACCATTGCGGATATCGATGCTAAGCAAATGATTCGCCCGGCCATAGCCACGCTTGACGAACTTTGCATAGTCCCGCATTCCTTGGAAGGAGCATTCAATCTTTTCGTAGTCATACTGGGGAGGAACGCCTTCGACAGGCTGCCCCTTCCAGCCCAAGTCTTGCTTGATGATCTCGACCTGCGCCTTGGTGTTCCACTCAATATAGTTACCCAGACAGATGGACTGAACCCTGAGTTTGAGTAGATCCTTGCGTTTGGGATAATCGAACATCCACAAGTCACGGCGTTCCACGCGCCCGCCCAGGAACTCGAACATGTCGTCGGCTGTGATGCCTTGGTTCATCAGTCGATTGAAGCGCTTTTCGTCGACCTCTTCCATTTCTTCGAAGGTATACCAGGAGTGGTACTCGGCGGTGGACTCCCCCCAGAACAGCAGAGGCGTCTCGAAGCGCAAGGCCATGTGCATCACGCCAGCGTAGATGCCCGTGTGGCAGTGCCAGCAGAAGTCCCCCCGTCGCTTGAATGACTCCAGCATCAGTTCTCGAACGATGTGAAAACTTGGAGTGAATTCAACCACGTCCACCCCCAGCTGCTTAAACACCTTGGTGTTGTTCTCCTCGACCAAGGGACGATAGCCCCAGTGGTTATAGCGGACCACCAAAGGCTTGAGTTTCAGCTTCTTGACGATGTACCAGAGCTGGAAGACACTGTCCTTGCCACCGCTGTAAGGCACGATGCAATCATAGAGCCCTTTGCCACGGTGTTCGTTGACGATGTTCTCCAGCTGACGCGCACGATCTTCCCAGTCGATCTTCTCCTTCTTGAATTCAACCTGCCGACAAACGCTGCAGACACCAAACTCGTCATAGGTAATGGTGTCAACGGTTTCTTTGGTAAGGCAACGGGTGCAGCGTTTCATGGTGAGGCTCCGTGGGCGGGCGGTTTCAAGGGTGAGGGTTGAGGCAAACTTGATCGTAATGACTCAAGATGGCTTCAATGCAGATAAAGTCGATCAGGCTGTCCACTTCATGGGCCTTGTAGGCCGGCATCAGGTGTGAGAGCGTGCGGTCGTGACAGAAACTCAAAGTCTCGCGGTAGCGATCCACCGCCGAGATGTAGAGGCTGCCGTCCAGGGCATACAAGGGGTCGATGTCCTGTCGCCGGGGCAGCCGCCTGAAGTCGACCGCAGCGTAGGGTTCAATGCGGCCCCGGTCGTCGCGCTTGACAGCGAAGGCCGGATGGGAGGTGACGAGCTCGGTGACACTGACCAGCGCATCACCTTGGTCGCGGCGGGCGTGCAGGGTTTCGAGCGCAACGTTCACGTCGCTGCCTTCGGTTAGCGGTGAGGTGGGTTCCAGTAGGACAAAGTAGTCGAACACATGGCCTTGGACAGCCAAGTAGTCGAGCATGTGAATCACGGCCGCACTGCTCGGAGAGGTGTCGGCGGCCAAGTCTGCGGGGCGCAAGATAGGGACCTCGGCACCGTACTCACGGGCAATGCGCGCAAACGCCTCACTGTCGGTGGACACCACCACGCGGTCCACATACCGTGAAGCCTTGGCCGCCTCAATCGGCCAAGCCAGCAGCGGCTTGCCGTGCAGTGGGCGAATGTTTTTCCCGGGCAGGCCTTTGGAGCCGGAACGCGCCGGAATCAGGGCGAGAACTTTCGATCCACCAATCACGACATGGACTCCGGTAGCCGCACAAAAAGGGCGCGCAGGCGTTGCATCAAACGGTCGACGAGCTTGCGGGCAAAAAACGTGGGTTTGAAAATACTGACACCCTGACTGTCCAAGGCGCGCAGGATCTCCAGGTTCTGCTTCTTGATGAATGGCAACGCCCCCCCCGTGGCACCGCCGGTGCGCATACGGACCACGATCTCCGGGAGGTAGACGGACTTCACGCCGTGGGTGTGGAAGGCACGCAGCATGTATTCATAGTCGCCGGAAAAGCGAAATCCGGGATTGAAGCCCCCGGTGCGGTCGTAGACAGACTTGCGCAAGAACAAGGTGGGGTGCGCGGGCGAGAAGCCACGGGTGAAGTCTCCCGCCCGATAGGGTCGGGATTTCCAGTGCCGAACGATTTTGTTGGTGTCGTCCTTGTCCACATAGACCAGGTCAGCGTAGACGGCCTCCACAACGGGGTCTTCGAAGGCCTGCATCACGTGCGCGATGACATTTGGGCTGGCGTAAAAATCGTCGGAGTTCAAGATGCCAACGATCTCCCCGTCCGCGACGGCCAAGCCCTTGTTGTACGCATCGAAGATGCCCTTGTCGGGCTCGGAGGTCACGTGGGTGACGCGCTTGCCGTGGGCCTTGACCAGTTCCAGAGTCCCGTCCTTCGACGCTCCATCAATGACGATGTGATCAATCCGAGGGTAGGTCTGGATGTTGACCGACTCCAGCGTGTCCTTGATGGTGGATTCGCTCCGAAAAGACGCGGTGATGATGGAAATTTTCAGAGGTTCAGACATGGCACTCTCGATTCAATCATTCAGACATCCAGGCCACCGTCGACCACTGATAGCGGTTGAGCGGCCCGGTCTTTGGCCGACAGGTTCAACTGGGTCAGCCCGAGCTCGGACTGGAGAAAGGCGAGGATCGAATAGCTTGACTCGGCCGATTCGTTGTAGGCGCCCAGGCACAGGTATTCGAACTCGGTGTCCTCCATGGCGTAGAAGCCATGAGCCAGATAGGCGTCGATCTGAACCCAGCCGTCGGCAGGGGTCAACTCACGCCGATGGAGTTGCGCCGGTACTTGGGAGGGGTCTACGATGAAATCGAGAATCCGTCCTACAGCAACCCGAATGAGCTTGGTTTGGGCATGAGTGGGGCGCTGCCAGTGCATGCCCCTGAACACGCCGGCCTTTGAGAACGAACGCTTAAGCACCACTTGCCCCTGTTCGTAGAGCACGTCCAGATAGCCACGGTCATCGGTATAGCGTACGGCAGCGTCATTGAGCTGCCTAAAAGGCGTGTTGGTCATGTTCACAACCCTGCAGTACGCAACATTACAGCGCGCCGCGCTTCCAAGAGATCGGACTCCACCATCTCAGTCACCATTTCGGGCAAAGTGATCTCCGGCGACCACCCCAGCTTTTCCCGTGCTTTGCTCGGGTCTCCCAACAGCGTTTCCACCTCGGTGGGACGGAAGTATCGGGGATCGATTCGCATGAACACCATGCCCGGGCTAAGGGCCGGGCACCGTTCAGCCCACTCAGGCGTCGTGATCTGATCGACAATACCCACCTCGTCCACGCCCTGACCATGCCAAGCGACAGTGAATCCCAGTTGCTGGGCTGCCATCTCGATGAACTGGCGAACGCTGTACTGGATCCCAGTGGCGATCACGAAGTCTTCAGGCTCGTCTTGTTGCAGCATCAGCCACTGCATGCGAACGTAGTCCTTGGCGTGGCCCCAGTCGCGCAGTGCATCAATATTGCCCATGTACAAGCATGGTTCCAGACCTTGGGCAATATTAGAAAGCCCTCGAGTAATTTTTCGAGTTACAAAAGTTTCGCCGCGCCTAGAACTCTCATGATTAAAAAGTATTCCATTGCATGCATAAATGTCGTAGGCTTCACGGTAATTAACCGTAATCCAGTATGAATACATTTTAGCAACAGCATATGGACTACGAGGATAAAAAGGCGTTGTCTCTTTTTGCGGAACCTCTTGCACCAAACCAAACAACTCACTCGTACTTGCTTGATAAAACCGTGTTTTTCGTTCCAAACCAAGAATGCGAATGGCCTCCAATAACCTCAAAGTACCGATCGCATCAACATCAGCTGTATATTCAGGACTCTCAAAGCTAACCGCCACATGGCTTTGGGCCCCAAGATTATAAATCTCATCTGGCTGAGTTTCCTGAACGATTCTAATCAAATTACTAGTATCTGAAAGATCCCCATAATGCAACTTAAACCTAACAGCATTTTCGTGCAAATCTTGATAAAGATGATCCACTCGTTGCGTATTAAACAAACTTGCACGCCTTTTTATACCATGGACCACATACCCCTTGCTTAACAAAAATTCCGCCAGATACGAGCCATCCTGGCCAGTAACCCCAGTAATTAATGCTGTCTTTCTTTGCGTTTGCATATAAACTTAACTTCTTCCGTATTTATCAACCAATCGCACAATATCATCTTCTCCCAAATAACTGCCGGTCTGGACCTCGATGATCTCGAGAGGGATGGAACCCGGGTTGGCCAAGCGATGCACCTCGCCGAGTGGAATATAGGTGGACTGGTTTTCCGATAGCAGAATGACCTTGTCGCCGTTGGTGATCTCTGCCGTACCTTTCACCACGATCCAGTGCTCTGCGCGGTGGTGGTGTTTTTGTAGGCTAAGGCTAGCCTTGGGCTTGACTTGAATGCGTTTAACCTTGAAGCGACCGTCTTCGTCAATGCTGTCGTACCAACCCCAGGGGCGATGCACTTTGCGATGCAAAGTATGTTCGCCGCGTTTTTGCTGGCCCAGAGCAGTTACGATGTGCTTTACGTCTTGGCAGCAGGATTTATCGGCAACGAGCACGGCATCGGGTGTTTCGATCACGACTAGGTTTTGCACGCCGACCAAGCTGACCAAGCGATTGGTAGCATGCACCAGCGTGTTACGGCTATCGGTGGCGAGCACGTCACCCTGATGCACGTTGCCCGCCGCGTCCTTGGGCAGCAAATTCCAAACGGCGTCCCAAGCCCCTAGGTCGTTCCAACCCGCATCCAGCGGCACCATCTTAATCGGCAAAGCGCTGCCAGGGCAGCGTTCCATGACGGCGTAGTCAACCGACTCAGCCGGGATCGCGACGAACTCAGCCCTGCCCGGACGCACGAATCGCGCGTCCACACTGCGTTTCCCCCAGGCAGCGCTGGTTGCTTGCAGGATGTCGGGACAGAATTGGTCGAGCGCGCTCAGCCAGACGGATGCTTTCAGCACAAACATTCCAGCGTTCCAATAGTAGCCCCCCTCATCTACATACCCTTGCGCGGTCTGCGCATCGGGTTTTTCCACAAAACGGTTGACCGGCTTTGCTTCAGAATTCGTGTCAGCCCTAACGACTTGGATGTATCCGTATCCGGTTTCAGGACGATCCGGAGTGATGCCCAAAATGACAATAGCTCCTTTAGCCGCCTCTTCAATCGCCTGCCGCATGGAGATTACGAAGGCAACAGGATCTGCCAGCGCCTGATCCGCAGGCGTAACGACCATAACTGGGTCATCGCCGGACTCCAGCGCGGCGAATGCAGCAAGGGTAAGCGCGGGGGCTGTATTGCGACCAGCAGGCTCCAATAGAGCCTGCCCAAGCTCAACCCCGACCTCTCTCAATTGCTCAGTTGCCAGAAAGCGATGCTCTTCACCTGTAACAACAAGAGGCGGCGAAACCTGAACATTTTCAGAGGCCAAGTTCGCAAGGCGCTGAGCTGCCTGCTGGAACAGGCTCTCATTACCAGTCAAACACAAAAATTGCTTGGGGAATCCAGTCCGAGAAAGCGGCCACAAACGCGTTCCAGAACCACCGCAAAGGATGACGGGCACTACTGAGATACTGTTTTTCTGAGATTCGGTCATTTCCGATTGCAATTCTTGACGGCCCAACCTTATGCTGAAGCGCTTCGTACTCTGCCGCTTCCCGCTTCAAAATTCGGCTGCCAGTTCGATTTCTCAGCTCCCGTCGGGATCAAATAGATGTAGCGTCACTTGTTAGTACGCTAGCCAAAATTCTGCATCTTGCCCCCTTTTTCACGAGGACATGGAAGCATGCCGCCAAGACTGCCCCGAGCGAGTATCCTATGACTGGCCTTCGGGAGCTAGCGCAACACTTCGAATCGGGCCTCCTCTTGAAAACCCGCCGGCTATCGAATGGGAGTACAAAAGTCCGGCATTTCCAACACGCTACCGCCATGCCGCCTCACGATCAGCACGCGTGATTACAGGGTCTAACAGGGAGTTCGGTGGCAAGACGCGAAAATACCAATACCTTCCGCTTGGTGCGGCTAATTATATTATACCACAGCACCATGACTTTGAGAAAGATTTTGCCAAACAGACATGGAACTGGGCCCTTAGGCATTATTCAATGCCCCTTTGGCGCGCTGCTTGGGGATGGCTTAGTTGGCTCTACGCAAACCAGCCAGCGACACCCGCACGGCAGCAGACCTGCTCAAGATCTCAATCAGCACCATGGCCCGACACTCGCCATCGGCCATCTGGTAGATGCCTTCAATGCCAACAAACGGAACCGAGGCCAATCGCACCCGCTCCCCAGGCTTGGACAACCACACTGGCTCACCTTGCACCAAGGCTCCTTGTGCGCGCAGCAGTTCGATCAGACCATCATCAACCTTGCCCCCCCTCCCGAAGCACACCAGGCGGCTGACTCCTTTAGTCGAGCGGATCGACGCCCAGCTCTTGGCCGAATCTTTTTCGCCCAGCCGTATGAATAGATATCGCGGGAACAGCGGCTCATCCGTGACCGCAAGCACGCCCTGACGAAACTTTTCTGAAGGGATGGTTGGGAGGTAGCACTGGTACCCCTGTCGTTCAAGATTTTCCAGCGCACACTTTTCCTGCCTAGCTTTTGTATGAACGAGATACCAATACATCACACCCCCTATAATTTTCTATGCAGGACGCATTATATTACAGCACTACGATGAATTCGCACTATTCTATCCCCACATCCGATAATTTCACTCCCGTCGCATCCTTACTAGACAGCATCAGTGGCCTTACCACTGGCCACTCTACTTCAATTCTCGAATCATCCCAGCTAATGCACCGCTCATGTTCAGGCGAATAGTAATCCGTCGTCTTATAGAGAAACTCCGCACTATCCGACAGCGTCAGGAACCCATGCGCAAACCCCGGCGGAACCCACATCTGCCGCTTGTTCTCGGCCGACAGCACCTCGCCCACCCACTTGCCGAAAGTCGGCGACCCCCTGCGGATATCGACGGCGACGTCGAACACCTCGCCGACGACGACCCGCACCAGCTTGCCCTGCGCCTTCGGCGGCAGCTGGTAGTGCAGGCCGCGCAGCACGCCCTTCACCGAGCGCGAATGATTGTCCTGCACGAAATCCGGATCAACCCCGGTCGCCTCGCGAAACGCCTGCCGGTTGTAGCTCTCGAAGAAAAACCCGCGATCGTCGCCGAACACGCGCGGTTCGAGCAGGAAAACATCGGGAATGGCTAGGGGTATTGCTTTCATATCTCTGACGGCTCCTGTCCTTTGATACGTGCTTCGCGCCACTCAGGACGAACGGTGGAAGTCAATAAACCGATTCCTTGAGCAGCCGCTGCAAGTACTGGCCGTAGCCGTTCTTTGCCAACGGCACCGCCAGCGCTTCCAGCGTCGCGGCATCGATCCACCTCTGCCGCCAGGCGATTTCTTCCGGGCAGGCGACCTTCAGGCCCTGCCGCTTCTCCAGCGTGGCGATGAACTGCGAAGCCTCCAGCATCGACTCGTGCGTGCCGGTATCGAGCCAGGCATAGCCACGGCCCATGATCTCGACCGACAGCGCCCCCTGCTCCAGATAAAGGCGATTGAGGTCGGTGATCTCCAGTTCACCGCGCGGCGACGGCTTCAAGGCCTTGGCCAGCTCGACCACCTGTCGATCGTAGAAATAGAGGCCGGTCACCGCGTAGTTCGACTTCGGCTGCTTCGGTTTCTCTTCGAGGGTGATCACCTTGCCGCCGGCGTCGAATTCGGCAACGCCGTAACGCTCGGGGTCATGCACGTGATAGGCAAAAACGGTCGCGCCGTCGTCGCGCGCGGTGGCATTGTCGAGCAGCCGATGAAAATCGTGGCCGTAGAAGATGTTGTCGCCGAGTACCAGCGCCGACAGGTCGTCGCCGATGAATTTCTCGCCGATGATGAAGGCCTGTGCCAGGCCGTCCGGGCTGGGCTGCACCGCGTAGGAGAGTTCGATCCCCCACTGCGATCCGTCGCCCAGCAGCTGCTCGAAGCGCGGCGTGTCCTGCGGCGTCGAGATGACGAGGATCTCGCGGATGCCGGCGAGCATCAGCGTCGTCAGCGGGTAGTAGATCATCGGCTTGTCGAACACCGGCAGCAACTGCTTGGAGACGGCGAGCGTCGCCGGATGCAGGCGGGTGCCGGCGCCACCGGCGAGGATGATGCCTTTGCGTTTTTCAGTAGCCATTCGATTTCTTCAGCGCGAGAAGTTGCAGCATGCGGGAAAGGAAAGGGCGCCAGTCGGGCAGCTCGAGGTCGAAATCGTCTTCGAGCTTGCCGCAATCGAGGCGGGAATTCGCCGGCCGGTGCGCCGGGGTCGGGTACTCGGCGGTCCCGATCGCCAGCACCGATTCCGGCGCCGGCAGGCCGTCGAAACCGGGCGTCGCGGCGGCCAGACGCAGGATCTCGCGGGCGAAGCCACACCAGCTGACCGGATCGGCGGCGGCCAGATGGTAGAGACGGGCGTCGTCGATTTCGCTGCCGCGCCGGGTCGCGGCGAGGATCTGGCCGGTGACGTCGGAGATCAGCGCCGCCGGCGTCGGCGAGCCGACCTGGTCGTCGACGACGCGCAGCGCCCGCCCCTCGCCGGCCAGCCGCAGCACGGTCTTGACGAAGTTGTGCCCGCGCGCGCCGAACACCCAGCTGGTGCGGAAGACCAGCGCACGGCCGCCGGCGGCGAGCACGCCGTCCTCGCCGTCGCGCTTGGTTGCGCCATAGACGGAGAGCGGGCAGGTCGGGTCGGTCTCGACGTAGGGAGCGGCCTTGCTGCCGTCGAAGACGTAATCGGTCGAGTAATGCACCAGCAGCGCACCGAGCGGTTTCGCCGCTTCGGCCATCACCGTCGGCGCCGTGGCGTTGATCGCCCGCGCCAGCTCCGGCTCGCTTTCGGCACGGTCGACCGCGGTGTAGGCAGCTGCGTTGACGATGAGGCGCGGCTTCACCGCGGCGATCAGCGAACGGATCGCCGCCGGGTCGGCCAGGTCGCACTGCGCGCGGTCGACCGAGGTCACCGCGCCCAGCGGCGACAGCGAGCGTTGCAGCTGCCAGCCGACCTGGCCGTCACAGCCGAAGAGCAGGATCGGGGTCATGCTGCGTCGCGTGTCTGCTTTTGCAGCAGATCGAGCAGGTATTCGGGCGCCAGGTCGGCGCCGTTCGCCCAGACGACCGTTCCCATCACCGCGTCCTGATGTGCGCTCATGAACAGCGCTTCGTCGCGCAGCGGTTCGAAAATTTCGCCCCACAGTTCTGCGCCGAGATCGATTTCGCCTGAAACGCCGGTGTTGAAACGCACGAACAGCCGATGCCCCGGCCGGGGCTCGACAACTTCGGTATGCAGAAGGATCGCCATCTCGTTTACTCCAGCGGCGCAATCGGCTGCAGCGGGCGCCGGGCCTGCGCCAACGCCCAGTCGCTCATCAGTTCGGCCTGATGCAATTCCGCCCATTCCAGGACGGCGCGCAGCGCACGCTTCGGGAACTCGCCGCGAATGACCCCCGACTCGATTTCAACCGTGATTTCGTAATCGCCGTAGCGGGCATGAAAATGCGGCAGCGGATGATCCGCGAAGTTCATGTAGATGATGATACCGAGAAACCGGCTGATCTCAGGCATGGCGCTGTCCGTAGTTCTGTTCGGCCCACTGCCGGTAGGCGCCGGAGGTAACGTCGGCGACCCAGTCGGCGTGATCGAGATACCACTGCACGGTCTTGTGGATGCCGGTGTCGAAGGTCTCTGCCGGCCGCCAGCCGAGCTCGCGTTCGATCTTGCGCGCATCGATCGCGTAGCGCCGGTCGTGGCCGGGGCGGTCGGCAACGTAGGTGATCTGGTCGCGGTAGGAGCCGCTCGGCTTCGGCCGCGCCGCGTCGAGCAGATCGCACAGCGCATGCACGATGGAGAGGTTCGGCATCTCGTTCCAGCCACCGATGTTGTACACCTCGCCCAACCGGCCGCCTTCCAGCACGCGGCGGATAGCGGCGCAGTGGTCGCCGACATACAGCCAGTCGCGGATCTGCTGGCCGTCGCCGTAGATCGGCAGCGGCTTGCCGGCGAGTGCGTTGTGGATCACCAGCGGAATCAGCTTCTCCGGGAACTGGTAGGGGCCGTAGTTGTTCGAGCAGTTGGTCGTCAGCACCGGCAGCCCGTAGGTGTGGTGATAGGCGCGCACCAGATGGTCGGAAGCGGCCTTCGACGCCGAGTACGGGCTGTTCGGCTGGTACGGGTTGTTCTCTGTGAAGGGCGGGTCGTTCGCCGTCAGCGAGCCGTACACCTCGTCGGTGGACACGTGCAGGAAGCGGAACGCCGTCTTTTCCGCATCGGCCAGCCCGGCGTAGTGGGCGCGCACGCATTCGAGCAGGTTGAAGGTGCCGACGATGTTGGTCTGGATGAATTCGCCCGGACCGTGGATCGAGCGGTCGACGTGGCTCTCGGCGGCGAAGCTGACGACGGCGCGCGGCCGGTGTTGCACCAGCAAGGCATTGACGCACTCGCGGTCGCCGATGTCACCGCGGACGAAGGTGTGCCGCGCGTCGCCCTGCAGCGCACGCAGGTTCTCCAGGTTGCCGGCGTAGGTCAGCTTGTCGAGGTTGACGACGGCTTCGTCCGACTGCGCCAGCCAGTCGAGGACGAAGTTGGCGCCGATGAAGCCGGCGCCGCCGGTGACGAGGATGGTCATTGTTGGTCTCCCTGTTTTTCGGTGTTCAGTCCGCCGTGCCGTAGCCGTCCGGGTTCATCGACTGCCAGCGCCAGGTGTCGGCGCACATGCGGTCGAGATCGAGCTGCGCCCGCCAGCCGATCGCCTCGGCGGCGTAGCTCGGGTCCGCATAGCAGGCGGCGACATCGCCGGCGCGGCGCGGCGCGATGCGGTAGGGCAGTTCCCGGCCGCAGACGCCGCCGAACGCGGACAGCATCTCCAGCACCGAGTAGCCGCGGCCGGTGCCGAGGTTGGCGGTGAGCACGCCCGGCCGCTGCGGCAGCGCAGCGAGTGCCTTCAGATGCCCGCGCGCCAGATCGACCACGTGGATGTAATCGCGCACCCCGGTGCCGTCAGGCGTCGGGTAGTCTTTGCCGAACACCGCCAATTCCGGGCGCTTGCCAACCGCGACCTGGCTGATGAAGGGCATCAGGTTGTTCGGTATCCCCGCCGGATCTTCGCCGATCAGACCGGACTCG
The DNA here is from genome assembly GCA_016183655.1 of Rhodocyclales bacterium. GTDB lineage: Bacteria > Pseudomonadota > Gammaproteobacteria > Burkholderiales > Rhodocyclaceae > Proximibacter. The sequence continues at coordinate 30,580 of JACPEH010000019.1, forward strand.
TGCGCGCCGACCGGATTGAAATAGCGCAGGATCGCCAGCCGCCAGCGCGCATCGGCATGCGCCAGGTCGCGCAGCATGTCTTCGACCATCAGCTTGCTGCGCCCGTAGGGATTGGTCGCCGACAGCGGGAAGTCCTCGCGGATCGGCAGCGCAGCCGGATCGCCATAGACCGTCGCCGACGAGCTGAAGACCAGCGTGCGCACGCCGGCGGCGTCCATCGCCTGCAGCAGGCACAGGCTGCCGCTGACGTTGTTGTCGTAATAGGCAAGCGGCTGCTCGACCGATTCGCCGACCGCCTTCAGCCCGGCGAAATGGATCACCGCATCGATGCGATGCGCAGCGAAGACGCCGCGCAAGGCCTCGCCGTCGCGGACGTCGCCGCGCACGAAGGCCGGCGCACGGCCGGCGATGCGGGCGACGCGGCGCAGCGATTCCATCTTCGCATTGGCCAGGTTGTCGAAGACGACGACGTCGACACCCGCCGCCAGCAGCTCGACGCAGGTATGCGAACCGATGTAGCCGGCCCCGCCGGTGACCAGTACCTTCACCGCCGCACCTCCGCGCGCACGAAAACCGCCGCCGGATCGGAAACGACGAGGCGGGCACTGGTCGACAATGGGGTAACGTGGCACTTCATGCAGGGGCGATCCCTTATAATGCGGCCTTTGCCGGGGCAAAGGGCCTTATTTTACCTGCGATGCGCATCCTGCTGGTCAAAACCTCCTCGCTCGGCGACGTCATCCACAACCTCCCCGTCGCCGCCGACCTCGCCCGGCAGTTTCCCGGCATCGAAATCGACTGGTGCGTCGAGGAAGCCTTTGCCGACATTCCCCGGCTGTCGCCCGTCGTTCGCGAGGTCATTCCGGTCGCCGTCCGCCGCTGGCGTAAAACGCTGCTCGACGGCCGCACCTGGCGCGAGATCGGCGCGCTGCGCCGGCGCCTGCGTGGCGGCGGCTACGATACCGTGCTCGACACGCAGGGGCTGTTGAAGAGCGCGCTGATTGCCGCGCAGGCGTCCGGGCGCCGCCTCGGCCACGACCGGAATTCCGCCCGCGAGCCGCTGGCCGCGCGCTTCTACGACGCCGGCTTCGCCGTTCCCACCGAGCTGCACGCGGTCGACCGCAACCGCCGGCTCGCCGCGGCCGCCTTCGGCTACACGCCACCGGCGCCGGTCGACTACGGCATCGCCGCCCCGCCGTTTGCCGCCCCGTGGCTGCCGGACGGCCGGATCGCCGTCCTCCTCACCGCCACCAGCCGCGACGACAAGCTGTGGCCGGAGGAAAACTGGATCGCGCTCGGCCGGGAACTGGCGGCGCGCGGACTGACGCCGGTCCTGCCGGCGGGCAATCCGGTCGAGCGCGCACGCGCGCAACGCATCACCGAGGCCATTGCCGCAGCCGCTCCCGGCGCCGTCGCCGCACCGCCGCTGTCGATCCGCGACCTGGCCGGCGTCCTCGGCCGGGCGTCGCTGGCCGTCGGCGTCGATACCGGCCTCGCCCACCTCGCCGCCGCACTGCAGATTCCCACCGTGGCGATCTACACCGCCACCGAACCGGCACTGACCGGCGTCGTCGGCGCCGGCTTCGCGCGCAATCTCGGCGGCACGGGCCGGCCGCCTGCCGTCGGCGAAGTCCTCGCCACCGCCGAAACGGCATTGCGCCACTGATGGCCCGCCTGCTCTATTCGCTGATCTTCTACGTCGCGCAGCCGCTGGTCTGGCTGCGTCTGCTGTGGCGCGGACGCAAGCAGCCCGAGTATCGGCGGCACGTCGGCGAGCGCTACGGCTTCTATCCGCCGGCCCCGGCACGTCCGCTGCTGTGGCTGCATGCCGTCTCGGTCGGCGAGACGCGCGCCGCCGAACCGCTGATCGAGGCGCTGCTGGCGAAGTATCCGGCGCACGCGCTGCTGCTCACGCACATGACGCCGACCGGGCGCGAAACCGGCCGGATGTATGTCGAGCGCCACCCCGGCCGCGTCATCCAGGCCTACCTGCCCTACGACCTGCCGGATGCAGCGGCGCGCTTCCTCGCGCACTTCCGGCCGGAAATCGGCGTCTTCATGGAAACCGAGCTGTGGCCGAACCTGATCGCCGCCGCCAGGCGCCGTCGGATTCCGCTGGCGCTGGTGAACGCCCGCCTGTCGGCGAAGTCGCAGCGCGGCTACCAGCGCCTGCACGCGCTCGTCGCCCCCGCGTTCGCGGCGCTCGACCTGGTCGCCGCGCAGACCGCCGCCGACGCGCTGCGCCTGCGCAGCGTCGGCGCACGCACGACCGAAGTCACCGGCAACCTCAAGTTCGACGTCACGCCGGATCCGATCAAGCTGGCGAAGGGCAACAACTGGCGTGCCGAAATCGGCGGCCGGCCGGTCTGGCTGGCGGCGAGCACGCGCGACGGCGAAGAGGCGCTGGTCCTCGACGCCCTGCTCCGCATGCGTCTGCCGCGGGTGCTGCTGATCCTCGTGCCGCGGCATCCGCAACGCTTCGACGAGGTGGCGGCGCTGGTCGCCAGCCGGCGGCTCGGCCTCAAGCGGCGCAGCCTCGACGAATTCCCGGACGCCGGCACGATGGTCTGGCTCGGCGACAGCATGGGGGAAATGGCGGCGTACTACGCAGCGGCCGATCTTGCGCTGATCGGCGGCTCGCTGCTGCCGTTCGGCGGGCAGAACCTGATCGAGGCCGCCGCCTGCGGCTGTCCGGTCATCGTCGGCCAGCACACGTTCAATTTCGCGCAGGCCGCCGATGATGCGGTCGCCTGCGGCGCGGCGGTCCGCATCGCCGGCGCCGAAGACCTGGCCGCGACGGTGGAGGCCATCCTCGCGCATCCGGAACAACGGGCGAACATGAAGGAAAAGGCCATCGCCTTCAGCCGCAGCCACCAGGGCGCGACGGAACGGACGATGGCCCTGCTGGCGGCGCTTACTGCGCGAGCAGCGCGTTGACCTTGGCCAGGTCGGCCTCTTCCAGCGTGCCGACCGCCGACTTCAGCCGTAGCTGGGCGAGCAGCGTGTCGTACCAGGCCTTGGCCAGGTCGCGGCGGGTGGCGTAGAGCTGCTGCTCGGCGTTGAGCACGTCGATGCTGATGCGTACGCCGACTTCGTAACCGAGCTTGTTCGACTCCAGCGAACTCTGGCTGGACACCAGTGCCGCCTTCAGCGCCGCCACCTGCGCGGTGCCATTGGCGACGCCGAGATAGGCCTGGCGCGCCGCCTGTGCCGCGTTGCGGCGGGCCGCTTCGAGCTGCTGGCGGGACGCTTCGCGGTTGGCCTCGGCCTCGCGCGTCTTCGAATTGACGAAGCCGCCCTGGAACAGCGGGATGTTCAGCTGCAGCGCGGCGGTCGTCGAGCGCGTCTCGTAGCCGGGCGCGGCATTGCTGCCGACCAGCGGCAGCGCCGCGTTCTGCGCCGCATTGCCGTGGGCGACGACGGCGTCGAGCGTCGGGTAGTGGCCAGCGCGGTTCTTCTCCACTTCCTTGGCGGCCAACTCCAGCGCCAGCTGCTGCAGTTGCACGGCGATCGCATCGGTCTCGGCGGCCTCGACCCAGCGCGCCATGACGTCCGGCTGCGGCCGCTCCAGCGCCGCCCTCTCGCGCAACTGGGCCAAGGCGCCGGGATCCTTGCCGACGATCACGTCGAGCGCGCGGCGCTTGATTTCCAGATCGCTGTCGGCGGCGATCTCCTGTGCCGTCGCCAGATCGAAGCGCGACTGCGCCTCGTGCGTGTCGACGATGGTCGCCGTGCCCACCTCGAAATTCTTCTTCGCCTGCTCCAGCTGCTGCCCGATCGCCTTCTTCTGCGCCTGCAGCGCGCGCAGGTTCTCCTCGGCGTAGAGCACATCGAAATAGGCCTGGGCGACGCGCAGGATGACGTCCTGCCGCGCCTGCGCGAGCTGCGCCTCGGCCTGCGCCGCCTGCATCCTACCCTGCTGGTAGGCAACGACGTTCTGCCAGCGGAACAGCGGCTGCGTCAGCGTCACCGTGTAGCCGTGGCTGTTGTATTCGGCCTTCGTCGTCGCCCCGCCGTTCACGTCGCGCTTGAGATCGTTCCACTGCGTGTTCGCCGACGCGCCCAGCGTCGGCAACAGCCCCGACAGCCCCTGCGCTTCCTTCTCGCGGCCGGCGTCGGCCTGATGGCGGGCGGCAAGGAACTGCGGGTCGTTGTCCAGCGCCAGGCGATACACCTGCAGCAGGTCGGCGGCACCGGCGCTGCCGCTGCCGCCGAGCAAGGCGGCGGCGAGGAGAAGGGGGAGTTTTTTCATCGAGGGCATGGCAGGAACCCGCTGTCAGTAACGCTGCATGGACGGATCGACGTCGTCGGCCCAGGCCGCGACGCCACCGCTAAGGTTGTAGACGGAGGCAAAGCCGTTGCGCTCGAGGAAAAGCGCAATCTGGAAGGAGCGGACGCCGTGGTGGCAGACGACCACCGTCTCGGCATCCGGATCGAGTTCCTGCAGGCGCGGCGGCACCGCCGCCATCGGCATGGCCAGCGCGCCCTCGATGCGACAGATCTCCACTTCCCACGGCTCGCGCACGTCGAGCACCAGGGGCCCGCTGCGTTCGTTGCGGCCGGCAGCCGCCAGCCATTCCGCGAGTTCGCTTGCCGATATCTGTCGCATCCTTCTCCGGCGATCCTAGAAGACGAACTGCTCGTGCTGGACGGCGTTCTTCAGCGGCGCCGTCAGCGTTTCGAACAGGTTCACGGTGTTGAAAGTGGACTCGCCGGTGCGTACCACCAGCTGCGCCTCCATCGCCGGCGCATCGCCGACGATCGCCACCAGGCGGCCGCCGACCTTGAGCTGCTGCAGCATTTCGGGCGGCAGCACCGGTACCGACGCGGAAACGACGATCACGTCGTAGGGCGCACCCGCCGGCCAGCCGCGGGCGCCGTCGCCCTTGACCAGGTTGACGTTGCCGATGCCGGCACGGGCCAGGTTCTGGCGCGCCACGTCGAGCTGGGCGCCGTCGATCTCGACCGAGGTCACCGCATCGGCGCGCGACGCCAGGAGCGCCGCCATGTAGCCGCTGCCGGTGCCGATCTCGAGCACCTTGTCGGTCTTCTTCACGCCGGCTTCCTGCAGCAGCCGGGCTTCGACCTTCGGCTCCAGCATGGTGGTGCCGTTGGCGAGCGGCAGCTCGACATCGGTAAAGGCCAGCGCCTTGCTCGCCGCCGGCACGAATTCCTCGCGCTTGACCGTGGAGAGCAGGTCGAGCACTTCCGGATCCAGCACCTCCCAGGGGCGGATCTGCTGCTCGATCATGTTGAAGCGCGCCTGTTCCATATCCATGTTGACCGCCATATTCATCGCTTACCCCGTCGCGTTTGAATATTAGCCGAAGCTAATATGTCTGTCCAAAGAAAACGGGATTATACCTCGCGCGCCGGGCGCCTTGTTTCGGGGGTCACCCGGTACCAGGCGGCGTACAGCGCCGGCAGGAAGAGCAGGGTCAGCGCCGTGGCGACGACCAGCCCGCCCATGATCGCCACCGCCATCGGCCCCCAGAAGACGCTACGCGTCAGCGGGATCATTGCCAGGATGGCCGCCGCCGCGGTCAGCATGATCGGCCGGAAGCGGCGCACGGTCGAACTGACGATCGCCTCCCAGGTCGGCTTGCCGGACTTCTCGTCCTGTTCGATCTGGTCGACCAGGATCACCGAATTGCGCATGATCATGCCGGAGAGGGCAATCACACCGAGGTTGGCGACGAAGCCGAAGGGCACGTTGAAGACGAGCAGCGCCAGCGCCACGCCGATCAGCCCGAGCGGCGCGGTGAGCAGCACCATCAGCGTCCGCCCGATGCTCTGCAGCTGCATCATCAGCAGCGTGACGACGGCAACCAGCATGATAGGCATCACCGCCTTGATCGAGTTCTCGCCCTTCGCCGACTCCTCGGTGGTGCCGCCGAGCTCGATGCGGAAACCGGGCGGCAGCGTGGCGCGCACCGCGTCGAGCTGCGGATTGATCTGAGCCGACACGACCGGTGCCTGCATGTTGTCGCGGATGTCGGCCATCACCGTCACCGTCGGCAGGCGGTTGCGCCGCCAGATCTGGCCGGTCTCCAGCTCGTAGTGGATCTTCGCCACCTGCGCCAGCGGCACGTGGCGGCCGCTGGCGGTCGGCACGTTGATGTCGGCCAGCCCGCGCAGATCCTTGCGCTCGGCCGGCGTCGCACGGAGCACCACGTCGATCAGCTGGTCGTCCTCGCGCAATTGCGTCACCGTCGCCCCGACCAGCACCGTCTGCAGCGCCTGCGACAGCTCCTGCGTGCTGATGCCGAGCGCGCGCGCCCGTTCCTGGTCGACTTCGAGACGGACCGACTTGGCCATTTCGTTCCAGTCGAAGCTGACGTCGGCGGTATGCGGATTGGCGCGCATCACCGCCGCGACATCGGCGGCGGCACGGCGCAGGGCCGGGATGTCGTTGCCGGAGACGCGGAACTGGATCGGATAGCCGACCGGCGGCCCGTTCTCCAGCCGCAGCACGCGCGCGCGGACGCCGCTCCACTCGCCGTCCTCGGCGGCGAAGGCCCGCTCCAGGCGGGCCTTCAGATCCTCGCGCGCCTCGATGCCGTGCGTCGTGATCACCAGCTGCGCGAAGTTGTCGTGAAACAGCTTGAGGTCGAGCGGCAGGTAGAAGCGCGGACTGCCGTTGCCGATGTAGGCGGCATGGGCCTTCACCGATTTCGCCATGTCGGCGTTATCGCGCAGCAGGCGCTCGACCTTGCCGGTGACCGCCTCGGTCGCCTTCAGCGAGGCGCCCTGCGGCAGCCACAGGTCGATCAGCAGCTCGGGCCGGCTGGAGGCGGGGAAGAACTGCTTCTGCACGCCGCTGTTGAAGGCGGCGATGGCCAGTGCGAAAGCGCCGGCGGTGGCGGCGATGACCAGCCAGCGGCGGCGCACGCACCACTCGACCAGCGCCCGGAAGCGCCGGTAGAACGGCGTCTCGTAGATATCCTCGCCGTGCTGCTGCGCCTTGGCTACGAGCTTCTTCGGATCGAGCAGCTTGTAGCCGAGGTAGGGCGTGAACACCACGGCAACCACCCACGAGACGAGCAGCGCGATCGTCACCACGGCGAAGATCGAGAACGTGTACTCGCCCGCGCCCGATTTCGCGAAGCCGACCGGCGTGAAGCCGGCGGCGGTGATCAACGTACCGGTCAGCATCGGGAACGCCGTCGAGGTGTAGGCGAAGGTCGCGGCGCGGAAGCGGTCCCAGCCCTGCTCCATCTTCACCACCATCATCTCGACGGCGATGATCGCGTCGTCGACCAGCAACCCGAGCGCGATCACCAGCGCGCCGAGCGAGATGCGCTGCAGGTCGATGCCGAAGACCAGCATCAGCAGGAAGGTCACCGCCAGCACCAGCGGGATCGACAGCGCGACGACGGTGCCGGTGCGCAGGCCGAGGCTGAGGAAGGAGACGGCCAGCACGATAGCGATCGCCTCGCCGAGCGAGAAGACGAACAGCTTGATCGACTGCTGCACGATCTCCGGCTGGTCGGCGACGACATGCACGTCGAGCCCGGTCGGCAGGTCGGCCTGCAGCCGCGCCATCTCCGCCTTCAGGCGTTCGCCGAGGTGGATCACGTCGCCGCCCTTGTTCATCGCCACGGCAATGCCGACGGCGTCATGACCGGCCACGCGCATCCGCGGCGCCGGCGGCTCGACGACGCCGCGGCGCACCTCGGCGATGTCACCCAGCCGGTAGACCCGGCCATTGGCGGTGATCGGCGTCGCCGCGACGCTGTCGGCGCTGTGCAGGTCGCCGTCTACGCGCAGGCGGATGCGGTCGCTCCCGGTTTCGAAAAAGCCGGCCGGCGTCATCGCGTTCTGCCGCGCCAGCGCCTCGGCGATCGCGCCAGCGGTCAGCCCCTGCGAGGCAAGCTTGGCGTGCGAGATCTCGACGTAGATTTTTTCGTCCTGGACGCCGATCAGCTCGACCTTTTTTACATCGGCGACCTGGCGCAATTCACGCGCAATCTGGTCGGCATGGCGGCGCAGCGCGCCGTCGTCGAAGCCGTCGCCGGTCAGCGCGAAGATATTGATGAAGGTGTCGCCGAACTCGTCGTTGGCGAACGGCCCCTGCACCCCGGCGGGCAAGGTGTGACGGACGTCGCCGACCTTCTTCCGCACTTCGTACCAGGCGTTCGGCACTTCCTTCTTCGGCGTGTAGTCCTTGAGCACGACGAACAGCAGCGACTCGCCGGCGCGCGAGCTGGAGCGGATCACGTCGACCCACGGCGTTTCCTGCAGCTTCTTCTCCAGCCGCTCGGTGACCTGCTGCTCGACCTCGCGCGCGGTGGCGCCCGGCCACAGCGTGCGCACGACCATCGCCTTGAAGGTGAAGTCGGGGTCCTCGGCGCGACCGAGCTTGAAGTAAGAGAGCGTGCCGGCGGCCATCAGCACGATCATCAAGTAGAGCACCATCGAGCGGTGCCGCAGCGCCCACTCGGAGAGGTTGAGGTGCCTCATCGGGTCACTGCGCCCGGAGCCGCGGCGAGCGCCCCGTTGCGTTCGGCAACGCGGATCTTTTCGCCTTCGGCCAGCTTATGCACGCCGGCGACGACGATGCGCTCGCCGCGTTGCAGGCCGGCCGCAAGCTCGACGGCATCGTCCGTGTAGCGCACCACGTCCACCGCACGCACCGACACCGTCGCGTCGTCGGCGACAACCCACACCGCCGGCCGGCCGTCCTTCTGGAACAGCGCGGCCTGCGGGATGGCAAGCCGCTCCTCGGCCTCGCCGGTACGGAAACGCACGCTGGCACTCATGCCGAGGGTGACCGCGGCGTCGGGTTCGAGAATCGCCACCCTTGCCGCGTAGGTCCGCGTCGCCGAATCGGCAACGGCGGCGATCTCGCGCAGCCGGGCGGGGTAGGTCCGCGCGGCGTCGGCCCAAAGGCTGACCTCGACCCGGGTCGCCCGGCGCACTTCCGGCAAGCGGTTTTCGGGGATTGCGATGGCCACCTCGGGGGTGTCCAGGCGGGCGATGCGGAACACCGGCTGCCCGGCTGCGACGACCTGGCCGACTCGCGGCTGTCGAGCGCGGCCTGGCTGACGAAATTCTTCTCGCGCAGCTCGCGATAGCGGCGCAGATCGGCGTCGGCGAGACGGCGTTGCGCCTCGGCGGCGTCGGCGGCGAGCGCCGCATCGGCGGGGTCGAGGCGCGCCAGGACCTGGCCGGCCTTGACCACGGCGCCGGCGTCGACCAGGCGCTCGCTGATCTTGCCGGCAATGCGGAAGGCGAGCGGCTGTTCGATCCGCGAACGGACCTCGCCGGCATAGACCGGGGCGTTCAGTGCCGCGACGGCGCCGACCCGCTCGGTCAGGACCGGGCGCAACGCCGCCGCCTTCGGCGCCTCGCGCCCGCAGGCGGCGGCCAGCAGGGCCAGGGCGACCAGCGCGCCGGCAGAGAGGGGGACACGTACGCTCATGGGGTCTCCGTACGGCCGGACAGCAGGCCGTTGATCAGGATGTCGAAGTGGGTGTCGAGATAGCGCGGTGGGTCGATGTCGTTGCCGCAGATGCACAGCGAGTAGCGCCAGACGACCAGCATCAGCAGCGGCGCGATGATGACGTCGATGCACGAATCGACATCGAGCGGACGAAACTCGCCGCTGGCGATGCCGCGCTGCAGCGCCGCGCGCAGCAGTGAACGGCCGCGCGAAATGACGCGGTCGTGATAGAACTGGGCGATCTCGGGGAAATTCCGCGATTCGGAGATGATCAGCTTGGGAATTCCGCCCAGATGCGTGCCGCCGATCTGCTGCCACCAGCCGAGCAGCAGGCCGCGCAGCAGAACCGCGCTGGCGCCCTCGTATTCGGCGAAACGCTGCTCGGCGGCAGCCAGCGCCGGCACGATACCCTCCTCGACGACAGCCTTGAACAGGGCTTCCTTGCTGTCGAAATAGAGATAGAGGGTGCCCTTGGAGACGCCGGCGCGGGCGGCGACGTCGTCCAGGCGGGTGGCGGCGAACCCCTTCTCGACGAAGAGTTCGAGCGCAGCGGCCGTCAGTTCGGACGGCCGGGCTTCCTTGCGCCGGGAGCGTGGGCGTTTTTCGGCGATGGATTCGGCGGCGGGTGGGTTCTGGGCGGACACGGCGGAGTGAATGGCGAAAATTAATGACTGACCGGTCAGTAATTTATCGCCCTGTTCCGCGGATGTCAATCAGCCATGCCGCCGCTCCCTCCGCTGCCCCGGGTCAACACCGCCTGCGGCAGCGCCCGTCGTCCTACTGCGCGAGCCGTCGCAATTCCTGGCGGACGGCGCCGGCCGCCTGCCGATATTCGGCCAGGTAGTCGCGCAAAGTCTCGGCGTCGCCCGTTTCCCACGCGGCGGCGGCGCGTTCGAGCGAGCGGCGGCAGTTCATGCAGGTCTCCCGCAGCGCGCCCAGCTCCTCTGCCGGCAACAGGCCTTTTTCCTGCAAGCCGCGCACGACCTCGGACGGACGGCACGCGCACTGCGGCTTGTCATGCTTGAGGAAGCTCGCCGTCACGTGCAGCGTTTCCGAGTAACAGGCGTTGAACAAGGTCTGCACCGCATACTGGCGGCTGACCGTATTGAATTCACTGGTTTTTTTCATACCCCCCCTTTGGTTTCAATTTTTAGCCGTAGCGCCAACAATGCGCAAGGAATATTTCTCGCCGATGACGGGGGCGCCGCGACCACGGCAGCCGGGGCCGGCTAACGGGCATGGATTGAGACCGCCCCGAATCATGAAAGCCTTACCCATGCCCGGTTCCCTCACCCCCGGCCCCTCTCCCGCTTCGCGGGCGAGGGGAGGTTCGCGAGACGCTTCGCGTCTTTCACGTTAAAGCTCCGGCGGGCGGATGACGTTAAATACCTGTCGCCTCCGGGAAACGCCTATGTCTCCGATCCGTTCCACCACCTCGCCATCGCTGCCGCTGGACGCCCGCGATCGTCCGCGCCGGACGTCTCGCGTCGCCGTGCCGCCGGTGCAGCTGGAACCGGAAGTGGAAGCCGACCGCCGCCGCTCGCTGCAGGAGGACCTCGACGCCGCCGAGGAGCATCTGCCGCTGGCCGAGGCCAGCAATCAGGAACCCGAGGTGCAGAACGTCGTCGACGAACTCGAGCGGCTCGGCGCCGACGCCCTGCGCGTGTTGCAGCCGATCGACCCGAAGGTGCACCGGCTGCTCGACAGCGGACACGTCGACGAACAGGCCTGAGCCGCTTGCGGTAAAATCCAGGCGCCACATGCACCGCGCCCCGGTCCGCCGGGGCGCTTTGTTTTCCTGCCGGCCCCGTCGCCCCCTGATTCGTCGCCGATTCACAACCGATCCCCAGTTCGCTCCCTGCCGCTTCCCAATCCACCGCCCCGCCCCATGTCCGCCCAGCTCAACGCCCCGCAACGCGAAGCCATCCGCTACCTCGACGGCCCCCTGCTGGTGCTCGCCGGCGCCGGCTCGGGCAAGACACGGGTGATCACGCAGAAGATCGCCTACCTGATCCAGGAATGCGGCATGAAGCCGGCGAACATCGCGGCGATCACCTTCACCAACAAGGCGGCGCGCGAGATGGAGGAGCGCGTCGGCAAGCTGCTCGAAGGCACCTCGACCAAGGGGCTGACGCTGTGCACCTTCCACGCGCTCGGCGTGCGCATCCTGCGCGAGGAGGCGAAGGCGCTCGGCTACAAGCCGAATTTCTCGATCTTCGACTCGACCGACTGCTACGGCATCGTCTCCGACCTTGCCGGCAGCGTCGACAAGGCCACCATCAGGAAGCTGCAGAACGTCATCTCCAACTGGAAGAACGCGCTGGTGACGCCGGACATGGCGGTCAAGCTGGCGCAGGACGATACCGAGGCGCTCGCCGCGCGCGCCTACCGCGACTACGCAGCGACGCTGAAGGCCTACCAGGCGGTCGATTTCGACGACCTGATCATGCTGCCGGTCGAGCTGTTCGAGAAGCACCCCGAGGTGCGCGAAAAGTGGCAGAACCGCCTGCGCTACATCCTCGTCGACGAATACCAGGACACCAACGCCTGCCAGTACAAGCTGCTGAAGCTGCTGACCGGCGTCCGCGCCATGTTCACGGCGGTGGGCGACGACGACCAGGCGATCTACGGCTGGCGCGGCGCCGACATCGAGAACCTGCGCGGCCTGCCGCGCGACTACCCGAACCTGAAGGTGATCAAGCTCGAGCAGAACTACCGCTCGACGGTGCGCATCCTGAAGGCGGCCAATGCGCTGATCGCCAACAACGAGAAGCTGTTCGAGAAGCGGCTGTGGTCCGACCTCGGCCACGGCGACATGATCACGGTGACTGCCTGCAAGGACCCGGAGGCCGAGGCCGAATCGGTGGTAATGAAGCTGCAGGCGCACAAGTTCGAGCACCGCACGCGCTTTGCCGACTACGCCATCCTCTACCGCAGCAACCACCAGGCGCGCATCTTCGAGCAATACCTCAGGAACCAGAAGGTGCCCTACCTGCTCTCCGGCGGTCAGTCCTTCTTCGACAAGGCCGAGATCAAGGACATCACCGCCTACCTGCGCCTCCTGGCCAATTCGGACGACGACCCGGCCTTCATCCGCGGCGTGACCACGCCCAAGCGCGGCGTCGGCGGCAGCACGCTGGAAGCGCTCGGCACCTACGCCGGCGAGCGGCACATCTCGCTCTTCGCCGCGGTGTTCGAGCAAGGCTTTGCGCACCGCGTCGCGTCACGTCAGCTCGATCCGCTGCTCGAATTCTGCGAGTTCATCAACCGCATGGAGTGGCGCGCCAGGAAGGAGCCGCCGGGGCAGGTGCTACCGGACCTGCTCGGCGCCATCGGCTACGAGACCTGGCTGTACGACCACGAGGAGCCGCGTGCCGCCGACAGCAAGTGGAAGAACGTGCAGGAATTCACCGCCTGGCTGACGAGGAAGGGCGAGGAGGACGAGAAGACGCTGATCGACCTGACGCAGACGATCGCGCTGATCAACCTGCTCGACAAGGGCGAATCCGACTTTGACGGCGTCCAGCTGTCGACGCTGCACGCGGCCAAGGGGCTGGAATACAAGCACGTCTTCCTGGTCGGCATCGAGGAGGGCCTGCTGCCGCACCGCGAATCGCAGGACCCGGTGAAGATCGAGGAGGAGCGCCGGCTGATGTACGTCGGCATCACCCGTGCCCAGCGCAGCCTGCACGTCACGCACTGCGAGAAGCGGCCGCAGGGCAAGGAATGGTCGCCGTGCGAGCCGTCGCGCTTCATCGACGAGATGGGCAAGGACGATCTGCGCTACTCGGGCGGTGCCACCGACAAGGCGGAACCCGACAAGGCCTCGTCCGGCGCGCGACTGGCGGCGATGAAGGCAATGCTCTCCGGCGGCAAGGCCTGATCAGGCGTTCGCCGCCAGATACTCCGCTACCTGCGCCGCCGGCATCGGCCGCGCGAACAGATACCCCTGGCCGAGGTCGCAACCGAGGTTGAGCAGCGCCTCGGCCTGCGCCGTCGTCTCGATGCCTTCGGCGATCACCGTCAGCCCGAGGCTGTGCCCAAGCGCGACGATGGCGGTGGCGATGGCCAGGCCGTTGCTGTCCTTTGGCAGGTCGCTGACGAAGGAGCGGTCGATCTTCAGCGTGTCGATCGGCAGCCGCTTCAGGTAGCTCATCGACGAGTAGCCGGTGCCGAAGTCGTCGATCGCCAGCTTCACGCCGAGCTCCTGCAGTTGCTGGAAGGTCTCGATCTGCGCGTGCACGTTCTCCATCACCATCGACTCGGTCAGTTCCAGCTCCAGCCAGTCGGCCGGCACCGCGCTTTCGCCAATCAGCTGGGCGATGCGGCGGGTGATGTTGTCCACCCGCAACTGCCGCGTCGACAGGTTGACGGCGACATGCAGCTTCTGCCGCCGGCTGGTGTTCCATACCCGCAGGTCGCCCAGCGCGCGGGTGATCACCCACTCGCCGATCGGCACGATCAGCCCGCTGTCCTCGGCGATCGGAATGAAATCCGCCGGCGAGACGTTGCCGTGCTCGGGGCTGTGCCAGCGCAGCAGCGCCTCGAAACCAAGCACCTGGCGGCTCATCAGGTCGATCTTCGGCTGGTAGTGCAGCGACAGCTCGTCGTTCTGCAACGCGTTGCGCAGGCTGCTTTCGAGCGAGACGCGCTTCTTCACGTTAACGTTCATCGCCGGCATGAACAGTTCGAAAACATTCTTGCCGGCGAGCTTGGCCTGATACATCGCGGTATCGGCGTTGCGGATCAGCGTCCGGCTGTCGTCCGCGTCCTCGGGGAAGAAGGCGACGCCGATGCTGGCGGTGACGAAGAAATCCTGCCCCTCGATTGGGAACGGCTGGCCGATGCTCTCGATCAGCTTGGCGCACACCTGCGTCGCCTCGCTGCGCTCGGCAATGCTGCGCAGGATCACCGCGAACTCGTCGCCGCCGAGCCGCGCCACCACGTCGTCGCGCCGCAGCGAACGCTGGATGCGCTGCGCCACCATGCGCAGCAGCTCGTCGCCGGCCTGGTGGCCGAGCGTATCGTTGACCTGCTTGAAGTTGTCGAGGTCGAGCAGCAGCATGGCGACGTTTTCGTCGAAGCTGGCCGCCTCGTCGATGGCGAATTCCAGTCGTTCGTTGAAGGCGTTGCGGTTGGCCAGGCCGGTCACCGGATCGACGTGCGCGAGGTGGCGCAGGTTCTGCTCGGCCTGCCGCACCGACTGCCGCACGCGCGAGAGCAGGCCGACGGCGAGCAGCAGCGCGACCGCGGCGACGGCGGACGACGACAGCGCATAGATGCCGAGCCGGCGCTCCACCGACGACATCGACATCACCAGATAGACCTGGCCGATCGCCGTGCCCTGGTGCATTACCGGCGCCATCAGTTCGAGCCGGGAATTCCGGAAACGGTGGTCGGCGTCGGCAAATTCGCGCGGACCGGGCATCGGCTCGGCGAAGTCCTCCGGATAGCTGGCCAGCCGCGCCCCATCCTGATCGATGAGCACCGCGCCGATGACGATCGGCGACGCGCGCAGGCTGCCGACGATCTCCGCCGCTGTCTGCGAATCGCGGAAGACGAGTGCCGCCGACAGGTTGTCGGCGACGACCGCCGCCTTGACGCGCGAGTCTTCGAGCAAGGCGCTGCGCAACGAAAAGAACTCGACGATGATCAGCAGCACCACCGCCAGCAGCAGCGCCGCACCGGCCGCCATGGCGCTGGCGAACAGCAGCCGGTAGCTGATGCGCGGCGAGTGCGGGGAATGCGGAGCGTGCAGCGTGTGCGGCAACAGGTCTTCGCGCTTCATTGGACGATCTTCGCCAGGCGCAGCAGGCGTGAGGAAATGACCAGCCCGGCCTTGCCCGCCCGCGTGTTGTCGACGATGAAGGACATCCGCCCGGCCTCGACGACCATGCCGATCATCATCCCCTCGCGGATCAGCTCGGAATCGTCGGTCACCGTCAGCACCGCGCCGCCTTCGCTGGCCCGGCGGATCGCCGGCAGGCGCGGACGATCGACCTCGGTGGCGACGATCACCTGGCAATCCCCCGAGACGGCATCGGCGAGCGGATGCAGGGCGATCCGCCGCTCGTTGACCGCCTTGCCGGCGACTCCTTGCAGCGCCCCGTACAGTGCCGAGCCCTGGCTGGCGCAGATGGTCAGCGATGCGCCCTTCAGCGCCTCCTTCGGCCACTGCGTGAACTGCACGAAGTTGTAGATGAACGCGGCCTTCAGGTCCTCCTCCGGCACCTGCTGCGCACACACCCCCGCCGACGCGACGAGGCATGTCGCGATCGCGGCAAGCACTCGGAAGCGGAGGCGGAGTCGCATGCGGCGGCCGTCCTCAGAAGCGGTAGCTGAGCTTCAGGCGGACATTCCGCCCGTTCTGCTCGACGCGGTCGATCGGATCGAGCTCGCTTCCCGCCGGGTCGAAATAGCGCCGGTCGAACAGGTTGTAGAGGGACGCCGACACCTCCAGGTTGCGCGCCAGCTTCGGCGCAATCAGCGTCAGGTTGGCGATGGCGAAGCCCGGCGCCACGCTGCCGAGCTCGGTCTTCCGGCTCGACATCGCCTGCACCTCCAGCCCGGCGCGCAGTTGCTCGTCCCGGAACGGCGCCGACAGATTGGCCTTGAACAGACGCGCCGGCGAGTTGGTCAAGCGGGTGCCGCTGGCGCCATCCTCGGCGCGTTGCCAGCTGGCACCGACACGGGCGACCACGCCGCCGCGCAGGCGCCCGGTCCATTCCAGTTCGGCCCCTTTCGCGCGCACGCTGGCAACGTTGTCGAAATAGAAACGGTCGGCAACGGCGTCGTATTGCTGCGCGATGAGGTTCGCGACGTCGTTGCGGTAAAGGCTGGCGACGATACGCTGCGACGGCGACAGCGCGTGCTCCAGCACCAGCTCGCGGCTGCGAATCGTCTCCGGCTTCAGGTTCGGGTTGGTGCGGTAACCGCTCGGAATGTCGGTCGCGTAGTAGCGCTCGAAGGCATTCGGCGGCCGGTAGGCTTCCCCGTAGAGCAGCTTGACCGCGGTCTGCGGCAGCGGCTTGTAGATCAGCGCGAGGCGCGGGCTGGTGGCGCTTGGTGCGTCGCCGATGTTGTCGTGGCGGACGCCGACGTTGAGCAGCACCCGTTCGCCGAAGGCGATTTCGTCCTGCACGTAGATGCCGCGCGTGCTGTCGCTGACGCGCGAGTCGAGGTAGGAGACGTAGGGGGCGACGTCGAAGTTCTTCTGCCGCACGCCGTCATCGCGACGGTATTCGGCACCGAAGACGATGCGCTGGCCGCGGAAATGCGTGCTGGTGAACTGCAGCTCGCCGCCCCACATCCGCCCCTCGGCCTCGTCGCGGTTGGTATAGAGCGGCGGGCCGTAGATGAAGTCGCCGCGGTAGCGGTACTCCTGGGCATAGCCGCGCGCCGTCAACGACAGCGCCGTGGAAAGCGCCTTGCGGTACTCGGCGCTGAGCGAAGCACTCTCGTCGACAGACTCCGATCCCCTGGCATTGAACGTCTGGCCGAACGACGCAGTCGGGTTCTCCTTGCTGCGGCGGCCGGCGATCAGCCCGAGCGTCAGCTCGGCGGTGCGCAGCTTGGCGAAGAGCGTACCGCTGCGGTCGCTGTCGAGGTCGTCGGCACGGCCGCCGTGCGCCGGGTAGAAATGGTCCTGGCCGCGCTGGTAGTAGCTGCTGCCGGAAAGCAGCCAGTCGGCGCCGCCGTCGCCCGCCGCACCATGCGTCAGGCGCAGCTTGCCGGTGCCGTAGTTGCCGGCGGCCGCCGCCGCTTCGCTGCCGCGATAGTCGCTGCCGTTCTTCGTGATCACGTTGATCACGCCGAAGAAGGCATTCGAGCCGTAGACCGACGAGCCGGCGCCAGGAACGAATTCGACGCGATCGATGAGATCAACGTCGAGCGGCGACTCGGTGCCGACCATCGCCTGATTGAAGACGCTGTCGTTCTGGCGGATGCCGTCGACCAGCAGCAGGATGCGACTGTTGTAGTCGCCCGCCCGCGCAAAGCCGCGCACGCCGACGTAACTGAAGTAACGGTCGTAGGACACGTAGACCCCGCGCATCGAGCCGATGACCTCGCCCAGCGTGCGATAACCGAAACTGCGGATGTCATCGGCGGTGACCACCGACACCGCCGCCGGCGCATCGATGGCCTGCTGGCGGAACTTCGATGCGCTCTGCACTTCGACCTGCATCAGCTGCTCGATCGACAGTTCGGTCAGGTCCGCCACGGCCGCGCGGCCGTCGCCCATCGCGAACGCCAGCAGGCATGCCGCGGCCGTCGCATGCAAGTACATCTGCCTCATCATCCCTCCCCCGGCACTTCCGATCGCGCCTTTATGCAACGATTTTAAACCTTGTGGTCACAATGCGTTACAGCAAGTTACCCAACTCCTGACTACCGCAGCGCAACCCGTTGCGTTGATTGCCCCAAGGCCGGAACGAAATCGAACGAATCGAACGGTCCGACCGGGAAACGAACCAAACCAACGTCAAGGAGATTCAACATGCTGAAGAAGATCATCGCCATCACCATCGCCGCCGCTTTCGGTACTGCCGCCATCGCCCAGACCGCCACCCCGGCGACCCCTGCAACGCCGGCCACCCCGGCAAAACCCGCGGTCGAAGCCGCCAAGCCGGCCACCCCGGCCACGCCCGCCACGCCGGCCGCAGCGGCAACCCCGGCCGCCGAGAAGAAGGCCGACACCGCCAAGCCCGCCGAGATGAAGAAGGAAGGGAAGAAGATGGACAAGGCCAAGGGCAAGAAGAAGGGCGCCGAGAAACAGACTGAAGCTGCGCCGGCCGCTCCTGCCGCCGCCGCCCCGGCTCCGGCCGCCGCTCCGGCAGCCGCCAAGCCGGCTGAAGCCAAGAAGTAATCCGGCGGCACAAACAGAAAGGGGATGCCCTCGGGCATCCCCTTTTTCGTCGACTCGTCGGTCCGCTTACTTCGCCAGGCCGACCAGGTGCTCGACCGCCGCCTTCACCTCGGCGTCGCTCAGGTCGGCGGCGCCGCCCTTCGGCGGCATTGCGCCCTTACCGTCGATGACGCTCTTCACCAGCGCGGCCGCGCCCTTGCCGATACGCGGCGCCCACGCTGCCTTGTCGCCCGCCTTGGGCGCACCGGCAGCACCGCTGGCATGGCAGGCCTGGCACACCGTGCCGTACACCGCAGCGCCATCGCGCGGCTTGCCGCCGGCAGCCGGCGCCGCCTTCTGCAGTTCGACGCGGGCGACCGGCTGGATGCGCTGGTCGGCCTCGTCGCTGCCTGCACCGGCCGGGGCCGTGCCCTTGCCCAGTTTCGCCAGCGGCACCAGCGCCACGACCAGCAGCACCGCAACGGCGATAACCACGTACATGATCGACGTGGACGAATGAGCTTTCTCTGCCATGGGGGGAATTCCTCTAATGATTGTTGATATAAGGCGTTGATTATAACGCCCTTCCCCATGCTGCTAGAAGGGTCAAGTTGGACGCGGCGGACGAAACCCGTTATCCTTGACGCCCTTTCCGCGCGCCCGTAGCTCAGCTGGATAGAGTACTGCCCTCCGAAGGCAGGGGTCGGACGTTCGAATCGTCTCGGGCGCGCCAGTCATACATGACAAAGGGCACTTCTTGCGAAGTGCCCTTTGTCGTTTTCACGCTCGCTTCGCCGCAAGCGCCCCCTCCCCAAGTGCAGCGGGAGTTTCCGCAACGCAGACCGTCTCCACACTTCCAGCGTGTGCCCCCCGGCCACCGAACCTCTCTTGAGATGCGCATGCCCAAAGCGTATTCTCTCGTCCTATTCAATATCGATGTACCTATAGCCCCCCGTGTTACTTGAACGGAGGGAGCGTGAGACCAAAACATGTCTACTCAACAAACTGACTACGACTTCGAAAACGAAACTCGGCGAATTGCCAGAGCAAAGTGGCCTAGCGCGCAATACTCAGGAGCGCAGATGCTCGAAGGAAGAGAGCGTGACGGAATTTTCGAAACTGAGGATTCAATTCATTTCATTGAGGCTACTGTTTCCGGAGGAGCGGGAAAAGCGAGGGAAGATACAAAAAAATTATTCAGAGCAGTTGCTGATCACAATCGTTCTGGTTCCCTAAAGGTTGCGCGCGGTTGGTTCATCACAAAAAATGAACCCACTGCCGACCAAAGAAAGGAAGTGCAGGAGCACGGAAAAGGCCAAGTAATTGCCATCTCATACTCACAATTTCAGCAAAGCCTTGTTGATGTTCGGGCCTATTTTGCTGCTCGAGAGCAACATATTTTTGGAAGCGTCCAAGATTTTTCTACAGACGCAAAAACACCTGCTGTCCCTTTTGTTGAAATCGGTTTTTCGGACACTGCTTCAGGAGAGATTCTTTATGTTCGGGATATAGTAAATGGACTGATTTCAGCGAAAAATTTTGCTTTGATTGGCCAGTATGGCGCAGGGAAAAGCATGTCGTTGCGAGAGGTCTATTTCTTGCTCAAGGACAAATATGTTCGCAATGCAACGTCAAAATTCCCCATTTATATAAATCTGCGCGAACACTCTGGGCAACGTGATCCGGTCGAGCTATTGGAACGACACGCCCGTAGCATTGGGTTCGAATCCCCAACTTCTCTAATTCGTGCATGGAGAGCCGGATTTGTTGTTTTGCTGGTAGACGGCTTCGATGAAGTGACCTCATTAGGAGTTCAGGGGACTTGGAAGAAATTAAAAGACTTGCGAATGCGGTCGCTCGAAGGAATTCGCAGGCTAATTCGGGATAGCGGCGAATTGGGTGTTGTGGTTGCAGGTGAGCAATTATTTCGAAACGCCGGCTGAGCTATTTTCAGCTTTGGGCCTCCGAGATTCTAGGCTCCTTAGCGTTGATGAATTTTCCGATGAGCAAATTGCAAATTTCCTAAATCGCTTCCCTTCAAAACATAGCGGGAAACCCTTGCCAGAATGGCTGCCAACACGCCCTTTACTTCTAGGTTACCTTGCATCAAAGGGCTTACTTGAAGACCTTTCATCTTCTGAAAATTTACCTGATGCCGTTGATGGATGGGACTACTTGCTCGAACGCATTTATCAGCGTGAAGAGCGAATTGAATCCAATCTGGATGGGGCAACCCTTCGACGTATTCTTGAGCGTGTAGCTACTCTTGCACGAAATGCATCAGACCAGCTGGGGCCTATAACGCGTACTGAACTTTTTTCCGCGTTCAGTGAAGTGTGCGGTTATGAGCCTGATGAACAAGGAGTTCTTGCAATTCAGCGCCTGCCCGGCCTAGGGATGTATCGCGCGGAAGACGAAAGTAGATGTTTTGTTGACAAAGAATTGGTTGGAGTTTGCACAGGCCGAGAATTGTTGAATTTCATAGAGTCACCCTATGAAGCTGTGAAAAATAAACTATGGGTGGATACGATGAATTCTTGCGATTCTGCAATTGGGCCTGTCGGCGCTGAGTACTGTAGTCGAAAGCTCAGAGCCGCAGGTGATGCCAGAGGCGCATTGCGACAGACGATTACCTTTCTGAACAGCCGTTCCGACATCCAGTGTGCAAAAGCGGATATCTCAGCGGTAATGCTAACTGCAAATATCGAATTGGACCTCAATTTTAATATTGAGGAAATTTCATTCTCAAACCTACCAATCGAATTTGTTAGCGATACATCTGACTACGGGAAGCTACAGTTTTCCCATTGTTTCTTTTCTGAAATCCATCTTGAATCAGGAATCGATCAAAAACGTTTGCCGGTTTTCTCAGGTTGCATGTTTGATAGAGTTTCTGGTCGGATATCCGTGGCCGATTTGCCAAGTACGAATTTTCATTCTGGCTGCGAGTTTTCTGCTTTCGATGAGGCAGGGTCAAGTGTCGCAATACGAGCTGGTCAGTCGAGCACACCCGAAAAAGTATTACTAATTACTTTACGCAAACTCTACATCCAGAGTCTTTCTGGGCGGATAGAGAGTGCCCTACATCGGGGGCTAGACGTCGATGAGCGAAGGTATGTAAATGACATTCTTCGCTTGCTAAAGCGCCATGGGCTAGCGACCGATTATTCCAAGGGAAACGGAGTAATCTGGTTGCCTGTGCGAAAAGCACTGGAGCGTGTTAAGCGCATCCTCATAGCTCCGGCAGAGTGCGGGGAAAAATTAATAGCCGAAGCCCGCGCTCTGTAATACTTTGGATTTGTTCGGACAAAATCTACCGTATTGCTAAGATTAACGTCCAGTGCCCAGAATCATCGTCTCGGGCGCGCCAAAAAACATGAAAAAGGGCCGGTTCCCCATGGAATCGGCCCTTTTGTTTTCCGGCTCGGCAGCAGAAGTTCGAGAAGCTCGTTTTAACTGCCGAATCAAGCGCCTCCACCCGTCGACGGCGGCAGCCCGGTCGCCTCGCGCGCCCGCTGCTTGGCGGCGATGTAGTCGGCGTGGCCGACGTGGAGCAGGTCGGCGATCTTGCGCATCAGGTGCGATTCGTGGGCGTCGAGGTGGCCGTCGCACATCGCGACGCGCCACAGGTTTTCGACGATGCGGACCTTCTGCCCGGCGTCGCAGGCCTTGTTGATCAGCGACGTGAACTGGTGGTAGCCGCTGGCCTGGCGGGCTTCCTGCTCGGCGAACGACATCAGCGCCGCCAGCTGCGCCGGATCGAGGCCGAACTGCTGGCGCAGCGTCTGCGCGACCGAGTCGCGCTCGGCATCGGCGAGGCGGTTGTCCATGCGCATCATTTCCAGCAGCAGCGCGGCGGTCGCGACCTGCAGCGCCTTTTCCCCGCCGGCCGCGGCCGGGCGCGTTCCGGGTTCGATGAACTGGCTGAAGAATTCCTTGATGCCGGCAATCATTGCGGTCTCCATGACGGGCCGCCGGCAGCGGCGGCGGCAAGCGCGGATTGTAGCGCGCCGCCGATCGGCATCCGCCACCGCCACCCGCGCGCCGTATTCTCTTCCGCCGCGGGCCGTCTACACTGCTGGCATGCGCGCCTTCCCCCGCCCCGCACGGACACCATGAGAACGCCCCTTGCCGCAAAGCGCTTGTACAGCGCGCTGGTCGGCGGGCTGGCGCTCGCCGCAGCCGGCGGCACCTTGGCCGGAGAACGCTGGCTGTACCTCGGCGACACCGCCCCCTCGATGTCGTGGCCGGCGGCGCAGATCAGCATCAACCTGGACAGCCTGCGCGAACGCGGCCGGCGCCACGAGATCTGGGAGCGCACGTTGTTCATGCCGGAGCCGTCGCAGCAGTGGACCTGGCTGCCGACCGACGGACCGCCGGAGCGGCGCACGCTGTGGTCGATCCGCTGCTCGCGCATGGCGATGGCCATCATCACCCGCGGCCTGGCCGGCTCGTTCGAGCCGCGCGCCGAAAAGCTGCAGTACTACGTTCCGGCGCCGGGCAGCGCCGACGCGGCCGTGCTGGAAGCGACCTGCGGCCGGGTCCGGCCGGCCGCACCGGCGACGGAAGCGGCGCCTGCCGAACCCTTGCCGGCGGACCAGCGGGCGGCCTGGCGAATCCTGGAACGCCCGCCGGCCGCCTATATCGACATCGAGGACGAGGACGACTGAGAGCTTGTGAATAAATCTACTGCGCGATCCGATTGCTTCGTTGGGCGGTGCTCGCTCCTCGCCTATCCGATTGACATGTCTCGTTGCTGCGCTCCGTCCGCCTCGCACTCGGACCGCTCGCTACGATTTCTTCACAAGCTCTGAGCGGCAGCCGCCCCGCCGTCGTCATTCAATCGCCGAGGTCGATCCCCTCGCCAGTGGCGTAGAAGGCGCCGCCGGCCACGTAGTGCAGCGTCCGCCGGGCGTCGGGGGCCGCCGCAAAATGCCAGCGCCCGTCGGCGAACACCTGCGGATCAGCCCAGGCGGCGACGACTTCGCCGATGAACAGGTCGTAGCGCTGCTCGTTGTGCGCCTCCGGAACGACGCGGCACTCCAGCCAGCCGACGCAGCCGGCGAGCAGCGGCGCCTCGACCTGCGTGGCCGGCAGCGTGTGCAGGCCGAAGCGGGCGAGCTTGTCGCCGGCGCATTCCGGGTCGCGGCCGCTGCACGAGCCGACGGCGAGCACGGTTTCCGCCTGCGCGCGGCACGGTACGTTGAGCACGAAGCTGCCGGAGGCCTCGATCAGTTCGCGGGTGAAGGTGCTCTTGTCGACCACCACCGCCACCTTCGGCGGACTGAAGTCGAGCGGCATCGTCCAGGCGGCGGCCATGACGTTGCGGCGGCCGGCGTGGGCGCTGGTGACGACGGTCACCGGGCCGTGGTTGAGCAGGCGGTAGGCGCGGGCGAGGTCGACGGGGACGGGGGCGGCAGTCACGGGGCGGGTCCGGAAAAGTTCGGGTTTGAGGGCCGCCCATTTTGCCCTAGGATGGCGCCAACACCGACCGCAGGACGGAATCCCCTCACCACCATGGCCCACATCCTTCCCGACGGCTGGCGCGAGCTGGCCGCCACCGGCGCCGCGCAGCGCGAGATCGAGACCCTCGCCCGGCTCGCCGACGCCCTCTCCGACGACTACACCGTCTACCACGCGGTGCACTGGACCAACCTCGAACGCGGCTACTCGGTGTTCGGCGAGATCGACTTCATCGTCATGAACCGCGCCGGCCGGCTGCTGGTGATCGAGCAGAAGGCCGGCTTCCTCGACGAGACGCCGGATGGGCTGGTGAAACGCTACCCCGGCCGCGTGAAGAGCGTCGTCGCGCAGCTGGCGCGCAACGTCGACGCGCTGCGCGGCAAGCTCAACGCGCGCCCCGACGCGCCGGCGGCGCAGATCGACTACCTCTTCTACTGCCCCGACTACCAGGTGCGCCAGCCGCACAGTGCCGGGCTGGCGCCGGAGCGCATCGTCGACGCGGCGCGGCGCGACGCGCTGCCGGCGATCATCGGCGAGGTGCTGCCGGCCGGCGAGCCTTCGCCGGAAGCGCAGAAGGTGCACCGTTTCCTGTGCGACATCATCTCGCTGGAGACCGACGTCAGCGCGCTGATCGGCCGCGCCCGCGCGCTGGTCGGCCGCATCGCCGGCGGCCTCGCGCACTGGGCGCGGCAGCTCGAATTCGAACCGTTCCGGCTGCGCGTCACCGGCACCGCCGGCTCCGGCAAGACGCAGCTGGCGCTGGCCGAATACCGGGCGACGCTGGAACGCGGCGGCCGCCCGCTGTACCTCTGCTACAACCGGCCGCTGGCCGACCACTTCCGCGCCATCGCCCCGGAGGGCGGTCTGGCCTGCACCTTCCACGCCTTCTGCCAGCAGCGCCTGCGCGCCGCCGGGCAGCCGCCGGACTTCAGCCAGCCCGGCGCCTTCGACAAGTTGATCGAGGACGCCGCCAGACTGCCGGCCGACGAGGCCTGGCGCTTCGACACGGTGATCGTCGACGAGGGCCAGGATTTCTCGGAAGAATGGCGCGACCAGATCTTCCGCGACGCCGGCGACGACGCCCGCCTGCTGTGGCTGGAGGACCCGCTGCAGAACCTCTACGCGCGGCCGCCGGTGGCGCTGCCGGGCTGGGTCGGCCTGCGCTCGTTCGCCAACTTCCGCTGCCCGCGCTCGGTGGTGCGCCTGCTGCAGCCGCTGCTGCCGCCGGAGATGCCGATCGAGGCGGCGTCGCCGATCGACGCCAGCGAGGTCGAGATCCTCACCTACCGGGACGACGCCTCGCTCCTGCAGGCGCTGAAGGAAGGCATCCGCCTCTGCTACTCGGCCGGCTTCCGCAAGGAGGATGTGGCCGTGGTCAGCTACAGCGGCCGCAACAACTCGCGGCTGCTGGCCTACGACCGCATCGGTCCGCACACCATGCGCCGCTTTACCGGCGAATACGACCTGCTCGGCGCACCGGTGTTCTCCGAGGGCGACGTGCTGATCGAATCGGTCTACCGCTTCAAGGGGCAGTCGGCGCCGGCGGTGGTGTTCGCCGAGATCGACTTCGACGCGCTCGACGACAAGGCGGTGCGCAAGTTCTTCGTCGGTGCGACGCGGGCGATGATGAAGCTGGTGCTGGTGATTTCCGAGCGCGCCGCCGAGCGCCTGCTCGCTGCTTCCGCCGGCAGTACGGCCAAGCGGTAGAATGGGCGACCGCCTACGAATTTTTCCCGGAGAAAGACCATGAGAAACATCCTCGCCGCCGCCGCCCTCGGCTTCGCCGCACTGACCAGCCTGTCCGCCGTCGCCGCCGACGCGCCGTTGAAGTCGGTCGCTGCCGTCCATCAGGAGAAGACGGCGCTGTCGGGCAAGACCGTCAGCGTCCAGGGCAAGGTGGTCAAGGTCAATAACGGCATCATGGGCCGCAACTTCGTACACGTGCAGGACGGCACCGGCGACGCCGGCGCCGGCAGCAACAACCTGATCGTCACCAGCAAGGACACCGCGCAGGTCGGCCAGCAGGTCGCCGTCAGCGGCAAGGTCACCCTCAACCGCGACTTCGGCGCCGGCTACATGTACCCGCTGCTGCTCGAAGAAGCGAGCATCGCCGTCAAGTAATCCCGCCGGCGCCGAAGCGGGAGGAGCGCGACGCGGTGAATCTCCGCCGGATCGGTCGCTCCCTGTTCGGCGCCGCGGCACTGCTCGCCGCGGCGACCGCCGTCGCCGCCGAGCCAGCGCCGGCGCGGCTGCCTGCGCTGCAGGCGGAAACGCTGGCCGGCGACACCCTCGCGCCGGCCGAACAGCGCGGCGCAATTACCGTTCTCTTCCTCTGGTCGCCGGAATCGCTCGCCTCGCGCAAGTCGATCGGCGAACTGCAGCGTTTCCACGCCGCGTTCAGCGTGCGCGGCGTGCGCACGCTGGCGATCTCGACGCTGCGCGACGCGGAGCGCCTGCGCGCCTACGCCGCCGACCGGCAGCTGCAGTTCCCGATGCTGATGCTCGGCGACCACGCGCTCGGCCCGCTGCCCGAGCAGCGCCTGCCCATCCTCTACGTGCTCGACCGCGACGGCGCCATACGCGCGGCGCACGCCGGCCTGTTCCGCCTGCGCGATCTGGAGCGGCAGGTCGAGGCGCTGCTGGCCCCGTAAGCCGTTTCCACACGGGGCGTGGCGATGCTTCGCTCGCGCCCCCCCGCAGCGCACGCGCCCCATCCCCCGAAGCAAGGCAACCGCCGCTACGAGCTGCACGACAGCGCCGAACAGCCCGGCGCCTGCCGCGCCCACTCCGGGCGTTGCCGGGCGAAGGCGGCATATTCCGGCTGCGCCAAGTAGGGATCGCGGATCGCCGCGAGCAGACGGCGCAGCGGCGACAGATCACCGTCGGCGGCGGCATTGATCGCTTCCTGCAGCAGGTAGTTGCGCGGGATCAGCCACGGATTGGCGGCATTCATCCGCTCGCGGCGCAGCGCATCGCCGACCCCTTCGTCGCGCAGGCGGGCGGCGTAGGCCGCCAGCCAGTCGCGCAGGTGTTCGACGAAGGCCGGCGGCAGCGCGTCCGGTGCATAGAACGATGCCGTCAGTTCGGGCGGCAGCCCCGCATCCGGCAGGCATCCGGGATCGACCTCGGCCAGCGCGCGGAAGAACAGCGTGGTGTCGACCTCGGTCAGCGTCAGCATGCCGAGCAGGCGGGCGACCAGTTCGTCCTCGCCGTGCTGCCCGGCGGGCAGCAGGCCGACCTTCTGCAGCGCCTGCCGCCGCCATTCGTGCTCGAAGGTCTCGCCGTAGCACTGCAGGCCGGCTTCCAGCGGTTCGGGGCTGCCGACCAGCGGCAGCAGCGCCTCGGCCAGGCGCAGCAGGTTCCACTGCGCGATGGCCGGCTGCTGTGCGTAGGCGTAGCGCCCGCCGCCGTCGGTGGTGTTCGGGGTGAAATCCGGGTCGAACACGTCGAGCCAGCCGAACGGGCCGTAGTCGATGGTGAGCCCGAGGATCGACAGGTTGTCGGTGTTCATCACGCCATGCACGAAGCCGACGCGCAGCCAGTGCGCCATCAGCAGCGCGGTGCGGCGGGCGACTGCGGCGAACCAGTCCGCATAGCGCTGCGGGCCGGCGGCGTCGATTTCCGGGAAGTGCTGCCCGATCACGTAGTCGGCCAGGAGGCGCAGGCGTTCGTGGTCGCCGCGCGCGGCGAAGATCTCGAAGTTGCCGAAGCGCACGAAGCTCGGCGCGACGCGGGTGACGATGGCGCCCGGTTCGAGCTGCGGCCGGCCGTCGTAGAACATGTCGCGCAGCACCGGCTCGCCGGTGCCGACCAGCGCCAGCGCGCGCGTGGTCGGCACGCCGAGGTGGTGCATCGCCTCGCTGCAGACGAACTCGCGCAGCGACGAGCGCAGCACGGCGCGGCCGTCGGCGCGGCGGGAATATGGCGTCAGCCCGGCTCCCTTCAACTGGATTTCCCAGCGCCCGCCGTCGGGCGCAACCAGGTCGCCGAGGACGATCGCCCGGCCGTCGCCGAGCTGGCCCGCCCATTGCCCGAACTGGTGGCCGCCGTAGCAGGCGGCGATCGGCTTCATGCCCGGCAGCAGCCGGTTGCCGGCGAGCAGCGCGGCGACCTCACGGGCGTCGGCGCCGGCGTCCGGCGGCGCCAGCCCAAGCGTCTGCGCCAGGTCGTCGGACCAGCCAAGCAGCGTTGGTGCCGCCACCGGCGTCGGCGGCGCCGACGACCAGCAGGCGGCCAGCACCTGCCGCGATTCGCGCGGCGGGCCGGCCTCGCCCGGCAGGTGCCGGGCGAAATGGTGGTCGAAAACGGTGGCGGTGAGCGGGGAGGCGGTGGCGGCGCGGGTACGGGTCAGCATGGTGCTTCATTGACCGGGGCGGCGCCGGATGGTTTCAATTGCCATCCGCCCTCGTCCCGGGGTGGCCCCGCCGGCTACCGCACCCAGCGCCGCAGCACCGCCTTGCGCAGCTCCTCCAGCGCCAGCAGCAGCACGGCGAAGGGCAGCGCGAACAGCCAGACGTCGCCGGCCAGCGGCGCGGTGCCGAAGAGGCGATTGCCCCAGGGGGTGTAGATGATCGCCAGCAGCAGGCACAGCTCGGCGGCCAGCCCCACCAGCAGCAGCCGGTTGCCGAACAGCGGAAAGCGCCACGCCGGCAGCAGCGCGTGGCGGCAGGCGAAGAGGTTGGCCATCTGCGAGAGGACGATCGCCAGCAGGCAGGCGGTGGTCGCCTGCAGGTAAAGCGGATCGCCGGCCGGCAGCACCTCGCCGTAGCGCCAGCCGCCACTGCCGAGGACGAAGAAGAACGCGGCCATCGCCGCCAAGGCTTCCAGCGGGCCGAGGAAGAGGTAGGCGCGCGCCAGCAGCGGCCAAGAGAGCAGGCGTTCCGCGCGTGGCCGCGGCGGCCGGCGCATGACGTCGCTGCCCGGCGGTTCGGCGCCGAGCGCCAGCGCCGGCAGCATGTCGGTGCCGAGGTCGACGGCGAGGATCTGGATCACCGTCAGCGGCAGCGGGATGCGAAAGAGCACGAAGGCGAGGTAGGGGACGATCTCGGGAATGTTCGAGGTGAGGATGTAGGTAAGGAATTTCCTCAGGTTGTCGAACACCGCTCGCCCTTCCTCGATGGCGTTCACGATGGTGGCGAAGTGGTCGTCGAGGAGCACGATGTCGGCCGCCTCGCGCGCCACGTCGGTGCCGGCAAGGCCCATCGCGATGCCGATGTCGGCCGCCTTCAGCGCCGGCGCGTCGTTCACCCCGTCGCCGGTGACGGCGACGATCTCGCCCTTGTGCTGCAGCGCCTGCACGATCAGCATCTTCTGCTCGGCGGAGACGCGGGCGAAGACGACTTCCGGCGCGTCGAGCGCCAGCTGCAGCGCGGCCGGCCCCATCGCGCGCACCTGCTCGCCGGTAATCACCGCGGGCGCAGCCGAACGCACGATGACGACCTCGCGGCCGAGCGCCACCGCCGTGCGCGGATGGTCGCCGGTGATCATGATCACGCGCACGCCGGCCTCGTGGCAACGCGCCACCGCTTCGTGCACGTCCGGCCGCGGCGGGTCCTCCAGCCCGATCAGGCCGCACAGTTCCAGCCCTTCCTCCCTCGCCTCGCCGTCGCCGGCGAGCGGCGCCCAGGCCAGCGCCAGCACGCGCAGGCCGCGGTCGGCGAGGTCGTCCTGCGCGCGCCGGAACATCGCCTGCGCCTCGGCATCGAGCGGCCGCGAGGTGTGGCCATCGAGCCAGCGCGTGCAACACGGCAGCACCGTTTCCGGCGCGCCCTTGCACCACAGATGGCGGCGGCCTTCGGCTTCGCGCGTGACGACCGACATGCGCTTCCTCTCCGCGTCGAAGGCGATCTCGCCGGCGCGCTCGCCGAAGTCGGGCACGGCCCCGGCGAACTGCCACAGTGCGATCTCCATCGGGTCGCCGGCCGGCTGACCGTCGGGGAATTTCAGGCTGTGGCAGAGGCGGGCGACGGCGCGCAGGTGGATGTCGCCGCCCTTCGGCCAGCGCTCGGCGGCAAGATGATGGCGGCCGCCGAAGTACAGTTCGCGCACCTGCATGCAGTTCTGCGTCAGAGTGCCGGTCTTGTCGGTCAGGATCACCGTCGCGCTGCCCAAGGTCTCCACCGCCGGCAGGTGCCGCACCAGCGCGTTGCGCCGGGCCATCCGCTGCGTCGCCAGCGCCAGCGACAGCGTCACCGTCGGCAGCAGGCCTTCCGGGACGTTGGCGACGATGATGCCGATGGCGAACATGAAGTTGGCCCAGAAGGGCAGCCCGATCGCCTGGCCGATCAGAAAGAAGACGAGCCCAAGCCCCAGTGCCAGCAGCGCGACGAGGCGCGAGACGCGGCGGATCTCCTTCTGCAGTGGCGATGCGGTTTCGCCGGCAGTCTGCGTCAGGTGGGCGACGCGGCCGAATTCGGTGCGCATGCCGGTGGCGTAGACGACGGCGGCACATTCGCCGGCGACGATCAGCGTGCCGGCGAGCAGCAGGTTGTGCGCGGCGAGCGGGTCGTCGCTTTCCTCCGCATCGGCGCTGCGCGCCCGCGGACGCGACTCGCCGCTGAGCGTGGCGAGGTTCGCGCGCAGCCCCCAGCTTTCGACCAGCCGGCAGTCGGCCGGCACCTTCGCCCCTTCGGCGAGCAGCACGAGGTCGCCGGGAACGAGGTCGGCGGCGTCGATCTCCAGCGTCACGTCGGCACGCCTGACGCTGACGCGCTGCGGCAACAGCGCCGTCAGTGCCGCCAGCGCGCGCTCGGCGCGGTAGGCCTGCCAGAAAGAGAAGGCGCCGTTGACCAGGATGACGCCGACGATCGCCGTGCCCAGCTCGGCCATGCCCGCGGCGGCATCGACCCAGGCCGCGAAGAAGGCAAGGCCGGCGGCCAGCCAGAGGATCAGCGCGAAGAAATTGACGAATTCCTGCAGCAGCGTCAGCAGCAGCGGCCGTCGTGCCGCCGGCTCGACCCGGTTCGGGCCGAATTCGGCGAGGCGCCGCGCCGCTTCCGCCGGCGGCAGGCCGGCCGCGCCGCTGCCGAGGTGGGCAAGCGCGGCGGCGGGGCTCAGGCTGGCAATGCTCAGTCCGTGCGAGGACATGGTCTCGGCTGCCGCGGCGCGCCGCGGCCTGAAGGAACATGCCGACAGTATCGCACCGCCGGCACGGGGAGCGCTCGGCCGATGGCGCCGCTCCGCCGCGCGGCTGCCGGCGTCTTTGGCGCGAGCTCAGCGGCGGTCGGCGCGCACCTCGCCGAGCGCCTCGTTGATCTCGACGCTCAAATCTTCGAACTCTTCCTCGTCGAAGCCCAGGTAGTTCAGCGCCGCCGCGCCGTGCCCCATCCATTCGGCCTCGTCGGGAACATCGAGGAAGCGGGCGATGATGTGGTCGGCAAGCAGCGCGATGGCGGTCAACGCGCGCACCTCGGGCGGCGTGTCGGTGCTGGCGTCGCCGAGGGTTTCGAGGTTGTGGTGCAGGCGGACGGCATGAGCAATGAGCGGCGGCAGTTGCCAGTTGCGCGCCAGCATCGCGCCGACCGTTACGTGGTCGGTGCCGTGGCGCTCGTTCTCGATCTCCCAGACCGGCCGCGGCGAGCGGCCGGCCAACGCCAGCGTCTCCTTGTAGTCGTGGAAGCGCTGCATCAGGATCGGGATGCCGCAGTCGTGGAACAGGCCGAAGGTGTAGGCATCGTCGCGATCGATGCCGGGCACGCGCCGCGCCAGCCGCGCCGAAACCATCGCGTGGAAGTTCGAGCGCTCCCAGAAGCGCTCCATGCTGACGCCCTTCGGCGACAGCGCCTGGCGCAGCGCCAGCCCATTGACGATGTTGATGATGTTCTTCAGGCCGAGCACCGTGGTCGCCTGTTGCACCGTCTGCACCTTGTTGCGCAGCGCGAAGAACGGCGAGTTGGCGGTCTTCATCATCGACGCGGCAAGGCCGAGGTCGCCGCTGATCAGCCGCGTGATCTTGTGGAAGTCGACGGCCGGCCGGCGCGCCTCGTCGATCAGCGCAACGACGACCGCCGGACACGGCGGGATAGAGATGGTCTTGAGAATGTCGGTGACGGTGTCGGCGGCGATTTCGCTGTCGATCGTGGCGTTTGCGGCTAGAGTCTGCATGGCACACCTCCCGGGGAACGAAACAGTTCCGTGATCGAGGGCAGCCGTGCGGCCCGCAGCCGGCGTTTCGCCGGCATCGCGCTATTCTTGGCGGCCCCGCTGTCGTCGAGCCGACTGGCTCATTAGACCGGAAGCTTTGCGTCCCCGCCTTTCGGTCGGGTTTGCCCTGATCAATTGCATTCCACAATAGCACTGCGATTTCCGCAGCGCAACACGACAGATCAATAATTGAACGGGATGGCGTCGCTCAGTCGAAGTAGCTGCGACCGGCCTCAAAGCGCGAGGCGAAATAGCCGCTGGACAGGCGGTCGATGCGCACCCGGCCGCTGGCCGCGGACGGGGCGTGCACGAAGCGGTCGTCGCCGATGTAGAGGCCGACGTGGGACAGCGGCCGGTTCAGCGTGTTGAAGAAGACGAGGTCGCCGGGGATCAGCTCGTCGCGCGCCACCGGCCGCCCCTGGCGGGCGATGTCGGCGGCGCTGCCGGCGACGCGCAGGCCGGCGGCACGGTCGAAGATGTAGGCGACCATGCCGCTGCAGTCGAGCCCGGCCTCCGGGTTCTTGCCGCCGAAGCGGTAGCCGGTGTCGAGCAGCGACAGCGCGAACATCACCACCTCGCGGCTGCGCTCGCTGTGCGTGCGTTCGCGGCGGGCGACCGGCGGCACGCTGCCACACGCGGCGAGCAGCGCGGCGGCCAGGGCAGTGAGGAAGCTTCTGCGGTGCATGGGCCAAGTATAAACTGCACGCTTCGCATCCATCATCCACGACCCTGCCGAGGTGCCGCCATGCAACTTGCCGACCCCCTCCTCCTCCGCTCGCATGCCTATATCGACGGCCGCTGGGAAAGCGCCGACGACGGCGCCAGCTTCGCCGTCAGCGATCCCGCCAGCGGCGAGAAAATCGGCGAAGTGCCGCAGATGGGCGCGCGCGAGACCGGGCGCGCGATCCTCGCCGCCGAGGCGGCGCTGCCCGGCTGGCGGGCGAAGACGGCCAAGGAGCGCGCCGGCGTGCTGCGCCGCTGGTTCGACCTGATCGTTGCGCACGGCGACGACCTGGCGCGGATGATCACCGCCGAATGCGGCAAGCCGTTGACCGAGGCCAAGGGCGAAGTGGCCTACGGCGCCTCGTTCGTCGAATGGTTCGCCGAGGAAGCGAAGCGCGCCTACGGCGAGACGATTCCGCCGGTGGTCGGCGACAAGCGCCTCTTGACGATCAAGCAGCCGATCGGCGTCTGCGCCGCGATCACGCCGTGGAACTTCCCGCTGGCGATGATCACGCGCAAGGTGGCGCCGGCGATCGCCGCCGGCTGCACGGTGGTGATCAAGCCGGCCGAGCAGACGCCGCTGACCGCGCTGGCGCTGGCGCGACTGGCGCACGAGGCCGGCCTGCCGCCGGGCGTGGTCAACGTCGTCACCGGCGACCCGGTGGCGATCGGCGGCGAACTGACCGCCAGCCCGATCGTCCGCCACCTCTCCTTCACCGGCTCGACCGAGGTCGGCCGACTGCTGATGGCGCAGTGCGCGCCGACCATCAAGAAGCTGTCGCTGGAACTAGGCGGCAACGCGCCGTTCATCGTCTTCGACGACGCCGACGTCGACACCGCGGTCGAGGGCGCGCTGATCGCCAAGTACCGCAACACCGGCCAGACCTGCGTCTGCGCCAACCGCTTCCTCGTCCAGTCGGGGATCTACGACGCCTTCGCCGACAAGCTGGCGGCGCGCGTCGCCCAGCTGCAGGTCGGCCCCGGCAGCGAACCCGGCGTCGCGCAGGGACCGCTGATCGACGCGGCCGGGCTGGAGAAGGTCGAGGCGCACCTTGCCGACGCCGCGGCCAAGGGCGCGCGCGTGCTCACCGGCGGCAAGCGCCATGCGCGCGGCGGGACCTTCTTCGAGCCGACCGTGCTCGCCGACGTCACCATCGACATGCGCGTCGCACGCGAGGAGACCTTCGGCCCGGTGGCGCCGCTGTTCCGCTTCGACACCGAAGCGCAGGCGGTCGAGATGGCCAACGCCACCGAGTTCGGGCTGGCCGCCTACTTCTACTCGCGCGACGTCGGCCGTGTTTTCCGCGTCGGCGAGGCGCTGGAATACGGCATGGTCGGCGTGAACACCGGGCTGATCTCGAACGAGGTGGCGCCGTTCGGCGGCGTCAAGCAGTCCGGCGTCGGCCGCGAAGGGTCGAAGTACGGGCTGGAGGAGTATCTGGAGCTGAAGTATCTGTGCCTGGCGGTGTGACGCGGGCGGCGTGTACGGCAGTTTGTACCCGATGCCCGGGCAGCCATTCCCGCGGCCCCACGCAAAAAGCCGTGCAGGCCGGTGAGCTCAAGCGTAGCCCCTCAGCACTGTCGCTGCGATGTCACTGCGATTGACAATGTGTAGCCGCACGGCTACATTGATCCCATGATCGAGATTCGGAAAACCGACGTCTTCGCTCAATGGCTCGACGCCCTGCGGGACCTCCAGGCGCGGGCGCGGATTCAAGTCAGGATCGAGCGCCTGGCTGCCGGAAACCCCGGCGATGCCGAGCCCGTTGGCGAAGGTGTTTCCGAGTTGCGAATCAACTACGGCCCCGGTTACCGGGTGTACTTCAAGCAGCGAGGGCGTGAGCTGATTGTTCTCCTGGCAGGCGGCGACAAAAGCACGCAAGCCAAGGACATCAAGACGGCCTTGCGTCTCGCTCGAAATCTTTCGGAGTAGCCGCCATGGCCAAGACTTCCACCACTCGCTATGACGTTGCCGAACACCTCAGAACTCCAGAGGAAATGGCAGCCTATCTCGAAGCCTGCCTTGAAGAGGCGGACGGCGATGCGGCCTTTATCGCCAAGGCGCTTGGCGACATCGCCCGCGCCAAAGGCATGGCCCAAGTAGCCCGCGACGCCGGCCTGTCCCGCGAAAGCCTGTACAAGGCGCTTTCCGGCGAGCGCAGCCCCGGCTTCGACACCATCCTCAAGGTAATCGGCGCTCTTGGGCTAAAGCTCCACGCAGAGGCAAGTCGCACCTGACCGGATACCCAGTCGGGCACGGGCTGGTTTCCGGGCGGCGAACCAATCCGCCACCGCACCCGCCTCAGAACTTCAGCAGCTCGAACTTCGTCAGCGTCACGTTCCTCGACACCACCGGCGCGTTGGCCAGGTGCCAGGCCGTATATTGCTCGCTGTACGGCGTATCCGACGAGATGCCGTCGACCGGGACGATCACCTTCAGGCCGCGCATCGTCGCGCCGCTGGCGGTGTACAGCACGGCCCCATGCGCGGCGGTGCCGATGGCGATCACCGTCTGCACGCCGCCGTCCTTCAGGATCTTCTCCAGCTCGGTGCCGAAGAACTTGTCGACGCCGGCCGATACCACCGGCTCGCTGTCCAGCGGATAGACCTCGGGCCGGGTGTCGGCACGCTTGCCGGTCGGCCCGGTGGCGTAGGCGATGAGCATGCCCTTCGCCCGCGCCGTGTCGAGCAGCTTCTTCACCGCCGGCAGCTGCGCCATGCAGCGCGGCCGGTTGGTGCAGTTCGGGGTGACGAAGTCGAGCATCAAGAGCGCCGTCGTCTTCGGGTCGACGGTCACCGCCTTCAGCTCCGGCGGCGGCGGCGCCTGGATGCCTGCCCACTCGTCGACGATGGTCTGCGCCGCGGCGGAGCCGGCGAACAGCGCCAGCGTGGCGGCGGCAACGAAGGCGCAGCGGGAAGCTTTTGTACGCATGGCTGGTCTCCTCTCGGGCGATGTTCTCAGCGGGGGCAACGTGTATGCTACGTGATTCCGACAGGACCAAAGGAGATCAGTTTCATGAACAAGGTGGGAGGCTACAACGTCGAGGACCTGCAACCGGGGATGACCGCCAGCGTCAGCAAGACCGTGACCGAGGCCGACATCCTGATGTTCGCCGGCGTGTCGACCGACATCAACCCGGCGCACCTCAACGAGGAATACGCCAAGGGCACGCAGTTCGGCGGCCGCATCGCGCACGGCATGCTCTCGGCGAGCTTCATTTCCGCCGTGCTGGCGAACAAGCTGCCGGGGCCGGGCACGATCTATCTCGGGCAGACGCTGAAGTTCAAGGCGCCGGTGCGCATCGGCGACACCGTCACGGCGACGGTGACGGTGCGCGAGGTGATGGCCGAAAAGAAGCGCTGCGTGCTCGACGCGGTGTGCACGGTGAACGGCAAGGCGGTGATCGAGGGCGAGTCGACGATGTACTGCACGTCGGCGAAGGACTGACCGGGACAAGTTCCGGACAGAAGGAAACGGGGCCGCGGCCCCGTTTTTCACATCAGCACGATGTCGTACTGTT
The DNA here is from genome assembly GCA_016183655.1 of Rhodocyclales bacterium. GTDB lineage: Bacteria > Pseudomonadota > Gammaproteobacteria > Burkholderiales > Rhodocyclaceae > Proximibacter. Next base: position 66,719 of record JACPEH010000019.1, read on the forward strand.
CCTGCGAGTAGCTCGGCTCGGCCTGCAGCGAGACCGGCTTCTCGATGAAGTCGGAGAGCATCGCCAGTCCCTGCGATTCTTCGTCGAGGAACAGGTCGACCACCGCCGGCGCGCCGATCACGCGGTATTCGCGGGCATTGAACTGGCGCGCCTCGCGCAGAAGCTCGCGCAGGATCTCGTAGCAGACGGTGCGCGCCGTCTTCACCTCGCCGCGACCGTCGCAGGTCGGGCACGGTTCGCAGAGCACGTGCGCCAGCGATTCGCGGGTGCGCTTACGGGTCATCTCGACCAGGCCGAGGGCGGTGAAGCCGTTCACCGTCAGCCGCGTGTGGTCGCGCGCCAGCGCCTTGTTGAACTCGCCGAGGACGGCTTCGCGATGCTCGGCACTGTCCATGTCGATGAAGTCGATGATGATGATGCCGCCGAGGTTCCGCAGCCGAAGTTGCCGCGCGATGGTCTGCGCCGCTTCCAGGTTGGTCTTGAAGATGGTGTCGTCGAAGTTGCGCACGCCGACGAAGCCGCCGGTGTTCACGTCGATCGTCGTCATCGCCTCGGTCTGGTCGATGATCAGGTAGCCGCCGGACTTCAGGTCGACGCGGCGGGCGAGCGCCTTCTGGATCTCGTCCTCGACGCCGAACAGGTCGAACAGCGGCCGCTCGCCGGTGTAGTGCTCAAGCAGCGGCCGCACCGCCGGCGTGTAGACCTCGGCGAAGGCGGTCAGCTTCTGGAAGTTCTCGCGCGAGTCGATGACGATGCGGGCGGTTTCCGGATTGACGAAATCGCGCAGCACGCGCTGCGCCAGGTTCAGCTCCTGGTAGATCAGCGACGGCGGCGCCGCGACCTTCGCCTGGGCGCGCAGCTCGGCCCAGATCTTCCTGAGGTAGGCGATGTCGTTGGCGAGGTCCGCTTCCGACGCGCCTTCGGCCATCGTGCGCACGATGAAACCGCCCGGCTCGTCCTCCGGCACCAGCCGGTTGAGCTTCTCGCGCAGCGATTCGCGCTCGGCCTCGTCCTCGATCCGCTGCGAGACGCCGATGTGCTTTTCCTGCGGCAGGTAGACCAGCATGCGGCCGGCCACCGAGATCTGCGTCGACAGCCGCGCCCCCTTGGTGCCGATCGGGTCCTTGATCACCTGCACGAGCAGGCTCTGCCCTTCCGACAGCATGCGCTCGATCGGCCGCGGCGGCTCGCTGCCGCCATGGCCGTTCGGCCGCGCTTCGAGGATGTCGGCGACGTGCAGGAAGGCGGTGCGTTCGAGGCCGACGTCGATGAAGGCCGACTGCATGCCGGGCAGGATGCGCACGACCTTGCCCATATAGACGTTGCCGACGAGGCCGCGCGAGCCGGTGCGTTCGATGTGCAGCTCCTGGGCGACGCCCTGGTGCATGACGGCGACACGGGTTTCCTGCGGCGTGAAGTTGATCAGGATTTGTTCTGGCATGGGAGGTAGATTGCCGCGCCGGAGCCCGGCGGCCGGGCGCGTATAATTCAGGGACTCTCCGCATTGTACCGCTCTCCCCCATGAAAACCCCCGAGCTTCTCGCCCCCGCCGGTTCGCTGGCGATGATGCGCACCGCCTTTTCCTTCGGCGCCGACGCCGTCTATGCCGGCCAGCCGCGCTACAGCCTGCGCGCCCGCAACAACGAATTCGGCGACCTGGAAACCTTTGCCGGCGCGGTGCAGGAGGCGCATGCCGGCGGCAGGAAGCTGTACGTGGTCAGCAACATCTTCCCGCACAACGCCAAGATCAAGACCTACCTCGACGACATGGCACCGGTGATCGCCATGGCGCCGGACGCGCTGATCATGGCCGACCCCGGGCTGATCATGATGGTGCGCGAGCGCTGGCCGGAGATGCCGGTGCACCTGTCGGTGCAGTCGAACACCGTCAACTGGGCGGCGGTGAAGTTCTGGCAGACGATGGGGCTCTCCCGCGTGATCCTCTCGCGCGAGCTATCGCTGGAGGAGATCGAGGAAATCCGCCAGCAGTGCCCGGAGATGGAGCTCGAAGTCTTCGTGCACGGCGCGCTGTGCATCGCCTACTCCGGCCGCTGCCTGCTCTCCGGCTACTTCAACCACCGCGACCCGAACCAGGGCACCTGCACCAACAGCTGCCGCTGGGACTACAAGGTGCAGCCGGCCAAGGAAGACGCCGGCGGCGACGTCTGGCTGATCGAGGAGAAGGAGCGCCCCGGCGAGCACATGCCGATCGAGGAGGACGAGCACGGCACCTACATCATGAATTCGAAGGACCTGCGCGCGATCGAGCACGTGCACAAGCTGGTGGCGATGGGCATCAACTCGCTGAAGATCGAGGGCCGCACCAAGTCGCCGTACTACGCGGCGCGCACCTGCCAGTCCTACCGCCAGGCGATCGACGACGCCGTCGCCGGCCGCGCGCTCGACCCGGCGCTGCTGGCGCAGCTCGACGGGCTGGCGAATCGCGGCTACACCGACGGCTTCTACCAGCGCCACCACGACGCCGAATACCAGAACTACCTGCGCGGCCACTCCGAATCGGCGCGGAGCCTCTACGTCGGCGACGTCGTCGCGTACGACGCGGCACGCGGGCTGGCCGAGATCGACGTCAAGAACCGCTTCGCCGTCGGCGACCGGCTGGAAATCGTGCATCCGGCGGGCAACGCCGAGATCGCGCTGGCGCGGCTGGAGAAGGCCGACGGCACGCCGCTCGACGTTGCCCCCGGCAACGGACACCGCGTCTGGGCGCCGCTGCCGGCAGGCAGCGTCGGCGCCTTCGTCGCGCGCTTCGTCTGAGTGATGTGCACCGCACATCACGAAGGAGTCCCCTTGGGGGACGTCTGACAGCACTCCCCCCGGCCAAGGAGGACCGCCCATGCTCCCGCTTCGCGTCTACGCCATCGACGACATCGTGCCGGTGGTCGATCCGACCGCCTTCGTCCATCCCACGGCCGTGCTGATCGGCGACGTGATCGTCGGCCCCGGCTGCTACGTCGGCCCGACCGCCTGCCTGCGCGGCGATTTCGGCCGGCTGATCCTCGAACGCGGCGCCAACCTGCAGGACAGCTGCGTCATGCACGGCTTTCCCGGCACCGACACGGTGGTCGAGGAGGACGGCCACATCGGCCACGGCGCCGTGCTGCACGGCTGCCGCGTCGGCCGCAATGCGCTGGTCGGCATGAACGCGGTGGTAATGGACAACGCGGTGATCGGCGAGTCGGCGATCGTCGCCGCCTGCGCCTTCGTCAAGGCCGGCATGGCGATCCCGGCGCGCATGCTCGCCGCCGGCATGCCGGCGAAGGTGCTGCGCCCGCTCTCCGACGAGGAGATCGCCTGGAAGGTCGACGGCACGCGCACCTACCAGGACCTCGCCCGCCGCTCGCTGGCGACGATGCACGAGACGGCGCCGCTGGCCGCGATCGAGCCGGGCCGCAAGCGCATCGAGCTGCCCGACGTGGTGCCGCTGGTCGAGCTGAAGAAGCGCTGATCCGACCCGGCATGCCGCACCTCTTCGTCGACATCTCGGCGCACGGCCTCGGCCATCTGGCGCAGACGGCACCGGTGCTGACGGCGCTGGCAGCGCGCCTGCCGGAACTGCGGCTGACCATCCGCAGCGACCTCGCGGCAGCGCGGCTGCGCCAGCGCATCGACCACCCCTTCGCCCACCTCGCGGCGAGCAGCGACGTCAGCTTCCTGATGCACGATGCGACGCGCGTCGACCGCGATGCCTCGGCGGCCGCCTACCGCGCGGCGCATGCCGACTGGCCGGCCAGGGTGGCGGCAGAGGCGGACATTCTTGCCACGCTCGCCCCCGACCTGGTGTTGTCCAACGTCTCCGCGCTGCCGCTGGCCGGCGCCCGCGCCGCCGGCATCCCGGCGGCGGCGATGTGCTCGCTGAACTGGGCCGACCAGTTCGCCTTCCTCTTTGCCGGCGAGGACTGGGCAACGGCAATTCACGCGCAACTGCACGCCGCCTACGCCGGTGCCGAGGTCTTCCTGCGCTGCCTCCCCGCCACGGCGATGCCGGCGCTGCCGCGGGTCATCGACCTGCCGCCGATCGCCCGCGTCGGCATACGGCGCCGGGAAACGCTGGCCGCCGCAGTCGGCGCCGGCGACGAGCGGCTGGTGCTGGTCGGCATGGGCGGCATCGGCTTCGAGCTACCGCTCGCGCAGTGGCCGGTGACGCCGGGCATCCGCTGGCTGGTGCGCGGCGCGCCCGCCGGGCGGCGCCCGGACATCATCGACTACGGTGCGCTCGGCTGGCATTTTTCCGACCTGCTGGCATCGGTCGACGCGGTCGTCACCAAGCCCGGCTACGGCATGTTCGTCGAATCGGCGGCGGCCGGCGTGCCGCTGCTCTACCTGCGCCGCGACGACTGGCCGGAGCAGGATGCGCTGATCGACTGGCTGGAAGCGGAAGCGGTCTGTGCCGAGGTGCCGGCGGCGGATTTCGCGTCGGGCCGTTTCGTGCCGCAGCTGGAAACGCTGTGGCAGCGGCCGCGGCGCAAGGTCGCCGCGAACGGCGCCGACGCTGCTGCCGAGCGGCTGCTGGCGCTGCTTCAGAGCGGGTAGTTGAAGCGGCGCAAGAGCTGCGCCGTCTCGAACAGCGGCAAGCCCATGACGCCGCTGTAGCTGCCGGCCAGATGCTCGACGAACATGCCGGCGCGCCCCTGGATGCCGTAGGCGCCGGCCTTGTCCATCGGCTCACCGCTGGCCACGTAGCGGCGGATGTCGGCGGGATCGAGCGGAGCGAAGCGCACTTCGCTCACCGAGAGCGCGGTCTCGACCCGCGCCTCCTGGCAGACGGTGACCGCAGTCAGCACGCGATGCGTCTTGCCGGAGAGGCGGCCGAGGATGTGCATGGCGTCGGCGCTGTCGGCCGGCTTGCCGATGATCTCACCCTCGAATTCGAGCGTCGTGTCGGCGGACAGCACCGGCTGCGGCCGCAGGTGGCGCCAGGCGATGCAACGCCAGCCGTGCTCGGCCTTGGCGCGCGCGACGCGCTGCACATAGGCGACCGGGTCCTCGCCGGGCAGCGGCGTCTCGTCGGTTTCGGCGTCGGCACGCGTGCCATCGCGAAAGAGCAGCGTATCGAACTGGACGCCGAGCTGGGTCAGCAGTTCGCGCCGGCGCGGACTGCGCGAAGCGAGGTGGATGCGCGGGGCGAGCAGGCTCATCCGGCTAGCCCTCGCGGTGGTAGGGATGGTTCTTCAGCACGCTGACCGCGCGGTAGAGCTGCTCGCACAGCACCAGCCGCGCCATCGCGTGCGGCAGCGTCAGGCTGGACAGGCGGATCATGTCGTCGGCGCGTTCCTTCAGCTCGGGATCGAGGCCGTCGGCGCCGCCGATCAGGAAGGCGGTATCGCGGCCGTCCTGCATCCACGTCTCCAGCCGTTGCGCCAGCTGCTGCGTGGTCAGGTCACGGCCGCGCTCGTCGAGGGCGACGATGCGCCCGCAACCGGCAATGGCCGGGGCGATGCGCGCCTTCTCGGCGGCGGTAAGTTGCTCGCGGGTTTTGCTGCCGCGCGGTTCGGGCTTGATTTCGACGACGGAGAGGGGCAATTCGCGCGGCATGCGCTTGATGTATTCGCCGCAGCCCGTCGCCACCCAGTCCGGCATCTTGTGGCCGACGGCGGCGATCAGCAGCTTCATGCGGCGCTGGCCTTGCTTTCGCCCTCGTCGGCAACCGTCTTGCGCCGGGCCGGACGCGCCGCCCACAGCTCTTCGAGGTTGTAATGCGCGCGGATCGCCGGCTGCATCACATGCACGACGATGTCGCCGAGATCGACCAGCACCCATTCGCCGTTGTCCTCGCCCTCCACCGAGAGCACCTCGCCGCCGGCTTCCGTCACCTTTTCCTGGACGTTGCGCGCGAGCGCCTTCACCTGGCGGTTGGAATCGCCGCTGGCGATGACGATGCGGTCGAACAGGGAAGTGAGCTTGGTGGTGTTGAGGACTTCGATGTCACGGCCCTTGATGTCTTCGAGGGCGGTTACAACCAGTTTCTGCAGCTTTCTAAGATCCATTGTTGCTTCGGTAGAGGTGGTGAAGGTCAATATAGTCGATAACCGGCTGCGGCAGCAAATAGCGGGCACTCCGCCCCTGCGCCAGCAAGCCGCGCAGCTGCGTCGCGGAGACGGCAAGCGGGGTCATCGGAAAGTTGAGGATGCGACCGGCCGGGGCGGCGGCAAGTGCGCCGATGTCGTTGTCCGGCACGCAGCGGGCCGCGTGCTCTGCCTGCAGCGCGCCCGGCAGCGCCGCCACATCGACGGCGAAGCCGGGACGGTGCGCGACCGCCAGGTGCGCCAGCGCAAAGAGTTCCTGCCAGCGGTGCCACGAAGGCAGGCCGGCGTAGGCGTCGGCGCCGAGCAGCAGCACGAACGGACGCCGTTCGCCGAGTTCGGCGCGCAGGCGCTGCAGCGTCGGCACCGTGTAGCTGGCCTCGCCGCTCTCGGCTTCCGCCGGATCGAGTTCAAAGCGCGGATTGCCGGCGATCGCCAGTTCGACCATGCGCAGGCGGTGCGCCGCGGTCACGCACGGATTCTGGCGATGCCGCGGCTGCCCGGCGGGAATCCAGCGCACACGCTGCAGCCCGAGCGCCTCGGCCGCTTCCTCGGCGAGACGCAGGTGGCCGACATGCACCGGATCGAAGGTGCCGCCGAAAAGGCCGAGCGGAGACGGCTCAGACATCGGCGGGCGGCGCCGGCTCGACCGTCTCGCTGGTGGTGAACACCTCGCGATAGGTGACGTAAAAGCTGGCGATCAGCGCCGGCGCCAGGATCAGCAGCAGCGGCACGATGGCCAGCGAGGTGATCGCGCTGGCCGCTTCCGGCACGGCGGAAACGACCAGGCCGAGCACCAGCCCGGGCAGCAGGGCACCGAAGACCATCACGCACGCGCCGTAGGCAAGGAAGGGCTTCCAGTTGCGGAGGCAGGCGGCGAGGCTGAAGAACAGCGCCTTGCCGGCGCCGAAGCCATGCCAGGCGACCAGCAGCGGCGCGTACCACCAGGCCATGATCACCGGCGTCATCAGGATCAGCGCGATCTGCGCGGCGGCGAGGAAGCCGCCGCTGGTGACCTCCTCCTCGCTCGGCCGGTAGCTGCCGATCATGCTCTGCATGAACAGGCCGCCATCGGCCAGCGACGAGGCGACGAGCGCGAACAGCGTCGCCGCCAGGTAGAGCACGCCGAGCACGAGCAGCGTTTGCCGCTGCTGGCGAAAGCCGGAAAAGAGCACCGGGAACAGCAGGCCGCGGCCCTGGTCGACATCGCGGCAGGCGTTCATCAGCCCGACCGAGAAGGCCGGGATGCTGATCGTGGCGAGCACCGGCCCGATGATCGGCAGCGAGTTCACGAAGGCGATCAGCAGCCAGTAGCCGAGGATGATCATCGTCAGCTGCGCCGGATTGCGGCGGAAGATGGCGAAGCCGGCGGCCAGCCAGCCCCAGCCCTGCCGCGCGGTGAGCTTGCGCGCCTGCATCTCAGGACTCCCTGCGGAAGGAAGGGGATGCGGCGGCGAATCGTGTCATGTCAGCCAAGAAAAATGTCCTTGTGCGAAGCGTGCAGCGCCCCGATCAGCACCGGGATCAGCACCAGAAAACCCAGCCCCATCGGCAGCGCGGCGAAGAAGCCGAGCACCATCGCGAGCAGGCCGAAGACCAGCATCGCCAGCCAGTTCTTCAGGCTGGCCGCGAAGCTTGCCTGCAGTGCCGCCACCGGAGCCATGCCGTTGAAATAGACCAGCGCCGGCGCGAACCACATGGCGATGCACAGCGGGATGCCGAGCAGCAGCTTGAGGATGAAGGCGAGGAAGAAGCCGGCCAGCCCGATGCCGGCGCCGACGCCCGGCTGCCCGGCAACGCCGACGATGACGCCGCCGGCAACGCCGCCGCCGGCGATGACCATGACCACCAGCAGGATGAGCAGCCAGCCGGCCATGAACAGCACGCCGAGCATCACCAGCGGGCCGCTATTGTGCCGGAAACCGGCAAGGAAGTCGGCGAGTTCGAAGCGCCCGTCGTCGCCGAGGCGCTGCACCGCATGCAGCATGCCGGCGATCAGCGCCGGCAGCAGCAGCGCGGCGGCGAGGCTGCCGATCACCGGCACGATCTGCAGGCCGAAGAAGACGACCAGCAGCAGCACGGTCATCGCCAGCCACTGGCCGGGGTCGGCGACGAACACCGCCCAGCCCTGGCGCAGCCAGTTGAAGGGGGCGTCCGGCGGCACCCCCCGCGGTTCGCCGGAAAAGGCGACGGGCGTCAGCGGGAACGGATTGGTGGCCATGGCCAGGTCTCGTGAGGGAACGGACAGATGCTAGCCGCGCCCCCGGCCTCAGGCAAGCCGCAGCGGCGCATCGGCCAGCGCCCGGCGCTGCAGCAGGATGCGGCGGAAGGCTTCGGGATCGCGCACGGTGACCGTCTCGCCCGGCTGCGGGCAGTGGAAGTCCTCCAGCCGGGACAGCCAGAAGCGCAGCGCCGCGGCGCGCAGCTGGCGCGGCCAGGCGGCGCATTCGGCGGCCGTCAGCGGGCGACAGGCATGGTAGGCGGCGAGCAGCGCCTGCAGGCGGCCGGCATCGAGCCCGCCGTCGGCGGTAGCGCACCAGTCGTTGGCGACGATGGCGAGATCGAAGAGAAACTCGCCGTGGCCGGCGAAATAGAAATCGAGCAGGCCGCCGATCTGCGAAGCCTGTTCCGGATGCTGCCCGTTACCGACGAAGAGCACGTTGTCGCGGAACAGGTCGGCGTGGATGACGCCGGCCGGCAGCGCCGTGCCGGTCGCCCGCCAGGCCGCCAGCTCGTCGGCAAGCAGCGTGGCATCGGCGGCCGGCAGGCGCGGCAGCAGGCGGGCGGCGGTGGCTTCGATCCAGGCCGGGCCGCACGGATGCGGCGGCGCCGGAAAGTCGCGGCCGGCGAGATGGAGGCGGGCCAACGCCGCACCGGCCGCGGCGCACTGCGCCGGCGTCGGCACGATCACCGAGCGCCCCTGCAGCCGCGAGAACAGGGCCGCCGGGCGGCCGTTCAGCTCGCCGAGCAGGCGGCCGTCGCGCATCGGCCGCGGCGCCGGGCAGGGGATGCCGTGCTGCGCCAGGTGCGCCATCAGGTCGAGGTAGAACGGCAGCTGCGCCGGATCGACGCGCTCGAAGAGCGTCAGCACATGGCGGCCGCGTTCGGTGTCGACGAAGAAGTTCGAGTTCTGCACGCCTTCGGCGATGCCGGCGAGCGCCGTCGGCGCGCCGAGATCGTAGCGTTGCAGCCAGTCAGCGAGCTGCGCCGGGGAAACGGAAGTGAAAACGGACACGTCGCGGAAGGCTTCGGCAGGACGGCCGGCGGACGTGGCGCCGGCCGGCGGTAAGCGTCAGAAGGTTTTGATGATCCACATCGGGACGCGGGTACGGTCGTCCAGCGTCTCCATGCGCGTGAAATTGCCGTCGCCCTGGGTGTCGATCAGGTAGTAGGAAACGCCGTGCGGCGGCGTCACCTTGAGCATGTAGACGCGGCCGGACATGCGGTATTCCTCGACCGTGTCGCCCTCGCGCTTGCGGATCGTCACCTGCGGTTCCAGCGCCGAATCGAAGGGCACGATCTCCGGCGGCGGCGGCGGCACCGCCGGCAGCGGCTGCAGGTCGGCCGGCTTGCCGGCCTGGGCGAGGGCGGAGGTGGCGACGAAAGCCAAGGGCAGAAGGAAGCGGCGCATGGAAGATCCCCGGAGAGTATGCCGAGATTGTATTACAGGTTGAGCAGCAGCTCCCGCTCATCCGCCGACGGCGCAAAGCCGCGGGTCTCGTAGTGCTTGAAGATCGCCTCGACGATCTCCTCCGGCTTGTCGAGCACCTGGATCAGGTCCATGTCCTCCGGCGAGATCATCCCTTCGTCGACCAGGCGGCCGCGGAACCACTCGACCATGCCGCGCCAGAACGGCTCGTGCACCAGGATGATCGGGATGCAGCGGGTCTTCCCGGTCTGCATCAGCGTCAGCGCTTCCAGCAGCTCGTCGAGCGTGCCGAAACCGCCGGGCATGACCACGTAGGCGCTGGCGAACTTGACGAACATGTACTTGCGCGCGAAGAAGTGGCGGAAGGTCTGCGAGATGTCCTGGAAGGCGTTGGCGTGCTGCTCGTGCGGCAGCTGGATGTTGAGGCCGACCGACGGGCTCTTGCCGAAGAAGGCGCCCTTGTTCGCCGCCTCCATGATGCCGGGGCCGCCGCCGGAGATCACCGAGAAGCCGGAGTCCGACAGTTGCCGCGCGATCGCCTCGGTCAATTCGTAGTATTGGCTGCCGGGTTCGACGCGGGCGCTGCCGAAGATCGACACCGCCGGCCGGATCGGCGCCAGACGTTCGGTGGCGGCGACGAACTCTGCCATAATGCCGAAGATCCGCCAGGATTCGCGCGCCGAGACCGATTGCGCCAGTTTTTCGGGGTCCGCCTGCGGCGGCAATTTCTCTTTTTCGTTCATCGCTCAATCATGTCCGTGCTGCTTCTGGTCGACGGTTCGTCGTACCTCTATCGCGCTTTCCACGCCCTGCCCGACCTGCGCAACTCGGCAGGCGAGCCGACCGGCGCCATCGTCGGGGTACTGAACATGCTACGCCGGCTGGAAAGCGACTACAAGGCGAAGGACGTGGCCTGGAAGGCTTGCGTCTTCGACGCCAAGGGCAAGACTTTCCGCGACGAATGGTACCCCGAGTACAAGGCGCAGCGGCCGCCGATGCCGGACGACCTGGCGCGCCAGATCGCGCCGCTGCACGAATGCATCGCGGCGCTCGGCTGGCCGCTGCTGATGGAGCCAGGCGTCGAGGCCGACGACGTGATCGGCACGCTGGCGCGACAGGCGGCGGCGCAGGGGATCGAGGTCGTCGTCTCGACCGGCGACAAGGACCTCGCGCAACTGGTCGACCGGCACGTGACGCTGGTCAACACGATGAGCGAAGAGGTGCTCGACGAGGCCGGCGTGATCAACAAGTTCGGCGTGCCGCCGGAGCGCATCGTCGACTACCTGACGCTGGTCGGCGACACCGTCGACAACGTCCCGGGCGTTGCCAAGTGCGGCCCGAAGACGGCGGTGAAGTGGCTGACGCAGTACGGCACGCTCGACAACCTGATCGCGCACGCCGGCGAGATCGGCGGCGTGGTCGGCGAGAACCTGCGCCAGGCGCTGGACTTCCTGCCGCTCGCCAGGAAGCTGGTCACCGTGCGCTGCGACCTGAGCCTGCCGGAGACGCCGCAATCGCTCACCGCCCGGCCACCGCAGCGCGACAAGCTGATCGAACTGTTCACCCGCATCGAATCGCGCAGCTGGCTGAAGGAAGTCAGTGCGCCGGCCGGCGAGAGTGCCGCAACCGCCGCTGCCGGCACCGCGCCGGCGCCGATGGCGGACGCCACGCCGACCGCTTCCGGCTCGCTGTTTGCGCCCGACCGCTCGGCCTACGAGACGGTGCTCGACTGGCCCGCCTTCGAGCGCTGGCTGGCGAAGATCACCGCCGCCGAACTGACCGCGATCGACACCGAGACGACCAGCCTCGACCCCTTCGCCGCGCGCATCGTCGGCATCTCGCTGGCCACCGCGCCGGGCGAGGCCTGCTACATCCCCGTCGCCCACCACTACGCCGGCGTGCCGCAGCAGCTGCCGCGCGACGAGGTGCTGTCGCGAATGAAACCGTGGCTCGAATCGGCGCAGCACGCCAAGCTCGGCCAGCATCTCAAGTACGACCAGCACGTCTTCGCCAACCACGGCATCGCGCTTGCCGGCGTCGTGCACGACACGCTGCTCGAATCCTACGTGCTCGAATCGGACAAGGGCCACGACCTCGGCCAGCTCGCTTCGCGCCACCTCGGGCTCGATACCATCTCCTACGAGTCGCTGTGCGGCAAGGGCGCCAAACAGATCGGCTTCGACCAGGTCGACATCGAGAAGGCCGGCGAATACTCGGCCGAGGATTCCGACGTGACGCTGCAGGTGCACCAGGCGCTGCTGCCGCGCGTGCTGGCGGAGGAAGGCCTCAAGCGCATCTACGCCGAGATCGAGATGCCGGCGCGCGAAGTCATTTACCGCATGGAGCGCAACGGCATCCTGATCGACGCGGCATTGCTCGCGCAGCAGAGCCACGAACTCGGCACGCAACTGATCGCGCTGGAGAACAAGGCACACGAACTCGCCGGCCAGCCGTTCAACATCAACTCGCCGAAGCAGCTGGCCGACATCCTGTTCACCAAGCTCGGCCTGCCGGTGCAGAAGAAGACCCCCTCCGGCGGCCCGTCCACCGACGAGGAGGTGCTCTCCGAACTGGCGCTCGACTACCCGCTGCCGAAGGTGCTGCTGGAGACGCGCACGCTGTCGAAGCTGAAGAGCACCTACACCGACAAGCTGCCGCGCATGGTCAATGCGGATACCGGCCGCGTGCACACCAGCTACTCGCAGGCCAGCGTCATCACCGGCCGGCTGGCGAGCTCGGAACCCAACCTGCAGAACATCCCGGTGCGCACCGCCGAGGGCCGCCGCATCCGCGCCGCCTTCGTCGCGCCGGAAGGCAGCAGCATCGTCTCCGCCGACTACTCGCAGATCGAGCTGCGCATCATGGCGCACCTCTCGGAAGACCCGCGCCTGCTCGAAGCCTTCGCCGCCGGCGAGGACGTGCACCGCGCCACCGCCGCCGAGATCTTCGGCGTCACGCCGCTGGAGGTCGGGCCGGACCAGCGCCGCGTCGCCAAGGTGATCAACTTCGGCCTAATCTACGGCATGAGCGCCTTCGGCCTGGCGCGCCAGCTGGATCTGGAGCGCAGCGCGGCACAGGCCTACATCGAGCGCTACTTCGCGCGTTACCCCGGCGTCGCCCGCTACATGGAGGAGACGAGGAACGCCGCCAAGCGCGACGGCTACGTCGAGACCGTCTTCGGCCGCCGCCTGTGGCTGCCCGACATCCGCGCGCAGCAGGTCGGCCGCCGCCAGGGCGCCGAGCGCGCCGCGATCAACGCGCCGATGCAGGGCACCGCCGCCGACCTGATCAAGCTGGCGATGATCGCCGTGCAGCGCTGGCTGGACGAGAAGCAACTGGCGACCCGACTGGTGCTGCAGGTGCACGACGAACTGGTGCTGGAAGTGCCGGACGCCGAACTGGCACTGGTCCGCAGCGAACTGCCGCGGCTGATGACGCAGGTGGCGAAGCTGAAGGTGCCGCTGGTGGTCGAGGTCGGCGTCGGCCCGAACTGGGATCAGGCGCACTGAGCGATGTGCCACGCACATCGCGAAAAAGTACTCTTGGGGTGCGCACTGACCGCCGCATCGGCGGCGGCCCGTCGAACGCCGGGCAGACTGCGCTAGTCGCCGTAGCCGCGCAAGCGTTCGAGGTCGACGACGCTGACCCCGCAGTATTCGACGCGGATCAGCCCTTCGCCTTCGAGCGTCTTCAAGCACTGGTTGGCGATCTGGCGCGAGACGCCGGCGAGCAGGCCGACCTCTTCCTGGCTGATGTCGAGGTGCGCGCCGACCGCCGGATAGAGCACCGGGTTGAACATCGACGCGATGCAGCGCGCCACCCGCCCGGTCGCATCCAGGCGCCGGTCGTTTTCGAGCAGCCCCATGAACTGCCCGAGGCGCTCGTTGAGCTGGCCGACGAGGAAGCGGTTGAAGGCGCTGCTGTTCTCGAACAGCCAGAGGAAGGTGGCGCGGTTCATCATCGCCAGCCGCGTATCGCGCAGCGCGACGATGTCATAGCGGCGCTTTTCGTTCTTCAGCACGCTGCCTTCACCGAACCAGCCGCCGGCGGGCACCCCGGTATAGGTCACGGTCTTGCCCGAGTGCGCGACCGTGGACAGCTTGACCAGGCCGTCGACGACGCCGGTCCAGGCGTCCAGGCGCGAGCCGCTGGTGCAGATCGTGCTGCCGCGGGCGAACGACTTCTCGACAACGCCGGCGCCGGCGCGCTCGCGCTCGCCGGCGGCGAGGTCGCGCGACCAGGCGGCGATGTGCTGCAGACGCTCCGGGGTGACCACGCGCGCCCCCGCTCAGCGCCGCCGCTCGACACCCACCGGCAGATCGCTGATCCGCCGCAGCTCGTCGGATTGCAGCCAGTCCGGGGATTCCAGGCAGTGCAGCAGCAGCGCGGTCGCATCCTCGCCCCAGAACAGATCGTCGCCGACGGCGAAAGTCGGCACGCCGAAGACCTCGCGGGCGATCGCCGCCTCGGTGTTCTGCCGCAACGCCACCTTGACCTCGGCGCGCTCGATCAGCGCCTCCGCGCCGACCACGCCGAGCCGCGCGCACAGCTTGCGCCAGCCCGCCTCGTCGGCCACGCCCTGCCCGTCGCGCCACAGGTGGCGGAAGATCTCGCGCACCACCTCGATGCCGCCGCCGAGGGCCTGCGCCAGGCGCAGCGGGCGCAGCGGATTGAACGGATGCGCCGGCGGCATGCGCAACGGGATGCCCAGCTGCTCGGCGCGGAACTGCACGTAGCGGTAGGTGAAGCGGCGCTTGCCCGGGATCTCGGCCGGGCCGCGATTCTGCCAGTGCGCCAGCAGCGCGCCGAGGACGACCGGCCGCAGCGTGACGTCGAGGCCGGCCGGCAGGCGGTCGAACTGCTCAAGCTGCAGGTAGGCGAACGGCGAGATGAAATCGAAATACCATTCGGCGCGGGTGGGGGACGAAGTCGGTGCGGACATGGCGGCTCCTGCGGTGGCGGGGGTCAGAGGGGAACGACCGGGGCGATGCCGAGATCGATGCCCAGCTTCATTTCCGAGAGCCCCGGCGAGACGCGGAACTCGGCCTCGGTGACGGCCTTGACGTCGGCGACGGAGAGACCGGGGAACAGCTCGCGCAGCACCAGCCCATGCGGACGGACGTCGAACAGCGCACGTTCGGTGACGATCACCTTGACGCAGCCGCTCCCGGTCAGGGGCAGTTCGCAGCGCTGGCGGATCTTCGAGCGGCCGTGCTTGTCGGTGTGCAGCAGCGCGGCGATCACCGTCGGGGTGCCGTGGCAGAGGTCCATCGCGCCGCCGATCCCCGGCCACCAGCGACCGTCGCGGCGGGTGGCCCAGTTGGCCAGGTTGCCGGCGGCGTCGACCTCGAGCGCGCCGAGGATGGTGACGTCGATGTAGCCCTTGCGCATCGCCCCCAGCGAAGTGGCGAGGTCCATGATCGCCGCCCCCGGCTTCAGCGTGATCGGCTCGCAGCCGGCATTGGTCAGGTCGCTGTCGGCGTTGAACTCGGACGGCCGCCCGCCGAAGCCGAAGACGCCGTTCTCGCTGTGGAAGATGACGCCGGCGCCCTCCGACAGGTAGTTGGCAGTCAGCGTCGGGATGCCGAGGCCGAGGTTAACCACCTGGCCGCAGGCAAGTTCCCGGGCGCAACGGCGGGCGATGATTTCCTTGGGGTTGAGTTGCAGCATGTCGTTCCTCCTCCGCGATTCTCACGCCGCCGGCGCCAGGCGGCCAAGCTTGACCCAGTGCTGGCGGTAAAGGTCGTTCTGCTCGGCGAGCGAATAGCCCTGCACCACCGCATCGACGAAGACGCCCGGACAATCGACCCGCGACGGCTCGATGCTGCCGACCGGGACGATCTCGTTGACCTCGACGATCGTGTAGCGGCCGGCCATCGCCAGGTCGCGCTGGTTCTGGCGGCCGGTGTTGCGGAACTCGACGTTGCCGAAGGTATCGGCGCGCCAGCCCTTGATGATGGCGACGTCGGCCTCCAGCGCCGCCTCGACGAAATACTCGCGGCCGTCGAGGCTGACCTTCGGCTTGGCGGCGGCGAGTGCGGGGAACAGGCCGGGCTGGTCGAGGATGCCGACGCCGACCGGGACCAGCACGCCGCCGAGCCCCATCGCGCCGGCGCGGACCTTCTCCGCCCAGGTGCCCATCGGGAAAAACTCGGCGACCCTGACCTTGCCGGCGAGGTAGGACTCGGTCGACTCGCCGGTGGTGCCGATGTGGGTGCCGATGAACTCGGCGATCTGGCCCTGCTCGAACAGCCGGGCCTTGAGGAAACCGCCGCGCATGCCCGGCGTGTTGGCGATCACGGTCAGCTCGCCGACCCGCGACGCCAGCAGCCATTCGATGCATTTCGCCGGCTCGCCGGCGCCGACGAATTCGCCGATCATCAAGCGCATCCCCGACGCGACGCGGCGCATCGCCGCGTCGATACCGACCACCTTGTTTGCATAGGCCATGTCCGCTCCTCGCTGCTGGAAAATCCCGCAGCGAACTCTAGCGCCGACGGCCGGCGGGATGTGTCAGCTACCCGACAATTGGCCGCAGCGGCGAAAGAAAATGGCGGCGGCGCCCATCAGCGCCATGCCAGCGCCACGCACTCGCCATAGCCGAAGCGCAGCTGCGACCATTCCGCCGCCGGCAAGCCGCGCGCATAACCGAGCGCCGCCCGCATCACGCCGGCGTGGGTGACGACGATGCAGGCAGGCAGCCCTTCCGCCGCCAGCGCATCGAGGCAAGCCACCGCGCGCGCCTGCAGCATCGCCGCCGACTCGCCGCCGGGCGGCGCGTGGTGCAGCAGGTCGGCGGCCCAGGCGTCGAGCGCGGCGATGCCGATCTCGTCCCAGCGCTTTCCTTCCCAGTCGCCGAAGTGCATCTCCATCAGCCCCGGCACGAAGCGCGGCGCGGGATGCAGCGCTTCGGCGAGCACGCGGCAGCGTTGCAGCGGGCTGGCGATCAGCGGCAGGCCGGCGGGGAGTTGCGCACGCAGCGCGGCGGCGGTCGTGTCGACGTCGAGCGCCGGCAGGTCGAGCTGGCCGTAGCAGATGCCCGGCGCGACCTGCGGCCGCGGATGGCGGATCAGGAAAACCTGCACAGCAGGCCGAAGTAGAAGGCGAGCTCGGCGACCTGCTGGGTCGCGCCGAGGCAGTCGCCGGTGTAGCCGCCGAGGCGCTTCATGAATTTGCGCGCCATGAAGGCGGTCGCGGCGGCGGCGAACAGCACGCCGACGAAGGCGCCGACGGCCGGCAGCGGCAGCAGCGCAACGAGACCGAAGGCGGCGGCGAGCGCCAGTTCGCCGGCCGAGATGCGCGTCGCCAGCGGCTTCGCCTTGCCTTCCTCGCGCGCGTAGTCGAGGAAGCGCAGGAGGCTGGTCGCGCACAGCCGCGACAGCGCGTGGCCGGCGATCAGCGCCGGCGCGACGAGCAGCATGTCGAGTTCGACCAGCGCCATGAACTTGCCGAGCAGCAGCAGCACCAGCGCGATCGTGCCGTAGCTGCCGATGCTGGAGTCCTTCATGATCTCCAGCGTGCGCTCGCGCGTCCAGCCGCCGCCGAAGCCGTCGACCATGTCGGCCCAGCCGTCCTCGTGGAAGGCGCCGGTGACGAGCAGCGTCGCCGCCATCGCCAGCAGCACGGCGAGCGTCTTCGGCAGGAAAAACGAGGCGAAGGCGAAGACCAGCGCGCCGATCAGCCCGACCAGCAGCCCAACCAGCGGGAAGTAGCGTGCCGAATGGTTCAGCGCCGCCGCCGAGTGGCCGACCCAGGCCGGCACCGGCAGGCGCGTGAAGAAGCGCACGGCGCCGAAGAAGTAGTCGAGTTCGCGGCGCAGCGGATTCATCAGGCCTTTTCCGCTACCCCGGCCGATTCGAAGCTGGCCATCTCGTCGAGGAAGGCCACCGCCGCGCGCAAGAGCGGCCAGGCGAGCGCGGCGCCGGTGCCTTCGCCGAGGCGCAGGCCGAGGTCGATCAGCGGGCTGGCGCCGAGCGCGGCCAACTGGGCCTGGTGCCCCGGCTCCGCCGAGCGGTGGCAGAACACCGCGTAATCGACGATCGCCGGCCGCAGGCGGGCGGCAACGAGGAAGGCGGCGCCGACGATGAAGCCGTCGACCAGCAGCACCATGCCGGCTTCGGCGGCGCCGAGCATGGCGCCGGTCATCATCGCGATCTCGAAACCGCCGAACTCGGCGAGCACCGCCTGCGCATGTTCGCTGCCGCCGGCCGCCGTCGCCGGCAGCCCGGCACGTGCGGCGGCCCGGGCCAGCAGCTCGCGCTTCCTGGCGAGGCCGGGGTCGTCGAGGCCGGTGCCGCGGCCGATGCAGTCGGCGAGCGGCGTAGCGGTCAGGTGGTGGGTGATCAGCGAGGCGGCGGCGGTGTTGCCGATGCCCATCTCGCCGAAGCCGAGCACCTTGCAGCCGGATGCCGCCAGTTCGCGGGCCAGCGCGGCGCCGCGGGCGACCGCGCTGTCGCGCTCGGCCGGCGTCATCGCCGGCTCCTCGATGTAGTTGCGCGTCCCCGGCGCCACCTTGGCGTCGACCAGCCCGCGTTGTTCACAATCGGCGCCGAAGTCGTGCGCGACGCCGGCGTCCACCACGGTCAGGCCGAGGCCGTTGGCGCGGGCGAAGACGTTGATCGCGGCGCCGCCGGCAAGGAAGTTCTCCACCATCTGCCAGGTCACGTCCTGCGGGAAAGCGGAGACGCCGGCCCTGGCCGCGCCGTGGTCGCCGGCGAAGACGATCATCTGCGGGTTGTCGAGGCGCGGCGTCAGCGTCTGCTGCACGAGGCCGACCTTGAGCGCGAGGCGCTCCAGTTCGCCGAGCGCGCCGAGCGGCTTGGTCTTGTTGTCGATCTTGTGCTGCAGCGCGGCAGCGAGGGCGGAATCGGGGGCGGAGATGGCGAAGTTCATCGGGCGGAGTTCATGGCAGAATGGGCATCAAAAACGCTTCGGCAGGGCCCTCGGGGGCCGCCGAGGCCAGCCCGGAGTATAACCGCAGGACTCGCGGCCCACCCCAACATGCGCCGAATCGTCGCCAGCCTTTTCCTGATCGCGGCCCTGTGCGGCGGCTGGCCCGCAACCGCGTCGGCGGCACCGGTGCTGCGCGTGCTCGCCTGGCCCGGCTACGTCGAGCCCGAGGTCGCGGCCGAATTCCGCGCGCGGCATGGCGTCGAGATCGAGCTCACCGTCGTCGACAACGACGACGCGCTGCTGGAAAAGATGCGCGCCCGCGCCGGCGGCGATTTCGACCTGGTCGCCGCCAATACCGCCGAGATCGCCCGCTATGCCGCCGCCGGCTGGCTGCAGCCGATCGACCCCGAACTCATCCCGACCCGCCGCACGCAGGCGCCGCGCTTCCGCAACCCGGCGGCGCTGCCCGGCCTGGTCCACGACGGCCGCCTGTTCGGCGTTCCCTTCACCTACGCCGAGATGGGCATCATCTACGACCGCAAGGCCTTCCCGCAGCCGCCGGATTCACTGTCGGCGCTGTGGGACCCGCGCTACCAGAAGCGCGTGCTCGCCTTCAACGGCTCCTCGCACAACTTCTCGCTGGCCGCGCTGCGGCTCGGCCTCGCTTCGCCCTTCGGCCTCGCCGACAAGGACTGGCCGGCGGCGGTCGACCAGCTGATCGCGTTGCGCCGCAACGTGCTCGCCTTCTACAGCCAGCCGGACGAAGCCGCCGACCTGTTCGTCCGGCACCAGGCGGCGCTGCTCTTCGCCAACTACGGCTCGCAGCAGGTGAAGGCGCTCGCCGACCGCGGCGTCGAGGTCGGCTACTTCATTCCGCGCGAGGGCGCGCTGGCCTGGCTCGACTGCTGGGCGGTAACGCGCGGTGCCCGCGACCGTGCGCTGGCGCATGCCTTCATCGACCACCTGCTCGGCGACACGGCGAGCCGGCTGCTCGAACAGCGGCAGGGGCTCTCCAGCACCCGCCAGGGCGACTCGATCCAGGCCGCCGGCGGCAAGCCGCCGCACTGGCTGATGCCGGTCGAGGATGCGGAGCGGCGCACGCGCCTGTGGCAACGCATCCTCTCCGGCGACCGCCGCGACCGGGTGCTGCAGCCGTGAGCGCCGCTGCGCCGCTGCCGCTTTCGCTGGCGCAGCGCCTGGCGCTGGCCTTCGCGCTGCTGGCACTGTTCGCCGCCGGACTGACCGGCTACTTCGCCTACCAGGACGGGCGCCAGGCCTTGCTCGCCACCGCCACCGAGCAGCTCGCCACCGCCACCCGCGTGCTCGGCGGGCGCATCGCACTGACCCTCGACAGCGTCGAACGCGACCTGCTGCTGCTCGCCCGCCATCCCGACAGTGTCGCGGCGCTGGCCGGCGACGGGCAGAGCCGGGAGCACGCCACCGACTTGTTCTCCCGCCTGGTTGCCAGCCGGCAGGCCTACTTCCAGATCCGGCTGATCGCCGTCCGCGACGGCGCCGAAGTCGTCCGCGTCGACCGCAGCGCCAGCGGGCCGCTGGTGGTCGGCGGCGACGACCTGCAGGAGAAGGCGCACTATCCCTACGTCTATGAAACGCTGGCGCTCCCCGCCGGCGGCATGTACATCTCGCCGGCCGGGATCAACCATGAACAGGGCGCCCACGACGCCGAGGGGCAACCGTCGCTGCAACTGGCGATGCAGGTGATGAGCGAAGGCCGCAACGGCGGCCGGCTGCTCGGCGTCATCGTCATCAACGTCGACCTCGACGGACTGTTCCATCTGCTGGCGACCGACCTGCCGGGCGGCACCGACGTCTATCTGGCGAACAGCAGCGGCGACTTCCTGATCCATCCCGACCCGCGCCAGGCCTTCGCCTTCGATCGCGGCCAGCGCGCGCTGGTGCAGGACGCCTTTCCGCAGACCCGGCCGCTGCTCGCCCGCGACACCGAACGCGCAACGTTCCGCTCCGGCGCCGACGCCGCCGGCCAGGCCGACCGCCTCGCCAGCTTCGTCCGCGTCGAGGCCTTGCCGGCCGCGTGGCGCGGCGCCCGCGGCGAGCGCGGCGTGCATTTCCTGCTCGGGCTGGCGCAGCCGCTGTCCGGCGTGCTGGCAAAGAGCGGCGAGCTGGCCGGCAACGCGATCCGCAACGTGCTCCTCGCCGGCGTCGTCGCCGTCCTCCTCGCCTTCATCCTCGCCCGTGCCGTCACCGCCTCGCTGCGCCAGATCGAGAAGGCGATGGCCAACTTCGGCAAGCCCGGCGCGGTCGAACTGCCGACCGGCCGCCAGGACGAGATCGGCGCGCTGGCGCGGCGCTTCGCGGCGATGCAGGTGCAGATGCGCGCCCAGCTGGTCACGCTCGAAGCGCAACGCCAGGCGCTCGACCACGAAGCGCAGCACGACTGGCTGACCGGGCTGGCCAACCGCCGCAACCTGATCGGCTTCCTGCCGCAGGCGCTGGCGCGCTCCACGCGGCAGCAGAGCGGGCTGTCGCTGTTCTTCATCGACCTCGACGGCTTCAAGCCGATCAACGACACCTACGGGCACAGCATCGGCGACCGCGTGCTGGTCGAGGTCGGCCAGCGTCTGGCGCGCGGCGTGCGCGCCGGCGACTTCATCGCCCGCCCCGGCGGCGACGAGTTCGTCGTCATCTGCGAGGGCCTGCATGCGGAAGAAGAAGTGAGCCGGGTCGCCGAAAAACTGATCGGACTGATCGCGCAGCCGATCGAGCTGGCCGACAAGGCGCTGCGGCTGCAGGTCGGCGCTTCGGTCGGCATCGCCTGCTTCCCGAACGACGGCAGCGACGCCGAGACGCTGACCGGCGCCGCCGACCGCGCGATGTACGCAGCGAAGACCGCCGGTCGCGGCGTCTGGTGCCTGGCCGGCGCGCTGGGTCACGGAAAACCCGCCGCAGCCGGCGCCACCGAGCGATAATCCCGCCGCGGCAGGCATGCCCGACAACAGCCCGGACCAACGGGCATGGATTGACACCGCCCCGAATCATGAAAGCCTTACCCATGCCCGTTTCCCTCATCCCCGGCCCCTCTCCCGCTTCGCGGGCGAGGGGAGGTTCGCGAGACACTTCGCGTCTTTCACGTTAACGCTATGAATCGACACGAACTGATCATCGGCGGCGCCCGCTCGGGAAAGAGCGCGCTCGCCGAGCAACGCGCAGCGGCCGCGGCGGCCGCTCACGGCCTGCGCGTCGTCTACGTCGCCACCGCGGAAGTCCGCGACGGCGAGATGGCGCGCCGCATCGCCCACCACCGCGCGCGCCGCCCGGCCCACTGGGGGCTGGTCGAAGCGCCGCTGCAACTGGCCGCGGCGCTGCGCGCGAACGCCGCCAAGGACACCTGCCTGCTCGTCGACTGCCTGACCCTGTGGCTCTCCAACCTGCTCTTCGCCGGCGCCGCGGCACGCCAGGCGGAAAACGGCGAAGCCATCGACTGCCCGCTGCTGCACACGGAAACCGACGCCCTGGTGCAGCTGCTGCCGACCTTGCCGGGCTCGACCATCCTCGTTTCCAACGAGGTCGGCTGGGGCATCGTGCCGATGCACCCGGTCTCGCGCTGCTTCGCCGACGAGCAGGGCCGTCTCAACCAGCGCGTCGCCGCCGCCTGCGAACAGGTCACGCTGGTCGCCGCGGGGCTGCCGCTGGCGCTCAAGTCGGGTTAATCTGCCGGTCTCGACCCCCGGGAGTGCCCATGCACCGCCTGCTCGATGTGCTCGCCTCCGGCGTGCACGACGCCAAGAACCAGCTGTTCTACGCCGAAGCGCAGATCGCCGCCGCCGAGGCGGCGCACGGCCTCGACCTTGCCGAGGCGCGCTATGCGATCGAGGCGGCCGCCGGCCGGCTCAGCCGCACGCTCGCCGCCTACCGGCTGCTGCGCGACGAAGCCCGGCTGGCCGTCGTGCCCGCCGTCGTCGCCGACCTCTGCGAGGAGGTCGCGCTCGACCAGCGGAAGCATCTCGCCCGCGCCGGCCTGACCCTCGACGTCGCCTGCACGGTACGCGACGAATGGGCGCTCGACCGCGACCTCGTCGCCGACATCCTCAACAACGCGATCCAGAATGCCAGCCGCCATGCGCGGAGCCGCATCCGGCTGAGCGCCGGCGAAGCCGACGGCAGCCTGTGCCTGCGCGTCGAGGACGACGGCTGCGGTTTCGCCGACACCGACCCGGCGGCGCACGGCATCGGCCTGCTGGTCGCCGCGCGCATCGCCGAACTGCACCGGCGGCAGGAACGGCACGGCAGCCTGCGCCTCTGCAACGGCGGCGAGTTCGGCGGCGCCGTGCTCGAACTGCGGCTGCCCTGAGCGCGCGCGATGGCCCCGCCCGCAATCGATTTCCGCAAGAAGCGCTTCCTCGTCGTCGACGACCAGCCGCTCGCGCGCGAGAGCCTGCGCGCCATCGCACAGACCGCCGGCGCCTTCTCCGTCGACCTCGCCACCGGCTACCAGGATGCGATCTTCCGCATCCGCAACAACGTGCCGGACATCATCCTCTGCGACTACATGCTCGGCGACGGCCGTTCCGGCCAGCAGCTGCTGGAAGAGCTGCGCCGCTTCGACCTGCTGCCCGACGACACCATCTTCATGATGGTCACCGGCGAGCAGTCCTACGAGCAGGTGGTCGCCGCCGTCGAACTGGTGCCCGACGACTACATCATCAAGCCCTTCTCGCCGGACAAGCTGATCCTGCGCCTGGAGCGGGTGGCGGCGAAGAAGGAATTCTTCGCTCCCTTCTTCCGCGCCAAGCGGCGGGGCGACTACCCGCAGGCGCTCGCCCTGCTCGCCGCCAATCGCGACAGCGAAGGCGGCCACACCTACCGCTTCGAACTGCTGCGGCAGGAGGCCGAGCTGCATATCGCCACCGGCAACGCGCCGCAGGCGGAAGCCACCTACCGCGGCATCCTCGACCGCTACGAATTCCCCTGGGCGCGGGCCGGCGTCGCCCGCGCGCTGCAGCGGCAGAACCGGCTGAGCGAGGCGCGCAGTGAAATCGAAAAGGCGATCGCCGGTGCCGCACACTACTTCGACGCCGCCGACCTCAAGGCCAACATCTGCATGGCGCAGGGCGAGCACGACGAGGCGCAGCGGGTGCTGGAAGCGATCGCCCGGCGGACGCCGCGCAACTACCTGCGCAAGCGGCTGCTGGCACAGGCCGCCGAACTGAACGGCGATGCCGAGGCGGCGCGCGCGGCGATGGCCGATGTGATCGCCAACGACACGATGCCCGGCGCGGTGTCGACCGAGGACCAGCTGGCGCTGGCGCGCACCCAGGTCGCAGCCGGCGACGCGATCGCCGCCGAAAAGGTGCTGTTGCTGCTGCGCGAATCGGAAATCATGGCCCTGCCGCTGCCCTCGCAGGCAAGCTTCGCCGCGCTGCTGGCGATCGCCTCGCCGGAGAAAGGCCGCTCCCGCTTCGCCGGGCTGCGGCCGGCGCTGCTCGCCGTCGAGCTGCCGCCGAGCGTGCGCCTCGACGTGCTGCAGGCGGCGCTCGCCGGCGGCGACGGCGAACTGGCGGAGAAGCAGGCGCAGGCGCTGCTTGCCGGCGACGACTCGCGGCTGGTGTTCAACCGGATGCGCCAGCTGTTCTCACTCTATGACGGCGACCCGCTCTTTCGCGAGATCCAGCGGCGCGTCGCGCTGCAGCGCATCGGCCGCGGCGAAACGGACGCCGGTGCCGCGGGAGTCGGCGAGGCGACGGCGGCGCCGTAGCGGCAAGCCCCCCGCACCCGGTTGATGCAAGCCCGTCATTCCGGGCTTGCCCCGGAATCCAGGCAGCGCGTTCGCCGCCGAGGACACCTGCCTGATCGTCGACTGCCTGGCCTTGTGGCTCTCCAACCTGCTCTTCGCCGGCGCCGCGGGACTGCCGCTGGCGCTCAAGTAGGGTTGCCGATCCGGCAAGAGCACGAGAATAGGGAAAGCGTCGGACCCCAGCACCTATAACTTAGGTGCTATAGGCGGCCACGCCGACGGCTGCTAATATCCGCGCCACGCAAACGTCATAGATGGAGTCAAGAATGTACAAGAAAACTATCCTGGTGGCCGTGCTGGCAATGTCGTCGGGCATCGCCTTGGCCGAAGGCAACTGGTATGTCGGCGGCAGCATCGGCCGGGCGTCCGTGGACGGACAGAACGTCGACAAGGATGTTGCCGCGCTGCTGCGCGACGATTACGGTGCGACCGCCGTCCATTCGTCCAGCGATGATACCGACACCAGCTACAAGCTGTTTGCCGGCTACAAGTTCAACAAGAATTTCGCGATCGAAGGCGGTTACGCTGACTTTGGCCGTTTCAAGGCCAGCGCCGGCGGCGTTATCGGCACGCCGGTGGAAATCAAGGGAAAGATCGACAGCTACGCTGTCTTCGTCGATGCCGTCGGCAGCCTGCCGCTCAACGACAGCTTCTCCCTGTTCGGCAAGGCAGGGGCGGCATACACCCATACCAAGCTGAAAGTGAGCGGCAGCTGGGGCGGATTCACGGACAGCATCAGCGAAAGCGACAGCGAAGTCGTGCCCAAGCTCGGCGTCGGCGCCGAATACAACATCACCAAGTCAGTTGCCGTACGCGCCGAATACGAGCATTACTTCAATGTCGGAGACAAGAACAACACGGGCGAATCCGACGTCGGCGTCTGGAGCCTCGGCGTCAAGATGTCGTTCTGACGCCCACCGGAAGTCCCGCAAGGAAAAACGGGCGCCGCGATGCGGCGCCCGTTGCCTTTGGGAAGACGGACTAGGGCAGAAAATCCGTCAATTTCTCCCACCGGAAGGCCTGTTCCACCGCATCCGCCAGCCGGTCGAGGTCGGCCTCGCGCCGCGCGGCGGCGTCGAAGTGCGCGCCGGCGACATCGGCGCCAGCCCAGGCGAGCAGCGCGGCGAGCGCCGGCGGCGCGTCAAACAGGCCGTGGCAATAGGTGGCGAGGATGCGGCCGTCGGCCGACTGCACGCCGTCGGCATGGCCGTCGAGCTGCGCCGCCGGCGCCGCCAGCGCCGGGCCGCGGGTCACCCCCATGTGGATCTCGTAGCCGTGCACCGCCGGGCTGCCCGGCAGGTGCAGCGTGCCGCTGACGTTCTTCAGCTGCTTCTCCGCGGCCAGCGTCGTCTCGCAGTCGAGCAGGCCGAGGCCGGGGGCGCTGCCCGGCTGCCCCTCCAGCCCGAGCGGGTCGTGCAGCTGGCGACCGAGCATCTGGTAGCCGCCGCAGATGCCGACCAGCTTGCCGCCGTAGCGCAGGTGGCGCTGGATCGCCTCCTCCCAGCCGTGCGCGCGCAGCCAGGCAAGATCGGCCTGCACCGCCTTCGAGCCGGGCAGCACGATCAGGTCGGCAGCGGAGGGCGTTTCGTTCGGGCCGACGAAGCGGAAATCGACGTCCGGATGGAAGCGCAGCGGGTCGAGGTCGTTGTGGTTGGAGATGCGCGGATAGGCCGGCGCGACCACCTTCAGCTTGGTCTCGCCCTTGGCCTCGGCGCCGCGCGGCAGCGCATCCTCGGCATCGAGGTAGAGCCCGTGCAGGTAGGGCAGCACGCCGAGCACCGGCTTGCCGGTGCGCTCTTCCAGCCAGTCGAGGCCGGGTTCGAGCAGCTTGATGTCGCCGCGGAAGCGGTTGATGACGAAACCCTTGACGCGCGCCTGCTCGCTCGCCGACAGCAGCGCCAGCGTGCCGACCAGGTGGGCGAAGACGCCGCCGCGGTCGATGTCGGCAACGAGGATCACCGGGCAGTCGACCGCCTCGGCGAAACCCATGTTGGCGATGTCGCGGTCGCGCAGGTTGATCTCGGCCGGGCTGCCGGCGCCCTCGACCAGCACGCACTCGTACTGCGCGCACAGCCGTTCATAGGACTCCAGCACCGCCTTCATCGCCCGCGGCTTGTAATCGTGGTAGGCGCGGGCGTCGAGGTCGCTGATCGCCTTGCCGTGGATGATCACCTGCGCCCGCTTGTCGGTATTGGGCTTCAGCAGCACCGGGTTGAAGTCGGTGTGCGGCGGCAGGCCGGCGGCCAGCGCCTGCAGCGCCTGCGCGCGGCCGATCTCGCCGCCGTCGACGGTGACCGCCGAATTCAGCGCCATATTCTGCGGCTTGAATGGCGCGACGCGCACGCCGCGGCGCTTGAGGATGCGGCAGAGCGCGGCAACCAGCGTGCTCTTGCCGGCATCGGAGGTGCAACCTTGCACCATCAGGGTGGGAGTGGAACACATGAGTGAAGCCGTCGAACGAAAGATAAAGGCGGCATTTTCGCACGCCGGGCGCTTGGCTTCGGCCGTTCTGACGGCGACCGCAGACACGCGGTAAAATCCGCGCCTCGTCCACCCTTCGCCGCCGCATCTTGTCCCTCCCCCCCCCCCTGCTGCTGCCGTTGTTCGCCATGGCCGGCGCCACCCTCGACCGACTGCTCGGCGAGCCGAAGCGCTGGCATCCGCTGGTCGGCTTCGGCCGCATCGCCGGCCGCGTCGAACAGGTCCTGAATCGACCCCAGGACGGTCCCGGCGGCTCGCGGCTCGCCGGCCTGCTGGCGTGGAGCCTGGTCGTGCTGCCGCCGGTGCTGCTCGCCGGCTTCCTGTGCACGCTGCCCTTCGGCTGGCTGCTGCACCCGCTGCTGTTGTGCTTCGCGCTCGGCGGCCGGGCGCTGGAGGAACACGGCGAGCGCGTCGCCGACGACCTGGCGGCCGGCGACCTCGCCGCGGCGCGCGAGCACGTCGGCTGGATGGTCTCGCGCGACACCTCTGCGCTCGATGCCGAGGGCGTGTCCAAGGCCGCCGTCGAGTCGCTGCTGGAGAACGGCAACGACGCGGTGTTCGGCGCGCTGTTCTGGTTCTTCCTGCTCGGCGGCCCGGGCGCGCTGCTGTTCCGGCTGGCGAACACGCTCGATGCGATGTGGGGCTACCGCAACGACCGCTTCCTCGCCTTCGGCGCCGCCGCCGCGCGCCTCGACGACGCCCTCAACTACCTGCCGGCGCGGCTGACCGCGCTCTCCTATGCGCTGTTCGGCGCCACCGCCCGCGCGCTCGCCTGCTGGCGCGAACAGGCGCCGCAGTGGGACAGCCCGAACGCCGGCCCGGTGATGGCCGCCGGCGCCGGTGCGCTGCAGGTCTCGCTCGGCGGCCCGGCGATCTACCACGGCCGGCTCGAAGTGCGGCCGCGCCTCGGCGAAGGCCGCCCGCCGCAGGCGGCGGACATCCACCGCGCGCTGGCGCTGGTGCGCTACAGCCTGCGCCTGTGGCTGCTGCTGGCGCTGCTGCTCGGGCTCGCCGTCGCGCTCGTCGCCCCCCTCGCCGGAGGCGCCCATGCTTGAGCACGGCGGCCGCCTGCGGCTGGCCGCCGCGCAGTGGGGCATCCCACTCGCCGACTGGGTCGACCTGTCCACCGGCATCAACCCGCAGGGCTGGCCGGTGCCGCCGCTGCCCGCCGACTGCTGGCGGCGGCTGCCGGAAGACCACGACGGCCTGGAAGCAACCGCCGCCGCCTATTACGGCAACGCCAACCTGCTGTCGCTGGCCGGCTCGCAGGCGGCGATCCAGTGCCTGCCGACGCTGCTGCCGCGCGCCGCAGTGGCGATGCTGACGCCGCTCTACGCCGAGCACCCGCACGCCTGGGAGCGCGCCGGCCACCGGCTGCGCCGGCTGCAGAACGCGCCGCTGGCGCGCGCGCTGGCGGCGGCGACGCCGAACGTGCTGCTGTGCAACCCGAACAATCCGACGGCCCGCGCCTTCGACCGCGACGAGCTGCTCGACGCCGCCGCCCAGCTGAAGAAGCGCGGCGGCTCGCTGATCGTCGACGAGGCCTTCGCCGACGCCGATCCGGACCACTGCGTGACGCCGTATGCCGGCACCGACGCGGCGCCGAACCTGATCGTGCTGCGCTCGCTCGGCAAGTTCTTCGGGCTCGCCGGCGCCCGCGTCGGCTTCCTCTTCGCCCGCCGCGAGCTGCTCGCGCGCCTCGCCGAGCAGCTCGGCCCGTGGGCGGTCAGCGGCCCGTCGCGCGCCGTGGCGCAGGGCGCGCTCGCCGACCGCGCCTGGCAGGCGGCGATGCGCGTGCAGCTGGCCGCCGACAGCGAGCGCCTGCGCGCGCTGCTGGCGCCGCTCGCCGCGGACGGCGACGAAAGCACGCGCCCCCGCGCCAACCCGCTCTTCTGCTGGCTGCCGTACGGGCAGGCGCCGGCGCTGCACGATTTCCTCGCCGCGCACGGCATCCTCGTCCGGCTGTTCCCCGACCTCCCCGGCCTGCGCTTCGGCCTGCCGGGTAACGAATCCGAGTGGCAGCGCCTGGCCGCCGCCCTCACCGACTGGAGCACGCGATGACCTCTCCCACGGCCGCCCTGCGGACCCTCGCCGCCTGCGCAGGATTGGCGTTCTGCGCCGCCGCGCACGCCGACGTCAGCGTGCGCGACGATCTCGGCAACACGGTGAAGCTGGCCAGGCCGGCGCAGCGCATCGTCAGCCTCGCCCCGCACATGACCGAGACGCTATTCGCCGCCGGCGCCGGCGCGCAGGTCGTCGGCACCGTCGACTACAGCGACTACCCGGAAGCGGCGAGGAAGATCACCCGCGTCGGCGGCTACTCGCGGCTCGACCTGGAAGCGATCGCCGCGATGAAGCCGGACCTCGTCGTCGGCTGGCAGAGCGGCAACGCCGCCGCCCACATCGAGAAGCTGAAGGGCCTCGGCTACCCGCTCTACATCTCGCAGCCGAACCGCATCGAGGACGTCGCCAGCGAGATCGAACGCCTCGGCACGCTCGCCGGCACCGGCGCCACCGCCGCCGCCGAAGCCCGGCGCTTCCGCGAACGCCTCGCCGGCCTGCGCGCGCAGTACTCGGGCAAGGCGACGGTGCGCACCTTCTACCAGATCTGGAAGCAGCCGCTGATGACCGTCGGCAAGAACCAGATCATCTCCGACGCGATCCGGCTGTGCAGCGGCGAGAACGTCTTCGGCACGCTCGAACAGATGGCGCCGACGGTGACCGTGGAAGCGGTGATCGCCGCCAACCCGGAGACGATCGTCGCCAGCGGCATGGGCGACTCGCGCCCGGAATGGCTGGACGACTGGAAGAAGTGGACGGGCATCGACGCGGTGAAGCGCGACAACCTGTTCTTCGTGCCGCCGGAGCTGATCCAGCGGCATACGCCAAGGCTGCTCGAAGGCACCGAGCGCCTGTGCCAGCACCTGGAAACGGTGCGGGAGCGGCGGCGGAAGTAGGCCCCCTCGATGGCGCTCAGCAGCAGGCTGGCGAATGACTCCCGGCGTTCCGGCGGCAGCGCCGGGAAGTGCTGCGCGACGGCCTCCCGCGACGCCTCGTCGGCGGCATCGAGATCCAGGCAGACCGCGCCGGCGGCGCAGCTGCGCAGGAAATCCCCCTCCTCGACGCGCCCGGCAAACGCGGCGAAGAGCGCGCGGAACGTTGCTGGACAGCGAACGGAGATTGAAGGGCTTTGGCACGCCGGCGACGCTACGGCATCCGTCGTCGCCGACCCGGTCCTGCCTACCCGCCATCCGCCGCGCGCTTAGCTTCGGCCACCCCTCGCGACAGGGCGCGGGACAGCGCCGACGCGCTCGCATAGCCGGCATCGCGGGCGGCCGCCTTCAATCCCTTCCCCGACTGAACCGCGCGCTGCGCAATCGCCAGCCGGATGGCCGACAGATACTTTCCGGGTGGTCGATTCATCACCGAGCGGAAGGTCGTCGCGAACGAGGTGCGGGACATGCCTGCCGCCTCGGCCAGTCGCTCCAGCGTCCAGTCGGCCTGGGGCGCGGCGTGCATGGCCACCAGCGCGCGGGCGATCCGGGGATCGGACAGGCCGCTGAGCAGCCCCGCCGGATGACTCGGGTGCGCGATCAGCTGCCGCAGCAGGCCGATGAACAGAATGTCGCCGGCCCGGTCGAGCAGCGCCGGATGTCCGCAGCGCGGCGCCAGCAGCTCGTCGGCGATCAGCTCGATGACATGGCGCAACGACGACTCGGCGCCGGCCAACGCTACCACCCGCGGCTCGGCGAATTCGCTGAGCAGCAGGTCGGCTACCGGCCCGTCGAGATACGCCTTGGCGCACAACAGGTGGCGGCAGCCGTCGACCGTCGGCGCTTCGAGTGCATGCGCGATGTCGGCACGGCAAACCACAATGCAGGGCGCCGCCACCACGACGCTGTCCGCGTCGCGGATGTGCAGGCGCACCTGGCCCTGCGCCAGCAGGTGCAGATACAGGAAGCGGCCGCCGGCGGCGTCGATGCGGAGCTTCCCGGCGCCGGGCTGCGGCAGGGAAACCTCGACGCGCGGCGCCAGTCCTGCCAGCAGCGCGGACAGGCGATCCAAGCGAGGCGGCGGGGTCATTCCGCACGCTCGGCAACGATAATTGAACTTTTCATCACCCGAAGTTCAACACAATGAATTCCGTCGAGCAAGCCGGCCGTGACGCCGATGGCCTGCATCGCCCGACTTCCCGGCAGCCGGCAGCATGCCGCCCCAACTTGAAAGGATCACCGATGAACGCGAGCGCCTTGATGCCCCGACACCCCGTTCCCGCCCTCAACGTGCCGCTGACTAGCGGCGGCCGCTTCGTGCTCGGCAGCGCGCCCGGAGACCGCTTCGACCTCATCGTCTTCTATCGCGGCCTGCATGCCCCGATCTGCGCCAAGTACCTGCAGGAACTCGAACGTCTGACGCCCGAGTTCGCCAAGCGCGGCGTGCAGGTCGTCGCGGTGAGCAGCGACAGCGAGGAGCGAGGGCGCGCCATGGCCGACAAGGTCAAGGCTGGCGCCATGAAGGTGGGTTTCGGCCTGAGCCTCCGGAGCGCCCGCCAATGGGGGCTGTATCTCAGCGCCTCGCACGGGAAGAGCTCGATCGGGATCGAGGAGCCGGCGCTGTTCAGCGAGCCGGGCGTGTTCCTCGTCCGGCCGGACGGCACCCTGTACTGCGGCGCGGTGCAGACGATGCCGTTTGCCCGCCCGCCGTTGCAGGATCTGTTGGCCATGATCGATTTCGCGATCGCCCACGACTACCCGGCGCGCGGGGAATACGCCGGCGAAATCTGACCGGGCGCGACCGGTTTGATGGCTGGCGTTGCTGCGCTGCCAGCCGGGGCAGCCGGGGCGACCCGGCCGTCGGCGAATCGGGTTAGATTGAGCGCTGTTGATAGCAGCGCGGGTGGCGTCATGAAGCTTCGATCGATTACGGCCGGCCTGGGCAGCGCGGCCATCGTTGGCGGCATCGCGGCATGCGGCCATTTCGTGACCTACGCCGAGCACGATTTGCCGGATGCGGAAATCGCCAGCGTCGCTTGCTACTCCCGGTATTACTTCGTCTACATCGAAAGCTGCCGGATCCAGGCGATCGACGGTTTGCGCCCCGAGCTCTCCGAAATGTTCGGCAACACCAGCAAGATGCTTCCCGGCAGCCACTGGGTCGAAGTCGCCTTCGAAAGCTATTTCGGCGACGGCGGCGGGGTTACCGATGTTTGCGCGTTCGACATCGAGCTGCGACCGGGAGCGGCTTATCGGATCCAGGCGCACAGCCTGAAGACCGCCATCGGGCATCTGGCCAAGCATGGCCACCAGGGCTTCTATGGCGGATCGATCGAACTGGCAATGGAAGCGCCGGCTCACGCGCAGGAAATCCGCCAGATTCCGGTGACGTGCAGCTTTGCCGGCGGAAGCATGTGCCGCAAGGATGCCGATTGCGTTCCCCATCCCGATATCCGATGTTTCCCGCAGGAAGGCTTCCTTTTCGGCGCCTGCCGGTTTATCGACGCTCGCTGAGACACGCGACACGACGGGATGTCGCTGCGCGGTGCGCAGGCTTCAACAAGCGTGGCCCGCCCCCGACCCTTCGCGCCGCATCGAGGGCAGCAGGCCGCTCACCTTCCTGCCCGCTCATTTTTCAGCCAGCCTGGCCTCCAGTTCGGCAGCGAATTTCCGGAGCGCGTCGCGCAGTGCCAGCGCCAACGACTCGGCATACGACTCCCCGGTGGCGGCCATCGCCAGACCTGCCGACCCTTCGCCGGCATAATGCTTGGTCAGCAAATCGCGATTGCCTCTGTTCACCTTCGTGAGCAGGGAAACCTGACCGGTGTAGGACATGTACATGTCGCAGAAAACGTTCAGGACATCCCCGGAAACCAGAATCGAGTCCGGATCATTCGCATCGGCAGCGCTTCCCCGCACCACCGTATAGCCGTTGGAACGCAACTCCGTTCCAACCGCCTCGGTCACCCAGTCCGCGACGTTGTTGGTCGGCACGACATCGGCAGTGCGCATGCCGAATCCGTTACGCACCGTGCCAACCACCGTCTTGTCGGTACGCTCGTCGCGGAAACTTGCCAGAACCACCTTCGTGCGCTTCGTCGCCACCGTGGGCGAACGTGGCGCCGCTACGGCGTCGCTCGAAGCGGCGGACGGGGGATAGACCAGTGTCGGCTGCCGAGTGCCGAACGCACACCCCGACAAGGCTGCCACCGTGAGCAGGCATAAACCCGCTCCCACCAGACGTTTGACGCAAGTCATTTTCCCCTCGCTGCAATCACCGAATTGCCTGGCATATTACCCCGCCAGATATTCCTCCAGAAACTCCACACAGACCCGCAACCGCCCCGACGCCGACAAGCGCGACGGATACACCGCCCACACGTCCACCCGCTGCGCGTATTGCGGCAGCACGCGCACCAGGTCGCCGCGCTCCAGGCTGGGGCCGACGTCCCAGATCGAGCGCAGGATGATGCCGTGGCCGTCGATGGCCCACTGGTGCACGATCTCGCCGTTGCTCGCCGACAGCGGACCGCTGACCTTCACCGTTTCCTCTCCCTGCGGTCCGTGCAGCATCCACCGGCCGAAATCCTGGTAGCGCTCGCGGATCAGGATGCAGCGGTGCTGCGCGAGGTCGGCGAGGCGCTTCGGCTTGCCGTGCTTCCGCAGGTAGCCCGGCGCCGCGCACAGCACGCGCTCGTTGGCGGCCAGCCGGCGCGAGATCAGGTAGGGCTCGTGCGCCTCGCCGAAGCGGATGTCGAGGTGGAAACCCTCGTCGATCAGGTCCACCGGCCGGTCGAGCAGTTCGAGCTGGATTTCGAGCGCCGGGTAGCGCCGGGCCAACGCGGAGAGCGCCGGCCCGACGCGGATGCGGCCGAAACCGGCGCTGGTGCAGATGCGCAAGAGGCCGGCGGGTTCGCTGCGCGTCTGCGAGACGGCGTCGGCGAGCTGGTCGACGTCGTCGAGGATGCGCTGCGCCCATTGCAGCACCGTCTCGCCCGGTTCGGTCAGCGCGACGCTGCGCGTCGTCCGGTGCAGCAGCGTCGTTGCCAGCGTCGCTTCGAGCACGGCGATGCGCTTGCTGACGACGGCGTTGGAGACGCCCAGTTCGCGTGCGGTGGCGGCGAAGCTGCGGTTGCGGGCGACGGCGCAGAACAGGCGGAGGTCGTCGAGCTGCGGTGTATTTTTCACGATTCGTGAATGGTGAAGTGACGATTTGACTGATTCTAGTTCAATTCGTCATCGGTATCCTTGCCGACATCCCCTTCCTTCAGGAGCCGCCCGCATGAAAACCCAGCGCATCGCCGTCATTCCCGGCGACGGCATCGGCAACGAGGTGATGCCCGAGGGGCTGCGCGTCGTCGAGGCGGCCGCCGCCAGGTTCGACCTGCCGCTGTCCTTCCAGTCCTTCGACTGGGCCAACTGCGACTACTGGCAGCGCACCGGCCAGATGATGCCGGACGACTGGTTCGCGCAGCTCCAGGACTTCGACGCCATCTACTTCGGCGCCGTCGGCTGGCCGGCGCTGGTGCCGGACCATGTCTCGCTGTGGGGCTCGCTGCTGAAGTTCCGCCGCGAGTTCGACCAGTACGTGAACCTGCGCCCGGTGCGGCTGATGCCCGGCGTGCCTTGCCCGCTGGCCAACAAGCGGCCGGGCGACATCGACTTCTACGTGGTGCGCGAGAACACCGAGGGCGAGTACTCGGCGGTCGGCGGGAAAATGTTCGAAGGCAGCGAGCGCGAGACGGTGCTGCAGGAGTCGATATTCACGCGCAAA
This sequence comes from Rhodocyclales bacterium, assembly GCA_016183655.1. Lineage (GTDB taxonomy): Bacteria > Pseudomonadota > Gammaproteobacteria > Burkholderiales > Rhodocyclaceae > Proximibacter. The sequence goes on from JACPEH010000019.1 coordinate 101,322, forward strand.
GGCACCGACCGCATCCTCAAGTACGCCTTCGCGCTGGCACAGAGCCGGCCGCGGAAGCTGCTGACCGCGGCGACCAAGTCGAACGGCATCGCCATCTCGATGCCGTGGTGGGACGAGCGCGTCGCGGCGATGGCGGCGAACTACCCGGAGGTGCGCTGGGACAAGCAGCACATCGACATCCTCTGTGCGCGCTTCGTGCTGCAGCCGGAGCGCTTCGACGTCGTTGTCGGCTCGAACCTGTTCGGCGACATCCTCTCCGACCTCGGCCCGGCCTGCGCCGGCACCATCGGCATCGCGCCCTCGGCCAACCTCAACCCGGAGCGGACGTTCCCGTCGCTGTTCGAGCCGGTGCATGGCTCGGCGCCGGACATCTTCGGCAAGAACATCGCCAACCCGATCGGCATGATCTGGTCGGGGGCGATGATGCTCGACTTCCTCGGCAATGGTGATACCCGCTACACCGCCGCGCACGACGCGATCGTGCGCGCGATCGTGCGCGCGATCGAAGCGACCATCGCGAGCGGCCCGCGCACGCCGGACATGGGCGGCACGGCGGACACCACCGCGGTCGGCAAGGCGATCGCGGCGGCGTTGTGATGCCCGCGATGCAAGGCGAGTAACGCATGGAATTTCCAACCCTCTCTCTGGCCCTGCTCTGGCCGCTCCTGCTCGGCGCGCTGCTCGGCGGCGTCGGCGGCCTGCTCGGCATCGGCGGCGGCGTCATCGCCATCCCGGTGCTAGCCATGGGCTTCGGCATGAGCCAGCAATTGGCGCAGGGCACGGCGCTGGTGATGATCATGCCGAACGTGCTGCTCGCCTTCTGGCGCTACTACCAGCGCCACCCGATGCCGCTCACCACGGTCGGCCTGCTCGGCGCCTGCGCGCTCGTCGCCACCTGGCCGGCGGCGTGGCTGGCGGTGCATCTCGATTCGCGTGTGCTGACGCTGTGCTTCGCCGTTTTCCTCATCGGGCTGGCCGGCTATTTCCTGTGGGGAACGCGCGCCGCGGCGCCGGTGCAGGCGGCGGCAGCAGCCGGCTGCTGGCACTCGCGCTACCTGCCCGGCGTCGGCATCGCCGGCGGCTTCATGTCCGGCCTCTTCGGCGTCGGCGCCGGCATCGTCGCGGCGCCCTTGCTGGTGCGCGGCTTCGGCCTGCGCCAGGCGGTGGCGCAGGGCATGGGGCTGGCGATGGTGGTGCCGGGCAGCATGCTGGCGCTGGCCACCTTCGCCGAGGCGCGGCAGGTGGACTGGCAGACCGGCGCGCTGCTCGCCGTCGGCGGCATGGCGACGATCTCGTACGGCGTCGCCTGGGCGCACCGGCTGCCGGAGCGGAAGCTGCGCCGGCTGTTCGCGCTGCTGCTGTTGCTCACGGCGGCGCTGATGATCGTGCGCGGGCTGGCTAGCTAATTCAGGCTCAGGCCGCCGGCACTGCCGGCGCGGCGGCGTCGGCGACCATCACGCAATTGCGGCCGGCGGCCTTGGCCGCGTACATCGCCGTGTCGGCGCGGCGGATCGCGTCGTCGAGCGTGCCGTCGACGGTGTCGATCGCGGCGATGCCGATGCTGACGCTGACCGGGCCGCGCGGCGTGCTGACGGCCGTCACCGCCTGGCGCATGTTCTCGGCCAGCAGCAGCGAGTCGTCGACCGAGGCATGGTCGAGCACGACCAGGAATTCCTCGCCGCCGTAGCGGCCGACCAGATCGCTCTGCCGGCAGCAGCTGTGCAGCGCGGCGGCGATCCGGCACAGGATCTCGTCGCCGACGGCGTGGCCGTAGGTGTCGTTGATCACCTTGAAATGGTCGACGTCGACCATCATCACCACCAGGCGGTCGCCCCGCTCCCGGCGGCGCTCCGGACTGTCGGCCAGGCCAAGCAGCGAGCGGCGGTTGAGGACACCGGTCAGGCTGTCGATGGCAGCCAGCGTCTCGTGCTCGCGGGCCGACACGGCCAGCCGGTAGGCGAACCACAACGCGGCGGTGCCGAGCACCAGCCACATGCCGACGACCAGCACCAGGCGCTCGTACCACGGCGCCATGATCGTGCCGATATCGACCGAGCCGACGGCATACAGCGAGGTGCCGCGCAGCAGGCGGAAGGCGACCACACGCTGGCGGTCATCGAGCGGCGAGCGCGTAACGAACAGGCCGGCGGGCGTTCCTGCGGGATACTGCGCCGCCTCCGGCGGAATCCCCGGATGCTTGCCGACGTACTTTTCGTTGTCCGGGATGCGCGCGTAGATCTTGCCGTCGCCGGAAGCGATCACCAGCGTGCTGCCCGGAATGGAAAAGCGGACCCCCAGCGAATCGCCGAAGACGCTGAGGTCGATCGCCGCGACGACCACCCGGTCGACCTTGCCGGCCTTGTCGCGCAGCGGCTTGCTGACGCCGAAGAACCACTTGTCCGGGTGCACCTTGGACATCTGCGGCTCGCCGACGTAGAGGCGCGAGTCGGGCGCTTCGAGGTGATGGCGGACGTACTGGCGGTCGCTGACGTCGGGCGGCGTCCCCGGCCCGGTCCAGTGCAGGATCCGCCCCGGCGGCTCGACCACCAGCAGGTCCATCAGGTAGGGCGTACCCGCCTGCCAGGAGAGCAGCGTGTTGCGGATCTGCGGCGCCTGCGGCGTCGCCGCTTCCGGCGCGTGCTGGAGGATCGCGCCCATGCCGGTGAGCAGCTGGTTGGCCGCCTGCAGCGTGGCTTCGGCGTTGAGCGCGGCCATGTCGGCGATTTCCTGCGCCTCGCTCTCCGCCAGCGCGAACTGCGCCCGGTAGTCGAGTACGCCGTAGGCCGCGAAGAGCACCGCCAGCGCCACCATCAGGCCGACCGTGCCGCCCCAGATCCGGGCCAACTGGGCGCGCAGGAAAGGCGAGTCTGGTTGCGGCGTCTTCACGATGGCCCCCCGATCGCTGGTGTTTTCTGGTTGACCGTCGCCTGGCGGCGACGTTCGCCGATCATACCGCCCTGCCGCAGCACTTGCCGATACAATCACGGCATGACTGCCCGAAACCACCCTCCCCGCCTGCCGCAGCGCATCGTCTGCCTGACCACCGAGACCGTCGAGGTGCTCTACGCCCTCGGCGAACAGGACCGCATCGTCGGCATTTCCGGCTACACCGTGTTCCCCAAGGAAGCGCGCAAGGAGAAGCCGAAGGTCTTCGCCTTCACCAGCGGCGACCTGCAGAAGATCCTCGCCGTCGAGCCCGACCTGGTGCTGACCTTCTCCAACCTGCAGGCCGACATCAGCCGCGAGCTGATCCAGTCCGGCGTGCCGGTCTACGCCTTCAACCAGCGCAGCGTCGAGGACATCCTGGCGATGGTGGAAACGGTCGGCCGGCTGGTCGGCGCGGAGCGGAAGGCGCAGGCGCTGGCCGGCGAACTGGCAGCGGTGATCGACGCCGTGCGCGCGCAGGCGGCGGCGCTGCCGCGACGGCCGCGCGTCTATTTCGAGGAGTGGGACGAGCCGCCGATCTCCGGCATCCGCTGGGTCTCCGAGATGATCGAGATCGCCGGCGGCATCGACGTCTTCGCCGACCAGGCCCGCGAACAGTCGGCCAGGCAGCGCATCATCGCCGACCCGCTGGAGGTGGTGCGGCGGGCGCCGGACATCATCATCGGCTCCTGGTGCGGCAAGCACTTCCGCCCCGAGCGCGTGGCCGCGCGCGATGGCTGGGCGGCGGTGCCGGCGGTCGCCGACGCGCAGATCCACGAGCTGAAGTCGGCGGTGATCCTCAACCCGGGGCCGGTGGCGATCCGCGAAGGGCTGCCGGCGCTGGCGGGACTGTTCCGGGAATGGGCGCAGGCGCGGCCGGCGGCGTAAGGCGCTCCGGCGTATCCCGCAACGGTGGGCGGGGATATACTGAAATCATCTACCCGCCCGGCAGGAGCCGATCATGCGCCACGACCTGAGAAGAGCCGAACGGCTGCCGCTGGCCGGCATGGCCGAACTGATCGCCGGCGATAGGCGTCTGGCCGGCAACATCATCGACATCTCGCCGAAGGGAATCGCCGTCGCCGTCCACCGCGACGACATCGCTCGCCTGACGCCGCGCCAGACCTGGATGTGCCGCGTCGTCGCCGCGGACCTGCCGGCGCCGGTCCAGTTCCTGGTGCGGGCGGTGCGGCGCAAGGAGCGCGGCTTCGGCGTCGAGGTCGGCTGCGAAATCACCGTCATCGACGTCAAGCCGCTCGGCTTGATCAACGCCTTCCGCGCGCTGTACAAGGCGCGCGCGGCAAACTTCCGCACCTGATCCGCCGCTGGCCGCCTACTGCCCGCCTGCGGCGTAGCCGCGCCGGCGGTCGTATTCCCTCACCTGTTCGGCCGTGAGCAACGCGCGTTGCCGGCGATGCGCGTCGAGGTGCGCCAGCCGGTAGGCCGCCAGCGCCTCGCCGGCCTTCGCCACCGCCGCCGCCAGCGCCGCCGCGTCGACGCTGCCGCCGGCGAACAGGCGGTCCAGCTCGCGCTCGGCAGCAACGACGCGCGCGCCCAGCTCCCGCGCCTCGGCCTTGTGCTCTTGCAGCAGCTGCGCACTCGCCTGGCGCTGCTCCGGTGACAGCGCCAGCGCATCGGCCAGTTCGACGACGTGCATCGGCCCGGGGAAATGGTTGAGTTCGGCGGCACGGGCAAAGCCGATGCCGGCACCGGAGAGGAAGGCGCGCTGGTCGTCGGCGGCGAGCGCCTTGATCTCGCGCTGCTGCTCGCCGGCATAGGCGGACGACGGCGCGGCGTGGCCGGCATGCTGCGCCGACGCCGGAACGGCGGCGAGGACAAGGATGGCCGGCAGGATCGCGGGGAAACGGAACATGGCAAATCTCCTGACAATGGATGGCCGCCCACTGTAGCCGCCGCACACGGGCGCCCGTATGATTGCGATCATATGACCAACCCACCCTCCCCGACGACCGCCCCGCTCCCCGACTTCCTGCCGCCGGCGCTGTGCGCGCTCGCCCGCGAGCAGTCACTGACGCGCGGCGAGACGCTGTTCCGCCGCGGCCAGCGGCCGACGCGCGTGTTCTTCGTCGCCGCCGGCGAAATCCACCTGCTGCGGCACGGCGTGCACGGGCAAGCGGTGATCTTCCAGCGCAGCGCCGCCGGCAGCTTCCTCGCCGAGCCGAGCATTGATTCGCCCGGCTACCACTGCGACGCGGTCGCCGTCGCGGCCAGCCGCCTGCGCGTCTTCCCGCTCGCCGACTTCCGCAGCGCGCTCGACGCCGACCCCGCCTTCGCCCGCCGCTGGCGCCTGTTCCTGGCGCGCGAGATCCGCCGCCTGCGCGGCCGAGCCGAGCGCCTGGCGATGCGTTCGGTGCGCGAGCGCATCGTCCATTACATCGAATGCGAGGGCGAGGACGGCATGCTGTCCTGGTCCGGCGAACTGAAGGCGCTCGCCGCCGAACTGGGGGTCACGCACGAGGCGCTCTACCGCGCGCTGGCGCGGCTGGCCGCCGACGGGCTGCTCGAACGCGCACCGGGTTGCCTGCGCCTGATCGGCTCCGGGCGGCTATGATGAATTATCGAAACCCCTCCGGACTCCGACGATGAACCACCACACTTTCCTGCTCGACCGCGACTACGTCGAACTGCACGTCCTCCTCAAGCTGCTGGCGATTGCCTCGTCCGGCGGCGCCGCCAAGGCGATGATCGCCGACGGGCTGGTGCTGGTAGACGGCGAACTCGAAACGCGCAAGGCGCGCAAGCTGCGCGGGAACGAGCTGGTACAGGTCGGCGACGAGGATATCCGCGTCGTCGCTGCCGAGGCGGTGTAGCGGCACCCGACCCCTGTGGGCCCTTCCCTTCCTTAGTAGTCAGTCAACTCGAATCCGGTTGATGTAACCCCCGTCATTCCGGGCTTGACCCGGAATCCAGGAAAAACCCGCAAAAACTTGCCCTGCCAACGTATGAGCCTACCCCCTGGATTCCGGGTCAAGCCCGGAATGACGAACCTATCCATCCGTTCCAACGTGACTGACTACTACCGTGCCCGCCGCCCGGCCCCGGCCATGTCCCGCGCCACCGACTGGCGTGCGGCGCGCTCGATCTTCTGCGCCATCACCGGAAAATCGAGCCCGTGCCGCGCGCGCAGTTCCTTGGCGTGGTTGTGCAGCCAGCGCCAGCGGGGTTCGAAATGCCGCTCCCTGAACGCCAACAGCACGTGGTTGCCGTCCTCCGGCACCGGCACGACGATCGCCTGCTCGTCGAACACCGCCATCGCCTCAGCGACCAGCCCGGCGTAGCGCTCGGCTTCGCCGGCCAGGTTGATGACCAGCACGCCCTTCGCCGACAGCTTGTCCCACGCGCATTGCAGGAAATCGCGGCTGGCCAGCGCGGGGGCGAAGCCGTGCGCGTCGAAGGCGTCGATCAGGAGCGCGTCGATGCCGGGTGGCTGCTGCTCCAGCCATGCCACGCCGTCGGTATGGACGATCTGCAGGCCCGCTGCCGGCGGCGGCAGCAGGAAGGCTTCGCCGAAGGCGATCACGTCGGCGTCGATCTCGATCGCGGTGAAGGTCGCGGCCGGCAGCTGGCGGTGGCAGAACTTCAGCAGCGAGCCGCCGCCCAGGCCGATCAGCGCCAGGCGCTGCGGGCGCGGCAGGAACAGCAGGAAGCTCATCATCAGTTGCGTGTAGCGCAGTTCCAGCGTGTCCGGCGTGGCGATGCGCATCGCGCTCTGCATCAGGCGGGTGTTGAAGTAGAGATAGCGCAGTTCGCCGTCGTCGACGACGAAGGGCTTGTCGTAGCTCTCGTCGAGCAGGCGGGCGCGCAGCGCGTTCACCTCGCCGGCCGTCGCCGTTGGCGATTCGCGCAGCAGCAGCTTGCCGACTTCGGTCTCGAACGGGCTGGGCATTTCGAGGAAGGGATGCGTCGCGGCGGCCATCATCAGGCTAGCGGGGAAACGCCGCGGCGGCGTGGCGGTCGAACGGTGCAGGGTTCATCGCGGTACATTATGCGCTGGCGCCGGCGAGGTCGTGCCGGTCCGCTTGTTCAGGAAAGGTCATGAAGCTCATTCGATGGTTGTTTATGTTCGCCGCGCTGCTCGCCGGCGGTGTCGCCTCAAGCGCCGGCTTCCTCGAAAGGGAAGTGGTTTTTTCGGAAGCCGAGATCCAGGCGGCGCTGGCCAAGGCCAAACCGCAGCAATTGTCCTACGGCGGGCTGGTTTCCGTCTCGCTGAAGGAGCCGCCGCGCATCCTGCTCGACGGCGACGACGGCCGCGCCCGCATCGCCGCCGAGCTGGACATCGAGATGCCGGGCCAGCCGCCGCTGCGCGTCGACGTCGCCGGCCGTGCCGGACTCCGCTACGACGACCGCAACAAGGCCTTCTATCTGGAACAGCCGGTGACCGATTCGGTCAGCGCGCCGACGCTGCGCAAGGAGGCGACGCCGGCGCTGCGACAGGCGGTGACGCAGTTGATGGTGAGCTATTTCCGCACCAAGCCGGTCTACGTGCTGCGCGAAAACGGCAGCCCGCAGGAGATCACCGCGCGCTGGCTGCTGAAGTCGGTGCGCATCGAGCCGGGGCGGGTCGTCGCGGTGCTGTCGCCGGTCTGAAGCGGCGCACTCAAATAAACAGGCCGCCCTTGCGGGGCGGCCTGTCGTTCCCGTTGGGGTCGGGAGGCGATCAGTGCTTCTTGCCCATCCACTGGCCGTTCTTGCCGTCGCTCGTTTTTTCGCACACCACGTCGACGCCGGAGATGTTCGCCCGCTCGCCGACGTTGAAGAACTTGCCGTGGTCGCCGGACCAGCACTGCGGCACCTTGGCCGCCGGGGCGGCGGCCTGCGGGGCGGGGGTGGGTTCCTGGGAGGCGCAGGCGGCGAGGACAAGCGCGGCGGCGGTGACGATCAGGTAACGCATGGAGACTCCTTCATCCGGTTGAATAATTCAGCCTCCGGATTCTCCGCAACCGGCGTTACAGCGGTATTTCAGCCCGGAGATTGCGGCACCGCGCCCGTCGCGCTCCTTGCAGCTGCCGCCCGCTGATCTAGATTGAAGGACGAGAACAACAAAAAGGCGCGCGCCCGGCCATCCCGGCCGAAGTCTGTGCGCCTCGGCCGCACGCAAGGAGGCTTATCATGACAAACACGCTGAACCATCCTGACGACGTGTCCGCAGACGAACGCCGGACGCATGCCGAGCCGCAGCGCGACGAACACCGCAGGCTGCGCGACACTCCCTTCAACATGACGAAATGGCCGGCCTTTCTTGGCATCTGGGCGGTCGGCGGAGCCGCCATCCTGCTCGCGCTGCTCTACATGGCGATCAACTAAGGCGTGCACGCCCCTCGTACCAGCCCTTGCTGGCATTGACCACCTTCACCACGAGCAGCATCGCCGGCACCTCGATCAGCACGCCGACGACGGTGGCCAGTGCGGCGCCCGACTCGAAGCCGAACAGGCTGATCGCGGCGGCCACCGCCAGCTCGAAGAAGTTCGAGGCGCCGATCAGCGCCGACGGGCAGGCGACGTTGTGCTTCTCGCCGACGGCGCGGTTCAGCCAGTAGGCGAGCGCCGAGTTGAAGAAGACCTGGATCAGGATCGGCACCGCCAGGAGCGCGATGACCAGCGGCTGCCTGAGGATGGCCTCGCCCTGGAAGGCGAACAGCAGCACCAGCGTCGCCAGCAGCGCCGAGATCGACCACGGGCCGATCTTCGCCATCGCCGCGGCGAAGGCGGCCTGCCCCTTGCCTAATAGCGACTTGCGCCACCACTGCGCGAGGATCACCGGGATGACGATGTAGAGCACCACCGAGACCAGCAGCGTCTCCCACGGCACGACGATCGCCGAGAGGCCGAGCAGGAAGGCGACCAGCGGCGCGAAGGCGACCACCATGATCGAGTCGTTCAAGGCCACCTGCGACAGCGTGAACAGCGGGTCGCCGTTGGACAGCCGGCTCCAGACGAAGACCATCGCCGTGCACGGCGCGGCGGCGAGCAGGATCAGGCCGGCGACGTAGCTGTCGAGCTGCTCGGCCGGCAGCCACGGCGCGAACAACTGGCGCACGAACAGCCAGCCGAGGAAGGCCATCGAGAACGGCTTGACCAGCCAGTTCACGAACAGCGTGACGCCGATGCCGCGCACGTGCTGCCGCACCTCGTGCAGCGCGCCGAAATCGACCTTGACCAGCATCGGGATGATCATCACCCAGATCAGCAGGCCGACCGGCAGGTTCACCTGCGCCACCTCCATCCGGCCGACCGCCTGGAAGACGCCGGGCAGGAGCTGGCCGAGGGTGATGCCGGCGACGATGCAGAGGAATACCCAGACGCTGAGGAAGCGCTCGAAGACGCTCATCGGCGCGCCCTGGCCATCCCCCGCCGCGAGCCTGGCGGCGACTTCGCATTGGGCGCTCATGCAAAGCGCTCCTGCGCTTGAACCGCAACCGTCATTCCCGCGAACGCGGGAATCCAGTTCGGCGCCAATTGAGCCATCCGCCTCCATTCCTGGACTCCGGCACCCCGAGGGCACTTGCTGCGCGGCGCTGTCGCCGGAGTGACGGGGTAGTTTTTGTTTCGTGCCATTACTGCGCTTCCTCATGAATCCGTTGTGCCGCCGCCTTGATCTCGTCCGCCGACATCGTCTCCAACGGCAGCGCCAGCAAGGCCGCGATCCGCCGCTCCAGCTGCCGGTAGGCGAGCTCGAACGCCTCCCGCCGCGCCGCCAGCGGCTCGACGTGCGCCGGGTCGGGGATGCCCCAGTGGGCGGTGGCCGGGTGGCCGGGCCAGACCGGGCAGATCTCGCCGGCGGCACTGGCGCAGACGGTGAAGATGAGGTCGAGCTGTGGCGCGCCGGGTGCAGAGAATTCTTCCCACGACTTGCTGCGCGCTTCGGGGAGCGGGATGCCGTGCTTTTCCAGCGTTTCCAGCGCCACCGGATTGACCTGGCCGGAGGGCTGGCTGCCGGCGGAGAACGCGCGGATGCGGCCCGGAGTCTGCCGGTTGCCGAGGTGGTTGAACAGCGCCTCGCCGAGGATCGAGCGGGCGGAGTTGCCGGTGCACAGCACCAGCACGTTGAGCGGCGGACGGCTCATGCCGATTTTCTCCTGCTTGCGGTTTTGGTTTTCGCGGCAGGGGCGCAGGCCGCGGCCTCGGCGTCGCAGGGAACGCCGCCGCAGCAGTCCTCGGTGAGGAACTGCAGCAGCGCGTTCATCGCCTCGTACTGCGTCGCGTAATAGACGAAGCGCCCTTCCTGGCGCGAGACGGCCAGCCCGGCGGCGACCAGCTCCTTCAAGTGGAAGCTCAGCCGGCCGTCGGCGGCGACGCCCAGCTCCTCGGCGATGCGCCCGACCGGCAAGCCCTCGCGGCCGGCGCGGACGAGCAGGCGAAAGACCTGCAGCCGGGTTTCGTGGGCAAGCGCGCCGAGCGCGGCGGTGGCGGTTGTCAATTCCATATTTCAATGATAATTTAAATATTGAATCATCGGAAGCCAAACCGCAGCACAGCGCCAACAGGGAGGTGTCATGTCGCAGGAATTCGCCACGAACGTTCGCCAATCCGCCGAGGCGGCCTTTTCTTCCGGCCTTTATTGCGCCGAAAGCGTCGTGCTGGCGCTGGCGCAAGCGCAAGGCATCGAGTCCGCGCTGCTGCCGCAGGCGGCCACCGCTTTCTGCGGCGGCATGGCCCGCAGTTGCGGCCCCTGCGGCGCGCTGACCGGGGCCATGATCGGCTTGGGGCTGGCGCTCGGCCGCTCCCGCCCCGAGGACTCGGTGCAGCCGGCCTACGTGGCGACGCAGAAGCTGATCGCCAGCTTCGAGCAGGAGTTCGGCGCACGCGACTGCCACCGGCTGCTCGGCTGCGACCTCGGCACGCCCGAAGGCCAAGCCACCTTCCGCGCGCAAAACCTCGGCGAACGCTGCGCGCGCTATACCGGCCGCGCCGCCGAGATCGCCGCCGCGCTGATCGCGGAAAGCGAAGCCGCCGCCCCGGCCGCGTGACCCGGTCGCCCGGTGCTCAGCGGCGGCGCCGCCACAGCCAGTAATAGATGCCGAGGTTGAGCAGCAGTACGCCCAGCCCGAGCAGGATCTGGATCTCGCGCGTCAGCTCCGCCGGGTAGATCAGCGGCAGCACATGGCGGGTGACGAAATCGCCGCTGTACGAATCCTCGCCCGCGAGCACGCGCAGCCGGTTCTCCAGCGGCGTCAGCGGGCAGACCCAGCCGAACAGCGAAATCAGCCCGGCCCAGACGGCGGCCGGCAAATGCAGCCAGACGAGGCGCGGCCAGCGCAGCAGCAGCGGCGCGCCGGCGACGGCGAAAGCGATGAAAGCGAAGTGGATGACGACGACCAGGTCGGCGAGCAGGGCGTACATCGATGGTTCGGTTCAGTATGGACGGGGAAATTACGTGGCCGACCGCCGCGGCCAGGCTTCACTGCAACTGAAGCTTAGCGGATGCACCACAGATCAAATGCCTGATGTGACGGCGCCTATCGACCCAGATCGGAAATAGCCGACCGGGAAAGCAGACCTTCATCGCGAAACCACGTAGCTGGTGAAGGGATATGCCCGACTCCCAGGATGCTACCTTCATTAATTCAGCCCCAAGTCTTTAAGTAAACGAGCCTCTGGAACGATGCACTCAGTTGGAATTTGAAACATGTTGCATGTGCTGCAGCTGTTCTAGAACTTCATCGTATGACAAAGGGATTGATGCGAAACGCAGAGGCGTAAATCACGCCGCACCTTATTGCTTCAATCTCCCAACTAAAATACGAGGCGGTTCGACTGTACTCATATTCATGATGAGTCGATAAGCCAGCGGGTATTTCGGCCCGTACCGGCTATTCAACAAGCTGTGCATTCGATTGCGCGAAGCTCCCCAGTCGGATGAAAACGCGGAATTTATCGTCAAGAAAGCTACCGCCTCAGCATACGCATTACCCAAATCGTTACTGCGCAAACGCTCCGCCCCATCAAGCATCTCGCTTTCACTGACACCCCCAGCCAAGTACTGTACGGCGAGCGTAGGCCATGATGCACCATCCAACTCGCCTAGATGCTTTTTAAGCAGCATCTCACCGGCAGCCGCCCCCCGCAGAGCCCGCTCAGAAAAATACGCAGCAATCAATGCGTACCCTTTGCTATCCGCCCCCGTCTTGAAATGGATTGTTCCGTCCATGGCCTGAAGCGCATTCTCGTTGGCACTAGCAGCATTACCGGACAATAACTCACACCACGCCAGTAATGACAGCGCCTCTCCATTGTTGGAATACTCGATAAGTATTTGCCTGGAAGCGCTCATCGCCTTACCGAGTTCGTTCGCACGAAAATATCCCCAGGCACGACTGAGGGCGATATCTTGGTTTCCCGAGACATGGGCTTCTAATCTGTCTAGATCTTCAATACCCCGACCATAATCGCCCTGATCTATATAGGCGAGCCCACGCTGAACGAGCGTTTTGAAGCTGTTATCGCCGCGTCGGATTCGAGCCGAATATGACTCCACCGCACGGTCGATTCTTGCAATTCTCGCTTCAATATCCTTCAAATTTCGCATCACAAACGGATTTTCCGGGTCCACTGCGAAAGCCGCTGCTGTCTCCGCTCGTGCTTCAACCAGCCTACCTCTGGTTAAGAATCTGGTGGCTGCCTCCGCGTGCATGTTTCGCCTGTTATATTTCTCCGCTTTGTCGCTCTGCTCCTTTTGCTTTTCTGTCTCAGTGAAAAGAGCCCCTTCCCGCTCACGGCCTGGCGTAGCGCCTAGCGGCTTATCGCTATCACGAACACTATCCGGCCAAGAAATCCAAATTGACGACGAGGACGCGTCCCCGACCACGAACTGATTGCCATTGAAGAAAGTCAATGGCGGCACACCTCGTAGTATGAACGGATTGAAGGTATGGCTCGACGGATTTGGCCCCTTCTGATCCATTAAACGCAATTCCTGCAAACCATCTTGGTGCCTGCCGCCCGAGTTGCCTAGCTCTTTTATTCCGCAGTTATGGAAGTTCCCGAAAAATGCGGGCCGTGACGGATCAAAGCTTAGAGTATCGTCTGCAAACCGACGGGTATGTAAGACGATGACGCCGAGAATGTTGGCATCCTTAGATCGATGGATCACCCAATTGCTTGGGGTTTTCCGATCGTTCACCAACACAAGCAGGATCGGTTTTTCTTTTTTGCTAACAATAACGTCCGTTATGTCGCGCCCATTTTGGCCAGGAAGACCATCGTTAGCACGACGTACCAATGACACGAATTCGAAATCTGGGTAAGCGCTTATTTCCGGGAAATAGCACGCCTCCCGAATCGGACTAAAGCCTCCCGGAACGTCTGCTGGTTTGGCGGGGTGACCAGGAAGGAGTCCAGGGCTAAGTCGGACGAAGCCGGATAGACGCTGAAGAAAGCCCATAGTGGATTGATAGTCCGCTCCATCGCCAGAGATGTCAGCATTACGCAGCAACCTATATTCCAATTTTGTTCCGCGAAAATCGAATCTTTCGCCTTTTGCCAGTTCTTGAAGGACCGACCAATTAGAACGGCTAACCCAGCTTTCAAAGGCCCCAGCGGTAACCCGGGCTCCCAACTGCTTAAGTATCGGATGCATTTCAGGATCCGAGCATCCGTAAACCGCATCAAATGGGTCTGTATCGTTGATATCTCCTCCACGTGCAAGCAGCATCCGGTAAGCTTCAACTTGCCGCTCTCGAGCCTGCTCTTTGGACAAGCCATCTGGCCTGCTAGATATTCGTCCGACAACCCCACACCGCGCAAATATCGATCTCCCCTTGCCGGAGGTTACCCTCGGATTGGGGGGCACACCCATGTCGAGAAGCCATTGCACGACTGTAAGATTCCCATTGGCAACTGCATAATCGAGTGGGTATTCGCCATGACTGCAATACACGGAATCGAAAAGCATCTTCTTCCTGAAGTTATCCTGCCACTCCTGTAATGCGACATGGTCTTTCCGGAAAGGAGCTTCATTTTTTCGTGTCAAATATTCCAGATATCGTGACGTCCGTTTCCCAATGAACGTCTCGATTTCTGCAACAGTGCCGAATGCCATCGTGCGTGTGAATTCTCTATCAAACGTGCAACCTCCAGAATCACCGATAGCCAATGCCTCGCCGACGCCAAAAACCACGCCGACCACAAAGGATAGGCGAACTAGCCGTGTTCGAATGTTTGACAGCATTGGACTCCACGAAGATATATGTTCCGATTGAGTATTTACCCGACTGGCGGGTCTTCCAGGGGCGGATAGTTTAGGCTGTTTTTGTGACGTTGGCATCATCCTGTTCGGTCAGGTTTTCGATTGCGGCCGGGCTGTAGAAGCGAGTGTCGGAAAATTACTAAACCAGTTCACATTGATGCGCAAAACTTCCCGAATTTCCGCGCCTGGATAACAACTTCAAGAGACCGACACTGGAGCCTACCCTCGAGCGTCTGCAATGAGGCGCAATCCTTAACCGCCGCTTCTGGTCGACTGCTGCCCGCCAGTAATTATGTCCTCGTCGTATCTCGGCGCGTCGCCCAGCGCCGACCACCCACCTCATCCCCCCCCAGCACGCCCCCGCAACCAATCCGCAAACACCTGCGCCGCCTCGGTCGCCGCTTCGCCTTCGCGCAGCAGGTGGTAGGCGCCGCTTTCGAAGGGGGCGGCGAGCGGGACTTCGAGTAGCGCGCCGCCGAGCAGCAGGCCTTCGACGAAGAGGCGCGGCACCAGCGCGACGCCGAGGCCTTCGACCGCTGCCTGGATGGCGAGGATGGTGTTGTCGAACTCGATGAAGTCGGCCGCCGGCGTCGCGCCGAGGCCGGCGCCGGCGAGCCATTTCGGCCACAGGTCGGGGCGCGAGCGCATGCGCACCCGCGGCGCCGCGAGCAGGTCGGCGGGCGCCTGCCAGCCGCTGCGTTCGGCCAGGTGCGGGCTGCACACCAGCGTCGCGTGCTCGGTCATGAACGGCACGCCGGCGAGGCCGCCGAAATGCGCCGGGTCGCGGCGGATGTAGAGGTCCACCGCGCCGCTGCGCACGATCGTCCCCTGCGAGGTGCCGAGGCGGACCTCGATGTGCGGGTGCTCGGCGCGGAACTCGGCCAGCCGCGGGATCAGCCAGTGCAGCGCGAAGGTCGGCGTCGCGTCGACGCGGACGGCGCCGCGCGCCAGCCGGCGCACGCGGTCGCTGGCGCCGTCGATCGCGGCCAGCGCCGGCGCCACCTGGGCGAGGAAGAGCTGGCCGAGCTGGGTCAGCTCGATGGCACGGTGGCGGCGCTCGAACAGCGGCACGCCGAGGTGCTCCTCCAGCCCCTGCACCTGCCGGCTGACGGCGCCGGGGGTGACGAAGAGCTCGGCCGCGGCCTCCTTGAAACTGGCGTGGCGGGCGACGGCGACGAAGACGCGGATGGCGTTGAGCGGAACGGCGGACATGGGGGTGATCTCAGGCCTCCCGCCGGGCCGCCCCAAGGGGCGTAGCGGGGAATTCGCGGAGCATCGCTCCGCGCCCGCGTAGCCGGCCGGCTGTGCAAAGCCGGCCGTGGGCGGCCTGCGCCCCCTTGGGGGGCAGCGAACGAAGTGAGCGTGGGGGACGTTTCATTTACGCCAGCGTGACGACGACGTTGCCGCGCTTGTGCCCGCCATCCACGTAGCGGTGCGCCTCGCGCATCTGCGCGAAGGGATAGACCCGGTCGATCGACGGCCGGAACTCGCCCGCCGCGGCCAGTTCGGCGAGGAAGCGCAGGTCGCCGGCATTCGTCGACGCCGGCCCGGCGACGATCTTGCGGCCGCTGGTCAGCGAGTCCCAGGGAATCCGCAGCAATTCCGGCAGCCCGCCGGCGACCAGCAGCAGGCGCCCGCCCGTGGCGAGCGCACCCCGGCAGCGCGAGAACGGCGCCGTGCCGACCGTATCGACGATGAGGTCGTAGGCTTCGCCGTTCCGCGCAAAGTCCGCCTGCGTGTAGTCGATCACCCGCGCGGCGCCGAGCGCGCGCACCCGCTCCAGGTTGGCAGTGCCGCACACCCCGGTCACGGTCGCGCCGAAGTGCCGGGCGAGCTGCACCGCAGCGCTGCCGACGGCGCCGGCGGCGCCGTTGACGAGGACGCGCTCGCCGCGCCCGAGTTTGCCGCGGCGCAGGAAATCGAGCGCCGTGGCGCCGCCGAAGGAAAGTGCGGCGGCTTCTTCGTCGCTCAGGTTCGGCGGCTTCGGCGCCACCTCGCTTTCCGGCAGGCAGACGTACTCGGCATGGCAGCCGAGGCCGGCGCTGCTGTAGGCGAACACCGCGTCGCCAACCGCGAAGCCGCCGACGCCCCGGCCGACCGCCGCGATTTCGCCGGCCAGCTCGCTGCCGAGGATCGGCTGCCGCGGGCGCGAGACGCCGAACAGCAGGCGTGCGATCAGCCCGAAGCCGGTTGGCATGTCGAGGCTGCGCAGCCGCCGGTCGCCGGCGCTGACCGTCGTCGCGCGGACGCGGATCAGCACTTCGCCGGCGCCGGGAACCGGCGTCGCGACCTCCTTCAGCTGCAGGACCTCGGGCGGCCCGTAGCGTTCATATACCCATGCCTGCATCAGTCCCTCCCGGCACCGTTTTGCCCCGTCCGCGGAAGCGTCCCCCGGCGAACATCGGTTGCATTTTACTCAATCGATAGCGCTATATTTTTCGCTTGAACGTCCATCTCATGCGCGCGACGATAGACCTTAC
Organism: Rhodocyclales bacterium; assembly: GCA_016183655.1. Lineage (GTDB taxonomy): Bacteria > Pseudomonadota > Gammaproteobacteria > Burkholderiales > Rhodocyclaceae > Proximibacter. The sequence goes on from JACPEH010000019.1 coordinate 117,933, forward strand.
CATACAACAGGTTGACTGCAATGCACCCATCTCCTGACAACGGCGGCCGCTGGCTGCTCCGGCTGTGTCTCGCGCGCCTCGGCTTCTCGCTGATCGCCACTGTCTACGCGGCGCTGATCCCGCTGCTGCAGCCGGCCTGGGGGATGTCGGCGAGCCAGGCCGGGTCGGTGCAGTCGGCGTGGCACGCCGGCTACATCGTCTCGCTGGTCGCCGCGAGCCTGCTTGCCGGCCGCTGCGGCGCCCGCCGCACCTTTCTCGGCATGGGCTGGGCGGCCTGCGCCGGCAGCCTGGTGTTCGCCTTCGGCGCCGTCGATTACGGCAGCGCGCTGATCCTCTACGGGCTGGCCGGGCTGTTTGCCGGCGGCTCCTACGTGCCCGGGCTGACGCTGATCGCCGAGCGCTTCCCGCCGGCGGCGCGCGGGCGGGCGATGGGCGCCTACATCGCCGCCGCCTCGCTCGGCTACGCGGTCGGCCTCGCCGGCGCCGGGCTGCTCGCCGAGTGGGGCGGCGCCCGTGCCGGCTTCCTGCTCGCCGCCGGCGGCACGCTGCTCGGGCAGGCGCTGGCGCTGGCCACGCTGCGCGGGACGCCGAACGTGGTCGTCGCCGCCGCGGCGCGCGGGCCGCTGATCTCGCTGGCCTCGGTGGTCTGGCTGTGGCGGCACCGCGCCGCGCGCTACGTCGTGCTCGGCTACACCTTCCACGCCTGGGAGCTGCTCGGCATGTGGGCCTGGCTGCCGGCCTTCCTCAGCGCGGCGGCGGCGCTGCACGCCGGCGGCGCGACGACGCTGGTCGTCGCCGGTGCCTCGCTGGCGGCGCTGACGCATCTGGCGAGCATGGTCGGCAGCCTGTTCGGCGGCGGCTGGTCGGACCGCTGGGGGCGGACGCCGGTGATCCTCGTCATGTCGCTCGCCAGCCTGGGCTGCTCGCTGCTCTTCGGCTGGGCGATGGTGCTGCCGCTGTGGATCGTGGTGCTGCTCGCGGTGCTCTTCAACCTCACCGCGATCGGCGACTCGGCGATCCACTCGGCCAACCTGACCGAGGTGATCCCGGCGCAGCATCTGGCCACCGCCTACTCGGTGCGCTCGATCCTCGGCTTCGGCATGGGCGTGCTCGCCCCCTGGCTGTTCGGCCGCGTGCTCGACGCCGGCGGCGGCACCCCGGCGGCCTGGGGCTGGGCGTGGACGCTGCTCGGCGCGGTCGCCGTCGTCGGGCCGTGGGCGACCTGGCGGCTGCAGCGGCTGGCGCGGCTGTCGCAAACCTCGCCGGACGCCCGGAGCGAAGCCACACGCGGGGCCGGAGTCGGCGCTCAGTAATTGGCGATGTACTGCGCCGGCGCCAGCGCGATCGGGAACAGCGGCTTCGCCAGCAAGGCGCGCGCGGTCGCCTCGGTGACCGAGATGCAGGCGCCGAACTGCGGCGGCTCGCCGCCCTTCGCCTGGAAGCGCTGCACGGCGGTGACGATGCCGACCAGCCGCCCTTCGTTGTCGAGCAGCGGCCCGCCGGAGGAGCCGGGGCGGCAGTAGTTGTCGGAGATCAGGAAGGTCTCGCCGCCGCGCTCGGCGCGCAGGTGGAAGCGGCCTTCCGACCAGGCGATCTCGCTCGACCCGCCGGGATGGCCCAGCGCATGCACGGTGTCGCCGGGGCGGAGCGCCGCCGCGCTGCCCCAGGCGATCGCCTCGCTGCCGGCGCCGGGCGCGTAGAGCAGGCAGGCGTCCTCGCCGTCGAGCCGCGCGTACTTCTCGACCTTGCTGACGCGCTTCGTCAGGCCGTGCACGACGACCAGGCCGTTGCTCGCGCCGCCGGCGAGCACGTGGCAGTTGGTGAGGATGCGCTCGGGGCCGATCAGCACGCCGGAGCCGGAGAGGTTGCGCTGGCGGATGGTGAACACCGACCAGGCGACGTACTGCACGTCGAAGCCCGGCTGCTTGGCGCCACGCGTCGGCAGCGCGGCCAGCGACGCCGACGCGCCGGCCGGCGCCGGGTCCGGCGCATCCGCGGGCGGCGCGGCTACGCCCGGCGCTGCCGCCTCCGCAGCCGGCGGCGGCTCGGGGATGGGCGCCGGGGCCGGGGCGTTCGCCGCGGCCGGCACAGCAGCCGGCACAGCAGCGGGCGCCGCGGGACGAACGGCGACGCTTCCCGGCGCCGGCTTCTTCGGCCAGAAAATCGCGGCGGTGACGCCGGCGGCGGCGAACAGGATCAGCCAGTTGCGCAGCCGCGAGCGCGATGGCCGCGGCGCCGGGTAATCGGCGGCGAGGAACACCGGCGCCTCGGCGGCTGCCGGCCGCGCCGCCAGCTGGCGGTCGTAGGCGGCACGGCGCGCCGGGTCGCGCAGCGTGTCGCGGGCGACGCGCAGCAACGACAGCGCGTCGGCGTCGCCGGAGAGCGCCTGCACGCGCGCCGCGTAGGCGGCATCGATCTCGTCGGCGCCGGCGGAAACGGCAACGCCAAGGGCGGCGTAGAGGGTGTTGTCCGTACTCATGCGATCGACTCCAGGCGGCAGCGACGGTGGCGACGTTCTAAAATGAAGTGTTGCTTCCCGCGAGATTCTGCCATGAACACCGCCGCACGTTATGCCCACGTACTTTCCCGCGCCGTCCTCGTCGGCGCCGCGCTGGTCTCCCTCGCCGCGCGTGCCGAGGTGATCGACATCGACAACGCCGAGCTCGCCCGCCTCGCCGCCGCCGGCGTGCCGGTGATCGACATCCGCACCGAAGGCGAATGGAAGGAGAGCGGCATCGTTGCCGGCAGCAAGCTGATCACCCTCTTCGACGAGAAAGGGCGCGCCGACCCCGCCTGGCTGGAGCGGGTGAAAGGCGTCGCCCAGCCCGATCAACCGGTGATCGTCATCTGCCGCAGCGGCAACCGCACCAGGGCGGCCAGCCAGCTCCTGTCGCAGCAGGCCGGCTACCGGACCGTCTACAACGTGAAGGCCGGCATCCGCGCCTGGGCCGGCGAGAACCGGCCGCTGGTGCCGGCGACGACGGCGCTGGCCACCTGCCCGGCGGGGACTCGCTGCTAGTCGGCCGGGAGAGCTTCGTCATTCCGGGCCTGACCCGGAATCCAGACGGTAGGCGCGCACCTGGGAGGGACAAGTGCTTGCTGGTCTTTCCTGGATTCCGGGTCAAGCCCGGAATGACGGGGGGGTGCAGCAAACGGATTCGGGTGAACTGACACCTAGCGCGGCTCGGTGACGAAGGCGATCTTCACGATCCCCGCCCGCTGCGCCTCGGCCAGCACTTCGGTGACGCGCTCGTAGCGCGTGCCGCGGTCGGCGCGCAGGTGCAGCTCGGGCTCGCGGCCGCCGGCAACGGCGCTCGCGAAGCGCCCGGAGAGCGCCGTACCCGCCAGCGCCGCGCCGTCGACGAACACCTTGCCGTCGCCGTCGATCGCCACCGCGATCACCCGCGGCTTGTCGTCGAGGCGGGTGGCGTCGACCCGCGGCAGGTCGACCGGCACCGCCTGCTGAAAGAGCGGCGCGGTGATGATGAAGATGACCAAGAGCACGAGCATCACGTCCACCAGCGGCGTCGTGTTGATCTCGGCCATCGGCTGCGCCGTGCCGCCGCTGTCGAAGGAACCGAAGGACATCGCGGGCTCCTTACGCGCTCTTCGCCGTGCGCGCGGCGGCGAGGTCGACCAGCTTGTCGCCGGGGCGGCCGCGCAGGCCGGTGGTCAGGTAGGCGTGCAGGTCGTGCGCGAAGCCGTCCAGCCGCGCCAGCGTCAGCCGGTTGCTGC
>JACPEH010000020.1 GCA_016183655.1 Rhodocyclales bacterium
CCGGTTGCCGGTGCCCTCCTGCGCGGCCTTGGCCATGTCGTAGGCGCGCGTGATCTGGCCGCCGACGGTGCCGGCGAGCGCGGCGCCGACGTTGACGCTCTTGCTCTTCGCGGTGCTGTCGAGCTGGCGGTTGGCCTCCGAGGCGAGCAGGTTGACGGCGTTGCCTTCGAGGCGCAGGTCCTGGCCGGCGAGGAGGTCGGCACCCTGGCTGGTGACGTTGCCCCGGCCGGTGCCGGCCGTCTGCGCATCCCCCCCGGCGGTGACGGTGAGATTGCCGGCGTTGGCGGAAAGCAGGCTGGCGGTGGCGGTGTTGCCGCTGCCCTGGCTGTTTTGGGCCGCGCTGGTGTTGCCGTACAGCGTCTGCCGCGGCGCGGCGCCGCCGATCAGCTGCAGGCTGCTGCTCTTGCTCTTGAAGCTTTGCGTTTCTTCGTAGGTGTTCTGCGCGGCGAGGATATTGACGTCGCGCCCGGCAACGACGTCGAGATCGCGGTCGGCGAGCAGCCGGGAGCCGCTCACCGTGGCGTCGCGCCCGGCCGAGAGCAGGACGTTGTCGCCGCCGACCTCGCTGCCGACGGCGGTCGTGCGGGTGCTGCTGCCGTTCTGGGTGGCGCTCGATTTGCCGACGCTGACGCCGCTGGCGAGGCTTGCACTCAACCCCGACTTCTTTTCGCTGCGGTAGCGGCTCTCGCTGTGCGTTTCGGTTGCTGCGTCGATGCGGATGTCGCGTCCGGCGGCAAGGATTGTGTCGTTCGCTGAGGCGACGTTGCTGCCTTGTACCGCGAGGTCGCGACCGGCGGTGAGGGTGACGGTATCGCCAGCGGAAAAGGTCGAGGTCAGCGCGGTGGTGTTGTCGACGGTGTTGTGGATCGTGGTGCTCTTCTTCGAGAAGAGGCCACGGCTCGAACTCTTGCGGTAGTAGTCGGAGGCGTAGCTCGCTTCACCGGCGGCGATCGTCAGGTCGCGGCCGGCGGCGGCGTCGATCGCGCCGCCGCTCTGCACGGTAGCTGCCTTCGCCGAGAGGTCGTTGCCGGCAAGCAGCGTCAGGTCGCCGGCCGTCTGGATCGAGCTGCCGACCTCGCTGCTGGCCGATTCGCTCCAGCGGGTTTTTTTGCTCGTCGTCGCCGCATCGCGGCTTTCGGTGACGGTGCCAATCGTCAGATCACGCCCGGCGGCAAGCGTCGTGGTGGCGGTCGAGGGCGGGCTGCCCGCCGCCGTTGGCTCGCCGTTCACCAGTGCCGCTGCCAAGAGCGCGAGGTCGCGCCCCGCGCTTGCAACGAGCGTGCCGTTGTCGCCGGTGACATAGAGGCCGGCGACGCGGTTGATGTCGGTGCGGCGCACACCGCCATTGACCCCCGGCGCGCGGAAGGCGAGGTCGACGGTGCTGCTCTCGACCGTGAGGTCGCGCCCGGCGCTCACCGCCAGGCGGTCTTCGGCGGTGAGGCCGCCGCCGAGGATCTGCAGGTCGTTCCGCGCCGCTGCGAAGATCTCCTTGCCGGCGACGTTTCCGCCGAGGTTGCGGATGTTTTCGGCCGAGAGCGCGACTACCTGCCGGCCGGCGATGCGGCCGCTGTTCACGAGGTCGGCCGTCGTGTTGAGATCGACCGACGCCCCGGCGAGCAGCGCACCGGAAGGGGCGAGGTCGCCGTCCTGCAGGCGTGCATAGACCTGCGGCACCAGCACTTTCTGCGTGCTGCCGTCGGCCAGCGTGACCTCCTTTTCCACCAGCCAGACCATGTCGGTGGTCAGCCGCGCCATCTGCTCGGCGGAGAGCGCGACGCCGGGGCGCAGCTGCCATTGGCGGGCGAAGGCGACGCCGGCGTCGAGTAGCGCGCGGTATTGGACTTCGTCATTCTGGTAGCCGGCCAGGAAACGCCGGCCGGTGAGTTGGCCGACCTGTTCGGTGATGAGGCGCTGCTCGACGAAGCCGTCGCCCAGGCGCTTCTGGGTGGTGGCCGGGTCGAGGGCCAGGGCCTTGAGCAGGTAGTCGCTGGAGAGCCACTGCCGGTAGTTGGCGAACTGCGGGTCGGTCTCCATGACGTAGGTGCCGTCGCGCTTGGGGTTGGCGCGGTAGAGACGGCTGCCCGGCAGCTTGCCGGGGGCGCTCACCGTCGCCACGACGCCGGCGACGCCGCCGGCGGCGGCCGGGGAGCTTACCCGCGTGACGCGGGGGGCGGTGTCGATGCCGGCGGCGGGGCCGATGCCGCCGGCATCGCTCCCAACGGGGATGGCGGCGGAAGCGCCCTGGCCGTTCACGCTGGCGTTGGCGGTGCCGGCGCCAGCCGCCCCCTGGTCGACGCTGGCGGCGGCGACTGCCGCCACGGCCGTGCCGGAGGCCGCCGCGGTCGGTGCCGTGTTCTGGCGGATCGCGACATTGTCGATCCGGCCGGTGAAACTGCCGGTGAGCGTGCCGCCGGCGCTGATGATCGCCGGCACGGTGTCGGACAGGGCGCTGGTGCTGGTCGCATAGACGTAAACGCCGTGGTCCTTCAGGCCGTTCTTGTAGTGCCAGCGGTGCTCGCTCGTGACGATGTCCGTCTTCCGGTAAAGCTCGGCGCCTTCGTTGATGAGCGTGCTGCCGGTGAGCGAGAGGTTTCCGCCGGCTTCGATTGTGCTGTAGCGGTTGGCGAGGGTGTCGAAGGCAAACCACATGTTGCGGCCGGCGCGGATGAAGGCGGCGGGGGTGGCGGCGGTGACTTTGTCGAGGTACTGCGTTGTCGTCTCGACCATGTCGGTCCAGTAGCTGCACTTCGGCGGGTTGTCGCAGCGGACCCAGGAACGGCTGGTCGCCCCCTGGTTGACCTCGCGGGTGATGTCGAGCGTGCGGCGCTGGTTCGTGACGGTTGCGGCGTCGATTGCCAGGTCATCGAGCGCTTCAATGCCGGCGCTGGTGTTCTCGACGCTCGTGGCGCGGCCGGTGGCGCGGCGATCGGCGTCGAGGGCGCCGCCGATGGCCATGTCGCCGACCGAGAAGAGGAGGGCGCCGTCGCGGTTCAAAAGCGTCGTGACGCCGAGGTCGAGCCGGTCGCGGGCGGCGATGATCGGGGCGCTGGTGACGCCGTTGACCGTCTCCGTTGCGTTGTTCAGCGTCGTCGCGGCGATCGACAGGTGGTCGCCGTAGATGCGGCCGGTGCCGAGGTTGTTGAGGGTGATCGCGGTCAGGCGCGTATCGGTGCCGTTGATCAGGCCGCGGTTGATGAGGGTGTTCGTATCGGTCGCGGTGAGCGTCAGCGTCGGCGCGACGATCTCGCCGGCGGCCCGGTTGTCGAGGGTGGCGGCGGTGAGCGCGAGGCTGGTGCCGGCCCGCATCTTGCCGGCGTTGGCGAGGGTGCCGGCGGTTTCCAGGCGGGCACGGCCGTTGGCGGTGAGTTCGCCGGTATGCGTGTAGTCGGCCGCCAGTTTGACGGCGAGGTCGCCCCGCGAGAGCAGTTGACCGTCGCCGCCGAGGCTGGCGGCGTCGACGGTGAGCGATTGTCCGGCGATGATCGTGCCGCCGGCGTTCGTCACCGCGAGCGTTTTCGCGGCGGCGTTGTCCTGCAAAACGACGGTTTCTGCCGACGACACGAGCCCCGCGCTGTTGTCGATGGTGCCGCTGCTGGTCAGGGTGAGCGCGGTGTCGGCGCGCAGCGCGCCGCGGCGGTTGTCGATCGTGGTGGCGGCGATGGTGAGCGAGCGGCCCTCGATGCCCTGGTTGGCGCCGAGGGTGTCGGAATTGTCTACGCTGGCCGCGCCGAGCGTGAGCGCGTCGCCAGCGCGCAGCAGACCGCCGCGGTTGTCGAGCGTGCCCTGTCCTGAGCCTGTCGAAGGGCCGGTGGCGGCGATGCCGAGCGTCCCGCTGGCTTCGACCTGGCCGGCGCGGTTGTCGAGCTGCCCGATTGCCATGGCGATGTCGCCTTCGCCGACGATGCGGCCGGCCGCGGTGTTGGCGAGCTTGCCGCCGCGGATGTCGAGCGTACTTCTGGCGCCGAGGAAGCCGGCGGCGTTGTCGATGTCGCCGGTCTGCAGGTCGAGGGCGGCCGCGGCGACGATGCGGCCGCGGCGGTTGTCGAGCGCCTGGCGCTCTGTATCGACGCTGAGCTGCTTGCCGACGACGGTGCCGTCGGCGTTGCCCAGGCCGCGGCTCTTGAGCGTGAGGTCCTGCGCCGCCTCGATGCGGCCGGCGCGGTTGTCGACCAGGCCGCTGGCGGTGACGGCCAGCGTGCCGGCGACGGCGCCGAGGGTGCCGCCGGCGTTGTCCAGGCCGGCGGCGGTGAGCGTGAGATTCCGGCCAGCGGCGATCACGCCGGCGGCGTTGCCGACGTCGCCGGTGACGGTGGCCTGCAGGTCGCCGGCGGCGTTGACGCGACCGCCGGCGTTGTCGAGGCTGCCGGCGCTGAGCGTCAGCTTGCCGTTGCCGGCCAGTGTGCCGCCGCGGTTGTCGAGGCGGCCGGAAACGGTGACGGCGGCGTCGCCGGTACCGGTCTGCGCGATCTGCCCGCCCTGGTTGGAAAGTGCGTCGGCCGTGATGGACAGCGACCGGGCGACGGTGCTGCCGGCGTCGAGGAGGGCGCTTTGCGCGGTAAGCACGAGGGTGCCGTTGCCGACGAGGGTTCCGCGCGGGCCGGCGAGCGTGCCGGCGGTGACGGCGAGGGTGCCGCTGCCGGCATGCTCGATGCGGCCGTCGGCATTGGCGAGGGTCTGCGCGCTGAGGCGGAGGTCGGTGCTGTTGCTGGCGATGCGGCCGCTGCTGTTGTCGAGCGTTCCGGCGACGGCGAGGGTGGTGCCGTCGCTGCCGGTCTGGACGATGTTGCCTTGCGCGTTGGCGAGGCTGGCGGCGGTAAGGTCGAGGCCCTTGCCGGCTTCGATATGGCCGGCGGTGTTGTCGACGGCGCCGGTCTGCAGGTTGAGCGCTGCCGCGGCGACGATGCGGCCGCGGCGGTTGTCGAGCGCCTGGCGCTCTGTATCGACGCTGAGCTGCTTGCCGACGACGGTGCCGTCGGCGTTGCCCAGGCCGCGGCTCTTGAGGGTGAGATCCTGCGCCGCCTCGATGCGGCCGCCGCGGTTGTCGACCAAGCCGCTGGCGGTCACGGCCAGCGTGCCGGCGACGGCGCCGAGGGTGCCGCCGGCGTTGTCCAGGCCGACGGCGGTGAGCGTGAGATTCTGGCCGGCGGCGATCACGCCGGCGGCGTTGCCGACGTCGCCGGCGACGGTGGCTTGCAGCGTATCGACGGCTTCGATGCGGCCGCCGCCGTTGTCGAGGCTGCCGGCGCTGAGCGCCAGCTTGCCGTTGCCGGCCAGCGTGCCGTCGCGGTTGTCGAGGCGGCCGGAAACGGTGACGACGGCGTCGCCGGTACCGGCCTGCGCGATCTGCCCGCCCTGGTTGGAAAGCGCATCGGCCGTGATGGACAGCGACCGGGCGACGGTGCTGCCGGCGTCGAGGATGGCGCTTTGCGCGGTGAGCGCGAGGGCGCCGTTGCCGACGATGGTTCCGCGCGGGCCGGCGAGCGTGCCGGCGGTGACGGTGAGGGTGCCGCTGCCGGCGTGCTCGATGCGGCCGTCGGCGTTGGTCAGCGTGGCGGCTGCCAGCGTCAGGTTGGCGCCGTTCGTGGCGATCAGGCCGGCCGTGTTGTCGAGGTCGCCGGCGAGGCGCACGCCGAGATCGGCGTTGCCGGTGAGCTGCAGGCTGCCGCCCCGGTTGGACAATTCGTGGGCGGCGAGGTCGAGCCGTTCGCGGATGACGATGCTGCCCGCGGCGTTGTCGAGCCGCCCGGTGCCGATGTCGGCCTGCCGCGCGGCGATCCTGCCATGGGCGTTGCTGAAGTTGCCGCGGGCGGTGAGCTGATCCACATCGACCGCCGCGCTGTTGATGAAGCCAGCCTGGCTGGCGAGGGCGGTGCTGCCGTTGGCGACGATTTCTCCGCCGTCGTTGGTCATGAGTCCTTGCACCGCGATGCGGCCGTCGGCGAGTACGACGGGGGCGGCGGGAAGCACCGTCGTGCCGCTGCCGGCGGTGGACGTGCCGCTTGCGGTGCCGCTGCTTTCACCGGGGACGCTCGTGCCGCCGCCGGCCCCGCTTCCCGTTCCGCTCGCGATCAGGGGCATCCGGCCGATCGCGCCGCCGTTGCGGTTGGCGAGGCTGCCGGTGTCGATGGCGAGGGTTTGCGCGCCGGTTTGCCGGATTTTCCCCTGAACGTTGTCGAGGGCGGCGGCACCGAGGTCGAGCCGCTGGGCTTCGAGGGTGCCGCCGTGGTTGGCGAGCGCGCCGGTCGTGGCCACGATCAGTTCGTGGCTGCCGTTGATGGCGCCGGTGTTGGCGAGATCGCCCCGGTTGCGGATGACGACATTGTGCTGCGCGCCGATGCTGCCGCTGTTGTGCATCCCCTGTGCGGCGAGTTCGACGTTGGCGCCGGCTGCCGTGGCGATCAGGTCGCCGCTGTTGATCAGCCTGCCGTCGGCGGTGACGATCACTTCGCCGGCGGACGCACCGAGGTGGCCGGCGTTCCTGATGCCGACGCCGGCTTCGGTGCCGACCAGCACGATCTTGCCGGCGTACATGCCGCCGAGCTGGGCGACGTCGATGGCGAACGCCGGTGCGGCGCCCGTCCCGGCAATCGGCGTCGCCTGCACGTTGTCGGCGGAAACGACGTTGGCGCCGGCGGTGACCTTCAGCGTCTGCGCCCAGAGGCCGGCGTTGATCTCGACGGCGCGGGCGATCAGCTCGGTGTAGCCGACGCGGCTGGCGTCCATGCCGGCACCGTCGATGCGGATCGTGCCGCCCTCGACGCGGTAGCCGTCGAGATTGCCGCCATTCACCAGCGGCGTGCCGGTGGTCAGCGTCGCCCGGCTGGCGCCGATGAAGCCGCAGCCGTTGCAGGTGACGCCGGCCGGGTTGGCGATGACGACCTGGGCCGGGCTGCCGGCAACTTCGACATAGCCGAGCAGCTGGCTGGGGTTGGCCGAGACGACTTCGTTCACGATCACGCGGGCGCTGCCGGTGGCGAGCCAGGGGTTGCCCTGGACCCAGCCGCCGAGCTGGGTGGAGGCGTTGGTACGGCTGTTGTTGAGGATGACGCCCGGCGCCTGCACGTCGAACTGCCCGTAGGTGTTGCGCGAGACGCCGGCGGCGCTGGGGGTCCGGATGTTGACCAGCGGCACGCCGTTGCCGGCCTGGAGAACGGTGGGTTGCTGGCCGGCCGGCGCGGCCCGGTAGGCGACGACCTGGGCGGCGGCCAGCGGCACGCACACGAGCTGCGCACCGAGCGCGACGAGCGCGGCGAAGGCGGCGGGGCGGAGCTTGGCGAAACTGAATCCCGGCGGTGCCGCCGCTGCCGGTCTGGCGGTCGTCGCGGGACGCTTGCCGCGGGCGCAGGCGATCTCGGCGACGGCCATGATGAGGCCGCGGGCGCGGTTGAAAACGAGGCGGTAGCGGTGGGCGTTCATCGGGGCGAAACTCCGGGAGCGTGGCGGGGGCAGGGAAAGGGGCGGCCTCGACGGTGCCGCCCCGTGGGTTGCGGCAGGGGCTAGAACTGGTACGACAGGCCGACCCGCACCGAATCCTCGGTCAGGCTCTGCTTGTAGAACTCGTCCCACAGATTCGCCGAGACTTTTTTCGTGCCGTAGTCGGTGTGGCGGTATTCGAGCCGCGCGGCGATCTTGCCGGTGAGGAGATAGTCGACGCCGACGCCGGCGGTCCAGCCGTCCTGCCACGAGGTGTGCGATTCCGTTTGCGGACCGAACGGGATGTCGTACCAGGTGCGCTTGACCGAAGCGGTGGCGTAGCCGGCGGTGGCATACACTGCCGCCCGGTTGTCGAAGACGTAGCCGACGCGGCCGCGCAGCGATGCCGCCGATTTCAGCTGCGTCTTTGCGGCGACGCCCGTGTCGGTGACACCGTCTTCTTTCTGGAACGAGCGATCGCTGCCGCTGCGCCCTTCGAAGTCGGCTTCGACGCCTACCAGCCAGTTGCCGCCCAGGCGCCAGTTGTAGCCGCCCATCAGGCCGTAGAGGGCGCCGTCGGGCGTCGTCTTCTGCGACCAGCCGTCGTTGGCTCCCGTGGCCTGGTCGTGACCGACGCCTTTGTCTCTGGCGTCGGCCTGCCCGAGGTGGACGCCGACGTAGGGGCCGTCGAACGGACCGGCGATCGCGGCCAGCGGAACCAGCAGTGCCGTGAGGGTGAGTAGACCTTTTTTCATGGATGCTCCGTTATGTTGAAAACATGCTGCTCATCGATCGCTCGCCCGTTCGGGCAAGCGGTTTCGTCATTCCGGCCCCTCCTTCGACAGGCTCAGGACAGGCTTCGACAAGCCGAGGACTGGCCGGGCTGCGCCGGCGCCGGAATCCAGGTCCGCCGCCGGGGCGGCAAACGCTGTTGGAGAACCCCGGCGTTTGCCGGAGTCGCGGTAGGTGTTGCAGTGGGTTCGGATTCATGGGCGCTCAGAAGCTCAGCGTCAGGTTGAAACCGCCAACGTTGTGCGCGGTGCGGAAGCCGTCGGGTTTGGCCAGCGGCCAGCCGCTGAAGACATCCCAGGAGAGGTTCTTGTAGCCGCCGCGCAGGCCGAGCACGGCGCCGGTCAGCCGTTGGCCGACGAGCAGCTCGGCGCTCTGGCCACCGACCTCGCCGTGGTCGATGCCGACGTAGAGTTCCTGGCCGCTGGCGCCGAGCATCAATCCCAGGTCGTTCCGGATCAGCCAGCCGCGTTCGGCCATCAGCACGCTTTCGCCGTCGAAGCCGCGCACGGTGTAGCGGCCGCCGATCGAGAAGCGGTCCTGCGGGACGAGCGGCGTGCGGTTCCACTGCGCGCGCCAGCTGCCGTTGTAGCGGAAGCTCTGCCCGACAAGTTTGAACGGCAGGTTGAGGCTGGCTTCGGCGGTGACGACGCGGGGGCGGTGGGTGCCTTCGTCGAAATTCTCTTCCGGGGCGGCGAGGGCGCCGAAGGCGCCGGTGCCCTGCCGCCAGGCGACGGCGATGTCGGCGATGGCGTCGGCGAGGAAGGCGCGGTGCTGCAGGCCGAATTCCCAGCCGGCCATGCGCCGGCGCTGGACCTCGACTTCGGTGTCGTCGATGAAGTTGGCGGATTTGGTCAGGTAGCCGCGCAGCGAGGCGCTGCTCTTGCCGCTGCCGTCGCGGTGCAGGATGCGGGTGAGCTTCGCTTCGTAGTTCTCGCTGGTGCCGCTGTAAAGGTAGTCCTGGCTGGCGCCGGCGACGGTCTGGTGGTAGCGGTTTTCGCCGGCGGTGACGGCGAACAGCCAGTAGCCGTAGGGCAGCGAGTAGTGCAGCGTGTGGCCGCGGGTGCCGCGCCGCCCGCTGTCGGCGCCGTGGGTGCCGAGTTCGCGGTTGAAGCTGGCATAGAAGAGATCGTTGAGCGCAAGCAAGTGGTCGCCGGAGACGGTGGCGGAGCCGAGGTACTTGCCGGTGCTCTTCGCGCCGCCGTCGTTGGCGGACAGCGTCAGGCGCAGCGGGAAGGCCTGCTTCCAGGCGATGACGACGTCGCTCTCGCCGGGTTCGTCGGCGGGGACGATCTGGATGTCGGCTTCGGCGGTGGGGACGCGCTTGAAGTTTTCCAGCCCCTGCTCGATGTCGCGCAGGTTGAGCAGGTCGCCGGGAGCGGCGGGCAGGGCGTTCCAGGCGTTGGCACGGGCGCTGCTGCCCTCGGTGAAACGGATGGCGCGGATGCGGCCGGGGATGACGGTCAGCGTCAAGGTGCCGTCGCGCAGATCCTGCGCTTCGGCGAGGACGCGGGTGGTGACGTAGCCGCGGGCGACGATGGCGTCCTGCACGCGCTGCATGACGAGGTTGATGCCGGCGCTGCCGAGGCAGCGGCCGCTGGCCGGGTCGCCTGCGGGGTCGGCTGCCGCGCGCGCCCAGGCGAAATCCGGGACTGCGCTCTTGAGCACGATTTCGCGGATGGGGAAGCAGGGCGTTTCGGTTTCCGGCAGGCGGCCGGGCGCCGCCGCGGCCGGCGTCGGCAGGCGGACGTCGGGAGCGGCTTCCAGCCGTTCGCGCAAGGCACGGTCGCGCTCGATCTGGCGCTGCAGTTCCTGGGCGATGTCGGTGCTGCTGACGGTCTGCGCTGCGGCGCCGTGCGTCAGCAGCGCGACCAGCCCGAGGGTGACGGCGATGCGGGGGAACCTTGTCTGGTTGTCGGCGCCCACCGGGAGGCGCAAGGCCTCCCGGTGCGTAGGGCGACGGCTATCCGCGGCCGTCGGCGCCACCCTCCTCCTGAAAAGCGAAATCATTGTTGCTGTTGGGCGCTTTTGTAGCGCCTCTCCCCATTGAATGGGGCTGAATGCTATCTACCAGCCATAATAAACACAATATGTATTGTTGATATGAGTCAATATTTGAGTTTTTAATTTGAAACGGACAATAGTGTTGCGGCGCTGGTTTTTGTATCACATTGGTTTTCTTCCCTTGCCCGTTTGCTCGCAAAGGCGTTCTATAATCGCCGCATGAATACGGTCATCCAACTCGACAATCAGGACGACAAGGCGCTGCGCCTGAAGGCATTCCGCAAGCAGTTCGCGGAGAACCTGAATGCCGCGCTCGATCGTCGCGGGGCGATTCCGGTCGGCTACGGCCGGGTGACGGCGGTGGCCGAGCTGTTCGGCGTCAGCCAGAACACGGCGGCCAACTGGCTGCGTGGCGAAGGCGTGCCGGAGCTGGCGCGTCTGCCGGAAATCGCGGAAGCCCTGAACACCACCGTCGAGCAGCTGGTGGTCGGTGCGCAGAGCACCGGCGCCCATGCCATCGACGAGCGCTATACGGTGATCGACATTCATGGCAGCGACGAGGCGGAAGCGCATGCCCTCTATATGCTGCCGGAAGCTCTGCGCGAGATCGGCATGCCGCGCGGCGTGACGGCGATGCGCATGGCCGCCGACGACATGGACCCCTACCTGCGTCCGGGCGACGTCGTCTTCTACGATCCGCGCGTCTGTCGCATCGTCGCCAACGGCGTCTATGTGCTGCGCATCCACGGCGCCCTCGTCGTGCGCCGCATCCAGCGCGGCACCGTCGACGGCTTGCGCTTGATCTGCGACAACAACCGTTTCGGCAGCGAGACGCTGTCGGAAGAAGCCCTCGAATCGAGCGGCATCGAGGTCGTCGGCCACGTCGTCGGGCGTCTGCTGGTCGGGCGTTGAGCGTTACCGCCGGTTCGCCGTCGCTGCTCTACCTGCACGGTTTCCGCTCGGCCCCGCAATCCTGGAAGGCCCGCCTGCTCGGTGACGCGCTGGCGGCGCGCGGGCTCGCCGACCGCTTCCACTGCCCGGCGCTGTCGCACGATCCGGCCGTCGCCATCGCCCAAGCCGAGGCGATCCTTGCCGAACACCCCGCCTGCACGCTGCTCGGCAGTTCGCTCGGCGGCTACTACGCGACCTGGCTGTCCGAGAAGCACGGCCTGCCGGCGGTGCTGATCAACCCGGCGGTGGTGGCGCCGCTGTCGCTGGAAGCCTATGTCGGGCCGCAGACCAACCTCTACAGCGGCGAGACCTTCGAGTTCACGACGGCGCATATCGCCGCGCTGCGTGCGCTGGAGGCGCCGCAGATCACGCCGGAACGCTACTGGCTGCTGGTCGAGGAGGGCGACGAGGTGCTCGACTACCGGGAGGCGGTCCGCCGCTACGTCGGCTGTCGGCAGACGGTGCTGCCGGGCGGCGACCACAGCTTCACGCGCTTTCCCGATTTCGTGCCGCAAATCATTGAATTCTGCGGGTTATAATCAGCACGATGTTTGTCCTATTCGAAGAAGACGGCGCCTTCAAGACCGGCTCCCTTCTCGCCGACAACGATGCGTCGTTGCAGGTCGAGATGGTTTCGGGGAAGCGCGCCAAGATCAAGGCAGCCAACGTGCTGCTGCGTTTCAGGGAGCCCGCGGCGAGCGTTCTGCTCGATGCCGCGGAGCCGGTGGCCGAGGGCATCGAGGCCGAGTTTCTCTGGGAGTGTGCTGGCGATGGCGAATTTTCTTTTCTTGGTTTTGCCCGCGACTACTACGGGCACGAAGCCTCGCCGCTCGAAGCGACTGCGATCCTGCTGGCCCTGCACGCAGCGCCCGTCTACTTCCATCGCAAGGGTAAGGGCCGCTTCCGCAAGGCCCCTGCCGACATTCTGGCAGCCGCTCTGGCCGGTCTTGAAAAGAAACGTCAGCAAGCGCTCGCCATCGAGCGCATGGTCGAAACGCTGAAGGCCGGCGCGCTGCCGCCGGAGTTTCCGCCGCTCTTGCGCGAACTGCTCTACAAGCCGGACCGCAACAAGCCGGAGACGAAAGCCCTGGAGACCGCCTGCGCCGACCTCGGCGTTGCCGCCGTGCACCTGCTGGCGCGCTGCGGTGCGATCCGTTCGGCGCACGACTACCATTTCCAGCGCTTCCTCAACGAATACTTCCCGCGCGGCACCGGCTTTCCCGACTGCCCGCTGCCCGAAGCCGGCGCCGGCCTGCCGCGCGCCGACGTGCGTGCCTTCTCGATCGACGACGCGGCGACCACCGAGATCGACGATGCCTTCTCGGTGCAGGCGCTGCCCGGCATCGGTTGGCGCGTCGGCATCCACATCGCGGCGCCGGGGCTCGGCATCCTGCCCGGTTCGCCGCTCGACGCGGTCGCCCGCGAGCGCCTGTCGACCGTTTACATGCCGGGCAACAAGATCACCATGCTGCCGGATGCGGTGGTCGAGCGCTTCACGCTCTCGGCCGGGCGCAACTGCCCGGCGGTGTCGCTCTACCTCACCGTTTCGCCGGAGCTGGAAATCACCGGCCACGAGTCGCGGCTGGAGATCGTGCCGGTGGTCGCCAACCTGCGCCACCACGAGATCGAGCCGCTGTTCAACGAGCAGACGCTGGCCGCCGGGCTGCCCGAGTTCGCCTTTCGCGATGAACTGAAGCTGCTCTGGCAACTGGCCTGCGCCTGCGAAGGCCGGCGCGGCAAGCCCTCCGCGGTGCAGGGCGTGAACGACTACAACTTCGCGATCGAGGGCGACCTCGCCGACGCCGAGCACTGCCGCGTCGAGATCAGCGAAAGGAAGCGCGGCAGCCCGCTCGACAAGCTGGTCGCCGAGCTGATGATCGTCGCCAACAGCACCTGGGGCGGCCTGCTCGCCGAGAAGGGGATCGCCGCCATCTACCGCGCGCAGACCGCCGGCAAGGTGCGCATGACCACCTCGCCGCTGCCGCACGACGGCCTCGGCGTCGCGCAGTACGCGTGGTCGTCGTCGCCGCTGCGCCGCTACGTCGATCTGGTCAACCAGTGGCAGCTGATCGCCCACCTCTCCGACCTGACGCCGCACTTCGGCGGCAAGGGCAAGACCAGCAACGATGCGCTGTTCGCGGCGATGCGTGACTTCGACCTGACCTACAGCGCCTACGCCGAATTCCAGCGCGGCATGGAGCGTTACTGGTGCCTGCGCTGGCTGCGCCAGCAGGGCCTGCGCGAGATCGGTGCGACCGTGCGCCGGGAGAGCCTGGTCAAGCTCGACCACCTGCCGCTGCTGCAGCGCGTGCCGTCGCTGCCGGAACTGCCGCCGGGCCAGCGCGTGTTGTTGACGATCGGCGAGATGGACGAGCTGACGCTGGAGTTCGACTGCCGGCATCTGGAAACGCTGGGCGCGGCGGAGACTGTCGCCGACGACGACGCGGCAGGCGACTGAGATGGCGTCCGCGCTGCCGATGACCTTGCCGCTGCGCGATCCGGCGACGGATCGCAAGCTGTGGCTGGCCATCGGCGCCTCGGTGCTGCTGCACGGGGTGCTGCTGTCGCTGAATTTCCAGTTCCCCGACGCGTCGCGTGCGGTCAAGGACAAGGCGCTGGAGATCATCCTGGTCAACAGCAAGTCGGCGCGCCGTCCCTCCGAGGCGCAGGCATTGGCGCAGGCCAACCTCGACGGCGGCGGCAACGTCGCCGAGAACCGCCGGGCGAAGACGCCGTTGCCGCCCTCGGCGCGCCAGCAGGCCGGCGCCGACCTCGAACAGAAGCAGCGTCGCGTGCAGGAACTGGAGGCCCGCCAGCAGAAGCTGCTGGCCGAAGCGCGCAGCAAGGCGACGACGGCGCCGCAGGAACAGCGCGAGGCGCAGCCGGAACCGGCGCCTACCCTGTCCGGGCGGGAACTGGCGTCGTCGGCGCTGGCGATGGCCCGGCTGGAGGCCGAGATCGCCAAGAACGTCGACGAATACAACAAGCGCCCGCGCAAGAAGAACATCGGCACACGCGCCGACGAGTATCGTTTTGCCCAGTACGTCGAGGACTGGCGGCTGAAGGTCGAGCGCGTCGGCACGCTGAACTATCCGGAGGCGGCGAAGGGCAAGCTCTACGGCAGCCTGCAGCTGTCGGTGAGCATCCAGAGCGACGGCGCGGTGCAGAAGATCGAGATCAACCGCAGCTCGGGGCACAAGATCCTCGACGATGCGGCGCGCCGCATCGTGCAGATGGCCTCGCCCTACGCGCCGTTCCCGCCGGACATCCGGCGCGACACCGACATCATCGAGATCACGCGGACCTGGGCATTCACGCGCGGCGATGCGCTGGAAACCCGGTGAGGAACTTCGCATGAGCGACCGCTATTGCGTCTTCGGCAACCCGGTCGGCCACAGCAAGTCGCCGGCGATCCACGCGCTGTTCGCGCGACAGACCGGCGAGGACATCGTCTACGAAGCATTGCTGGCGCCGCGCGACGGGTTTGCCGACAGCGTGCGCGCCTTCGTTGCCGCCGGCGGCCGCGGCGCCAACGTCACCGTGCCGTTCAAGGAAGAAGCGTTCCGCCTGTGTACGCAGCGTTCGGCGCGCGCGCAACTGGCCGGGGCGGTTAATACGCTGAGCTTTGCCGGCGGTGAAATCGCCGGCGACAACACCGACGGGGCCGGCCTGGTGCGCGACCTGGTGTTCAACCTGAAGACGCCGCTGGCCGGCCGCCGCATCCTGCTGCTCGGCGCCGGCGGCGCCGCCCGCGGCGCGCTCGGGCCGATCCTCGAACGCGAGCCGGAAGCGCTCGTCGTCGCCAACCGCACGGCCGATCGCGCCGAGGATCTGGCGCTGCATTTCGCCGGGTTCGGGCCGGTGCGCGGCTGCGGCTTCGCCGAACTGACCGGCGAGACCTTCGACGTCGTCATCAACGCCACCTCGGCGAGTCTGGCCGGCGAAGTGCCGCCGCTGCCCGAGGGGCTCTTTTCGCCCGACGCGCTGGCCTACGACATGATGTACGGCCGGGGCGACACCGTCTTTCTTGCGCATGCCCGGCAGCTCGGCGTGCCGCGGCTGGCAGACGGCCTCGGCATGCTCGTCGAGCAGGCCGCCGAGGCCTTCTTCGTCTGGCGCGGCGTGCGCCCCGACACGGCGCCGGTGCTGGACCAACTGCGCGGCGCATGAAGCGCGTCGCGGGCTGGTTGCGGCGCACCTTGTTCGCGCTGCTGGCGCTGGTGCTGCTCTACCAGCTGTGGCTGTTCGGCTGGGTGTGCTACTGGGGCTGGTTCAACCCCGGTACGTCGCGTTTCATGGAGATCCGTCTGGCCGAGCTGCAGGAGAAGCAGCCGAACGCGACGCTGAAGAAGCAGTGGCTGCCCTACGATCGCATCTCGATCCATCTCAAACGGGCTTTGATTGCCGCCGAGGACGCCAAGTTCGTGCACCACGAGGGCTTCGACTGGGAGGGCATCCAGAAGGCGATGGAGAAGAACGAGAAGAAAGGGCGCGCCGTCGCCGGTGGCTCGACGATCTCGCAGCAGCTCGCCAAGAACCTCTTCCTGACGCCGACCCGTTCGTTCATGCGCAAGGGCGAGGAGGCGATCATCACGCTGATGATCGAGGCCGTCTGGAGCAAGCGGCGCATCTTCGAGGTCTACCTCAACGTCATCGAATGGGGCAACGGCGTCTTCGGCGCCGAGGCCGCCGCCCGCCACTACTACGGTGTCGGCGCCGGCCAGCTTGGACCGGAGCAGGCGGCGCGGCTGGCGGCGATGGTGCCCAGCCCGCGCTTCTACGACCGCAATCGCGGCGCGCCGGGACTCGGGCGCAAGGCCGAGATCATCCTCGCGCGGATGCCGGCGGCGGTCGTTCCCTGACCCGCCGCAGCCGAACCGGCGCCGTAACGTTTCCGTAATTGTTGCGGCCGCACAAACGTTGTAAACTCCGCCGCATCTCATTTCCGGGGTCACCCACGTGGACAGTTGCCCTAGTAGCAACAGACCGGCACAGGCCGGTACCGCGACGGGATAGGTCGGCTTCCAATTCGCCGCCATCCCGCCGTTTCAGGGATGGTGCGCTTTCCGGGGCTTTCGCCCCACCCGCACTCCATCGGCAGACATCGCGACAGGCGCCACGAACGGCGCGGTCGCCGGTTTATTTGCCTGCACGGCCGCTCAGGGCCGCGCAGCGTATTGCGAGGAGCATGCAATGATCAACGCCTTCGAGATCGTCAACGGCCGACTCAAGCAGATTCACGTCGAATCGCGCGAGGATCTGGCGAAGGCCAAGCCGATCTGGATCGACATCGACTCGCCGACCGAGGAAGAGCGCGACTGGGTGCAGGCGGTCTTCGGCACCGAGATTCCGGAGGCGGACGAGGTTGGCGACATCGAGGCGTCGGCCCGTTTCTTCCAGGAAGAGAACGGCGAGCTGCACATCCGCTCCGACTTCCTGCTCGACGACGACGAGGAGGGCTCGCGCAACGTCCGCGTCGCCTTCATGCTCCGCAACGATGTGCTCTACAGCCTGCACCACGAGGATCTGCCGGTGTTCCGCCTGGTGCGCATGCGTGCGCGGTTGAAGCCGGGGTCGGTCGCCGACTGCATGGACGTGCTGCTCGACCTCTACGCGACCGACGCCGAGTATTCCGCCGACGCGCTGGAGGAGGTCTACGAGGCGCTCGAAGCGGTCAGCCGCCACGTGCTGAAGAGCCCGCTGACCGACGAGGACGCCGCCGAGGCGCTGGCCAACATCGCCCGCGAGGAGGACTTGAACGGGCGCATCCGCCGCAACGTGATGGACACCCGGCGCGCCGTCTCCTTCCTGATGCGCAACCGCCTGCTCACCGCCGACCAGGCCGAAGAGGCACGGCAGATCCTGCGCGACATCGATTCGCTCGACGGCCACACCTCGTTCCTGTTCGACAAGATCAACTTCCTGATGGATGCGACGGTCGGCTTCATCAACATCAACCAGAACAAGATCGTGAAGATCTTCTCGGTGGCCTCGGTCGCCTTGCTGCCGCCGACGCTGATCGCCAGCATCTACGGCATGAACTACGAGCACATGCCGGAACTGAAGTGGCAGTACGGCTACCCGTTCTCGATCGCGGTGATGGTGGTGTCGGTGGCGCTGCCCTTCTGGTACTTCCGCCGCAAGGGCTGGCTCAGGTAATCAGTCGAACTCAATCGCCCGGCGGCGTCGCCAGCTTCAGGCCGACGATGCCGGCGACGATCAGCGCGATGCAGGCGAGCCGCAGCGCGTCGCGCGGCTCGTCTAACAGGAAGATGCCGAGGATCGCCGTGCCGACGGCGCCGATGCCGGTCCACACCGCGTAGGCGGTGCCCAGCGGCAGCGCCTTCAGCGCCAGCCCGAGCAGCACCACCGAGGCGACCATCGCCGCTGCCGTGCCGACCGACGGCCACGGCCGCGAGAAACCCTCGGTGTATTTCAGCCCGACTGCCCAACCGATCTCGCACAGCCCGGCGACGAACAGCACCAGCCAGGCGATGCCCTGACTCATTGTCTGGCGAACCAGGCCTCGGCGGCAGCAATCGTCTCGTCGATGTCGGCGTCGCTGTGCGCCGCCGAGACGAAACCGGCCTCGAAGGCCGACGGCGCGAAATAGTGGCCGGCGTCGAGCATGGCGTGGAAGAAGCGGTTGAAGGCCTCCTTGTCGCAGGCCATCACCTCGGCGTAGGTCTCGGGACACTTCTTGGCGAAATAAAGGCCGAACATGCCGCCGACCGCCTGTGCGGCGAAATCGACGCCGTGCTTCTTCGCTGCGGCCACCAGGCCGTCGGTCAGGCGCAGCGTCTTCGCTGCCAGCGCTTCGTAGAATCCGGGCTGGCGGATCAGCTTCAGCGTCGCCAGGCCGGCGGCCACCGCCACCGGGTTGCCCGACAGCGTGCCCGCCTGATAGACCGGGCCGAGCGGTGCGATCTTTTCCATGATCTCGCGGCGGCCACCGAAGGCGCCGACCGGCATGCCGCCGCCGATCACCTTGCCGAGCGTGGTCAGGTCGGGAGTGATGCCATAGTAGCCCTGTGCGCACTGCGGGCCGACGCGGAAGCCGGTCATCACTTCGTCGAAGATCAGCACCGCGCCGTACTGCGTGCACAGGTTGCGCATCGCCTTCAGGAATTCCGGCTTCGGCGCGATCAGGTTCATGTTGCCGACGACCGGCTCGACGATCACCGCGGCGATGCGGTCCGGATGCTTGGCGAAGGCCTCGGCCAGCTGCTGCGGATCGTTGTAGTCGAGCACCAGCGTGTGCTGCGCGAGGTCGGCCGGGACGCCGCCCGACGATGGGTTGCCGAAGGTCAGCAGGCCGGAGCCGGCCTTCACCAGCAGGCTGTCGGAATGGCCGTGGTAGCAGCCCTCGAACTTGATCAGCACGTCGCGGCCGGTGTAGCCGCGGGCCAGCCGGATCGCGCTCATCGTCGCCTCGGTGCCGGAGGAGACCAGGCGCACCATCTCCATGCTCGGCAGCAGCTCGCAGAGCAGGTCGGCAATCTCGATCTCGGCCTCGGTCGGGGCACCGAACGACAAACCGCGCGCGGCCGACTCCTGCACCGCCCTGACCACGTCCGGGTGCGCGTGGCCGAGGATCAGTGGGCCCCACGAGCCGACGTAGTCGGTGTAGCGCTTGCCGTCGGCGTCCCAGGCGTGCGGTCCCTTGCCTTCCTTGAAGAAGCAAGGGAAACCACCGACCGAGCGGAAGGCGCGCACCGGCGAATTGACGCCACCGGGGATGTGCCGCTGGGCGGCTTCGAAGAGTTGCTGGTTACGCGAAGTCATGTCGGGATTCCTCGAACAGGTGTTGATAGGCGGCCGCCTGCCCGGCGATGTCCGGGGCGGCAAAAAGGTCGGTGATGACGGCGAGCATGGCGGCGCCGGCGGCAATGATGCCGGGGGCGGTGGCCAGCGTGATGCCGCCGATGGCGCAGGCCGGTATGCCCAGCTCGGTGCGGCAGCGGGCGAACAGATCGAGCGGTGCGCGCACGGCATTCGGTTTGGTCGGCGACGGACAGACGGCACCGAAGGCGACGTAGTCGGCGCCGGCGGCGACGGCGCGGCGGGCGGCTTCGAAGTCGGCGTAGCACGAGGCGCCGAGCAGCCGGCCGGCGGGCAGCGCACGGCGGGCGGCGGCGAGGTCGCCGTCGTCGGCGCCGAGGTGCACGCCGTCGGCAGCGACGGCCAGTGCCAGTTCCAGGTCGTCGTTCACGATGAAGCGGGCGCCGTGTTCGCGGCAGAGCGTGTGCAGCGCCGTGGCGAGGCGCCGGCGGCGGCCGGTGTCGGTGGTCTTGTCGCGGAACTGCAGCAGTCTCGCGCCGCCGGCTAGCGCCGCGCGGGCATCGGCGAGCAGGCGGGGCTCGTCCGTTGCTTCCGGCGTGATCGCGTAGAGGCCGCGCAGCTCAGGAGTCATCCTGTTCCAGCTCGTCGGCGCGGGCCCAGAAGAAGCGGTCGGGAATGTACTGCCCCATGCCCGGGCGGAAGCCGTTGGCCAGCGCCTGCCAGGTGTACTCCTGCGCGTCGCGCACGGCGTCGCCGATGTCCTGGCCATTGGCCAGGTTGGCGGCGATCGCCGAGGCCAGCGTGCAGCCCGAGCCGTGGTAGCTGCCGGCGAGGCGGTCCCAGCGGTCGCTGCGGATCTGGCCGTTCTCGCCGTAGAGGGTGTTGATCACCTTCGGCGTGTTCTCGTGCGTGCCGGTCACCAGCACATACTCGCAGCCGTAGCTGACCAGCCGCTGGGCGCAGCTGGCGAGATCCGGCGCTTCCTCGTCGCCGTCTTCCTCGGCCAAGCGGCGGGCCTCCATGCTGTTCGGCGTTAGCACCGTCGTCTGCGGCAGCAGCATTTCGCGCATTGCCTCGACCATTTCCTCGGTCGACAGCTCGTCGCCGCGGCCGGAGGCGAGCACCGGGTCGAAGACCAGCGGGATGTCCGGGTAGTCGGCGAGGATCTCGGCGATCACCGCGATGTTCTCGACGCTGCCCAGGAGGCCGATCTTGAAGGCCGCCACCGGCATGTCTTCGAGCACGGCGCGCGCCTGGTCCTCGATCCAGTCGGCATCAAGCGCATGCACCGCCTCGACGCCGAGGGTGTCCTGGACGGTGATCGCGGTGATCACCGACAGCGGGTGGCAGCCCATCGAGGAGAGGGTCATCAGGTCGGCCTGCACGCCGGCGCCGCCGGACGGGTCGCTGGCGGCGAAGGTGAGGACGATGGGCGGGAGCAGTCGGGGGTTCTGGTTCATGCTTTTGGTTCATGCGCGGCGCCGGCTTGGCACGGCAAAAGCGGTTTGGCTAGAATCGCCGATTCTACCCGATTCGCTGCCCCGCCAATGAACTCTCCGACCGCCGCGCTGCCCCGCACCTGGATGTGCCAGGTTTGCGGCTGGATCTATGACGAGGCGGCCGGCGCGCCGGACGAAGGTATTCCACCGGGAACCCGCTGGGAGGATCTGCCGATCAACTGGGTCTGCCCGGAGTGCGGGGCGCGCAAGGAAGATTTCGAAATGATCGAAATCTGAGTCATTTACGGTATAGTTGAATGCAATTATTTCGGCGCCGGCCCGGAAAACAGGCGAAAAAACACAGATTATCCGGCGCCCATGGAGGAAGGAATTGGCTGAAGCTGCAAACCTGCGCGGCGTCAAGGTCATGGTGATCGACGACAGCAACACCATCCGGCGCAGCGCCGAGATCTTTCTGGTGCAGGCCGGATGCCAGGTTCTGCTCGCCGAGGACGGTTTCGATGCGCTGGCGAAGATCGCCGACCATCAGCCGGACATCATTTTCTGCGACATCATGATGCCCCGCCTCGACGGCTACCAGACCTGCGCACTGATCAAGAAGAATCCCCGTTTCCGCGCCACGCCGGTGATCATGCTGTCCTCCAAGGACGGCCTGTTCGACCGCGCCCGCGGCCGCATGGTCGGCTCCGACCAGTACCTCACCAAACCGTTTACCAAAGACAGCCTGCTGCAGGCGGTTGCGAGCTTCGCGCCGCAGCCGGTTCAGTGACAAGACTCGCATCAAACGCAATCATCGGAGTAACAGCATGCCCGTGAAGAAAATTCTCGTCGTCGACGATTCCCCCACCGAACGCCATTTCCTGGTCGAGTTGCTGAGCAAGAACGGCTACCAGGTGGTCACCGCCGAAAGCGGTGAAGAAGGGATCACCAAGGCCAAGGCCGAGCTGCCGGACCTCGTCATCATGGATGTGGTCATGCCCGGCCTGAACGGCTACCAGGCGACGCGCACGCTGACCCGCGACGACGACACCAAGAATATCCCGGTTTTCGTGTGCACCACCAAGAGCCAGGAAACCGACAAGATCTGGGGCCTGCGCCAGGGCGCCCAGGACTACCTGGTGAAACCGGTCAATCCGGACGAACTGCTGGCCAAGATCGCCGCCCTCTGAGCCGCGCGCAGGCATGGCGAAGAAGATCAGCCTCCGGGAGTTCCAGGAACACCTGGCCGCCCGCCTGACCAGCGCGGCGAAGGGGCAGGCTACCTCCGCCTTGCTCGGCGTGCAGGCAGGCAACGACTACTGGCTGCTCAACCTGTCCGATTCGGGCGAGATCGTCCCGCTGCCGCCGCTGGCGCCGGTGCCGCTGACGCGGCCGTGGTTCGCCGGCATCGCCAACATCCGCGGCAACCTCTACTCGGTCGCTGATTTCTCGGCCTTCCGCGGCGGCGAGCCGACGCCGACCAACGCCGCCTCCCGGCTGCTGCTGGTCGGCACCCGTCACGGCAGCAATGCCGCATTGCTGGTGACGCGGATGCTCGGGCTGAAAAATCCGGAGCAATTCACCCCGGCCGCCGAGGTAACCGACGGTCGCCCGTGGGAGACGGAGCGACTGGTCGACGCCGACGGCCGCGAATGGAAGAAGCTTAACGTTCGCGCGCTGCTGACCGACCCCGATTTCATGGAGATCGGCGCCTGAGTCAACGCTCGGCGACTCCCGATCCAACGATACGCACAGAGAAAATAACAGGAGACAATTCATGGCGTTCAAGTTGAACCTGCCTGGCTTCGGAGGAGGCCAGAAAGCTGGCGCAGCGGATCAGACGATTTCCGCGCCAACCGTCATGGATGGCGGCAAGGCCGCGAAGGGGAAGAAGGGGGCCGCATTGGGCCTGCTCAGCCAGTATCCGGTCATCAAGCAGCTGCAGATCCTCGGCGGCGCGCTGCTGCTGGCGATGATCATGCTGATTGCGCTGATCTATCACGACAACCGCGATTCTGCCTACGGTACCGCTTACATTGCGGCGTCCGGTGAAATGCGCATGCTCTCGCAACGACTGGCCAAGGCGTCGACGCTGGCCTTGCAGGGCAATCCGGGTGCCTTCAAGCAGCTGCGCGATTCGCGCGACCGCTTTTCGCAACTGATCGAACGCCTGACCAACGGCGGCGAGATCAACGAGGTCAGCGTGCCGCCGTCTCCCGATGCCGCGCAGGAGTCGTTGAAGGCGCTGACCGAAGAATGGGCGAAGACCGACAAGAACGCCGGTCAGCTGATGGAGATGGAGAAGAACCTGATCGCCCTCGGCAACGACGTGGCGACGATCAACAACAAGAACCCGCAGCTGCTGGAGCAGGCCGAGCAGGTCGCCGCGCTGAAGCTGCAGGCCGGCGGCGGGACGCGCGAGGTCGTCGCCGCCAACCAGTTGGTGATGCTGACGCAGCGCGTGGCGAAGAACGCCTCGGCGCTGCTCGTCGGTGACGCCATCGACCCGGAGGTCGCCTTCCTCCTCGGCAAGGATACGAATACTTTCCGCGACCTGCTGCAAGCCCTGAGCCGGGGCAGCGAAACGTTGCGCATCAGCGCCACCGTCGACGCCGACACCCGGCAGAAGCTCGGCGAACTGGAAGCGACCTTCAAGGACTACCAGGGCGCCGTCGGCGGCATTCTCGGCTCAATGCAGCGGCTGGTGCTGGCGAAACAGGCCGGCGCCAACATCTTCCGCGATTCGGAAGAGCTGCTGGCGGCGACCGACAAACTGGCTTCCGCCTATCAGGGGCTGCTGGCGGAACGCGCCGGCTACGTGCTCTTCCTGGTGATTCTCGGTACGCTGGTGGTGGTGATCCTCGGCCTGATGGCCAAGGTCTACCTCGACGACTCGGCGCGCCGTGCGGCCGAGGCCGAGCAGAGCCGTCAGGAAACCGAGCGCGTCAACCGCACCAACCAGGACGCCATTCTGCGGCTGATGAACGAACTGGGCGACCTCGCCGACGGCGACCTGACCGTTACCGCGACCGTGTCCGAGGACATCACCGGCGCCATCGCCGACTCGATCAACTACACGATCGAGGAACTGCGCGTGCTGGTCGGCCGCATCAACGACGCTGCCGGCCGCGTGACGCAGGCGACCGAGATCGCCCAGCAGACATCGGCCGAACTGCTCGCCGCTGCCGAGAAACAGTCGGAGGAAATTCAGGACGCCGGCCGCTCGGCGCTGGACATGGCGCGCTCGATGACCCAGGTGTCGTCGAACGCCAACCAGTCGGCGCAGGTTGCGCGCCAGTCGCTGGCCGCCGCCGAGAAGGGCGCGGTCGCCGTGCAGGACTCGATCAAGGGCATGAACGAAATCCGCGAGCAGATCCAGGAAACGTCGAAGCGGATCAAGCGCCTCGGCGAATCGTCGCAGGAGATCGGCGAAATCGTCGAACTGATTTCTGACATTACCGAGCAGACCAACGTGCTCGCCTTGAACGCCGCCATCCAGGCGGCTTCCGCCGGCGACGCCGGGCGCGGCTTTACGGTGGTTGCCGAGGAGGTGCAGCGGCTGGCCGAGCGCTCCGCAGAAGCGACGAAGCAGATTGCGGCGATCGTGAAGACCATTCAGACCGACACGCAGGATGCGGTGTCCGCGATGGAACAGTCGACGCAGGGTGTGGTTGAAGGGGCCAAGCTGTCCGATGCCGCCGGCCAGGCGCTGGCGGAGATCGGCGACGTGTCGAAGAGCCTTGCCGGCCTGATTGAGAACATCTCCGCCGACACGCAGAAGCAGGCCCAGTCGGCGACCGGCGTGGCGAGCAAGATGCAGGAGATCCTGCGCGTCACCGAGCAGGCCACCGCGGGTACGCAGCGCACCGCCGAGGCGGTCGGCGAGCTGGCCGGACTGGCCACGGAACTGAAGGGTTCGGTTGCCGGCTTCAAGGTCGCCTGAGCGGCCGCGGCAAGACCCGTAGAGGAGAGATAAACCCGCATGAACGCCGCGACGGAATTCGACGTCGGCCCGCTGACCTGGGTCAAGAGCGAGATCGACCTGGCGCTGGAGCGTGCCGGCGAGGCACTTCGGCAGTTCACTGCCGGCGGCGACGCTACCCAGCTCAAGTTTGCCCGCACGCACCTGCACCAAGTGCGCGGCGCATTGGCCATCGTCGGCCTGGACGGCGTGACGCAGTTCGTTGACGGCCTGGAAGGATTGCTCGACGACTTCGAGCAGCAGAAAGTCGCCCCCGAGGCCGAGCGCATCGCCTTGGTGCTGCGCGCGCTTGATGCCGTGCACCATTATCTCGACGACCTGGTCAATGGCGAGCCGAACCAGCCGCTGCGACTGCTGCCGATCTATGGCGAAATCCTCGCCGCCCGCGGGCAGACGCGGATTTCCGCGACCGACCTGTTCTTCCCCGATCTGTCGCTGCGCCCGCCGCGGCGGGCGGCGGCGCAGCCGCTGTCGCGCGACGAGCTGCTGCAGCTGCTGCGTGCGCAGCGTGCCCGCTTCCAGCGCGGCCTGCTCGCCTGGCTGCGCAATCCCGCCGACCGCAACGGCATCGCCGAAATGCTCGACGTCACGCGCAAGGTCGAGGCGACGCAGGAGCTCGCTGCGGCCCGCGCCTTCTGGTGGGTCGCCGCCGGCATGCTGACGGCCTTGGCGGAAGGCCGGCTGCCCGTCGCGGTGGACGTCAAGCAGCTCTGCGCCCGCATCGACCTGCAGATCCGCCGTCTGATCGAAGGCTCGAAGAACGTCGCCGAGCGCTTGATGCGCGATGCCCTCTACTATGTCGCCCAGGCCGAGGAAGGCGAGGCGGGCGACGGTCTGGTCCGCCAGATCAAGGACACCTACCAACTGCAGTCGTTGCTGCCCTCACGCCAGGCCGGGGCGGCGGCGCCGCAGGAATCGCTGCGCCGCCGTCTGCGCGAGACCATTGCCGCCGCCGAGGAGTCCTGGAACAAGTTCTGTGCCGGCACCGCGCAGTCGCTGCCCGTTTTCCGCGACCACGCGGCCAGCGTGCAGCAGATCATCGAACAGCTCGGCCATACCGACTATCGTCGTCTGGCCCAGGCCATCGCGAACGCCGCCGGCTGGCTGGCGGAAAAGCCCTCGCGGCACAGCGAGGCGCTGGCGATGGAGATCGCGACGGCGATCCTGCTGGCGCAGAACGCCCAGGAAAACTTCACCCGTCTCGGCGCCGATTTCGCCCATCAGGTCGACGTGATGGTCGCCCGCCTGCACGGTTTCCTCGCCGACAACCCGCCCGGGCCCGGCTCCGAGGTGCCGCTGCTCGACGAGATGTCGCGCCAGGCGCAGGAGAAGCTGCTGATCGGCCAGGTCGCCAAGGAAATCCAGAGCAACCTGGCGCAGATCGAGCAGGTCCTCGACGGCTTCTTCCGCGATGCCGACAAGCGCGGCGACTTGGTCGGACTCGATGCGCCGCTGCACCAGATCGTCGGTGCGCTGATGATCATGGGCCAGAACGCCGCAGTCGATACGCTGCGCGAATGCGAGGAAGAAATCCATCGTTTTGCGTCGGCCGATTACGTGCCGCAGGAAGCCGATTTCGAACGGGTCGCCGACCGCCTGTCGGCACTCGGCTTCTTCATCGATTCGATGCAGCACGGCGCGACCGACTTCGCCGAATTTACGCGCACGATGACAGCGGTGCCTGTCGAGGCCGAAGAGGAAGCCGCGGAAAGCAGCGTCGAGCAGGAGCTGGAGCAGGCCAAGCGGGAAACGCAGGCGCTGCTGCAGGCGTACAAGGAACAGCCGGCCGACGAAGGCCTCCGCCAGGAACTGAAACAGAACCTGGAAACGTTGAAGCAGGATGCCGACCTCGTCGCCGACAGCGCGCTCGGTCAGCAGGCCAAGGCGGCGCTGTCGGCGCTCGATTCGGGCGCCGCGCCGGCCGTCGACGAAGCCCTCGCCGGGCTGCGCCCGCAGGCGGCCGAGGCGCCGGCGCCCTCCGCCCAGACGCTGCAGTTGGCGCAGGCCGATGAGGACGAACTCGATGCCGAACTGCTGGCGATCTTCATCGAGGAAGCGAAGGAGGTGCTGGAGGCGATCGGCACCAACCTCGCGCTGCTGCAGGAGCAGCCCCACAACGCCGAGGTGCTCACTAACATCCGCCGCTCCTTCCACACGCTCAAGGGTTCGGGCCGCATGGTCGGCTTGCGCGATCTTGGTGAGGTGGCCTGGGCGCTCGAGCAGGTGTTGAACTTGTGGCTGCGCCAGGAACTGGAGCTGACGCAGCAGGTGTTCGAGATGATCGGCGAAGCGCACCGCGTGTTCGCCGAGTGGGTGGCGCATCTGGAAGAACGCAGCCTGCCGATCCCCGATGCCGGTGCGCTGGTTGCGCTGGCCGAGTCGCTGCGTATCGGCGGCGAAGCGCCGGTGCCGGCCGCGGCGCCGGAAATCGTTGCACTAGCGCCGGTCGTCCCGGAAGCGGCTGCGCCTGCCGACGACGAAACGTTCGACGGCGCCGAGTCGACAGTGGTCCTCGGCGATCTCGCTGCCACTGTGGAATCGCCGGCGGCGGAGTCCGAGATGCCGGAAGGCATCGAGATGCCGCCGCTCGATCTCGGCGATGCGTTCTCGATCGAATTGCCGGTCGTCGAAGAAGCGCCGTTGCCGGAGGTGCTCGAACTGCCGGCTGGCGACGAGGAGCCGATGACGGCTACCGTCGTGCTCGGCAATTTCGGACAACGGGTGCCGGAGCCGAGCGTCGAGAGCATCGACATGATTTCGCTGCCGGAGGGCGAGGAGCTTCTCGCCGGCGATGCGCTGCCGCCGGAACGGGTCGAAATCACTGCCGAGGCGCTACCCGAACTGCCGGAAATGACCGAACCGCCGGCCGTTGAGCTGCCGCCGGCTGAATTCGGCGAACCGGAGGTGGCGCTGATCGAGGCCCCCCTGGCCGAAGTCATCGAACTGCCGGTGTCAGCGCCCGAACCGGGCGTAGTCATCGAGTTTCCGGAAATCGTCTCCGCCGGCGCGAGCGAGGCCGCGGAGGGGGCGGTGCCGCAGCCGGAACGCGGGGCGGCTCTTGGCATCTCGGCGACCCTGTTCGATATCTTCCTGGAAGAAGCCCATACCCACATTGCGACGCTGAACCGCGAGTTCGAGTCGTTCGCGGCCGACCCCGGCCAGCCGACGCCGTACTCGATGGCACGCGCCGCGCATACGTTGGCCGGCATTTCCGGCACGGTCGGGCTGACAGTCATCAACCGCCTCGGCGCGGCGCTGGAGCATGCGCTGCTGCGGCGCGAGACCACCGACCATCCGGACAGCATCACCGGCGTCGAAGTGATCCGGCAGACGATCGCCGCGCTCGAAACGATGGTCGGCGGCGTTGCTGACGAGCGCATGCCGGAAGCGATGCCGCAGCTGGTCGATGCGCTTGAGCAGCTGTACCCCCCGCCGGCGGCATTGCTCGTTACCGAGCCGGCTGCCGAGGAAACGCCGCCGGACGTCGCCGAGGAAGCGGTTATTGCCGAGGCTGCGCCGGTTGCGACCGCCGTCCCGTCCATCGGCGGTGCCATCGTCACGCAGATTTCCGGGGTCAAGGACGAGCTCGACGAGCAGTTGCTGCCGATCTTCCTTGAGGAAGCGCTGGAGCTGATCGGGGCGGTCAACGAACAACTGCGCCACTGGCGTGTCGCGCCCGCCGACCACGAAACGCTGCGCGCGCTGCATCGCCTGTTCCACACGCTGAAGGGCAGCGCCCGCATGGCGGGGGCGATGACGCTCGGCGAAATCACCCACGCCATCGAATCGCGCGTCGAACAGGCCGACAAGGCTGGCGGTGCGCCGCTCGAACTGATCGACGACGTCGAAACGGCGTTCGACGCCGTGGTCCAGATCGTCGAGCGCCTGCAACGCGGCGAATCGCTGGAGGCACCGGTCGTCGATGCGGCCGATGCGTCGCCGGAACTGGCATCGGCCGTCGCTTTTGCCGAAGCGATCCCGGTCGCGGCGGCACCGGCTGCGGTCGCCGAGGCCGCGACGCCTGCGACCGCAGTGACGGCCGGAGAAGCCGGCGGCGAGGAAACGGCGGCGCAGAAGGCCATGCTGCGCGTCCGCGCCGACCTGATCGACCAGCTGGTCAACGAGGCCGGCGAATTGTCGATCGCCCGCGCCCGGATCGAAGGCGAGATGATCAGCCTCAAGGGCTCGCTGCTCGACCTGACGGAAAACGTCATCCGTCTGCGCCGGCAGTTGCGCGACATCGAGATCCAGGCCGAGACGCAGATGCAGTCGCGCACCGCGCAGGCCGACGAGCGGCACGCCGGTTTCGATCCCCTCGAATTCGACCGCTTCACCCGTTTCCAGGAACTGACGCGGATGATGGCGGAGTCGGTCAACGACGTCGCCACGGTGCAGCAGAACCTGCTCAAGAACCTCGACGACGCCAACGCCGCGATCCTCGCGCAGGCGCGGATGAATCGCCAGCTGCAGCAGGAACTGATGAGCGTGCGCATGGTGCCGTTCGCCAGCCAGGCCGACCGCCTCTACCGCATCGTGCGGCAGACGGCGAAGGAACTCGGCAAGCGCGCCAACCTGGAAATCCGCGGCGGCCAGGTCGAACTCGACCGTTCGGTGCTCGACAAGATCGGTGCGCCGCTCGAACACCTGCTGCGCAATGCCGTCGCACACGGCCTGGAAACACGGGAGGCGCGGCTGGCTGCCGGCAAGACCGAAATCGGCGAGGTGTCGCTGACGCTGGCGCAGGAAGGCAACGAAATCATCGTGACCATGGCCGACGACGGAGCCGGCCTCAATTTCGAGCGCATCCGCGCACGCGGCATCGAGGCCGGGTTGCTCGGCGCCGACGAGGAGGCGGACGAGGGGCGGCTGATCAAGCTGATCTTCACGCCGGGCTTCTCCACCGCCGCCGAGATCAACCAGATCGCCGGCCGCGGCGTCGGCATGGACGTCGTCAAGACCGAGATCGGCGAACTGGGCGGCCGCATCGAAGTGAGCTCCGTCGACGGCAAGGGCTCCACCTTCCGCCTCTACATCCCGCTGACGCTGGCGGTGACGCAGGCGCTGCTGGTGCGTGCCGGCTCGCACGTCTATGCGATTCCGTCGTCGATGATCGAGCAGGTGCTGGAACTCAAGGAAACCTTCCTCGCCCGCATCCGCGAAGCCGGCGAGGCCGAATGGCTGGGCAACAAGTACCCCTACCGTTTCCTGCCGCACCTGCTCGGCGACACCGACGCCCTGCCGGAAGCCCGGCGCCAGTACTGGGTGTTGCTGCTGCGCTCCGGCGCGCAGCGGGTCGCGGTGCAGGTCGACGAGCTGCGCGGCAACCGCGAAGTCGTCGTCAAGAACATCGGGCCGCAGCTCGCCCGCGTCGTCGGCATCGACGGTGCGACGGTGCTCGGCGACGGCCAGGTCGTGCTCATCCTGAACCCGGTGGCGCTGGCTTCGCGCGCCCGTGCCGCGCACCTTGAGGATATCGTGCCGAAGGCGCTGCACGCGCCGCTCGAACCCAGGGAGCAGGTGACGACGCTGCCGACGGTGATGGTCGTCGACGATTCGCTGACCGTGCGCAAGATCACCGGCCGCCTGCTGTCGCGCGAAGGCTACCAGGTGCTGACGGCGAAGGACGGCGTCGACGCGCTGGAGCAGATGCTCGACATCATCCCCGACGTGCTGCTGGTGGACATCGAGATGCCGCGGATGGACGGCTTCGACCTGACGCGCAACGTACGCGCCGACGACAAGCTGAAGCAGGTGCCGATCATCATGATCACCTCGCGCACCGCCGACAAGCACCGCAACTACGCGTTCGAGATCGGCGTGAACAATTACCTCGGCAAGCCGTACCAGGAAGACGAGCTGCTCAAGCTGGTTGGCGACTACACCAGGGCGAAGCGGCTGCACTGAGCGCGGCCAGTCGTGCGGAACCGCAAGGCCGGGGAGTCACCGACTCCCCGGTTTTTTTTACGACCACCTCGTAGCGGGCCAGCGTGCGCCGTCGGGGTCGTCCGTCTAGACGTGTCCGGGTGATGTGCCGCCCGTCCCGCGGCAACGCGTCGAGGATCGCGGTGTCGAAGACGAAGGTACGAGGGAGCAGGCTGCCGCTGGCCAGTGCGGCGACCGCGCCGCACGCGCGGTGCCGCGCAGGTCGCGGCGAAGCGGACAAGGAAGCGTAAATTCACCGGCCGACAGACCTTCTCGTTTGTCTCGGCTTCCCGCGGGGATTAAAATGCCGTCCATGCAGTCCGTCAACCTGACCGATCACTTCCTCATCGCCATGCCGGCGATGGCGGACCCGTATTTTTCCGGCACGCTGGTGTACATCTGCGAGCACAACGAACAAGGCGCGCTCGGCATCATCGTCAACCGGCCTATCGACATGACGTTGGCGGCGCTGTTCGAGAAGATCGAGGTGCCGCTGGAGACGCAGGGCTTCGAGCGGATGCCGGTCTATTTCGGCGGCCCGGTGCAGACCGACCGCGGCTTCGTGCTGCATCGCCCGATCGGCGGCTGGCAGTCGACGCTGGCGGTCAACCAGCATATCGGCCTGACCAGTTCCCGCGACGTGCTGCAGGCAGTCGGCCATGAGGGCGATCCGCGCGAGATCATCGTCACCCTCGGCTACTCCGGCTGGTCGGCCGGCCAGCTTGAGGAAGAACTGGTGCAGAACGCCTGGCTGACCGTGCCGGCGCAGCCGGACATCCTGTTCGACATGCCCTTCGAGGCGCGCCTGCCGGCGGCGATGAGCGCGCTCGGCATCAGCTTCACCAACCTGGCCGAGGACGCCGGGCATGCCTGAGGCCGCCGCGCCTGCGGCCCGGCAGGGCACGGTGCTGGCCTTCGATTTCGGCGAGAAGCGCATCGGGGTTGCCGTCGGCGAACCCCTGCTGCAGCAGGCGCACCCGCTGACGGTGATCCACGCCCACGCCAGCGCCGAGCGCTTCGCGGCGATTGCCGCGCTGATCGCCGAGTGGCAGCCAACGCATCTGGTTGTCGGCATGCCGGGAACCGCCGACGGGTCGCCGCACGCGCTGGCGCCGCGCTGCACGCGCTTCGCCAACCAGCTGCACGGCCGTTTCGGCCTGCCGGTCAGCCTTGCCGACGAACGCCTGACCTCGGTCGAAGCCGAGGCGAGGCTGCGCGAAACCGGCCACAATGCGCGCAGCGCGAAAGCGCACCTCGACGCCGTCGCCGCGCAACTCATCCTGCAGACCTATTTCGACAGCGAAAGCCAGAACCGCCATGCCCAAGCCACCTCTTCCTGACGCCGAACAGCAGTGCGCGCTGCTTGCCGAGCAATTGCGCCCGCAGGTCGGCCCCGACACCGTTTTGATCGGCATCCACAGCGGCGGCGTGTGGATCGCCGAGCGCCTGCGCACGCTGCTCGGCATGCAGGAGCTGCCGGGAACGATCGACGTCTCCTTCTACCGCGACGATTTTGCCGAGAAGGGCTTGCACCCGCAGATCAAGCCGAGCTCGATTCCGTTCGAGGTCGAGGGAAAGCACATCGTGCTGGTGGACGACGTGCTCTACACCGGCCGCACGACGCGCGCCGCGTTGAACGAAATCTTCGACTACGGCCGGCCGGCGAAGGTCGAACTGGCAGTGCTTGCTGACCGCGGTGGCCGCGAGCTGCCGGTGGCGGCGCAATACAACACCTGGGACGTGACGCTGGCCGCCGGCGAGACCCTGGTCCTTGCCCGCGACGATGCCGGGCGGCTTTCGTGGAGGCTGGACCATGAATAAGGCGCGGCGCAATCCGCAACTCAACGCCAACGGCGAGCTGACCCACCTGCTGTCGACGGAGGGATTGCCGCGCCAGGTGCTGACGCACATCCTCGATACCGCCGCGTCGTTCATGGAGGTCTCCGAACGCGACGTGAAGAAGGTGCCGCTGCTTCGGGGAAAAAGCGTCTTCAACCTGTTCTTCGAGAATTCAACGCGCACCCGCACCACCTTCGAGATTGCCGCCAAGCGTCTTTCCGCCGACGTCATCAACCTCGATATCAACCGCTCGTCGACGGCCAAGGGCGAGACCCTGCTCGACACCATCGACAACCTCTGCGCGATGCATGCCGACATGTTCGTCGTCCGCCACGCCACCTCGGGGGCGCCCTACCTGATCGCCGAGCACCTGGCGCGTGTCGGCCGCGACGACATCCACGTGGTGAACGCCGGCGACGGCCGCCATGCGCACCCGACGCAGGGCCTGCTCGACATGTACACGATCCGCCACTACAAGAAGGAATTCCACAACCTGACGGTGGCCATCGTCGGCGACATCCTGCACTCGCGCGTCGCCCGCTCGGACATCCATGCGCTGAATACGCTCGGTGCCGGCGAGGTGCGCGCGATCGGCCCGCAGACGCTGCTGCCGACGCAGATGGAAAAACTGGGCGTGCGCGTCTTCCACGACATGGAGGAGGGGCTGAAGGGCTGCGACGTGGTGATCATGCTGCGCCTGCAGAACGAGCGCATGAACGGGGCGCTCTTGCCTTCGGCCCGCGAGTATTTCCGCAACTACGGCCTGACGCCGGAGAAGCTGGCACTGGCCAAACCGGACGCGATCGTGATGCATCCGGGGCCGATGAACCGCGGCGTCGAGATCGATTCCGAGGTTGCCGACGGCGTGCAGGCGGTGATCCTGCCGCAGGTTACATTCGGCATCGCCGTGCGCATGGCGGTGATGAGCATCGTGGCGGGGAACTGAGATGGCGACTGACAAGATTTCAATCAAGAACGGCCGTCTGGTCGATCCGCGGAACGGCATCGACGAGCAGCTCGACCTGCATCTCGCCGACGGCCGCATCGCCGCCATCGGCAAGGCGCCGGACGGCTTCGCCGGCGCCCGCGTCATCGACGCCACCGGCCTGGTCGTCTGCCCGGGCCTGGTCGACCTCGCCGCCCGCCTGCCGGGGCTGGAGGGCGAACTGGCGGCAGCCGTCGCCGGCGGCGTCACCTCGCTCGCCTGTCCGCCCGACACGCGGCCGCCGCTCGACGAGCCGGGGCTGGTCGAACAACTGGTACGCCGTGCCGCCGATGCCGGGCTGGCCCGCGTGCTGCCGCTCGGTGCGCTGACCGCCCGCCTGCGCGGCGAGGCGCTCGCCGAACTGGGCAGCCTGACCCGTGCCGGCTGCGTGGCCTTCTCGCAGGGCGACACGGCGATCGTCGATACGCAGGTGCTGCTGCGCGCGATGCAGTATGCGGCCACCTTCGATCACGCCATCTGGCTGCGCCCTCAGGACCAATACCTGGCCGGTGAAGGCGTCGCCCACGACGGTGAAGTCGCGTCCCGGCTGGGGCTTCCGGGCATCCCGGCCGCGGCCGAGACAGTGGCGATCGCTACCGCACTGGAGCTGGCGCGGGCGACCGGCGTCCGCCTGCATCTCGCCCGCCTGTCCACCGCGGCCGGTGTCGAATTGGTCCGCCGGGCGCGCCAGGACGGGTTGGCCGTCACCTGCGATGTCGGCGTGCATCACTTGCACCTGACCGAGATGGATATCGGTTTCTTCGACAGCGCGGCGCGTTTCAGTCCTCCGTTGCGTGCGCAGCGCGACCGCGAGGCCTTGTCGGCGGCGGTCGCCGAAGGTCTGGCGGCGATCTGCTCGGATCACACGCCGGTGGACGAGGACGGCAAGCAGCTGCCGTTCGGCGAGGCCGAGGCCGGCGCCAGCGGGCTCGAACTGCTGCTGCCGCTGACATTGAAATGGGCCGAGACGGCGAAGGTGCCGCTGGCCATGGCGCTGGCCCGCATCACCTGCGACCCGGCGGCGATCCTCGGCCTGGCTGCCGGCGGTACCGGCAGCCTGTCGATCGGTGCGCCGGCCGACGTCTGTGTCTTCGATCCGGAGGCGCAGTGGCTGGTGAGTGCCGAGTCCTTGCAGAGCGACGGCAAGAACACCCCGTTCCTCGGCTGCGGCATGCAGGGGCGGGTGCGTACGACGCTGGTCGGCGGCCGCGTCGTCTTCGCCGGCTGACACCAGCGAACGGGCATGGATCGAGACCGCCCCGAATCATGACAGCCTTACCCATGCCCGTTTCCCTCACCCCCGCCCCCTCTCCCGCTTCGCGGGCGAGGGGAGGTTCGCGAGACGCTTCGCGTCTTTCACGTTAAAACGGGTGACCGGTCGGTCACCCGTCGTGTGCGCCGATGGCTATTCAGCCGTCCCCCAAGGGGACTTCTTCGCAAGGTGCCGGCGAACCTTGCTCAGGCGTCGGCGTTGATCTTCGCGATCAGCGCCTGCAGCGTCGCCGCCGCCTGCTCGTTGCCCACCTGGCAGGTGCCGGCCGCCTGATGGCCGCCGCCGCCGTACTGCAGCATCAGCTCGCCGACGTTGGTGCGGCTGCCGCGGTCGAGGATCGACTTGCCGGTGGCGAACACCGTGTTCTGCTTCTGCACGCCCCACATCACGTGGATCGAGATGTTGGTCTGCGGGAACAGCGCGTAGATCATGAAGCGGTTGGTGGCGTAGATCGTTTCCTCATTGCGCAGGTCGAGAACCACCAGATTCCGGTGCACGGTACTGCAGCGCCGGATCTGCTCCTTGGCCTTTGCCGCATGCTCGAAGTAGAGTTCGACGCGTTCCTTGACGTCGGGCAGCGCGAGGATCTCGTCGATGCCGTGGTTCCGGCAGTACTTGATCAGGTCCATCATCAGCGCGTAGTTGCTGATGCGGAACTCGCGGAAGCGGCCGAGGCCGGTGCGCGCATCCATCAGGTAATTGAGCAGCACCCAGCCCTGCGGGTCGAGGATCTCGTCGCGCGTGAACTGCGCCGAGTCGGCCTTGTCGACGGCCTCCATCATCTCGTCGGCGATGCCCGGGAAAGCCTTTTTGCCGCCATAGTAGTCATAGACGACGCGCGCCGCCGACGGCGCTCTGGCGTCGATGATGTGGTTCTTCCGTTCGCCGGTGTTGCGGATGGTTTCCGATTCGTGGTGGTCGAAGGCGAGGTGGGCGCCGGCGACGTAGGGCAGGTTGGTGGTGATGTCGCGG
Organism: Rhodocyclales bacterium; assembly: GCA_016183655.1. GTDB lineage: Bacteria > Pseudomonadota > Gammaproteobacteria > Burkholderiales > Rhodocyclaceae > Proximibacter. The sequence continues at coordinate 35,352 of JACPEH010000020.1, forward strand.
GCGCTGATCTCGATCTTGCCGTCCTGCATGTCCTTCGGATGGACGAACTTGATGTCGTCGATCAGGTCGAGCTCGTTCAGCAGCACGGCACAGACCAGGCCGTCAAAATCGCTGCGCGTGACCAGACGGAATTTCTGCTGACTCATTGTGTTTCCCCCAGGAAAGCAAAATCGAAGGGGAATCTTAGCAGTACCGGCCGCCGTCGGCGCGGCACAAATCCGCGACAACGGCGTTTACCTTGCGGCACGATGGTGTCATCATGAAAAACCTTGATGTTAACAAGTGTAATGAGAGGAGCCGAGAGATGAACTTCCATTCCTGCCTTACCCGGGGTTCCGCTGCACTGATCTTCGCTTTGTCAGCACACGGCGCAATTGCGGCGCCTGACTGGAGCAAGGTGCCGAAGCGCGACATCGTCGTCTTCAGCCCCGGCGTGACGCCGCTGGAGTGGGTCATGAAGAAGTCTGACCACAGCGGCCGCACCGGCCTGAACAAGGGGGAGACCTGCGTTGGCTGTCATGAGGAGAAGGGCGGCCTCAACTTCGACATGAAGCGGATGGCTGGCAAGGAACTGGAACCGGTCGGTGCGCCGAAGACGATGAGCTTCCCGGTGTCGCTGCAGGCGGCCTACGACAAGGACAACCTCTACCTCCGCCTCAGCTTCAAGGCGCCGAAGGATGCCGCCGCCGGCGCCGATCGGGAGGAAAAGGCGCCGAAGCACGAGGTCAAGGCAGCGGTGATGCTGGTCGGCGCCAAGGTGCCGATGGCCATGCAGGCGGGCTGCTGGGCAACCTGCCATAACGACGTGCGCTCGATGCCGGGTGCCGATCCGAACAAGAAGAAATACGTTTCCGGAGCCAGCCTCGGCGGCGAAGTCTATACCGACTACATCCAGTGGAAGAGCGGCGAGGGCGGCAAGGGCTCCGTCCAGCTCGACGGTCATGTCGCCGATACGCGCGTGAACAAGGACGGCAAGGCACTGGTCAAGGCCGAGGGCGAGAACAAGGGCGGCCAGTACGTGGTCACCTTCACCCGTAAGCTGACCGGCGGCGAAGGGGATTTGCCGCTCGCCGACGGCGCGGTGGTGCCGTTCGGCATCGCCATCCACACCGACCAGACGATCCATCGCTTCCACCACGTCTCGCTCGGCTACACCCTCGGCCTCGGCGCCAACGCCGACCTCAAGGCGAGCAAGCAGTAGCGGCCTCGCCGGGATCGATAGTGGAAACGGAAACCCCGGCTGCGGCCGGGGTTTCCGTTCAGTCCGGCAACAGCCGCTGCGGGATGTCCGGCGGCGGCGAGTCGATTTCGACCACCTTGCGTCGCGAGGTCTGGCCGCTCTTCAGCACCACGGCCGCTTTCGCGACGCCGAGGCGCTCGGCGACGAAGGCCAGCAGCGCGGCATTCGCCTTGCCGTCGACCGGTGGTGCGGCGAGGCGCAGCTTGAGCGCGTCGCCGTGCACGCCGGCGACCTCGGTTTTCTTCGCCCCCGGCTGGATATGCAGCGTCAGCGTGACGCTGCCGTCGGCGCCCCGGCGCAGCCAGGGTGGCGCCGCCGCCGTCACAGCAGCATCAGCACGACCTGCAGCAGCACGATGGCAACCAGCGGCGACAGGTCGATGTTGGCGATCGGCGGCACGAAGCGCTGGATCGGCTGCAGGAGCGGCCGGGTTAACTGCGCCACCGGCTGCCCCAGCGGCGAAAACGGATTGACCCAGGAGAGCACGGCCTGCAGGAACAGCGCGCCGATGAATACCCAGATGGCGACGCGCAGCGTGGCCACCAGTCCTTGCCAGAGCACCAGCAGGAGCAGCGCCCCCGGATCGATGGCGCCGCTGCTGCGCAGTGCGTAGATCGCCGCCAGCAGCAGGCACTGCAACAGCCAGGCCGGCACTAGGCTGGCCAGGTCGAGCCCGAGGACGCCGGGCAGCACCCGACGCAGCGGTTTGACCGCCCAGTTGGTTGCCTGCACGACGAAGCTGCCGATCTGGTTGGCGAAGGAGACCCGGTTGAGCTGCATGAAGAAGCGCAGCAGCAACAGCAGCGTGAAGAAGCCGATGACGGCGTCGAGCAGGAAGATGACAGGCTGGATCATGGAATTTCCTTTTTCCCTCAGTCCTTGCCGAGCAGTTCGCCGAGCTCGCGGCCACGGGCATCGGCGGCCTTGACCCCGGCGACGATGCCGGCGAGCACGCCGCACTCGCCCATCTTCGCCAGCGCGGCGGCGGTCGTGCCGCCCTTCGAGGTGACCCGCTCGCGCAGCACGCTGGCGGGCTCGGTCGACGCGGCCGCCAGCTTGGCGGCGCCGAGGGTGGTTTCGACCGCCATCTGCCGCGCCTGCTCGGGCGTGAAGCCGAGATCGAGCGCCGCCTGCTGCAAGGCCTCGATGAACAGGAAAACGTAGGCCGGGCCGCTGCCGGAAACGGCGGTAACCGCGTCCATCTGCGCTTCGTCGTCGATCCACAGCGTGCTGCCGACCGCCTGCAGCACGCGCTCGGCCGCGGCGCGTTCGTCCGCGGTGACCTCGGGCAGCGCACAGAGGCCGGTGATGCCGGCGCCGATCAGCGCCGGCGTGTTCGGCATCGTGCGCACCAGTCGGCGGTGACCGCCGAGCCAGCGCGACAGGTCGTCGAGGCGCAGGCCGGCGGCGATGCTGACGATCAGCTGCTGTTTCAGATGCGGCAGCAGCGGCGCGCATGCCTCACGCATCTGCTGCGGCTTGACGGCGAGCACGATCAGGTCGCACGCCCAGGCCGCCGCATCCGGCCCGCCATAGGTGCGGATGCCGTAGCTCGCTTCGAGTTTTGCCCGGTTGTCCGCATTGAGCTCGACTGCGGCGATGTCGGCGGCGGCGAAGCCCTTGCCGAGCAGGCCGCCGATGAGGGCGTTGGCCATGTTGCCGCCGCCGAGGAAGGTGATCTTCATGGTTTGTTCCGTTCTCCAAAAATGGCGGTGCCGACGCGCACCAGCGTCGCACCTTCGGCGATGGCGGCTTCGATGTCGTGCGACATGCCCATCGACAGCACGTCGAGCGGCAATCCTTCGTGTTGCAGTCGTTCGTAAATCCGGTGCAGTTCATGGAACGAGCGGCGTTGCGCAGCGACGTCGTCGGTCGGCTCCGGGATGCACATCAGGCCGCGCAGGCGCAGCCGCGGCAGCGCCGCGACGGCGTGCGCCAGCGCCGGTGCCGCCGCCGGCGTGCAGCCGCTCTTGCTCGCTTCGCCGCTGACATTCACCTGCAGGCAGATGTTGAGCGGCGGCATCTCCGTCGGGCGCTGCGCCGACAGGCGCTCGGCGATCTTCAGCCGGTCCACCGAATGCACCCAGTCGAAGGCTTCCGCCACCGGCCGCGTCTTGTTGCTCTGCAGCGGGCCGATGAAGTGCCAGTCGAGGCCAAGGCCCGCCAGCACGCCGGCCTTCTCGCAACCCTCCTGCACATAGTTCTCGCCGAAGGCGCGCTGCCCGGCGGCGGCGGCGGCGCGGACGGAATCGGCCGGCCAGGTCTTGCTCACCGCGAGCAGCGAAACGCTCACCGGATCGCGGCCGGCAGCCTTTGCCGCAGCGTCGATGCGGGCGTGCACGGCTTGCAGGTTGGCGGAAATTGGCGTCATAATCGACTGCTGATCAGGGCAGCAAAGTATAGCAGCAGCGCCCTGCCACAAGCCCGAGGACTCCCCCGCATGGATATCACCGAACTGCTGGCTTTCGGCGTCAAGAACAAGGCTTCCGACCTGCATCTCTCCGCCGGCCTGCCGCCGATGATCCGCGTCCACGGCGACGTGCGCCGCATCAACCTGCCGGCGATGGAGCACAAGGACGTGCACGCCATGGTGTACGACATCATGAACGACGGGCAGCGCAAGATCTACGAGGAAACGCTGGAGTGCGACTTCTCGTTCGAGGTGCCGAACCTCGCCCGCTTCCGGGTCAACGCCTTCAACCAGCACCGCGGCGCCGGCGCCGTGTTCCGGACCATTCCGTCGAAGGTGCTGACGCTGGAGGACCTCAACTGCCCGAAGATCTTCAAGGACATCTCGGAGTTTCCGCGCGGCGTCGTGCTGGTCACCGGCCCGACCGGTTCCGGCAAGTCGACGACGCTGGCGGCGATGGTCAACCACGTCAACGAGAACGAGTACGGCCACATCCTCACCGTCGAGGACCCGATCGAATTCGTGCACGAATCGAAGAAGTGCCTGATCAACCAGCGCGAGGTCGGTCCGCATACGCTGTCGTTCAACAACGCACTACGCTCGGCACTGCGCGAGGACCCGGACGTGATCCTGGTCGGCGAAATGCGCGACCTGGAAACGATCCGCCTGGCGCTGACCGCGGCCGAGACCGGCCACCTCGTGTTCGGCACGCTGCACACCTCGTCGGCGGCGAAGACGATCGACCGGATCATCGATGTCTTCCCGGCGGCGGAGAAGGAAATGGTGCGCGCGATGCTGTCCGAATCGCTGCGCGCGGTGATCTCGCAGACGCTGCTGAAGACCAAGGACGGCCAGGGCCGCGTCGCCGCGCACGAGATCATGATCGGCACGCCGGCGATCCGTAACCTGATCCGCGAGGCGAAGGTGGCGCAGATGTATTCGGCGATCCAGACCGGCCAGCAGTTTGGCATGCAGACGCTGGACCAGTGCCTGATCGACCTCGTCCGGCGCAACATCATTTCCGGCAACGAGGCGCGGACCAAGGCGGCGAACAAGGACGCGATTCCGGGTTAAGCCGGCGCGGCAAAGGAGACAACGAGATGGAACGCGATCAGGCACTCAAGTTCATGCACGATCTGCTGCGCCTGATGGTGCAGAAGAAAGGCTCGGACCTGTTCATCACCGCCGGCTTCCCGCCGGCGATCAAGATCGACGGCAAGATCACGCCGGTGTCGAACCAGACGCTGTCGGCGCAGCATACTTCCGAACTGGCGCGGGCGATCATGAACGACCGCCAGGCCGCCGACTTCGAGGCGACCAAGGAATGCAACTTCGCCATCTCGCCGTCCGGCATCGGCCGCTTCCGCGTCAACGCGCTGGTGCAGCAGGGGCGCGTCGCCGTCGTCTGCCGCACGATCAACATGACCATTCCGAACCTCGACGAACTCGGCCTGCCGACCGTGATCAAGGATATCGGCATGACCAAGCGCGGGCTGATCATCTTCGTCGGCGGCACCGGCACCGGCAAGACGACCTCGCTGGCGGCGATGGTCGATTACCGCAATGCCAACAGCTACGGCCACATCATCACCATCGAGGACCCGATCGAATACGTGCACGACCACAAGAACTGCATCGTCACGCAGCGCGAGGTCGGCATCGACACCGACAGCTGGGAGGCGGCGCTGAAAAACACGCTGCGCCAGGCGCCGGACGTGATCCTGATGGGTGAGATCCGCGACCGCGAGACGATGGACTACGCCGTCGCCTTCGCCGAGACCGGCCACCTCTGTCTGGCGACGCTGCACGCCAACAGCGCCAACCAGGCGATCGACCGCATCATCAACTTCTTCCCGGAAGAGCGGCGGCCGCAGCTCTTGATGGACCTCTCGCTGAACCTGCGCGCGATGGTCTCGCAGCGCCTGCTGCCGAAGAAGGACGGCAAGGGCCGGGTCGCTGCGGTCGAGGTCATGCTCAACTCGCCGCTGATCTCCGACCTGATCTTCAAGGGCGAAGTCCACGAGATCAAGGAGATCATGAAGAAGTCACGCGAACTGGGCATGCAGACCTTTGACCAGGCGCTGTTCGACCTCTACGAGTCGGGCAAGATCACCTATGAGGATGCACTGCGCAACGCCGATTCGGTCAATGACCTGCGGCTGCAGATCAAGCTGTATGGCAAGGAGTCGAAGGATCGCGACCTGACCACCGGCATCGGCCACCTCGACATCGTTTAAGTGGGTTGCTCGCCAGCACTTCGTTGGCTGCGCGCTGCGGCTCCTCGACGTAGCGCTGCTACTGTCCCACAGGGATTCCCTTCGGTCATCTCGTCACCTCGGGGCTTGCTGCCTCGTTCTGGCTTCGCCATGCGCGCGGTGAGACGGGGCTGCTTAGAAGTTCTCTGTATTTCCTGAAGGCGCTGCGGCGCCTTTTCTGTTGCTCCCGGCGACCATCTTGAATTCGAACAGCCGGCACTCCAGCGCACCGTTGTAGAGCGGCGTCTTTTTGCTCGGGGCGAGGCGCATCAGCTTCGGCATGCGCAGGTCGGCGGTGAAGAAGTAGCAGTTCCAGCCGGCGAAATGCTTCTTCAGCGCGCTGCCGAGTTGCGGGTAGAAGGCGGCGAGCGATTCCTGTTCTTCCAGGCGGATGCCGTAGGGCGGGTTGCAGACGAGGATGCCGCCGTCGGCGGGGGCTTCGGTTTCGAGCAGGTCGGCGTTTATCAGCTCGACCGCTTCCAGCAGTCCGGCGCGGTCGAGATTGGCGGTTGCCGCGCGCACCGCCTGTGCCGAGATGTCGCTGCCGAACAGTTGCGCCCAGGCCACCGGCTTTTCGGCAGCCAGTGCCGATTCGCGCAGCTTGCGCCAGGCGGCGGCATCGAAGCTGCGCAGGCGTTCGAAGGCGAATTCGCGGCGGCTGCCGGGGGCGATGCCGTGGGCGATCTGCGCCGCTTCGAGGAGGAAGGTGCCGCTGCCGCACATCGGGTCGAATAGCGGCATGCCCGGCTGCCAGCCGGCGAGGCGCAGGATGCCGGCGGCGAGGTTTTCCTTCAGTGGCGCGTCCACGCTCTTCTGGCGCAGGCCGCGCTGCCACAACGGATCGCCGGAGGTGTCGAGGTACAGCGTACAGCTGTCGGCGGTGAGGAAGGCGTGCACGCGCACGTCCGGGCTGCGCGTGTCGATGCTTGGGCGGACGTCGCCGCAGTCGCGGCGGAAGCGGTCGCAGATCGCATCCTTGATGCGCAGCGTGGTGAAGTCGAGGCTCTTCAGCGGGCTCTTGATCGCCGTGATGTCCACGCGCATCGTCTGCGTCGGCAGGAACCAGGAAGGCCAGTCGGTTTCCAGCGCCAGCTTGTAGATGTCGTCTTCCCGGGCGTAGCCGCGCGCGGCGACGCGCAGGAGGACGCGCGTGGCGATGCGCGAATGCAGGTTGACGGCGTAGCAGACGGCCCAGTCGCCGGCGAAGGTGGTGCCGCCGGCGACGGTCTTTACGTGCGCGGCGCCGGCAGCGGAAAGATCCTCGGCGAGCAGGTGTTCGAGGCCGCGCGGGCAGGAGGCGAAGTAGCTGTTCATGGCGGCGGCGATCAGAAGGGTTTGAGGACGACGAGGAAGACGACGGCGAACATGACCAGCACCGGCAGTTCGTTGAACCAGCGGAACCAGACGTGGCTCTTGGTGCAGCTGCCGGCGACGAAGGCGCGCAGCAGTTGGCCGCAGTAGAGGTGGTAGGCGATCAGCAGCACGACCAGCGCTGTCTTCGCGTGCAGCCAGCCGCCGGCGAAGCCGAAGCCGAACCACAGCCACAGGCCGAGGCCGACGGCGAGGATGCCGAGCGGCGTCATGAAGCGGTAGAGCTTGCCGGCCATCAGCAGCAGGCGCGCACGCTCGGCGGTACTGTCGGTGGATACCATCGCCAGGTTGACGAAGATGCGCGGCAGATAGAAGAGGCCGGCGAACCAGGCGACGACGAGCGAGATGTGCAGGGCCTTGACTACGAGCATGAGCGGTTCCTTTCTTGTTCTTTGCGCGCGGCGGCGATGCCGTGCGCGACCGTGGGGTAGGCGAGCGCCAGCCGGAGTTCTCGGTGCAGGCGATGATTCGACAGCCGTCGCGATTCGCGCATGAACGACAGTTGCAGCGGCGACAGGCGCTGTTCGGCCTCGGCGCGGGTCAGGCGCGGTGCGCGCGGCACGCCGAAGGTGTCGGCGACCAGGTCGAAGTAGTCGCCCATCTTCATCTGCGAATCGTCGCAGGCATTGTAGGTCCGGTTCGGCCGGGCGCGGAGGAGCGCTGCGGCGCAGGCGGCAGCGAGGTCGTCGGCGTGGATGTGGTTGGTGAACACGTCGTCGGCCGCGGCCAGCGCCGGCGTGCCCCTGGCCAGGCGTTCGAGCGGCAGCCGGTCGGCGGCGTAGATGCCGGGCGCACGCAGGATGCCGACGGTCATGCTGCAATCGCGGCCGAAGCTGCGCAGCGTCCGCTCGGCATCGAGACGGCGCCCGGCGCGTGCGGTGTCCGGATGCGGTCGTCGCGTCTCGTCGACGAAGGCGCCGCCGCAGTCGCCATAGACGCCGCTGGTACTAATGTAGATGAGTCGCTGTGGTAGACTTTTTCCCCTGCCCAGCGCCGCCAGCAGGTGGCGCGTGCGGGTGTCGCGGCTGCCGCGGTCCGGCGGTGGCGCGAGGTGCAGCACGCAGTCGGCGAGGCCGGCGAGGCGGTCGAGGCTGGCCCGGTCGTCGAGATCGCCGGCAATCGGTACGGCGCCCGCGGCGCGCCAGCGGGGATGTTCGCCAGCATCGCGCAGCAGCGCGAACACGCGATAGCGCCGGACGAGCCGGGGCAATGCCCGCCAGGCAACATCACCGCAACCGACAATCAGTAGTTTTTGCACCGCGGCATTGTATCAATCCGTCGGTGCAGCCGGGGCGGCCGGCGTGGAAACGAAGAACAGGGAACAAGGGGAACCATGAGCTTTTCGGTCAGCATCCAGCCTTCCGGGCACGTCATCGCCGCCGAGGCCGACGAGACCATTCTCGACGCCGCGTTGCGGCAGGGGCTGACGCTGCCCTACGGCTGCCGCGACGGCGCCTGCGGTGCCTGCAAGGGCAAGGTGCTGGCGGGGGCAGTGGACCACGGCAAGTCGCAGGGGCATGCGCTGACCGATGCCGAGCGCGCCGCCGGGCAGGCGCTGTTCTGCTGCGCCCGCCCGCAATCCGATCTGGTCATCGAATCGCGCGAGGTGCGCAAGGCCGGCGACATTCCGGTCAGGACGCTGCCGGCGCGCGTGCAGCAGCTGGAGCGTGTGGCGCCCGACGTGATGGTGATCAAGCTCAAGCTGCCGGCCAGCGAGCGCCTGCAGTTCCTTGCCGGCCAGTACATCGACATCCTGCTCAAGGACGGCCGGCGGCGCAGCTTCTCGCTGGCCAATGCGCCGCACGACGACGAAGTGCTCGAACTGCACGTGCGTCATGTGCCCGGCGGCTCGTTTACCGAGCAGGTGTTCTCGACGATGAAGGAAAAGGACATCCTGCGCTTCAACGGTCCGCACGGCAGCTTCTTCCTGCGCGAGGAATCGGCCAAGCCGATGATCATGGTTGCCGGCGGCACCGGTTTTGCGCCGATCCGCTCGGTCGTCGAACATGCCATTGCCGAAGGGTGCCAGCGGACGATCGTGGTGTACTGGGGCGGGCGCACCGCCATCGACCTCTACCAGCGCGCGATCGCCGAGCGTTGGGCGGCCGACCATCCCGCCATCCGCTTCGTGCCGGTGCTGTCCGAACCCTCTGCCGCCGAGGCGGCAAGCGGCCGCACCGGTTTCGTGCACGAGGCGGTGATGGCCGATTACCCGGACCTGTCGGCATATCAGGTATACGCCTGCGGCTCGCCGGCGATGATTGCCGCCGCCAAGCGAGATTTCTGCGCGCGGTGTAAGCTGCCGGAAGAAGAATTCTTTGCTGATTCCTTCGATTTCGCCAACGACAACCGGCAGGAAACGGTCAGCGCCTGATCAGGCCGCGGCAAGAAAAAAAGGAATTTCGATGAGCCTCTACATCACCCGCCAGCCGTTGATCAACCGCCAGGGAAAGATCATCGCCACCCGGCTCTGCCTGCACAGCCAGGACGACGACTCCGCTGCGGTGATAGCGGCGCTCAACGCGCTGACCGATTGCTGGCCGCAGAGCGATCGCAGCATTTTCGTCAATTTCGACAGCGTTCCCGGCGACATGGGGCTGCTCGACTGGGTGGCGCCGGCCAATGTGACTTTCGAGCTGCCGGGAACGCCCTTCTGCGCCGAACAGGCGGCCGATTTCGTGGCGGCGCTGAAAGAAGCCAATCTGTCGCTGTGTTATGACTTCGATGCGCATGCGGCGCAGACGCTCAGTAGCGGCACGGCTTTCCGCTTCATCGGTTTCGACACCAGGAAGTTCTCGGTGGCGCAGCTCAAGGTGCTGGCGGCGAAGACGCAAGCCTTCGGCATTCCCGTCGCTTTCAACGTTGACGCCCAGCAGGATTTCAAGGATTGCATCGATGCCGGCATGAGCGCCGCCGCCGGCTGGTTCGTCAAGCAGCCGACCGGCTCGCCGGCGAAGCAGCTCAACGCCAGTCAGGCGCACATCGTGCGCGTGCTCAACCTGGTGCGCAAGAACGCCGACGTCGGCGAGATCGAGGCGGCGCTGAAGCAGGACGTGGCGCTCTCGTACAAGCTGCTGCGCTACATCAACTCGGTCGGTTTCGGTCTCTCCTGCGAAGTGCAGTCGTTCAAGCACGCGGTCACCATCCTCGGCTACGACAAGCTGAACAAGTGGCTGTCGCTGCTGCTGGTTACGGCGAGCAAGGATCCGATGGCGCCGACGCTGATGCATACGGCGCTGACGCGCGGGCGGATGATGGAGCAGCTGGGGCAGGGGCTGGTCGAACGGCAGGAATACGACAACCTGTTCATCACCGGCGCCTTCTCGATGCTCGACCTGCTGCTCGGTGTGAGCATGGAGAGTGCGCTGGAGTCGATGCACCTGCCGGAGCCGATCACCGATGCCTTGCTCGGCAACGGCGGCCTCTACGCGCCCTTCCTTGAGCTGGCGCTGGCCTGCGAGGGGAGTGCCGGCGCCGGATTGGCGGAGCAGGCGGACATGCTCGGGCTGCGCCCGGAGCAGGTGAATCGCGCGCAGCTGGCGGCGATCAATTTCGCCGACACGATGGAATACTGAGCGCTGGTCATTCCCCAAGGTAGCAGGCGCGGACCTTCGGGTCGTGGAGCAGGGCGGCCGCGTCGTCGGTCAGCGTGATCTCGCCGCTTTCCATGACGTAGCCGCGCTGGGCGGTCTCCAGCGCCAGCTTGGCGTTCTGCTCGATCAGCAGGATGGTCATCCCTTGTGCCGCCACCGTGCGGATCACCTCGAAGATCTTCTGCACCATGATCGGTGCCAGCCCCATCGACGGCTCGTCGAGCAGCAGCAGCTTCGGCCGGCTCATCAGCGCGCGGCCGATCGCCAGCATCTGCTGTTCGCCGCCGGAGAGGGTGCCGGCGAGCTGGCTTTCACGCTCCTTGAGGCGGGGGAACAGACTGTAGACGTGCTCCATGTCCTGCCGGATCGCGGCCTTGTCCCGGCGGGTATAGGCTCCCATCGCCAGGTTCTCGGCAATCGTCAGGCGCGGGAAGACGCCCCGCCCCTCCGGGACCAGCGCGATCCCCTCGCCCACCAGCCGGTGCGGCGGCAGGCGGGTGATGTCCCTGCCCTGGTAGCGGATGCTGCCGCCGGCGGCATCGAGCATGCGCGACAGCGCCCGCAGCGTGCTCGTCTTGCCGGCGCCGTTGGCGCCGATCAGTGCCACCGTCTCGCCTTCCTTGACGTGAAAGGTGATGCCGCGCACCGCCTGGATGCCGCCATAGGTGACGCGCAGGCCCTCGGCGATGAGCAGCGGCGGCGTGCCGTTGCCGTTGATGCTGTTGTTGCCCGTGCTCATGCGGGGACTCCGATGTAGGCTTCGATCACGCGCGGGTCATGCTGGACGACCGCCGGCACGTCCTCGATCAGCAGCGCGCCGTAGTCGAGCACCGCGACGCGGTCGCACAGGCCCATGACCAGCTTCACGTCGTGTTCGATGAGCAGGATGGTCACGCCGTCTGCGCGGATGCCTTCGATCAAGACGCGCAGCGCCTCGGTCTCCGTGCCGTTCATGCCGGCCGCCGGTTCGTCGAGGCACAGCAGCTTCGGCTCGGTGGCCAGGGCGCGGGCGATTTCCAGCCGGCGCTGGTCGCCGTAGGAGAGATTCTTCGCCAGGTCGCCGGCGCGGTCGGCGACGCCGACGTAGTGCAGCAGCTCCTCGGCGCGGCGACGGATCGCGTCCTCTTCCGCGCGCGTGCCGCGGTCACGCAGGATGGCGCCGAAAACCCCGGCCCGCGTGCGTACGTGGCGGCCGACCATGACGTTGTCCAGCGCCGACATGTTGCCGAACAGGCGGATGTTCTGGAAGGTGCGGGCGATGCCGCGCTCGGCCGCCTGGTGCGGCGCGTCGGCCTTGAGCGGCGCGCCGTCGAAGACGAAGCCGCCGCCGTCCGGTACGTAGAGGCCGGTCAGGCAGTTGAAGAAGGTGGTCTTGCCGGCGCCGTTGGGACCGATCAGGCCATAGACCTCGCCGCGGCGGATGGTCAGCGAGACATCGCGCAGCGCCTTGACGCCGCCGAAGTGTTTGGCGACCGCGTCGGCTTCGAGCAGCAGTTCGCTCATCACACTTTCTCCGCCAGTTCGCGCCGGCGCTCCGGCGAGGGCAGCAGCCCGGCCGGCTTGAAGCGCATCACCAGCACCAGCGCCAGGCCGAAGACCAGCATGCGCAGGCTCTCCGGGTCGGCCAGGACTTCCCCGAAGAGCATCTTCTGCACCGGCACGACGGCGTAGCGCAGCGCCTCCGGCAGCACCGAAAGCAGTACCGCGCCGAGGATGACGCCGGGGATGTGGCCCATGCCGCCGAGGACGACCATCGCCAGGATCATCACCGATTCGATCAGCGAGAAGCTTTCCGGCGAAACGAAGCCCTGCATCGCCGCGAAGATGCCGCCGGCGACGCCGCCGAACGAGGCGCCCATGGCGAAGGCGAGCAGCTTGATGTTGCGGGTGTTGATGCCGACCGCCTTGGCCGCGATCTCATCCTCGCGGATCGCCTGCCAGGCGCGGCCGATGCGTGAATGCTGCAGGCGGAAGTTGATGACGATCACCGCCAGCGCCAGCAGCACCAGCAGGTAGTAGTACTTCTGCGGTCCGGTGAAGGTGATGCCGAAAAGCGTGGAGGTGGTGCTGAACTTGAATTCGCCGATTGCCACCGGGTCGATCAGGTTGATCCCCTGCGGGCCGTTGGTGATGTTCAGCGGCGCGTTGAGGTTGTTGATGAAGATGCGCACGATCTCGCCGAAGCCGAGGGTGACGATCGCCAGGTAGTCGCCGCGCAGCTTCAGCGTCGGCGCGCCGAGGATCACCCCGAAGCAGCAGGCGACCATCGCGCCGAGCGGCAGGATCGCCCAGAACGGCCAGTGCAGGCCGAAGTGCGGGCTGGCCAGCAGCGCCCAGAGATAGGCGCCGACCGCATAGAAGGCGATGTAGCCGAGGTCGAGCAGGCCGGCGAAGCCGACGACGATGTTCAGGCCGAGCGCGAGGAAGATGTAGAGGATCGCGAAGTTGGCGATGCGCACCCAAGCCTGGCCGCCCATGGCGGCGACGAAGGGCAGCGCGAGCAACGCGACCGCGACCAGCGCCAGGCCGAACAGCGCGCGTGGGGTGAGGGATTGCAGCCAGAGTCTCATGCGCGGTCTCCCGTCTTTTCGCCAAACAGCCCGGAGGGACGGAACATCAGCACGAAGATGAGCACGATGAAGGCGAAGATGTCCTGGTAGTGGCTGCCGAGAAAGCCGCCGGTAAGGTCGCCGATGTAGCCGGCGCCGAGCGCTTCGATCAGGCCGAGCAGGACGCCGCCGGCCATCGCCCCGGCGAGGTTGCCGATGCCGCCGAGCACCGCGGCGGTGAAGGCCTTCAGGCCGAGCATGAAGCCCATCTGGTAGTGGGCGATTTCGTAGTAGCTGCCGACCATGACGCCGGCGACGGCGCCGAGCGCCGAACCGATGACAAAGGCGGAGGCGATCACGCGGTTGGCGTTGACCCCCATCAGGCCGGCGACTGCTGGATTCTGCGCGGTGGCGCGCATGGCCATGCCGAGGCGGGTGCGATAGACCAGCCAGAGCAGGCCGCCCATCGCCAGCGCGGCAACGGTGACGATGATCACCTGGACGTTGGTGAACGAGGCGCCGGCGACCTCGAACTGGGTCTTCTCGATCAGCGGCGGGAAGATCATGTAGTTGCGCCCCCAGATCATCATCGCCAGGTTCTGCAGCACGATCGACATGCCGATCGCGGTGATCAGCGGCGTCAGCCGCGGGGCGTGGCGCAGCGGCCGGTAGGCGATGCGCTCCAGGCTCCAGCCGAGCGCCATGCAGGCCAGCACCGAGAGCGAGATGCCGATCAGCGCGGCCAGCGGCACGGCAATGCCGGCCTTGATCAGGAAGGTGATCGAGGTGATCGCAATCAGCGTGCCGAGCATCACCACCTCGCCGTGGGCGAAGTTGATCAGCCCCATGATCCCGTAGACCATGGTGTAGCCCAGCGCGACCAGCGCGTAGATCGCGCCCTGCACAAGGCCGTTGATGATTTGCTGGAGAAAGGTGTCCATGTTGCTCGAAGTAATCCGGTCGATATGAAAACGGCGCCCGGAGGCGCCGTTTTCTTTCCTTAAGGAGGCAGATTATACCCTGCCCGTCGCTACTGATTACTTCTTCTCGACCGCAGCCTTGGTCGCCTCGGCGGCTTCCTTCACCGCGCCCGCGGCCGCCTTGGTGGCGTCCTTCGCGGCATCGGCTGCGGCGCCGGCGACGGCCTTGGCCGCTTCGCCGGTGGCCTGCGCGGCGTCCTTGACGGCTTCGGTCACGCCGCCGCCGCCGAGGGTTTCAACGTAGGAGAGCTTGCCTTCCTTGTACTGGTAGATCGAGATCGCGCCGCCCTTCAGGTCGCCCTTCTCGTCGAACTCGATCTTGGCCGTGACGCCGTCGTACGCGGTCTTGCCGACTTCCGGCAGGAACTTGGCCGAGTCGACCGAGTTGGCGCGCTTCATCGCATCGGCCATGACCATCACCGCGTCGTACACGTACGGTGCGTAGAGCTGGATATCGGCATTGAACTTGGCCTTGAACTTCTCCTGGAAGGCCGGGCCCTTGGCCAGCTTCTCCAGCGGTACGCCGGGCAGTGAGCAGTAGTGGCCCTCGGTGGCCGGTCCGCCGAGCTTCATGAACTCCGGCGTGCATACGCCGTCGCCGCCGAGGAACTTGGCCTTCAGGCCCAGTTCCTTCATCTGCTTGGCCAGCGGGCCGCCCTGCGCATCCATGCCGCCGTAGAAGACCATGTCCGGCTTCTTCGACTTGATCTTGGTCAGGATCGCCTTGAAATCGGTCGCCTTGTCGTTGGTGTATTCGTTGGCCACCACCTTCAGGCCGGCGGCCGTCGCCGCCTTCTGGAACTCGTCGGCCAGACCCTGGCCGTAGGCGGTGCGGTCGTCGATGACGGCGACCGTCTTGACGCCCTGCTTGGTGGCGAATTCGCCGAGCACCTTGCCCTGCTGAACGTCGTTGGCCATCACGCGGAAGGCGGTCTTGAAGCCTTGCAGCGTGTACTTGGGGTTGGTCGCGGAACCGGAAATCTGCGGAATGCCGGCATCCGAGTAGAGCTTCGAGGCGGGGATCGTGGTGCCGGAGTTGAGGTGGCCGATGACGCCGTTGACCTTCGCGTCGACCAGTTTCTGGGCGACGATCGTGCCCTGCTTCGGGTCGGCCTGGTCGTCTTCGCCCATCAGTTCGAATTTGACCTTGGCGCCGCCGATCTCGATTCCTTGCGCATTCAGTTCCTCGACTGCCAGCTTGGCGCCGTTCTCGTTGTCCTTGCCGAGGTGGGCCTGCGGGCCGGTCATCGGCGCCACATGGCCGAGCTTGACGGTGACTTCGGGCTTGGGGGCCGGGGCTGCCGGGGCCGCGGCCGGCGCCGGGGCGGCTGCCTGCGGCTTCGGTTCTTCCTTCTTGCCGCAGCCGATCATGGCGATGGCGGCGACGAGGGCGAGGGTGATGCCGGGGAAGCGAGCGAATTGCATGGATGAGTCTCCGATGTTGTTGTAGCGGGGAAAACTGCAATTGGGCACGACAGCGCCTGATTCTGCGGAGCCGGCGAAAACTTGTCAATGCCATGCCCCATGCCGTGCGCCGGGCAACAAAAAAGCCGGCGCAAGGGCCGGCTTCTCGGAGCGGGAAAAGCTCACTTCAGGCTCAGAATCCACTTGACGAGCTTGGAGGCCTCTTCCGGCGTGACCTTGTTCGGCGGCATCGGCACCGCGCCCCAGGAGCCCTTGCCGCCCTTGATGACCTTGTCGACCAGTGCGGCTTCGTCCTTGGCGGTGTACTTCTTGGCGACGTCCTTGTAGGCCGGGCCGACGACTTTCTTGTCGATCTGGTGGCAGGTCATGCAGTTCTTTGCCTTGGCCAGGGCTTCGTCAGCCTGGACGGCACCGGCGGACAGGATGCCGGCGGCGGCCAGCAGGGAAACGGTGATAGCTTTCATCTTTCTCGCTCCGTATTGCGGTTTAAGTAAAAACGTCGGGAACGCCGATCTTATTCCACATTTTTCGGCTTGGAAACAACATGGATCAATTTTTCCAGGCTGTCGATTGGCGCCAAGCAATTAACGCCCCGGCACAGCCACGCGTTGACGTTGGCGGTGAGTGGTTTGGCGAGCGGCGGCGGCAGGTTTTCGCTGCCGGCGGGGAGAGCGAACAGCTGCGTCTGCGGCAGGAAGCGTGCGGCGAGCTGCCGCTGCCATGCGGCGACGTCGCTTGCCGGCCCGCGCAAGACGAGCAGGTCCGGTGGCGACAGCCAGTCGTCAAGCGCCAGCAGCAGCGCCGAGAAACCGCCCGGATGCTGCCGCAGCTCGGGCCAGAAGGCAGCCACAGTGCGCTCGGCGGCGCGCGCGCAGTCGGCGTCGCCGCTCAGCGTCGCCAGTCGCAACAGTGCCGCCGCGGCGATGCCGTTGCCGGCGGGCATGGCCTCGTCGTACCCGCTTTTGGGGCGCAGCAGCAGCGGTTCGTGGTCGTGGCTGGTGAAGTAGAAGCCGCCGCTGGCGTCCTCGAAGCGCGTCCGCAGCGCGCTGGCCAGCTGCCGGGCAAAGTCCAGGTCATCCGGGTGCCAGGCGGTTTGCAGCAGTTCGAGAGTGGCGGCGAGCAGGAAGGCGTGGTCGTCGAGGTAGGCGTTCAGCTGTGCCCGCCCGTCGCGCCAGGTCGCCAGCAGCCGGTCGTTTTGCCACAGCGTCCGGCGAATGAAAGCGAGCGCCCGCTGTGCGGAGCTTAGCCAGTCCGCACGGCCGAAGACGCGCGCGGCATGCGCCATGCCGGCGATCATCAGGCCGTTCCAGCTGGCCAGCACCTTGTCGTCGCGGTGCGGACGGATCCGCCCTTCGCGGGCGGCAAAGAGCTTGCCGCGCGCCGCCGCCAGGTGCCGTTCGCATTCGGGCAAAGGCAGCCCGAGCTGCCGGGCGACCTCGGCGAGCGGCCGGCGGAGGCACAGATGCCAGGCACGGTTCTCGAAGTTCGGCGGTCCGTCGAGTCCGTAGTGTGCCGCGGCGACCGCGTACTCTGCCGGCGTCAGCAGTGCGTGCGCGGATTCCGGAGTCCATACGTAGAAGCGTCCCTCCTCGCCTTCCGAGTCGGCGTCGAGCGAGGCGCAGTAGCCGCCGTCGGCCAACTGCATCTCGCGCATCGCCCAGGCCGCAGTCTCCTCGACGACGCGGCGGAACAGCTCGTCGCCGGTGAGTGCCCAGGCGTCGGCATAGAGGGCGAGCAACGGCCCGTTGTCGTAGAGCATTTTCTCGAAGTGCGGAATCTCCCAGCGTTCGTCCACGCTGTAGCGGGCGAAGCCGCCGCCGAGGTGGTCGTAGAGGCCGCCCGCGGCCATGCGCCGCAGCGTCTCGATGGCCATGCTCCGCAGCGCCGGGTCGGCCTGGCGCAGCAGCAGCGCGAGGTCGGTGACGCGCGGGAACTTCGGGGCGCCGCCGAAGCCGCCCCAGCGTGGGTCGAAGTTGCGGGCCAGCAGGTCGAGCGCAGCCGCAATCGGTGAGGCGTCGAAGCTGCCAGGGTCGCCGGGCGCTGCAGGGCGGAACTGCTGCAGCGCGTCGCGCACCGAGCGGTTCTGGGCTGCGACTTCTTCCTGGCGTTCGGCGTAAACCGTCGCCACCTGCTCAAGCAGTTCGACGAAGGCGGGCAGCCCGTGGCGCGAATGTTTCGGGAAGTAGGTGCCGCCGAAGAACGGGGTACCGTCGGCGCTGAGGAACATCGTCAGCGGCCAGCCGCCTGCCCGCCGCTGCAGCATCTGCTGCGCCGTCTGGTAGATCTGGTCGAGGTCGGGGCGCTCCTCGCGGTCGACCTTGATGTTCACGAAGTGGCGGTTCATCACCGCCGCCGTTGCCGCGTCGGCGAAGGACTCGTGCGCCATCACGTGGCACCAGTGGCAGGCGGAGTAGCCGATCGAGAGCAGGATTGGGCGGTTCTCGCGGCGCGCGCGGCTAAATGCTTCCTCTCCCCACGGATACCAGTCGACCGGGTTGTCGGCGTGCTGCAGCAGGTAGGGCGAGGTTTCGCCGGCGAGGCGGTTGGGCATGAGCGGCTCCGGGGTGGTGCTGTCCGGTTGGAGCCGCGGGGGAGGGCGAATGTTCAGTGCGGACGCGAGGAGAGGGCCAGCGCCGCCCGGTAGCCGTGACGCAGGCCGGCGGCGACGCTGGCCGCCATGCCCGGCCCCGGGGTCACGGCAATCAGGATTGCCGCGACCAGGAAGCCGAACCAGGCGGCGGGCGTCACCGGGGCGCTTATTTCCGGCGGATCTGGCTGACGTCGCGCACTGCGCCCTTGTCGGCCGAGGTGGTCATCAGCGCGTAGGCCTGCAGCGCGGCGGAGACGGTGCGTTCGCGGCTGGCCGGTTGCCAGGCGGCGTCGCCCTTTGCCTCCATCGCGGCGCGGCGCTTCGCCAGTTCCTCGTCGGAGATGGCGAGGTGGATGCGGCGGCCGGGGATGTCGATCTCGATCGTGTCGCCGTTCTCGACCAGGCCGATGGCGCCGCCGTCGGCCGCTTCCGGCGAGGCGTGGCCGATGGAGAGGCCGGAGGTGCCGCCGGAGAAGCGGCCGTCGGTGAGCAGTGCGCAGTCCTTGCCCAGCCCGCGTGACTTCAGGTACGAGGTCGGGTAGAGCATCTCCTGCATGCCGGGACCGCCCTTCGGGCCCTCGTAGCGGACGATGACGACATCGCCGGCGACCACTTCGCCGCCGAGGATGCCCTCGACCGCGTCGTCCTGGCTTTCATAGACGCGCGCCTTGCCGCTGAATTTCCAGCACGACTCGTCCACCCCGGCCGTCTTCACGATGCAGCCGTCGAGGGCGATGTTGCCGTGGAGCACGGCGAGGCCGCCTTCCTGCGTATAGGCGTTTTCCTTGTTGCGGATGCAGCCGTGCGTGCGGTCGAGGTCGAGCTCGTTGTAGCGGCGGTTCTGCGAGAACGCCGTCTGCGTCGGGATGCCGCCCGGTGCGGCCTTGAAGAAGTCGTGGATCTTGATGTCGTGCTCGCGGATCACGTCCCAGCGGTCGATCGCCTCGCCCAGCGTCTTCATGTACACGGTCGGCACGTTGCGGTGGATCAGGCCGGCGCGGTCGAGCTCGCCGAGGATGCCCATGATGCCGCCGGCGCGGTGCACGTCTTCGATGTGGTAGTCCTGCGTCGCCGGCGCGACCTTGGCCAGGCA
Source organism: Rhodocyclales bacterium (assembly GCA_016183655.1). Lineage (GTDB taxonomy): Bacteria > Pseudomonadota > Gammaproteobacteria > Burkholderiales > Rhodocyclaceae > Proximibacter. The sequence continues at coordinate 54,858 of JACPEH010000020.1, forward strand.
CGGCACCTTCCGGGAGATGCGGTCGATGTCCTGCATCGTGAAGTCGACGCCGGCCTCGCGCGCCGCGGCGAGGATGTGCAGCACGGTGTTGGTCGAACCGCCCATCGCCACGTCGAGCGCCATCGCATTCTCGAAGGCGGCCTTGCTGGCGATCGAGCGCGGCAGCACCGAGGCGTCTTCCTGTTCATACCAGCGGCGGCACATTTCCACTGCGGTGCGGCCGGCCTTCAGGAACAGCTCCTTGCGGTCGGCGTGCGTTGCCACCACCGTGCCGTTGCCCGGCAGCGACAGGCCGAGCGCCTCGGTCAGGCAGTTCATCGAGTTGGCAGTGAACATGCCGGAGCACGAGCCGCAGGTCGGGCACGCCGAGCGCTCGAAAGCGTCGACCTCTTCGTTCGAGCAGCTGCTGTCGCCGGCCTTGATCATCGCGTCGATCAGGTCGACGGCGATCGTCTTGCCTTCCCACTTCACCTTGCCGGCTTCCATCGGGCCGCCGGAGACGAAGATGGCCGGGATGTTGAGGCGCATCGCGGCCATCAGCATGCCCGGGGTGATCTTGTCGCAGTTCGAGATGCAGACCATCGCGTCGGCGCAATGCGCGTTGCACATGTACTCGACCGAGTCGGCGATCAGGTCGCGCGACGGCAGCGAGTAGAGCATGCCGGCGTGGCCCATGGCGATGCCGTCGTCGATGGCGATGGTGTCGAATTCCTTGGCGATGCCGCCGGCCGCCTCGATCTCGCGCGCCACCAGCTGGCCGAGGTCCTTCAGGTGCACATGGCCGGGAACGAACTGGGTGAAGGAGTTCACGACGGCGATGATCGGCTTGCCGAAGTCGCCGTCCTTCATGCCGGTGGCGCGCCACAGGGCGCGCGCGCCGGCCATGTTGCGGCCGTGGGTCGAGGTGCGGGAACGGTATTGGGGCATGACGGAACTCCGTGGGGAAAACCGGGGCCGCGCACAGGGGCGGTCGGGAGGGACTGCCGGGAGCGGCCCGACGACTATAATCGGGGACTTCGAATTCTAGCCCAAATTTGCCGAAAGCCTCCGCCGATGCTTGTCCATCCCCAGTTCGACCCGATTGCCGTCGCCGTCGGCCCGCTCGCCGTGCGCTGGTACGGCCTGATGTACCTCGTCGCCTTCCTGCAGTTCTGGTGGCTCGGCAAGCGGCGCATCGAGCGCGGGCTGGCGCCCGGCTTCAGCGTCAAGGCGCTCGACGACCTGCTCTTCTTCGGCGTGCTCGGCGTCGTCCTCGGCGGCCGCCTCGGCCAGGTGCTGTTCTACGAGCCGGGCTACTACCTAGCCAACCCGCTGGAAATCCTCGCCGTCTGGAAAGGCGGCATGTCCTTCCACGGCGGTTTCCTCGGCGTGCTGGTGGCAATGGCCTTCGTCGCCCGCAAGTACGAGCGGCGCTGGCTGGAGGTCACCGACTTCATTGCGCCGCTGGTGCCGCTCGGCCTGGCCGCCGGGCGTCTCGGCAACTTCATCAACGGCGAGCTGTGGGGGCGCGTCGCCGATCCGGCGCTGCCGTGGGCGATGGTCTTCCCGCAGGTCGATGCGCTGCCGCGCCATCCGTCGCAGCTCTACCAGATGGCTGGCGAGGGGCTGGCGCTGTTCGTGCTGCTTTGGCTCTATTCGTCGAGACCGCGCGGCACCGGCGCCGTCTCCGGCGTCTTCCTGATCGGCTACGGCGTCTTCCGCTTCCTTGCCGAATACTTCCGCACGCCGGACGAAGGCATCTTCGGCCTTTCCTACACGGTCAGCATGGGGCAGTGGCTGTCCTTGCCGATGCTGGTCGCCGGCATCGTCTTGCTGGCGCGCGCCGGCAAGACGCGCTGAGCGCCGGGCAAGACCGGATTCGCTTGTTCCGCGCCGGCCCGGCTCGTGTAAAATATACATAATTATGAATTCTTAATCCAAAGGAGCTTCCCATGAGCCAGCGCCCGTTCCGCATCCTCGGCATCCAGCAGATCGCCATCGGCGGCCCGTCCAAGGACCGCCTGAAGACCCTGTGGGTCGACATGTTCGGGCTGGAGGTCACCGGCAACTTCGTCAGCGAGCGCGAGAATGTCGACGAGGACATCTGCGCGATGGGCACGGGCCCGTTCAAGGTCGAGGTCGACCTGATGCAGCCGCTCGACGCCGAAAAGAAGCCGGCGGTGCATGCAACTCCGCTCAACCACGTCGGTCTCTGGGTAGACGACCTGCCGCTCGCCGTCGACTGGCTGACGGCGCGGGGCGTGCGCTTCGCCCCGGGCGGCATCCGCAAGGGCGCGGCCGGCTACGACATCACCTTCCTGCACCCGAAGGCCAGCGACGAATTCCCGATCGGTGGCGAAGGCGTGCTGATCGAACTGGTGCAGGCGCCGCCGGAAGTGGTGGAGGCTTTCTCCCGCTTGGGGTAACCTCCCCATTCGTCATAGAGTCCGCAGCCAGCGGACCGTGGGGGATCGCCACCCTGAGGAGGAGACTGGATGACCTGGTTTTCGCTGCCTCCCGCGCGCACGGGAACACCGCCGCCCTTCTGCGACAAGGCCGGCTGCGACGCCTGGCTGGCGGCGCAGCCGCTGGCCAATGCGCCGCAGATGCAGGGCGTCTTCGCCGTGCTGCTGGACAGCCTCAACGGCTGGAAGATTCCGGCGCGCGAGCGCTTCAAGATCCTCGAATCCATGCGCAAGTCTGTCGTAGCGGTCGAGGCCGAGAGCCTCAAGCGCTACGAATACCGGCCGCTGCCGCTGTCGCCGGTCGAGCAGAAGGCGCTCGACGCATCCTGCCGGTTGTGGCGCGAACTGACGGTCGGCTACCTGCATTGCCTGCGCGCCTGCCTCGACGGCGATGCCGGCGTCTCCGAGCACGCCGCCAAGATCTGCCACCGGGTGGTCGTCGCCCTGCGCCAGGAGCAGCTCTGCCGCTACTACGGCGGGTCGGCGGTTCCCGGGCAATGGTGGCGCAAGCTGCATGCCGCGCTGGCCTCGGCGGAACAGCTCGGTGTCGCCAGCGAGCCGGTCAGCGATCGCCTGTTCGCCGAAACCCGCGAGTCGACCATTGCCGGGCAGTACGCGATGGCCATCCTCCTGCATTTGTGCCGTCCCTGCGAACTGTCGCGCAGCCAGTTTTCAGCGATCGTGCGCTGGCTGGCGCGCTGGCGCGAGCAGGCGACTATCCACGCCTCGCCCGATGAGGTGCGCAACGCCCGCTGCGTGGTCGTCGACCTGTCCGCCAACGCCCCGCTCCACCTCGGCGAAACGGCGCCGGCGATGCCGCGCTGGATCGTCATCGACGCGGTTCTGTCCAAACTGAAGGGGCGTGCCAAGGCCTTGCGCGAAGGGCAAACTCCGGAGGAACTGAAACTCGGTAGCGGGCTGCCGGCGGAGGCCTGCATTGCGTTGCTGCAGTTCCTGCACGGCAGCTTGCAGGCGCCGCCGCCGGCACCGCCGGCGGCGCGCGACGGCGCGCGCAGCATCAGCCTCGGCGGTTCGGTCGAAAGCGCCTATCGCTTACTCGGCGGCGCCCCGCTGGTCGACGAGGCGGCGCCGACCTCGCTGAGCAATCGCCGCCTGCACGACCAGATCGCCATCTTCGGCCATGTGGTCAAGGACGATTCCACGACTGCCGCCGTGGTTGCCACCGATTCCTGGCAGGTACTGACCGAAACGACCAGCGAGCTGGTTTTGCGCCGGATGCCGGGCAGCACCGACATCCGCCTCAACTGCCGCAGCCTGGTGGCGGCGCAGGACGGCAGTCGCGTGACGCTGGCGGTCGTCCGCAGCCTGGTCGCGCAGGAGGATGGCAGCCTGCTGGCGACGTTGCGCCTGCTGCCGGGGGTGGGGGTGCCGATGCTGGCGTTCGGCCAGGAGAAGGGCACCAACCGCCAGGTGCAGTACCCGGCCGTCTTTCTGCCGGCGACCGCGCACACGGGGGCGCCGCCGAGCTTGTTCCTGCCCGGCGGCACGATGAACCGCCTTTCCCGCCTCGATGTCGTCGATCTGCCGGACCGGCTGCGGGCCGGCCAGCCGATCGAGCGCGGCGCCAATTTCGACCGGCTGCGCTGCGATTAAACCTATTTTCCGCAGTTGGACGCGGCCGAGCCCTTCGATACGCCCACTGCGTGGGCTACTCAGGGCGAACGGAGCTTCACCCGCTGGGTGACTCCCCGTTCGTGGTGAGTAGCCTTGCGGAGCAAGGCGTATCGAACCATGAGCGGGCGCCAACTGCGGCTTCTAGGTTAAATTGGGCTCGGCGCAAGCCGATTCCCGCCTGAAAAAACAACGGCCCGCGGTGTCAGACACCGCGGGCCGTTTGCATGCTGCAACCCGACCGGGTTTATTCGAACTCGATGATGATCTGGTCGACCGACAGGCTCTCGCCCGGCTGCGCCGAAATCTTCTTCACCTTGCAGTCCTGCTCGGCCTTGAGGATGTTTTCCATCTTCATCGCCTCGATCACCGCCAGCTTCTCGCCGGCCTTCACGTCCTGGCCGGCCTTGACCGCCACTTCGCGCAAGAGGCCCGGCATCGGCGACAGCAGGAACTTGGAGAGGTCCGGGGCGGGCTTCTCCGGCATCAGCGCCAGCAGCTCGGCGGCGCGCGCGCTCATCACCATGAAGTCGGCGCGCGTGCCCCAGTGGAACAGGCTGTACTTCGTCTTGTGGCGCTCGACCTGCAGCGTGAACTCTTCGCCGTTGCAGGTGCCGCTGAACAGCGACTCGCCGAGTTTCCAGTCGGACAGGATCTCGTAGGTCTCGCCCTTGTATTCGACGTGATAGCCGCCGGCGACCGGACGCGCGACCACCGGGTGCGGCTCCTTCTGCTCGCCCTTGAGGCGGATCACCATCCACTTGTCGGAGACGATGCGCTCGTGGCCTTCGAGCTGGCCGGAGACGGACGCCGAACGGTCGGTGTAGGAGCGATAGACGAAGGCGGCGACCGAGACCAGCAGCGCCGGATCGTCGTGCGGCACCATCGAGGCGTCGAAGCCCTTCGGGTACTCCTTGGCGATGAAGCCGGTATCGAAGATGCCGGACTGGAAGCGCGGGTGCTGCATCAGCGCCGCCTGGAACGGGATGTTCGACGAGATGCCGCGGATCACGAAGGCGTTCAGCGCATCGCGCATGCGGGCGATCGCCTGGTCGCGGGTGGCGCCGTGCACGATCAGTTTGGCGATCATCGAGTCGTAGTACATCGAGATCTCGCCGCCGTCGTAGACGCCGGTGTCGACGCGCACCTGGCCGGCCGCATCGGCCGGCGGCTGGAATTTCACCAGGCGGCCGGTCGAGGGCAGGAAGCCGCGGAACGGGTCTTCGGCGTTGATGCGGCACTCCATCGCCCAGCCGTTGATGCCGACTTCGGCCTGCGTAAGGGGGAGTTTCTCGCCGTAGGCGACGCGGATCATCTGCTCGACCAGGTCGAGGCCGGTGATCAGTTCGGTGACCGGGTGCTCCACCTGCAGACGGGTGTTCATCTCCAGGAAGTAGAACTCCTTGGTCGCACCAGACACCACGAACTCGACCGTGCCGGCCGACTCGTAGTTCACTGCACGCGCCAGTGCCACGGCCTGTTCGCCCATCGCCTTGCGCATCTCGGGATCGACGAAGGGGCTCGGCGCCTCTTCGATGACCTTCTGGTGCCGGCGCTGGATCGAGCAGTCGCGCTCGTTCAGGTAGACGTAGTTGCCGTGCGCGTCGCCGAGCACCTGGATTTCGATGTGGCGCGGCTCAAGGACGTACTTCTCGATGAAGACGCGGTCGTCGCCGAAGGAGTTGCGCGCTTCGTTGACGCAGGACGAGAAGCCCTCGTGCGCCTCGGCGTCGTTGTAGGCGACGCGCAGGCCCTTGCCGCCGCCGCCGGCGGAGGCCTTGATCATCACCGGGTAGCCGATCTTCTTGGCGATCGCGACCGCCTCGTCCGGGCCGGCGATGGCGTCGTTGTAGCCAGGGATGGTGTTGACCTGGGCCTCGATCGCCAGCTTCTTCGACTCGATCTTGTCGCCCATCTTGGCGACCGAGTAGTGCTTCGGGCCGATGAACTTGATGCCTTCCTCTTCCAGGCGGCGCGAGAACGTGGCGTTCTCCGAGAGGAAGCCGTAACCCGGGTGTACCGCCTCGGCGCCGGTCTGCTTGCAGGCGGCGATGATCTTGTCCATCACCAGGTACGACTCTTTCGACGCTGCCGGGCCGATACAGACGGCTTCGTCGGCGAGGTCGACGTGCAGCGCATCCTTGTCGGCTTCCGAATAGACGGCGACGGTAGCGATGCCCATCTTGCGGGCGGTCTTGATGACGCGGCAGGCGATCTCGCCGCGGTTGGCAATCAGAATCTTCTTGAACATTTCTTCTATTCCTCCCTGACGCTTACAGCGGGATGTTGCCGTGCTTGCGCCACGGATTGTCGAGTTGTTTGTCGCGCAGCATCGCCAGCGAGCGGCAGATGCGCTTGCGGGTGGCGTGCGGCATGATCACGTCGTCGATGAAGCCACGGGCGCCGGCGACGAACGGGTTGGCGAACTTCTCCTTGTACTCGGCTTCGCGCTGGGCGAGCTTGGCCGGATCGTTCTTTTCCTCGCGGAAGATGATCTCGACCGCGCCTTTCGGGCCCATCACCGCGATCTCGGCCGACGGCCAGGCGAGGTTGACGTCGCCGCGCAGGTGCTTGGACGACATCACGTCGTAGGCGCCGCCGTAGGCTTTGCGGGTGATCACGGTGACCTTGGGCACGGTGCACTCGGCGTAGGCGTAGAGCAGCTTGGCGCCGTGCTTGATGATGCCGCCGTATTCCTGCGCGGTACCCGGCATGAAGCCCGGGACATCGACGAAGGTGACCACCGGGATGTTGAAGGCATCGCAGAAGCGGACGAAGCGCGCCGCCTTGATCGAGGACTTGATGTCCAGGCAGCCGGCCAGCACCAGCGGCTGGTTGGCGACGATGCCGACCGGGTGGCCGTCCATGCGGCCGAAGCCGATGATGATGTTCTTGGCGTAGTCGGGCTGGACCTCGAAGAAGTCGTTGTCATCGACGATCTTGATGATCAGCTCCTTCATGTCGTACGGCTTGTTGGCGTTGTCCGGCACCAGCGTATCGAGCGAGTGGTCCATGCGGTCGGCTGGGTCGTCGGTCGGCGTCACCGGCGGCTTCTCGCGGTTGTTTGCCGGCAGGAAGTTCATGAAGCGGCGCAGCATCGACAGTGCTTCGACGTCGTTCTCGAAGGCCAGGTCGGCGACGCCGGACTTGCTGGTGTGCGTCACCGCACCGCCCAGTTCTTCCGCCGTCACGTCCTCGTGCGTCACCGTCTTCACGACTTCCGGGCCGGTCACGAACATGTACGAGGAATCCTTCACCATGAAGATGAAGTCGGTCATCGACGGGCTATACACCGCACCGCCGGCGCAGGGGCCCATGATCATCGAGATCTGCGGCACGACGCCGGAGGCCATCACGTTGCGCTGGAAGACGTCGGCGTAACCGCCGAGCGAAGCGACGCCTTCCTGGATGCGGGCGCCGCCCGAATCGTTGAGACCGATCACCGGTGCGCCGACCTTCATCGCGTGGTCCATCACCTTGCAGATCTTCTCGGCGTGGGTCTCCGACAGCGAGCCGCCGAATACCGTGAAGTCCTGCGAGAAGACGAACACCAGGCGGCCGTTGATCGTGCCGTAGCCGATGACGACGCCGTCGCCCGGGGTCTTCTCGGCCTTGTCCATGCCGAAGTCGGTGCAGCGGTGCTCCTTGAACAGATCCCATTCCTCGAAGGAATCGGGGTCGAGCAAGAGCTCGATGCGCTCGCGGGCGGTCAGCTTGCCCTTGGCATGCTGGCTGTCGATGCGCTTCTGGCCACCGCCAAGGTAGGCCAGCTCACGCTTTTTTTCCAGCTGTCGGATGATGTCATGCATAACGGAAGCTCCCTCGAAAGTCGGGTAATTCAAAAAACAAAGAATCAGTGTTTCAGGTGGGCGAGCAGGGCGTGCGCCGCTGCTGCCGGCGTCGTCTGCCCGTCCTCGACGGAACGGCTCAGGCGCGACAGGCTTTCCTGCACGCCGGGGTGATCCTTGAACTGCTGATGCAGGCCGGCCTCGATCAGTTGCCACATCCAGGCCAGCGCCTGGTGCCGGCGCTTCTGTTCGAACTCGCCGCTGGCGGCGAGCGCCGTACGGTATTTCTCGACATTCTCCCAGAACTCGGCGATGCCTTCCTTCTGCAGCGCGCTGACGGTCAGCACCGGCGGCGCCCAGTTCGGCGAGGCGTGGCGCAGCATGTGCAGCGCGTTCTTCCACTGCGCGCGCACCACGGCGGTGGCGCGCGGATCGATGTCGGCCTTGTTGATCACGACCAGGTCGGCGATCTCGACGATGCCCTTCTTGATCGCCTGCAGGTCGTCGCCGGCGTTCGGCAGCTGCAGCAGGCAGAAGATGTCTACCATGCCGGCGACCGTCGTCTCGCTCTGGCCGACGCCGACCGTCTCGACGATGATCACGTCGTAGCCGGCGGCCTCGCACAGCAGCATCGCCTCGCGCGTCTTCTCGGCGACGCCGCCGAGCGAACCGGCCGACGGGCTCGGGCGGATGAAGGCTTCCTCCTTCTGGCAGAGGATCTCCATGCGCGTCTTGTCGCCGAGGATCGAGCCGCCGGACAGCGACGACGACGGATCGACGGCGAGCACCGCGAGGCGCTTGCCGTGGCCGATCAACCAGACGCCGAGGGCCTCGATGAAGGTCGACTTGCCGGCGCCGGGAACGCCCGAGATGCCGATGCGGATGGCGTTGCCGGTCTGCGGCAGGAGCGCGTTCAGCACCTGCTGCGCGCGCTGCCGGTGGTCCGCGCGGGTCGACTCGATCAGCGTGATCGCCTTGGCCAGCGCGCGCCGCTGCCCGGCCAGCACGCCGGTGATCAGCGTCTGGTCCTCCGGCAGCATCTGCGCCGCCAAGGAAGCCTCCCTCGCGTTCATCCGTCCGGCGACTTAGCCGCGTGCCTTGCGGATCTCTTCGAGGACGCGCTTGGCGGAGTCCTCGATGCGCGTGCCCGGGCCGAAGATGGCCTTGGCGCCGGCGGCGTAGAGCGTGTCGTAGTCCTGCGCCGGGATGACGCCGCCGGCGAAGACGATGATGTCGTCGGCGCCCTGCGCCTTCAGCGCGTTGACCAGCGCCGGCAGCAGCGTCTTGTGGCCGGCCGCCAGCGACGAGACGCCGACGGCGTGCACGTCGTTCTCGACGGCCAGCCGCGCCGCCTCTTCCGGCGTCTGGAACAGCGGGCCGACGTCGATGTCGAAGCCGAGGTCGGCAAACGCCGTGGCGACGACCTTGGCGCCGCGGTCATGGCCGTCCTGGCCGAGCTTGGCGATCATCACGCGCGGGCGGCGGCCCTCTTCGGCGGCGAACTTCTCGACGTCCGCCTTGATGCTTTCCCAGCTTTCCTGTCCGGCCACGACGCCTCCGTAGACACCCGAAATGGTCTGGTTGTTGGCGCGGAAGCGGCCGAAGACCTTCTCCAGCGCATCCGACACTTCGCCGACCGTCGCGCGCAGGCGGATCGCCTTCACCGACAGGTCGAGCAGGTTGCCGTCGCCCGTCTCGGCGCTCTTGGTCAGCGCGTCGAGCGCGGCCTGCACGGCGGCAGCATCGCGCGTCGCACGGATCTTCTGCAGGCGGGCGATCTGCGCCTCGCGCACGGCATGGTTGTCGATGTCGAGGATGTCGATCGCATCCTCCTTGGCCAGCTTGTACTTGTTCACGCCGACGATCACGTCCTTGCCCGAGTCGATGCGCGCCTGCTTGTCGGCGGCGCAGGTCTCGACCTGCATCTTCGCCCAGCCGGACTCGACCGCCTTGGTCATGCCGCCCATCGCCTCGATCTCCTGGATGATGCCCCAGGCCTTGTCGGCCATGTCCTGCGTCAGCTTCTCCATCATGTAGGAGCCGGCCCACGGGTCGACGACGTTACAGATGTGCGTCTCTTCCTGGATGATCAGCTGCGTGTTGCGCGCGATGCGCGCCGAGAACTCGGTCGGCAGCGCGATCGCCTCGTCGAGCGCGTTGGTGTGCAGCGACTGGGTGCCGCCGAAGACCGCGGCCATCGCCTCGATCGTCGTGCGCACGACGTTGTTGTACGGGTCCTGCTCGGTCAGCGACCAGCCTGAGGTCTGCGAGTGCGTGCGCAGCATCATCGACTTCGGGCTCTTGGCGTTGAAGCCGCTCATGATGCGGTGCCACAAGAGGCGCGCGGCGCGCATCTTGGCGATTTCGAGATAGAAGTTCATGCCCACCGCCCAGAAGAACGACAGGCGGCCGGCGAAGGTGTCGACGTCCATGCCGCTTGCGACGCCGGTGCGTACGTACTCCATGCCGTCGGCCAGCGTGAAGGCCAGCTCGATCGCCTGGTTCGCCCCGGCCTCCTGGATGTGATAACCCGAAATCGAGATCGAGTTGAACTTCGGCATGTGCTGCGCGGTGTAGCCGAAGATGTCGGCGATGATCTTCATCGACGGCTTCGGCGGATAGATGTAGGTGTTGCGGACCATGAACTCCTTAAGGATGTCGTTCTGGATGGTCCCGGAGAGCAGCTCCTGCTTCACGCCCTGTTCCTCGGCGGCGACGATGTAGCCGGCGAGGATCGGCAGCACGGCGCCGTTCATCGTCATCGACACCGAAATCTTGTCGAGCGGAATGCCGTCGAACAGGATCTTCATGTCCTCGACCGAGTCGATCGCCACGCCGGCCTTGCCGACGTCGCCGACGACGCGGGCGTTGTCCGAGTCGTAGCCGCGGTGCGTGGCCAGGTCGAAGGCCACCGAGACGCCCTGGCCGCCGGCGGCGAGCGCCTTGCGGTAGAAGGCGTTGGACGCCTCGGCGGTGGAGAAGCCGGCGTACTGGCGGATGGTCCATGGGCGGGCGGCGTACATCGTCGCCTGCGGGCCGCGCAGGTAGGGCGCGAAGCCGGGCAGCGTGTCGGCATACGGCAGGTCGGCGACGTCCTGCTTCGTATACAGCGGCTTGACCGCGATGCCTTCCGGCGTGATCCAGTTCAGGTTGTCGACGTCGCCGCCGGGCGCCGACTTGGCGGCCGCCTTCTGCCAGGCGTCAAGGTTGCTGGAATCGGAAAAACCGCTCTCGTTGGACATGGAGACCTCGCACTGTTTGGGCCCGCAAGCTCGAAAGCTTGAAAACGAAGGGCCGGGCATCATTATTGGACAACTTGCCGGTCATGCCTACGACATTCTGCCGCTTGACACCCCGGGAAATAGTTTCAATAATACTTTATCCATAATTATGAATGCAAGGTTCACCGCGCAGGGTATAATCCAGCCATGAATCCCGCCCGTATTGCCCAGACCGCACTCTATCAGGAAGTCGCCGAGCGCCTGCGCCAGCGCATCTTCTCGCACGAACTGCCGCCCGGCACCTGGATCGACGAACAGGCGCTGGCCATCGACTATGGCATCAGCCGCACGCCGCTGCGCGAAGCGCTCAAGGTGCTCGCCTCGGAAGGCCTGGTGACGCTGAAGCCGCGCCGCGGCTGCTACGTCACCGAGATTTCCGAGCGCGACCTCGACGAGATCTTCCCGCTGATGGCCATGCTCGAAGGCCGCTGTGCCTTCGAGGCGACGCAGAAGGCCAAGGCCGACGACCTCGCCCGCCTCGACGCGCTGCATGCACAGCTGGAGAAGCATGCCGCCAGCGGCGACAAGGAGCGTTTCTTCGAGGCCAACCAGGAATTCCACCGCGCCGTGCAGGAGCTGGCCGACAACCGCTGGCTGCTGCAGGTGATCCAGGACCTGCGCAAGGTGCTCAAGCTGACCCGCCTGCATTCGCTGTCGCTCGAAGGTCGCCTGCAGCAGTCGCTCGACGAGCACCGCGCGATCATGGCCGGCTTCAAGGCGCGCGATGCGCAGCGCGCCGAGAAGGCGATGCAGGACCACCTGCTGTCCGGCCGCGAGGCGCTGGCGCGGATCTACGCCCGGGAAGCCGCCGAAGGCGCGCTGAACAGCGCCAAAAGCAGTGCCAAGGCTGCCTAACCTTACTGCCGCCTGATCGGTCATGCCCGGTAGCATCCAGACTTCCGTCGCCGGCAGTGTTGTGACGGTCGCCATCGCCAACCCCGGCAAGCTGAACGCCGTCGACCTCGGCATGTGGCAGCAGCTCGCCGCCACCATGGGGGAACTGGCCGCCGACGATACCGTGCGCTGCATCGTCCTGCGCGGTGCCGGCGACGAGGCCTTCGCCGCCGGCGGCGACCTCGAGGAATTCCTCACCACCCGCGACACCGTCGACAAGGCGATGCATTACCACGGCTGCGTCGGCCGCGCGTTGCGCGCAATCGCCGACTGCCCGCAGCCGACCATCGCCATGATCAACGGGGCCTGCATCGGCGGCGGACTGGAGATCGCCGGCCAATGCGACCTGCGCATCGCTGGCGAGTCGGCACGCTTCGGCGCCCCGATCAACCGCGCCGGCTTTTCCATGTATCCCGAGGAAATGGCCGGACTGCTGCGCCTTGCCGGACCGGCGACGGTGCTCGAAATCCTGCTCGAAGGGCGCCTCCTGTCGGCTGCCGAGGCGCTGCAGAAAGGCCTGCTCAGCCGCATCGTCGCCGACGAGCGCCTGGCCGACGAGGTCGCTGGCGCCGCCCGCCGCATCTGCGACGGGGCGCCGCTGGTCGCGCGCTGGCACAAGCGGTGGGTGCGCCGGCTGCAGCAGGAGACGCCGCTGTCCGACGCCGAGCTGCGCGCCTCCTTCGCCTTCCTCGACACCGAGGACTACCGGGAAGGCCTCGCCGCCTTCCTGGAAAAACGCAAACCCGTATTCAAGGGCCGCTGACGCCGCCTGCCGGCCGCGCCCCCTGCACAGGAGATTCGTCGATGCCGGAAAGCAACCTTGTCAGTCGCGGCCTGCAACGCCTCCGCTCGGCGATCGTCGAGCCGCCGCCGGGCCTGCCCGCGCGCCGTCGAACGCAGATCCTGCAACAGCTGCACGAGTGCGCCGAAGGCATCGGCGGCGAAGTGTCCACGCGCCAGCGCGCCGCCCGGCTGGCGGAAACCTATCTGGCGCTGGACGACGTCGGCCGGCAGGAATTCCTGCGCCTGATCGCCGTCGAGTTCGGCCCCGATCCGGAGGCGGTCGCTGCCGCCCATGCCGCCTACCAGAAGGCGGTCGGCAGCGACGCGCAGTGGGACGCCGAGGCCGGCCTGCGCCACGCCGTGCGCTCGGCGCGCATCCGCATCCTGACGCAGTTCAACGCCATCCCGCAGGGCGTCAAGTTCCTCGTCGACCTGCGCGCCGACCTGCTGCGCTACCTCGACGCCGAGCCGCAGCTGGCGGCGCTCGACCGCGAGCTGGAAGCCCGCCTCGGCGCCTGGTTCGACGTCGGCTTCCTCGAACTGCAGCGGATCACCTGGAATTCGCCGGCGGCGCTGCTGGAGAAGCTGATCAAGTACGAGGCGGTGCACGAGATCCGCTCGTGGACGGATCTGAAGAACCGGCTCGATTCGGATCGTCGCCTCTACGCCTTCTTCCACCCGCGCATGCCGCTGGAGCCCTTGATCTTCGTCGAGGTTGCGCTCACCGACCATCTCGCCGACAACGTGCAGAAGCTGCTCGACGAAAGCGCGCCGGTGTTCGACGCGCAGCGCGCCGACACCGCGATCTTCTATTCGATCTCGAACACGCAGGTCGGCCTGCGCGGCGTCTCCTTCGGCAATTTCCTGCTGAAGCGTGTGGTCGATGACCTCAAGCGCGATTTCCCGCGCCTGAAGACCTTCGCCACGCTGTCGCCGATGCCCGGGCTGGCGTCCTGGGTGCGTCGCCAGCCGGAGGTGCTCGGCGAATGCGGCATCCTGCTCGATGCCGAGGCGCTCGCTGCCGGCCAGTGGCGGGACGAGCGCGCGCTGCTGCGCACCCTGCGCGACCGGCTGCCGCGCCTGGCGGCGCGCTATCTGCTCGAAGCGCGGCAGGGCGACAAGCCGTTCGATCCGGTTGCGCGCTTCCACCTCGGCAACGGCGCCCGCATCGAACAGATCGACTGGCTCGCCGACAGCAGCGGCAAGGGCCTGCGCCAGTCCTTCGGGCTGATGGTGAACTACCTCTACGACCCGGACGAGATCGAGGACAACGTCGAGGCCTTCGCCCGCGACGGCCGCATCGCCGCGTCGGCCAGCGTGCGCCGCCTCGGCAAGCGCTGAACGGTCAGCGGCCGGCGAACAGACTCGACAGCATCTTCACTGCGAGCACGATCAGCAGCGCCGCGAATATCCGGCGCAGCAGCACCGCCGGTAACCGGTGCGCGAGCCGGGCGCCGAGCGGCGCCGCCAGCGTGCTCGCCGCCGCCATCCACAGCAGCGCCGGCAGGTAAACGAAGCCCAGCGATCCTGCCGGCAATGCGTCGATGGCGAGTCCGTTCAGCACGTAACCCACGGTGCCGCCGACGGCGATCGGGAAGCCGACTGCCGCCGACGTGCCGACCGCCTGGCGGACCGAAACGTTGCACCAGGTGAGGAAGGGGACGGTCATCGCGCCGCCGCCGATCGCCGCCAGCGCCGACACGGCGCCGATCACACCGCCGGCAGCGGCGACGCCGACCCGTCCGGGCAAGGCGCGCTGCGCTTGCGGGCGCAAGCCGAGGGACATCTGCACGGCGACGAAGAGCATGAAGGCGGCGAAGAAAATGGCCAGCGCCTGCGTCGACACGTGGCGGGCGAGCAGCGTCCCCAGTCCGGTGCCGAGCAGCACGCCCGGGGTGAAGTCCCGCACCACCGGCCACAGCACCGCGCCGTGCCGGTGATGGGCACGCAGGCTGGACAGCGAGGTGAACAGGATGGTTGCCATCGAGGTGCCGAGCGCCACCTGCAGCAGGTAGTCGGCGGGCAGGCCGGCGGCGGCGAGCGTCATCGCCAGCGCCGGCACCATGATGACGCCGCCGCCGACGCCGAGCAGGCCGGCAAAGAAACCGGCGACGATGCCGGTGGCGAGGTAGGCGACGATCAGCATCGGTGAAGTTTCATGGGCGGGTATCGGGGGCGCGCAAGTGACGTGTAACAGCGGAGTTTACCGATACCGCTGCAGCCATTTCACGGCGCCGCCGACGCTCGCGAAATCGGCCAGCGAGCGTACGGGAATCCCGGGGTGGCGCTCAAGTGCCATCCGCCCCAACGCGTTGCCCGGTCCGACTTCGAAAAAGACGGTGGTCCCCATCTCGACCGCGACGTCGAGCACGCGTGCCCACTCGATCGTCGTCGCCAGTTGCCGGCTCAGGCTCGCCACCGCCGCCTCCCGGCCGGTGACGATGCTGGCGTCGATACCGGCAATCACCGGTGCGGCGCCGCCGCGCCAGGCCTGCGCTGCCAGATGGACGGCGAACTCCGCCACCGCCGGCCGCAGCCAGCGACTGTGCGCGGGAACGGTGATCGGCAGGAGCACCAGATGGGCGCCGTGCTGCGCGCCCAGCGTGGTCGCCAGCGCCTGCAGCGCCGCCAGCGGACCGGCCAGCACGGCATGGTCCTCGCCGTTGCGGATGGCGACCTCGACACCGCGTGCAGCCGCCGCCGCTTCGATGTCGGCCAGCCGGACGCCGCGCACGGCCAGCATGCCCGACGCCGGGGGCGCGTACGCATCCATCAGCCGTGCCCGTTCCCCGGCGAGGTGCAGTACCGCTTCCGCCGGGAGGGCGCCGGCCAGCCCGTAGGCGGCCAGTTCGCCGACGCTGTAGCCGGCCACCAAGCCCGCTTCGATACCTTCTGCGGCGAGCGCCGCCCCGACCGTCAACGCATAAAGGCAGAGCAAGGGCTGCGCGTGGCGGTTGGCGAAGCAGCGCGCCGGATCGGCGGCGATCGTCAGCGCGTCCGGGGCCAGCTGGGCCGCCAGGTCGCCGAGCACGGCGGCAGTCGCCGGGTCGGTGCGCAGCCGCGCGAACATGTCGGGCGACTGGCCTCCCTGACCCGGGCTGAGCAGGCACAGGCTCATGTTCGATCAGGCGGCCAGCGCCGGCTGCCGTGCCGGCGCCAGCCGGAGGGCCGGCAGGCGATGTACGAACCAGGCTGCGGCAAGCAGGTCGGCGGCGCCGCCGGGGCTCAACCAGCGCTGTTCGAATGCTTCGCACAGCCGTTCGAGGCGGCCTTCCCAGCCGGCGACGAAGACGCTGCCGCCGTTGATGAAATCCTCGCTGGCCCGCTGCGACCAGGCCAGCCCATCCGGGCCGCCGCGGTGTACGAGATTGGTGTCGGGCAACACCGCCATCGTCGACAGCAGCGCATGCACGCCGGCGGCCCGGCCGTCGCTGCCGCGCGCCAGCGCCAGGCGCAGCGCCGGCAGCGTGACGTCGAACAGCACCGGAAAGCCGGCGGCGGCATGCTCGCGGGCGCCGGGAACGCCATGATCGTGCAGTGCGCGCTGGCCGTTGCTTGGCGTCGCCGGCGCGACTGCAAAGTCGGCCGCCCAGCGCCGGCGCACGATGTCGCCGAGCGCCGCGCCGCTGCCGGCCGCCAGGCGCCAACCGGCAGCGGCCGCCAGCAGGCCGAGGTTGAACACCGCCCCCTTGTGCGTGTTGACGCCAGCGGTGGCGGCAAACATCGCACGCTCGGCGAGCACGCCGCGCGCCTGCAGCGGCGCAAAAGCGGCGCCGGCGGCACCGAGCCGGGCGCAGTCGGCGAAGTACGGCCGCAGCGCGGCGATGCTGGCGGTGAAGGTGCTGTGGTCCATGTCGGCATGGCTGCCGCGGCGCGACGGCGTCACCAGCCCCGGCTTGGGATCCAACGCCAGTTCGGCATCGAGCGCGGCGATCGCCAGCTCGCCGATCCGCGCCAGTCCGCAATCGTTGCCCGCGCGCTGCGCCATCAGGCCGCCTGCCGTTCCTGCCGCAAGGGCGCGGCGGCAAAGCCGGCGGCGAAGTCGGCGAGTGCGAGCAGCGTCGCGCCCGCGTCGCCCTTGACCAGCAGGCGTCCGGGGCGGCCGGCCAGCTCGCGCCAGGCGGTGGCGTGGCCGCGCGCGTTGCGGATTTCGCCGTCGACACGCAAGCCGCAGCCGCTGGCGAATTCCGCCAACGCGGCGCAGGCGGCCAGTGCCGCGTTCCAGTCGGTCGGGGCGAGCAGCAGATCGAGGTCGGAGTCGTCGCCGAGGCAGGCCTCGCCGGTGGACACCTGGATCGCCGCCGAGCCGTAGACCCGCGGCGCGCAGGCCGCTACTGCCGCCATCGATTGCAGGGCCAGCAGCGCCGGCTGCCAGCGGAGCGGCAGCGCCGGCGCGGCATCGGCAAGCGCCGGCGGCGGCGTCAGTGCCTGCACGCTTCGTCGCGGGATAAAAAAAGCCAGCCGTCGCTTGCCCTGCGCCGGCGGCAGCGCCAGCCCGAGGCGCAGTTCGGTGGGAGCCTCCACCCCCGCCGGCTGACTGGTGACGATCAAGGGATGGCCGCGCCGCAGCCAGTCGGCAAGCAGAGCCTGCGCCTCGCGCTCGGCGATGCAGGCCGGGGCGGCCAGGCGCGCCGCCCCGGCCGCATCGCGGTCCAGCCAGGCCAGATCGTGGCGGGCAGGGACGCGCTCAGGCATGGGCGCGCACCCGTTCGGCGACGGTTTCGGCGCACTGCCGGCCGCCGCGCTCGCGTCCGAGCGCCGACCGCCGGTCGTCCTCGAGCGGCCGGTGCAAGGCAGTGCCCAGGCAGGCCGCCAGGTCGCCCTGCCAGACCTCGAGCAAGTGTCCCATGCGCCGGTAGTTGGCGACGCCGGGCGAGAACACCGGCGACTGCTGCGCCAACGCCTCCAGCCGTTCGAGCGGGATCTTGGTGATGCGCGCCATCGCCGGCAGGTTCATCACCTTGATCTCGGCGTCGGCCAGCGCATAGCAGGCGTCGGCCATCATGCCGGTGGTCAGGTAGCCGCCGCTCACGGCCTGGCCATAGACCAGGCTGAGGATGCGGTGGCCGCGGCTGCGGGCGATCTCGACGCACTTGGCGAGATGCGCCATGTAGCCGTTCAAGCCGAGCAGCTCGTCGCGCCGGCGCAGGCGCTGGCCTTGCGTGTCGAGCAGGAAGAGGATGGCCCGGCCGGGATGCCGGCGCATGGTGTCGAGCACCGCGCCGGCCATCGCCAGTGCCAGGTCGACCCCGACCTCGGCGGCGCCGGCGGTGCCGATCACCTGCACGGTCTCGGCGCCGGCTTCGGTGCCAACCTCGCCGCTGCCGAGGAAGAAATTCTCGGCCGATTGCGTCGGCTTCCAGGTCTTGCCGAAAAGCTGTGGCAGCAGTTGTTCGCGGTTCATGGCGCGCTCCGGCAGCCGTCGGCGACGGCGAGGAATTGGTCTAGCGGCAGCAACGGCACCTCGGCGGGGTTGTCGACGCCGAGGCGTTGCCAGATCTCCGGCGCGTCGTCGCAGTCGGCGAAGCGCTGCCAGCGCTGCTGCAGCCGGGCGTGTTCGCGCTCGACGGCGGCCAGCGTCAGGCCGGCTTCGCTGTCGAGCAGGTCGGCCGCGGCGGCACGGAACTGGTCGACATCGTCCTCGACCAGGCGGTCGGCCTCGCCGAGCAGGTAGCGGTGCTTGCCGCCGGTGACGCGCCAGACCAGCGCGCGGTCGCGCGAGTCGAACTCTTCGACGCCGCGCGCGGTCTCGATCACTTCCGGTCCGGACATCGCCAGCCGGCCTTCCTCGGACATCACCAGCCGGTCGCAGCAGCGCGCGATCAGGCCGGTGCCGCCGAAGCAGCCGCCGGCGCCGCCGATCAGGCCGAGACAGCGGACGCCGTCGCGGCGTGCGCGCAGGATCGCGCGGATCAGCTCGGAGACGGCGACCAGCCCGGCGTTGGCCTCGTGCAGGCGGACGCCGCCGGAGTCGAAGAGGAACAGCAGCGCCGCCGGTCTTTCGGTGCGGGCGCGCTCGATCAGTCCGAGCAGCTTGGCACCGTGCACCTCGCCGATGGCTCCGCCGAGGAAGCCGCCTTCCTGCGCCGCCACCAGTACCGGTCGCCCGGCCAGCGTCGCGCGGCCGACGACGACGCCGTCGTCGAAGGCCACCGGCTGGTCGAGCTGGGCCAGGTGCGGGCTGGTGACGCGCGCCGCCGGCGGCACGAATTCGTGGAAGCTGCCGGCGTCGACGACGCCCGCCAGGCGTTCGCGCGCCGAGGCTTCGTAATAGCTCCTAGACATTGGCCGACTCCTCCCAGGCCTCGATCGCCTGGTCGAGGCGCAGGCTGACCACCGCCGGTGTCGCGCCGACGTCGTTGATTTCGATCTGCAGGCCGCCGGCCGCGGCGCGCGCGGCGAAATCGGCGACCACCGCGGTCCAGATCGGCGCGAAGCCGTGCGCCGAGGTCTTGATGCTGATCCGGCAGCGGTCGGCCGGGGGGCCGCCCTCAAGCAGCAACTCGCAGTTGCCCGAGCCGACGACGCCGACCAGCAGCGGCTCGCGCCGGTGCGGCTGCGGCCGGCTGGGGAGTTCATAGTCGAGGTGTTCCATCATCGATTCCTTACCAGTTGCGGAAGCGGCTGGGCGGGTTGTACAGCCCGCCCGAGGCATGCACCAGGTCCTTCACCGAGCGCGCCGCGAGCAGATCGCGGCTTGCCATCCGGCGCGCGATGCCGAGATCCTCGGCGCGACGGATGACGCCGCGCGCGCGCAGTTCCTCGACCTTGGCGCGGTCGCGGCCGAGGCCGACTTCGGTGTAGCCGGCGACGCCGCGGATGGCCTGCTCGCGCTCGGCGAGGTCGCGGCACAGCAGCAGGTTGGCGATGCCTTCCTCGGTGACGATGTGCGTGACGTCGTCGCCGTAGATCATCACCGGCGGATTGGCGAGCCCCATCGGCGCGGCCAGGTCCCAGGCGTCGAGGCGCTCGACGAAGGCCGGCGCCATGTGCTCGCGGAAGGTCTCGACCATCTGCACCACCAGCTTGCGTCCGCGCGGCATCGCCGCTGCCCCGTGCTGCGCGCCTTGCGCCGCCTCGGTGCCGGCTTTCAGCCAGGCGGCGCTCTCGTGGCGGCGGCCGCGTGCGTCGGCGCCCATGTTCGGCGCACCGCCGAAGCCGGTGATGCGGCCCTTGGTCGCGGTCGAGCTGTTGCCGGCGAGGTCGATCTGCAGCGTCGAACCGATGAACAGGTCGCAGGCGTAGTGGCCGGCGGCCTGGCAGAAGGCGCGGTTGGAGCGCAGCGAACCGTCGGCGCCGGTGAAGAAGACGTCGGGCCGGGCGGCGACGTAGCGCTCCATGCCGAGCTCGGAGCCGAAGCTGTGCACCGACTGCACGAAGCCGGCCTCGATCGCCGGGATCAGCGCCGGGTGCGGATTCAAGGCCCAGTGCGTGCAGACCTTGCCCTTCAGTCCAAGCGATTCCCCGTAGGTCGGCAGCAGCAGCTCGATTGCCGCGGTGTCGAAGCCGATGCCGTGGTTGAGGCTTTTGACGCCGTACTCGGCGTAGATGCCCTTGATCACCAGCATCGCCATCAGCACCTGAATCTCGGAGATCAGCGCCGGGTCGCGGGTGAACAGCGGTTCGATGTAGTTCGGCTTGGGCGCGACGACGACGTAATTGACCCAGCCGGCCGGGATGTCGACGCGCGGCAGGGTCTGCCGCCGCTCGTTGACCTGGGCGATGACGATGCCGTTCTTGAAGGCAGTGGCCTCGACGATCGCCGGCGTGTCCTCGGTGTTCGGCCCGGTGTACAGGTTGCCCTCGTCGTCGACCGCTTCGGCGGCGATCAGCGCGACGTTCGGCGTCAGGTCGACGAAGTAGCGCGCGAACAGTTCGAGGTAGGTGTGGATGGCGTTGATCCTGATCTTGCCGTCGCCGACCAGCGCCGCCAGGCGCGTGCCCTGCGGGCCGGAGAACGAGAAGTCGAGCTCGCGGGCGATGCCCTGCTCGAACAGCGCGACATGCTCGGCCAGTGCGACCACCGACTGCACCAGATGCAGGTCGTGCACGCGCTGCGGGTCGACCTTGGCCAGCGCCCGGGCCAGGAAGTCGGCCTGCTTCTGGTTGTTGCCTTCGAGGCAGACGCGGTCGCCCGGTTCGATCACCGTTTCGAGCAGTTGAACGACCCGCTCGGCCGGCACGTTCTTGTCGAGGCCGAGCGCCTTCGCCCTTGCCAGGCGGCCGTCCCGGCGCCGGCGCAGGCTGTCCCAGGGGAGGTGCAGGGGAGCATTCATGATGACCGTTCCTTTCGCCTCAGGCACCGCTGTACTGCGACGGCAGCCAGGTCGCAATTTCCGGAAAGAGGCAGAGCAGGACGATGCCGAGCACCATCAGCAGCAGGAAGGGGATGGTCCCCCACATGATTTCCTTGAGCTTGATGTCCGGTGCGATGCCGTTGATCACGAACAGGTTGAGACCGACGGGCGGGTGGATCAGTCCCATCTCCATGAGGATGGTCATGATCACGCCGAACCAGATCAGGTCGATGCCGAGCGCCTTCAGGGCGGGAAGAATGATCGGGGTGACCATCAGGATGATCGCCACCGGCGGCAGGAAGAAGCCGAGCACGATGAGCAGGATGTTCACCCAGAAGAAGAATTCCCACTTGCCGAGCTCCAGCGAGATCATCCAGGCCGCGGCCGACTGCGTGATGTGCAGGTAGCTCATCACATACGTGTAGAGGAAGGACATGGCGATGATCAGCATGATCATCGACGATTCGCGTGCGGTGCCGGAGAGGATCACCTTGAGATCGTTCCAGCGCCAGCAGCCGTAGATGCTCATGACCATCAGCAGCGCGCCGAAGGCGCCGATGCCGGCAACTTCCGATGGGGTGGCCCAGCCGCCGTAGAGCGCCACCATGACGATCAGGATCAGGCCCAGGAAAGGGGTTAGGCGGGGCAGCGTCTCCAGCCGGTCGCGCCAACTGAAGGATTCCTCCCGCGGCAGGGCGGCGGCCGATGCGGCGACGCCGGCGAGCTTTTCCTGCTTCTCGCGCCACGACTTGAAGATGACCCAGACGGCGAACAGCACGGTGAGCAGCAGGCCGGGACCGACGCCGGCCATGAACAGCTTGCCGATCGACTGCTCGGTGGCCAGGCCGTAGAGGATCAGCGTCAGCGACGGCGGGATGAGGATTCCCAGCGTGCCGCCGGCGGCGATCAGGCCGGTGGCGAGGCGCTCCGAATAGCCGCGCTTGCGCATTTCCGGAATCCCCGAGGAACCGATCGCCGAGCAGGTGGCCGGCGAGGAGCCGCACATCGCCGCGAACACCGAGCAGGCCAGTGTGTTGGCCAGGCCGAGTCCGCCCGGCACCTTGTACAGCCAGCGATTGAGGGAGTTGTAGAGATCCGCGCCGGCGCGCGACTTGCCGATGGCGGCTCCCATCATGATGAACAGCGGAATGGTGAGCAGGGTGAAGCTGTTCAGTTCGGAAAAGATCGTCTCGGCGACGATCGACAGTTGCGCCGCCGGCATGAAGAAATACATGAAGATCAGGGCGACCGAGCCGACGGCAAAGGCGATCGGCATTCCCGAAAAAAGAAAGCCGAAGGTGGCGGCTGCATAGAGCAGGCCGAGTTGTGCGACGCTCATTTCGATCCTCCCGATTCAACGTGCTGGATACTCTCGATGGCGAGCTGGAGGTCGGCATCGTGCTGCGGCGGCGGACGATGCGAACGCATCGCTTCGGGCAGCGAGTCCTCGATGAACTGCACCAGCACCTGCAGCGACAGCGAAGTCATGCCGACGGCCATGGTGGCGAATACCGGCCACATCTTCGGCGACCACGACGAGTCGCTCATGCGGCCCTCGTCCCAGGCTTCGTAGAAGAGGTGCCAGCAGTGCCAGGCGATGAAGGCGCAGAACAGGAAGGAGAGCAGGTCGGAAAACGCCATGCGCCACTGCGTCCAGCTTTGGGGCGTGATTTCATCGAGGATTTCGATCGTCACGTGGCCGCGGTTGAGCTGGGTATGGGCCGCCGCCAGGAAGCTGGAGGCGATGAGCAGCATCACGCACAACTCGATTTCCCAGTCGGTCGGCCAGGCAAAGAAATAGCGGACGGCGACTTCGAAGACGAGAATGCAGGTTGCAATGACGATGAGAAAGGCCGAAAGATAACCGGTGGCGATGTTGAAGGCCTTGATCGCCCGGCTGATGAAGTATCCAGGACTCATGATTCACCTTGCAGGGAATGGGCCGGGCGGGCAGCCCGGCCGTGGGGTTACTTGACCGACAGCGCCATGTCGAGCAGGGCGCGGCCGTTCTTGATGTTCTCCGCGAAGTCCTTGAAGGCGGTCTGTTCGGCGACGGCGCGCCAGGCCATGAACGCCTTTTCGTCCATGTCCACGACCTTGGCACCGGCCTTGGCATAGACCTCGGCCATGCGCTGGTCGTCCTTCTTCGATTCCTCGATGCCGAACTTTTCCAGGCTGGCGCCGACTTCGCTGATGATCTTCTGCTGCTCCGGCGTCAGCGAATCGTAGAGACTCTTCGAGATCAGCAGGGGCTCGAACATGAACCAGAAACTCCGGTCGCGCGCGCTGGTGACGAACTTGCTGAACTCCTGCAGGCGGAAGCTGATCAGCGAGGTGCTTGAGGTCAGCGCCGCATCGAGGACCCCGGATTGCATCGCGCTGTAGATCTCCGACGATGGCATGCCGGTGACGGCGGCGCCGGCGCCCTTCAGCATCTGGTCCATCTCCTTGCTGCCGCCGCGGAACTTCAGCCCCTTGGCCTCTTCGGGCACGGCCACGCTGCGCTTGGTCGAGGCAATGCCGCCGGCCTGCCAGACCCAGGTCACGATCTTGATGTTCTTGTCGCCGAGGATGCGGTCGAGTTCCTTGCCGATCGGTGCCGTTTTCCAGCGCATGCCCTGTTCGTAGCTGCTCACCAGCGTCGGCATCAGCGTGATGTTTACCTCCGGAATTTCACCGCCGCCATAGGCCAGCGGCACCAGGCTCATGTCCAGCGCGCTCTTGCGCAGGGCGCCGATCTGGCTATTGGTCTTCATCAGCGAACTGCCGGGATAGATCTCGAACTTCAGCGAGCCCTTGGACTGCTTTTCCACTTCGGCGGCGAAGCGGCGGACCAGGCGGTCGCGGAAGTCCCCGTCTTCCGAGCTGGCAGCGGGGAACTGGTGCGAGATCTTGATGACGCGCGGCGACTGGGCGTGCGCCGCGGGAATGGAAAAGGCCAGCGCGGTGGCCGCAACAGCCAGGGTGAAGCAGCGTTTCGTCTTGCAGATCATGGATGTCTCCTCCTGATTGATCGGTCGAAAACCAGTGACGGCAAGCTTGCGCACCCTGATATGATCCGTAGATCCAAGCTTTTTGTATTCAATGCAAGCCGTTGTGTATACAAGCTACCATAACTTGAATACTAGTCAACGAATTTCGTATAATTGAATTGTTGCCATCTGAGGGCCGGATTCCCGATGAACCATCCGCTGGAAATCAATGCCGTCGTTCCTCGCCAGTCGGAACGGCTGGGCGAGCTGATCGAGGAGCGCATCGTCACCGGCGTCTACCCGCCGGGTACGCGCCTGGACGAGCAGGAGCTGGCGAACACCTTCGGCGTCTCCCGCACGCCGGTGCGCGAAGCCCTGATCCAGCTGGCCTCGATCGGCCTGATCGAGATCCGTCCGCGACGCGGGGCGACCGTCCCCGAAATCGGGGCCGACCGCGTCTGCGAAATGTTCGAGGTGATGGCCGAACTGGAGGCGATGTGCGGCCGGCTGGCGGCGCGGCGGATCACGCCGGCGGAGCAGGCGGCGCTGATGGAGGCGCACCTCGCCTGCGAGGCGGCACGCGATGCGAATGCCCCGGACGAGTACTACCAGCTAAACGAGGTTTTCCACCGGCGCATCTACGAGGCCAGCCATAACGGTTTCCTCGTCGAGCAGGCGACGATGCTGCACCGCCGCCTGCGTCCCTATCGCCGCCTGCAGCTCCGGGTGCGCAACCGGATGGCGACGTCCTTCAACGAGCACCAGGCGATCGTCGACGCCATTGCCCGCGGCGACAGCGAGGAAGCGGAAGCCCGGTTGCGCTCGCACGTCACGGTGCAGGGAGAGCGCTTCGCCGACCTAGTGGCGACGCTGCGCGACTTCAACGCCGGCGTTTAGCCGATCAGCGTCCACAGCATTTTCGTCGCCAGCAGCGCGAGGAAGCCGCCGAAAGCCCGCTTCAGCCGCTTCACCGGCAGGCGGTGCGCCAGCCGGGCGCCGAACGGCGCGACCAGGATGCTCATCGAAACGATCGCGGCGAAGGCCGGCAGATGGATGTAGCCGAGTGACCAGGCGGGCAGGCCGGCGTCGCTCCAGCCGGCGAAGATGAAGCCGATCGCGCCGGCCAGTGCGATCGGGAAGCCGAGCGCCGCCGAAGTGCCGACGGCGTTGTGCATGACGACGTTGCAGAAGAGCATGAACGGGATCGACAGGAAGCCGCCGCCGGCGGCGACCAGGCTCGACACGACGCCGATCGCGCCGCCGACGGCGAACAGCCCGGCCGGCCCCGGCAGCTGGCGGTGCGCCTTCGGCTTGAAGTCGAGCATCATCTGCGCCGCCGCGTAGTAGACGATGACGACGAAGACGGCGGTGAGCGGCCGCGTCGGCACGATGCCGACCAACTGCGAGCCGGCCAGGGTGCCGAGCACCAGCCCCGGCGCCATCGCCCGTACGATGTCCCAGCGCACGACGCCATGCGCATGGTGGGCGCGCATGCTGGAGATCGAGGTCAGCGTGATGTTGGCCATCGACGTGCCGAGCGCCAAATGCATCACGTGCTCGTGCGGGATGCCCTGTGCGGTGAAGATCATGAACATGAAGGGCACCAGCGTCAGCCCGCCGCCGACGCCGAAGAGGCCGGCGACGAAACCGGCGAAGGCGCCGAGCGCCAGATAGAGCAGGATGAAGGTCACCGCAGCCTTTCTTTGATGAATGCCCATTCGGCGGCGCTGACCGGCGTGATCGACAGCCGGTTGCCGCGTTGCAGGATCTGCATGCCGGCCAGCTCGGGGTGGTTGCGCAGCTCGGCCAGCGGCAGCAGCCGCGTCTTCTGCACGAACTTCACGTCGACGCACAGCCAGCGCGGCTGTTCAGCCGTCGCCTTCGGGTCGTAGTAGGGGCTGTCCGGATCGAACTGCGTGTCGTCGGCATGCGCCGGGGCGCACACCTCGCAGATGCCGGCGATTCCCGGTTCGGCGCAGCCCGAATGGTAGAAGAACGCCCGATCGCCGACGCGCATCGCGTCGCGCATGAAATTGCGCGCCTGGTAGTTGCGTACGCCGAACCACGGGACGGTTTTCCGCGCCGCCAGATCGTCGATCGATACCTCGTCGGGTTCCGACTTCATCAGCCAGTACGCCATGCGTTTCCCCAAATGAAAACAGCGCGGAAGAAGCTTCCGCGCTGTCTTGTTTTGGCCCCCGCCTGTGCCGTCAGGCCGGCATCCTGAACCTGGGTTCAGAGTGGCTGCTTTCCTTCCGCATCAGGCCCACCCGACGAAGGGCGCGCACAACAGCGGTTTCGATGGTTCGCAACCGATGCCAATCAGCATTGGTTCAAGGAATGTATGGCCTTGGCGAACACCGCAGGGGACACTCGGTGGAGGCAAACTGCCGGAACAGCGAGGTTCCTAGAACAGCTTTTCCTGTGGCGCCAGCAACACGTCGAGCTGCGCCTCCATGTCTGCGATTCTACGCCTCACGGCTCCGAAATCAAGGCCGCCGACCGGCTCGCCGCCCTTCGCGCGCGAGCTCAGGAATTCGTGCGCGATGTTCAGCGCCGCCATCACCGCGATGCGCTCGGCGACGTTGCTTTTGGTGCGGTCGGAAATCTCATGCATCTTCTCGTCGACGTACGAAACCGCTGCGAGCAATGCCTCGCGCTCGTCCGGCGGACAGGCGACGCGGTATTCCTTGCCGAGCAGGGTGATGTCGAGATAGTTGGGGGTGTTCTGGTCAGCCATGCGCGTTCGCTCAGGTCTTCGCTTCGGGGAGCTGCCCGACCAGGGATTCGAGACGCTCGCGGGCGCCGTTCATGCGCTCGACCAGCTGCTGCTTCTCGGATTCCAGCGCGGCGAGGCGCAGTTGCAGCTCGCGATTCTCGTTGCGCAGGGCGCGGCACAAGCCCGCCACCTGGGCGATCTTGCTCTCGAGCGCATTCAGTTCATTGACCATGGCGGCAACTATAGAAGTAAAAATCAAGTCAAGTCAAGGAGTAAGAATGCTTTTTGAATGTGATTTGTGTCGCAGGCAAGCGGCCGGCGCTTTCACCATACCGCGCCGCACGGTACAATCCGTCCCTTCGTCGGTCGTCGAACGATTTCATGACCGTCGAAGAGTGCAAGGTGCCGCAGCGCAGATTCCTCTGCCGCGGTGAAACGGGAAAGCGGTGCGCGTGCAGACAACTGCCACGCAATTCCGCTGCTGCCCCCGCAACGGTAAGCGAGTGAAGTCGTGCCAACAAGCCACTGGGTCAACCGACCTGGGAAGGCGGCACGTCATAGCCCCGCGAGCCCGGAGACCGGCCTTCGCACGATATAGCGGACGTGTCGCGGGGAGGCGACGGCAGAGCGCGGGCAATGGCCCATTGCGCCTTCTGTATTCTGAGCAGCTCCCCCGGTGCGTCCATTTCCGAACCACCGGCTTGCGGGGACGCTTGCCGGAACAGGGGATTCACATGTGCGACTCACTTCGTCGGGCCGGCCTCGCTTCCGCCCTTCTTCTTGCTTTTCCCGCTTACGCCAGCGATGCGTCGATGGCTCCCATTGTGGTTACCGCAACCCGGCAGGCTGCCCGCGTCGACGAGTTGATGGCCGACGTCACGCTGATCGATCGTGAAGAAATCGAGCAGGCCGGTCAGACCTCCATCGAACAACTGCTCGCTCGCCAGCCGGGCATCCAGTACACGGCCAACGGCGGGCCGGGTACGAGTAGCGGCATTTTCATCCGCGGCGCCTCGTCCAATCAGTCGATCGTGTTGGTCGACGGCCAGCGCTTCGGTTCGGCGACCACCGGCGACGCCAGCTGGTCACGCATCCCGCTGTCGCAGGTCGACCGCATCGAAATCCTGCGCGGCCCGGCTTCGTCGCTTTACGGCGCCGATGCGATCGGCGGCGTCATCCAGATCTTCACCCGGAAGGGCAGCGGCGAACCCCGCCTCAACGCCAGCACCGGCTACGGCACGTATAACACCACTGACACTAGTATCGGTGTCTCGGGCAGCAACGAAATCGTTTCCTACAGCCTGCAGGCGGGTTACTACGCCACCGACGGCGTCAGCGCCATTCACAACAAGAAGAGCAGCTCGTTTAACCCTGACCGCGATGGTTACCGCAACAACAATCTGTCGGGCAACCTGGCCGTACGCCCCGCCAGCGGGCATGAAATCGGCGCGAATTTCCTCGTGACTGATGGCATCAGCCGCTACGACGGATCAACTAAGACCAGCGACTACAAGAACGATCAGGAGGTGTCGAACTACTCCGTCTGGTCCCGTAATCGGTTCGCAAAAAACTGGACGAGCACGCTGCGCATCGGCCGCAGCACAGACGATTCCACGCAAATTAAAGACGGTGTCGAAACCGGGACCATCAGGACCGATCAGGACCAATACGTGTGGCAGAACGATGTAAAGCTACCGCTGGGTAACGCACTTTTTGCTGCGGAATATCTGAAGCAAACCGTTTCCGGCACGACCAACTACAAGGTCGACGAGCGCACCATTCGTTCGCTGCTCGCCGGCTGGACCGCCGGCCTCGGCAACCACCAGCTGCAGCTCAACCTGCGCCGCGACGACAATTCGCAGTTCGGCGGCCGGACCACTGGTGCTGCCACCTACGGCTACCAGTTCACGACGGCGTGGCGCGGGCATGTCTCCTACGGCACTGCGTTCCGCGCCCCGACGTTCAATCAGTTGTACTTCCCGAACACCTCCGGCGCCCTGTTCGCCGGCAACCCGAATCTGAAGCCGGAGGAGTCCAGAAACGCCGAAACGGGTATTACGTGGGAAATCAGCCAGCATCGCTTTTCAGCCGTCTATTTCCACAACAGGGTCAAGGACCTGATCATCGGCTGGCCACTGAAAAACGTCAGCAACGCAACGCTGGAAGGGGTGTCGCTTAGCTATAGCGGACACAAAGGACCGTGGTCCGGCGGCGTCTCCGTCGACCTGCAGCGCCCGCGCGACGACGACACCGGCAACCGCCTGGCCCGTCGCGCCGACCAGCAGATGTTCAGCCATCTCAGCCGCTCTTTCGGCGACTGGACCCTGGGCGGAGAATGGCAGTGGGTCGGGCACCGTTACGACGATGCCGCCAACAAGGTGCGGCTCGGCGGCTACGGCCTCGTGAACCTGTTCGCCGAATACCGGGTGGAGAAGGACTGGGTGCTGTTCGCGCGTGGCAACAACATCTTCGACAAGTACTACGAGACCGTGAACAACTACGGCGTCCTCGGCGCCAACGCGTTCTTCGGCATCCGCTACGCGCCGAAGTAGATCGCCATGCCCTCCCACCGCCGCGCCGCCCTCGTCCTCGCCCTGCTCGCCCTGCTCGGCGCGGCGAGCTTCGCCGCGGCGCTGGCGGTCGGCAGCCTGTCGGTGCCGCTGGCCGACGTGGTTGCCGCCCTGGCGGGCGAGCCGGTCGACCATGCCGCGATCGTGCGCGACCTGCGCCTGCCGCGCGCGCTCGCCGGCTTTGCCTGCGGCGGCCTCTTGGCGCTGGCCGGGGCGCTGATGCAGGTGCTGCTGCGGAATCCGCTGGCCGACCCCTACGTGCTCGGCATCTCCGGTGGCGCCGGCGTCGGCGCGATGTTCGCCATCCTCCTCGGCCTGTCCGCCGCCGGCCTCAACGGGCTGGCCTTCCTCGGTGCGCTCGGCGCCATGCTGATCGTCTTCGGCCTGGCGCACGGCGACGGCGCGTGGACGCAGACGCGGCTCCTGCTCACCGGCGTCATCGTCGCCGCCGGCTGCGGCGCGCTGGTCGCGCTGATGCTCTCGATCGCACCCGAGCACAAGCTGCGCGGCATGCTCTTCTGGCTGATGGGCGATCTCTCGCAGACCGGTGCGCCGTGGGGCGCTCTCGGCATTCTCGTGCTGGCCCTTGCCGCGTCGCTGCCCTTCGCGCGCGAGCTCAACCTGCTGGCGCGCGGCCACGACACCGCGCAGGCGCTCGGCGTCGACGTCCGCCGCCTGCGCTATACGGTCTACGCGATCGCCTCGCTGGTCACCGCCGTTGCCGTGACCAGCGCCGGCTCGATCGGTTTCGTCGGGCTGATCGTGCCGCACCTGGTGCGGCTGGCGATCGGCAACGACCAGCGCCTGTTGCTGCCGGCCGTGGTGCTCGCCGGCGGCGCGCTGCTGACGCTGGCCGACACGCTGGCGCGCACCGTCGTCGCGCCGCAGCAGCTGCCGGTCGGCGTGCTCACCGCGCTGATCGGCGTGCCGGTCTTCCTCTTCCTGCTGGCGAGGCATCGGCAATGAGCGCGCACGAACCACCGCTCATCGAAACCCGTGGTCTTGCCGTCAGCGTCGGCGGCCACACCGTCTGCCGCGACCTCGCCTTCGCGCTTGCCGCCGGCGAACGGCTGGCCATCCTCGGCCGCAACGGTGCCGGCAAATCGACGCTGCTGTCGGTGCTCGCCGGCCTGCGCGACGCCGACGCCGGCGAAGTCCGTCTCGGCGGCGAAACCTACGCCGCGCTCGGCCCGCGCGCGGCGGCGAAGCGCCGCGGCTGGCTGCCGCAGCGGCACAGCGACGCCTTCGCCTCGACCGTGCTGGAGACGGCGCTGACCGGCCGCCATCCGCATCTCGGCCGCTGGGACTGGGAGTCGAAGCAGGACACCGAAATCGCACGCGGCGCGCTCAAGGCCGTCGGCCTCGCCGAGATGGCAGAGCGCGACGTGCAGACCCTCTCTGGCGGCGAGCGTCAGCGCCTGGCGATCGCCACGCTGCTGACGCAGGCGGCGCCGCTCTACCTGCTCGACGAGCCGCTCGCCCATCTCGACCTCAACCACCAGATCGCCGTGCTCGACCTGTTCGCCGGTGCTGCCCGTGATTGCCAGGCCGGCATCGTCATCGTCCTGCACGAACCGGCGCTGGCCTGGCGCTACTGCGACCGGGCGCTGCTGATCCACGGCGACGGCCGCACCGAACTCGGCCCGGTGCGCGAGATGCTCACCGCCGAGCGACTCTCGGCCTTGTACCAGCACCCCTTGTGCGCCATCGAAGCCGACGGAATGATCGGCTTCATTCCGCGCTGATCCTCTTCTGGAAGACCGACTCATGAACTCTCTGCGCCTGCTGCTTTCGTTGCTCACGCTCGTCGCGTGCCATGCGGTCGCCGCCGACTGCCCGCGCATCGTCAGCCAGTCGCCGTATCTGACCATTGCCCTCGACTGGCTCGGCCGCGGCGACTGCATTGTCGGCGTCTCGCGCTACGACAAGCGCGACCTGCCGCAAACGGGCGGTGTCAGCGACCCGGATGCGGCGGCGATCGCTGCGCTGAAGCCGGACCTGATCGTCACCTCGCAACTGACCGCCGCCGACACGCTGGCCGCCGTCACCCCCGCCGGTGCGCGTGCGCTGCGCCTCGGCGGCTATCGCTCGCTGGCCGAGACCGAGCAGATGGTCGCCGAGCTGGCCGTTGCCAGCGGTGCCGAAAATGGCGAAGCGCGCGCCCGCGAGTTCAGCCGCGAACTGCAGCAGCGCCTGGCGGCGGTCCCCGCGCGCCAACGCCGCATCCTGTTCGTTTCCGCCTGCGCGACGCAGCCCTATTCGTACGGCCGCAACACGATGCTCGGCGACCTTGCCGAGAAAGCCGGCTTCACCCTCGCCGACGACGCCGAGGGCATCCGCCACGTCTACGCCGGCGAAGCCATCGACAGCATTCCGGCGCTGATCGAAGCGACGCGCGCCGAGGTCGTCGTCAACTTCCTGACCAAATCGGAAAACTACTGCGACGCGCGCCTGGCGACGCTGCCGGTGACGCTGGTGATGCTGCCCGGCGACAATTTCTTTCACCCCGGGCCGCGCCTGCTCGAAGGCCTGGACGAACTCAAGGAGGCCCTGGAATGAGCGATGACACCGGGCGCGAACAGCGCCACCACGACCGCATGCAGCGCAAGAAGGAAGTGATCGACGCCAAGGTCGCCGCGGCGCAGGAAGAGCGCGGCATCCTGCTGGTCAACACCGGCAACGGCAAGGGCAAATCGTCGGCTGCCTTCGGCGTCGTCGCCCGTGCGCTCGGCCATGGCCACCAGGTCGCCGTCGTCCAGTTCGTGAAGAGCCGCTCCGACACCGGCGAGGAAGGCTTCTTCCGCAAGTTCCCCGAGCAGGTGCGCTGGCACGTCTGCGGCGAGGGCTTCACCTGGGAGACGCAGGACAGCAACCGCGACACGCTCGCCGCGCAGGCCGCGTGGAAGATCGCGCTGGGCTACCTGGCCGACGAGACGGTGAACCTGGTCGTCTTCGACGAGATGACCTACGCCTTCAAGTACGGCTGGCTGGATCTCGCCGAGGTGCTGGCGGCGATCGCCGCGCGGCCGAAAATGCAGTCGGTGATCGTCACCGGCCGCGCGGCGCCGGAGGCGCTGGTCGGGGCCGCCGACACCGTCACCGAGATGGGCATGGTCAAGCACGCCTTCAAGGCCGGCGTCAAGGCGATGCCCGGCGTCGAGTTCTGAATTCGTGAAAAACCCTGCTGCGCTTGCCATATCGGGCTTCCGCGGTGCTCGCGTCGTTGCCGTACCGTCAGTACGGCTTCCTCGCTGCGCTCCGGGGGCGCCCGATCTGGCTGCGCTCGCGACGGATTTTCTTCACGAATTGCGCTTCGTTGCTCGCCACCTGACGCTCGCCGCCGCCTGCCTGCTGCCGCTGCCGGCCCTCGCCGCGACGCTGTTCGGCGTCGTCACCGAGCGCGCCGCGCCGCTCGCCGCCGAGGCCGCCGCCCGGCATCTGGCGGCGCATCCCGGCGACCGCCTCGTGCTGCGCACACCGGCGCAACTGCTGGCGATGCCGGAGAAACAGCTGGCGCGCGCGCTCGCCGAGGCCGACGCGGTGCTCGCCGTCGCCGTCTTCGGCGACCCGGCGCGCAAGCTGAAGGAGGCCCTGCCGCGGCACGCCCGCGCCGGCACGCGCGTCGTCGCGATCAACGGCGAGCAGACGCTGTCGCTGCTGTCGCGGCCGGCGGCCGGGGGCACGCTCGCCGCACTCAACGATTTCCCCGGCGAGACGCTGCGCAACCTCACGCTCGAAAAACCGCCGGCCGACGCGCTCGCCGCCGCCGCGGCACATCCCGGCGCGCGCGCCTGGCTGGCGCTGCGGCAGACCTGGCAGGCCGGCGGTAGCGACAACGTCGCCCACCTCTACCGCCACCTGCTGCACCCGGAAACGCCGTTGCCGCCGCCGCAGCCCGAACCCTCGCTGCGCGTGCGCGTCGGCGCCGGCGCACAGGTTCGCGAGCGCACCGATGCCGAGGCCTGGCGCGGCAACGCGCTGCCGGCCGGCCCGGCGCTGGTCGTGCTCGACCTCGCCAACGCCGACCCGGCGCCGGCCGACGCGCTGTGCGCCGCGTCGCGCCGGAAGGGGCTGCCCTGCGCGGTGGTGATGGCGCGCTGGGCGGCAACTTCGCGCGAGGTCGTCGAGCGCCTGCCCGAGCTGCTGGCGCCGGCGAAAGCGGCGGCGCTGGTGGTGCTGCAGGACTTCGTCGTCGGCGCCGCCGAGCACCGCGAGGCGGTCAGCGCGGCGCTGGCGAAGCTCGACGTGCCGGTGATCAAGGCCATTCGCCTGACCGACCGCACGGCGATGCAATGGCGCCTGTCGCCCGACGGCCTGCCGCCGGATTCGGTGCAGTACCGCGTCGCGCTGCCCGAACTGCAGGGCAGCGGCCAGCCGATCGTCGTCGCCGCCTCCGGCCGGCCGACGACCGACCGCCGCACCGGCATCGAGATCCGCCGTCCCGAGGCCATCGCCGCCGAGGTCGAGCGGCTGGTCGCGCGCGCCGTGCGCTGGCAGGCGCTGGCGCAGAAGAAGAACTTCGACAAGCGCGTCGCGCTGATCTACTACAACCACCCGCCGGGGCGGCAGAACATCGGCGCCGACAACCTCGACGTGCCGCAGTCGCTGTTCCACCTGCTGCACGCGCTGCGGGCCGCCGGCTACGACACCGGCGACGCCGGCAAATTGCCGGCCTCGCCCGAGGCGCTGCTCGACCTGATCATGGAGCGCGGCGTGAACCTGCCCGAGGACCAGGCCGCGCTCGCCGAGATGGCGCCGAACGTGAACGGCGTTGCCGCCGCCGACTACGCAGCGTGGTTCGGCACGCTGCCGGCGCGCGTGCAGGGCGAAATGGTCGACGGGCCGCTCGGCCGCCTGCACGCCGAGGTGCTGGAAGCGGAGCAGGCCGGCGAGCGGGCGCTCGGCAACAAGCGCGTCGAGGCCGCGCTGAAGGAGCTGCACCACCTGGTCGAGGGCGCCGACCATCCGCGCCGCCAGGAGGCGCTGGCGTTGCTGAAGAAACTGGAGGACGGCTACGCGCAGTGCCTGGCCGACCAGCGTCGCGCGCCGTGCGCCGGCAACGCCACGACCGCCCGCCGGCTGGCCGCGCTCGGCATCGAGGGCATGCGCGGCTGGGGCGCGGCGCCGGGGCGGGTGATGGTGCATGGCAAGGGCAAGTACAAAAATGCCGACGCCCGCCTGCTGGTGCCCGGCCTGGTCTTCGGCAAGGTCTTCGTCGGCCCGCAGCCGCCGCGCGGCTGGGAGGTCGACGAGGAGCTGCTGCACGCCAACACCAGCATCACGCCGCCGCACCAGTTCCTCGCCTTCTACCACTGGCTGCGCGACCGCTTCCGCGCCGACGCGCTGGTGCACCTCGGCCGCCACTCGATCTACGAGTTCCTGCCCGGCAAGGCCGTCGGGCTGGCCGCCGACGACTACCCGAGCCTGGTCGCCAGCGATCTGCCCGGCATCTACCCGTACATCGTCGACGGCGTCGGCGAGGGCATCCAGGCCAAGCGCCGCGGCCTGGCGGTGATCGTCGACCACCTGACGCCGCCGCTCGCGGCGACGCCGCTCTACGACCAGCTGCTGGCGCTGCGCCAGGTGGTCGAGAGCTTCGAGGCGAGCAACTCGGAGGCGGTCAAGGCGACCGCCGCGCGCACCATGCGCGAGCAGGTGGTCGCGCTCAACCTGAAGCAGGAGCTGGAGGCCTCGATGGCCGACGTGCTGGCAGTGCGCGGCATCGGCTTCGACGCGGCCGACGACGAACTGCTGGCGCACGAGATCGGCCACTACCTGACCAAGCTGCAGGAGAAGTTCATGCCCTTCGGCCTGCACGTCTTCGGCCGCGACTGGTCGCGCGAGTCGCTCGACCTGATGCTCGGCTCGATGAGGAAGGGGGGCGTTGACGATCCGGCGGTCGAGGCGAAGCTCGCCGCGTCGCCGCGGCTGGAAATGGCGGCGCTGCTGGCCGGTCTCGACGGCCGCTACATCGCTCCGGGCAAGGGCAACGACCCGCTGCGCTCGCCCGAAGCGCTGCCGACCGGCCGCAACTTCCATGCCGTCGATGGCGACCTGCTGCCGACGCGGATCGGCTACCAGCTCGGGCAGGACTTCGCGGTACGGGCGATGAAAAAGAAGGCGGCGCACGAGGGCAGCGAGGCGATCATCCTCTGGGCCTCCGACGCGGTGCGCGACGAAGGCGTCATGGTCGGCTTCGCGCTGGCGCTGATGGGCGCCGAGCCGGTGTGGAACGCGCGCGGCATCGTCACCGACGTCCGCCTGCTGCCGGGCGTGCCGCGCCGCGACGTGGTCGTCACCACCTCCGGCCTCTTTCGCGACCTCTATCCCAACCTGCTGCGCCTGATCGACCGCGCCGGCCGGCTGGCGCTCGCCGCCTCCGCCGAGGCGCTGGTCCGCGCGCGGCCGGAACTGCGGGAAGCGCTCGCCGCGGCGCTGCAGCCGCTGCCGGCGGTGAGCTGGGGCGACGAAGCGCCGGCCGCCAACCGCGTTGCCGGCGAATGGCTGCAGCGCGTGCAGGCCTTGCAGCAAGGCGGCCTGCCGCTCGCCGCCGCCGGCCGCGAGGCGGCGCTACGCCTGTTCGGCGACGCCCCGGGCGCCTACGGCGCCGGCATCAACCGGCTGACCGAACGCTCCGGCGCGTGGAACGAGCGCCTCGAACTGGGCAAGGTCTACCGCACGCGGCTCGGCCACGCCTACGGGCTCGCCGCCGACGGCGAGGCGGCGCACGCCGCCTTCGACGTCGCGCTCGCCAACATCGGCCGCGCCTGGCATGGGCGTGCCAGCAACCTCTACGGCGTGCTCGACAACAACGACGCCTTCGACTACCTCGGCGGCCTCTCGCTCGCCGTCGAGGGACTCACCGGCCGCCGCCCGGAAGGCCTGATCCTGCAGCACGCCGACCCCGGCCGCGCCGACATCGAACCGCTCGCCACCGCCGTCCTCGGCGAGCTGCGCGGCCGCTTCCTCAACCCGGCCTGGCTGAAGCCGCTGATGGCCCACGGCTACGCCGGCGCGCGCACGATGGGCCAGGAGTTCCTCGAAAACCTGTGGGGCTGGCAGGTGACGCGCCCGGACCTGATCGAGAACTGGGCCTGGGACGAGGTCAAGTCGGTCTATTTCGACGACGCAAAGAAGCTCGGTCTGCCCGAGTTCCTCGGCCAGGGGCAGAACGCCCACGTCAAGGCGCACATGCTGTCGATCTTCATGGTCGCCGCGCACAAGGGCTTCTGGAAAACGGACGAGGCGACGATCCGCAAGATGGGCGGCGAGTTGGCGCAGCTGGCGGCGAAGAACGGCCTGCCCGGCAGCGGCCACGCGGCGCCGAACCACCCGATGTGGGCGTGGCTGGCGCCGCAGCTCGCCGCCGCCGACGCGCAGGCGCTCGGCGTCGTGCTGGCGAAGGCGCGCGGCGACGCACCGCCGCCGGCGTGGGCGCCGTCGGCCGCGGCAGCGAAGCCGACACTGGGCCCGCAGGCCGCCGCCGCGGCGACGCTGGTCGAACCGCCGGCGCCGGAACAGGCGCCAGCGCGCCACTACGAACTGACCCGCGCCGAAGCGCCGGGCACGGCGCTGCCGATTCCTGCCGCCGTCCTCGCGTTGCTGCCGCTGCTCTTCATCGCCGGCCTCTGGCGCGGCACCACCTTCACCCCGACCCCCTTCCGGAGAACAGAATGACACATCCCCCACGCTCACTTCGTTCGCTGCCCCCCGAGGGGGCGCAGGCCTCCTTTGGGGCGGCCCGGCAGGAGGCCTGAGATGATCGATTCCGCCCTGCTTCCCTGGCTGCACGAAGCCGTCACCTGGCTGCTGGCGCCGGCGCTCGCCGCGCTGGTCGCCGCCTGCGCGATCGCCGCGATCGAAGCCGGCCTCGCCATCGGCGAGCGCTTCTCCGGCCTTGCCCGGCTGCGCGCCAGCGGCGACCTGCCGCGCGTGCAGGCCATCGCCCGCCACCGGCTGGAGCGCGCCGACCTGCTGGCGCGCATCCCGCCGATGCTCGGCCTGATGGCCACCATCATCCCGCTCGGACCGGGCCTCGCCGCGCTCGGCCAGGGCGACCCGGCCAAGCTCGCGTCGGCCGTCACCGTCGCCTTCGACGCCACCGTGCTCGGCCTGGTCGCCGGCATCGCCGGCCTGGTCATCGGCAAGCTGCGCCGCCGCTGGTATGAGGAAGTGCTGGAGGCGATGGAGGACGCGGCATGAGCGGCACCGCGCCGCGCAAGCGCCTGCGCCTCTATTCGAAACTCGACGCGCGCTTCGACGACCGCGACGAGGACCCGCGCGCCAGCCTAGTGAATCTGGTCGACGTGATGCTGGTCTTTGCCTGCGGCCTGCTGGCCGCGCTCGCCGCCGGCAGCCAGGCGGCGCTGAAGCAGCCGGTGCCGGTCGACAAGGGGCGCGAGGTCGAGCGGCCGGCGGCCGGCGCGCAGCAGGCGGGGGCCGGCTACGACCGCGTCGGCGAGGTCTTCCGCGACCCGAAGAGCGGGAAACTGATCCTGATCGAGCCGGCGGCGACGCCGGCCCGCCCCGCCGCCGAATGAGCGGCGGCTGGTAGACTGCTGCGCATGAAGACACTGTTCTCCCTGCTGTTGCTGTGCCTGCTCGGCATGGCCATGCCCGCCGCCGCCACGCCCGGCGAAGTCGCCATCGGCCAGACGCTGCGCGAAGCGAACATGCAGGGCCTGACCGGCCCGGCACGCAAGCTCTCCGAATTCCGCGGCAAGCCGCTGATCATCAATGTCTGGGCCAGCTGGTGCGGGCCGTGCCGCGCCGAGATGGGCTCGCTCGACCGCCTCGCACGGCGCTACGGCAAGCAGTTCAACGTCATCGG
Source organism: Rhodocyclales bacterium (assembly GCA_016183655.1). Lineage (GTDB taxonomy): Bacteria > Pseudomonadota > Gammaproteobacteria > Burkholderiales > Rhodocyclaceae > Proximibacter. The sequence continues at coordinate 93,068 of JACPEH010000020.1, forward strand.
CATCTCCACCGACGACTACACGGCGCGCGCCAACACCTTCCTCAAGGCGGCGAACACCGCGTTCCCGCACTTCATCGACAACCGGCTGGAACTGGAGAACATGCTCGGCGCCGACCGCATCCCGCTGACGCTGCTGATCGACGCGCAGGGCAAGGTGCTCGGCAAGTACTACGGTGCCAAGGAGTGGGACAGCCCGGAAGCGATCGAGACGATCGGCAAGGGCTTCGGCCTCCGCCTGTAGGCGGCCGCTCCCGCAGCCTGTACAACCCCCGGCCAGAGACCTCCCCATGCGCCTTTCGTGTCCTACCCTCCTCGTTGCCGCCCCCGCCTCCGGGCAGGGCAAGACCACCGTCGTCGCCGCGCTGGCGCGGCTGCATGCGCGGCAGGGCAGGAAGGTGCGCGTGTTCAAGTGCGGGCCGGATTTCCTCGACCCGCAGATCCACGCCGTGGCCAGCGGCGCGCCGTGCGCCAACATCGACCTGTGGATGTGCGGCGAGGCCGACGCGCGCTGGCGGCTGGCGGAAGCCGCGCGCGACGCCGACCTGATCCTGATCGAAGGCGTGATGGGCCTGTTCGACGGCGACCCGTCGGCGGCCGAGCTGGCGACGCGCCTCGGCATCCCGATCCTGACCGTGATCGACGGCGCGGCGATGGCTTCGAGCTTCGGTGCGATCGCCTACGGCCTCAAGCACTACCGGCCGGGGACGCCGCTCAGCGCGGCCTTCGCCAACCGCGTCGGCAGCGACTACCACGCCGAGCTGCTGAAGAAGAGTTTGCCCGACGACATCCGCTGGATGGGCGCCTTGCCGCGCGACGACTATGCGGCGATGCCCGAGCGCCACCTCGGCCTGTTGCCGGCGGCCGAGATCGCCGACCTCTCGGCGCGCCTCGACCGCATGGCCGACGCGCTGGCGAAGACCGACGCCGCGGTGCTGCCGCCGGCGGTCGACTTTGCCGATGCGCCGCCGCCGCAACTGCCGCCCTTGCTCGCCGGCCGGACCATCGCGGTGGCCCGCGATGCCGCCTTCTGCTTCCTCTATCCGGCCAACCTCGACTGCCTCGCGGCGATGGGCGCCCGGCTCACCTTCTTCTCGCCGCTCGCCGACGCCGCGCTACCCGACTGCGACGCAGTGTGGCTGCCCGGCGGCTACCCGGAGCTGCACGGCGACGCGCTCGCCGCCAACCGGCCGCTGTGGGCGTCGCTCGCCGCGCACGTCGCCGCCGGCAAGCCGGCGCTTGCCGAGTGCGGCGGCATGATGGCGCTGTTCGAGACGCTGGCCGACGTCGCCGGCAACGCGCATCGCCTGGCCGGCCTGCTCCCCGGCCGCGTCGCGATGCAGAAGAGGCTGGCCGCGCTCGGCATGCAGGAAGTGGCGCTCGACGGCGGCGACGCCATCCGCGGCCACACCTTCCACTACTCGCAGGCGGAGACGCCGCTGGCGCCGTTCGCGCGCGCCGCGAAGAAGCAGGGCGCCAGCGCCGGCGAGCCGGTCTATCGCGTGCAGCGACTCACCGCCAGCTACCTGCACCTCTACTTCCCGTCGAACCCGGTCGCCGTCGCCGGCCTGTTCACGGCTTGAAGACTGCTCGGTTTTCCCGAACAAAAGTATCTTCATAACCCCGTTTTTCTTGGATGCTTGCTGGCGTAACATGCAGGCACATCTCTCACCGAAGGAGGCCCAGATGAACAAATTCCTCGCGTTGGCAGCAGCCGTAATCGTCGGCTTCACGCTCAACATCAACGATGCCGAGGCCGCCAGAAGGCTCGGCGGCGGCAGCTCAACCGGCATGCAGCGGCAGGCGACGCCGCCGGCCAAGAACACCCAGGCGGCGCCGGCACAACAGCAGCAGGCCGCGCCGACGCAGGCCGGCGCTGCCGCCGCGGCGCCGGCCGCGCAGCCGAAGCGCTCCTGGCTCGGCCCGGTCGCCGGCCTCGCCGCCGGCCTCGGCCTGGCCGCGCTGGCGTCGCACCTCGGCTTCGGCGAAGGGCTGGCCAACTTCATGATGATCGCGCTGCTGGCGCTGGTCGTCGTCGGCGTGATCGGTTACTTCATGCGCAAGAAGGCCGGCGCGCAGGCGCCGGGCATGCAGTACGCCGCGGCCGGTGCCGATGTCGGCGGCAGCGCACCGCGTCCCGAGTTCACCCCGGCCGGCGGTTCGTCCTACGCTCCGGCGGCCGCAGCCGCAACCGGCGCAGCGGCAGTTGCCGGTGCGGCCAGCGGTGCGGTCGGCGGCAACATCCCCGCCGATTTCGACGCCGAGTCCTTTGCCCGCAACGCCAAGGTGAACTTCATCCGCCTGCAGGCCGCCAACGACGCCGCCAACCTCGACGACATCCGCGAGTTCACCTCGCCGGAGATGTTCGCCGAGATCAAGCTGGCGATCGACGAGCGCAAGGGTGCGCCGCAGGAAACCGACGTCGTCGAACTGAATGCGCAGGTCATCGACGTCGCCGAGGAAGGCAACCGCTACGTCGTCAGCGTGCACTTCAGCGGCCTCATCCGCGAAGACCGCAACGCCGGCGCCGAGAGCTTCTCGGAAATCTGGCACATGGTGAAGCCGGCCGACGGCAGCCGTGGCTGGACGGTCGCCGGAATCCAGCAGGTCCAGTAAGCAGCGTTGCTGACCGAAAAAGCCGGCGAGGGCGACCCGCCGGCTTTTTTGCGTCCGCTTCAGGCGGGTTCGTTCAGGACCGAGGCGATGTAGTCGGCCGGCAACCGGTATTCGGCGGCCAGTTGCGCGGCCGGGCGGCCGCTTTGCCGGATGTCCTCGATCCAGCCGTCGAGGCCGCTCGACAGCGAACGGCCGGCCTGTTCGCCGTCGCGGGTGTTGCGCGCGCCGTCCTCGACGGCGTACTTGTTGGCGTAGCCGCGCGGCGTCACCATCAGGCCGTTCTGCACGAAGGTGTTGGAATTGCCGATCAGCACCGTGGTCAGCATGCCGATGTCGGCCTCGCTCATTTTCTCCAGCGTCGTCAGTTCGATGCGCTGCTTCGGCCGGTAGGCCGACTTGATGATCGCCACCGGCGTCTGCGGGTCGCGATGGCGCAGGAACAGGCGCTGCGCCTCGGCGATCTGCCGCGTGCGCCGGCCGCTCTTCGGGTTGTACAGCGCGACGACGAAATCGGCGTAGGCCACCGCGTCGAGCCGGCGGGCGATGGTCGGCCACGGCGTCAACAGGTCGGACAGCGAGATGGCGCAGAAGTCGTGCGTCAGCGGTGCGCCGACCAGCGCTGCGCAGGTGTTCAGCGCCGAGGCGCCGGGGACGATCTCGACTTCGATCGCCGAATCCGGCGTCCACCCGGCCTGGAACAGCACCTCGAAGGTCGGCCCGGCCATGCCGTAGACGCCGGCGTCGCCCGACGAGATCAGCGCCACCTTTTTCCCTTCGCGCGCGCGGTCGAGTGCCTCGATGGCGCGGTCGAGCTCCTCGGTCATCGACTTCCTGATCACCTCCTTGCCGTCGAGCAGGTCGGCGACGAGGCGCACGTAGGTGACATAGCCGATCACCGTGTCGGCCTCGGCGATCGCCGCGCGGGCGCGTGCGGTCAGGTGCTCGTGGCTGCCCGGGCCGAGGCCGACGAGCATGATTTTTCCGGCGGATGGTTGCGTAGCGTTCATTGGGGAATCCTCGCGATGGAGACGGTGGCGTTGCGGCCGTCCGGCCCGCGCACCTTGTGTTTTTCGATGATCAGATGGGAAAGGTCGGCGCCGGCCGCGAGCAGCGCGGCCGCCTCCGACACCGACGGCGTGCCGGTGTATTTGCGCACGATTTCCGACGGGTTCGGCACCGCGACCGCGGCCAGCTCGGCCGCGGCGAGGAAGCGGATCGTCCAGCCGTGGCGCGCGGCGACCTCGGCCAGCCCGGCCTCGTCGGCCTTGAGGTCGATCGAGGCGACGGCGGCAACGTCGGCCGGCGCCGCGCCGGCCGCAGCCAGCGCCTCGGCGATGGCCTGGGCGATGGTGGCGGCCGGCGTGCCGCGGTCGCAGCCCAGCCCGAGCGCGATTCTCATGACCCGGCACTCCGTGGCCCGCCCTTCCGTTCGTACTTCGACAGGCTCAGCACGAACGGAAGCGCTACGCCGCAGCGCGTGGGGCGCCGGCCAGCGGCGCAACCCAGCGGCAAAACCTCCCTCACGCGCCCTCCGCCGGGCGATAGACCACCACCCGCCCGGCTAGCGCCGCCGCACAGGAAGCCGGCAGCGCACGCCGGCCGATCCACAGCACCGCGGCGAAACGCCCGGCGTCCACGTCCTCGATCCGTTCGAACAGCGTCACGTTGGCCGGCAGCGGCCCCTCGCGGCCGTTGGCGTGCCCGGACCACCAGTCGGCCTCGCCGGCTTCCCGAACCAGCGCCACCGGCTCGTCGTTCACCATCGCCGCGCTGCAGCGGACGATCTCGTCGTGGCTCGCTTCGAGCCGCCAGCCGAGTTCGCGGCCGAGCAGGTCGACGGCGATCGTCTGCCGCGCGTCCGAGGCGGTGGTCAGCACCGGCGTTGCGCCGAGCGCCGTCGCCAGATGCCCGGCCAGCGCGTTGGCGCCGCCGAGGTGGCCGGACAGCACGGGAATGGCGAAGCGCCCGGCCTCGTCGACGACGACCACCGCCGGGTCGGTTTCCTTCTTGCCGAGGTGCGGCGCGATCAGGCGAACGACGGCGCCGAGCGAGACGACGGCGACGACCGCGTCGAAGGCGGCGAACAGCGTCGGCACCTGGTCGCCGACCTTGCCGGCGTAGGTCTGCGCGGCGCCGGGCGCGGCAAGGGCGGCCTCGGCGGCGAATTTCTCCGGCGCGAACAGCCGCGCGCCGGGCAGCGCGGCAACGATGCGGCCGGCCAGCGCGACGCCGTGGCGCGTGATGGCGACGACGGCAACCTTCATGCCGGCTGTGCTTCCGCAGCCGCCGCCTTGCGCTTGCGGCAGCCGCGGCGCAGCTCGCCGCGCGCGCGCTTCGGGTTCTGCACCAGCATCAGCGACAGGTAGTTCACCGCCTCGCCCTTCAGCGCGGCGACGTCGCGGACGACGCGCTCGCCCGGCGCGCCGACCTTCTCGACGAAGCAGCTGGTGGCGAGCAGGTCGCGGCGTTCGAGCAGGTCGACGACCTCGTCGACCAGCGGTTTGACCTTCATCAGCACCAGCGTGTCGAACTCGTCGAGCAGGTGGTCGATGACCTCGACGCCGTAGGCGGCGGGAACCACCGCCAGCGTCTCGTCCTCCTCGGCCAGCGTCGTGCCGGTCGCCGCGGCGGCGGCGGCGAACGACGAGACGCCGGGGATCGTTTCGACCTCGACCGTCGGCGCCAGCTCGCGCACGACGCGGGCAAGGTGGCCGAAGGTGGCGAAGGTCGAGGCGTCGCCCTCGACGAGGAAGACCAGGTCGCGCCCTTCTTCAAGTAGCTCGACGGTGCGTGCCGCGGCGCGCGCCCAGGCCTTGGCGAGGATCTCGGCGTCGCGTGTCATCGGGAAGACCAGCGCCTCGGCGTCGGCCGGAACGGCGAGCCCGCCGCGCTCGACGATGGACAGCGCGTACGACGCTTCCTCGGCCTTCTTGACCGGATACAGCCAGCGCGCGCCGGACTGCAGCGCCGCCCAGGCGCGGCGGGTGATCAGGTCGGGGTCGCCGGGGCCGAGCGAGGCGCCGATCAGTTTTCCGTACTTCTTCATGCTTCTTCCTTCTTTGCGGTAATGATCCACACCGGGTTCTGTGCCGCCATCCGGTGCATGTCGAGAATCGGCTGGCTGCGGCTGGCTTGCAGTTGCACCACGTCCCAGGTTGCGCCGCCGCTTGCGCCGAGCGCGGCGGTCGCCGTCGCCAGGTTTTCGAGCGTGACGAAGTTCATGACCAGCCGGCCGCCGGGGCGCAGGCGGGCGAGGACCCGCCGGATCAGTTCGGCCAGCTCGCCGCCCGAGCCGCCGATGAAGACGGCGTCAGGGTCGGGCCAGGCCTCCAGCCCGGCCGGCGCCTTGCCTTCGACCAGCGTGTAGTTGGTGGCGCGGAAACGCTCGGCGTTGGCACGCGCGTTGGCGGCGTCCGCGGCGTTCTTCTCGATCGCCCAGACGTGGCCCAACGGCGCCAGCCGCGCCGCTTCCAGCCCGACCGAGCCGGTTGCCGCGCCGATGTCCCAGACGATCGCGTCGGCCTTCAGCCTGAGCCTGGCGAGCGACAGCGCGCGCGCCTCTTGCTTGGTGATCAGGCCCTTCTCCGGCGCGCGCTGCACGTATTCGTCGTCGGCCAGACCGAAGGTCGGCAGCGCGTCGTTGCCGCGGCGTTCGACGAGCACCACGCAGGGCTCGGGGAAGACCATCGCGGCGGCCTCGGCGACGGCCAGGTCGACGCGCACCGTCTCGTCCGGCAGGAGCAGGCGGCAGGCCACCGACAGCCGCGCGTCGTCGCCGTAGCCGGCGAGCAGCAGCGCGCGCGCCAGCCGCGCCGGGTCGTTGTCCGGGCTCATGAAGGCGAAGACGCGGCGGTTCAGCGCGATCGCACGCATCAGCGGATAGAGGCCGTGGGCCGGCGTCGCGCCGGCCTGCCATTCGCCGGCATCCTTGCTGTGGCAGGACGCGATCGCCACGTCCTGCCACGGCTTGCCGAAGCGGGCGAAGGCAATCTGCAGCGTCGACGGCGCCGGCAGCACGCGCACGCGCGCGGCGCCGAGCTTGCCGATCAGGTAGCCGGCGATGCCGTGGCAGAGCGGGTCGCCGGTGGCGAGTACGGCGGCGCCGCGGCCGGCGTCGAGCGCGGCGGCGATCCGGCCCGGCGCCGCGCTCAGCGCCCCGTCCATGTCGTGGAATTCTTTCGTTGCCGCCGCGGCGCCAAGGTGCGGGCGCACCAGTTCGAGCGTGCGGCCGACGCCGACCACCAGCCCGGCGCCGGCGAGCGCGGCGCGCGCGGCGTCGGCGAGGCCGCCCCAGCCGTCGTCGAGGATGCCGACGACGTGGCAGATCGGTTCAGCGGGCTTCATCTTCGTCAACATGGCAAATGAACTGTCCTTCGAAATCGCAGACCCGCACGTCGAGGCGGTAGTCGCCGGGATGGCGCGCCTTCAGGCTGACGATCGCCTTGATCGCCAGCGCGCGGTGGAAGCCCTCGGAGAGGCCCAGTGCGGCGAGGCGCTCGGCGGCGAAGCGCGCCGTCTCGGCGGCGCGGATTTCGGCGACCAGGTCGTCCGGCGCGCCGACCGCGACCGCCGCCTCGGCGAGGATGTCGCGGTCGATCTCGGCCTTCCAGGCATGCGTCACCGCCAGCCCCTGGCACATCTTGGTCAGCTTACCGACCATCGCGCCGACGTGGATGCGCGTCATGCCGCGCTTGACGGCGGTCTGGAAGGCGGCCTTGACGAAATCGCCCATCTGCACGAAGCAGGCCTCGTCGAGCCCCGGCAGCTGGCGCATGGCGAATTTCTCGGTGCGCCCGCCGGTGGTGAACACGACGCTCCGCTGCCCCTGCGTCGCGGCGACGTCGATCGCCTGCACGACGCTGGCGCGGAAGGCGGCGGTCGAGTACGGGCGGACGATGCCGGTGGTGCCGAGGATCGAGATGCCGCCGACGATGCCGAGCCGCGCGTTCAAGGTCTTCTTCGCCATCTCCTCGCCGCCGGGCACCGAGATCGTCACTTCCAGCCCGTCGTGGTCGAGCAGCTCGGCGGCGGCGGCGGCGACGTTGTCGCGGATGTTGCGGCGCGGCACCGGGTTGATCGCCGGCCCGCCGACTTCGAGGCCGAGCCCTTCCTTGGTCACCGTGCCGACGCCGGGGCCGCCCTTGAGCACGATCTCGCCGGCGCGGTGCGGCAGGACGCGCACGTCGGCGGTCAGGTGCGCGCCGTGCGTGGCGTCCGGGTCGTCGCCGGCGTCCTTGACGATGACCGCGTGCGCGATGCGCTGCGGCCCGTCGCCCTCGACGCGGCCGTCGGCGACGGCGAAGCTGACCTCGTTGCCGTTCGGCAGGCGGCAACGGACGCTCGCCGGCACCGCGTCGGCGAGCAGCCCGAGCGCCGCCGCCCGCGCCGCCGCCGCCGAGCAGGCGCCGGTCGTGAAGCCGGTGCGGTTGCCGCGCGCGCGCCGGCCGTCGCCTTTGCGGACCTTGGTTTCGCTCATCCTAAGGGACTCGATTCAAACCGCTTTCGACGCAGAGGGCGCAGAGGCGCGGAGCACGCAGAGGTAATGCAGGCATTCATCATCTCCTCTGCGTTCTCGGTTTTCCTCTGCGGCCTCTGCGTTCATTGCGGTTTTCATGGGGTTCATGCCGCCAGTTTCTTCTGCTCGGCCTCGGCCAGCGACAAGAGCGCGTGCAGCGCGGCGACGACCAGCGTCGAGCCGCCCTTGCGGCCGCGGATGGCGATCCACGGCACTTCGCTCACGGTCATCAGCAGGTCCTTCGATTCGGCCGCCGAGACGAAGCCGACCGGCATGCCGATGACCAGTGCCGGGCGCACGCCTTCCTCGCGGATCAGGCGCACCAGTTCGATCAGCGCGGTCGGCGCGTTGCCGATGCCGACGATCGCGCCATCGAGCTTGCCCAGCCGGTGCGCCTTCCGCATCGCCTGCACGGCGCGCGTGGTGTCCTCGGCGCGCGCCGCCTCGATGACGTCGGCGTCGGAAATGTAGTGGTGCGTGGACAGGCCGAAGTGCTGCAAGCGCGGCTGCGACAGGCCGACGCAGATCATCTCGACGTCGACGACGATCGCCGCGCCGCCCTGCAGCACGGCGAGGAAGCCGGCGCGCATCGCCTCCGGGTGGAAGACGGTCAGGCCGTTGAACTCGAAGTCGGCGTTGGCGTGGATCATGCGCCGCACCAGCGGCCACTGCTCGGCGGTGTAGGCGTGCGGACCGGCCTCGGCGTCGATGATGGCGAACGAGTCGTGCTCGATGGCGCGGCCGGCGGCGGTCAGTTGCTCGGTGACGGTGTTGGTGGTCATGGTCTCTCCCGTAAGTCAGGCGTGCTGGTGCGAACAGCGGTGATGGTGAGGGTGGTCGTCGGCGTGGCCGTGGCCGCAGCCGCCCGTCGCGGTATGGCTGTGGTCGTGCAGATGCTCCCCTTCGGCCTCCTCGCGGTATTTGCAGCCGTCGCATTCGAGCATGCGGCCTTCGGGCCGCATTTCTCCCGTTTCGTCGCCACCGGCGCGCGCGTCGAGCAGGTCGAAGACGCCCTTGTCGAAGCCGAAGTGCGTGCCGAGCGCGAAGGCAAGCTGCGGATACTGCCGCTGCAGGCGCTCGACCTGGGCCTTGATGCGCTCGATCAGCACGCCGGTGAACAGATAGACCGGCACGATGCAGAGCTGCGTCATGCCGAGCTTCGCCTGCCGCTGCACGACGGTCTCCAGCCGCGGCCAGGCGACGCCGGTGAAGGCCAGGTCGACCAGCTCGTGGTCGTTGGCCTCGAACAGCCAGCGCGCCATCTTCGCCAGTTCGCCGTTGGCGCCGGCGTCCGACGAGCCGCGGCCGAGCAGCACGACGCCGGTGCTCCGCGGATCGGGCATGTCGAGCTGACGCATCAGCCGGTCGAGCTGTCCCTGCAGCACGGCGAAGATCTCGCGGCCCATGCCGAGGTGGCGGGTCACGGCAAAATCGACGCCGGGGTGGCGCGCGCGGGCGCGCTCGATCGCCGCCGGCAGCTCCATCTTGACGTGGCCGGCGGCATTCAGGATGAACGGGATCACGCGCACGCGGCGCCCGTCGACCATCGCCCCGGCCGCCGCGCGGTCGAGCCCGGCGTCGAGCAGCACCTCGGCATGCTCGATGAAGCACACCTCGATGCGCCGGCCGGGGTGGCGCTCGCGCCATTGCGCGGCGAAGGCCAGCGTTTCCTTGTTGCCGTCGAGGTTGCGCGAGCCGTGGCCGACGAGCAGGATCGTTGCGTCGTTATTCATTTGGTATTTTCCGTGGTGACGCTCGCCTTGCGGAAGCGGTGCGAGAAAGTCGGGTCGTAGAGTTTCGAGCGCGCCAGGTCGGTCCAGTCGGCGGCGCCCAGCGTCGGGCTGGCGACGATCATCGCCTGGCTGGCGATCTTTTCGGCCTGGCACTTGCGCTTGATGTCGGCCAGCGTGCCGCGCACGATCTTCTCCTCGCCCGGCCACGAGGCTTTCTGCACCACCAGCATCGGCGCGTCCTCGGCCCAGCCGGCGGCGATGAGCGCCTCCTGCACCTTGTGCAGGAGCGTGATCGACAGATAAATGCACAGCGTCGTCTTGTGCGCGGCCAGCGCTTCGAGATCCTCGCCCGGCGGCATCGGCGTGCGCCCGGCGACGCGGGTCAGGATCACCGTCTGCGTCACCTCGGGCAGCGTCAGCGTCTCGCCGGCCGCGGCCATCGACGCCATCGCCGACGAGACGCCGGGCACCACCGCCCAGGCGATGCCGGCGGCGGAGAGCGGCCGCGTCATCTCGATCAGCGCGCCGTAGAGGCCGGGGTCGCCGGTCTGCAGGCGGACCACCGTCCCGTGGCGGCGGGCGGCGTCGATCAGCCAGTCCGTCATCTCGTCGAGCGTCATCTCCTTCGAGTCGCGGATCTCGCAGCCCTCGGGCGTGAACAGCGTCGCCGCGCGGTCGACCAGCGAGCCGGCGAAGAGCACGGCGCCGGCGGCTTCGAGCAGCTTGCGGCCCTTGACGGTGATCAGCTCGGGGTCGCCCGGGCCGGCGCCGACGAACCAGACGGTGCCGGGCATCAGGCGGCGCTCCGGCGGGCGGGCGAACGGGAGTCGTTGCGCATTGGGGTTTCCTCGCAGTCCTTGTTGTCGATGGCCGCCAGTGCGGCCAGCAATTGTTCGTGGCAGCGCGGTGCCGGCGCCTCCGCCAGCAGGCCGCGCGCGACCAGCGCCCGGTGCACTTCGACGACCGCCGGCAGCGGCTGGCCGGCAGTGGCGAGTGCCGCACCGTGCTGCGCCAGGCGTTCGGCGGCGAACGAGGCGATGCAGCGGCCGGCGGCCAGCAGGTGGATGTCGTCGGCCCAGCGGTAGGCGAGATCGACGTCGTGCGTCGACAGCACGACGGTCAGGCCGCGCGCCGACAGCGTCCCGAGCAGGCCGAGCAGGTCGGCCTGCATGGCCGCGTCGAGGCCGGCCGTCGGCTCGTCGAGCAGCAGCAGCTCGGGCTGCATGGCGAGCACGCCGGCGATGCAGACGCGCTTCTTCTGGCCGAAGCTCAAGTGGTGCACCGGCCGCTCGGCCTCGCCGTCCATGCCGACCGCCGCCAGCGCCGCGGCGACGCGCGCGCGCACCGTCGCGGCATCGAGGCCGAGGTTCACCGGGCCGAACGAAACGTCCTCGACGACGCTCGCCGAGAACAGCTGGTCGTCGGGGTTCTGGAAGACCAGCCCGACGCGGCGGCGCAGCGCGGCGAGGCCGGCGCGGCGGTAGTCGAGCGGCGTGCCGTCGATGCGGACGACGCCGTCGCTCGGCCGCAGCAGCCCGTTCAGGTGCAGCAGCAGCGTCGTCTTGCCCGAACCGTTGGCGCCGAGCAAGGCGTTGCGGCTGCCGCGGCGGATCGCCAACGAACAGCCGTTCAGCCCGGCCTGGCCGTCGGCATAGATGTGGCCGACGGCGGCCATTTCGATGAAATCGCTCACTGGAGGCCCCGCGCCGCAAAGGCGATCAGCGCGCCGCCGGCGACGACGGCGAGCGCGGTGTGCCGGCCGGCGTCGGCGAACTCCGCCGGCAGCATGCGCAGCGGGCCGTCGCCGTTGCGCGCCAGAGCCGCGCGATGCAGTGCCAGCGCGCGCCGCCAGATCTGCACCGTCAAACTGGCGGCGAGCAGGCCGAGCGAGCGCAGGCTGCCGCGGACGGTGGCGTGGCCGAGGCGCGCCGCCTGCGCGGTCAGCGTGTCGCGCACCGCCGCCGAGAAGACGAACAGCATGCGGTAGCACAGCACCATCAGGTCGAGCAGCACTTCCGGCACGCGGCAGCTGCGCAACAGCGCGATCAGGTCGGGCGGCGGTGTCGTCAGCACCAGCAGGAGCAGGGCGGCGAGCGCGGCGAGCGCGCGGGTGGCGACGGTGGCGATGCGCGGCAGGGCCTGCGGCGCCCACTGCCAGGCGAGGCCGCCGTCGGCGTCGGCAGCGAGCGAGAAGAGCAGCGACAGGCAGGACAGCGCGAGGAAAGCGAGCGCCGGCGCGGCGACGCGCAGGTAGCGCCCGGGCGGCACGCCGGCCGCCAGGCAGGTGGCCAGCGCCAGCAGCAGCGCGACGCCGCCGGCCGCCAGCGGCGAGGCGGCGACGAAGGCGGCGACCAGCCCGGCCAGCGCGAAGCTGCCCTTGGCCACCGGGCTGACGCGACGCCAGCGGTTGGCGTAGGCCGACTGCTCAATCAGCATCGCCGCCCGCTTTCGCGTCGACGCCGCGCCCGGCGGCGTTGTTGGCCTCCGCCGCCTTGCGGTATCGGTCGCGGGTCACCGAGGCGCCGAGCCAGTAGCCGATCACGCCGGCGCCGATGGCCGCCTGCAGCGCGAACAGCAGCGAGGCGATCTCGCTGCTCGCCGGTTGCAGCAGCGGCGCGAACCACGGCCGGTAGTCCGGCGCGATCTCGCCGATGGCCTGCTGCGCCTGGCCGTCGGCGCCGCCGAAGATGCCGTCGGCGCCGTCGGGCTTGGCCACCAGCCACAGCGGCAGCGCCGTCAGCAGCACCACGGCCGCCGCGACGAGCCAGTTGTAGCGCTTCATGCCCGCGCCCCGCGGCCGGCGAACAGCGGCATGTCCTGCAGTTCCTCGGCGTTGAAGCGCGCCAGCGCATTGACCACCAGCACCGTCAGCAGGCCCTCGCTGACGGCCAGCGGCAGCTGGGTGATGGCGAAGATGCCGGCGAACTTGGCCAGCGAGGCGGCGAAGCCGCCGGCCGGGTCGGGGAAGGCCCAGGCCAGTTGCAGCGAGGTCGTCAGATAGGTGGCGAGGTCGCCGAGACAGGCGGCGAGGAAGACCGCGCCGGCCAGCGGCAGGCCGATGCCGCGCGCCGCGCGGAACACGCCGGCGGCGACGAAGGGGCCGACGACGGCCATCGAGAACAGGTTGGCGCCGAGCGTCGTCAGCCCGCCGTGGGCCAGCAGCAGCGCCTGGAAGAGCAGCACGACGAGGCCGACCGGGACCATCGCCAGCGGCCCGAAGAGCAGCGCGCCGAGGCCGACGCCGGTCGGGTGCGAGCAGCTGCCGGTGACCGAGGGCAGCTTCAGCGCCGACAGCACGAACGAGAAGGCGGCGGCGACGCCGAGCAGCATGCGCCGCTCCGGCCGTTCGCGCAGGCCGCGGCGGAGCGAATGCACGCCCCAGGCGACGAAGGGCGCCGACGCCAGGCTCCAGCCGACGGCGTGGCCGAGCGGCAGAAAACCTTCCATGATGTGCATGCGGACCTCCCTTCGGCGGACAGAGGGACACCATGCGCGAGGGGCGCGGTTCGACGGACGGACGGCGCGGGCCGAGTTCGACTGAAGCTTTCCCGTCACCCCGGGGAATAGTGTCGCGTTGATTCCAGGCCGGTCTTCTGGCTCGCCCTCGACCTCCTCCGGCCTGCCTTCCCACCCCTCGCGGGGCAGTGGCGTAGCGCCGGAATCGTCGGGCTTACAGCAGCGGGGGCTGCGCCGGACTGACCGAGCCAAGCATCGGTTTCACCGGACTTCCCGTTTCACCCCGGCTGCAGACGCAGCACGGGGCACCTGATTCACGGGCGGCAGGATACATGCCAAGGGAATTCGATGCAAGCGCCGCAATTATTTCATCGGCAATGTCGGGAGGCGCGCTGCGCGGCCTACGTCCGCAGTTTCGGCAGCGTCTCGCCGCGCGGCACGAACAGCAGCGCGACGCCGTTGTTGCAATAGCGCTTGCCGGTCGGCGGCGGGCCGTCGTCGAAGAGATGGCCGTGGTGGCCGCCGCAGCGGCGGCAGTGATACTCGGTGCGCGGCACCAGCAGTTTGTAGTCGGTCCTGGTGCCGACGGCGCCGGGCAGCGACTGCCAGAAGCTCGGCCAGCCGGTGCCGCTGTCGTACTTGGCGGCGCTGTCGAACAGCGGCTGGAAGCAGGCGGCGCAGACGAAGGTGCCGTTGCGCTTCTCCTGGTTCAGCGGGCTGCTGCCGGGGTATTCGGTGCCTTCCTCGAAGAGCACGTGGAAGGCCGGCGGCGGCAGCAGCGCGGCCCATTCGGCCTTCGTCTTGACCAGCTTCGGCGGCTCCGCGGCGGCAGCGGACGGCCTGCCCAGCGACATCAGCGACAGGCCGAGCAGCGAGTACAGGGATTGGCGACGGTTCATGGTTTCCTCCAGTGGCAATCGGTGCGTAGCTATCGGTTCCGGCTTCAACCCGCCGTCGACACGCAGGACGGTGAGGGAGAGTCTGGGCACGGCGCACTTCGCGAGTCATGATGACCTTTAGTCGCCGCAGCTCGCGAGACCTTACACGGGCGGCGGCGACGTCCGCCGGCGCCGCGACAGCGCGCGCGATAGCGCGGCCGGGCTGGCGTAGCCGGCGGCCTGCGCCGCGCGCTTGAGGCCGTTGCCGGCAGCGATCGACTGCTCGGCCAGCGCCAGCCGCAAGCCGGCGAGATAGCGGCTCGGCGTCAGTCGCATCCGCGCCCGGAAGGCCGCCGCGAAGGCCGTTCGCGACATGCCCGCGGTCTCGGCCAGCAGTTCGAGGCGCCACGGGCGGCTCGCCGGCCGGCGCGAGGGGGCGGTCGAGCGCTCCGGCATGCACGATCGCGACCGTCGGCGAGAGGCCGTCAAGCAGTGCGGAGAGGCGGTCGAGGCGCGGGCTGGCGGTATTCATGTGAACTAACGGCAATCAATTGTGGATTTTTGATTGCTTATCGTACCGCATAGTGGAGCTTCCACCACGAATCCATCAAGGAGTCCGACATGTTGATCCCGCGCCAGGCAGTGCCCGCACTTGCCGCCGACACCGTTGCCCACGGCCGTTTCGATCTCGCCGCCGATGCCCCGCGGCATTTCTCGCTGCTCGTTTTCTACCGTGGCCTGCATTGCCCGATTTGCGCCAAGTACCTGCTCGAACTGGAACGGTTGGTGCCGGAGTTCGAGAAGCGCGGCGTCAAGGTGGTCGCGCTATCGTCGGATGACGCCGAGCGCGCCGCAGCGATGGCGGAGAAGATCAAGGCGAGCGCGCTGCGCATCGGCTACGGCGTCGCGCTGGCCACGGCCCGGGCCTGGGGGCTTTACCTCTCCGACAGCCGCGGCAAGACCTCGATCGGCATCGAGGAGCCGCCGCGCTTCGCCGAGCCCGGCGTTTTCCTGGTGCGGCCGGACGGAGCGCTGTACTACGGTGCGGTGCAGACGATGCCGTTCGCGCGCCCGAATTTTGCCGACCTCCTCGCCGGACTCGATTTCGCGATCGCGAACGACTATCCGGCGCGCGGCGAGTACATCGGGCCGCTCTAGCCCCGGGGATTCAGCCGAGCCGGCCGCGCAGGAAGCCGAGGATCTCGTCGATCTCGCCCGAGACCGCTTTCGTGAACATGTCGAGGCGGACAATCGCATTCACCGTCGCGTCGCATGAACTCGCCTGGCGCAGTCGCCGGGCGAGATGGACGTTGACCGTGTGCAGCGCGTCGTAGCGCTGGCGCAGTCCGGCCAGCGACCAGTCCGGCGTTTCGCCGTCGAGGTCGCGGAAGTGCTGCTTCAGGAACCACGCGGAGACGGCGCGGAACACCGTCTCCTCCTCGCCGGCGAAAGGCTGGTGGAACCAGGCCAGCGGCTTCAGGAAGGCGGTGTGCGGGCAGCCGCTGGTGGCGCCGATCAGGCCGATGATCGAGCTGGCGACGGCCTGTGCCGGCGCGTGCGTGGCGACGGTGCGTTCGCCGGCGACCACCTCGACGTCGAGCGTCTGGTGCGACAGCACCGAACCGAGGATGTCGACCAGCGGGTCGAGCCGCGCCGCCAGCGGACACAGCGGCTCCGCGGCCGGTTCGAGCGGGCAGTGCGGGCAGCGGTGGCAGTCCAGTGCCGTCCACGCGCGCGCCGCCGGTGGCGGTTCGATGCAGCCGAGGGTGGCGCCGTCGAGGACGATCGGGATGACGCGCTGCTGGCCGTCGGGAAAGCGCAGGCGGTATTCGAAACGGCGCTGAGGGTCGGGCATGGTCGTCTCCGTTCGTCGCGCCCCGCGCTGCCGGTTCAGGCGAAGCGCTCGCGCAGTTCTTCCAGGCCGAAGGTGGCCAGCAGCTCGGCCAGCCGCTCGGCCGGCTTCTTCGCCGGCAGCTTCCTGTCGACGGCGATGATCAGCTCGTTCTTCAGCGAGTGCTCCCAGCCGGTCAGCTCGGTCACCGTCACCTCGTAACCGTGCGCCTGCAACTGCAGGCAGCGCAGCACGTTGGTCAGGTGGCTGCCGAACTCGCGGGTGTGCAGCGGGTGGCGCCAGACCTCGGCGAGCGCGGCGGCCAGCGCCGTCGCCTTGTGCTTCCTGAGCGTCGCCGCGACCTCGGCCTGGCAGCAGGGCACCAGCACGATGTATTTGGCCTTTTTCGCCAGCGCGAAGCGGATCGCGTCGTCGGTGGCGGTGTTGCAGGCGTGCAGCGCGGTGACGACGTCGACGCGTTCCGGCAGTTCCGGCGAGACGATCGAGTCGGCGACCGACAGGTTGAGGAAACGCATGCCGCCGAATCCCAGGCGGTCGGCCAGTTCGCGCGAGCGCGTCACCAGTTCGTCGCGCGTCTCGATGCCCCAGATGCACGAATCCGGACCGCCGCGCGCCTTGAAGAACAGGTCGTAGAGGATGAAGCCGAGGTAGGACTTGCCGGCGCCGTGGTCGACCAGGTGGATCTCCGGGTTCGCCTGCTGCGCCTCGACCAGCAGCGGCTCGATGAAGTTGAACAGGTGGTAGACCTGCTTCAGCTTGCGGCGGCTGTCCTGGTTCATCGTCCCGTCGCGGGTCAGGATGTGCAGCTCCTGCAACAGCTCGACGGATTGGCCGGGGCGCAGCTCGTGGGTCTTGGCGGGTTTGGCTTTCTTGCTCATGCGCCCGCTTATACCGCAGCCGCCCGGTGCCGGCAACACGGCCGCCGTGCTAACATCGCCGCTCGCTTCAGGTGCCTGCCGCGGAGAAAACGCTACGCGGCGGGTGAAACGGGAATGAGGTCATGGCGACCGGGTCGCCAGCAAGCCTCAGCTGCCCCCGCAACGGTAGGCGAGTGTGGGTGTGTCGGGCGGTTCACAAACCGCAGCCACTGGACGATGACGTGACCTTGCTGCAACGGCAAGGCGCGCGGATCGACCGGGAAGGCGACGCATCAAGACTCGCAAGCCCGGAGACCGGCCTGACGCACGGTGCCGCCAACCCGGCGGTCGTTCAACAGCCTGTCTGCGGGGTAGCGGAGGGCGGCGGATTCCCATGCCTTTTTCGCATGCAGCGCCGACTCCCGAGCGGACAGCCGTTTCTGGAGTCGGAACATGCGTTGCAGCTTTACCCCCATCCCCCTGAACCGCGTCGCGCTGGTACTCACGCTGGGGAGCGCGCTGGCGACCGGCGCCGGTGCCGCCCACGCCGCCGGCGTACCGACGCTGCAGGAAGTCGTCGTCACGCCGGGCGGTCACGATCTGGTCGGCGTCGCCGAATCGGCCAGCGAAGGCACGGTCACCGGCAAGCAGCTGGAAAACCGGCCGCTCCTGCGCCCCGCCGAAGTCATGGAAGCCGTGCCGGGAATGATCGTCACCCAGCACTCCGGCGACGGCAAGGCCAACCAGTACTTCCTGCGCGGCTTCAACCTCGACCACGGCAGCGACTTCGCCACCCACGTCATGGGCATGCCGGTGAACATGGCGACGCACGCGCACGGCCAGGGCTACATGGACCTCAACTTCCTGATCCCCGAACTGGTCGGCGGCGTGCAGTACCGCAAGGGCGTCTATTCGGCCGCCGACGGCGATTTCGTCACCAGCGGCTCGGCGCGCATCGACTACCGGCGCCGGCTCGACCGCCCCTTCGTCGAGGCCGGCGTCGGCGAACACGGCTACCGCCGGCTGCTCGGCGCCGGCAGCGTCGCAGCCAACGAAAATTCCGGCGGCCGGCAGCTGCTCGGCGCCGTCGAGGCCGCCGGCTATGACGGCCCGTGGGACCAGCCGGAGAACCTGAAGAAGCTGAACAGCGTGCTGCGCCTGTCGGAGGGCGGCAGCGGCAACGGCTACGCGCTGTCGCTGCTCGCCTACCGCGCCGAGTGGACGGCGACCGAGCATGTGCCGGAGCGCGCCATCAAGCGCGGCGAGATCGGCCGCTACGGCGCGCTGTCGGCCAACGACGGCGGCAAGACGCACCGCCACAGCCTCTCCGGCGAATGGGCGAAACCTGACAGCGACCGCGACGGCGCCACGCGCGTGAACGCCTATCTCATCGACTACGGGCTGAACTACTTCGCGGCGCCGTCCGGCTACATCAGCGGCCTCTCGGGCGACCAGCACGAGCAGGCCGACGAGCGCCAGGTCTGGGGCGGCGAGGCGCGCCGCTCGTGGTTCCTCGGCCCGGCCTGGAAGGACAGCGAACTGTCGCTCGGCCTGCAGTGGCGGCACGACGACATCGACCGCCTCGGCCTGTACAACACCGTCGACCGCCGGCGCACGCAGACGGTGCGCGAGGACAAGGCCACCGAGGATGCTCTCGGCCTCTACCTGGAAGCGCGCAGCCAATGGACCGACTGGCTGCGCAGCACGCTCGGCCTGCGCCGCGACCATCTGTCGGCGCGCGTCACCGCCACCGGCGGCGCCTTCAACATGGGCAACGGCGGGCGCGCCAGCGCCGGCCAGACCAGCCCGAAGCTGGGCCTCGTCTTCGGCCCCTTCAAGCTGCTCGGCAGCACCGAGTTCTACGCCAACGCCGGCCACGGCTTCCACAGCAACGACGCGCGCGGCGCGACCAGCACCACCAACCCGGTCGACGGCAGCGCGCTGGCGCCGGTGCCGCTGATCGTCAAGGCCAGGGGCCGCGAGATCGGCATGCGCGCGGCACCGCTGCCGGGCTGGAACAGCAGCCTGTCGCTGTGGCAGATGGAGCTCGATTCGGAACTGGTCTTCATCGGCGACGAAGGCGTCACCGAGCCGAAGGGCGCGTCGCGCCGGCACGGCCTCGAATGGTCGAACTACCTCACGCCGGCCGACGGCTGGATCGTCGACGCCGACCTCGCCGTGTCGCAGGCGCGCTTCAAGGAAGCCAACGCCGACAACGGCGGCAAGCACGTGCCCAACGCCGTGCCGCTGACCGCCTCGCTCGGCCTCACCGCCGACCCGGGCGGCCGCTGGTTCGGCGGCCTGCGCCTGCGCTACCTCGGCGCCTATGCGCTGGAGGAGACCAACACGCACAAGTCGACGCCCTTCCTGACCGCCAACTTCAAGCTCGGCTACCGCTTCGACCCGAAGCTGCAGCTGACCCTCGACGTGCTCAACCTGTTCGACCGCAAGGCCAACGACATCGAGTACTGGGGCGGTGCCTGCACGCGCAGCGAAACGGCGGGCGGCAGTTGCGGCGGCGGCATCGACGGGCGGCTGGTCCACCCGCTGGAACCGCGCAGCTTCCGGCTGACGCTGCGCGCGAGCTTCTAGCGATGCGCGGCATGCAGCAACGCAGGCGCCGAAGCGTGGAGGGGGGCCGGTGACGTCGCCCGCCGTTGCCGAAACGGCGCGCTACTACGCGCCGCCGGAAGCGCCCCGGGCCGGCCGCTCGCGCCGGCTGGCCGCGCTGCTGGCGGTGCTCGGCGTGCACCTGCTGGTCGCCGGCCTGATCGCCGTCGCCGTCGTCCGCCCCGAGCTGGCGCCGCCGCTGCGCACGCTCGCCGTGCGCCTGCTGGAGGCCCACCCCGCAGCGGGTGCAGACGCCGCCGCCGGTGCTCGCCGCCGCGAGCAACGCCCCGGCCGCGCCGGCCTTCGCCGTCGCCCCCCAACCCGAACCGGTCGCCGCCCCGCCGGTGCCGGCGCCAGCCCCCGCCCCGGCGCCGGCCGTCGTCGCCGCCCGCTTCGACGCCGACTACCTGCAGAACCCGCGCCCGACCTACCCGCCGCTGTCCCGCCGCCAGGGCGAGGAAGGCAAGGTCGTGCTGCGCGTCCGCGTCAGCCGCGACGGGTTGCCGCTGGCGGTCGACATCAAGCAGTCGAGCGGCTTCGCCCGCCTCGACGACGCGGCGAGGAGCGCCGTCGAACGCTGGCGCTTCGTCCCTGCCCGCCAGGGCGAGCAGGCCATCGAGTCGTCGGTGCTGGTGCCGCTGAACTTCACTTTGAGCAATTGAGGATACGAACATGCAAATGGAAATGGGATTGGCGCACTTCTGGGCCCAGGGCGACGCCGTCACGCACACCGTCGCCGTGCTGCTGCTGGGGCTGTCGCTGGCCAGCTGGTACGTCATGGCCGGCAAGATCCACGGCCTCGGGCAGGCCCGCCGCTGCCACGCCCGGGCGATGAACGCCTTCTGGGGCGCCGAGTCGCTGCCGGCGGCGATCGATGCCATCCGCGCCGAGGACAAGACCGGCGTCCTCGCCGGGCTGGCGATTGCCGGGGCGAACGCCGCCGAGCTGCACCGCCAGCACGCCGCGCGCGGCATCGGCGCCGGCGTCTCGGCCAGCGAATTCGTCACGCGCGCGGTGCGCTGCCAGATCGTCGAGTCGCAGGCCCGGATCGAATCCGGCCTCACCTTCCTCGCCTCGGTCGGCTCGACCGCGCCCTTCATCGGCCTCTTCGGCACCGTCTGGGGCATCTACCACGCGCTGGTCGGCCTCTCCGGCGCGACCCAGGTGGTCCTCGACAAGGTCGCCGGCCCGGTCGGCGAAGCGCTGATCATGACCGCCGCCGGCCTCTTCGTGGCGATCCCGGCGGTGCTCGCCTACAACGCCTTCACCCGCAGCAACCGGCTGACGCTGGCGCGGCTGGACGGCTTCGCGCACGACCTGCACGCCTACCTGACCACCGGCCTGCGCGGCCGCCCCGGCGACAAGCTGGTCGACCTCGCCGCCGCGCGCACGGCGAAGAGCGCGTAAGGAGGTGCCGGTCGACCTGCCGCGGGTCGACGCCACCCGCATCGACGACAAGCCGCAGGTGCTCGCGGTGGCGATCGACGGCGACGGCAAGGTGTTCGTCGACGGCGTCGTGCAGCACCGCAGCGCGCTGCCCGAGGTGTTCGCCGCGGCCATGGTGAACGGCCGCGAGCCCGAGCTGCACCTGCGCGCCGACCGCGGCACGCGCTACGAGCGCGTCACCGAGGTGCTGGCCGAGGCGCAGCGGGCGGGGATCGTGAAGATCGCCTTTGTCACCGAGCCGGCGCGCTGAACGGATGGTCCCAGCGCGACAGATTCACTGCAACGAAACGAGAAACGAAATGCCACATAAGCACCCCGGCTGCCTGAAGCCGATCGCCCTCCTGCTTGCCGCGCTGTCGATTCCTGCGGCGCATGCACAGTCCGCCTCCGGGGAGCGCGAGCTGTCCGAAGTCACCATCCAGAACAGTCGCCCGACGGTGGTCGCCGGCAGTCCGGCGCCGCAAGCGGAGGTGACGGGCGAGCAGGTTCGCGAATTCAATGCGGTCAACGTCGAGGATGCGGTCAAGTACCTGCCCAGCCTGCAGATTCGCAAGCGCTACATCGGCGACCGCAATGCGATCGTCGCCTCGCGCACCGCCGGCACCGTGCAGAGCGCGCGCTCGCTGGTCTACGCCGATGGCCTGCTGCTGTCCAACCTGCTCGGCAACAGTTTTGCCTATCCGCCGCGCTGGAACATCGTCGGCACCGAGGAACTGGAGACGGTCAACGTCCTCTACGGGCCGTACTCGACGACGCTGCCGGGCAATTCCACCGGCGCCACCATCCTGATGACGACGAAGCGTCCGCAGCAGCCCGAACTGCATGCGCGCGCGCAGGTGTTCAGCCAGCATTTCAAGCTCTACGGCACCGACGAGACCTTCGACGGGCACCAGGAACAGGCCAGCGCCGGCGCCCGCTTCGGCAATCTGTCGCTCTCGCTGTTCGGCAACCATCTCGACAGCAAGGGCCAGCCGATGAGCTTCGGCACGGCGACGCGGGACCCGGGGGCGGGCGGGGCGGCGGTGACGGGCTACCACCGGGACCAGGATCCGACCGGCGCCGACCGCGTCATCGTCAGCGGCTACGGCATGGACCATTCGATCCAGGACATCGGCAAGTTGCGGCTGGCCTACGACTTCAGCCGCGATACGCGTCTGGCGGTGACGCTGGCCGAATGGCGGAACAATTCCACGTCGTCCGTCGACAACTACCTGCGCAATGCGGCGACCGGTGCGCCGGTGAGCTCCGGAACCATTCTCGTCGGCGGCGTTCGCTACAGGTTGACGGCGTCGCATTTCGCTCCCGGCACCAGCGATACGGTCAATCGGCTCTACGGCGTCACCTTCGACAGCCAGCTGTCTGCCGACTGGCGCTTCGAGGCGGCGGCTTCCCTCTATCGGACGCCGACCGACATCGTGCGTTCGGCATCCACCGCGACCTCGGTCAACGGTTCGGTGACCCTCGCCGACGACACCGGCTGGCGCAACCTCGACCTGCGCGCGTTGTGGAAGCCGCAACAGGGCAAGGCCGGACATGCCGTGACCTTCGGCTACCACCGCGACGACTACGAATATCTCAGCAGGAAGTACAACGCGAGCAACTGGCGCGACGAGGATACGCGGACCACGCTCACCGGCCGGAACGAGGGCAAGACGCAGACCGATGCCCTCTACGTGCAGGACGAGTGGAAGTTCGCGCCGCGCTGGATGATGACCGCCGGCCTGCGTCACGAACGCTGGCAGGCGTTCGACGGCGGCATCTACACGAATACGCTCGGCAGCAACCGCTTCGCCGAGCGCGAAGAGAAGGCGACTTCGCCGAAGCTGTCGCTGGCCTACGACCTTTCCAGCGACTGGCTGTTGCGCGCGTCGTTCGGCAAGGCCTACCGTTTCCCGACGGTGACCGAGTTGTTCCAGACGGAAACCCAGGGCGCGACCACCCGGATCAGCGATCCCTCGCTGAAGCCGGAGAAAGTGATGGCTTCCGAACTTGCCGCCGAAGGCGCCGTGCTCGGCGGCAACCTGCGCGCCTCCTGGTTCCAGGAAATGATCCGCGACGCGCTGTACAGCTTCACCGACTACACCAATACCTCGCGCAACCAGAACGTGGACAAGGTGCGCGCGCGCGGCATCGAGCTCGCCTACCAGGCGCAGAACGTGCTGCGCGGACTCGATCTCGGCGGCAGCGTCACCTACGTGCATTCGCGCGTGCTCGAAAACCGGCTCAACCCGTCGTCGGTCGGCAAGCGCATGATCCGGCTGCCGGACTGGCGCGCGACGCTCTTCGCCAGCTACCACTTCGACGAGCGCTGGACCGGCTTCGTCGGCGTCAAGTACAGCGGCACGCAGTACAACAACCCGGACAATTCCGACACCGATTCCGACACCTACGGCGGTAACAGCAAATTCCTCACCGTGGACGCCAAGCTCGGCTACCGTATCGCCAGGCAGCTGACGGCCGCGATCGGCGTCGACAACCTGACCAACGACAAGCACTACGCCTTCCATCCCTATCCGCAGCGTACCTACCATGCCGAAGCCCGTTTCGATTTCTGATGGCGGTGACTGCTTGCGGCGGGGCTGCCGCCTGCTGACCGCGTTGCTGGTGATGGCGGCAGTATTGCCTGTTCACTCCGCTGCCGCCGCCGACGCCATGCCGGCGATGAAGAAGGCGCCGCGCCCCGAGCTGGGCACCTCGGCAGCCTTCTCTCCCGACGGCACCTTGCATGTGGCCGCCAAGCAGGGCGAGCACGTTGTCGTTTACCGCAGCGCTGACGAAGGCGTCTCGTGGTCGCCGCCGGCGATCGTGAACGCGCAGCCGGAGGCGATCGCCGCCGACGGCGAGGGCCGCCCGAAGCTCGCCTTCGCCGCTGACGGCGCGTTGCTGGTGTCGTGGACGCGGCCGCTGGGCAAGCCCTTCAGCGGCGAAATCCGTCTTGCCCGCGCCGCCGACGGCCGCGAATTCACGCCGCCGCTCACCGTGCATCGCGACCGTGCCGAGATCACCCACCGCTTCGATTCGCTGCTGGTCGCGCCGGGAGGCCGGGTGCTGGTGGCGTGGGTCGACAAGCGCGATCTGGAGGCGGCCAAGGCTGGCAAGGCCGCCTACCGCGGCGCGGCGATCTATGCCGCACAGTCAAACGATGGCGGGCGCAGCTTCCAGCCAGAGAAGAAGATCGCCGACCATTCCTGCGAGTGCTGCCGCATCGCTGCCGCCGTCGACCGCGACGGCGCGCCGGTCTTCATGTGGCGGCACGTCTTCGAACCGAACGAACGCGATCACGCGCTGGCTCGCGTCGCGGCCGACGGCGCCGCCGAGTCGGTGCGGCGCGCCACCTTTGACCGCTGGAAGATCGACGGTTGCCCGCACCACGGCCCGTCGCTGGCGGTCGATGCCGCCGGCCGGCGGCATGCGGTGTGGTTCAACCAGATCGATGGCGAGGGGCAGGTCTCCTACGGCTGGCTGCCGCAGGGCGACGACACGGCCGTTGCCGGTCAGCGCCGGGTTGGCGGCGCCGGCGCGGCGCATGCCGATCTGGCGTTGAGCGGTGCGCGGGTCGGCATCGTCTGGAAGGAGTTCGATGGCGAGAAGACGCGGCTGCGGGCGGAGCTGTCCGCGGATGGCGGCGAGACCTTCCGCCCGCTCGAACTGGCCGCCACCGACGGCGCTTCCGATCAGCCGCGCATGCTGCGGCGAGGCGACGAACTGTTCGCCTTCTGGCGCACCGAGCGCGATGGGATGCGCCTCTTCCGCCTGCGCTGACCACGCGTCGAGCGCAAGCCCCGGCATTCATGCCGGGGTGAGCGAGACGAAGACACCACCAGGGTGCGCATCGCGCGCCCGCGCTGTATCGTGGGAAGCCCTGGACCTTCAGGTCGGGGAGCTTCACGGCGGCGCGTCAGGAGCCTTCCGACTCGAAGCGGAACGGCGCGGCGACCAGCGCCCCCGCCGTTTCGACGATCACCGTCGCTTCCCACAGCATCTTGCCGGTGAGGCACACCGGCAGGTTGGCCTGGCCGGTGAAACGGCCGTCACCCATCGGCTCCAGCCGCGGCCGGTTGAATCCCATCTTCATGTCGACGCCGGCGAAGTCGATTTCCACCTTGCGCACCTCGCCGCCGCTGGCGACGGCCAGCAGCTTCAGCGGCTTCAATGCCGGGATCGGGCGCGGGTCGATGGCGACCTCGACGCGGCCGCCGCCGGGCAGCGCGATCGCGCACGGCGATTTCCCGAGGTCGCAGGTCGACAGCGGCAGCGCGATATCGCTCTTCGGCGTCAGCAGCGGCGCCAGCCGGTAGCCGGCGATCCCCAGCGCGGCAAGGGCGGCGAGCACGAGGACGTCGATGAGCAGCTTGTTGCGGGGGGCGGGTTTGGCGGGTGGGGCGCTGGTCGTCATGGGCGTCGCCGGGCAGGCGCGGCAGTTCAGGTGAGGTCGGCCATTGTAAGGCAAGGGGGGCTGCCGGAATTCTGGCGCCGGGGACGACGGCTAAACTTGACCTGAATCAAAGTGAGGGAATCTCCCAACCCGGATCATGTGCGACATATTGCCGCAGGTGCATTTCTATGCCTTTGGCAATCCGGCTAGCAAGCCCTACCAATAAGATGGGAGAGTCAATGATGAAGACCCGTATGAAGCAGGCCGTATCCATGCTGCTCGCAGCTGGCATCGGCTTCGCAGCGTCCGGCGCAGCGTACTCTGCAGAGTCGCTGCAGGACGTGATGAAGCGCCGCAACCTGTCGCAGCAGGATCTGCTCGCGGCCGCCAAGACCTACGTGCCGACCGGCAAGCGCGACGAGTTCGTCGTCTTCGCCTCGGGCGGCCAGTCCGGTCAGGTGATCGTGTATGGCATTCCGTCCATGCGCATCCTCAAGTACATCGGGGTCTTC
This sequence comes from Rhodocyclales bacterium, assembly GCA_016183655.1. Classification (GTDB taxonomy): domain Bacteria; phylum Pseudomonadota; class Gammaproteobacteria; order Burkholderiales; family Rhodocyclaceae; genus Proximibacter. Next base: position 118,915 of record JACPEH010000020.1, read on the forward strand.
ACGCCGGAACCCTGGCAGGGCTATGGTTTCGACGAAAACTCGAAGTCCGTGCTGCGCCAGGGCAACATCGACGGCAAGGAAATCAACTGGGGTGACACGCACCACCCGGCGATCTCCGAGACCGACGGCAAGTACGACGGCCAGTTCCTCTTCATCAACGACAAGGCCAACCCGCGCCTGGCCGTGATCGACCTGCGCGACTTCGAGACCAAGCAGATCGTCGTCAACCCGATCTACAAGTCCGAGCACGGCGGCGCCTTCGTCACGCCGAACACCGAATACGTCATCGAGGCCGCGCAGTACGCCTCGCCGCTGGCCAACAAGAAGTTCGAGCCGCTCGAAGAGTTCAACGAGAAGTACCGCGGCGGCGTCACCTACTGGAAGTTCGACCGCAAGGAAGGCCGCATCGATCCGAAACAGTCGTTCTCGCTCGAACTGCCGCCGTACTCGCAGGATCTGTCCGATGCCGGCAAGGGTCCGTCGAACGGCTGGTCCTTCACCAACTCGTTCTGTACCGAGCGCTACGTCGGCGGCATCGAGAAGGGGCGCCCGCCGTATGAGGCCGGCTGCTCCGCCAAGGACACCGATTACCTGCACGTGTTCAACTGGAAGAAGGCCGCCGAACTGGTCGCCGCCGGCAAGGCGAAGAAGATCAACGGCCACAACGTGCTGCCGATGGACGTCTCGATCAAGGAAGGCATCCTCTTCCTCGTTCCCGAGCCGAAGTCGCCGCACGGCGTCGACGTCACCCCGGACGGCAAGTTCATCACCGTCTCCGGCAAGCTCGACACGCACGTCTCGGTCTACTCCTTCGAGAAGATCCAGGCCGCGATCCAGGCCGGCAAGTTCGAGTCCAAGGACCCGTACGGCATCCCGGTGATCGGCATGAAGGACGCGTTGCACGCCCAGGTCCAGCTCGGCCTCGGCCCGCTGCACACCCAGTACGACGCCAAGCAGTGCGTGGCCTATACCTCGCTCTACGTCGATTCGCAGGTCGTCAAGTGGAACTACTGCGAAGGCAAGGTCCTCGACAAGATCTCGGTGCACTACAACATCGGCCACCTGATGGCGATGGAAGGTGACTCGATGGATCCGAAGGGCCGCTACCTCGTCGCGCTGAACAAGCTGGCGATCGACCGTTTCGTTCCGGTCGGCCCTCTGCACCCGCAGAACCACCAGCTGATCGACATCAGCAACGACAAGATGCAGCTCCTCTACGACATGCCGCTGCCGCTGGGCGAACCGCACTACGCCGTGGCCATCGACGCCACCAAGCTGAAGCCGGGCGTCCGCTACAAGGTCGGCACCGACTCGCGCACCGACAAGCCGCATCCGGGCATGGTCCGTGCCGGCGAGGAAGTCACGACCAGGAAGGGCAACAAGATCGAAGTCAAGGGTACGCTGATCCGCTCGCACATCACGCCGGAAACGATCGAGGCGGAAGTGGGCGACGAAATCACGGTGCACCTGACCAACCTTGAGCGTGCCCAGGACGAGACCCACGGCTTCACCGTGTCGACCTACAACGTGCATGCCTCGGTCGAACCGGGCAAGACCGTCACCGTCAAGTTCAAGGCTGACAAGGAAGGCGTCTATCCGTACTACTGCACGGAGTTCTGCTCGGCGCTGCACCTTGAGATGCAGGGTTACCTGCTGGTCAAGCCGAAGGGCTGGAAGCCGACCAAGGCGGCCGGTGCCGAGAAGGCGATCTACAACGAAGACGACTACAAGAAGCAGCTGAAGAAGGTTGCCGACACGCAGGCCGTCATCGACCAGGTCGTCGGCTACATCACCAGCGTCAACTTCAAGGACTTCCCGGATGTGGTTGCCATGGTCGATGACGCCACCGACCAGCTGAACAAGATCAAGGAATCCAAGGCCAAGGCCGATGAGGCCGCGAAGAAGAAGGACTGGAGCCAGGCCACGCTGTGGACCGAGCAGATCTGGCAATACCAGGTCAAGGCAGCCGACCTCGGCCTGCGCGCCAAGACCTACCTGGAACAGAACGGCGCCAAGAAGGTCGCCAAGTAAGCCGGTCTTGATCTGACTCAAGGCAATACCGCGGGGAGCAGCGTTAGTCTGCTCCCCGTTTTCTTATGTAAAAGGAATGACCATGAAAAAAGTAATGGCTTTTGCCGCGCTTGCCGCGCTTGCCTCCGCTCCCGCCCTCGCCGCCGATGGCGCCAAGCTGTACGCCGAGAAGACCTGCAACGCCTGCCACGGCCCGGAAGGAAAGAAGCCGCTGATGCCGAACTACCCGAAGCTGGCCGGCCAGAATTCGGCCTACATGGAACAGCAGATGAAGGACATCAAGAGCGGCGCCCGCAACAACGGCCAGACCGCCGCGATGAAGGGCGTCATGCACCTCGTCGACGACGCCGAGATGAAGGCGATCGCCGACTACCTGTCCAAGCTCAAGCCCTGATCTCCGGCCGCGCGGGCGGCGGGTTTCGCGTCCGCACGCCCCGTTGATTCACGTCAAATACACCACGCCGTGCGCCTGCTAACGTAGCACCGTGTGATTAATTACCAACCAGGGGGTTGTCTGATGAAGAAGCTGATCATTGCCGCGTCGCTGTCGATCTTCGCGCTGGGCGTTGTCCATGCCGCGCCGCCGGCACCGAAGAAGGAAGGCATCGAAGGCAAGGACTACAAGTGGAATGCCCAGGAGGGCGAGAAGATCGAGGCCTTGCACAAGAAGGGCGACGTCAAGAATGGCCAGGAAGCCTACGAGGTCTGCGGCGCCTGCCACCTGCCTTCCGGCGCCGGTCGTCCGGACGGCACCTTTCCGCAGCTCGCCGGCCAGCACACCACCGTGCTGATCAAGCAGATCGCTGATATTCGCGCCGGCCTGCGCGACAACCCGACGATGTACCCGTTCGCCGCGACGCTGACCGACCCGCAGGAACTCGCCGACGTCGCCGCCTACATCGAGAAGCTGTGCATCCCGGTCGAACACGGCAAGTACGAAGGCGCCGATGCCGCGCTGCAGGTCGCGAAGGGCAAGGATCTCTACGAGAAGCAGTGCAAGGAGTGCCACGGCGGCAACGGCGAGGGCAACAAGGAGAAGTTCTTCCCGGTGATCGCCGGCCAGCACTACAAGTACCTGCTGCGCCAGATGACCGAGATCCGCGACGGACACCGCCGCAACGCCAACCCGGACATGGTCAAGGTCATCAAGCCCTATACCAACGAGCAGCTGGTGGCGATCTCCGCCTACCAGTCGAGCCTGTCGATGCCTGGCTCGATGTGCAAGCCGAAGGCCGCCGCCCCGGCGAAGAAGAAATAAGTTTCGCCCGCAGCAAACGTGAAGCCCGCCATTCCACGATGGCGGGCTTTACTCCCGGCGCTGCATTAGCAATTAAGCATATGCTGCAAGCTTTGGCGGACAGACGGTGCCGCCCCGCAGCGAAGTTTCACCCGTTTTCGATCCGGCCCGGAAGACGGCCGCAGTCCAAAGTACACGGCAGCAACGCAACGAGGACAGCCCCATGCCCGCAGCACCCAACAAACAGAACCTGATCGTCGCCGGCCTCTCGCTGTTCGCGCTGGTGATGATCGTCGCCGCCTACTTCTCGCCGATCTGGTGGGTCTCGCTGACGGCGCCGAACTACCCGAAGGACGCCTTCCCCGACGGCATCCGCATCCATTTCCACTTCGACGGCGTCTACAACGGCTGCAAGGCGGCCGGCAAGGGCACGCGGCAGGCCGCCGAGATCCTCGAAAAGGACCTCGACCACACCACCGAGCGCTACAACCCGATCACCGACGCCAAGCAGGACGTGAACAAGGGCGCGCAGGGCCTCGACTGCGTGCACGAGATGAACACCATCAACCACTACGTCGGCATGTTCCCGATCGCCACCGGGGCGCCGGTCGAGAAGCCGCTGGCGAAGTTCTTCTTCGGCTTCTTCGCGGTGATGCTGCTCGCCTTCGCCATCCCGAAGAAGAAGCCGCGGCTGGTCGCGCTGGTCGCCGGCTTCGCCGGGGTCGCCGCCTGGATGCTGGTCAACCAGTACGGCATGGGCGCGCTCGACCAGCACGTTGCCGACTACATGCAGGAGGCCGGCGCCTTCTTCAAGGAACCGGAGAAGATCGCCGTCTGGGGCGAGAACGTGCGCAACGTCTCGCATCTGGTGATCGCCGGGCTGATCGTCGCCATGCTCGTCGTCGTCGCCGGCGTCGCGCTGCTCAAGCAATTCACGCTGCTGCTGGCGCTGGTGCCGGCCATGCTGCCGGTGTTCTTCGTCGTCACCTACGCCGGCTGGCTGTGGTTCTTCGGCCACAACCTGCACCCGTGGGGCGCCTTCACGGTGAAGCCGTTCATGCCCACCGTCTTCGGCGAGGGCAAGGTCGCCCAGTTCTCGACCTACTCGTACCCGTACTGGGGCTACGGCCTGCTGGTGGCAGCGATGCTCGCGCTGCTGCTGGCGCTGCTGATCCGCCGCAAGCAGATCCGGGAGGGGGCGGTCGAATAGAATAGAGCTCTCTCGACCTCGCACCGGCACCATGAAACCCGCAGCATCGCTCCGCCAGCTTTCCCGGCTTCCGCTGTTTTCCCGGTTCACGCTCCGCAGCGCCGTCCTGGCGCTGTCCCTGGCCGCCGGCGTCGCCGCCGGCGCCGCGCTGATCGACGACGATCCGGCGCCGATCAAGGGCGGGCAGGGGATGGGGCAGCCCGCCAACTGGGGCAACGCCGACCAGGCGACGCCGCGTCCCGCCGGGCCGCATCGCGGCGACCTGCGGTGGTTCCAGGACCTGGTCGACAAGGCCCCGGCCGGCTCGCTGCTGAAGCCGCCCGCCGGCACCTACGCCGGGCCGGTGGTGATCGACAAGCCGCTCATCATCGACGGTTCCAACGGCGTAGTCATCGACGGCGGCGGCAAGGGCACGGTGCTGGTGCTGGAAGGCGGCGAGACGACGCTGCGCGACATCCGCTTGACCAACTCCGGCGCCTCGCACGACAGCGACGACGCCTGCCTCAACCTGCGCAAGCACAACAACACCGTCGAGCGGGTGACGATCGACAACTGCCTGTTCGGCATCGACCTGAAGCTGGCCAACGGCAACACCCTCCGCGACAACCGCATCTCGTCGAAGCCCTTCGACCTCGGCACGCGCGGCGACGCGCTGCGCCTCTGGTACAGCAACAACAACCGCATCGAGGGCAACCAGATCATCGACTCGCGCGACATGGTCGCCTGGTACTCGAACGACAACCTCTACCTGAACAACGTCGGCCGCCGCAGCCGCTATTCGATCCACTTCATGTTCGCCGCGCGCAACATCGTCGACGGCAACCGCTTCTACGGCAACGCCGTCGGCGTCTACGTCATGTACTCCGGCGGCGGCGCCATCCGCAACAACGTCTTCTCGCACGCCACCGGCGCCACCGGCATGGCGATCGGCTTCAAGGAAGCCTCCGACGTCACCGTCGAGGGCAACGAGATCATCTACTGCGGCACCGGCATCACCAGCGACATCTCGCCGTTCGAGCCGGGCAGCCAGCTGATCATCCGCAACAACCGCATCGCCTTCAACGTCATCGGCATCCGCTTCGTTTCCGACCGCGAGGGTCATGTCATCGAGGGCAACAGCTTCGAGGGCAACATGAGCCACGTCGCCGTCGACGGCGCTGCCGGCGCCATGAGCAACCGCTGGTCGGGCAACTACTGGGACGACTACCAGGGCTTCGACCGCAACCGCGACAACGTCGGCGACCGGCCGCACGAGCACTACGCCTTCGCCGACCAGATCTGGATGGAGTTCCCGGCGGCGCGCTTCTTCCGCAACTCGCCGGTGATGGAGTCGCTCGACTTCCTCGAACGGCTGGCGCCGTTCTCGACGCCGACGCTGATCCTGCGCGACGAGGCGCCGATCTTCAACAAACCGGCCGGAGCGAAATCATGAGCGACCTGCCCGAACAGAATTCCGACGACGAACTGCAGCCGCCGCCCGGCGCGCAGCGGCCGAGAGTGCCGGTGCGCAAGGAAGCCGCCCGGCGCAAGTTCATCCGCAGCGCGGTGCTGACCTGCGGCGTCATCGGCATCTCGCTGGCCGGCTGGATTCCCGTGGCCCGGGCGCAGAAGACCCGCCTGCGGCCGCCCGGCGCGCTGGAGGAGCACGACTTCCTCTCCTCCTGCATCAAGTGCGGGCAGTGCGTGCAGGTCTGTCCGGTGGCGGCGATCAAGCTCGGCGACCTCGACGAGGGCTTCGGCCTCGGCGTGCCCTACATCGACGCCCGCAACCAGGCCTGCGATTTCTCCTGCGACGCCGTGCAGTGCATCCTCGCCTGCCCGACCGGCGCGCTGACCTACAAGAAGCCGGACTTCACCAAGAAGCGCGACGGCATGAAGCTGGCGCACGACCCGGTGCTGAAGGCCAAGGCCAAGGATGTCGAGCCGACGCTCAACCTCAAGGAGCGCATCGGCGTCGCCCGCCTGGCGCATCCCGAGACCTGCCTCGCGGTACAGGGCAAGGGCTTCAAGGGGCGGGCGCGCGGCGCCGGCTTCAAGGGCACCATGCGCTACATGGAAGTCGACCGCTGGAAGCCGGTGCCGGTCAGGGACCACCCGTACGAGCGCGAGGTCTGCGACCTGTGCGTCACCGAATGCCCGATCCAGGACGCCATCAAGCTGGAGGAATTCGTCGGGCCGGACGGCAGCAAGCGCCATCGCCCGGTGGTGCTCGAACAGTGCGTCGGTTGCGGCGTCTGCGAGATGATCTGCCCGGTCGAGCCGGCGGCGATCGTCGTCGACGAGCGCCAGGAATGGAAATCCTGACATGGCATCGATGAGCGAACGCATCAAGGTCATGCTCGGCGCCGAGCCGCAGAAGCCGGCCGTGGTCAGCCCGGAAGCGCGCGAGTGGCACGCCATGAAGCGCATGAACAAGGACGACTTCCTGGCGATGAAGGAGCACGCGCGCGAGCACCAGATCGTCTCGCACAAGTGGCGCAACCGCCGCTGGGCGGTGCTGCTGGTCGCCAACCTCTTGTTCACCTTCTCCTTCTGGCTCGACATCCAGATGCTCGAAGGCGCGCTGACCGCATCGCGCTTCGTCGGCTTCCACCTGATCGACCTCAACTCGGCGCTGCAGGTGATGCTCGCGCACAAGCACATCATCGTGAACCTGTTCATCGGCACGGCGACGGTGTTCTTCCTCTGGGCGCTGCTCGGCGGCCGCTCGTTCTGCTCGTGGGTCTGCCCTTACCACCTCGTCGCCGAATGGTTCGAGTGGCTGCACCTGAAGCTGGTCGACCGGAAGATCGTCAGCGACCACCAGTTCCACCGTGGCGCGCGTACCGTCTTCTGGCTGCTCTTCTCGCTGCTCGCCGTGGTCACCGGCTACACCGTCTTCGAGACCCTGTCGCCGACCGGCATCCTGTCGCGGGCGCTGATCTACGGCCCGTCGCTGGCGCTCGGCTGGGTCCTGCTGCTGCTCATGTTCGAGGTCTTCTACTCGCGCCGCGCGTGGTGCCGCTACGTCTGCCCGATCGGGCTGACCTATGGTATGGTGGGCACCCTTTCGCCGGTGCGCATCATGTACCGCCTGGAGCCCTGCTTCCACGAGGGCGACTGCAAGAAGGTCTGCCTCGTCCCGCACGTGCTCGACATGGTGGTCAAGGGGCGCGCCGAGCATACCGAGGTGCCGGTTGGCCCGGACTGCACCCGCTGCGGCCTGTGCGTCGACGTCTGCCCGTCCGGCGCGCTGCAGTTCGACGTCAAGGGCCTCAGCCGGATGCTCTGAGCGTCTCGGCCTTACTGAATAACCACGCAATGATCCGTTTCCAAGGCGTCACCAAGCTCTTCAAGCGCCACCGCGTGCTCGACGGCATCGACCTCGGCATCGAGCTGGGCGAGCGCATCGCGCTGATCGGCTCCAATGGCGCCGGCAAGACCACGCTGATCCGCTGCCTGCTCGGCGAATACACGCACGGCGGCGAGGTCGCGATCGACGGCCAGAGCCCGCGCACGCAGCGCACCGCCGTGCTCGGCAAGATCGGTTTCGTGCCGCAGCTGCCGCCACCGCTGAAAATGCCGGTCGGCCAGCTGGTCGACTTCGCCGCCTCGCTGTGCGGCACCGACCCCAAACGCATGCACGAGATCGCCGCCCGCCTCGGGCTGGACATGGACGAGATCCTCTCCCGCCCGTTCAACCGCCTCTCCGGCGGCATGAAGCAGAAGCTCCTGATCGCCGTCGCCCTCGGCCGCGACGCCAAGGTGCTGGTGATGGACGAGCCGGCCGCCAACCTCGACCCCGACGCCCGCCACATCTTCTTCCAGTTGCTCGCCGAGCGGCTGGAGACGACCACCATGCTGATCTCCAGCCACCGCCTCGACGAGGTCGCGCCGCTGGTCAATCGCGTCATCGAGATGGACATGGGCAAGGTCGTCCTCGACGACCGCGTCGCCGACGACACCGGGCTGGCCTCGCTGTATAACGTGCACCTGACGCTGACCCGGCCCGATGCCGCGATCGCCAAGGCCCTCGCCGGCTGGTCGTTTGCCGACCGCCGCGACGGCGTCGACTGGCACGGCCAGGTGCCGGGGCCGGACCGCCTGCGCTTCCTCGGCATGATCTCGCGCTACGTCGGCCTGGTCGCGCGCATCGAGATGGCCGAGATCCCCGACGACCTGGTCCTGCAATGAGCATCGGTCGCCGCCGCTTCGTCGCCGCGCTGCCCGCGCTCGCCGCCGGGCCGTATCTGGGGGCAACGCTCGGGGTGGTGCTCACCGGCTGCAGCAGCGAGCCGCTGGCCGGCCCGGCCGAGGTCAAATGGGACCGCGACGTGTGCACCCGCTGCAGCATGGTGATCAGCGAGCGCGCCTACGCGGCGCAGATCCGCGACCCGATGAAGAAGGTGCACAAGTTCGACGACTTCGGCTGCGCGGTGATCTGGAAGGAACACCAGGCCTTCGGTGACGCCGAGAGCGAATTCTGGGTCGCCGATTCACGCGCCGAACCGGCCGGCGCCAAATGGCTCGATGCCCGCCAGGCTGCCTACGCCGGCGGCAAGCGGACGCCGATGGGCTACGGCTATGCGGCGGTTGCTGCCGGCAGCGACGGCGGCGTGCCGTTTGGCGAGGCACGTAAGGCTGTTTTGGTCAAGGGAAAATGATCTGCCGTCAGGGATACGGACCCTTCGATACGCCTGTCCTGAGCCCTGTCGAAGGGCCCGCTGCGCGAGCTACTCAGGGCGAACGGTCGGGGGTAAATCCGTTCGTGGTGAGTAGCGCCGGCGGCGCGTATCGAACCATGAACGGCGCACGAAAGAGATCGAAACAATGAAACACCTCTGGCTCACCGCCAAACTGGACATCGTCGAATCGCTGCGCGCGCGGTGGTTCCTCATCTACAGCCTGGTCTTCGGCGGCATCGTCGCGCTGCTCTTCGCCTTCGGCCTGACCGAGTCGCGCGTGCTCGGCTTCATCGGCCTGTCGCGCCTGCTGGTCACCTACATCCAGCTGGCGATGGCGATCCTGCCGATCTTCGTGCTGATCACCACCGTCCGCTCGGTCGCCGGCGACCGCGAGGCCGGCGTCTTCGAATACCTGCTGTCGCTGCCGGTCGGGCTGGCCGCCTGGTTCTGGGGCAAGATCATCGGCCGCTACGTGACCATCTTCCTGCCGGTCTTCGTCGCCATGCTCGGCGCCGTGCTGTGGGCGCTGGTGCAGGGCATCGAGGTGCCGTGGGCGATGTTCGTCTACTACACCGGGCTGCTCGCCGCGATGGCCTGGTGCTTCCTCGGCATCGGCATGCTCATCTCGACGCTGGCGCGCAGCACCGACGTCGCCCAGGGCTCGGCCTTCATGGTCTGGCTGGCGATGCTGCTGTTCCTCGACCTGATCCTGCTCGGCGTGATGATCCAGGGGCGCGTCTCGCCCGAGCTGGCCGTCACCATCGCGCTCGCCAACCCGCTGCAGGTCTTCCGCACCGCCGCGCTGGCGCTGTTCGACCCGCAGCTGATCGTCCTCGGCCCGTCGGCCTACGTCATCCTCGACCTGTTCGGCGTCGCCGGCTTCAAGCTCTACGCGCTGCTCTACCCGGTCGCGCTCGGCACGCTGGCGGCGGCGATCGGCTTCTTCACCTTCAAGAAGAGCGACCTACCATGATGCGTGCGCTGCTCCTCGCCCTGGCCTGCCTGCTGCCGCTGCCGGCGCTGGCCGACAACGCCTCGGCGGCACCGTTCTTCGCCGCCGCCGTCATCGACCCCGACAACAAGCCGGTCGCGCTGGAGAGCCTGCGCGGCAAGCCGCTGGTGATCAACTTCTGGGCGCGCTGGTGCGGCCCGTGCCGCAAGGAAATTCCCGACCTCGTCGAGATGCACGCCAAGTACCGCGGCAAGGGCGTGGTCATCGTCGGCCTGGCCGTCGAGGACGCCGACAGCCGCGAGGCGGTGCGCGACTTCGCCAAGGCCTACGACGTCGACTACCGGGTGCTGCTGGCCGGCGTCGGCAAGGGCGTCGAGCTGATGAAGGCGCTCGGCAACGACAAGGCCGGGCTGCCCTTCACCGTGGTCATCGACCGCCACGGCAAGCTGGTCGCGAAGAAGCTCGGCGCGATGTCGAAAGCCGACATGGAAGCGGCGATCAAGCAGATTCTTTGACGTAGACCAAACCTTCTTGCCGCCGGACAGCGCATCCTTCGCCCTGCGCCGAACAATTTTTACGGGATAGCCATGCGCCGCACCTTCGCCCTTCTTGCCGCGACCCTCGCTGCCGTCCTCCTTGCCGCCTGTGCCGGCCAGCCGCTCAAGGGCACCGGCGACCTCGGCCTGGTCATCGAACGCGCCAGCGGCCACGTCACCCTGGTCAACACCAGCTCGCGTGCCGCCTACGCGCGCATCGAAGGCCTCGGCGACCTCTCGCACGCCTCCGCGGTGTATTCGCGCGACGGCCGCTACGCCTTCATCTTCGGCCGCGACGGCGGCCTGACCAAGATCGACCTGCTCGAAGCGCGCATCGTCAAGCGCGTGATCCAGGCCGGCAACGCCATCGGCGGCTCGATCTCGCAGGATGGCCGCATCGTCGTCGCGCAGAACTACACGCCGGGCGGGATCAAGGCCTTCGATGCCGAAACGCTCGAACTGCTCGCCGAAGTGCCGGCCGAATACGCGCCGGGCCAGTTCTCCAAGGTGGTCGGGCTGGCCGACACGCAGGGCAACAGGTTCGCCTACGCGCTGTTCGAGGGCGGCGAGATCTGGGTGACCGACTTCTCCAACCCGCGGCAGCCGAAGACGCAGCGCTTCGCCGCCGGCAGCCAGCCCTACGACGGCCTGGTGACGCCGGACGGCCGCTACTTCATGGCCGGCCTCTACGGCGAGGACGGCATTGCGCTGCTCGACCTGTGGCAGCCGGAAAAGGGCGCGCGCAAGATCCTCAGCGGCTACGGCCGCGGCGAGGAGAAGCTGCCGGTGTTCAAGATGCCGCACCTGCGCGGCTGGTCGATGGCGCAGGGCAAGGCCTACCTGCCGGCGATCGGCCGCCACGAGGTGCTGGTCGCCGACGCCAGGACCTGGCAGGAAGTCGGCCGCATCCCGGTCAAGGGCCAGCCGGTGTTCGTCATGGCGCGCCCCGACGGTCGCCAGATCTGGGTGAACTTCGCCTTCCCCGACTATTCCGAGATCCAGGTGATTGACACCCTCAGCGGCCAGGTGGTGAAGACGCTGGCGCCGGGCAAGGCGGTGCTGCACATGGAATTCACGCCGCGCGGCGAACACGTCTGGGTCTCCGCGCGCGACGACAACAAGGTCGTCGTCTACGACACGACCAGCTTCGAGAAAGTCGCCGAGCTGCCGGCGCAGGCGCCGTCCGGCATCTTCTTCACCAGCCGCGCCGCGCGCATCGGCTTCTGATGTCGGGAGCGAGCGGAATGCACATCGACCAGGCGCTGGAGTTCCACCTGCTCAACGACTTCCAGCGCGACTTCCCGCTGTGCCCGGCGCCGTTCGCCGAGCTGGCGGCGCGCCTCGGCGTCGCCGAGGCCGTGGTCATCCGCGGCCTCGAAGAGCTGCGCCGGGCCGGCAAGATCTCCCGCGTCGGCCCGGTCTTCGCGCCCAAGCGCATCGGCGCCTCGACGCTGGCGGCGATGGCGGTGCCGCCCGAGAAGCTGGAAGCCGTGGCCGAGGCGGTCAACCGCTTCCCCGAGGTGAACCACAACTACGAGCGCGAGCACCGCTTCAACCTGTGGTTCGTCGTCACCGCCGGCTCCGAAGGGCGGCTGCAGGCAGCGCTCGGCGCGATCGAGCAGAGCGCCGGCTACCCGGTGCTGCGCCTGCCGCTGGAACAGGAATTCCACATCGACCTCGGCTTCTCGCTCAACGGCGAAAAGAAGCGCCCGGTGGCGGTGGCGCAGGCCTTCACCGCGCCGCGCCCGCTGGAAGAGCTCGAACGCCGGCTGGTGATGGCGCTGCAGGAAGGCCTGCCCTTCTTCATCCGGCCGTTCTCGGTGCTCGCCGCGCGCGTCGGCTGCGAGGAGATCGAGGTCCTCGAACGCATCAACCGCTGGTGCCGGGAAGGCATCATCAAGCGCTTCGGCGTCGTCGTCCGCCACCACGAGCTCGGCTACCGCGCCAACGCGATGCTGGTGCACGACGTCCCGGACGACCGCGTCGAGGCCGCCGGCAACGCGCTGGCGCAGGCCGAGGGGGTGACGCTGTGCTACCGGCGCCCGCGGGTGTTGCCGGACTGGCCGTACAACCTCTTCTGCATGATCCACGGCCAGGCACGCGACGAGGTCGAGGCCCGCATCGCCGCGCTGCGCGCGGAACTCGGGCTGGCCGCCTACCCGCACGAAATCCTCTTCTCGCTGACCCGCTTCAAGCAGACCGGTGCCCGCTATGCGTGAGCGCACCGCCGCGGGCGAGATCGACGCCGTCGACCGGCGCATCATCGACGCCCTGCAGGGCGACTTCCCGATCTGCGAGCGCCCCTACGCCGCCGCCGCCGAAGCCCTCGGCATCGCCGAGGAAGAACTGCTCGCCCGCCTGCAATCGCTGCTCGACAGGAAAGTGCTCACTCGCTTCGGGCCGATGTTCCAGATCGAGCGCATGGGCGGCGCCTTCGTGCTGGCGGCAATGGCGGTGCCCGAGGCCGACTGGGAGCGCGTCAACGACGCCGTCAACGCGCTGCCCGAAGTGGCGCACAACTACCGCCGCGAAAGCGCGCTGAACACTCCGTTCAACATGTGGTTCGTGCTCGCCACCGAAACGAAGGACGGCATCCCGGCCGCGGTCGGCAAGATCGAAGCGGCCACCGGGCTGCCGGTCTATGCCTTCCCCAAGCTCAGGGAATACTTCGTCGAAATGAAGCTCTCGGTACGAGGAGCCGCATGACTGCCGCCGACGAAATGGAACAGCTCGACCGCCGCCTGATCGTCGCCACCCAGGCCGGCCTGCCGCTGGTGCCGCAGCCCTACCACGCGCTCGCCGACCAGCTCGGCACGACACCGGCGCTGGTCATGGCGCGGCTGCGGGCGATGCTCGAACGCGGCACCATCCGCCGCATCGGCGCCGTGCCCAACCACTACGCGATCGGCTACACCGCCAACGGCATGAGCGTCTGGGACGTGCCGGACGAGCGCGTCGACGAACTCGGCACGCGCATCGGCGCCCTCGACTTCGTCACCCATGCCTACCACCGGCCGCGCGCCTTGCCGGCCTGGTCGTACAACCTGTTCGCGATGGTGCATGGCAGCTCGCGTGAGGAAGTGCTCACCAAGGTGGCGCAGATCCGCGAACTGCTGGGCGCCGACTGCCGTGCCAGCGACGTCCTCTTCTCGACGAAGATTCTCAAAAAGACCGGCCTGCGCATCGCTGGCTGAAACACGACCGACTCAGGGAAATACGATGGAAAGATGGATCATCCGCAGCGTCGCGCTGCTTTGTGGCGCCGGCAGCCTCGGCCTGGCCTGGGCCTTCGGCGCCTTCACGGCGATTCCCGTGCGCGACGGGCGCATCTTTGCGATGAGCGCCACCGAAATGCAGCTGGCCGGCATCCCGCTGGTTGCCGGCCTCCTCGTCGCCTGGGGGGCGCTGCACCTGCTGGCGCTGGGCGACCGCGAGACGGCGCCGCGCACCTTCCAGGTCGTCCGCCTGGCTTATGCCGGCGCGCTGGTCGCGGCGAGCATCGCCGGCGCCGTCTGGTCGACCGGCCGCGTCCTCGCTTCGTGACCACCTTCCGGGCGCGGAACGCATGCGCTCGGGTGCAGAAACGCCCCGCCCGGAAGTCGCCTCCCCTTCGCTCGCTGGTCTGAGCGCGGCAACCGCTAGCCGCCGACCCCGCCGTGGCGGACGGTGCGGCCCATGAAATCCGGATCGGCCATGCACGCCTCAAGCGATTGTCCTGAAGCGCCGCCGGCGACGTGCAGACCGCACATCGCGCGCTTGTAGTGCGTCCTGGCGTCGCATTCCGACGGGAAACGGCGGGCCAGGTGTTCCTCGATGCAGCGGGAGGCCGCGATCTCGTCGTCCGTCTGCAGGGCGAGCATGCAGTAATCGGCGATCCATTGCACAACCTCTCCGCCAAGGGAGCAGTCACGCGCGGGCGTTCCCGCTACGGCCGATATGCTGGCGAACATTGCCGCGCAAGCGGCGAGGCGGGCAGTGCGGGACATGCCTAAGGCGGGGCTGACCGGCGTGCCGCCGACCGGCGGAGCGTCCCGTCATGCGTCCCGTCATGCGTCGTTGGCAACGAATGTGACATTCGAGAACCAAAGCGCCTTCCAGCGGCGAATCTTCTCATCGGCAGAAAGCACTTTCGGAGAAACAGACAGCGCCTCGCCAAAGCCGATGTCGTTATCAATCGCCCGGCTGTTGATGGTGGCATACAGTCGCTCGCCATCGCGATAGGTGACGCCGACCAATACCCCGCACCCGGTACAGATCAGGCACTCTGCGGTTTCGCTGCCTTGGCGATATCTTCCCAGGCGCTGTGAGTCCATGACTTCAATGCGCAGCGAGCCGTGCGGGTCGGAAATGTAGGAAGCGCCGTGTTTTCGACAGAACTCGCAATCACAAGCTCTGGGAGCATATTCGGCCGGCGCTTTCGAAAGCTCGATGTCGATCCGGATGTTGCCGCAGTGACATTTTCCTTTCAGACAATGCATAACACCCTCCGTGATGACGCAAACGTTGAACTAAACGGTGCGCTGCTTGTGGCGCGTCCGAGCGCCTGAAAGGCGCGGTTTGACTGGGGCGCTAGACATCGACTGCCTCGAACCGGTGATCGAAGTTCATCTGGCTCAGAACGGCCTTGGCTTCGTTGATCTCGGCGGGGTCGACTGACGAGATATCAAGCGTGTAGTTTTTTGCGGTCGATCGGATATGGACCGTATTGGCTTGCCACCGAACAGAGACAAGAAAATCTTGAGGCTCAGTGCCGGATGACCCGTCGCTAACGGAGACCCCGCGTTCGACCGTGGGGAGCAGATGTTCGAACTTCGGTGTTCGGAGCAGGGTGAGGCTCGTTTCGGCATGCGGCCCCAAGCCAAAGGAGACAATCAGATCGTCACCGGTTTCGACAGAGATGAACGGAACGTGCTCGGTCATGATGTTTGACGTTCAAAGTAAATGGCATGCCGCTTGCGGCACATCCAAGCGCCTGCAAGGCGCGGTTTGACTGGGATGTTGGACGAAGCCGCTACGCGGAGGAAAAGGTGGCGTGCTTGGTCGGCATTGATGATAGCCGCCAATAATAGTGGCGGCATCAGCGCGGACCCGCAGGAGCGATTTCTGGCAAAGGAAGCGAGGCGTCCGGCATCCCTTGGCGGAGCACAGGGTCCGCTACAGGATTCGGCGGTTCGCCTGGAATCCGGGCGAAATTGGTGGGCCAAGCCAAAGAACGGCCGCCGATGACCGCAACGGTAACGACCAAGGCCTTGATGGGCATAAGCTTTTGCTTCCCTGTGTTGCATTTGGCATTTTCCGGAAAGAGATATTTTCATGGGGCGCTCACAGCACTCCGAGGACGGGCTCGTCCAACAAACGGATCAGATCGTGGTTTCGCACGATCTATCCTTCGTCGTTGGGGGGGGCTGTGCGATGGCGGTAGACAAGCCTTTGCGGCGGATGTACAGTAACGCGTACATATCAGGAGTGCCGCTATGGATGCGATTACCTACACTGCCGTTCGTGCAAACCTCGCCAGCGCCATGGACCGGGTTTGCAACGACCACGAAGCTTTGATCATTACCCGCAACGGAGAACAGTCCGTTGTGATGCTCTCGCTCGAAGACTTCAAGGCGCTTGAGGAAACTGCGTACCTTTTGCGTACGCCGGCAAATGCCAAGCGCCTTCTCTCGGCTGCAGCCCAACTGAACGCTGGAAAAGGCGTTGAGCGGAAGTTGGCGAAGTGAGGCTGATTTTCGCGGACGAAGCATGGGAAGACTATCTGTACTGGCAGAAACAAGACAAACGCATGGTTGAA
Organism: Rhodocyclales bacterium; assembly: GCA_016183655.1. Taxonomy (GTDB): domain Bacteria; phylum Pseudomonadota; class Gammaproteobacteria; order Burkholderiales; family Rhodocyclaceae; genus Proximibacter. Next base: position 135,342 of record JACPEH010000020.1, read on the forward strand.
CGAATCAACAAGTTGATAAGTGAGACACAGCGCGAGCCTTTCGCCGGCATAGGAAAGCCCGAGTCCTTGAAGCACGCGCTCTCAGGATATTGGTCACGCCGGATAACGGATGAACATCGCATGGTGTACAGGGTGGAGGGAGATGTATTGCTGATCGCTCAGTTGCGCTTCCATTACTGAGACGCCCACCCAACGTTCAAGGTCAGGGACGCTGCGCGGCGTTATCGCGCGTCGTCCCTTGCAGCGCGGGGTTAGCCCGCAGCTTGGCAAGCTGAGCGGCCGACTGTATGCTGGAACCGTTATGGTGCCATTATGGTTGGAGAAAGTGATGCCTACTACATTGACGTTGAAGAACATTCCAGACGAGGTATACGAACGCCTGAAGGTTTCAGCGGAGGCGCACCGCCGCAGCCTCAACAGTGAGGCAATTGTGTGCCTTGAGACCGTGCTTACGCCGACCAAGATAGCTCCCAGCGAACGGCTTGCGCGTGCGCGCCAGCTACGGGCGGGGTTGAATCCTGCGAAGTTTCGAGCGCGCGACATCGACATGCTGAAGAGGCAGGGACGTCCATGATTGTCGTGGACTCGAATGTGCTGGCGTATTTGTATCTGCCTGGCGAGTACACCGCAGTCGCAGAAGCCCTGCTCGAACACGACCCCAACTGGGCTGCGCCGGTTCTGTGGCGAAGTGAATTTCGAAACATCCTGGCTGGGTACCTTAGACGCGGGAGCTTGACGTTCCAGCAAGCGCATAGCCTCCAGTGTGAGGCGGAAGATTTGCTCGCTGGAGCCGAATACGAAGTTGATTCGCTCAGCGTCTTGGAAATGGTGCGAGATAGTGAATGTTCAGCATATGACTGCGAGTTTGTCGCGCTAGCGACCAAATTGGGCACGAAGCTTGTGACAATGGACGGCAAGTTGTTGCGGGCGTTTCCAGGCATCGCGGTCGCTCTCTCTGCGGGCTAACGTTGAACTAAATGGCGCGCCGCTTGCGGCGCGTCCAAGCGCCTGAAAGGCGCGGTTTGACTGGGATGTTACGTTTCATAGCGTGCGTTGAAGACAACTCGACAGCCATGTTTCTCTGCTTCAGCGTACCAATGTTTGGCTTTGCTTTCATCAGAGTCTTGATAGAGCGCGAATAGATCGTTGGATGCGAAGTGGCAGCCCGCGGCAAACGCCTTAAGCAGCCAGTTTTCAGCTAGTTCAATGGCCCGATATTCGGGACCGTAAAAGCCCAAGGCAATATAGCCAAGCTGGCGCATTGCTTCGCCATCACCTACGGCAGCAAGTGCCTCCAGGGACTGGATACCTTTATTGATGTATTCCTCGACTTTGGCGAGGTCTTTCCCTGGCATATACATTTCGGGAGCCTCGCTCGGCTCAAGCCGATGGCGATTGCCAAACTCGATCAGGGCAAGGGGATCATTTTTTGCGACTAGGCGGCACAGGAGTTCGCCTGCCTCTGCGAGAAGTTGCTGCTGCTCCAACTCAAAAACCTGAGCGTAGTCCTCAGTGTTCATGGTGAAACATAACGTCTGACATAACCGGCGTTGCGCGGCTTCATCGCGCAGCGTCCGTGTTGATGGATGGGTTGGGCCTCGGGCTTACTTTTCATGGGGCTCTTGCTCGGTGCGTGCGTTCTTGGGGGCACGAAAGAAGAACTGGCAGGCCGTGAAAGCTGCAAAGAAAGAGAGAGTCAGCAAGACTCTCCCTTCGCCGTAGCCAGCACGATACCCAGATGCCTCGATTGCAGCGGCACCCAAACCATAAAGGAAAGGCGTTGCGACGAGGGCCAAGAGAAACGCTTTGATCGTGCTATGCACGTTGAGCAACTCTCAACACAAATGGATTGAAAGTCGGCGCTGGCAAGACGGCGAAACCGCGAAGAACTGACTTCATTTTGACAAGGTGGAACTGCCGATATTGGCGCCAGGCGCAACGCAGCTACAGAAATGAGCTGGTTCATTCCAATTTCTACCACCATCAACTGCGCGCCCAGCCGTCCCGGTTGGAGCGGCGATGGCGACTTTGCCCTCCGAGCGGCAGCGTTCTTCGCAAGCGCTCAATGTGCTTTCGGACGACAGGGTCACGACCTTGAAAAGAAGCCCACCTGCGACCACAAAAGCAATGGTCATGAGAATAAGGGCGGGTCGAGTCATGGGAGGTCGGGATTCAAGAGGCCCAACGTGCTAGCTTAGGGGCGCCGCCGGCTTGCCGGCAGGCGTCCCCTGGAGCGGCGGGTTAGAACGCTGAATTTTCACCACCGTCGCCAGATGGACGGCGATGCGCCAGTAAAAAACGAACATGAACACGCAAGCGAAGGCAAACGAATAGAGTTCGTAAACAAAGGCAGGGTTGCGAAAGGTGGTTGGCGTAACGACATAACCGAACCCCCAATAAGTCACCAGCGCCAACATAGTGGCGGAAATGGCAACTTTGATACCTACTGGAACACCAATGATGGATAAGCGTTTCAAGAAGTCAGTGCCCTGTGGACCACCATTAGCCTTGAAACACTCCGACATCCCAACAAGGGCGATAAGCGTT
>JACPEH010000003.1 GCA_016183655.1 Rhodocyclales bacterium
TGTCACTGATCGCCCCAAAGGCGCCACCGATGATCGCCGTAATGGCGCCACTTTTGGGTGGCTAGAACGGGACTCGAACGGGGTCTCAGGATGCGGGGTTTTTGGGGTGTTTTGCAACCGCTGATTTGACCGACTTTTCGGGGTCGCGCGGGGTGCGGTAGGAGTCGCCGTCGAGGACGATGCGGTAGGCGCCGTGACGCAGCCGATCGATCGTGGCGAGACCGATGACGCGGTTGGCCGGGAAGATGTCGGGCCACTCATCGATGTCGAGATTGCTGGTGATGATCGTGCTGGCGCGCTCGTATCGTTCGCCGATCAGTTCATGCAGATCTTCGTCGTGCGGTGCACGCAGCGGCTTGAGTCCGAGGTCGTCAATGATCAGCAGGTCGACGCGCGCGAGTTGCTGCAGCTTGCGCTCGTAGGTGCCGACGGCGCGTGCGGCGTGCATGGTTCCGGTCAGTTGCGCCTGGGTCGTGAACAGCACATCGAAGCCCTGGCGTGCTGCGGCGTGCCCGAGCGCTTGGGCGAGATGACTCTTGCCGGTGCCGCAGGGTCCGACGATCAGGACCGGGGCCTTCTCGTGCAAATAGCGCCCGGTGGCCAGGTCATGCACGAGCGCGCGATTGAGCTTTGGCAGCCGATCGAAGTCGAAGCCTTCCAAGGTCTTCTCGGCGCGGAAGGCCGCGCGCCGCAGGCGCGTGGCCAGCTTGCGCTGTTCGCGCCGTGCGACTTCATCCTGGATCAGCAGCGCAAGGAACTCGGTGTAGGCGAGATGACTGTCGATGGCTTGGCGGTTGCGGGCATCGAGCGAGTCGAGGATGCCGGACAGACGCAGTTGCTTGAGCTGCGGCGAGAGTGCGGGGATCGGGTTCATCGGTACTCCTTCAGTGCAGGGTGGAAGGACGGCGGCTGAAGCGGCCGCCGCGGGTGTAGGTGTCGGCGAGGCTGTCGAAGCTGTCGTTGACGCTGGTTTGGTCGAGTCCTTTGGCGAGGATGGTTTTGACGGTGCGATAGCGCGGATCGTCGAAGGCGAGTGCGCGTCCACACGCGGCTTCGAGGCGTGCCGCGCCATGCTGCTTCTCCAACCGGATCACGCCCTGTGCGGCGCGCAGGTGGTCGAGCACGCGATCAGCGAACAGGCGCTGGACCAGTGCGTGGCATTGCGGGCCGATGCGTTCGCTCTCGCGCAAACAATGCTGCGGATCGGCCATGGACCAGGCCAGCGCATCGGGCGGCAGGTGATCGCGCACGGTCGAGCGGCGATGCGATGAAGTCCGGACATGCGTGGCGACGCGTTCCTGTTCGCGATAGATCTGGATCAGCTGATCGGTGGCGCGCAGCCACAACTGCTGGCCCATCAGCCGGAACGGCACCGAGTACAAGGTCTTCTCGAACTGGACGTGGGCATCACGATGCACGGTGACCTTGGCCCAGGTCGCGATCTCCGGCGGATGTGCGGGCAGCGCGATCAACAGGCTGCGCTCGGTCGTGGTGAAACGCGTCAACGGTTGCTCGCGCGTGGTGCCGTGGTTGCGTGTGCCGGCGGTACCGAGCACCCATTCCTGCAGCTGCCGATTGGCATCCGCGAGGTCGCGGAACTCGCGCAGCGGCAGGAAGTTGCGTTTGACGTACTTCACGCCGGACTCGACGATGCCTTTCTTCTGCGGATCGCGCGGTGGGCACGGGCTGATCTTGAAGCCGTAGCCTTCGGCGCACTCGGCATAGGCGCGCTGCACGCTCGGGTCGGTGATGCAGGCGCGCGTGATCGCGCACTTCGGGTTGTCGATGATGATCCGACCGGGTACGCCGCCGAACCAGGCAAAAGCTCGGCGATGACAACCGAGCCACGTCGCAATCGTCTGGTCGCGCACGACCTCGGCATACTGATGGCGCGACCAGCACAGCGTCATCACGAAGACCCAGGTCTTGAACACCTCGCCGGTGTGCACGTCGGTGATCGTTGGTCCGGCGCCGAAGTCGACCTGCGCGGCCTCGGCCGGATCGAAGTCCAGACGCATCGTCGTGCACACCTGCGGCTCCGCCGCAGCGAGCTGCTGGCGGAAGCGCCGCATCGAGGAATAGCTGCCGGTGTAGCCGTGGTTGCGACACAGCACGGCGTGCATGGTCGTGCCCTGCAAGCCTTGCGCGCTCCACTCGCGGATCAGCGGGGCGAACGGTGCCAAGGTCGACACCGTGCTCGCCGCCACCCGCGACGGCGTCAACGCCGAAGCCAGCGCCGCGTCGTCCGGCAACGGCTGCGCCGGATCCAGCCAGCCCAGCTGCTCGGCGCGCTCGCGCAACTTGCCGACCTTCTTGCGGCCCATCAGTCGCGACCGCGCGATGTCGCGATCGGAATCGCCCTGGCGCAACCGCACCAGGACCTGTCGATACTGGAACATCTCGAATCTCCGTCTGCTCACCGCGCACCTCCGGACAAATCCGGAAGCGTACGGCCGTGGAGTTCGAGTCCTGCTCAGCCCACCCTGGCGCCTATATGCCGATCATCAAGTGGCGCCATTACGCCGATCCTGACGTGGCGCCAATATGGCGATCCTGGCCTGGCGCCATTACGGCGATCATGAAGTGGCGCCTTTATGCCGATCCTGGAATGGCGCCATTGGGGCGGTCGCTGACA